>CAWCOX010000005.1:0-69825 GCA_963797235.1 uncultured delta proteobacterium
ACTCCGGCAGCATACCGCCCTGGACCACGGGGAACAGGGCCGCCTCCGTCCGGGTCCGCGCCGCCGGGAGCGTTCGGCCCAGGCCAGGGTGCGGGCCGCGGCCCGGCGCACCTCGGCCTCGGGGGCGGGATAGCCGGGGCATTCGTCCAGGCAGATCATGATGTCCACCCCCAGGGCTTCCTGGAGGGCCACGACCTTCTCCGGGTCCAGGAAATGGCTGGAGCCGTCGAGATGCGAGCGGAAGGTGACGCCCTCGTCGCTGACCTTCCGGAAAGAGGCCAGGCTGAAGATCTGGAAGCCGCCGGAGTCGGTGAGGATGGGGCCGTCCCAGTGCATGAAGCGGTGCAGGCCCCCCAGTTGGGCGATGGTCTCGACCCCCGGCCTCAGGTAAAGGTGGTACATGTTGCTCAGGATGATCCCGGCCCCCAGGGCTTGCAGTTCCTCGGGGGTGAGGGTCTTCACCGTGCCATAGGTGCCCACCGGCATGAAGATGGGAGTTTCGATGAGGCCGCGGGCGGTGGTGATTTCTCCCAGGCGGGGTCCAGCCGGGCCGGAGGATTTTTTTAAGGAGAATCTAAACATAAGTAGAAGCCTAAAAGCAAATCCCCCTAAATCCCCCTTTTTCAAAGGGGGACTTTCAGCGGGTTCCCAAGCGGGAGCTTGGGAACCAGTCATTCATGTTCCCTGAGGACAGCCAAAAGCCATGGAGATCTTGGCAATCAGGAGCTTTAAGTTCCCCTTCCCTTGAGGGGCGGGGGTTAGGGGGAGGGTGGCGATCGCCTGTCCCCAGATTCACAGATGACGCCACCCCCTCCCCAGCCCTCCCCCCTCAAGGGGGAGGGAGTTAAACCGCTCCAGATTGATGGGCTATCGTTTTAGGGCGCGAACCATGTTCAGAGCAGAAAACCTGTAATTTCGTTTTGATGGCACAGCCTTTTCAGGCTATGTCGAAAATCCCGCACAGGCTGGAAAGCCTGTGCTACTTTAAGATGTTCATTACTATAGAATCAACATGCAATCCCCGTAACTAAAAAACCGGTAGTGCTCCTGGACCGCCTCGGCATAGGCCCGCAGGATCAGGTCCCGGCCGGCGAAGGCGCTCACCAGCAGGAGCAGGGTCGATTTGGGCAGGTGGAAGTTGGTGAGCAGCCGGTCCACCGCCTGGAATTGATAGCCCGGATAAATGAAGAGGTCGCACCAGCCCTTTTGGGCCGCGAAGCCCCGGGGTGAGGCGCAGTGCTCCAGGACCCGGGTGCTGGTGCTGCCCACCGCGACAATTCTTTGCCCCCGGGCCTTGGCCGAGTTGAGCCGGTCCGCCGCGGCCTCGGAAAGCTCAAAATATTCCGGCAGCATCCGGTGCCGGGTATAGTGGGGGTGACGCACCGGCAGGAAGGTGCCGGGTCCCACGTGCAGGGTGAGGGAGACCGTCTCTATCCCCTTGTCGGCCAGTTTCCGCAGCACCTCATTGGTGAAATGCAGGCCCGCGGTGGGGCAGGCCACGGCGCCGGTCTGCTCAGCGAACACGGTTTGGTAGTTATCCCGGTCGGCCTCGCCGGCGGGGCGATGGATGTAGGGCGGCAGCGGCACTTCCCCCTGCTCCAGCACCTTGGGTAAGACCTCTCCCGCCGCCTCGAAGCGCACCTCCGCTACCCCCGGTTCGGGGAGGGAGACGACTTCCGCCTGGAGGCCGGGGCCGAAATGAAGGGTTTGGCCCGGCCGCAGCCGGCCCCGGTGGGTGGTGCGGGCCTGAAATCCGGGGCCGTGGCCGGTCGGCTGGGGCAAATGATGCAAAAGCAGCTCCACCCGGCCGCCGCTCGCTTTGACCCCATGTAGCCGGGCCGGAAAGACCCGGGTGTCGTTAACCACCAGCAAATCATCCGGGTCCAGCCATTCAGCCAGGTCCCGGAACTGAGCGTGGACGATCTCTCCCGTGGCCCGCGGCAGCACCAAGAGACGCGAGGCGTCCCGCCGGGCCAGGGGTTCCTGGGCCACCAGTTCCGGCGGCAGGTGGTAATCGTAATCTGCGATTAAAGTCATTTTTAATGATTTACCACAGAGGCACAGAGAACAAAGAGAGGCACAGAGATAACATTTTTTGGCTTCGCCAGGTCGTAATAAATATTCTCTGTGAACCTCTGTGCACTTTTGTGTCTCTGTGGTGAAAAATTGACGCCGATCATTCCTTCTGATAAATTTATATAGTTTAACCCAGACAATTCCCGGTGCAAGGTGTGGCAATGAAACCTAAATATTTACTGTTCCTGCTGGCCTTGATTTTGGGGCTGGCTCCCTGGGCGGCCTTCGGGGCCGGCGGCCCGGAAGAGGTGATGGCCAAGGTTCAGGCCCAATACGACAAGACCGGGGCCTTCCAGGCCCGCTTCCAGCAGGAGTCCCGGCTCAAGGCCATGCAGCAGACCGACAGCGCCGCGGGCTGGATGTATTTCTCGAAACCCAGCCGGATGCGCTGGCAGTACGAGATTCCGGCGGCGCAGAAAAAGGAAGTGGTGACCGACGGCCGCCTGGTCTGGATGTACCTGCCCCAGGACAATGTGGTCATGGTCTACAAGGTCGAACAGGTGTTGCGCTCCGACCTGGTGATGCGCTTCTTTTCGGGCATCGGCCAGTTCCAGAAGGATTTCAACGTCTCCTGGAACCGCCCACCCAAAGAGGGCGACAGCCTGGTCATCGATCTCTTCCCCAAGCGTGAGCAGGCCGAGCTGAAACGCCTCACCCTGACCATCAACCCCAAGACCTATCTGGTGGACAAACTGGAGTTTGCCAATGCCCTGGGCGAAGAGACCCGCTTTACCTTTTCCCAGATCAAGCTGGACGTGAAGCTGGCCCCCGATTTCTTCAGCTTCAAGCCGCCCCCGGGGGTCCAGGTGGTGCGGGAGACGCCGGGGTCATAAGGGGCGTCGAAGATTCGGTTTTGTAGCCGCAGGCCCTAACAAAAAACCTGCGTCGCACAGGCGAGACGCCGGTGCCGCCAAGACTTTCATTTAAGTATATACTTGTGGAATAACCATGGAATTTGATGCGCAGCAGCAAGAAGTGAGGCAGTGGCTGAAACGCCGCCGGGCCATTATGTTGGCCCACAACTACCAACCCGGCCCCATCCAGGATGTGGCCGACCTGGTGGGCGACTCCCTGGAGTTGTCCATGGCCGCGGCCAAGACCGAGGCCGAGGTCATCGTCTTCTGCGGCGTCCATTTCATGGCGGAAACCGCCGCCATCCTGTGCCCGGAGAAGACCGTGCTCCTGCCCCGGACGGACCTGGGCTGCTGCCTGGCCGAGTCAGTCAAGGTGGAAAAACTCAAGGAGCGGAAAGAGGAACTGCCCGGGGTGCCGGTGGTCACCTATGTCAATTCCACCGCCGCGGTCAAGGCCGAAAGCGACATCTGCTGCACCTCCGCCAATGCCGTCCGGGTCGTCAATTCTTTGACGGCCAGCCGCGTCCTGATGGTGCCGGATCAGAATCTGGCCCTTTACGTGGCCCGGCACACCCCCAAGGGCGTGGAAATCATCACCTGGGAAGGCTGGTGCAACGTCCATGACGGCCTCACCGCCGCGGAGGTGCTGAAGTGTCGGGAGATCCATCCTGGGGCGGTCTTTATCGCCCACCCGGAATGCAACCCTGAAGTCCTGGACCTGGCCGACGCCATCTGCAGCACCAGCGGTATGCTGCAATACGTCCATGAAGCCGGGGCCCGGGAGTTCACCATCGGCACCGAACAGGGCATCCTGCACCGCATGAAGAAGGAAAACCCCGGCAAGCTCTTCCACTCGCCGTGCCGCCGCCTCATCTGCCGGCCCATGAAGCGCATGACCATGGCCGACGTTTTGAGCGCCCTCAAAGAGAACCGGCACATAATCACGGTGCCGGAAGAGACCCGCCTCAGGGCCTTGAAGGCCGTGGAGCGCATGCTGGCAGTGCCCCGGGATTAAGCTTCTTTGCCTGCCGTGAGGCCGCCGGTCCCTGGGGCCACAGCTATTTTCCCCCCTTTTTGTCCGGATATCCCCGGGTTGGCCTGCTTTTTGCTTAAAAATAACGCCAGGGAGATAATTACCATGGCTAAGCCGGCACCGCTTGATCTGGTCCTGAACACCCGGCAATCTTTGCACGACCTGGCCCAGCCTCTGGCGGCGCTCACCGGCCTGGTCGACCTGCTACTGCTCGAAACCGCGGCAGACGATCCCAGGCTGCCTGACGTGCAGCGGATCAGCGAGCAGTTGGAAAGGGTGCTGGAAATCGTCGGCGAGATTCGCCGCATGCTCCGGGAGGCCTCCGGGGCCGAGGCGATCTGGCAGGCGCCTGCGGCTCATCCGGAACTATAGGGGCGTTGGCCGGTCGCGGGCCCGCCTGACCGCCTTTGGTTTGGATAAATTTGCCGGCCCAGGCTGGCCGGCCCAGACCGGGCGTCACAAAAATCCCGCCGCGGGGAATTTTTCCGGCCCTGAATATGTCAAATGATTGACATAGACTGTCCTGTTTTCCGGTAATCCTCTGCCTTTTTCCGCCTTGCCAATCATCCTAAAACTCCCTATCATGTCCAGCAAAGAGACGTTGCCGGGGTAATGAGCGGTGGGGCGGCCATCCTCGGCGGTCCGGAGAGTTGGCGGGCGGGAGGCCCGCCCCACCGTGCTTTGAGGAACGGCCATGGCCCAGATCGACATCCCCCAGGAAGTGCCGGCTCGGGTGCAGGAACTCCGGGAGCGGCTCAATTATCATAATTACCGTTACTACGTCCTGGATGACCCGGTGGTCTCCGACGCGGAATTCGACCGCCTTTTGCAGGAGCTCACCCGGCTGGAGGAGCAATATCCGGAGCTGCTGACCCCGGATTCCCCCACCCAGCGGGTCGGGGCCGCGCCCCTGGAGAAGTTCGAAAGCGTGCGCCACCGGCAGCCCATGATCTCCCTGGAAAACGCCTTCAGCGAGGACGAGGCCCGGGAGTTCGACGAGCGCCTGAAACGGTTTCTGCGCACCGACGAGGACTTCCACTACGTCATGGAGCCCAAGATGGACGGCACCGCCATCGAGCTGGTCTATGAGCGCGGCCGCTTCACGGTGGGCTCCACCCGGGGCGACGGCATCCGGGGCGAAAATGTCACCCAAAACCTCAAGACCATCCACACCATCCCCTTGCAGGTGCTGACCCGGGAGGCGCCGGCCCCGGAACTGCTGGAGGTCCGGGGCGAAGTCTACATGGACCTGGAGGACTTTAAAAAGCTCAATGAACAGCGCCTGGCCCAGGGCGAGCCGGCCTTCGCCAACCCCCGGAACGCCGCGGCCGGGTCGCTGCGCCAGTTGGACCCCGGCATCACCGCGGCCCGGCCCCTGAAGATTTACTGCTACGGCATCGGCGAGGTGCGGGGCCGCCGCTTTGCGACCCATTGGGAGGTGCTGCAAACCCTGATCAAATGGGGCTTTCGGGTCAATCCCCTGATCGAGCGCGGTATCGGCATCGAGGCGGCCATCGCCTGCCACCATAAGCCTGGAACATCAGCGCCACGGCCTGCCCTATGAGATCGACGGCATGGTGCTCAAGGTGGACTCCCTGGCCCTGCAGGAGCGCCTGGGCGCCAAGGCCCGGAGCCCCCGCTGGGCCCTGGCCTACAAGTTCGCCGCCAGCCAGGAAACCACCCGGGTGCTGGACATCGTGGTCAATGTCGGGCGCACCGGCGCGGTCACGCCCATGGCGGTGATGGAGCCGGTGGAGGTGGGCGGGGTCACGGTCAGCCGGGCCACCCTGCACAACGAAGACGAAGTGGCCCGCAAGGACGTGCGGGTGGGGGATACCGTGCTGATCCAACGGGCTGGAGACGTGATCCCGGAAGTGGTGAAGGTTATCCTCGAAGCGCGCCCGCCGGACGCCAGGCCCTTTCAAATGCCCAAGACCTGCCCGGCGTGCGGCACCGAATTGGTGCGGCCTGAAGGCGAGAAGGTGACCCGCTGCCCCAATCCCGACTGCTTCGGGTCCCAGACCCGGTCCATCATGCACTTTGCCGGGAAGACCGCCATGGACATCGACGGCCTGGGGGAGAAGATCATCCTGCAACTGGTGAACGCCGGTCTGGTCAAAGACGTCAGCGATTTGTACAACTTGACGGCAGGGGACCTGGTTCCCCTGGAGCGCTTCGCCGAAAAGTCGGCCCAAAATATCGTGGGCGCCATCCAGGGCAGCAAACATCCCCCTTTTTGGCGGCTGATCAACGCCCTGGGGATTCGCTACGTGGGGGAGGCCACCGCCCAGGTCCTGGCCCAGCACTTCCAGACCCTGGAGGCCTTGATGGCCGCCTCCAAAGAAGATTTGCTCCAGGTGGAGGGGGTGGGCGAGCAGGTGGCTGCCAGCCTCCGGGAATTTTTCGACCACCCCCGGAACCGGGAACTACTGCGGCGGCTCTGGGAGGCCGGGGTGCAGGAACAGCCGCCGGAGCCGCGGGCTGCCGGCCCTCTGGCGGGCAAGACCTTCGTCTTCACCGGGGGGCTGCCGAACCTCTCCCGGGAGGAGGCCAAGGCCATGGTGACGTCCCGGGGCGGCAAGGTGAGTTCGTCGGTGTCGGCCAAGACCGACTACGTGGTGGCTGGGGCGGACCCGGGCAGCAAGTTGGCCAAGGCCAAGGAATTGGGAGTGACCATCCTGGATGAGGCGGAATTGGAGGGATTGATTAGAGGGGCTTGAGTTATTTATGGAGTGGAAGCGAGTTTACTTACCCCTCACCCTAACCCTCTCCCCCATTGGGGGAGAGGGGATAAAACCTGAACTCCTTTCTGTTGTCATTAGTTAACAGTCTGAGCCTTGAAGTCCCACTGGTTTACAGGAGGATTTAGGGGGATTATCCAGAGGTTATGCATTTAATCCTCCCCCCGCCCCCCTTTAGAGAATGTAGGGAAAAGAGGGGGATTTTTAGGGATAACTTATAAATCGAAGCATTAAGAAGATACATTTAAAACGGCGGTAGTTTTGACTGGCGCAGGCTAAAGCCTGCGGCTACATTCAGGGGAGTAATTGATGGCGGAAAAGGCGCGAGTCCACGTCCTGATCGAAGGGCGGGTCCAGGGGGTCTTCTTCCGGGCCGCCACCCGGGACGAGGCCCGGGCCAGGGGTCTGTCCGGCTGGGTGCGGAACCTGGCGGACGGCCGGGTGGAGGCCGTCTTTGAAGGCGATAAGGCGGTGGTGGAGAACATGCTGGCCTGGTGCCGGAAAGGGCCGCCCTATGCCTATGTAGACCACGTGGACCTCGACTGGCAACCTTACCAGGGGGATTTGGCGGACTTCCGGGTGAGGCGTTGAAGACCTGAAGGCGCTGGTCTAACTTGACAGCTAAACACACCGGTCTGAAAAGATCGGTCTCACGCAAAGACGTAAAGACGCAAAGCCAAGGCGCAAAAATGTAAGATGCGTATGGCGCACCAAGATGGCGGGCGAGACGCCCGCCCCACCTAACCGGAAAGTTATTAAGGCATCAAGATCTTGGACCCGGCCACCTTTTACGAATTACTCAGAAGCCTGAATGAAGGCTAATTGCGTTGGAAAGCCCTTTTTGGAGGAACCCATGGCGGAAGTAAAACCGGAGGCTGCGGGCGAGGTGGTGATCAAACCCTGCGGGCGGGCTTTTTTGGTCTATTATGTGGCCATTGCCATCTTTCTGCTGGGGCCGCGGCTCAACCCGGACGTCCGGGTTTTCGGGATGTTTCATTTTTCCGTGGCGGTGGGCACGGTCCTGGGCCTCGTGGTCATCGCCCTGGTGATCTATCTGAAAATGGGCCGGGAGTACCGCATCACCCCCCGGGGGTTAATGACGGTCTGGCGCTGGCCCTCGCCCCGCCAGGAGGAGATCACCTGGGTGAACCTCGGAGACGTCCTGCTGCGCCGGGGGCTCATCCAGACGATCCTGCGGGTGGGTAATCTCATTATCCAGGATAAATCCGGCGGGCCTGAGATGTTCTGGTTCGGCCTCTTCGACCCCAAGGAGATCCAGGCGGAGATCGAGAGGAGACGCCCTTGAACCTGACGGGGAGGCCGGGCGGGCCGGAGCCGGCGGCCAGCGAACCCGACGCCTTGGGGCCGGTTCCCTGGGAGGACCCGGCGCGGCCCCGACTGCCGGGGTATTTTCAAACCCTGGTCGAGGTCCTGTGGCGGCCGGCGCACTTCTTTGCCCGTCCGGCCCGGGGCGGCCCGGGGGAGCCTTTTGCCTTCGGGTTGATCACCGGCACCACCGGGGGCCTCTGGGCCTGTTCTGGTGGGCGCTGCTGCTGCTCTCCGCCGGCCGCGGCCTGGGGCCGGCCGCGGAGATGCCCCGGATGGTCGGGGCCGGCGCCCTGGCGGCCGTAATGGCGTTGTTCCCGCTGGTGGTCCTCGCCAAGCTGGCCCTGGGCGGTCTCTGCTTATGGGGTGCGGCGGCCCTCCTGGGGGCCCGGGTGGGCTGGGCGCCGATCTGGCGACTCTGCTGCTACACCACGGCCGCTTCGGCCTTAGCCCTGGTGCCGGTGCTGGGGTCGCTGCTGGCGGCGCCGCTGGCTCTCTTCATCTTGCATCAGGGGCTGCGGGGGGCCTTGGGGATGTCCGCCGGACGGGCCCTGGGGGCCCTGGCGGTCTGGTTATTTCTGCAAATCCTGCTGGCCGCCGTCCTAGTTGGGAGGCTTCCTGGCTCTGCTGGGCCTGGGCCTGCTTTTCCTGGGCTAGGACTGCTGCCGCGGATAGCCGTTTCTTCTTCCTGATCCGGAGCGCATGGCCGAGCCAACCGACGATCAGCCCCAAGGTCAGGCAAATATAGGCGAGCAGAAAAGAGGGTATCTGCCCCAGGGTGAAGGTAAAGAGTTTGAGCTCCTGAGGCTGTAGGACTTTATTCTCCCAGGCGAAGTCAGCCAGGACCACAAGCACGATCAGCAGCAGGATCATTTTGAACTTATTCACATTCGCCTCTCTTTGCTTTACTCTTTCAGATAGCGCTTCACTATCGCCTTGAGATCCTCCAAATCCGAGGATTTTACCAGGTATTCATCCGAGGCCCAGGTGGCGAAATCCTGGCGGTATTCCCCGTAAGCGGTGCTGAGCACCACCGGCAGGTCGGGCCGCCTCTCCTTGATTTGCCGGAGGGCCTCGATGCCGTCCATCTCCGGCATCTTGATGTCCAGAATGACCAGGTCCAGAGGGATTTTCTCCACTACTTCCAGGGCCTCCCGGCCGTTGGCGGCCAGGTAGACCTCGTAGCCTTCCTCTTTGAGTTCCTCGCTATAAAGGAGGCGAATACTCATTTCGTCGTCTGCCACCAGGATCTTTTTCATCGCCGTCCTCCTTTAGGGGCCTTCAAGGCGCTGGCAGGCACCGCCTCGTGCCCGACTTCCTTCACCAGACAATATTTGGCCACCGGTAGGGTGACGATAAAGGTCACACCCTTGCCCATTTCGTTATTGACCTCGATCTGGCCGTAATGGCGGGAAATGATGCGCTGGGCGATGGCCAGTCCCAGCCCAGTGCCATAGTCTTTGGTTGAGAAAAACGGATTGAAGATATTATGGAGCACTTCCATGGGGATGCCGCCGCCGGTGTCACTGATGGCCACTGCCTCATAGAGGCCGTCCGGCCTTTCCACCGGATAGGTGCGGATGAGCAGTTCGCCGCCATGGGGCATGGCCTGGACGGCGTTCGTGAAGAGGTTATAGAAGACCTGCTTCATCTGCCGGTCATCGCAGTGGAGCCGGGGCATCTGGGCGAACTCCTTGACCACCTTGATCTTGGCGGCATCCAGGTCGCGCTGCACCAGCACGAGGGTGTCGTCAATCAGCTTGGCCATTTCGTGGTCCCCGTAGTAGGAGAGGTTCTCCCCGGTGAAATCCAGGATCTCCCGCAGGAGCTTCTCCAGGCGGGACACCTCCTCCTGGATGACCTCGACGTAGCCCCGCAGGGGGGAGCTGACCTCCACCAGCTTGGCGATGCGCCGGGCGAAACCGCCGATGGACACCAGGGGATTGCGGATCTCGTGGGCCATGCCGGAAGCCAGGCTGCTCAAGGCCGCCAGGCGATCCGACTCGAGCATGCGCTCCCGGATGAGGAGCAATTCCCGGTTATTGGCTTCGATGGTGGAGTAGAGTTGGGCGTTCTCCAGGACCAGGGCCGCCTGGGTGGCAAACATCTGGAGCACGTCCAGGGCTTCCTTCTCCAGGGGGCGCCCGGAATCCTGGTTGTCCACCAGGATCACGCCGGTGGCCCGATCTTTCACCACCAGGGGAACCACGTAAAACTCCCCGGCAGTGTATTTGGTCTGCAAAGAGGCAGGCAGGCCGGGAGCGTTATTGGTGGAGCGGTAATGGTAGGGTTGCTTGCGCAGCACCGCCAGGGCCAGGGGCCCCTGGTCGGCTCGCAGAGGGACTTCCCAATCGGCCACCGGCAGGGGCGCCGGCGGCGGCGGCAGCCAGGGCCTGGTCACTCATCACCGTCCCGTCGGTGCGGCGCGCCCCTTTGGCCCCCTTCAGGGTCTGGGTCGTTTCGTCCACCATGAAGATCACGGCGCGTTCAAAACCTAAACCGTGCTCCAGAGTGAGGCCCTGGAGGATGATCTCCAGCAGCCGGCCCTGCTGGACCGTGGTGAGCAGGGCCTGGCCGATCTCTTGCAGGGTGGTGAGGTTCCGCACCATGCGTTCGTTCTTCTCCGCCAGATCCTCCACCTGCTGGTAGGTGAGGGCATTCTCGATGGCATTGACCACCACCCCGGCCATGGTGTAGAGCAATTGACGGTTTTCCGGATCGAAGGGCGCGAACTCGCCGCTGGGGCTGAACTTGTCAAAGACCCCAAGGTTGCCCTTGAGCGGCCCCTTGAAGGTGAGGGGCACCGTCAGGCAGTAATGCATCCGGCCTTCGGGGTCCGGCGATTGGACCTCGACATGGGTAGGCTCACTGCCGACGGCGTCCAGCACGGGCATCTTCATCAAGGTCGGGCATTCCGGCGGAATCTGGCCGTAACGGGACGAGACCCGTAATTCCCCGGTGGCGGCGTCGGTAATATTCAGGGCCGCACCCCGGGCGGTGATCACCTTGGCGGTGGTGCTGACGATGCGCTCCAGCAGTTCGTCCAGCTCCACCGTGGAACTGAGGGCCTTGCCCACCTCGAAGAGCACCGAGAGTTCGGCGATGCGCTTCTTGGCCTCCTCCTGGACGATGGCCTGGCGCAGGGTGCTCGCCAGCATCAGACAGGCGAGCTGGATGTTTTGGCGCTCGGCGGGAGCGATGCTCCGGTCGGTCCGATCCATCAAGAGCAGCACGCCGTAGAGAAAATTGTCATCGGCCACCGGGAAGGCGGCCAGGGTTTGATAGGCGGGGTTGAGCTTTTCCAACTCGGCGTTGGCTTCCTGGACCCCCGGTTGCTGGCGATGCGCTACCTGGAACTTGCGGGTGGCGCCCACCTCGCCCGTCAGGCCGCGGCCCAGGGGAAATTCCAGGCGCAGATGAGGCGCCACGGGACCCTGGCTGCTGATCGTCAGGACCAGGACCTCCTTGGCCTTATCCAGACCGAAATAGAGCGCCAAATCCACCTTCAGGTGCCGGCCCAGAAGGTGAACCATATTGTTGGCCCGCTCCCCAAAGCTGACGGTGGAAGTGAAGACCTCCACCATCTGGGTCAAGAAGGCGGCGCGCTCGGAAATCATGTAAATCTACCCTCCCAATAAACGCTGCCGTTTTTCCACGGCGAGGCGGTACAACTCCACATATTTGGGGCCGGCGGTGTTGCTCCAGGAATAGTCCAGGGCCATGTTCTGCCGCATCAGGGCCTGCCAGGCCGGGCGGTCCGGATACAGGGCCAGAGCCCGCCGCACCGCGCCCATGAGTTCCGCCGGGGTGTAGCCGGTGAACTTGAAGCCGGTGCCGGCCCCGGTGGCGGGGTCGTATTCCTGGATGGTTTCATCCAGACCGCCGGTGGCCCGCACCACCGGGATGGTGCCGTAGCGCAGGCAGTAGAGCTGGTCGAGCCCGCAAGGCTCATAACGGGAAGGCATGAGAAAGATGTCCGTCCCGGCAATGACCTGGTGCGCCAGTTGGTCACTGTAACCGATGACCAGGCCCATCTTTTCCGGATATCGGGAGGCAATCTCCTGCAAGAGGTAATGGTGGCGTTCTTCCCCGGTCCCCTGAATGACAAAGCCCAGGTCCAGATGCATCAAGTCATCCAGGATATTCTCCACCAGGTCGATACCCTTGCGCTCAAAGAAGCGGGTGGTCATCCCCAGGAGGGGCTTGTCCGGCGGCAGGTTCAGACCGAAGCGTTTTTCCAGGGCCGCTTTGCAGGCCAGCTTACCCTCCAGGTGTTCCCGGTCGTAAGCAGCCGGCAAAAAGGCGTCCAGGCCGGGGTCCCAGCGCGCATAGTCCACGCCTTCCAGGATGCCGTAAAGTTCCTTAGACCTTTCCTGGAAAAGTCCCTCCAGACCGAAGCCGAATTCCGGCGTCAGGATCTCTGCCCGATATTTGGTGCTCACCGTGTTGAGCAGGTCGGCGAACACCAGGCCGCCTTTCATGAAGTTGATCTGGCCGTAGAATTCCAAGGCCTTGGGGGAGAGCAGCTCCCAGCCCAGGCCGGTGAGGGGCAGGTCGAAGGAGGAGAAGATTCCCTGGTAGCCCACATTGTGCACCGTGTAGATCGTGGCCGGGCGCTGCAGCCGCGGCCGGTCGGCGTACAGGGTGCGCAGGTAGACGGGCACCAGGCCGGTCTGCCATTCGTGGCAATGACAGATGTCGCAGTCCAGCTTCAGGGCCTCCATCATCTCCACTGCCGCCCGGCTGAAGAAGATGAAGCGCTCGGCATTATCTTCGAAATCGCCGTAAGCAGTGCCGTAGAGGCCATCCCGATTAAAGAGGGCGTCCTGAGCGATGAAGTAGAACTTCAGATTAGGCTCAGGCTCCGAGGTATAGATCTCCGCCGGCAGACTCTTCAAGGACAACGGGATGGTCAGGGTTAAACCCGTTGAGCTCAAGAGGTGTCCGGATTCCCGCACCTGGCGGTAGAGAGGGAGCACCACCTGCACCTCGTGCCCCTGTTTTGCCAGGGTCCAGGCCAGGGCATAAATCACTTCCGCCAAACCGCCGCTGCGGGCGAAGGGATTGGCTTCCGGGGTAACCATCAGGATACGCATCTCTTATCCCTCTTTTGGTTACAGCTGTACCTCCCGGAGGTACTGGGCAGCATCTTCCGGGGGAGTGGGATTGATGTAAAAGCCCGAGCCCCACTCGAAACCAGCGATCAAGGTCAGCTTGGGCACGATCTCGAAATGCCAGTGATAATAATTCAACTCCGGCTCGGCGATGGGTGCGGTGTGCAGCATAAAGTTATAGGGCACCTTGCCCAGGGCCTTTTCCAGGCGCTTCAGGGTCTCGGAAAAGAGCTCCGCCAGCAGGCGGTAGGAGCCGTCCTGCAAATCTATGTAAGAAGACTGATGCATCTTGGGCAAAATCCAGATTTCAAACGGCGACCGGGGAGCAAAGGGCGAGATGGCCACGAACTCAGCGTTTTCCAGGATCACCCGGACCCGCTGCTGCAGTTCCTGCCGGACCATGTCGCAGAAGACGCAGCGCTCCTTGTAATTGAAATAGAACTTGCCGCCGGTCAACTCCTCCATGACCAGTTCCGGGACGACCGGCAGGGCGATGAGCTGGCTGTGGCTGTGCTCCAGGGAGGCCCCGGCGGCCCGCCCCTGGTTCTTGAAGATCAGCACGTATCTGAACCGGGGGTCGGCGCTCAAGGTAACGATGCGGTCCCGATAGGCGGTGAGGACCCGGAAGAAGGCGTCCAGGGGAATATCGGCCAGGGTGGCGTGATGGTCGGGGCTTTCGATGATGACTTCGTGGGCGCCGATGCCGTTCATCTGGTCGAACATCCCCTCACCCCGGCGGTCCAACTCCCCCTCTTTGGCCAGGGCCGGGAACTTGTTGTTCACCACCCTGAGTTGCCAGCCGGGGGTATTGGGCTCGGTGCCCGGGTCCCGGTAGGCCAGGACCTCCGGGGGCGTGGTGTGTTCGTTGCCCGGATCGAAGGGACAGAAGCCGCCCTTGACCACCTCCGCCTCGACCACAAAGTCATGGGGCCGCTTGCCGCGTTCGGTGGAAATGATCACCCAACGACCGATGATGGGATCTTTGCGTAATTCCGGCATATCTTTACTCCAGGGCCGCGGCCAAGAGAGAGGGTGTTTGCCGCCCTTCGCCTCTCTATCCGGGGACCAGGGGATGCCCCCCAGTATACTTACCCGGGGAAAATATGCAACCGCAGATGGACGCAGATGAACACGGATTAAAAATCGTGGACAATGCGCCTGATTTCTGCTTTGGGTTTCCCGAAATTAACCAGGAGACAAATGGCATGTCCTGTGGCTTTCAAGTAATTCAGGCATTGCGCTGCGTGTATTTCGTCCAAGGTTTTGGTCGCCTTCAATTCTATTAATACTTTTTCTTCGATTAGCAAGTCTGCCACATAATCTCCAACCACCACCCCGGCGTATTTAACCTGAATGCTGTGCTGTTGGGCCACCTTAAGCCCTGCTCTTTGCAGTTCTAAAGCCAAGGCATTTTCATAAACCTTTTCCAGGAAGCCCGCTCCAAGGGTATTGCTCACCTTGTAGACGCAACCGATTACCTTCTCCGTGATCCGGTTCAATTACTGCCTGTTTTTATCGGTAGGCATCTGCGTTCATCCGCGGTTAATTATTTTTTATTCGTATTCACTTGAGATTAATTACCGCCGGAACAGCCAGAAGATCAGGCTCAGAATGACGCTGAGCAGAATGCAGGTCCCCAGGGGGAAGTAAAGGGTGAAATTCTCCCGCTTGATGACGAGATCCCCCGGCAGTTTCCCGAGGCCGGGAAGCTTGGGGACCAGCAGCAGCGCCAGCCCCACCACCACCAGGAGGACGCCGAGGACGATGAGGGTACGGGCGAGGTCGGACATGGAGTACCTCCTGCGAGGGTGTTGATCTGCCCATATTCTAACGCTCACCCCCGGGACTTAAAAGACAATTTCTTTTCGGTTGAATTATCCGGCCTATCGATGGCAGTCCGAGGGAGTTTGGGTTAAACTACCAAATTATGCTGATTATTCCGGCAATCGACCTGCGCGGCGGCAAATGCGTGCGTCTGCGCCAGGGGCGGGCCGAGGAGATGACGGTCTTCTCCGACGACCCGGTGGCCACCGGCCTCCGCTGGCAGGCGGCCGGGGCCCAATGGCTCCACGTGGTGGACCTGGACGGCGCCTTCTCCGGCAGCCCCCAAAACCTAGAGGCCATCCGGAAGCTGCGCCAGGCCCTGGATATCCCCATGGAATTGGGCGGCGGCCTCCGCAGCCTGGACACCATCCGGGCCTACCTCGACCTGGGGCTGGACCGCCTCATCCTGGGCACCGTGGTCCTGAAGGACCCGGACCTGGCGGCCCGGGCCTGCGCCGAGTTTCCCGGTAAAATCGCCTTCGGCCTGGACGCCAAAGGCGGCCTGCTGGCGGTGGAGGGCTGGACCGAGACCAGCCGCCGGACCGCCCTGGAAGTGGCCCAAGCGCTGGAGCCGTTAAGGCCCGCGGCTATCATCTACACCGACATCGCCCGGGACGGGGTCAAACAGGGCGTCAATCTCGGCGCCACCGAAGGCTCTGGCCGAGGCCGTGAATATTCCGGTGATTGCCTCGGGCGGGGTCAGCACTATCGAAGACATCAAGGCCCTGCTGCCGCTGGAAGCCGTGGGGGTGGTGGGCGTCATCACCGGCCGGGCCCTGTACGACGGCAGCCTGGATTTAGCGGAGGCCATCAAGCTGGCGCAGAAGAGATTGAACCGCAAATATAAAGAAAGATTTTAACCGCAGATGAACGCAGATGAACGCCGATAAAGGCGGATAAGGCGGGCGGCCCATAGGGTCGCCCCAACAAAATAAAAATCCCCCTAAATCCCCCTTTTGCAAAGGGGGACTTTTTAGGCCATCCCAATAAGTCCCCCCCTTTGGAAAAGGGGGCCAGGGGGGATTTATGATTGGAAACTTTGACCGAGCCAACCTATCTCAAGCCGCGTCCAACGTCCCTCCCGTTACCTGGGCGGGGAAATCAACGCCGTCCTGAAAGACCCCCGGGCCGTGGCCCTCGGGTCGCCCTGCTCTTTCCGGACCTCTATGAAGTGGGCATGTCCCATCTGGGTCTGGGCCTGCTTTACGGTATCCTCAACCGGGACGACACCATCTGGGCGGAGCGGGCCTATGCCCCGGCCCCGGACCTGGAGGCGGAGCTCAGGCGGCGAGGGCCGGCCCCTCACCAGCCTGGAGTCCGGCACGCCGCTCTCGCAGTTCGACCTCCTGGGCGTGAGCCTGCAATACGAGCTGGGCTACACCAACTTCCTCAATATGCTGGAGCTGGGCGGCGTGCCGCGGCTGGCGGCAGAGCGCGGCCCCGGCGACCCGGTGGTGGTGGCCGGCGGCCCCACCTGCTTCAACCCCGAACCGGTGGCGCCTTTCCTGGACGCGGTGGTGCTGGGCGACGGGGAAGAGGTGGTGCTGGAGTTGGCCGCGGTGGTGGCGGCCTGGAAGCGAAGCCGCGGCAGCCGCCGGGAACTCTGGCAGGCTCTGGAAGAACTGGACGGCGTCTATGTCCCCGCCCTTTTTGAGATGGAGTTCGATGAGCGGGGTAGGCTTCGGGAAATCAATTCCCGGGGCCGCCGCACCGTTATCCATAAGCGGATCCTGGATGATCTCAACCGGATCGCGGTCTCGCCCCGGGCCGTGGTGCCTTATTGCCAGATCGTCCACGACCGCCTCAATATCGAAATCGCCCGGGGCTGCACCCGGGGCTGCCGCTACTGCCAGGCGGGCATGATCTACCGTCCGGTGCGGGAGCGCCACGCCGCCGACCTGCTGGACTGGACGGAGACCGCCCTGGCCGCCACCGGCTACGAAGAGCTGTCGCTCCTGACCCTGAGCGCCGGGGACTACGCCTCCCTCACCTGGCTGATCACCAGCCTCATGGACCGGCTCGCAGGCAAGCAGGTGGCCGTGTCGCTGCCGTCGCTGCGGGCCGACACCCTGACCCCGGAAATCCTGGAGCAGCTAAAGCGGGTGCGGCGCACCGGCGTGACCCTGGCCCCGGAGGCCGGCACCGACCGCCTGCGCCGGGTGATCAACAAGAACCTGCCGGAAGAGGTCATCCTGGCCTCGGCCCGCCAGGCCTTCGCGGCGGGCTGGACCCTGCTGAAGCTCTACTTCATGCTGGGCCTGCCCACCGAGACCCAGGCGGACCGGGAGGCCATCCCGCCGCTGGCCCGGCAAATCCTGCAGACCAGCTCCCGGCGCGCCCAACTGCACGTCAGCCTGGGGAGCTTCATTCCCAAATCCCACACCCCCTTTCAGTGGGAGCGCCAGGCGGGCCTGGAGGAATGTCGGGGCTTTCTGCATGGAGTCAAGGACGGCTTGCGCCACCGGCAGATCCAGGCCAAATGGAACTCCGCGGCCCAGACCTGGCTGGAGGGCGTCTTCTCCCGGGGCGACCGTCGTCTGGCGCCGGTTTTGCTGGAGGCCCACCGTCTGGGCAGCCGCCTGGACGCCTGGAGCGAACATCTGCGCCTGGAAACCTGGCGCCAGGCCTTTCAGGAGACCGGGGTGGACCCGGACTTCTATCTTAGGGAGCGGGACCCGGATGAGGTCCTGCCCTGGGACCATCTGGACAGCGGCGTCAGCCGCGCCTTTCTTGTGGCCGAGCGGGACCGGGCCTTCCAGGGGCTGGAGACTCCCGATTGCCGCCGGGAAGGCTGCCAGGACTGCGGCGTCTGCGACCACGACCGGATCGACCTCCGGCTGGACCAACCCCCGGCGCTGGGGCCGGCGCCGGCGGTCGGCGAGACCGCTCCACGCCAACCGGTGCGCTACCGCCTGACCTATGCCAGGCTGGAGCAGGCCCGCTGGCTGGGCCACCTGGAACTGGTCGGCGCCTTTTACCGCAGCCTGCGCCGCTCCGGCCTGCCCCTGGTGTTCAGTGAGGGCTTCCATCCCCTGCCCCGGGTGTCGTTCCATGGCGCCCTGTCCGTGGGGCTGGAGTCCCTGGCCGAAACCCTGGACGTGGAACTGGCGGAGAGCCTGGCGCCCGCGGTCCTGGTGGACACCCTCAACCGGGTCTTGCCTCCGGGGATCAAAATCGTGGAGGCCGTCCGCCTGCCCAAGCGGCTGCCCCCGCCCCGCCTGGAAATGGCGGTTTACCAGGCGGAGAGCCCGGAGCCGCTCTTCGACCGCGCCATTGCCGAGGCCTTTCTGGCCCGGGAGTCGTTTCCGGTCACCCGGCGGCGTCCCAAGAAAGAGGACCGGATTATCGACTTGCGGGAACTGGTGGCCCAACTCCGGGTGGCGGACCCCCGGCACCTGGAACTGCACCTGCGCCTCCGGGAGAAGGATAACGTTAAAGTGACGGACGCCCTGGCCCACATCTTCAGCCTGAACGAAGACCAGGCCCGGGACTTGCATATTTTGAAATTGCGGAGTTTCTAGGTGAATATTGAAGGAAGATTGCTGAGACCCAGGGCGAACACAAGGTTCGCCCCTACGGAAAATTAATTTCCCTATGTCAAACTCACTATTCATCAGCGTGGCGGCTTGCGATGTCCGGGTGGCCCTGGTGGAGGATGGCCGTCTGGCGGAGTTCTATCTGGAGAGCCGGACCCGCCACGGCCCCACCGGCAATATTTATCAGGGCCGGGTGCTCCGGCTGCTGCCGGGCATGGCTGCGGCCTTCGTCAACATCGGCCTGGAGCGGCCCGCCTATCTCTTTGCCGAGGACGTCAGCCCCCGGGAGGACGAATTTTACAGCCTCTGGCTCAAGGACGAACCCGGGGAAATCAGCCGTCCCAAACTGCCGCCGGCCCCCATCGGCGACCGTCTCCACGAAGGCCAGGAAGTCCTGGTCCAGGTGCTCCGTGGACCCCTGGGGACCAAGGGAGCCCGTCTCACCACCCACATCACCCTGGCGGGCCATTTTCTGGTCTACACTCCTACCTTGACCCAACTGGGCATCTCCCGGCGGATCACCTATGAGACCGAGCGCCAGCGCCTGCGAGCCCTGTTGGAGGATCTGAGGTCCGGGGAAGGCGGCTTCATCGCCCGCACCGCCAGCCTCGGCCAGAGCCCGGAAAAACTTCGGCAGGAACGGGATTTTTTGGTCTCCCGTTGGCAGAAGATTCTCCACAAGAGCGCCGCGGCTTCGGCTCCGGCCCTGCTCCACCAAGAACTGGACACCCCCCTCAGGGTGGTGCGCGAGCTCTTTTCCCCGGAGATCGACCGGGTCCTGGTGGACGACCGGGCGGTCTTCGAGCAGGTCCAGGACTACCTGGGAGCGCTCAATGCGCTGGATAAGCACCGGGTGGAGCTTTATTCCGAGCCGGAGCCGCTGTTCAGCCATGTCGGCCTGGAGATCGACTGGAAGAGACTGCTGGCCCCCAAGGTCTGGCTCAAGAGCGGCGGCTACCTGCTGTTCGGCACCACCGAGGCCCTCACCGCGGTGGACGTCAACACCGGGCGGTTCGTGGGGCGCCATGACCTGGGTGAGACCATCCTGAAAACCAACCTGGAGGCCGCCCGGGAGATTCCCCGGCAGTTGCGGCTGCGTAACGTCGGCGGCCTCATCGTCATCGATTTCATCGACATGGACCAGGCCGCCCACCGGGACCAGGTCTACCAGGCCTTCCTGGAAGCGGTGAGCCGGGACCGGGCCAAGAGCACGGTCCTGCCCATTTCGGCCCTGGGTCTCCTGGAAATGACCCGCCAGAGGTTGCGGGACACCCTGGAACATGCGGTGACCGAGGCCTGTCCCTGCTGCGACGGCACCGGCGAGCTGTTAAGCCCCCTCACCCTGGTTTGCGACCTGATGCGGCAGCTGACCGCCGAGGCCCGGGAATTTCACGGCTGCTGCCTCCATCTGGCGGTCCATCCCCAGATGGCGGCCATGCTGCAACAGGAAGCCCAAATCGTCCTGGACCGGCTGGAGGCGGATTACCAGGTGCGGGTGGAGATCACCGAGCAACCCCGGTTCTCCCGGGATCATTACGAGCTGACGCATGAACTGAAGTGAGCGGTGAGCAGTAAGCAGTGAGCAGGAAAAGATTTTCTCTTGAATTTATGCTATCGTGGAACGAAGAAAAATAGGCCGGGCGGTGTCCGTCGAATTGCGGCGGCCGCAGGCCGCCCTATATCCTTAAGACTCGAAACTCGAAACTAATATGTCCACCGCTCCCATCATCCTGGGCACCGCCGGGCACATCGACCACGGCAAAAGCTCCCTCATCAAGGCCTTGACCGGCGTCGATCCGGACCGCCTGAAAGAGGAGAAGCTCCGGGGCATCACCATTGAGCTGGGGTTCGCCGACCTGGTCCTGCCCAACGGCCGGCACCTGGGTATCGTCGACGTGCCGGGCCACGAGCGCTTCGTGCGCCACATGGTGGCCGGCGCCACCGGCATGGACCTGGTGGCCCTGGTGATCGCCGCCGACGAAGGCGTCATGCCTCAGACCCGGGAGCACCTGGAGATCTGCCAGTTGCTCCAGGTCAAGCAGGGCCTGGTGGTCCTCACCAAGACCGACATGGTGGAGGAGGACTGGCTCGAACTGGTGGAGGAGGAGGTGCGGGAGGCCCTCAAGGGCACCTTCCTGGAGGAGGCGCCCATCCGGCGCTTTTCCTCGCTCACCCTGGCGGGCAAGGACGAACTCCTGGCGACCCTGGCGGAACTGGCCGAGCAGGTGCCGCCGAAGCCCTTCAAGGGCATCTTCCGGCTGCCCATCGACCGGGTCTTCACCATCAAGGGCTTCGGCACCGTGGTCACCGGCACCGCCATCTCCGGCCGCCTCAAAGTCGGGGAGGCGGTGGCCATCTATCCGCCGGAGTTCAAGGCGCGGGTGCGCGGCCTCCAGGTGCACGGCCAGGCCGTGGAAGAGGCCCTGGCCGGCAACCGCACCGCGGTCAACCTCCAGGGCCTGGAAAAGGAAGAAGTGGAGCGGGGCATGGTGGTGGCGCCCCCGGGGGCTCTGCTGCCTTCCCGGCGGCTGGACGCCTTCCTGGAGATCCTGGCCAGCGCCCCCCGGCCCCTGAAGCACCGCCAGGCGGTGCGCCTCCATACCGGCACCAGCGAAAGCATCGGCATGCCGCTGCTCCTGGATGCCGACGAACTGGCCCCGGGGACCTCCGGCTTCGTGCAGTTCTTCCTGCGGGAGCCCCTGGCCCTGAAACCCGGCGACCGCCTGGTGATCCGCTGCATCTCGCCGGCCTTCACCTGGGGCGGCGGGCTGGCCCTCCACGTCAACCCGCCCCGGCACCGCCGACGTCAGGAGGCGCTCCTGGCCCAACTCGCCATCCTGGAGAAAGGCACCCCCGAAAAAATTCTCCCCGTTTACCTGGAGGAGGCCGGGGCCGGCGGCCGCTCCCGCGAGGAACTTACGGCGCTCCTGCCCTGGGACCCGGGCGACCTGGCGGCGCTATTGGCCAGCCTCGCCAAGCAGGGGCAGGTGATGAAGTACGACCCGGAAAGGGAGCGCTATATACTCACGGCCACCGCCCGGCAGCTGGACCAGGAAATCAAGGGCATTCTATCCGCCTATCACCGTAAAAATCCGCTGAAACCGGGGCTCTCGAAGGAGGAGCTGCGCCGGCAGCTGCCGCCCCAGCTCGAGGTGCGCCTCTTCAACCAGTTGCTCAACGACCTGGTGCTAAAGAAGCAGATCGTAGTGGAAAAGGACCTGGTGCACCTGGCCGGCCACAAGGTCACCCTGGCGGTGGACCAGGAGGAGCACGTGCAGCGCCTGGACGGCCTCTACCAGCGCGGCCAGCTCTCTCCGCCCACCCTCAAGGAGGCCGCCGCCTATCTTGCGGTTACGCCGGACAAAGTCAAGCAGCTGCTGACCGTCCTGGTGAACCAGGGCCGCCTGGTCAAGGTCAAGGAGGACCTCTATTTCCATCGGGAGGCCATCGAGCAAATCAAGGCCCAACTGGTGGATTTCCTCAAGAAAAATAAGGAAATTACCGTTGTGCAATTCAAGGACCTCACCCAGACGTCCCGCAAGTTCACCATCCCGTTGCTGGAATACTTTGACACCGCCCGCACCACCGTGCGGGTGGGCGAAACGAGACGGCTGAGGGAAGGGGTGTAGGGCAAATCCGGTATTGGCTCTCCGGCGTTCCACTGACCAGGGCGAAGGTTCGCCCCTACGGTCAAATTTTGCTCATTATTGATCCCACATGAAAATTGTCGAACCGCACTCATCCGCGGAAGGTTAGTTCAGCCCTGCTCTTGGCCATTTTGCTAGATTGCACCGTGGCCGCTCCCCCTGCCCTGGCCCTGGCCCCCAGCGATCTTATCGTCATCTACAACCGCAACCTGGTGGAGTCCAAGGCGGTGGCCGAATACTATGCCCAAAAGCGCCGGGTGCCGTGGGACCAGCTGCTGGGCGTGGCGGTCAGCACTGCGGAAGATATGACCCGTCAGGAGTACGAGCAGAACCTGCTGCCCCCGGTCCGGGCGGCGGTGAAAAAATTGCAGGCTCAAGGCCAAACCCCGGCCCTCCTCCTGGTCTACGGCCTTCCCCTGCGGGTCCAGGGCCCGCCGGAGACCGACGCCGACCGGGCCTTTCAGACCCTGGTGGCCGCCAAAGTGAAGGAATACCAGGGCCTGGTGGGCCAAATGCTCCAGGAACTGGGCGCCGTCACCGGGGTGCCCCCATCCCGCCCGCCGCTAACCTACCCCACCGGTCCACTGCTGGAAAAGGCCGCGGCTGCCATCCACCGGGCCCTGGAATTTCTCAAGACACGGCCCACCCCAGGGGAAGCCCCCGAACGCCGGGCCCGGGCCTATTCACTGCTCATCCGGCTGACGGGCATCGCCCCGGAGGCCCGTCTGGTGATGGAGAAGCTCGCCAAGACCCCGCCTGATGAGCAAGAGCTGCTGCAAAACCGGGAAATGCTACTGTGGTATGGAGCCTTGCGACGGGACCTGGATGCAAAAAAGTTCCTGGGCGTCTTGCCCGATGAGGCCCTGGAGACCGCCACCGCCATCAGCTTCGCAAATGGCGTCATCGGGGAGCTGGAATTCTGGGAGGAACTGAAGGGGATCTACCAGCGGCCCCTGACTGTCGCGGCGGTGGATAGCGAACTGACCCTGGCCCTGGCGCCGCGCTACCAGCTGTCCAAGTGGCTGCCCAATCCCTTGAACGCCGGGTTTGATAAATTTCCGGCCATCGCCGAGATCAGACAAAAAACCCTGATGGTAGGGCGTCTGGACGGCCCCACCCCGGAAATCGCCCGCCGCCTGGTGGACGATGCCCTGACGGTGGAGGCTCAGGGGCTGCAAGGGGTCTTTTATATCGACGCCCGGGGCCTGCAAGGGGCCGACAAATATGGGGGCTACGCCTGGTACGACCACCACCTGCTGCAGCTCTACGATCTGTTGAAGCAGCGTGCAACCATGAAGGTGGTCCTGGATAAGAATTCCGATGTCTTTCCGCCCGGCTCCTGCCCTGACGCGGCCCTCTATTGCGGCTGGTATTCTCTGGCCAAGTACGTGCCCGCCTTTAAATGGGTCAAAGGCGCGGTGGGCTTCCACGTGGCCAGCTCCGAGGCCACCACCCTGAAGCAGGAAGGGCAGCAACGTCTGGTGCAAAAGGATGCTGGAAGAAGGCGTGGCCGCCACCCTGGGGCCGGTGAGCGAACCGTACCTCATGTCCTTTCCCCTGCCCGACGAATTTTTCCCTCTCCTCATGAGCGGACAGAAGCCGCTGCTGGAGGTCTATTTTCGCACCCTGCCCCACCTCTCCTGGATGCAAATCCTCATCGGCGACCCGCTGTACACGCCGTTCAAAAAAAACCCGGCCCTGCGGCCGGAGGCGGAGCCGGAGAAGAAATGAAGATTGGGGAGGGGGCTAAGGGCCGATGGCCCTTACCCTTACGAAAAACTCCCCAAACCCCACCCCCAATCCCTTAGGTAAAAAGATCAGGGCCGGGAGCGTTGCCCCCGGTCCTGGTCATGGGTAATAAGTTCCCAGGTATTCTTATTTTGCAGGAGGCACCGACTCCCCGCACGCCGGCCCCGGCTGGCTCCAGTTGTCCATGGGTTTTAGGTCCAGATCATCCGGGGCGGAATCCGGAGGCGGTGCGGATTTGGGAGCGGGCGCGGCTTCCGGGGCCTTCACGGCCGGCGGGGCGGGTGAGGCCGGCGGCGGGGGGGCAAGGGCAGCGGCGGCCCTGCCGCCGGGGCCGGCGGCAGATAATGCGTCTCGGCCTCGGGCAGAAAATCCTGCATGGCCTGGATGCGGGTGAGGTCGTGGGGGTGGGTGGACATGAACTGCGGCGCGTGCAGTTTGTGATCTTCTTTGGCCATCAGGCGCCGCCAGAAGTCCAGGGCCAGGGCCGGGTCATAGCCCGCTTTGGCCATGAGAATGAGCCCGATCTTATCGGCCTCCAGCTCCTGGGTGCGGCTGTAGGGGAGGAGTATCGCATATTGGGTCCCCAGGCTGTACCCCTGCGAGATGGCCTGGCCGGCCGCCGAGCCCACTCCGCCCAGCCCCAGGCCGAGGCCTAAGCTCCCAATCTGGGCCAGCAAGCCCTGGCTCCGGCGCTCCCCGGCGTGTCGGGCCAGGGCGTGAGCCGCCTCGTGGGAGATCACCGTGGCCAGCCCCGCTTCATCCCGGGTATATTTCAGGATGCCGGTGAAGATGCCCACCTTGCCCCCGGGCAGGCAGAAGGCGTTGGCCTCCTTATCGTTGACCAGGACGACAAATTCCCAGTGGTAATCCGGGCGGTTGGCTGCGGCGGCAATGCGGCTCCCCACCCGAAACACCAGGTCATTGATGGCCGGGTCCCCGCAGGCGGGATACTGGCGCCTCAGGGCCTGAAAGATCTGAGAGCCCGAAGAGATTTCGCCGGCCTCGGACCCCATGAGCAACTGACGGCGGCCGGTGTAGGGCGCGGTGGCGCAGGCGGCCACCAGAAAGGTGAGGCCGAGTCCCAAACCCAGGATTAGCTTACCGGACCTCGGGAGCATGCCGGCCCTCGAAGTAATTCAATAATCTACGATTAATTTTATCAAATCCCGGGCTGCGGTACATCCTCAAGAAATTTATCTTGACCTGCCAACCAGTCTCCTAATTTTTCTGGCCCGGCTCGCTGCGGTTATCCATGGGTTTTAGGTCCAGAGCATTCGGGTCCTTGCCAACCTCAGGATCGGGCGCCGGCTGGGGAGCAGGCGCGGCTTCCGGGGCCTGCACGGCCGGCGGGGCCGGTAGGGGCAGCGGCGGCGAAGGTTGGTCGGCAGGCGGCGACGCAGGAGTCGGCCCGGGGGGAGCCGGCGGCGTGGCGGGTTCGGGGGCAGCCGGCGGCGCCGGGACCGGTTTCACCACCGGCACGAATTGCTTCTCGGCCTGGGGGAGAAAATCTACCAAGGCCTGCATGTGGCGGTCGTCCCGGGGATGGGAGATGAGTAACTGGGGCGGGCGCAGCCTGACGTCCTCATCGGTCATCAGGCGCCGCCAGAAGTCCAGGGCCAGGGCCGGGTCATACCCCGCCTTGGCCATGAGGATAAGCCCGATCTTATCGGCCTCCAGCTCCTGGGTCGGGCTGTAAATAGGCAGGAACCCGTGCTTGATCCCCAGGCTGTAACCCTCACCGATGGCCTGGCCGGCCAGGCCTCCCACTCCGCCCAGCCCCAGGCCGACGCCCAGGCCCCCCACGTGGGCCATCGTGGCCTGGCTCTGCCGCTCCGCGGTATGGCGGGCCAGGGCGTGGGCCATCTCGTGGGCCAGCACCGTGGCCAGACCAGCCTCATCCCGGGTGTACTTCAGGGCGCCGGTGAAGATGCCCGTCTTGCCCCCGGGGAAGCAAAAGGCGCGGGTCTCCTGGTCGTTTTCCAGAACCACAAAGTCCCATTGATAGTCGCGGCGAGCGGCCGCGACGGCCAGGCGGTTGCCCACCCGGGACACCAGTTCGTTCACGGCCGGGTCCTGGCAGGTTTCATTGTGGGCGCGCAAATCGTCGTAGGTTTGGGCGGCGGTGGAGAGCTCGGTTTTTTCGGATTCCAGGATCACCTGGCGCCGGCCGGTGTAGGGCGCAGTGGCGCAGGCGGCCACCAGAAAGGTGAGCCCCAAAACGAGAGATAAGATCAACCTGCTGGACCCGCAGAGCATAATAGAGGCCTGGGACAGAAATTTCTGCCTGGTTTTTTTTAACCGCACCTTACCCTGCCGTTAATTTTATAATATTCTGGATTTTTGCCAATCTAGAAGAAAGGTGGGCAAGGAGGCCCGCCCTGCCGGCAACTGGTATGGCGGGTGGAGAGCCGAGATTATGAAGACAGTTTATCTTGCCGTGATCGGCGGTAGTTCGGTGAGTAGCGAAATCGCGGCCCTGGCCCGGGAGGTGGGCCGGGAAGTGGCCCGCCGCGGTGCGGTGCTGCTCTGCGGCGGGCTGGGCGGGGTGATGGCCGCCGCGGCCCAGGGCGCCAAAGAGGCCGGCGGCGTCAGCCTGGGTATCCTGCCGGATGCCGACCGGCGCCGGGCCAACCCCTACCTGACCTACACCATCGCCACCAACCTGGGGCACGCCCGCAATGTCCTCCTGGCCCACTCAGCCGATGCGGTCATCGCGGTGGACGGCGACTACGGCAGCATCTCGGAGGCCGCCATCGCCCTCAAACTGGGCAAACCCGTGGTGGCCTTGAAAGCCGATTGGGACCTGCGCGGCCTGCAACGGGCCGACACCGCCCGGCAAGCCGTGGACCTGGCCTGGGCGGCTCTGGGGAAGGGAAAAGAAAATTGAGGGAGGGGACCGGGAGGAATGAAAGCGACGGGGGACGGGAGACCGGGGAAAAAGGAACCTCACTTCGGTCCCCTATCTCCGGTCCCCAGTCTACCTTCTCAAAAACCGCGCCAACTGGCGGCCATGGAATTCCCGGGCGTCTTCGTCGGCGGGCCGGCTGAAGGTGGTGGCGCCCTTGCCTTCCGGGGATTTCTTGACCACGATGCCCTTTTCCCCGAAGAGTTTCAGGGCGTTTTGGAAGGCGGATTCCGACAGGGCTTCGGCCCGCTCCACTTCTCCCAGCTTATAGAGCTTTTGGCCGATGGACTGGATGCGCTTGAGGAAGTCCCGTTCGTTGCGGGGCTTCTTTTGCAGGTACTTGATGGAGCGGAAGACGATCCAATACGATTCAAAGTAGTTGTACAGGATGTTGGCGAAGTAGGCCAGTTCCTTGAGGCCGGAGGCCGACAGGGTATAGGTGGCCGCCTGGGGGTCCAGGTTGATGATCACGCCCCGGGAGGCGAAGTAGGCCAGGATTTCCTCCACCTGGGTCCGGGGCTTGGCGGTGTCGAAGATGAATTCATTCTTGAAAAAGTCTTTGAGGAAGTCGAAATCCGTCAGGACCTGCTCGCGGTCGAATTCAAACCCCTGCCGGGCCAGGATGGCCGAGGCGACCAGGGAAGCGGGCAGGAAGAAATGGATGATATTGTTTTTGTAGTATTCCAGCAAGGGGCGCTTGGATTCGTCGATGCTGTAGCCGCCCAGCCCGAGTTCGTCGGTGAGGCCCTCTTCCTTCTCGATGGGGGTGATGAGTTTGCGGGCTTCGCACTGGACCAGGGTCTCTTCCACCGCCGAGGTGAGACTCTCCAGGGAATCGGCCCGGGTCGTCTTCCTGGCCCGGAGATAATCGTAGAGCACCTGGATGATTTGCAGCAGCTCCCGGCGATAGACCCCTTTGCGGGGGTAGGTGAGCAGGGCGGCGCACACCAGGGCAAAGGGGGTGACCACGGAGATGTCATTGATGGCCTGAATGATGTGGGAGGCCAGGTTCTGGGAGTGGTTGCGCAGCGGGTTGACCCCCGGGGCTACCTTCGGCTCCTGGCCCAGGAACTCGTTCAGGGAGATGGGCTTGCTGAACTGGATATAGGCCCGGCCGTAGCGCCGACGCAGAAATTTTCTGGCCTTGACCAGCTGGCCCACCGATTCGTCTTGCTTGGCCCGGCCCTCCAGCTCTTTGACGTAGGCCTTTTCTTCCGGCACCTGGTCATAGCCGATGAAGGTGGGGACAAACATGAGGTCCGGTGCGGCCTTTTCCTCGTAGGCCCGCAGGATCATGTTCATGAGGCCCAGTTTGGGCAGCACCAGTTTGCCGGTGCGGCTGCGGCCCCCTTCGATGAAAAACTCCAGATTGTAGCCGCTGCTGATCAGGGTCTTGATATAGGTATAGAGTACCTCGGCGTAGAGCTTGCCTCCCAGGAAGCGGCGGCGGATGAAAAAGGCCCCGGAGCCCCGGAAGAGCGGGCCCAACGGCCAGAAGGACAGGTTCTTGCCCGCGGCGACGCGGGGCGGGTGCATGTGATGCCGGTAAATCAAGTTGTTCAGGAGCAGGTAATCCAGGTGGCTCTTATGGCAGGGGACAAAGATCAGGCTGCCTCGCTGTCCGGCCTCTTTCACCCGGTCAAAGCCTTCAGTATCGAAATGAACGCCCTCGAAGAGGTGCTCCGTCAACCAGTCGATGGAGCTCAGCATCAGGGTGATGTAAAGCTGGTTCCAATCGGCTGAGATCTCCCAGAAGCAATCCTGGGCGTCGTTCTTGATCTTATAGAGCTTTTTCTTTTCGGTCTCGGCCAGGTGCTCCATAGCGCGGGTGAGGCCCGGGTCGGTGAGGGTGAGTTCCATGACCTCTTCCCGGGATTTGACCACCGGGCCGGTGACCATCCGGCGCTTGAGATCGATGCGGTTGATCAGCTCCCGGCGGATCTCCTGGGCCATTACCCGCAGGAGACCATCTTTGGGGGCCCCGGCCAGGAATTCCTGGAGATTAACCGGTTCGGCCACTTCGACCACGGCCCGTCTTAGCCTTGAAGAAGCAGAGGACCAGTTTGCGCAACTTCCCGGGGTTTTCCACGTCGCCGAAGAATAGTTGCAGCAAGCCCTTGTACTCCCGGGCGGGCCCCTTCTCGTACATCACCATCTGGGGCACCAGGAAGATGGGAAAGTCCAGTTGTTCCTGGATCTCCAGGAGGTGGCGGATGGGGTCTTCCCGGGGTTTGAGAAACCGCTGGCGGAAGCCCACCTGATCCACCAGGAAGAGCAGGGAGCCCCGCCGCTCCTGGAGGGTTTTCAAGAAATAGCCGTCCTGGAAGGGATTGGGCCAGGCCCGGCGGCGGGTAAAGTAGTTGAGGGTGGCGGAGGCGATCTGCACCATGTGGGAGAGGGGCTGCCACATCCACAGGCTCAAATCGAAGGCCACTTCGGGCGCCTTGACCCCCAGCTTCTGATAGCGGCGGTTAAAAAAGAGGAAATCCAGGTGACTGCGATACTTCAGGGCATAAACCACCGCCCCCTTCCGGGCCAGCTCATTGAGACGGTCCAGGTGCTTGGGGTTAACCTCGACCCGGGAGAAAAAAGGATCCAGGGTCCAGCGCAATAAAAAACCCGGGCGGCTGGGGAGATAGCCGGCGTAATGGTATTCTTGCCCGCCCGGCCTGCCGGAAATGCGGCTCAACAGGCGGCCCAGCCAGCTCCTGGGCTTTTCGGGTCCGGTCGGGGCGCCATTCCCCTGGGTTTTATCTTCAATGGTCATACCAAACCTTTAATTGTTCCTGATAAAACTTCTATATATCGGTAAGTTGCCGATGCTGTCAACTGAAAGGTGAGGTGGCCGTCCCGGGCCGCTAAAATTGGGCGGGCCCGGCGGCCGCTCCACCAGAGCGTCGTCGCGCCAGGCAGGCTAGGAGGACGAGGGCGGACCCAATCCCGTTTCCGCCGGGAGCGGTTCCGCCTCTTCGTCCTCGCGGGGGGCGGGCCGACCGAAGAGGCGGACGGTCAGGATAGAAAGTTCATACATCAGGTAGATGGGGATGGCGATGGCCATCATGGTGAGCACATCGGCGTGGAAGGCGGCCACCACGGCGCTGAGCAAAATCGCCGTACGTCGCTGCCGCCGCAGGAAATCCACCTCCACGAGGCCGACGCGGGCCAAAATCAACAGAATCAGCGGCAACTCGAAGATCAAGCCGAACAGGATCAGCAGGCGCAAACAAAAATTAACAAACGAGGTCAGGTTGAGCATGGAAAAGAGGAAGTCGCTTTCATACCGCAAGGAAAAGGAGATGACCAGCGGCCATACCAGGTGCAGAAAGAACAGATCCCCCAGGATAAAGGCTACCGTGCCGAGAGGAATAAAAAAGACGACGATCTTTCTCTCCTTGGGATAAAGGGCCGGGGCAAAAAAGAGCCACATCTGGTAAAGGATCAACGGAAAGGCCAGGGCCAGGCCGGAGATCAGGGAGATCTTCATCTGGACGAAAAACGGCTCCAGGGGGGCCATGTAATTTAACTTATGGGGCTTCATCCGGGGCGGCTCCGGCTGTTCCAAGCCGAAGTTTTTGGCGGCATTGGGGAATTTCTGCAACACAAACGATTCTATGGCATAATGCCATCGCTGGGTGATGGAGGGCTCGTTCAGCGGTCGGGTGATGATCTTCTGAACCGTGGGCACCAGGGGCCAGGCGATGGCCATGCCGATCACCACGGCGATGATCGAGATAATCAGGCGTTTGCGCAATTCTTCCAGATGTTCCAGAAAGGACATCGTGCTCACGGCAACTCAAGCCTCGCCAAAGCCTGCTGCCCGGAAATGGTCCGGCGCTCGCAGGAAGGAATAACTTCTCGAAAAAACTTATAGAGTTATCTTAACTCATCGACCGGGTCATGGCAATGCGCCGGGGGGCAATTCCCCCAGGCTCACCGGAATAGTCGGGCAAGGTCTGGAGTGGAGAGGTGATGAATCTCAAGGGGGGCGGTCTCAGGGCGGCCTGAGGCCCCGGCCGTCATAAGGCGCCGGATTTAATCTTGGGCTCGGCGAGTTGCAGGTGCGGTTTGACCGGCTGAGGCGGCTCGGCTTGAACTTCCGCCGGTTTGGGGCGCGGTCTCCCGCCACCAGCTGCGAAATGGTGACCAGGTGGTAACCCATCTTCTGCAAGGCCGGCAGGATCAGCTTCAGGGCCTCCACGGTGGGGCGCCGGTCGGCCTTATCCTTCTCATCGCTGTCGTGAAAGATGATGATGGACCCGGGGTGCACCCGGTTGAGGACATTGTTGATAATGGTGTCGCGGTCCAGCCCTTTCCAATCTCCGGAGTCGAGGCTCCACATCACCAGACGGCCATGGGTGTGGGCCACGTAATCCTGGAAGCGGGCGTCATAGGCGCTGTAAGGCGGGCGGATCCAGCGGGAGGTCCGGTCGCCCAGCAGGTCCAGATCGACCGCGGTCCGCTCCACTTCGCTCTCCCGGATGGCTTCCGTCATCTTGGTCAGCCGCGGGTGGTCGAAGGTGTGATTGCCCACTTCATTGCCGGCCCGGAGCAGGGCCTGCACCAGATGGGGATATTGTTCCACCTTCCGTCCCAAGACAAAAAAGGTGGCGTGGGCCTGGTAATGCTGCAACAGGGCCAGGATCTCCGGAGTATAGCGGGGTGAGGGGCCATCATCGAAGGTGATGGCCACCTGGTTCACCGTGGTTGGCCCGCCCCAGATCACCACCGGGTCGGCCCCCAGGGCCGGCAACGGCTGGACGGCCAACAACAGCAGGGCCAGCAACAGCCCGGGGAGCATCGAGGCGGAATACCTGGGCAGCGGTTTGTTCAAATCGGTCTCTCTGACAAAAAGGTTGGCAAAAGTACGAAATTTGTTAGCACTATTAGCCATGGCGGTCAAGGAATATTTGGCTTTGTCTGGAAAACATTAGTTCTAGAAGTCTAAATAATCATCAATCCCAGACACCTAGGAGGCCCCCGACGCCGCCAAAAGTTACTCAATAATATAAAAATAAAAACTAATAAGAAAAAAACAGACTTAGAGTCAGATTAAATAATCAGGATATCCCTGGGGCTGCGGGTGAGCCACTCCACCCCGGTCGGGGTGATGACGCCGGTGTCCTCCAGGCCCACCATGCCGATCTCCGGCAGGAAGAGCTTGGGCTCGAAGGCCACCACCATGTTTTCCGCCAGGGGAAAGGGGAAGCGGGCGCTGATAAAGGGAAATTCATCCAGTTCCAGACCCACTCCGTGGCCCAGAAAGCCCACCCGGTCGGGGCCCGAACCCATGAAACAGTCCTGTAAGCCCCGGCTCCGCACCAGGTCCCAGAGCCGGTGATAGAGCTGGCCGACCTTTACTCCCGGCCGGGCCTCCTGCTGAAAAGTTTCGTGAACCTCCCGCACCACCCGCCAGGCCTCCCAGGCCTTTTCCGGCAGCGACCCCAGGGCGTACATCCGGGTCATGTCCACCAGATAACCGTTGACGCAGGCGACCAGGTCGATGCTGATGGGCTCACCCGGGGCCAGCTTCTTCAAGGACGGCCCCTGGGGAAAGGCGGGGCTGAAACCGAGGCCGCCGCTGGGGGTGTCGGTATAGGCCGGGTGCAGCCCCGCGGTCCCGGAGAGCACGTGGCCGTAATGGAGCTCCAGGTCCCAATTGCGCACCCGCACCATTCCCTGATGCCCCAGGAGGCGCAGGCGGTACTCCAGGGCGGCGGACAGTTCCAGTTCGGAAATCCCCGGCTGCAGCAATTCCGGCGCCTGCTCATAAGCCTGATCCATAATGGCTGCGGCCCGGCGCAACTGCTCAATCTCATAGGAACTCTTAACCATCCGCTGCTGCCGGATCAGCGGCGAGACGTCCCGGATGGGGTGCTTAGGAAAGAGCTGCTCCTGGACCCTTTGGTAAAACCCGGCGGGCATGACGTCCAACTCCAGGCCCACCGCCCCCTCGGGCCTGAGCCCGGCGTGCTCCAGCAGCGCCGGAATTTCCTTGAGATTGTTATAGAAAACCTGGGGCCAGGCGGGTGGGGCGGCCGCAATCCGGTGCCGGGGCCGGCGCACCAGCAGTAAGGGGCTGCCTTGCGGGGCCAGCGCCAGGAAGCCATCCACCAGGGTGCCGGTATAATAGAACAGGTCGGCGGCCTGGTGGATCAGGGCCAGATCCAGGTTTTGTCCGGCCAGGGCCTTTTGCAGGGCCGGAGCCCGGGAGGTGATTTCAGGAAGCGGGACCTGTTCCATCATGCCTTGCCCTCGGAGGCGCCACGCCAGCGTGCGCCCGGTAAATTACCACGTGGAGGCAGCTCCTCACCGCCGAGAAGCGCCCTGGGGCTGGCAGCAGGAATCCTCGGCTTCCAATGGTTTCAGTCGGGGGTTTTCGATTTGTAAGTCCTGACACAGGTTTCGAATTTGTCCATCCACTCGGGGAAGTGCAGGTCTTCGGGCCGCACGGCGGCGAGGTGCAGAAATTCATTGCCCTGTTCCTGGATCCAGGGATGGTTGGCAAAATCGTCGATGGCCTTGACCATCACGTCTTTAAAGTCCGCCGGCATGGTCGTGTCGCAGGCGATTTGGCTCTTTAAATAGCCCGCCATCATGGGGACGGTAATCATCTTTTGTTCGACCCCATAGCGCCGCAGGGTGTCTTTGATGTCATCCCGGACCCGATCGGTAGCCACATCATGCAGGAAATGAAAAGGGTTGGCGCCGCTGAACAGGGAAGACCATACATAGTGGAGATAATGGAATCTTTTGCCGGTGTGCCAGACTTTATGGATAAGTTCATGTCTGTCCGGCTCCTGGGTTATGGCGGCCAGGGCGTCCCGGTAGGGCCGTTCCAGTCGGGCCAGAATCAGATTGTACATCATGAATAAGTTCATGACGAACATTCCGAAGATGCTAATGGCCCTCAAAGTGGGATTGATGGCGCTGACCCAGACAAACATGAAATAAAAGAAAATCAGCAGCAGGATCATGGTTCGCACCAACCTCATGCCCGAAACCACCAGGCGGGGATCTTTGCGAACGATGAAAAAGATTATAAGCAAAATCAAGAAAACCGCGATTTCGATAACAGCACTCGACAGAAAATTGAATGAACCTTGAAGCATGTCTTCTCCTCCCGGGACAACCTTTGGTCTGCTCCAACCCCGACGGGATGTCTAGGCTATCGGGTTGGGGACTGGAATTTGTTCATCTCCAAGGGGATTCTGATAAAATTTTAGCATAATCAGGCCCGGATGCGGCCAGATATTTTAGGCGACCACCGCCCGGGCAAAGTGGACATGTTCACTGGCATGATAATTATCCGGGCGTCCGGCAAAATAGCGCGCTTCGATATCGGAGGGGCCCAGATCCTCATGGAGACGTAAGCCCACGGTGGCGAGGTCGGCTTTGATCCCGGCCGGGTCAAAGCCCGTGATCATGGGCTCGCCCACCTGTCGCACCGCGTCCATCATAATCTGCACGCGTCGGGCCACCCTCCCGGGGACAAAGGCGTCGGTATCCAGGTAATCGAAGATGACGGCGCTGCCCGCCGGAGCAACCTCGGCGATGGCCCGCCAGGTGGCGCATACGGCGTCGCGGGTCAGATAATAGGTGACGCCCAGCCAACTAAAGAAGCTCGGCGCCTGGGGATCGAACGCCGAGCGCTTAAGGGCCGTGGCCAGATCCTCCTGGCTGAAATCCACCGGAAGGAAATGAAGTTGCCTTGGATTCTCCTGGCTTATTTCCAGGAGGCGCCGGCGTTTATGTGCCTGGGTGGCAGGGTGGTCTATCTCAAACACCTGCAGCCGCGCCAGCAGATCCGGACGCCGCCAGGCAAAGGTGTCCAACCCGGCCCCGAGGATGACATACTGCTTAACCTCCTGCTGCCTGACGGCCTCCTCCAGGAGGTCTTCGGCGTAGCGCGCCCGGCCGAGGACGATGGGCAGGGGAGCAAAGGTCTGCATCCAGCGTGCCAGGGCGATGGCCTGATCCGGGCAGGACTCGGCCCGCTCCGGGTCCAGCCGGCGGAACATCTCCAGGTGGCGCCCGGTGAAGCGCCGGTGTCCTTCCTCGGAGATCAGACGATGCGCCAGAAAATCGTCAAAAATTTTCGGGTGGTCGTGGGCGGCATGGTAGGCGCGCATAAACGCAGTACCAATGGCGGTTTTGCTGACATGGTCAGGTTGCATCGGCCCCTCTGCTAAGTCGTCTGCGGGAAAGAAGTCCAACTTCGTGACCAAATCTGCCTGGCAGACCTCAACCTCAAGGCAATTCGTAAACCTTGATCTTGGCCCGCTGGCTCTCGGCGTCCAGCCAGGATTGAAACATCATCTGCTGCTTTTGCTCCAGAAAGTGAGCCTGCATCTGCTCCCGGTTTTTCTCAAACTCCGCCTGGTCGGCGGCGCGGCGTTCGTTGAAGGTCAGGAGATAATAATTGTCCTGCCAGGGTACGGGCTGGTCGACATAGGGATGCTCTTTCGACAGGACAAAGGCGGCGCTGGTGAGGGCCTCGGCCGCCTGCTGGCCGTCAAAGCCCTCGAACCGGGTGAAAAGCTTGCTTTCTTTGACGGGCACGCCGGCCGCGGCCGCCACCTGGGACAGGGCTTCGCCCTTCTTCAGCCGGGCCAGCAGCTGGGCGGCCTCTTGCTCCGCCTCTTTCAGGGCGCCTTGCTTCTTCACCTGCTGGGCCACCTGGTCCTTGATCTTCTCCAGGGGCGGGGTCTGCTCCGCCTGATATTCCAGGGACTTCATGACCAGCGGGCCGTCCGGCAGATTCACCACCTGGCTCACTTCCCCGGCCTTGAGCTGCAAGGCCGTCTGGTTGAAGGCGGGCAGTGCGCCCAGTCCGGGCACCTGGTCTTTCGGGCCGATCCAGGGGGTTTCCACGGCATTGACCTTATATTTCTTGGCCACCTCCGCCACGGTCCCCTGAGACAGGGCCGTCCGGGCCTCCCGGGCCGCCTCCTGGGCCAGGGTCCGGGCCCGCTGCTGTTGGAGCATCGCCATCACCTTGGCCTCGACGCCGGGAAGTTTCTCGGTCTCCTTGACCTCCTCCACCTTGACCAGGTAGATGCCCTGAGGCGTGTCGACGCGGCCCACCTGACCGGGATGCAGGGTGAAGGCGACCCGGTCCCACTCCGGGGGCTGCTGGCCCCGCTGGACGTAACCCAGGTCTCCGCCCTTCTCCCGGCTGGCGGGGTCCTGGGATTGGGCCTTGGCTAACTGGGCGAAATCTTCGCCTCCCTTCAATTTTTGCAGCAATGCCTGGGCCTGCTTGCTCAGGCTCTCTTTCTTGGCGGCATCGGCCTTGGGCGGCAGGGCCAGCATGATCTGGCGGGCCCGAATCACCTTGGCCCGGGAGAATTCCCCCGGGTGTTCCTTGATGAAGGCCTCAACCTCCGTCGGGGAAATCTTGGCCTGCTCCTGGAAATCCTGGAGGCGGAAGAGGAAATAGCTCACCCGGGCCCGGGCCGGCAGGCGAAACGCGGCCTGATTGTCCTGGTAGTAGCGGGAGATGTCCGCCTCGCTGGGGTTCTGTTTGGCCATAAACTTGTCCGGGCTGACGACGATATAGCTGACCTTGACCGTGTCCTTGCCCAGATGAAACATCTCCAGGAGCTCGGCGTCGGAGACCTTGGCCAGGGAGGTCAATTCCTCAACCACCTTCCTCATCTCGAGACGGCGGCGCTCCTGCGCCTCAAAATCCGTAGTATTCAGGCGATTTCGGGACAGCACCATATAATAGAGCTGTTCGTTGAACTTGCCGTCCCGCTGGAAATAGGGCAGACGCTGGATCTCTTCCCGCAGTTCGGCGTCACTTACTGCCGACCCCTGACGCTTGGCCGCCTGCAATACCAGGCTTTCGTCGATCAGCCGCTTCAGGGCCATTTCTTTGAGATGCAGCGCCTTGACCATCTCCTCGGTCATTTCGCCCCGGCTCTGCTCCTGGTATTGTTTGAACAGCTCAGCGAATTGCCTCTGGTAGGCGGTGATCAGGATGGGCTCGCCATTGACCGTGGCCACTTCCCGAAAGGCCCCGGACTTCATGCCGCCGTAGCCGAAGGTGAAGATGAAGACGACGCCGATGGCCCCGACGATCAGGGCAATCATCCAGGATTTTGAATATTTACGCAGAAAACTTAGCATATTGAGTTAATCCGTCGGCCACGTTGGCCGCCCCTAAAGTATTTCCGCCGGATGGCAGACCTGTTTAAGATTATATGCTGCTTCTTGCTCCGGGTCTCCGAAAAAGTTTTCCAAGCCGGGCGTTAGAGGCGGGTTTTAACCCCGCCCCCAGGAAGCACCCGATCGGCTGATTTCCGGGCCGGGCCGGCTGGAGACAGCTCAGCTTAAATAAATTTAAGTCGCCGCCCCCGGAAAGCATCCTGGGCCTGGAAATAGCCGGGGGTTGCTTTATTCCGGTTTGGCCGCCTTGGCCGGGGCCTTGGCGGGCGCTTCCTTCTTGCCTTCCTTCAACCACTTATTCGCCTCTTTGGCCTCCGGGCTTTGGGGGTAGGCCTGGGTCAGTTTCTTTAAAGTGCTGCGGTATGAGGCGGTCTGCTGCAGGTTCTGATAAGCCAGGGCCTGGCGCAGCAGGGCGGCCGGGGCCAGGACGCTCTTGGGATATTGGCTGGCCATTTTATTGAATTCCGCGGCGGCTTCCGGGTATTTGGCCTCCTGATAAAGGCTGTCGGCCAGATAATAGTGGGCCTCCTGGGCCTTGGCGCCCTTGGACTGCTCTTTCAAATACTGGGAGAACTTGGTCCGGGCCGGGGCGTATTTTTTCGTTTGGTAGAGGTGGTAGCCCTCGGCGTAAGTCTTATCCGCGGCTCCGGGCGCGGCCGTGGCCGGCGCGGGATAGGCGGCCTTGGAGGGCGACAAGGTCGCCGGGTGCTCCTTGACCGGGGCGGCCGGAGCGGCTTGCCGGCCTTCCAGTTCCGTCAGCCGGGTCTCCAACTGTTGCACCCGCATCTCCAGGGCCTGGACCTGCTGCGGTAAATCCGGCTTGGGGGCCGGCGCCTCGACCGCCGGACCGGGCTGGAGCCGCGGCGGGCTGGGCCTCGGCCCCCGGAGTGGGCGACGTACCCTTCGAGCCCACGGAAGGTAGATAGGCGTAAGTCTCGGTACAACCCGCCAGAAACAGGACCAGGATTACCACCGCCAGATCCCGGATACCCAGTGCGTGCCTCATGCTCTTGCCCCCCTCGGAGATCAAAAGTTAGTCCTCTGGATGCCGCCACCGGAGCGCCGAACTTCCTGAAATATTGAATGTTTTATCATATGATCATTGCCTGGAACTTGTCAAGGCGGGTCTGGGGGGAAATGGCGGCTGACCGCCGGGGCGATTTCTGGTCGCCGCCGGTTTCCAAACCGGAAAATTATGCTATGATCGCCCCAAGCCACTCCATCAACCAGGAGTCTTGCCATGATCCGGATGAAAAAAATTGCCCCGGCGCTGCTGATTTTCCTGTGCCTGGCGGTCCTGGCCGCCCCGGCCCTGGTTTCGGGGGCTGCCGACTCGGGCCTGTCCGCCGATGAGGCCCTGAAGCTGCTGAAAGACGGCAATGCCCGTTATGTCGACGGCAAAGCCGGCCATCCCCACCAGGACGCGGCTCGCCGGGCCCTGACCGCCGGCCAGGGGCAGCACCCCTTCGCCACGGTGCTCTCCTGCTCCGATTCCCGGGTGCCGCTGGAGGTGATCTTTGATCAGGGGATAGGCGATCTCTTCGTGGTGCGGGTGGCCGGCAACGTGGCCGCCACCGATGAGATCGGCTCCATGGAGTACGCCGTGGACCAGCGGGGCACTCCGCTGGTGGTAGTCCTGGGCCACAGCCAGTGCGGCGCGGTCGGCGCGGTGGTGGAAGGCGCCAAACTCCCGGGCAGCATCGGCCCCCTGTTGGACCCCATTAAACCGGCGGCGACCAAGGCCAAAGAGGAAAACCTCGGGGCCGCGGCCGCGGTCGTGATCGCGGCAGCCATCAAGAACAATGTTTACCAGGCCATGGAAGATATCCTGCAAAAGAGCCCGCTGATCAAGGCCCAGGTGAAGGCCGGCAAACTCAAGTTGCTGGGCGCCCTCTATGAGCTGGACACCGGCCAGGTACAGTGGCTGGGAGCCCTACCGGACCAGGAGAAGCTGCTGAGCGGCAAGGCCCCGGCCAAAGCGGTCAAGAAGGGCAAAGGGCGGAAGAATGAATAATCCTGACAGGCCAAGTTCTCGGAATCGTGGGGGTGAGTTTAAGCCTGCCGCAGGGGTGAGGTCACTAATGTTTCGTTCTCGGGTCGCCCCGCTTTTAATGGCCGGTTTTTTGCTGATGGCCTTGATGCTGCCGGCGGCGCCGGTCCAGGCGGCCCCGGCCGCCCTCACCCTGACCGAAAAAGACTCGGGGCGATTGGCGACCCTGAAGGTGGGCGAGACTTTGGTCCTGAATCTGCGCAATCCGGCCAGCGGCGGCTATAATGTCCAGCCCCCCGCCTTTGACGACAAAATTCTCACCTTCATGTATCGGCGGGACCTTGCCCCCAAAAAAGCGCTACCCGGGGACTTCGGCCGCCTCGAGTTTGCCTGGCAAGCCCGGCAGGCGGGGGACACCGAGGTGACGGTCAATATCGCCCGGCCCTGGGAGAAGAACACGCCTCCGGAGCAGTTCCTGAAGATCCGGGTCCGGGTCGAGAACTAACGCCAACATGACAGTGGCACAGGCCTCTGGCCTGTGGAGAAGCATCAAGGACAGAACCACAGGCTGGAAGCCTGTGCCACTATTATTTATTACGCCCCAAAAATTCGGGGGACGGCCGGAACAAAAATTCCGGACCATCCCCCCAGGTATGCTCCCAGGCATATTCCTAAAGATCGAGACCAACCGCCCCTCCTGTCCTACCTCAGAACAAAGGCCGTCCGCCTCGAAATTAATTACCTGGCGAAGAGTTAGCGAGAATATCCCTTGCCTTCTTCGATCTCCGTCGTCGGCCGCTCGCAGGCCGAGGCGGCGCTGTCGCACCAGTCCGGCAGGGGCTCGCCGCCGCCCTCCACGGGACGCTCGAATTGGGAGATCACCGCCCAGCCCTTGCCGGTCCAGGCCGACAGCGGCGGGGGCATGACGCCGCCGAACTTGTAGTTCTTGGGACCCCGGGTATCCAACATCTGCACATCCACGATATGGTCGCCCTTCTGGACCCGGTAGCCCCACTCGTAGTTATTGGTGGTGTTGGGGGTGGTATTCTTGCCGAAGAAAAAAATGGTGTTGTGATCATGCTTAATCTTGGAGTAGGTGAAGCAACAGTCGCCCGACCCGGCTCCGCCGGGGCCGGTCAAGCCGCCGCACCCGCAGTTGGCGGCCCGCAGTTCCAGGCCGTCCGCCTTATAACCGCCATGCACCTTTTCAAAGCAGCTCATGTCATTCTCCTTTTAAGGAAATCGTTCGAACTCTTCACCGGCCAAGGGGATTCGGAAGGTGAAGAAAAGGATAACCAGTTATTATTACGGATAGATTTAGCCTAACATACAAAAAATAAGGATCGCCCCGGGCAAAGCCAATAGGCAAAAGTGCGCATTCTGAACTAGGTAGAATTACCTAACTGAACTAAGGCAGGGTTTTTTGAGGAAAAAAGAGAGAGCCGCCTGCATCCGGGAGTGGCAAAGGCGGCCCAAATCCGGCGAGGCGGTCACTGTTTCGATTCGATATAGGCGTAGGCCGAATGGTTGTGGATGGACTCGAAGTTTTCCGATTCCACCGAGTACCAGGTGAAATTGTCGATTTCCCCGAGGCGGTGGGCGATCTCCCGCACCACGTCCTCCACGAACATGGGGTTGGAGTAGGCCTTTTCGGTGACGAATTTTTCGTCCTGCCTTTTCAGCAGGGCATAGACTTCACAAGACGCCGATTCCTCCACCATCCGGATCAGATCCTCGATCCAGAAGAACTTGCGATAGCGCACCTGCACCCGCACCTCGCCGCGCTGGTTGTGCGCCCCCACCAGGCTGATCTCCTTGGAGCAGGGGCACAGGGTGGTGATGGGCACGGTGATCCCCACCACCAGGTCCAGCTTGCCGTTCTCGTCCATTGCCCCGGTGAAGTTGCAGATGTACTCCATCAAGCCCCCGGGCCCGGGTGACCGGGGCCTCCTTGTCGATGAAATAGGGGAAGCTCATCTCGATGTGGGCCGACTGGGCGTGCAGGCGCCGGCGGGTCTCCTCCAGGATGGGGCCGATCTGTTTCAGGCTGACGTCCCGGCGGTATTCGCTCAAGATCTCGATGAACCGGCTCATGTGGGTGCCCTTGTGGCGATGGGGCAGGTTGACGTACATGTTGATCCGGGCCACGGTGTGCTGGGTGCCCTTGAACTTGTCCAGCACCACGATGGGATAGGAGATGTTTTTCACCCCCACCTTGTCGATGTCGATGGTGTGGGGGCTGACGTGGTTCTGGACGTCGCTCAATTCCGCCACCGGGAGGACCGCGGACTGGGGTTTTAGAGGTCGGCATAGCTTCTATCCTGCCTGATCGGCCAGGCGCTCAAGTATACCTGAAGCGCTCGGCAATGGCCCGGGCGTGGATCAGCAGCCCTTCGCTCTCCGCCAGGGTGATCACCGTGTCCTTCAGGGCCGCCAGGGCCTCCCGGGACAGGTGCTGGAAGGTGGGCTTCTTGATGAAATCGTCCACCGACAGGCCGGAAAACATCCGGGCGCAGCCGCCGGTGGGCAGCACGTGGTTGGTCCCGGAGGCATAGTCGCCCACCGGCACCGGGGCGTAAGGCCCCATAAAGATGGAGCCGGCGTGGCGGATGCGGGGCAAAATGGCGAAAGGCTCCCGGGTGACGATCTGGAGATGTTCGGCGGCGTAGAGATTGGCAAAATCCACCGCTTCGTCCAGAGTATCCACCACCAGGGCGGCGGAGTACTTGCCCAGGGCCGCCTCGATGATCTCCCGCCGGGGCAGGTGGGGCAGTTCCGTGACGATCAGGTCCACCACTTTCCGGGCCAGCTCCGCCGACGGCGTCACCAAAACCGCGGCGGCCTCGGGGTCGTGCTCCACCTGGGAGAGGAAGTCCAGGGCCAGGAAGCGGGGTTCGGCCGTCTCGTCCGCCAGGATCAGGGCCTCGCTGGGGCCGGCCGGGGAGTCGATGTCCACCTGGCCGAAGACCAGGAGCTTGGCCGCGGTGACATACTTGTTGCCCGGCCCGACGACCTTGTCCACCCGGGGCACCAGCTCGGTGCCGTAGGCCAGCGAGCCGATGGCCCAGGGCCCGCCGATCTTGAAGAGGCGCTGCGCCCCGGCCAGGTGGGCCGCCACCAGGGTGGCGGGGTTCACCGCCATCTCCGGCCCCGGCGGGGTGGCGGCGAAGATCTCCCTCACCCCGGCGACCCGGGCGGGGATGATGTTCATCAGGGCGCTGGAAGGGTAGGAGGCCAGGCCGCCGGGGATGTAGCAGCCCACCCGGTCCAGGGAGCGGGTCAGGCGGCCGGCCAGGATGCCGGGCTGCACTTCCATGGCCCACATCTCCCGTTCCCGCTGGGCCTGGTGGAATTTTTCGATATTGCCCGCCGCCACCTTCAGGGCCGCCAGCACCTGCGGGTCCACGGCCCGGTAAGCCGCCTCGATCTCCTCCGGCGTGGCCTCCAGATCCGCCACGGCCAGATCGGCCTTGAACTGCCGGTGCTGCCGGATGGATTCGGCGTCCCCGTCCCGCCGCAAGGCCGCGATGATCGGCGCCACCGTGGCCAGGACTTCGCTGACGTCTTGCCGGGAGCGGCTCAGGATCGCCTGCCGCCGGGCCGGGTCCAGTTTCTTCAGGTATTCTATCTGCAAACCTGCCATACGCAGGCGCCGCCTTTCAAAAAAAATTTTTTACCCAAAAAAATTATATAGAATTGTTCACGGAAGCACAAATCTAATTCAGTGGTCAGTGGCCAGTGGTCAGTGATCAGTGGGTTGATTATGGTCAAACCGGCACTATGTTTTTTCAGTAAAGAGTGCGTTTAGACACCAAAAATTGCCATGCCGTTAACCAAAAAGACCACCGCCGACGCCTTCTTCGCCCTGCAGCTCGTCCTGGCCCTGGTGTCCGGGGGCAGCGAATTCCGGCGCCTGTTCAGCACCACCCAGGGGGTCAATCTCAGTTGGCTGGCCAGTTGGCTGGCTTTCCTGCTGATCAATCTGACCCTGACCCTCCGGGCCCACCGCCGCCAACCCAGCCGGGTGACCCTCCAGGCCGTCCTGACCTACGCCGCCTGGACCACGGTGATCGCCGCCTGTCTGGGGGCACTGCTCTGGACCGCCACGGAACTGTGGGACGCCAAGGATACCCTGACCACCATCCTGGTGGCCTCGGGTCTGATGATCACCGGCTTGATCGCTTATCGGCTGGACCTGGGACTCGCCGACCCCCTGGTGCACGCCGGTTTTGCGGCCTGCTTTATCGGCCTGCCGCAACTTATCCTGTCCTACAAAATCTTCACGGTGGGCGGCGCGGGCATGGCCGGCCTCATGCTCCTGGCGGGCCATATCGGCATCTGCACCCGGCTGGGGCAGCTCTGGTTCGCCATCCGGGAGGCCGGCTGGGACCGCAATCGCCAGGGCGCGGCCTTAAGCGAACTGGCCAACGAGGCCACCTGGCTGCTGGTCACCCTGGCCTGGCTGGTGAAATGAGGAGACTAGGCAGCCTTCAGCAAAGGCAAGGAAAGCAGAAATATCGACACTGCTATCGTAAAAGATGACGAATTATTCTACACTTAGACAAATAAGTTGGTGATAAGCTAAATCTCAGGACTGATGCAAGATATGTTTGGCGTTTTTTCAAACCGGCCTCAAAACCCCTCCAGGGCCAGGGCGGCTCCCCGGAGCAGCCGTTGGACCACTGATACCCTGTTCATCGTGCAAATCGGCTTTACCTTTGTCTGGGGCGGCAGCCAGTTTCTGCGCCTCTTGAGTTCCCAGCAGGGAGTGAACATCAGCTGGTTCCTGAGCTGGCTGGCGTTTCTGCTGCTCAACCTGGTGCTGGCCTTCCGGGCGCACCGCAATCAGGCCAGCCGGGTGACCCGGCAAACCATTTTGAGCTATGCCGCCTGGACTTTGATGGTGCTGGCCGATCTGGGGGTGATGCTCTGGCGGGGCACCCATATCTGGGACGGCACCGACACCGTGACCACCCTGCTGGTGGCCGCCGGGCTCACTCTGACCCTGCTGGTGGCCTACCGGCTCAATCTGGGCCTCGTCGATCCCATGGTCAAGGGCTATCTGGCGGTGGGTTTCAAGGCTATCCCGCAGCTCGCCCTGGCCTATAAGATCATGATGGTGGGCGGCCGCGGCCTGGCCCCATTGGCCGTGGTCACCGGGCATATCACCATCCTGACCCGGCTGGGGCAGCTCTGGTATTCCATTAAGGAGGCCGGTTGGGACCGGAACCGCCAGGGTTCGGCCTTGAGCGAACTGGCCAACGAGGGCAGTTGGCTGGTGGCCACCGCGGCCTGGCTGATAAAGTAGGTCAAGATTTTTCGCAGGGGCGAACCTGGGGTTCGCCCCGCATGATTGAATAGGAGCAATTATGGATCACCGCAGACGCAGAAAACGGCGCCCCTCCCTGGAAGGCCGGGTGATGCGGGCGTTTGAAGAGGCGGCGCGGCCGTTATTACCGGCTGAGCTGCTGCAGATCATGCAGGGAGAGCCGGACCAGGCCGAGGCCATTAACGCCCTGCTGGAGCAGCTGGTCAACCAGGGGAAGCTGGTCTCCCTCAAGGGCGGCCGCATCGGCCTGCCCGAAAAGATGAACCTGGTGACCGGGGAATTATCGGTGCACCCCGACGGCTTCGGCTTCGTCACCCCGGAGACCGGCGGCCGCGACATTTATCTCACCGCCCTGAACCTGAAGGAGGCCTGGCACGGCGACCGCGTGGTGGTCAGGATCGAAGGGACCCGGGGCAGCCGCAAGGAAGGCAAGGTAATCCGCGTCCTGGAGCGCCGGCACAAAGAGGTCCTGGGCCTCCTGTGCCAGGCGGAAAATACCTATTACGTCGAGCCCGAAGACGAGCACCTCATCTTCAACCTGGTCATTCCCCCGGAGCAGCTGGCGGGCGCGGCAGCCGGAGATATGGTGCGGGCGGCGGTGAGCAATTATCCCACCGGTCATCTGAACCCTCAGGGGACCATCCTCGAGGTCCTGGGCTCGGTGGAAGACGCCGCGGTCCAGACCCGGCTGGTCATCCTGAAATACGGCCTGCCGGATGAATTTCCCCCGGAGGTGCTGGCCGAGGCCGAGAAGATTACCCTGGAGTTGTCGCCCCGGGTCCTGAAGGACCGTCTGGACCTGCGAGAGCTGCCCATGGTGACCATCGACGGCGAAAGCGCCCGGGATTTCGACGACGGCGTCTATGTCGAGAAGAAGCCCGGCGGCGCCTTCACCCTCTACGTGGCCATCGCCGACGTCAGCCACTACGTCACGCCGGGATCGATTCTGGATAAAGAAGCCAACCTCCGGGGCAACAGCGTCTATTTTCCCCAGCGGGCCGTGCACATGCTGCCGGAGCAGCTGGCCACGGACGTCTGCAGCCTCAAGCCCGACGTCGACCGTCTGGCGGTGGTAGTCATCCTGGACTTTGACCGCCAGGGTAAGCGGAAACGCTTCCAGTTTGCCCGGGCCGTGATCCGCAATCACGCCCGCCTCACTTATCTGCAGGTGCACCGGCTGCTGACGGAAAAGGACCGGGCCCTGCGGCAGCAATATCGGCCTTTTCTCAAGATGCTGGGCTGGATGGAAGAGCTGCGCACCCTGCTGCGGGACCGGCGCGGCGAGCGGGGCAGCCTCTTGATGAGCATCCCGGAGGCGGAGGTGGTGCTGGATGAGCGGGGCTGGCCGGAGGACATCCGCCGGGTGGACTCGCTGCTTTCGCACCAGATTATCGAAGAATTCATGATTGCCGCTAACGAAGCGGTGGCCATCTTCCTGGGGGAGCCTTCCCTGCTGCGCGTGCACGAGCCGCCCGATCCCGCCAAGATGGCGGTCTTCCGCGGCTTTCTCAAGAGTCTGGGCTTTGTCCTGCCCAAGGAAGCCCACCGGGACCCCCGGGCGCTCAAGGGCTTTTTGGAGGAAGTGAGCCAGTCGCCGCTGGCCCCCATGGTTTTACTGATGCTGCTGCGCTCCCTGAAGCAGGCCCGTTACGCCGGCGAGGCCCTGGGGCATTACGGCCTGGCCAGCGAGTGGTACACCCACTTCACCTCCCCCATCCGGCGCTACCCGGACCTGATCGTCCACCGGCTGCTGATAGCCAAGCTGGCCGGCAAGAAACCGCCTGTCTCCCTGGAACCCGACGACCTGGAGGCCGAGTGCAACCACCTGAACAAACGAGAGCGTCTGGGCATTGAGGCGGAGCGGGAGATGCTGGCCCGCATGCAGGTGCGCTTCCTGTCCCACCGCGAGGGCGACACCTTCTCCGGCCGGGTCACCGGGGTCAACGCCTTCGGCTTTTTTGTCGCCCTGGACGAGGTCTTTGCCGAGGGGCTGGTGCGCCTGGTGGACCTGCCCAACGACTACTACCGCTACGATGAGGTGCGTATGCGCCTGACCGGCCGCAAGACCGGGTCCAGCTTCTCCCTGGGCGACCAGGTGCGGGTCACGGTGGCCCACGTCGATATCCGCCGCCGCCACGTCAACCTGGTGTTGGCCGAGGAGGAGGGTGAGCCGGAAGCCGTGAGCACTGAGCCGGTAGCCGAACCAGCCGCCCCGAAAAGCAGAAGACTCGGGGGGCAGAGGCGAAGAGGGGCAAGGAAAAAGCCAAAAGCAGAGGCGAAAGCGGAAAAGAAGGGGGTAAAAGGGTAAAAGGCGAAGAGGGGAAAAGGAAAAAATAGCCTCTGTGGGGGGGCGTCCCGGCCGACCAAGCAAAAGGCGGGCACAGAGGCCCGCCCCAGCGGCATTCGGCCCAGGCTGGAAGGCCCGTGCCACCAAAAGGGCGACCCGGCGGGTCGCCCCTACGGTTACAGCTCTCTCACCTGGCCCAATACACCCGCACGAACCTATTCGGCTCGCCCCATTGGAAGCTCAGGTCGCCTTTGTAGGCCTTGTAAACCGCCCGGCCCAGGTGCTGGGCCAACTTCTCCGTGGTGGTTTCCACCACCAGCTTTTCGCCCTCCGGGACCATTTGGATGATGCGGTCCATGACACTCCGCTTCGCCACCCGGCCGGCTTCCTTTTCGATGAGCGTGACCAGTTCGGCTTTGTGCTCCACCAAAAAGTCGCCGCTCAGGGTGAGGTAACCTTCCACATAATGGTCCTCGATCTTGCGGCAGGCGGGGCAGACCACCGCTTTCACCTTGTGGGTGCCCGCCAATTTGCCGGATAGTTCTTCGTTAAAGAACCAGCGCTTGTTCTGGTAGAGGGCCTGGCAACTGGTGCAGAGGGAAGCCTCCTGCCCTTCCTCCGGTAGATAAGGGTCCTCCGTGCGGCCGGCATGGCCGAATTGCTTGGCCTTTTCACCGCTCCAATTCAGTACCTCGTATTTTCCCATAAGGCTCGCCTCTCTTCGGGGCGCCCCTTGTCCCGGGACGCAAATGAATTATCTTGTAGTTATCGGGACGTGGCGCCCGATCACGGTGTCCCTTACAAGTTAAGGCCTAATTTTTTATTTTCTACTTGTCCGGCCGATTTATTGCGGCCAGGGGAAGCTTGTGATCGGGAGAAATAATTGTTGGATTAATTTTTGGGGAGAACGAGATGGAAAAGTCGAAGCCCGAAGATATGTGGCAGTGCCAGATGACCAACTGCGGTTATATTTACGATCCGGCCAGGGGAGATAAAAAAGGCAAAATCCCGCCGGGAACCCGCTTTGAGGATCTGCCCGACGACTGGAAATGTCCCTGCTGCGGCGCCAGTAAAAAGATGTTCCGACCGCTGGCCGGTCCGGATTCGGCGGCGGCCCAGCCGGTTAAATGTGAGCAATAAGGCGGCGCACGGCGCCCCTTCTCTGCCCTGAAAAGTTGAATCTCACGCCAAGACGCCAAGGCGCAAAGAAAAGGCGCAAGAAATAAAGAAGATGGCGGGCGGGGACGCCCGCCCCGCCAACCTTTTCAGGCCTTTTCAGGTTTTATGGAGGCGCCGAAGGCTCATGAGGAACCAGGACCTTCTAAAAATCCACGTACTCTCCCCGCGGCATGCCCCTTAAATGGCAGGTGTCGTTGAGGGCCATGATCTGCCAGGTGTCGCCGGTCCAGTCAAAGCGGTTGACGGCCGTGGTGTCCTGGCCGAGCCGCCAGAAGTGGGAGTTGTCCAGGCCGATGAGCGCGGCGCTGAGCACCTTGTTCACCGCCCGGTGGGCCGCCAGGAGGACCACCTGGCCCGGGTGGCGCTGCACCACCTGGTCCACCGCGGCCAGGGCCCGCGCCTTGACTTCGTCCAGGGTCTCGCCCCCGGGGAACCGCACCGTCTGGGGGGAGGTTTCCCAGCTGCCGGTAGAGGTCGGCGTATTTTACCTTGACCTCGGAGAGGGACAGGCCCTCCCAATCCCCGTAAAAGAGGTCGGTCAGGCCCGGCAAATCCGTCCACCTGCAAGCCGTGGTGGCGGGCGATGGCCTCGCCGGTCTCCCTCGCCCGGGATAGGGGCGAGCAGTAGGCGGCCTGGATGGTCTCACCCTTGAGCCACTCCCCCGCCAACCGGGCCTCTTCCCGACCCTGGTCGTTCAGGGGGATATCCCGGGAGCCGCGAAAGATCTTGTCCTTGTTCCACGGGGTCTGGCCGTGCCGTACCAGGATGATTTTGGTCATGTTTGCTCCCTTGCGAGGTCAGGGCCGACCTGGGTGGCGGCCCTAGCCGGGCGGACACGCAGGTCCGCCCCTACGAATCACCAAAGGTTCTGGGCAATGGGGTGGTCGTTTCTGGGCCTCAGGTCGATGGCCGCCATCTCACAGGCCGAGCGGCAGATGCCGCAGCCGTAGCAGCGGACGGGATCGATGAAGGTCTTCTGGTCCACCACCGAGAAGCCGATGGCCCCGAACTGGCACATGGAATGACATTCCCGGCAGCCGGTGCAGGCGTCCTGGTCCACTTCGCCCACAAACTCCGCCCTGAAGAAGGTGCGAAAATTATAGCGATAACTGAGCATGGCCATACAGTCGGCCCGGTCGCAGTTGCAGAGGCCGCCGATGAACGGGGTCTTGAAGGTCCAGATGGTGTGAATCAAGCCCTGTTGTTCAAAATTCCGGTGCAGGTCGAGGGCCTCCGCCTTGGTGAGACGGTCAAAGTGGGCGTCATCGGGGCCGAGCTGGAAGGTTTCCAGGAAGGCCTCTTTCATACCCAGCATCTTTTCAGGGTCCAGACCCAGGCCGAAGCAATAGGTGGCGTCATTCTTCCCCTTGCTCATCTTGCGGCAGATGCAGGGGATGCGGACGATGGAATTGGCCAGGTCGAATACCTGGGCCAGGTCTTCCAGGGGCACCACCTGCCCGAAGTGATCCCGCTGCTGGCGCTTCTCCCGGTACCAATAGATCAGTTTTCGCAGCCAGGCCGGAGACTGCATGGCCTTTTGGAAACCGGCCTCGATCTTGGCGCCATCCCAATTTTTGGCCTCCGGTAAAAATTCCTCGAAGAACTTGCGGCGCTCCAGGTTGTTGAGCAGTTCCTCGGAGTAGTTCTCCGCATTGAGATACCATTTCTTGCCGTCCCCGTGCGAATGACAGAACTCACACATTTGGTCGCCTCCCCAGCTTTTTCCCAGGCAAAGAACCGCCCGCCCTGCCCATCTATTCAGAGGGGATCGGAGCAGCTTTCTTCGGTGACTTTATCGCATTTTTAGCCAAGGGTATATATTGCCAACGGATATATACTTTGCCCAGAAAGAAAAACGGAGCCGGATGTAGTTCGGCCCCGCTTGGCATTGCCTGGAAGGCAATCAGATCAACTTAGGAGGACGATGTCCCAGTTAAGTTCGAAGGTATTATCGTACAGGGTGTACAGAAAGCCCATCATCTTGCCCACCCCCGGCATGACCCCATCCTGGACCTTCCAATAGCTCAGATAGATGGCCGGGACCATGCGTGGCTCATTGGTCTGGGGGTCGGGAAATTGGATGTTCTGCCAGACCTCTTTTTTCTCCATGACGCGCCACAGGGTGCCGAACTTCTTGCTGCGCACGGTCTGCCCTACGCTGGGAAGCTTCTTTTCCCGCTCGATTTTCGTATAGTCCTCCATAATCTCACCTCCTGAGGAGAATGGTTAGGGCCTATGCTGAAAATAAGATTTGTTTAGCGAGTTTCAAGGGCAAATCTGGTTCCTTCCTCCCTTGTTAATATTTTCCCTAAGACAGGGATTGTTCAATGCGGGTCTTTAACCCCAATAACGAGCCTTCGGCCTGCTGCATTTCGGTCAATCTCTGCGCCACCTCTCCGGCCCGGCGCGACACCACCTGGGCGCTCGCCTGCTTCTGGGTCCTGGCCCGTTCCAGGGCCTGGGCGATGCTCCGGGTGGTATCGTCGATCCTGGCCAGCCAGTCCTGCCGGAAATCCCGGGCCAGTTCCTGGAGCCGTTGCTGAAAATCGTAACGCAGCCGGCCGCAATGCTTATCGACCAGCTCAGCCACATTTTCCAGGAGTTTCTTCAGCAGCAAACCTTTGGTGAGGGCCCGGGGGAGGAGCGAAGTCACGGTCATTTGCAGGATTTCCAGCCCCACCGGTTCATCTTTAAATTTAAACGAGAACCTGGCTTTTTCGGTGAAGGCTGCCTCGGCCGCAAAACCTCGCAGGGAGAAGTCAAAGATCCGGGCGGTCAATTGGGTCAGGCGCTCCAGGATGCCGTTGATCCGTCCGGCGAACTCCTGGTGGGTGTCCGCCAATGAGAGCGCCAGCCGGTCGATTTCCTGGCGCCGCCAATCCGTGAAGACCTCCCGCAGCGCCGCGAATAAATATTTCTCCATCTCCCGGCGCAGATCGGCGGCCAGGCGGCTCTGCCGCTGAAACTCGACCTCCACCTCCCGGCGCAGCCGGGCCACGGTCTGCCGCTTAAAGGCCTCCAGGTCTTGATTGAGCTGCGCCAGCACCCCTTTGATCCGTCCATCCAGGAGCAGCAGAGACATCTCGCGCTCTTTCTCCAGGCCCTGGCTTTCCAGGTGGAACCGGGCAATCCTTTCCTCCAGCTCTTGCAGGGGGATGGCGCTGGCCTGGCGTTCGACTTTAAGGGCCAAGGTCGAGTCGCTCAAGGCCTTGAGCACCCCGGTGATACAGGAAATCAGCAAGACGCGGCCCTTATCTTCGTAAAGAAACCGACGCAGGTGCTCCTCAAATCGAGGCAGGAGGCTGGCGCTCAACGATTCCGAGCCGCCGTTGGTTTTGCCTTCCAGGGCCAGCTTGGCGGACAACGGAAAAATCATCACCTGCTGGGCGGCCAGGCTCCCTTTCAGCACCTCGGTGGTAAAATCCAGGGCCTCCTGCCGCTCCGTCTCATCCACGTAGTCGATCTTGTTCAGCACGAAAAAGAGCTTGTGGACGTATTCCCGGATATCCTTCAGGAATTCCTGTTCCGCCGCGGATAAGGGCGGGTCCGCCGTGACCACGAAGACGGCCGCGTCCACCTGGGGCAGGTAATTATAGGCCACTTCGGTATTGTGGCTATAGACCGAGCCCACCCCGGGGGTGTCGATGATGCGCACCCCGTCCCGCAAATACTCCGAGGGATAGGCGATCTCCACCTCCCGCACCCCTTTCTGATTGCGCGGGTTCCCCTTTTCCGTGATGTAATCGGCCAATTCCGGCTGGGTGATTTTTTGGCTCCGGCCGTTCTGAAAGTGCACCTGGATATCGAGGCTCTCGCCATAGCCCAGGATGGTGACCACCGAAGTGAGGGGGACAATGGCGGTGGGCAAAACCGGCTCTCCCAGCAAGGCGTTGATCAGGGTGCTCTTCCCCCGTTTAAAGGCCCCCAGGATCACCAGGTTGAAGCGGTTTTCCCTCAATTTATCCAGGAGCCGGGTTATCTGCGGGCCCTGCACCTCCGGCAGCCCGGCTAAGCGGTCCAATTGTTTTTCCAGGTCTTCTTTCAGGTCCCGATATACTCTCATTGCAGCTCCTTGGCCTTGGCGCAAAAAAAACTTCTGCCCCAGAAATGGACAGAAGTCATTAGCTCACAGCAGCGGTTCCGGTGGACTTCATCACCCTAATTTTCATTTTTAGATAAGGCTTTTTCCGGTATCTGTCAATATCTTATCCACCGGTTGGGAAAAAAGGGGCTGGACCGGTAGCGCAAATATCGCGGTAGAGAAGTTGACTAGTGGGAGTTGCCGCGGTATTCCTCTGGTCAAAGGAGCCAGAGCCGGTTTTCCATCCCAGCAGAGCCCTCCTGGGCAACGTCCTTATAGGGGTCCTCCATGAGGTCTCGCTCTGGGGCCTGGCGGCCTTTTCCGTGATTATCCAGCTGCTGGCCATGCCGCTATTTGCCAGGGTGGCGCGGGGCTTTGCTTTACACCGCTTGACCACCGGGCCTCTTGACAAAATCCCGCCGACCGCATATATAAAATGGGTCAAGTCGCACTGGGGGATCGTCTAACGGCAGGACTGCAGCCTCTGGAGTTGCCTATCAAGGTTCGAATCCTTGTCCCCCAGCCAGTTTGATTGCCACACTCCCGGGTAGCTCAGTTGGTAGAGCGGGTGGCTGTTAACCACTTGGTCGGCGGTTCGAGTCCGTCCCCGGGAGCCAGATTTGCTAAGACTTTGGGGTAGCTGCTGCTACCCCATTTTTTGTCCGGGAGCCTAACTTAAAACTTGGTACAAGTACCGGGGGCAGGTCAGCTTGAGCCTACTAGGTAATTTTGCCTATGATAAATTCAGGTATTTCCCAATTGTAAATTGTTATTGAAGTATCCATGTTCAATTTAAGTAGCCACAATTTTAGCCTATGGAATAGTAATTGGCCTTGCGGGATATCAAGCAATGGCAACAATTATCTTCTTCAGCGGCTTGCTTACGGGTTTGGCAACGGGTTGGCTTAATCTGACCTTTTTTACCTTTGCCATCATTAAAAAATGAAAAAGGTCCACTGCAAGTCCCCGAGTCACTCCAACGATATCCCTTATTCCTTACTCCAATTCTTTTTTGTAGTTATCTTCTCTTGCTTGGCCTTGGCCTTAGATCTGCTTTGGAGCCGGGAAAATCAGGGTACGAAAATTTCTTTTACCATTCCAATTCCAGGAGGGAATTAGGCATGGGTACCTATAACGTGGTGCTGGTAGATGATCACACGATGTTTCGCGAGGGAGTACGAAAAATCATCGAAGAAATAGAAGATGTCAAGATCAGCGGCGAAGCCGGTGATGGCTTGGAATTGCTGCAACTCTTGAACAATTCCTCTTCGGATTTGGTCATCCTGGACCTTTCAATGCCCAATATGCGAGGCTTAGAAGCAATTAAAGAAATTAGAAGAATTTGTCCACAAGCAAAAATATTGGTTCTGACTATGCACAAGGAAACAGCATTTATTCGGCAAGTTCTGAAAGAGGGAGCCGATGGATTTCTGTCCAAAGATGATGCCAGCAGTGAGCTAATTCGCGCTATTAGAACTATCAAACAAGGAGGAAAGTATTTTTCTCCCATTCTTCCCAATATAATTCCGATTCTATTTAGGGAAAATGAGGGAAAAGAGGTCTTGACGATCAGGGAAAAGGAAATCTTGAAACTCCTGGCCGAAGGTAAGAAGAAAAGAGAAATTGCCGAAGCTCTGTTTATTAGCCCCCATACGGTACGTCGGCATCGGGATAATATCATGGAAAAATTGAACGCCAAAACGTTGGCCGATCTAATCAAATATGCCATCGCGGATGATTATATTGCCAAGTACTCATAATGTAGGGAGCTTTCCCCAGGTGTTTTTCATCCGGATTTCAGCTAATCTTCCCATTCAGCGTGATTTTCATCTCCGGCATATCCCGGTCATTGGAAAGCACCTGGATGAGCTGAAGATCGGACTTTGCGCCTCGGGCGCTTATTCCCCTTAGCAGATCGGCCAAAAAGATGAAGGCGCCTTTCAGGACCTCAGCAGCACCAGACTAAGGCCTTGGTAATCCGGCCGATTTCCCCGGCCAACTCCTGCCCCCGCCAGGCATTTCTCTCTCCCCTGCAAGTCAAAAGTCATCCTGTTGATCTTCTCTTAAAAACAGAGGGTGGCATAGATAGTTTTGCGCATTAAAATAGGTATTTTCGCCTATTGTTGCTTGATCCGACGAGAAAAGTCTCGATCTGCCAACGCCTCCGCTAAAGGTCGCTGAGCAGAACGCTGGCCAGTAATGGTGCGATAGACGTCAAGCGAAGGCGCGGTCTTCTTAGCTCATGGGACTAAATATATCTGCACTATCCGCTCTCATGAGATCTGTGCATAATGATTCGAAAACTGAAATCTCCTAAAATGAAAAAGCCCCGGAGTGGAAATCCCCGGGGCAAGGGTTTTAGGTTTCGGGGGTCACAAATACTCAGGGCATTAGGCGGTCCAGGGTGGGGCTGGACAAAGAGGATGGCTTCTGGTGGACCTCTGAAGTCCAGGGCCGGGCCCATCAGGTAAAGGAGGCCATATGCCAGGGGTGCATGAATGACTACTTGATCCAGCTTTTATGCGAGGCTAAAAACTTTCCATTTCCAGACCATATCTGCATTTTTCCATAGTCCACTGATAACGCGCCCTAGTGGCAAGTTAGCCGCCGATTGTAGGTGGCAAAGGTGTTCACTTCATTCTTTGGGTAATTAAGGCGGCGGGCTATTAGGTGGTTGCAGCGTAGCCGTAAATAGCGAAGGGGTGATTCGAGAATCCCCCGACAATTAATTCCGGCAAAGTTCCACTAACCACGTATTCATAAATAGATTCCGGGCTTTCTTGATCTGACCCCACTGGCAGATTGCGGCACTTCGGCAGCCTCAATACCCCCCAGAAGGCCAACTTGATGCGCAGGACCCTGAAAATTTTGTTTTTGGTGCGGTAGAACCACGACACGCACTGCCGCTCCGGCTGTGCTTCCCGGGTCGCAAGGGTTGATTCCGGCAAGTAGACCAGGGTTTTTGATCCATCCGATCTCATACCAGGTTGCAGTCAAAGGGTGGCACAGGCTAAAGCCTGCGGCTACTTCTCAAAGGTAAATGCCCTGGCTGCCAGGGTTCATCCTGGGGATTTTTTTGATCTCGTTATGCCTGTGGACGGGTCCCGCCCAAGCCACCACGACTAACTGGACTGATACCACTGGCAACTGGAGTAACGGCAACAATTGGAGCAGCTTTCCCAACCCACCTGCGAGTGGTGATGACGTCCAAATATTCAACAGTACCTTCCCCGCAACCCTCACCATAACCTACGACAACCCCAACGGCGGCGTCCAGACCTTTCACTCTTTCGCCCTGGATGCCACCGGCGCCAGCACCGGCGTGATCCTGAGCCAGACGGGGGCGTTTACCCTGCAATCTCTGAGCGAAACCGTCGGCTTAAACGGCAGCGCCGGCTTTACCCAGAGCGGCGGCACCAACGCGGTTACCAACGATCTCCACATCGGTAGTAACTCCGGGTCCAGCGGCTCCTACACCCTGAGCGGCACCGGTAGCCTAGCGGTGGGCAACAATGACTACCTCGGTGACGCCGGGACCGGGGCCTTTACCCAGACCGGCGGCACTCAACATGTGATTGGCAGTCTGATTCTGGGTAATCAAGCCACCGGCAGCGGCACCTACACCTTGAGCGGCGGCAGCCTGTTAACCTTTAACGAAGGCGTCGGCTCAAGCGGCACCGGCTCTTTCACCCAGAGCGGCGGCAGCCATACGGTGACCAATATCCTCACCCTGGCGGCCAACAGCGGCAGCAGCGGCACCTTCGCCCTCAAGGGCGGTTCCCTCACTACCACAATAGGCGTTAACCTACCATAATTCCACCGAAAATCTTTTGACCCCTCCCGAACGTTTCGCCACTCCGGCGTCGTTAAGAGGGCCTTGCCGTCGGCCCGGGTCAGATTCGGGACAAAGCGATTTTACTTTCCCAGGGTCATCACCGGACTCAGGTGCCCCAGCATCCGAACCGGACCTGACTACTGCCGGCTGGTCCCCAGCACGGGGACAGATATGGTAGGCATATCGTCACACCGGGCACTATGAAGAAAAGTGCGAAGATATAGCAGAAACTAACACCTTTGTCATTTCACCCTTCATAGTAGGCTCAATAATAATCTTGGGGCCGAGGTTAGAGATAATGAAGTGACCATTAAAGAATAGGACAGACGAAAAGATAATACATTTATAATATTCACAATGCGATTAGAGGACAATAATTAAAGTTTCTATTTTATATAATCTCCCTGTGTGGGACAAATTAAATCATGTGATCAAGGTATCTATTAATAATGAAAAATGCGTTAGATTAACCGTTTTCAATATTACAATCAAATAGATGCATTTCCAAATGGAAACTAATTATTAGTCTTATATAAATAGACGTCAGACCCCCTGGTATGATATTCTTGAATAATATTTTTGCCTCTCAACTTATAATAGTTATTTACAAATTGCATTCTTTCATCCTCATCTCCATTTTCTACAAATAAAAACCAAACTCTACCGCCTAATAAACTTAATTCATTAGATAATTGTATAGTATCGGCTATCCATCTTTTTCCATTCCAAGTAATTTTATTGATATTTCCATAGATAATATTATTGGAGTCCGTTTTAATGAAACCTATATCCCTATAGTAGCGAAAAGGCCAACTTGCAAAATAGCTTACAAATAATTTGTCATTTTTATTAATGTGTTGTCCAATAAATATAATGCTTTCTTTTATTCCATATTTTTTCATAGTTAACCCAGTATCAAGATAAAAACAATAAAACAGTAACAATGGAATGCAAAGTGCTAAAATACTTAGTCTTCCAATTTTTAAAGGATTGAAAAGAATGTTCACAAAGTAATCAAAACCAAAAGAGCAAATTATAATAATACATGGACAGGTATATAAAATAAGTCTTGTATCAAAAGGGTAAAGTTTAAGTGCAGATAACAGCAGGTGGAGGATCAATGGTGTTATTGTGAGAATAAAAAGGGCTATTTTTCTGTTTTTAATTAAGCTGAGGATTCCTGTGAAAAATAAAATAATTAGGCTAATCCCTCCGATTTTGCCAAATCTGAAAAGAGAAGTAAAGATCATCGAACTTATATTTCTAATAAACTGATAAAACTGAATCTTAAATGGATCGGTCGGCATAAAACCATTATAATAACCCCAACTAGTTATAAAATAGTCTAATGTCTCTTTTGGAATATGTTTATAAATAAATAAAACATAGTATAGTAGAAATGAACAACCCCATACAAGTGAAATGATAGCTATATGAAATAAATTGTGGTGCTTATTGATATAGTTGGAATAAATTAAATAAAAGCAAACTGTAAACAGTATGATAGGCGCTACATTGGATATAAATATGCTGACAGTCCCGATAATGCCCAAATAATAATAGGTTAACTTATCATTATGGTCTATTTTCAAAGCAAAAAAATAAAGACATGTTAATACGAGTACATCAGTGCTGTATTGTTTAACTTCAACTGAATAATTAATTAAAGTAGGGTTAAAGACAAAAAGCGCTAATGAGAATATTATTGTATAATAATTATGATGAATATCATTGACTATTTTATAAAACAACAACAGAGAGATCGAAAAGCTTATCATGGGAAATAATCGTAACCCAAATTCGGAATTTGGAATCACTATAGAAAATACTTTTTCTATTTCAAGGAATAAAATCGGAGCTACTTGGCCCAGGTCTAATGGTTTTAGTAATTCAAAAGGGCTTTTATGGATTATATTAAGTGAGAGATAAGATTCATCTAACCATAAACTTCTATTCTGAATAAATTGGTACATTGATAGGAATATACCTATCAAGACAGTAAATATGATTAGTGTTTTTTCGGAAGTAATCTTTTTCATGAGTGTTTCATATAAATATAATTTTCGGTTATATCGTTATCTGCCAAGGGATCACACGATCTGGAAATGCAATACTTGGCCACCGTTTTTTGGGGTTGGGCCTCTTGACGTCTGCATTGGCTATCGAGATTATTTCTGTCCGGCTAAGCCAAAGCTAAGGTTAACTAATTAGAAACACTAATTATACCGGTTGATAGCGGAGGGGACTCAAAAAGTTCCCTGAAGCTACAGGTTGTGAACCGAGATTATGCGGCAGACTTAGCCACTGCAGTCAAAAATTGGTTTTTGGGGCCTTTTGGCCCGAAGAAAACCCCCGAAGGTTTCTGTTCTTGAAGCCGAATCCTATAATCGACGCCATGATAGCACAAGTTTCCTTGAAAAAGTAATTTTTCCAAAAATTGGGCATACCACAAGCCACACGACCAAGACACCTCGCTGCCGTGGAGCTTAAGAACCCCAGACAAGCACCGCGCGGTAATGGTGAGCTGGAGGAAAAGCCGAAGTTTTAAAAGGATTCAGCTGGGGGCCGGACCGCCTGACTGACAGAACTAACCTTCCGGGTCCAAGGTGCCCGATAGGTAAAGATTATTAATCCGATACTTCTGACCATGATGCAGTTTCCTATACTTAATAATATATATATTAAATTTTTGGATATTGACAAATATAAAAATAACTTTTAAATTTATTTAGAGAATTAAACCCGTCGTAAGTCGGGACCGGAAAATCAAGCGTCTCAAGGAAGAGGCCGGGTTGCCTGGGAATGGCGGCTTGGTCTTTTATCGTCTCCGGGCATTCAACCCAAACCCACCGTGAGGTGGGGATGGGAAGTAGTAAACCCAAACCCGTCGTGAGACGGGAAGGGGAAAGTGGTAAAGCCAAACCCACCGTGAGGTGGGGACGGAAAGCCGCGGGTCTCATGGAGACAGCCGGGTTGCCTAGTTAACAGGCGACCCGGCTTTTTTCTTGAGTGAGGATGGTGGCTTGCCATTGCGACAAGTGCCCCGAGAAATCATGGTGGAACTGGCTCGAGAATAAGGCTAGTTTTTATTTTCCCATATGGTCTTTGGGGACGGTATTAATCGGTTCTGTGGCTCTTCATCTATTAATTTCCGCCAATAGAGGGTAATTCTCGGGAGTGGAACTGTGCGGCAACTTAAATGGAGCCAAAACCAAGCCGGGTCGCTCAATGGCAAAATTGGGCATGTTACACTATTCGTCATTGCCTACTATCCAGAGCGAGGGTACTTTTTATCTCCCAAATTACCTGGGCTCAACAAGACTATCCCGGTAAACTCTGAAGAAGACGGCAAAAGGACGGCAGAAGTACTATATCAACGGTATTTTGACTTTTTGAGGGGAGCGGAATGGTATCAAGAACCCGACTACGCAGAGCCAACAAGTCTCAGACCGGATTCTCGGGAAAAGCCTCTTCATCGTTCTAAACCAAGCCCTCCTAGTGGCCTCAGAGAGAGTAATATGTTCTCTCCCGTGGAAAGAAGACGACACAATCGTCTTTTCATCTCTTTGCCGATTCATTATCAGACTCGGAATCCGGGAAGTGGTGAAATACATCAGGGGTATGGGGTTATTAGGGATATCAGCCTGTCGGGGAGCTATTTCTACCTGCATCATGATGCGCCATTCCAACTCGGCCAGATCCTTTCCCTCACCATCGAGACCACCAAGCCTTCCCGGGATATCGACTGTATCTCTTATGTGAAAGCTGAGGGGGAGGTCATCCGTTTGGAACCCCTGGGCCCAGCCAATCCACGTTTCGGTGTCGCGGTACACCTCCTCCAAAACCTCTCCCCCCAAAACCTCTCCTTTGCATCCGCTTAGCCTTCTATTATCCTTAAATAAATTGGCCACTTATGTTCAGATAATGAGAGATTTGAAAGCGAAATGAGAGTCCTTGTTAGAGAATAGCCGATCACTTGCCAAACCAGATACTTATTGTTTGGTGATAAAAAATTCAAGGTATGATCTGCATATATGAAAGGACAAATGAGCCGGGGACAGGGCAAAGGATCTTTCGTAAGAGTGGTTGGTGTTCTCAGGCTTTTTGAAGTTTGAAAGGCAGCGAAATGTAACCTATTTTGCTTTTTCACGCTTTATCAAGGCACCCAAATGAACCACCGCCTCCATGTAAGAACCAAAGCCAACCGACAGGATATCGTTATGGTTGGCGCCCGCCACTTCAATGAAGGTCTTCTCCGGTGATGGACTGGCCTCATAAAGAGCCTGCCCCTCGGCAAAAGGTATGATCTGGTCAAATTCGGCGTGGATGATGAGGAGAGGCTTTTTCCAGTGCCTGATTTTGTCCACATTTCGAAATCCGGTTTCTTCTGCGAACCCCAAGGCCTGCACGTCCACCCCCAAGAGCTTGAGTAGAGGCCCGGCGTAAGCAAAGCCGCTCTCAACGATAAGCCCATCAAGCCGGTCTTGATGCTGGAAAGCCACCTCCAGGGCGGAGGCACTTCCCAAAGAGCGGCCCATGACCACCAGCGGGCCAGAAAACCCCTCTTGGCTTAGCCATTTTTGCGCAAAGGCAAAGATAACATCACAATCGCGCATCATAGAGGTCACAGTGGGGGTTCCAGTGGAGCGGCCATAACCGCGATAATCTACAGGAAAGAAGTTGAGCCCCCGCTGGACATAAAGCGGCCCCAGATCTTCGTAATCCGCCACAATTTCCCCGTTGCCATGAAAGAATAGAAGAGTTGGTTCCGTTGCTCCCGCAGCATAAAAACGTCCGCCGATCGCCACCCCAGGGTCCACGGGGATGAGTATCTCTTGGGCAGAGGTTGGCGGATTAAATAAGCCTAACTCCGGCCGGGGGTGAAAAAGACGCAAGAGCACTTCAGGGACATCCAGGGCGCCATAATCTTGGGCGAAATCGGACATTATCTTTTTGGACTCCTTATTGAAAGAATGTTGGCAGGTCGGTAGTGACTAACCAAGATGGGAAATTCATATCACACCGGGCAGTTCATTCCCAAGGGGATAGGGAAGGATTTAAATGGGAAGCTTATGATACTGATATGAAATGGATAGGTATAATTTTCAGACAGTTGATAAGTATCAGATATATAGCAGTTATCAACGATCTTATGGAAGGCGCCTGGGCACTAATTTGCAACCTCAGTCCCCATTCTTCGGCAGAGAAAAGTAAAAGGTCGCGCCTTCGCCGACCTTCCCCTCGGCCCAGACCCTGCCGCCGTGCCGCTGGACGATGCGTTTGACAATGGCCAGGCCGACGCCGGTGCCTTCGTATTCTTCGCCGCCGTGCAGGCGCTGGAAGGGGCGGAACAGGTTCCTGACGTAACGATCATCAAACCCAACCCCGTTGTCCTTGATGTAGTAGATATTTTCTTTCCCCGCGGTTCGCCCGCCCACCTCAATGATGGCGTTCTTCATGGACTTGGTGAACTTGACGGCATTAGCCAGTAAATTCTGCAGGACCTGGTGGAGCAGGGATTGATCGCCCAAGGCCGGGGGCAACTCCCCGACCGTTAGCCTTATGTTCCTCTTCAGCGCCTCCACCTGGAGTTGCTCGAAAACTTTATCGGCCATGGCGGCCAGGTTGATGACGGATTTCCTTATCTGCAACCGCCCCAGGCGTGAAAGGGCCAGCAGGTCGTCGATGAGATGGTGCATGATTTGGGTATTGTCCCGGATGACCTTGAGCAGCCGCAGTCCTTCCTCGTCAAGTTTATCGGCGTGCTCGCCCATGAGCATCCGGGAGAATCCTTCGATGGCCCGGACCGGGGCCTTGAGGTCGTGGGAGACGGAGTAAGAGAAGGACTCCATTTCCTCGTTGGCCGTCTTAAGTTCGGCGTTCAGCCTCTCCAACTGGTCCTTTTGGGCGCTCAGTTCATCCGCCTGAACCTGGAGTTCTTCATTGGTTGAAGCCAGTTCTTCGCCAAGGGCCTGCTGCTGTTCTAACAGCTTTTGGCGTTCGACTTCCCGTCGCTTGCGCATCGTGATGTCCGTGAGGACCACCACGCAGCCCAGGACTGCCCCGTTATCGTCGGTTATCGGCCCGGCATCCAGGAGCAGGTGGTAATTTTGGCCATCCTGGCACCTAAAACAGGCCTCCACGTCCCGGTACACTTTCCCTTGCAGTATCGGGGCCAGGAAAAATGCCTTTTCAGAAGGCAAGTCGACGACACTCTGCTGAGACCCAAGGCGTAACGGGAAGACTTCCTCAAACCGGCGGAACAACGGGTTCCCGGAAAACAAATGATGCACGGCCCGGGAGGCCTGGGTGATGATGCCGTGGGCATCGCACACCACAATGGCGTGTTCCGCCTGCTCCAGGATGGCCCGGGAGAGACGTCCCGCAGCCACGATTTCTGCCTGGCGCTTCTGCTCCGTCAGGTCGGTGGCCGCCAGACAGACCATGTCGGGCAGGGCCTCCAGCTGCATACTACTCAGAGACAGGTAGGCGGGCACCAGGACACCATCCGTGGCCAGAAGGCGCACCTCGCCCTGGATAGCCCCCTGTTTGCCGCTGGAGAACAAGGCCTCAAACGACTCCCGGTCCGCCGGGTCAACATAATTACCGACAGTGGAGTTAATCACCTGTTCCAGGGGTAGCTTCAGCATTTCCGCCAACCTCCGGTTGGCGTAAATGATTTTGCCGTCCGCGGCTATGGTCGCGGCGCCCTCGTTGATGGTCTCCACCAGAATCCGGTAGGTATGGTCGGCCCCTTTCAGGGTAAAGACCCGATCCCCTTCGGGACCGGAAACCAGCAAGGCGTCCACCTCGCCGCGGCGGATGGCTTGCAGGGTTTCTTCCGCTTCCTCCAGGCGGGAGCGGAGGTCGGCATTCTCATCCAAGAGTTCTTGCTTGGTTGCCATATCGCTACCTTTTGCTCTGGGCTTTAGGTTTGGGTCTCAAGTCCAGTCCCACCAGTACGCGGTCTACATTGCTCATATCGCCAATGATCTTGCGCAACGGCAGGGGCAGCTTTTTAATGAGGGTGGGGGCGGCGATGATCTGTTCGCCCTGGGCCAACACGGGCTGCTGGTAGAGGTCGACGACTTGCAGTTCGTAGCGGCCTTGCAAGTGCGCTTCACAGATATTTTTGATATTGTCGATGGCCCTGAGGGAATTGGGGGTGATGCCGGCCACGTACAGGCGCAGCAAGTACTTCTCTTGGCCCCGCTCTTCCAGGGCCACCTCGATTTCTTGTGCGTCTTTGAATTTAGGCTCGTCCATTTTGGACCCCAGTGTTAAGCGATAAGATAATGGTCAACTGCGAGGCCGTAAATCCAGGCCTACCAGCACCCTTTCGGTATTGGACAGGTCCCCGATGATTTTCTTGATGGGCTCCGGCAGCTTGCGCACCAGGGTGGGGATGGCCAGGATCTGGTCCCCCGCAGCCAGTTGGGGATTTTCCAGCAGGTCGACGATTTCAATGGAATAGCACCCCTTAAGGTGCGCTTCGCAAAGCTTTTTCAGATTGGCAAAGGCTTCCATACACTTGGGGGTCATGCCCGCAACGTAGAGGCGCAAGTTCCACTCTTCGGGGGTCTTAGCCATCGGTCAGGCTCCTTTTCCCGGGTTCGGGGCATCGGCTTTGCGCAGATTGGCCAGTTCCGCCCGTTCCTGGGCCGCCACTTTGGCCTTCTCTGCTTCCTTGCTTTGCAGCACTTTTAGTTCGTCTTCTTCGCCGGCGATCTCCGCTTGCAGGGCCGCCACCTGAGCCGCCATGACCTGGCGTTTGCGCTCCAGGTTGCGCCGGCGGCGCTCCAGTTCCGTCCGGGCCTCCAGGGCCGCGGCCTTCTCCTGGCTTTCCTGCTGCACCCGGGCCGAACCGGTGACGACGCCGCCAGGGCCGACATAGGCGTCCGCCAGGTCGATGCCGTTATCGGAAATGAGGAACTCCCGCATCTGGTTGGAGTGCGCCATGCCCCGGGATTTGAGGAGGTGGAAGATGCGGTTGCGCTCGCCGTTGCTCTCGACGCTCAGGAGCAGCAGCCAGGAGTCCATCAGGGAGGAGATGCCGCTGGTAGTCGACTCCAGTTCGCCAGGATGGGTCAGGTTGGTGAACAAGGTGGTGATATGCCGGTTCTTGAAAAAATCCACCAGGCGCATCATCACCGATTTTACCTCGCTCTCACTGGCGACGATGGAGAGGTTGGTGATGGGGTCCATGATCACGGTGGAGGGCTGAAATTCGTTGGTCAGCTTGTGGATCACGGCCAGGTGCATCTCCAGGCCGTAGAGGGTGGAGCGGGCGGCATGGAACTTCAAGAGTCCCTGTTCGACCCAGGGCTCCAGGTTGAGCCCGATGGAGCGCATGTTGCGGATGATCTGGGCCTGGGATTCCTCGAAGGCCAGATAGAGGCAGCGCTCGCCCCGGCGGCAGGTAGCGTCGGCGAAAAAGGCCGCCAGGCTGGACTTGCCGGTGCCGGCAGTGCCGGAGACCAGGACGCTGCTGCCCCGGTAATAGCCCTGGCCGGCCAGCATGCCGTCCAGGCGGGGGATGCCGGTGGTGACCCGCTCGCTGCTGACGTCGTAGTCCAGGCCCAGGGAGGTGATGGGCATGATGGAAATGCCCTGCTCATCGATCAGGAAGGGATACTCATCGGTGCCGTGCAGGGAGCCGCGGTACTTGACGAAGCGGATGCGCCGGGTGGCCATCTGGCCCTCTATCCGGTGGTCCAGGACGATGACCGCGTCGGAGACGTATTCCTCGATGCCGTGGCGGGTGAGCGTCCCTTCGCCCCGTTCCCCCGTGATGATAGCGGTGACCCCCTTGTCTTTCAGCCAGCGGAAGAGGCGGCGCAGCTCGGAGCGCAGGATCAGTTCGTTGGGCAGGCCGGCGAACAGGGCCTCGATGGTATCCAGAGCGACGCGTTTAGCGCCGATGGCGTCAATCTGGTAACCCAGGCGGATGAACAGACCTTCCAGATCATATTCGCCGGTCTCCTCGATTTCGCTGCGCTCGATATAGATGTGATCCAGGGCGAGCTGCTTTTGCTCCACCAGGGCCGGCAGATCGAAGCCCAGGGAGGCGACGTTTTTGGTCAGCTCTTCGACGTTTTCCTCGAAGGAGACGAAGAGCCCGGGCTCGCCGAATTCCAGGGCCCCCCGCACGATGAACTCCATGGCCAGGAGGGTCTTGCCGCAACCGGCCGAGCCACAGACGAGAGTGGGCCGGCCCTGGGGCAGGCCACCGCCGGTGATGTCGTCCAGGCCTTTGATGCCCGTGGGGCACTTGACTAACTGGTTCAAACTGGGTTCTTTTTGCTTTTTCGTTGAGGCCATTGATTCCCGTTTCTCCTATTCCTGAGCCAAGCCGTCAGATGATCACCCTGTCCATAATTTCATCTACCTAATTTCAAAGTTAAGTGACAGTTTACTTCTATTTTTTTTTTTCAATAAGTTAAATATCCCGATAGGCATCGCCCGATATTGATATTGCGGAGGTTTACCTTCCGAGGTGACTGACTATCTAAGCCTGGCTTCGCCAATGGCCTGGCTATAAAAACACGAGGTGACACATAATTTGCCAAACCCTTCACTTATCACCGAGCAATCAAAAACTGCAGGTATGTTCTACATATCCTCCCAGGGCCTTTGTGGGGAGGATGATTTCAGGTATCGGCGAGATCAGGAAGGCAGAACATCCGGGGTGGACAAGAGGGATTCTTCAGGTTGAAAAGTGGAGATATGTTCCAGATAGGTAGAATTTTCAGCAAGTTGATAAGTTTCTCAACATAGCAGAAACCTGCATCCGGTAAGGCCCCCGGCTTGCCTAAAAATTATAATAAGCACTTAGTGTGGGGGTATAGCAAACGGCGCTTTGTCGGAAAGGTCGATGGCGGCCCTATACCGGTGCTTCGGGTGACTGAAGAGGATATAGCTGCCCAGCCGGAATTGATAAAATTAGCGTCATGGCGCTGAAGCCTAAGGCATAATGTAAGCTCCAATAACTGGCAATTGCGCCCCAGAGAGCGCTGCCGATACTTGAGGCTCCGGACAGGACAAGCAGGTACATCGCCAGGACTCTGGCCAGGACCCAAGAGGGGGTGGTCGAAAAAGCAGAACTGTTAAAACTGGACATCAAAGCCAACCAGGCAAAGCCTCCAACTACCATCCCCACGAAAAGCACCGGCACAAAGGGGACATAGTGAGCATAACCATTAACCAGGAAGCAGCGACATTGTGCATCCAAGTGCCGATGCTGGAAAAGATTGCAGCGATCCACAGGTCCCGGAACAACGGCTTTTTCAGCGGGGTCCAGACTGATGTCTTCTTATCGGCGCCCATCATTTCCGCAGTCCGAAGAAAGTTTGGAAGTTATCGAAATTCACCAACTTCCAGAAGGGTCCAGCATTGCCAGGATGTACCTCCCACGTATTTTCCATATGAACCCGAAGAATAAGATAAGTGAAAGAGGCCGCCGCACTGAGCAACCCCACCATTAAAAGGGACATATTGAACTGATTATTAACCAAGAAGCAGCGACATTGTGCCGCAGCCGCCTTTTGAACATCATTTGCTTCACTTGAAAAGGTGGAGGTATTGGCCGTAACCCTCCCTTTCCAGGTCCTTTTTGGGAATAAACCGCAGGGCGGCGGAGTCCATGCAATAACGAAGTCCGGCGGGCGGCGGACCATCGTTAAAGAGATCCCCCAGGTGGGAGTCGCCGTATTTACTGCGTACTTCAATACGGGTAGTGAAGATGCCCCTTTCTTTCCTGGTCACGAAGTTGTCGGGCTCCAAAGGTTTGGTGAAGCTTGGCCATCCGGTGCCTGAGTCAAATTTGTCCAAGGAACTGAACAGCGGCTCGCCAGAGACGATGTCCACGTAGATGCCTTGCCGGTGGTTATCCCAATACTCGTTGTGAAATGGCGGTTCGGTGGCGCCCCGCTGGGTAACCTGGTATTGCAGCGGTGTCAACTTTTTCCGGAGTTCCTCATGGCAGCCGTTCGGTGAGATACCGCAGCATCTCGAACGAAGCCGACCCGCTTCCGATGATCACGGCAGCCTGCAGCGCGGCCGCCGGAACGCCACCGCCTAGCAGGATGTCCCCCACCTCCGCTCGCGAGCGCAGGTGCGGTGACAGGCCGCTGCCGTCGCCGGAAACGATGCCGCCCAGATACACGATGCGCTTGACCCCGGCGGACTTGGCGGCATCCGCGAAGATGCCCGCCGCCTCGCGGTCCCGCTCTTCGAAGGACGCGCCGGTGCCCAGCGAGTGGATGAGGTAATAGGCCACGTCGACGCCCTCGAGAGCGCGCCGCACCGCGGTCCCCTCCAGTGCGTCGGCTACCGCGACCTCGATGTCGGCGGACCACGGGCGGTCGCTGAGCTTCCCCGGTCACGGGCCATGCACCGGACGGGGTACCCCACGGCGAGCAGCTCGGGCACCAGCCGCCCGCCGATGTACCCAGATGCCCCGGTGACAAGGCAACGCAACGGTGATGACCGGGGCCAGCGCGGCGTTGAGGGGGACGATTCGGCCATCTGGCGGTTCCTCTCCGGTCTCAGCGTCTGGCCCTGCGCGAGGAGCGCCCGGACACCGCGGTCACGGCCGAGTCGGCCCGGCGTAGCAGTTTCGCCCTGCGGGCGGATGGGTCATGGCGTTCAGCGGCGGCAGCGAGGCGACGGACAAGCAGCCGGGCCAGTGGCAGTGCGATGGCCAGCAGCAGCCAGGTCCGCAGCCGGGCAGACAGAAAAACCCACATGCTCAGCATCCCTTCTTCTTCTTCTTCTTCTTCTTCGGCCTGGAGGCCGGCCCCAAGGCCGCCCGACGCCATTTGCGACTTCTCCCCGACGCCGCTCCCCGCGCAGCGGGTTAGAGAATTTTCCGGAGCCCGCCGAGCTGGTTACCGAGACTGCCGGTGTCCAGGCCGAGCTTCGACAGCAGATCGGCGTGCTGGCCATTATCGGTATCCACCTGATCCGGGAGCTGCTGGCTGGCCTGCTGAGCCTTGTCGTGATTGCCCTGGCTCTCCAGCAGCTGCACAACCTGGTCTTTGCTGATGTTCACGGGCCTTCCTTTCCTCAAACTGGTAAAAGTGAGACACCCGGGAGCGCCCTCACCTCCGCGGATGCATTCCTGGCCTTCAGCCTGCAATGCAGATCGACGTTGCCGTCGACATCTGGTACTTCGATCTGCTCGCCGCAGGCCGACTCGCTGACTTCCACGTCCCCCGGCGGCAGTCCGCGCCCACTGTGTTAGACACCGACCGACACACTTCGTCGCAACCTTCCTCAGATCGCCGCACGCCGCCTAGCGGACGAGCGCCACCCCTCTTGTTATTTGCTGGCCTTTTCGCAGGCGCCGGCCCGGCAGCCGCCGACAGGCCGCAGGCGGGCGCCGCCGTCTACCTCACCGGCCGTACCGTCGATGCGGCCGCCGCCCGCCAGCCCAGCACCATCGGCCAGACCTCCGTCCAGGCCGAAGATGACGCCCCGGCGGCGTCGCTCATGAGCCACTGGCTGTCGCCCCGAGACCGATAATCGGATCGGGTACAGCAGGAAATTGCGGGCCGGTGGCCTGGGCGAGAAGAGGTGTGTAGTGGCGTCAGCTGGCGGGCGTGCTGCCGGAGCCAGGCGCGCAGATCCGCCTGGACGGCAGCCTGGTCACGGTGGTCGCCGCGACTTCTACGCCCTACGGCGCCGATCTGGTCATCCGGCGCGGTGACGGCACCCTGGCCGACGTGGTGCTGACCCACGCGGAGCTGGATCAGGGTTCTGTTATATGCGGGCTGAGCTGCCCGGCGGCGGCCGTAATGTTGCAGTCGCCGGGTACAGCGCGAATCCCGGCTGTTCAGCAGGTTCCGTGACCACCGCGGCGGAGGCCTTCACGTCGGCGCCGACGTCACGAAACAGCCGTGACGGGCCCGGGCGGCCAGCAGGGAGGTGGTCGGCGTGGCCGCCGCCGGCAGATCCTACGTTGTGCAAGATGCAGGCCCCGCACCGGCCCGGGCGAGACTCAGATTGAGTATCCGTATACCCTGCGCGGCATTGAGAACGCGCTCACGGACGCGGTCTTCCGGAGCATCGGCGGCCCGCCACAGGTCATCAAGGTCGTATCCGGCGATCAGAGCCGGGTGATCCGCAGACACGAGCACGGCCGGGAAATGCCGGTAACATCATGACGCTCGTCTGCCCTATGCCGGCCCGTGTCCGAGCCAGCACACCCAGACCCACACGCCGACGATCGGGCTATAGTAGCGCCGCTGCCGCGGGACCAATGTCCGGGCACCCGGATCCCCGAGATGTTTACGGCCAGTTTCGAGGATCACCCCCATATAATGGCGCGGTGACGATTGTTGTGCGTTGTCGGTGAGCGCAAGTGGCGGGCTACGACTGCGCGCGCCCGGGACCGCCGCTCCCGGCGCAGCGTGAGCGCGGCTGCTGGCACGGACGGGTGGTTGCGTTTGCGTGGAGCCCGTGGCCTGGTGTCTCCCTGACTCAGGCGCTGGGGTTCAGCCGGACGATCTCGGCGTTCAGCGCGGTGGCGAACACGGTCCAGTCGGCGTAGAGCACCAGCAGGACCGCCGCCGTGCGGTCAGCCCGCCACGTCTGGCGGATCAGCAGCACGTTGGCGATGTTGAGGCAGGCGATCTCGGCCAGCGCGGCGCGAGGCAGGCGGGCGCGGAAGAACAATGGCGTCCATGCAGCATTGAGCGCCAGGTCAAGGATCAGGCCGCCGGCAAGGCGGGTGCGATCGCGGCTCTGGGCGCGTGTGAGCGCCCTGGCGGCTGCGTAGGCGATGGTCACATACAGCGGCGTCGAGACCAGCGCGTAGGCCGGAGGCGGAGGCTGCCACCGGGCTTGCGCAGACTGCGGTACCAGTCGGACCCGGGGTCGGCCGCGACACCGCCGATCGCCGCGGTGGCCGCTACGGCGCCGACGGTGACGATCATCGTCTTCATGGCCGTGGTGTGCCCCGGTCGCGCCAGGCGAAACCGGGCCGCGTGATCACAACGCAGCCATGATGACCCTGACGAGGGTGCCTCATGCACCGATGCCGGGTGGTCCGGAGCTGGCCGCTGACAGGGGCGTGGACGAGGCGGGCGGCGAGTTTGGAACTACCTTGGTCAGAGTCGGTTCAGCGCCTTGCGCATGCCGGCTCCG
>CAWCOX010000006.1:0-433639 GCA_963797235.1 uncultured delta proteobacterium
TTGCAGTAGACACCGTACATTACGAACCCGGGGGAATGCAGTAAGACCCGATCTCCTGGACCGACAAAGGTCTCAAAGACCGCTTTGATGGTTTGTTCTGATCCAGAATGCAACATAATCTGGTCAATATCCAGGGAAAGCCACCGGGCCATCTTTTCATAGACCCGATCAAGCTCAGGATAGACCATAAATAATTCACCGGTTATTTTGCTTTTAATGTGCTCGATGAACTTGTCAGAAAATGGTTGATTCCGTTCATTACGATCCAAACGGCATTTAAACATCCGCGAAGGTTCTGTGGCCGCGGTTCGCACCAGACTTTTTAATGCAGGCTTTGGCTCTATCATTGTCGTAACTCTGGTCAGGCAATCGGAAGTGCAGCCGAAACTGGCGATTTTCTCCAAATTATTGGGCGGTGTGCAAATAGGTCTTGTTCACGAAGGCCAACGAGCGCATGATCGCTTCATGGTAATCCGGCATGGTACGCATTTCGATGCTGACGTAATGCGTATATCCCATATCCCGCAAACCTTTAGCCAACTGCGGGTGATCGATCCTGCCCGTGCTGTTGATTTCGACCAGGTCCGGGTCATTGATGTGAAAGTGCTCAACTCGGCAATCCACCCTGGCCAGGATCTGTGAAAAATCCTCCGGTTCCGCAGCTACTGCTTTGGCATCCAAATGAAGGCCAAATCCTCGATTATTTATCATGTTCACCAGCCTAGATCCTTCCTGAGCTGAGGAGATAAAGTCAGTTTCCTCTGGCCCCAATGGTTCAATGCAAAAGCATACACCCCAATCCGCGGCTGCAGCGGCAACTTTCAAGAACAACAGGGCAGCCCGCTCCATGGCCTCGTGAAGAGGTATGTCTCCTCTCCTTCTATTCCTGGGAGAACCGAATACCAGGACTCTCGCCCCCAATTCCCCTGCCAGCTTACATAGCCTCATGAGATACTCTATAGTCTGCTGCCTCGACCTCAGGCTCTCGAAACAGGCCCAGGTCATCGCGATTATAAAGCAGGGCATGCAGGGCTGAGACCTCCAAGCCGCTCCTCTGAATCAGGCGTTTAAATAAAACCCGCTCCCCTGTGCTGGCTTGCACAGGGTCCTGCCATAATCGATTCGGGGCAATCTCGAGGCCGCTGCAACCCCAACCTTTCAAGCGCTCCAGGAAAAATGGCTCCTGGTCAAAGGGCCAAGCAATGTGGGAAATGGAAAGCTTCATAATTCTGACGGCACAGGAGCCGCTTACCTAACCGGCTTGTCCTTGAGAATTTGGGTGGTGCGCCACGGGCAGCCGTTACAGGCCGCCACCCGGTGGGACTGGCCGCTCTGGTGCAGGTCCCTGGCCAGCTGCACGACCGGATCATGCCAACAATCCTGGATGCTCCTCTCCTTGACATTACCCACCTGTAAACGGCGATAGTCGTCGTTGTTGCAAGGCATAATCGCGCCGGTCCATTCAATGGTCATTCGTTGCCACAGTTGGGGGCAGGCCCATTTGGGGCTTATCTGATCCATCACGCGTTGGCAACTGTCTTTGTAATCCACCGCCGCGACCTCATCGCCGTGCTCCAGCCAAAAACTCCGGTAGTCCTCCAAGTCAAGGTGTGGAAACTTCACGGTCTGGACCCTGACCCGGGGATGAGCAAAGCCTTTTTGGGTCCGCAGGGAAATCAGCCGGTCCAGATTGCGCAAGATGCGGCCGAACTTGGCGCCGCGCCGCTCCCGCTCAAAGGCGACGGGATCAGTGCCTTCCATAGAGACCGAAATGCGATCCAATCCGGCATCCATGAGCCCAAGAGCCAGGTTTTCCGACAGGAGCATGCCGTTGGTATTGAAGTAAACATCCAGAACCCCTCTGGCCTTGGCATAGGCCACCATGTCCACCACTTGGGGATGCAAGAGAGGTTCGCCGCGGTAGCTCAACTTTAACCCCCACAGCCGCCCTTCGCCGCCCTCGTCGAGGATCTTCTTATAGAGCACCAGACTCATGTCCCCGAGCTGGTCGGCGGCGAGGAGGGGCAATTTATCGCAGAAGGTGCAGCGCAGATTACAGCGGCTAGTAATCTCCACGTCCAGGTGCATCGGAAAGTCCCGCACGATAAAATTGGCAGGGTTTTCCAGCCATCCGCGCCGATACTTCAGATATTCGGCATCCTTGCCCTCATGGACCGACCGCCCCGCCAGGGAATAGAAATTGGCGTCCGGCGTTGCCTTGGCCATTTAGCGCCCTGCTGTATAAGGTGTGTCGGTTTCGGAAAATCCGTGCTTTCTCAGCCAGGCTTCTATCCCGGGGACCTGCCACTCGTAGTCTATATCGCATCCCCCTTCCTGCTTTAAAGGATAGATCTTCTGACCCATCCACTTTTGCGGCAACAGCCCCCGGGAAATATCTTGCAGGCAGCGAGGCCGCACCACCGAAACTCCCATGTCCGCAAACCAGACATCGCCCTGGGAATCCCGGTCACAATTCAGGGTCTGGGGGTCACCGAAGGTCTCAAAGGGGACAAAGGGGTGCAGCAGGCCGTCTGCGCCAATCTTTCTGGCTCTTAAAGGGCTCCACATGTTATACTGGGATACGGTAACGGCAGAGTCATATTCGGAATGCGCTTGGAGGATCTCAAGACCTTCGTCCAGGGTCTGCGCCAGCACGCTGGCGGTATTACAAAATAGCAGGACCATCAAATCCACCTGCTGGCCGGCCTGGGCCGCCTGATCACGGATCACCCGGTAACCATGGACAAACGCGTCTTCCCCTAAAGCTTCTGGCGTGGCCAATTCCGGGGGGCGCACGATTATTTCCGCCCCATAGTCCCGAGAAATCGCCATGATGTCCTCATCATCCGTGGACACATAGACGCGATCCACCAGGCGGGCGTGATTCGCCGCCAGCAGAGGATAGACCATCAGCGGCCTTCCCAAAATGGGATAGAGATTCTTTCCCGGAAAACCGGTGCTGCCTTTCCGCCCAAGCATTAACGCTGCAATCATAATCACCCTTTCCACTGCTGCTGGATTGGCCCTACCAGTTCAAATCTTTTTCATAGCCCAAATCAATCAATAATTGACCTGCCACTTCTTTAAAGTAATCTTTATGTTTATGGGTGAAAAAGTTGCGCCAATCGCCGACAATGCCTTTCCGCTTGGTGTCCCCCCGGGATAAGGATTCTTTCAAATCCACCGGGGTCTTGAGTTGGGTGGCGGCCATCCGCTCCAGCAGCCCATTGTCAGCGGTAATATTGAAGAATGACAGGACTCGGTTCATTGTCTCCCTGACGTCGCCGTTCAACTCTTCATAACGCACTTCGATGATCGCTTCGGGATGAGCAAGCGCCTGTTCATGCCAGTCTTTCACCCAGCTCACGAAAGCCCGGCGCGTGATGTTAATGGAATGGAGGATGCCATCCTCTTGCGACATCTCCTGATAGAGCCGACAGTGACGATGCTTGTCCTCGCTCAGTACATGAAAATATCGAGAAAGAGCCGTGTCCCGTAGATCTCGATACATGACAATAAATTTATCCAGATAACTTGTGATTACTTCGAAATTTTCCGAACAGTATTTGGTATGTAACTTGATAATGCTATGGGCATATGAAGGCATCAACTGGAATACCATCGAAGAAATATCGTGGAACATCATCTTTCTACTTGGATCATAAATAGTTCTTTCATAATAACCTGGAACCATGCCTAACAGTTTCGACATCCAGGTGGTCCCGGATTTCGGCAGTCCGGCCACAAAGAGCACCTTCCTGTCATAAGGGTAGCGGCGCAGGCGTAAAAACTGCAAGGTATCATCCAGAAAGGCCTTACAAGCCTTTTTCGTACACCCCATCCGCCTAAATAACAGCAGGGAACTCAAAGGATAGTATGAAAAAATCCGCTCGAAAAAATATGGCTGCGTTACTGCGGCAAAATATTCATATTCATCATCCACCAAGCCCCGGTAACACAAAAAATTATAGAGTCGTTCGCATGACTCCGCCATGGACTCCTGGTCGGTCTGCAGGTGAAGATCAGGAGCGAGGGGCTGTTCATAGGGGTCATCCACCCCGGTAAAATTAAAAATCTCACCTCGCAGGGCTCGGCCGTAAAGGCCTTTCGGGTCTCGAGCCTGACAAACTTTTACCGGAGAATCGACAAAAATCTCCAGCGCGCCGATGCGCTGCAAGGCCGCGTCTCGGATGTCTCGATACGGGGCGATCACCGCCACGATACAGATTATGCCATGGTCAGCCAGCATCTTCGCGGCATTCGCCACTTGCAATATATGCTTTTCCCGTTCTTCTTTGGTAAAGCCGATTGTTCCACAGGTCATGGCCCGGATGGCATCGCCATCCAGAACCTGTACTTTGGCGCCACCTTTTTTCAATCTCTGGCAGAGGGCGTCGGCAATCGTCGTCTTCCCCGATGCCGGCAGCCCGGTCAGCCATAAGATAGTTCCGCTATGTTCGAACATGACTCCTCAATGATATCTTGCGCTTCTATCCCATTTACCCCTCAAATTTTCGGGATAGTTACGATCTCTTCTGAATATGAACCAATAAACCGGACATCTGGTGCCCAAAATCATAAATATCCTGTCGCTGAAATCCGAACAGGCGGGGCTGGATAAAAGTCATCCCGATGACAATGATAGTATAAATGAAAACAGCTAAAAGAAAACTGGAGATAACGTGGTCCCGGAGCAGCGGGCTCATTTCCAGAACCAGCCTCACGGCAACCCAGCATGCATCCCCCACTCAAGAGTTGGTGTCCCAGATACCGCCAAAATCTGAGTTTTAACAATCGAGATCACAATGCCCCTGACACCAGCATATGACACAACAAAACAAGTACCCGATGATCCTGAATTAATAGCATTGATGATGACAGAATTAGATAAGGCAGATGAATTGTATAAGCCAACTAATAGCCAGTTTTCAAGAAATCGATTCAGTGAATTATATTGCCCGAAGTTCGCGGCATAACATCTCTGCCCACTGTTTTCTCCAGTTCTTGCTATTTAGGGCAAAGTGGTTTGTAAACTCCTCACGACTTTGCTGAACCTTATCGGAAAACCACCAATTATTTATGTTATCATAAATTTTTTGGACTTGCAAAGCAGCTGAATGTGGGTGGTAGTGTAAGATATCTGCCTTGCATAAATGGTCAAAATACGGTTGGGCAGCCTCCCGGGTTTCCCAGAGACGAGGGTCAAAGAATACCAGCGATGGTACGTCAGCAGCTAACGCCTCTAAAAAGGTGGTGGAAAAATGGTCAAAAACTATCAACCGTGCTTCTTTCATCTGCCTCCGATACGAACGGGAATGAGCGTCAATGATCAAATCAGGAAGATGCTCTCGGAGCCGTTGCGATATATGCCAGCCATATTCAATTACATGGGGGCGATATACAATATTCTGCCGCAATTCCGGGCCGACCTCCTGGAGAAATTTCAAGGTGCCCTGGAAATAATCCTCCCATTGGAGACCCACGGGGCAACTTTGAAATCGGTTCAGATATCGGGGAACAGTATTGCCTACCAGCAAAATCGTCCTTAGCCGGGAAGACCTGCCGGGGTGCCGTTTGTGGGCCGCCAGTTTAGGGGCGGCCAGGTTATCCAGCTTTGCATCCGTTTCCTGATCGGCCCACCCCCAGGAATAGAATCTATCCGAGACTTTTCGCTCATGCCATTCCACGCCCATCATCCGGGTGACACCGTAGCCGCCCCCATGTTGGAAGCCAATAATCTTGCCTCCCTGCCCCGCCACCTCTGCGCCCAGGAACTTGTTAAATTCGTTAGCCCACAACCCTGCGTTATGCAACAAGACCTTGGGAAGCCCTTTGTCCCGAAACTGGCCCAGCAACCAACTTCGGCACTGCCCGAACTTCTCCAGATAGATGCGGGGAAAATTGAGCGGCAGGCTGTCCATCAGCATTTTGACAAAGGGTTCCTCTGGAGACGCCAGTGAGGCAAGTCCCTGACGATGCTGGCTTGGCAGGTCATCTGCAAATTGCCATTCGGGAGGAAACGTTTCCGAAAGAAACTGGGCATGAAATCCCGTCATGCTCAAGAGTCCCAATTTCATTCGGAGATGCACATTGGCCTCCAGAAATATTGCTTCACGAGATGCGGGATAGTAGGTGTTGATGAGCCGGACAACCCTTCTCAAGAAGGTCTTCGGACTATACCGAGGCCCTTTTGGGTTGGCTGGCGGGGGCGAGACGACGGCCGGAGGGGGCGCCTGCTTGCTGGGAAAGATGTGTCCAAGTTGGCGAATTATTTGGGAATACAGTTGTAAATTGTAAAAATCATCCTCCTGCATTCCCCTGAATTCATAAAAATCGTAGGGAACCCGGTAATCGCGCTCGTCAAGCAACCAGGTTTGCAACTCGGGAAAGAGCGTGAACGCCTCATTGATGCAGATATAATGATCATAGAAAACATCCACATAAAAAAATACCCAGGGGCCGATTAAAATTCGCCAGTATTTTTGCTCAAATTCGACTTTGTGAACTTTATTCAGAAATAAGCTCAACTGTGTCAGCACCTGCTCACCCAGGTTCTGACAATAAAGACCGGCCTGATGCATCCGCTCCCGATCGTCCCAGGGATTAGGCATCATCCGGTAGTCCAGAGGGCCCCACTTCTCCTTTTGGGGATAGAGAGTGCACCAAGGGCCGAGGAAGAGAATCGGTTGGGACTCATCCCATAATTCGGTTAGCGCCGTAGTGGCCAGAAACATGGAAGTCAAGTAACTCCGAACTGCTCAAGGTAGGCCCGAACCGTTTCTAAACTTGAACTGCGCAGTGACAGCCGGTTACATAATAACCTGAGGCGCCGCAAGTCTTCCGGGGTGTCCACGTCAAGCTTGACCTCGGGATAGGCAATCTCGGAGGGAGCCGGCACCGGAAGGATATCATAGTTTTCCGGATACTCCCATAAATAATGGGTGACGTGTTCCCGGTCATAAGGAGACGCCGTCCGGTCGGCGAGGTGCTCCAGCAATGATTGGGAAAAAATTTCTGCCCCTAAGCCATCCGGATAGCGGTTGCCCAAGGCCGGTATGTGATTGAAGGCATAGAGCCGTTCCGGGTCTCCCCCCTGCTCCAAACTGGCCAGATAGAAGGCTATCAGGCGGTCGATCTCCTCCGGCGCAATCATGGGATTATCGGCGCAGACCCGGACCACCGGGTCGGCTCCGAACCGTCGGGCCGCCGCCATGAACCGCCCCAGCACATCGGTTTCACTGCCGCGGAAAACCTGGATTCCCAGGCCCAAGGCCAGCTCCGCCAGCGGCTCGTCCCGCTCCAGGTCGGTGGTGGCCAGGACAATGCCGGCCAGGCCGGTGGCCCGCTTCAGCCGGTACAGCACCCAGTGCAAGACCGGATAGCCGCACAGGTCCATCATCATCTTTCCCGGCAAGCGCGTCGAGCCCATCCGGGCCTGAACCAAGGCAAGGGTATGCATAATTATGATATCAAAAAATCGTTTTGATTCAGTTTAATTTCTGATGATATCCAAGCTATCCGGCCCGCAATTAAATAACAGGTCGACCGCAGATAAGAACGGCAAAAAGTCTCTGTGCAACTGTGGATATTCCGGGTGGCGGTAATCATGGAACTGCACCTTTATCTTATTGCGTTCCCATAGCTCGAGATTCATATAATTCCTGCCATCCGGACCCGAGAGATATTCATCCGCCCCCACCTCTTGGCAGATATTCAATATCAGCTCGTCTTTTTTCCCCAATACTCCCATCGACGAGGCCATCATAATGGGGGTGTCGATCTTTAAAACTTCCAACAGATAATTCATCGTGCTTGCAGTTGCTTCAACCAGATATTTCCAATCCTGCTGATAGAAATTTTCAAAATAGTCACTATATTTTTCGAAATAAGGTGAATTCTTATAAGCATAATAAATAGACTTCCAGTGCTTCTGGCGCCAATTATCCTTATTGTTTATCTCCACCTCTCTAATTATCTTATTCGAATCCCCTTTCATCAAGACCGGGATCGTCAACCAGGCCCAACCGGCGGCAGTTTTGATCTTGTTTCTATTGAGGAAATAATTTTTGGAATATGCCACATTATCCAACAGGATAAAGAGATCGCAGCGGCTGATCCGATCGAACAGCCCCGACCACGGCAGATACATCGGCTGGTGAATGCCTACCCGCATGTCATTTTCGCATCAACAGGATAGCTTATCTGAACCATTCTCCCACTATTTATAGATGGCGTAATCTTGCAATAACTTTTTATAAATCTCATCGTTCGATTCAGCCTGTTGAATTTCCCCGTATCGTTCTTTCGGAAAACGTATGTAAAAAGGAAAGGTGCGAAACAGACCCTTCAATTCCTCTTTGGTCATCCCCACGGGTATGAATTGGGGTTCTCCAAAAACGGTTTCATGGTCAGGCTCCAATCCTTGTTCTTCGCATAAGTCTCTTATGGGAGTTCCCTTATAAGGTTCCAACATCGTAACTGAAAATGAATCAGGATTAACTATTCTATTTAGCTCTACTGTATCGAAAATGCTCTTCCTAGTGTCGAAAGGAAGTCCAATAATATTATATGCAGAAACTCTGATGCCAAATGATTTCACAATGTTGAACTTGTAAACTATTTCCCCATTTGACATTTTTCTTTTCATAACTTTATTTCGAATAAATTCGTTGCCACTTTCTATACCCATTGCAAATCCCTTGCAACCCATATCTTTTAATATTTCCACCTTACGTTCAGTTATTGATGTAACCCTTGCGTAAATTATAAAAGGCAGGGCAATCCTCTGGGTATAAAGATCGCCAAATTTTTTCAATACGTTCATGGGAACGCTGGTAAAATCCTCATCCCAAAACCTGATAAAGTTAAAATTATGCTTACCAACTAAATAGCTAAGTTCGTCAATGGCCTTAGACGGATTCTTTATCCGGCGAAACTTTCCTAATCCTCTATATCTCTGCTTTAGAACGCCATTTACACAATAGGTACAATTATACGGGCAGCCCCTGCTAAACTCGTAGTTGAGCATTTTATAGCGTTTCCCATCGAAGGGGCGATAAAAATGAATGGGGTCAATCAGATCATAATTAGGTGGCGGTAAGTAATCCAAATCTGTTAAGGCGATGGGGGCATTCTTAACAACTTCTTTATTTGCTTTATACCAAATGCCTTTGACATTTTTTAAGTCCGCTTTATTTTCAATCGCTGCTAAAAGGTCAAGCAAACAATTGTCACCCTCGCCGATACAAACTATATCACAGGTCGGTATTTTAATGGTCTCTTCTGGTATTAATATTGCATGAATCCCCCCGAAAATAACTGGAATATTGTATCTTTGTTTAAACTTGTCAAGAAAATTACAAGCAAAAGAAAAATCAACCGATAAACTGCTAACTGCAATGATATCTGGCTTGAACTTTCTTAGCACATTTTCAAAATCTCGAACATAATCAGTTTTTTTCAATTCAAGGCCATCGACTTCGCTTCCGAAACTATCTTTATAATACCGTTTTCTCTCATCAATTACCAATTGATAGTCAAATGTTGCTTTCTTAAAAAAAATTCCCTCAAAAGATTTAGTCACCGTGTCAAAGATGGCGTAGTCAGAGAGATCAAATAATTCAACTTCGTGTCGCCTCTTCACAATTGAAATCAACAGAGGAATATTCAAGGGGATATTCCCTTGACCGCTACGAGCCGGATTAAAGAATAGAACCCTCATACCAACCACCCTTTTCCAAAAACACTTGGTTAGATAGGGATTACCCAAAGTTCCCGCAAAATCACCAAGGCTTCCGCCGCCTCCAGGCCTGCTTCCATCCCTCGCTTGCGGGCGTAAGCCTGCAGGCCCTCCGGGGACCGGGGGTGGGGATAGGTTCGACCCTCCACCTCATAGCAAGCCAAGGCCGCGATCTTCAGGTCCAAGACCTCGCTGATCTCCACGTAATAATTGGGCAGAAAAGGCCGGCCGGACAACGCCGGCACCTGGTCGGTGGAGGAAGGCACCTCGTAGACCCGCAAGCCGCCGACCCGATGGGCTGCCTGGGGCCGGCAGGCGACCAATGCAGCCTCAGATACCGCTCTATGATCTTGATTCAAATCGCCGCCGTGGGGCAGGTAGACTAAGTCAGGACACAGTAAATTGACAATTGCCTCCAAGGGCACAATTAATTCAATCTGGCTCCGGTCCAGTTGCTCATCCGGCAGATCGAGAAATTTCAATTCCTGGTAGCCGAGAATCTTTTGGGCTCGCCGGCAGGCCTCTTTTTCCCGTTGGATCAGTGCCTGGTCGTAAACGTGGCCATAAGCCCGATTGGCCACCACGCAGACCGCCACCCGATCTCCGGCCCGGACGTGGCGGAAGATGGTGCCCCCGCAGCCCAGAACCTCGTCATCCATATGGGGCGCTATCACTAAAATCTTCACTGAACTCTAATGCTCCCAGAACCAGGGTTATCTTTAATAGCTTCTCTCCATTTCTCGCAGATGGCCTCCATACTACGCTGCGCTCCCCGGCCATCCACTAATTCCCGGCCACGGCGGCCCATGGCCGCCCGCTTGGCCCCATCGTTCACGAGATCATTGACCGCCCGGGAGATTGCCCCTTCGGTGCAGTCCGCCCCAAATCCCAGATTGACCCCAAAACCTCGCGCGGCCAACCGGGAGGCTGTGGCCACTTCAAATATTTCACCGCAAACCACAATCGCAGGAGTACCAGTGCATGCCATTTCGAAGAGAGTGAGTCCCCCTGAACAGATTGCCTGGTCCGCCTCGGCCATGTACCGGCCCATTTCAGCCACATCGCGTTCCATCTCTAAGGAGCGCCCGGCTAAACCCTCCAGGGCTGCTTGCATTTCCGCCTCGTGTCGAAAGGCCGGACCAACAATCACTTTGAGCGATATCTCTTCCGGTATTGAGGAGATGGCCCTTACTACCAAAGGCGAAAATCCGTACGTGTCCGCCCCACCCAGGGTGACCAGGATGTTCTCCACCTGCGGGCGCCAGGTCCTCGTCTGGCGGTGAAGCTCTTGAAACTCCGATTTTAATGGAATGAAATCAGGGCTGGAGAGGGCCCCGGGGACAGGATAAAGAGGATTGATGCACAAATCAGCCAGAGTAGCCGCCGGTCCATCGTCGTCAACGGTGACCAGAAACTGCACGAGGGGGCGCAAGATTTTCAAATATTCCAGATCGCTACGAAGCATATTGACCACCAGGCAATCCGGCGACCATTCCCGGACGATTCGGCAGTCCTGCGCAGTATGGGTGGCCTGAAAATGAGCCAACCCGGCCTTTTTCAGGTAATTTGTGGCTTCCGGGTCCTGTTCGGCAAGTACAGCCACTTCCATTCCCTGAGACCGGAAGGCGCGCCCTAAGGCCTCCGATCCCACCAGATCTCCCATGCCCTGTTGATGGTTGCCGCGGGTGCGAATAAGAATTTTACGGGGCAATTCGGGGCCTTTCATTTAAAGCGTTCCCTTAGAAATTCCCGTAATATGATCTCGCCTGCACTCCTTTCCCATTTCCAGGGGCCCAACATCTGTTCCACTTCCCTGATCTGCCTTACCATTTCTTGCAATTCTTCCGGCTCTATGGATAAAACATGATCCGTCCCCAGATATTCCTTGCCCTGGCGATAATTTATCACTGGGGTTTGCCGATCGAGAGTGATGTGCTTCTCAATAACCTGGGCGCCCATAGCAACAGCCGCTACTGGGGCCAAAATGCCATCAGTATGGTCTGAATAGCCGATTCGGTGTTGAGGAAACAGGGCCTTTAAAATGAGCATCATGTTCAATCTCACATTATCATTAGATAAGGCCTTCAATCCCCGCTGTTCCAAAAGCGGACCGGTGGGATACTCAGACACGCAGTGCATTATAAACAAGTCTTTTACCCGGTAAAGCCGGTCTACCGCCAGATAGATTTCGTCCAGGGAACACATCCCAGTGGACATAAAGACTCGCTCAAAATGATCATTCACGAATTCAATAAGGCCTCTATCTGTTGCAGTGCTACTGGCTATCTTTATATCTCTCAGTCCAACTTCCAAAAGCCAAGTTCGCGGTCTTGATGTTTTCTGGCGTAAAAAGTATCTCGATACCAACGCCTCTGGCGACCTCCACCAGATATTTAATATTGTCTACACTTAACGCGATCTTCTGAAACCAATCCTTCTCCGGATCATGCTCCGCGATATTTTCATAGTCTAAAGTCTGAAACTTGGCGATATCGCAGCCAGCCACCTTGGCCGCCGTGATCAGCTTCTTGGCTGTTTCCAGGTCGCCGTTAAAACATTCACCAATTTCGGCAATGATCAGAGTCCGGTTCATATCTTCACCACGTTTAAATCGTCCATCTCAAGTTTGTCAGTGTTTTATATAATTCTAGGTTATCTGAATAATTTTTTTCACACTTCTCTATGTCACTATAGTATTTCTCTGGAAGATAGGCATACAACATAAATACCCGTCTTAGATTGAATATTTCTTGCCGCGATATTTGTGGCATATTTAATACCGAACCACCGGTAAACTTTTCTATCTTTTGGTCGCCGGTAATATAGCCTTCTTTAATGCAAATCTCTCGGAGCTTCTGTCCTGGCATCGGTTGAAAAGTACTCACTATTGCTACTGTTGGTTTGAGGCTCCGGCAGAGGGCAATCGATTTAAAAATATCCTCCCTGGTTTCATAAGGAAAACCGATCATAAAAAAAGCGCAGGTCCTGATATTATGCTTATGACAGATATCATAAGCCTCAATTATTCTATTAATATTAACCTTCCTATTACAAACTTTGGACAAGATAAACTCAGAACCTGATTCAACTCCCATACTTATCTGGAAAAATGGTGCTCTCATTTTTTTTAAAATATTTATCTTCTCTTCGCTAACGTTTTCTGGCCTTGTTTGCACTATAAATGGCTTTCTAATCTCTTGACCATATTGTTCTGCAAAATCTTTTAACCATTTTTCACCATGAGATAAGAAACATTCATCTTCGATGTAAAACAACTCTATCCCATAATCATCAATAACTTTTTTCATTCCTTCTATACTAGAGGCGATTGGCCGGATTCTGACAAACTTACCTAATCCCTTGTATGCTCTTTTCAACGCTGAATTACCGCAATAGGTGCAGTCAAATACACACCCGCGCGCCACATCAATATCATACCGCCTGACCAGACGCCCATCAAAATGTTTTAGAAAATATTTGTCATCAAAGAAATCAAGACATGGCCGAATATGCCAAAGTTCCTCTTCTTTAATAAGTACATTCCTCCGGTTTTTGGTCACTACTCCACTTTTCCTATCCCTGTAATACGTATTCGAGATTTTGCTTAAATCATGGCCCCTTTCAATGCTAATTAACATATCTTGAAAAGTTTTTTCACCTTCACCCAGGCACATTATATCGAAAAATCCTGATGCTATGACCTCTTCCGGCACTAATATCGAGTGAATGCCGCCTATAACGCTTAATGAATCTTCTGGAATATTAATCTTATCCCAGAATGTTAAGAGAAATTCATATTCAAAAGAATTACAGGAAATAGCGATGATATTTGGGTTATAAGAATCTATCTTATACTGCAATTCAATCCGCAGCTCATTAATATCCTTAAACTTATACAAGGTATCACTTATACTTTTAAACTCGGCACTTTTTTCCCGGTCCTCCATCGAATCAGCTTCTGTCTTGTAAATAAAAGTATCGAAATAGTCGATTCCCCATCCCATATCCTTTGCCACGGCTGATAGGATAGTTATAGCTCGCGGGGTTTCTGGAGTATTAGCGGTATTTGGAAATAGAAATAAAACTTTCTTCTTCATAACTTATGCTCATTAACCTTTGCTATTGGTCCATCCTAACCAAAGATCAGTTCCCCACATCCTGCGCACGGCCAACTAACTGGTCAATCAAAATTTCTCGGCCTTCCAAGTTCACCGAGCCGATAACTTCTTTTGACCGGGCTAAGGGACACCGTCGGCATGATTCATAATGGCTCACCGCCACATGTTGTCGATGCAGTTGCCGCGCCTGAGTTAGGGCTGGGCCGTGCCAAACATCATGAATAGTTTCCTCGTTTAAATTTCCACTTTGATCATGGCAGAGTTCGTCATAGACACACAGCATAGCTCGTCCATCCGCGCCGACGGTTAAACGTTGATAAATAACATGACAGTCAAAATCCGGTTTATATTGTATGGAACCTTTCTCCTGATCTTTCCATAAATAATCTACAAGTTGGTTACACGACACTTGGTCTACTAATGGTCTGAAGGTGTCGTAATATTCCTGGGGGGCATCCTGGATCGCCGGCCAGACACTTTGCACCTTGATGACCGGTTTAAGGGACCCTTTGGACCGCTTGATCTCTTTGAAAGCCCGCAGCTTCTCCAAGAGATCGGCAAAACGGGCCGGCCGCCGAATCCTCTCGTAGATATCCCCCACCCCGTCGGCACTAATGGTCAGCCAATCTAAGCCGGCGCCCACCAGCTCGGCGAACATTGCCGGCGTCAGCCGCAAGGCGTTGGTCAGGGTGGAGACTTCCTGTATCCCTAAATTTTTGGCGTACCGCACCACCTCCACGAAATCCGGATGCAGGGTCGGTTCGCCTCGCAGGCTCAGGCGCAAGGAAAAAACCCTGCCCTCAGCGCATTCCCTGACGATCTTTTGCCAGAGCGCCCGCTTCATCAGCAGTCTTTTTACCTGATCCTTGAATTCGGCAGTGATAGTATAGCACATAGGGCACTGCATATTGCAGGCGGCGGAAAGCTCCAGGTCCACGTGTTCGGGAAAATCCGTAATAATATGAACCCGTGGATAAAAGTGCCAGACAAGGCGGTTGAAAAGATAACGGGGTAGATGTCCCTTCCCTCGAAGGTAGTGGAACAGCAGATTTTCCTGCCAGGAGGAAAAGCTGATTTGATCCTGGTTTAAACTAGCAGACTTGAACATTATCGGCCTCGGCGCCCAGTGATATTGCCATCATCGAGCAGTAACCTGGCGATATCGCCTGCCTCTTTAGGCGCGTTCTCCCAACCATAATAGATGGGCGGACATTGATGATTTTCGGCGATCCAATAACTATTAGGCACTTCGGCGGCCATCCCTTCGATTTCGGGGCCCAAATCCCCCCGCCCGAAGACCTGGCCAGTGCGTTCCTTCAGATGGGGGTAGCCGAACACGATATACTTATAATAACCCGAAATCATCCCAGCCGGGAACCGGACCCGATTTTCAAAAATTTGATCGTACTTGGCCGCCAGGGCGCGCTTCCAGGCGAGAATCGCCGGCAGCCGCCGCAATTGGACCAATCCCAAGACGGCGCTAAATTCGCTCATCCGATAATTGAAGCCACCCTTCAGGGGATAGGTAACTTGTCCATTTATGACCTTTTTCCCGTAATTGCGGTATTGTTCCAGCCAGGCCAGGAACTCCTCATCCCGGCTGACCACCATACCCCCTTCACCCAGGGGCATGGTCTTAGTGGCATAAAAGGAATAGGCCCCGGCAAAGCCATAATGCCCGCCGGTCTTGTCTTGCCACCAGCCACCGTGTACATGGGCGCAATCTTCCACCAGGGCGATTTCCCGCTCCCGGCAAAACGCCGCGATTTCCTCCGCCTGAAAGGAGAGATGCCCACCGATATGCACCAAGATAATCGCCTTGGTATTCGGAGTCACCTTTCGCTGAAGATCCTCCAGACTGAGGCAGAGGTCCTCACGGTTGCAGTCGGCGTAAATAACCCGGCCGCCGGCTTTCTTCACCGCCTGGGCCGTGGCCCAGAAGGTGTTAGCCGGGACGATAACCTCCTTGCCCAGGACCTTCAAATATTCCAAAATGGCCAGCAATCCCGCCCCCCCATTGGCCACTGCCCGGGCCGGGAGGCCGAGGTAGTCCCCGAAAGCTTGTTCAAACCGGCCCAGCATGGGGCCGTCGGACCAAAAGTTGGAATCGAAGACCTCTTCCAGAAGTCCGTAAAATTCGCGCCGATCATCTGCTTCAAATGGGATGCGCATAATATTAGCTTCCGTTCAGACAAAATGAGGAGATCTGGTCTGTTCAAGGCGCTTCAGGAGCTTGTTGTACTTGGTCAATCTGCAGGGCGGACAATGCTCGCTGCAAAATTTGGCGTCAAGCACCTGCAGGGCCTGTCGGCGGCGCTCCGAACCCATCCAGATTTCTCTAAACGGTTGTTGACCAATATTGCCGATGGGGGACAGCCAGTCATAGATATTCAGGCGCCCGCACAGATAAACGCTGGCATCAGCGCCGATTACCGAGGTGAGGTTGTGGGCCTTGCAAGGCAGGCAAGCATTGTTCCCCCCGGCATTGTCTTGCAGGCCGTCCATGACTACCGAAAAATTCTGGGTTTGATAGCGCTTCAGATATCCCAGACCCTTCTCTCCCGGGGCCAGTTCCGGGTTGTCGATTACCGCTCTCAATTGGATGTAAGAAACCCCATATTTACGCAATCTTAAAATTAAAGTTTCAATCTCGCGGGTATTACTATTAGTCACCACGTAGCCCACCCCAACCGTCTGGCAACCGGCGGCATAGTTATAAATATTGAGAAGAACCCTTTCGAACTCGTCACGCCCTTTGAGCGAGTAAAATTCTTCTGCGGTGGAAGAATCAAGACTGACCCGAATCCATTCAAATGCCGCTAAAATGTCGGATGGTAGCGGCACAACCCCATTCGTAATCAACCCCACGGGTAACTCAATCTCTTGCAGTTTCAGGATAATCCTCTCAAAGTTCGGATGTAAGGTAGGCTCCCCCCCACCTTCAATCACCACTCCTTGAGCGCCCCCTTCCTTTAAGTCATCGAATAACCGAAAAAGCGTGGCTTCGGACAACTCACTTTGCAGTCCCTCCCGTTTCCTCAAACCTCGATCGGAACAATATAAACAGTTCAAATTACATCGATTGGTCAAAGATAATTCCACACTGATGGGATAAGTGAGATCGATGCCCGGCTTTTGATGGATCAGTGCTTCAATTTTATAGGGATGTAGGTAGAGCTTTTCGAGACCCACCTCATTGGGAGGAAATTCTTGATTGCTGCGAGCTAAAATCGGATGGCCATCCAGATACTCTATGATCGACGGCAGATCGACTTCCGGCAAATGCCGGACAATATCCCGCAACAAAAAAAGGTCCTTTTCAGTTTCTAAGGCCAGCTTGAGATTCAAACGAGTCCAGGGCGAAACTGATAGTTGAATCTTAAAGATGTCTGGATTTTGGCGAATATAGAGGGTGCCGGCTTCCTTCTGTTCCGGGCTCAGGCTAAGATTGGCGATTCGTTCCAAAGACCTGGCATTGATGACTTCGCAACCAGTGCCCCAGGGCACTCCCTGCGGATGCTCGTTATAACTATACTCCATCCCTAAGGCCAAGTGTTCCTCCACCAAGCGGTCCAGGGATTGCAAGTCCGTAAGAGGATAGCTGCCATACACTCGCACAAAGTCCTGGCACCCTGTCTCCCGGGCAGCCTTTAACAACCTCAATATGAGATTTTCTTGGGCCCCCCGAAATACCTTAATCCCTAATTTTTCTCCTTCTTCTACCAGACAATCGTCCATCGGGCTGTTGCTGGTAGCTAATACAACGGGCCCCGGCCAGAATTTTTTCAGCCGCTTAACGAGGTATGATTGCACCGTGTCTTCCTCAGTTAAGAGTGCCAGAACCTTGGCCTCAAAGAGGATTGACCTGGTAGTCACCTGAATTATTATTGGAATATTTTCTTTATTCAAATCGAATATCTCTTAGTTATTAATCAAATGTTGTTTTTATGGATAATAACAACTGATAATAGTACCACCATTCATGATTACCATTTTTTAAAGTGATACTTGACATATACTTGTCAGGTTTTTTACAATAAACTATTTTACCAAAAAATTTCTTCAAATCCAACCCGTTTTCACGGCCAGGGTTCCGGCAGGGAGATTGAGCCTCGCAGCCACCGCTGCCTGACATTCTTCGCTGGTCGTTTTCTTCCCTGAAAATTGCCCTGAAGGACGGCGATAATTTCCCCTTCTATTAGAGCCAACTCCTGATAAGTCACAAAGCCGGACATTCCTGCATCAACTACTCTGAACCGATTTTTTCCGGCCAACTGGTTCAAAATCTTTTCCAGACAGGCCGCGATGGTGGCGGCATTTGATGAAGCACCGCGCCCTTCGGCGCTTGAGCCGCCCACCAAAAAAATTAAATACTTATCATGGTTGATTTCTTCTTTATAGCCGTTGTGTGCAAAACCGTATTGGTCGGTTTCCAAATTCGATGGATATCCGGGAAGCAGAATTACGCTATTCGACTTGTAATGAACCCAGCCATACGGAGAAAATTCCACAAAGTTCGTCTTATTAAAAACTAAAGTCCCTTGATGAGTACTATAATATATAATTTGTCAACATAACTCAACAATAGTAAATAATGCGATGATAAATATGACAATGGTTCCCTTGGGATTACGCTCGAAAATATTCTTATTGCCTTTATTTTGAGCGGTGTTGACTACAAGTACCATCAAGCAACGGCCTCCAGCCTAACCAATAGAATTGCCTTATCCGTAATTTGGCGTATTCTTGCCCGCCAATGGGTAATTTTACCCCTCTGATCCCTCCAAAGCAACCATTTTCGTGTTAGGAAGAGGAATCATGCTGACGTTGATCGTTGCCCTGACCTTGGCAACCCTGCTGGGTAAGGCCATTTTTGCCATGATTGCCGATCGCCAGGGCCAAACAACCAGATTGTAGAAGACCGGGCAAAAAGCCCAAAACTCTTCTTTCAGCCTACTGTGGAAGCACCCCACCACCGTCCGTTCCTTGTACTTGGCCGCTTCATGAGGCGCCAGCCGGATAACTGCTTGTCCCAGAGGCGTTATGAGGTAGTGCGAACCCAAGCGGCTTACGGCCCGATACTGGCCGACCAATATTATCCGGCTGAGTTCCCTGCAAGGGCAGGCCTCCTACTCTGAATTGCCGGGCCGGGTGCACTACCGGGACCAGGAGACCGGCGAAAAGTGTGTCTTTATAAACCGACTGGACCTATCTGCGCTAAAGTTATCGACTATCGTTAAGAGCCGCAGGCGCCGGCCGTCGAAGAGTTCATCGGCCATAATTCCTCTATGGGCAAAGCTACTCTCTGCAATTATTTCCCATGGAGTCACCCCTGGAACAGGCCCTGCTCTCTGCCCAAAAAGGGGTGGTTCTAGAACCGCAGAACCAGATAACGCGGGCTGCTCTGGCCCATGTCCATTTTTTCTGCAATAAGAGAGAGTTGTTCCTGCCGGAAGCTGAAACTGCCATGGACCTCAATCCCAACGCTCCCGGACTCATCGGGTTTCTCGGCTGGCTCCTGGCGCTGTATGGCGAGTGGGAGCGGGGGCTGGCCATCCTGAAAAAAGGCATGGAGTTGAATCCCCACTACCCCGGCTGGTTTCATATGGGGCCGTATTTTCATCACTTTCTCCAGGAGAGGTATGAGGAAGCCTATCAGGAAGCCCGACAATTTCAGATGCCCCAACTCTTTTGGGACCCGCTTTTGAGGGCCGCGGCCTTAGGCCGGTTGGGAAGAGAGCAGGAAGCCACCCAGGCAGTAGTGGAGCTACTCCAATTGCGGCCGGATTTCTCCACCCGTGGCCGCTTTCTCATGAGCTGCTATGTCAAATTCGACTACCTGACAGACGCCTTCATAGGGGGCCTGCACCAGGCAGGTCTCACGATCTGATCCAAAAAGTGGCCCTTGTCTCAAACTTTATCTGCCCGAAATAATCTGATCATGATCTGAGCAATAAGCACCGCCGTTTCCGTTGCCTCCTCTGTTATTACCGATTGTCGCTCTTGTCGTCTTTTGTAGGTTCCGGGCTGCCTAATCTCTGGAGTGCCCCGGCTACCCTCGCCTGATCCCGGGCGGGCAGGTTCTCCAACTTGAGAGCTTGCCGAAGTACGTCCTCGGCCTGGGAGCGTTCCCCCTGCTGTATGTAAACCTCAGCCAGTAGCAGATAGCCGTCCGTGAATGCGGGCCGTTGCGTAATAAGGTCCTGCAAGGTCGCCGCTGCCCCCCGAAGGTCCCCTTGCTCCTTCTGGTAGAAGGCCAGGGTAAAGGCGTATTTAGGCTCCTGGGGGTTCAGTTCCACTGCTTTCCTGCACCAGGACAGGGCTTCCTTTGGGCGATCCTTGGCGCTGAGGATGCAGAGGTTATAGGCCGCCGGCGCCATCTTGGGGTTTAGCCGGAAGGCTTCCCTGAGCTCCCGCTCCGCCTCCTTGTCCCGTTTCTGTTCGGCCCAGACCAATCCCAGGTTAAAGTGAGCAGCGCTATTGTCTGGCGCCACTTTAATGGCTTTCAAGAGCAACTCTTCTGCCTGGTCTTGAGAGTCCATTTTAGCGTATGCCATGGCGGCGTTGACCATCACCATGGCCGCCCGGGGCTCAAGCTTGAGAGCCGTGTCGTAAGCAGCCAGGGCCTGCTTAACCTCGCCCCGGTTGAGATAGTAATTCCCCAGGTTGTAATGTGAGGACCACTGGTCCGGCCTGGCCGTGAGGGAGGCCAGGTACTCCTCGGTGGCCTTTTTCACCTTTTCCAGGGCCGCCCCCTGGAGCCACTCCGCCGGATAGTGGGATAGGGAGGCCGCGGCCCGAACCCGCACCAGCCGGTAGCTGTCTCCGGCGGCGGTAACCAGGGCCTGGAAGCTTTCTCTTCCGGGCCGGACCGAGAGAGCTTCCGCCGCCGCGGCCCGCACCAGTGGGGATGGGTCCTGGCTGGCTTTAAGTAAAGTGGGATGTATCAGCTCATCCGGGGCAGTCATGGTCAGGCGAATGAGCGAAGCGGCGAAGACCTCGTCCCGCTCGGGGCTCGTCATATAGGTCAGCATCTGGGGGAGTTTCTGCCAGTCGCGCTTCCGTGCCGCGTCAATGAGGCCTGCCCGCTGCAGGACTGGCGCCTGGTAGTCCCGGGTCTGCCACTGCCGCACGTTCTGGTCAGCCCAGACTGCGTCCTTGTCCTTATGGCACCAATTGCAGGCGTTGGGCGAGCCGAATTGGATGGTCGCGGCCGGCGCTGGTGGCAGCATGGAGTGGTCGCTCCGGTTCATGCGGGCAAAGGCGGTCATGGGCATATGGCAGGAGATGCACTTGGTGGGAACTCCTTTTTTGTCCGGCGGGTGGTGGATATGCTCCACCATCTTGGCCACCTGCTCAGCGTGACAGGTGGAGGCAAGCCTCGTTGGCTTTGGCTTCATCTTTGAAGCGGTAGCGGCCGCTGGAGGTGTGGCACTTGATGCAGTCTAACTTACCAGACTTGACGCAGGGGCTCATGAGCCAGGTGGTGTAAGTGTAGTTCTCCCCCAGGTCACGGCCGTCGGCATAGTAGTCCGGGTTTTCCAAGGTCACCAGATCGAAGTGGTCGAAAAACCGGTCCCCGGGCGGGAAAGCAATGGTGAGTGGGGATACTTTGGCATGACAGGAGCCGCACAGGGCGTTGTGTTGCTCGATGGTCATCTTTTTGACGCTGATGATCCTGAGGTCCAGGGGGGGCTGACCCTGGGGCGCGGCCTGCATCACCTCGTTGTGCCCTTTGGAGAGGCCGTGGCAGGTCTCGCAATTGATGCCCGCCTCTGCCCAGGTGGTGCGGTAAGTATCGGTGGCCAAGTCGTAATTGGAGCTATATTGGCTCACGTGGCAGTTGAAGCAGGCAGTGTTGAAGGTATAGGGCCACTCCTTCCAGTGGACCGGCTCTTCGGCCGGCCCGGAGCCGACATGGCGCACGCCGCTGGCCGCGGTGTCGAACCACTGCAGGCTTGGCCATAGCCACGGAGAAGGGTCTAAAAGTTTTGGCTGGTTATGGAATCAGCGAGGATCGAGTCATCACCCTCCTGGGAAAACCCAAGAATGAGTGGGTTGCCGAAGACATCGCCACCTTACGGGGCATGGCTTCGCAAGTCAAAGACGGCCAGGCTACTGTCGAGCAATTGTTTCCAGCCGTTGAGGCCAAAGTGGCAGCTAGGCCTAAAGAAGAAACCAAAGGGCAAAGGGTCAGTCCGGCCAAACCCGCGGTGGCAAAATCCCTGCCCGCATCTCCACCTCCGCCTCCCCGGGCCGCCACGCCGGAGCAACTGGAGGCCATCCTCGCGGATTGCCTGGAGAAAGAAATTGACCTGGAGTTGATCCTGACCGAATATCGCGTCACAGTTTGGAGGAACTGGACTACGACACCGCTCAAGCGGCACAGAAATGGTTGACAAGCCAATAACTGCGAGCTGCAGTCTCTTGACACTGAGTTCCACTAGCCTTGGGCAGCGGTAGTGATAGTCCAAGCCTTCTGAACGCAGGTTGGGATGCTTGGGACCAGTACCATTCAGGCCAAGCAAAATTGCTGCGGGCCGGTTCGTGGAAAATCGGACTTATTGGTCAAGCCGGGCTTGAGCTGCTTTAGGAAGCAAAAATGACATTCTCTCCACAGTCGCCGTTTCCTGGAGGCGCTTATCAACCATTCAACGCTAATCGTGCTTAAGGCCCAGAAGCGCCCTATCACTGGAATATCCTCTTGACGGTAAGAGGGGCGAATCAAAGTTTCCTGGTCCGCCTTTCCCAATAAAAGGTGCCGACCTGCTCTTAGCCCTCCAGCCTGAAATTGCAACCTAATTCAATTTTTCTAACGATTCAGGGCAGCTACCAGAGCCGCCATGTCCCGATCCATACTGCGCTGTAATGGCTCATCAGTTCCTCTCAGCCGGGCCCCCTGCCAAATCCAGCGACAATATATTCCGCGGAGCGGCTAGAGACTAAAAAATTCAGGGGGGTTAATCTAGGCAAGATCCTGCTTTTAGGTCAGGTTATGAACTTTAACGGCTCCAATCCGGAAAATCCAGATTAAAGCGGCGCAGGTCGGATTTTGGCTGGCATGGAGGTGTTCTAGGAGAATTACTTTAATTTTGCGACCACTTGCTTAAATGAAGGTGCTCTCAAAACTCGAAACTCACCAGTATTTCTCCCTGTACTTCGTGTAATAAGCCACTGTGCGCTCGATCCCCTCCTTCAGGGAGGTCCGGGGTCGCCAGCCCATGGCCGCGGTGATCTTGCCGATATCGCTGATATAATCCCCGGTTTCTACGAAGTAGCGGTCCGCCGGCCACTCCAACTGCTGCACCTGGGTGCCGGGCACGGCTGCCGCCACCAGGCGGGCCAGTTCGATGGGCGGCGTGCTGGTGGCGGAGCCTAAATTATAAACCTCCCCGGAGACTCCCGTGCCTGGGCCAGGGCCAGCATGGCCTTTGCCGCCCCGTTCTATTGCGGCCGGTGACCTAAAGATTTTTCCTCACAAACGCGCAATTTTACCTAGTCTAAACTAGGCATATGTTGCCCATAGCCAATTCTGCTTAGTCCCACCATCTTTAATTTAAGCGGGCGGTAGCCGCTAACCGATATCTGCTCCAGGAGGGACTGATGCTGATCTTGATCGCCGCTCTGAGCCTGGCCGCCCTGGTGGGCTATTCTATCTTCGCCGTGATCGCCATCGCCCGGACTGAACCGCCGGAATGGTAACGGCCGGGCCTCGGGAGCACCACCCGCAGATTCTCTGAGCCCAGTTGGTTCTCCCGCCGGGTCATTGGCTTATTCCGGCCATCGTGGTCCGCCGTATTGCCACGACCTTCCCAATTTGGATGACAGCATGGACCTTTTTTTCCTGGGGTTTAATGCCAGCAAGGCCAACCCCGTCACCCTCTCGACCTTTGCCGGGTTCGTCTATCTGCTGGCCTGGATCTGGCTGAGTCTCTTTCTCACCCGGCCCGCAAAGCAGCAAGGCCCGCTCCCCCGCCAGGCTGGCAGGCCCTACCGGGCGGGCGCCACTATTTCGTCGGGCTTAATCCTCCAAATTATTGCATAACGTCAGCAGCATGCCTAACTTCCACAATAGGCCCTCTTGCCAAAAGGGGGATCTTTGGAAAAGTGGCTTTTTTGCTTTTCACCGGAAACTGAAAACTGAAAACCGTATCTTCAGGGGGGTCAGCTAATGTGGGAATATTCGGACAAGGTCAAAGACCATTTCCTCCATCCCCGCAACGTCGGGGAGGTGGAAAACCCTGACGGCGTGGCCCTGGTGGGCAACATTGCCTGCGGCGACGCCCTCAAACTCACCTTTAAGCTGGACGAAAACGGCAAGATCAAGGAGGTCGGGTTCAAGACCTTCGGCTGCGCCAGCGCCATTGCCTCAGCCTCGGCCATGACCGAAATGGTCAAGGGCATGACCATCGAAGAGGCCGCCAAGGTCACCGACGAAGACATCGCCAACTACCTGGGCGGCCTGCCCAAGGAGAAGATCCACTGCTCGGTCATGGGCCGGGAGGCCCTGGAGAAGGCCATCGCCCACTATAAGGGAGAAGTGGTCCCCGGCCTCGAAGGCGAGGTGATCTGCGAATGCTTCGGGGTCACCAAGCCCGAGATCGAGCGGGTGGTGCGGGAGCACGGCCTGAAAACGGTGGAGGAGGTCACCAACTACACCAAGGCCGGCGGCGGCTGCGGCGGCTGCGTCGATAAAATCCAGGAGATCATTGACCAGGTGCGGGCTGGACGGCCAGGCGGCCCCTCCAGCGGCCCAAGCTGACCAACCTGCAAAAAATCAGGCTGATCGAAGAGACCATCCAGCGGGAGATCCGCCCCGCCCTGCAAGCAGGACGGCGGCGACCTGGAGCTCATCGACGTGGTGGGCAACCGGGTCCTGGTCTCCGTGCGGGGGGCCTGCGCCTCCTGCGCCGCGGCTCAAATCACCCTGAAGGACTTCGTCGAGGCCAAACTCAAGGAGCTGGTGGCACCCGAACTAGTAGTGGAGGAGGTGGCGCCATGACCGTCATTTATCTGGACAACAATGCCACCACCCAGGTGGACTCGGAAGTCCTGGAGGCCATGCTCCCCTTTTATCACGAGCTTTACGGCAACCCCTCCAGCATGCACTTCTTCGGCGGCCAGGTGGGCCGGAAGGTGAGGGAGGCCCGGGAACAGGTGGCGGCCCTCCTGGGCGCCGCGCCGGACGAAATCATCTTCACCAGTTGCGGCACCGAAAGCGACAACACCGCGATCCGCTCGGCCCTGGCGACCCTCCCCGACAAGCGCCATATCGTCACCACCCGGGTGGAGCACCCGGCCATCAACGCCCTGGTGGCCAGGCTGGCCAAGGAGGGTTACCGGGTTACCGAACTGCCGGTGGACGGCCAGGGGCGCCTGGACCTGTTCCAGTATGACGAGGCCCTCACCTCGGATACGGCCATCGTCTCCATGATGTGGGCCAACAACGAAACCGGGGTCATCTTCCCGGTGGAAAAGGCCGCAGCCATGGCCCGCGACAAGGGCATCCTGTTTCACACCGACGCCGTGCAGGCCGTGGGCAAGATCCCCATCGATCTATGGCCGGAGCGCCATCGACCTGCTTTCCCTTTCCGGCCACAAACTGCATGCCGCCAAGGGCGTGGGCGCCCTCTACGTCCGCAAAGGCACCAAGTTCGCCCCCTTCATAGTGGGCGGCCACCAGGAGAAAGGCCGCCGGGGCGGCACCGAAAACGTCCCCAGCCTCATCGGCCTGGGTAAGGCTGGCGAATTAGCGGCCCAACGGATGGAGGAAGAAAACACCAGGGTGAAGGCCCTGCGGGATAAGCTGGAGGACGCCCTCCTGGCCCGCATCCCCCACAGCCGGGTGAACGGCGACCGGGAGCTTAGGCTGCCCAATACCAGCAATATCAGCTTCGAATTCATCGAAGGCGAGGCCATCCTGCTGATGATCAACGAGCTGGGCATCTGCGCCTCCTCCGGCTCGCGCCTGCACCTCCGGGTCGCTCCAGCCCTCCCACGTGCTCCGGGCCATGGGCGTGCCCTTCACCATGGCGCACGGCTCCATCCGCTTCAGCCTCAGCGTCTTCAACACCGAACCGGAAATCGACTACGTGATCGAAAAATTTCCGCCGATCATCGAAAGACTGCGGACCCTGTCCCCCTATTGGGAGGTGGGCGACGCCATCTGCGCCACCGTGGAAAGTTAAGAGGGTCAACATGAACGAGCCGGTCAGCCCGGAACTGGACCGCTGTAAGCTGGAAGCCAAGACCACCCAGGAATTCCGGGAGGCTATCCCGGACATCGTTCAGCAACTGGTGGGCTCCTGCCGGCGGGAGGACTGCTTCGACCACGTGGGGCCGGAGCCCATCCCTTCCCGGGAACAAGTCATCGACATCATCCACCGGGCCTTCCGTCTCCTCTACCCCGGCTATTTCATCCGCAAACGGCTGGATCAGGTCAGCCTGGGCTACTATTTCGGCCAGGAGGCCGTGGCCTTCTTCGAGGTCCTGTCCCACCAGATCGCCCTGGCCATCCGCCACGAATGCCTGCGCCACGATCTCCCCTGCAGCCATTGTGAGGAACGGGGCCAGGAAGACGCCATCCGCTTCATGCAGGAGTTGCCCAAGCTGCGCAGCGCCCTGGCCAAGGACGTGCGGGCCGCCTTTGAGGGCGATCCCGCCGCCAAAAGCTACGATGAGATCATCTTCAGCTACCCGGGCCTCTTGGCGGTGACGGTTTACCGCCTGGCTCATCAGCTCGTGCACCAATACGTCCCCCTGATGCCGCGCATCATGTCGGAATACGCCCACAGCCAGACGGGCATCGACATCCACCCCGGGGCCCACATCGGCGAGAGCTTCTTCATCGACCACGGCACCGGCGTGGTCATCGGCGAAACCACCGAGATCGGCGACCGGGTGCGGCTCTATCAGGGCGTCACCCTGGGGGCCCTGTCTCTGCCCCGCAAGGCGGTGGACTCCCTGCGCGCCGCCAAGCGCCACCCCACCGTCCAGGACGACGTCATCATTTACGCCCAGGCCACCATCCTGGGCGGCGACACCGTCATCGGGGCCCGCGCCGTCATCGGCGGCAACACCTGGATCACCGCCTCGGTGCCCCCGGACACCAAGGTCTTTTTGAAGCAACCGGAGTTGATTTATAAGGGGAAATGAAGCAAGTTAGCAGTTAGCAGAAAAACCAACCGCAGATGGACGCAAATTTGCGCCGATAAACGCAGATAATTTTAGCCAGTTCATCGGCGTTAATCTGCTCAATCGGCGTTCATCTGCGGTTAAAATCAGACCTGGAGCAAAAAATGACCGGCATCCTCCCCGACCTCATGCAGGCCGTGGGCGAGACCCCGTTGGTCCGGCTCAACACCATCGGCCGGGGCCTGCCCGGCGTCATCGCCGCCAAAATCGAGTCCATGAATCCCCTGGGCAGCGTCAAGGACCGCATCGGCGTGGCCATGATCCAGGCCGGGGAGGCCCAGGGCCTCATCACCCCGGAGACCCTCATCGTCGAGCCCACCAGCGGCAACACCGGCATCGCCCTGGCCTTTGTCGCGGCAGCCCGCAAATACCGCCTCATCCTCACCATGCCGGAAACCATGAGCCTGGAGCGGAGGAAGCTCCTGAAGCACCTGGGCGCCGAACTGATCCTCACCCCCGGCCCCCAGGGCATGACCGGCGCCATCAACCGGGCCAAGGAGATCGTCGCCGAGACCAAGGGAGCCTATCTCCCCAACCAGTTCGCCAACCCGGCCAACCCGGAGGCCCACCGCCGCACCACGGCTGAAGAGATCTGGCGGGATACCGCGGGCGCCGTGGATTTTTTGGTGTCCGGGGTAGGCACCGGCGGCACCATCACCGGCGTGAGTGAGGTGATCAAGGCGCGCAAGCCCTCCTTCAAGGCCGTGGCCGTGGAACCCGCGGCCTCGCCGGTGCTCTCGGGCGGCCAGCCCGGCCCCCACAAGATTCAGGGGATCGGCGCCGGGTTCATCCCCGAGATCCTGAACACCAAAATCATCGATGAAGTCATCCCGGTGAGCAACGAGGCGGCCTTCGAGACCGCCCGGGACGTGGCCAAACTGGAAGGGATTCTCTGCGGCATCTCTTCCGGGGCCGCGGTCTGGGCCGCCCTGATGGTGGCCCGGCGCCCCGAAAACCGAGACAAACTCATCGTCGTGGTCCTGCCCAGCACCGGCGAACGCTACCTGAGCACGGACCTCTTCGCCCCGGCCTGACCTGGTAGGGCGGGCCTCTGTGTCCGCCTACCAAGGATATGCTGCTGGGGCGGGCGTCTCGCCTGCCACCCATGCCGGTTCTCCTCAAAAGGCGGCCAGAGACGGCCGCCCCACCAAAATAAAAAAGGCAGGCCCCCCCCGGGCCTGCCTTAACTGACTACTGACCACTGACCACTGCCTTTAAGCCGTGGCCCCCTCCCAGAGCGGCGCCTGGAACCACGGTGCCTGCCTCTTCCCCGGGCGGGCGGAGGGAATCCAGAGGCGCCAGTCCGCCTGCCGGCTCATGAGGAGCTGCATGAAGCTGTGGTGCAGTTCGTGGCTGCCCTTGCCCACCTCCAGGTGCCCCAGCACCGGCAGGCCCAGCAGGGTCAGGTCCCCCACCGCGTCCAGGATCTTGTGGCGCACGCACTCTTCCGGGAAGCGCAGGCCCCCGGGATTCAAGACCCCGACTTCATCAAACACCACCGCGTTGTCTGCGGAGCCTCCCCGGGCCAGGCCCCTGGCCTGCAAATACTGCACTTCTTTAAGAAAGCCGAAGGTGCGGGCCGGGGCGATCTCGCTCTGAAAACTTTCGGCGCGCAGCGGCACGGTGTAGCGCTGCCGCCGGATCAGGGGATGGTCGAAGTCGATGGTGTAGGTGATCCGGGGCACGCCGGGCCGAACCCGCATCCATTGCTCCCCCCGGCGCAATTCCACGGTCTCCCGCACCATCAGATAGGCCCGGGGCCAGGATAGGTTCCGCAGGCCGGCCCTGCTGATGAGCCGGGCAAAGGGAGCGGCGCTGCCGTCCATGATGGGCAACTCCGGGCCGTGCACCTCAATCAGGGCATTGTCCACCCCCAGCCCCCCCAGGGCCGCCAGCAGGTGCTCCACCGTGGCCAGGGTTGTGCCGTTATCCCCCAAAGAGGTGGCCCGGGTGGTGTCCACCACACGGGAATAATGCGCCCGGATCTGCGGCCGGTTCGGCAGATCGGTCCGGATAAAACGCAAGCCCTGATTGGCGGAGGCCGGATACAGGGTGACTTCCACCCTTTTGCCGGAATGCAGGCCGATACCGCTAAAATTTAGAGGCTGCGCCAGGGTCTTTTGCCAGATCATTATTCTCCCCTCGCCCTCTAAAATGCAATCCCCATGCCGGGACGCCGGAGGGCCGGGACAGGCAACCCTGTCTTTAACTAACCTGATGATATAATGGACTTTAAGATAATCAGACTTGAATCGAAGCTTTTTCCTCAGCCGCAACCGTGGCAAAAAAACCACAGATTCAGCCTCATTGTCGCAAAAGCACCACAAAAAGCGCCGGGCGGTTCCATGTAGTGGCACAGGCCTCCGGCCGGTGATGGATCTAAGCTGGAAACCTATCCCGCTTTACCGTGAAAACTTTAAATCCCCCTAAATCCCCCTTTTCCAAAGGGGGACTTAAAAAAAACCCCCCTTGGAAAAAGGGGGGTAGGGGGATTTTCTTTCCCAGCGGGTGGCCGATATCCAGACGGTGGAGTGGTGAAAAATTGCGTTTTGGTAAACAGCCTTTACCAATAGGCCGGAGATTATTTCTCTCCCCGAGGCGCCGCCCCCTGGAGGCGGCGCAATTTTGCGCCCCCTCCGCCTTACACCGGCTCTATCGGGGGGTATTGCAGTTTTGCCCACCACTTGGGATCGATGTCCGGGAAGATATCGTCCCGCTCCCGGCAAAATTCCAGAAAATTCCAGTCTTCCACGGGCAGGTCCCGGTCGGCGGCGTAGCGCCGGGACATGGCGGCCAGCCGCTTGAAGTCGTCGTGGTGCACCACCACCCGAAGTTCGGCGTAATCCCGGGCGCTGAAGGTGCTGATCAGGAACTGCCAGTCCGAAGACTCCAGCAGGAACAGCGAGCGGCCGCACTGCTTCAGGAGGTCTTGCAGGCGGGGGTCCGGGTCCTCGGCAAAAAGCTGGGCCAGCTCTTCCATCTCCTGTTCCGCCGGGTAGATATGCCGCCAAGTCCAGTCGTTATCCTCATTGAGCCAGATCCAGTGATAGCCCCCTTCCCCCCAGGAGCCCTCCGGCAGTTGGATGACGTGCCGGGGCGCCGCCTCTTTGAGCAGCTGGCTGCCTGGGGTCAGGCTCACCTGGGTGTGGGCCTGAAGCCGGCTCAGCACCTGATAGACCCACTCCGGCCCCTCAAACCACCAGTGGCCCAGAAGCTCGGTGTCGTACGGCGCCACCACCATGCCGGGCCGCCCTTGCTGCTCCCGGAAGTCGGTCAGGATGCCGACAATCATCGAGACAAAATGCTCGGCCTGTTCGTTAATCCGGGCGCTGATCCACTCCGGGTGATAGGGCGATTTGTCCGCCAGGTCGGCCTTGGCGCTGGTGACCTGCCAGTAGCGCAGGCCGCCGGGATAGCGTTTTTTATGAAAATCCAGGTAATTGCCGTCGCCGGGGTAGCCCCATTCACCGCTCCAGACCTGGAGGCCGGTCTTGGGGTCCCGGGTGAAGGCCGCCACCGGCCGCTTGGCCTCCGGAGCGGAGCTGACCAGATAGACCTGGTAAGGCGACTTGTCCTGCTCCTCCGGCCGCTCCTGGAACTGGGAGGCGAAGCGCTCCCAGAGGCGCTCCAGGGCCTCGAAGCGGTCCTTGTAAACCCCGATGGCCCGGCCACCCTTGAGCAGGTGGGAGTCGATGAAGAAGTAATCGAGGCCGTTCTCGGAGAGAAACTCCTCCACCCCTTTGCGCAACACCGGCTCCGTAGCCAGGTCGGCCAGGGGCGGCACCCACTCGTAGCGCGGCCGATAGGCGCATTCCGGCAGCCAGAAGCCCTTGGGGTCCCGGCCGAAATGGCGCTTATAGGCGGCCACCCCCTGCTTCACCTGGGCCTGCACGCAGGTGTCCCGCCCCAGCAGGGGCAGATAGCCATGGGTGGCGGCGGAGGTGATGACCTCCAAGCACGCCCTTATCCATCAAGCCCCTAAAGACCTTCAGCAGGTCTTGGTCGAAATCCTCCCGGAAGGTCCGGAGCAATTCCCGGTGGTGGTCCACCCACATCTGCGCCACCGCGGTGAAATGCTTATCGCCCAGCTTCTCAAAAGTGATCACGTCGTCCTGGGCCGCCTTGATTTTCTGGTCCAGGTAGTCGTTGAACTCCCGCTTGAAAACGTCGGCCGCCAGCATCTCCGCCAGGATGGGGGTGATTCCCAGGGTCACCCCGGAAGTCAAGCCCTCGTCGGCCAGGCGATTGAAGACCTTCAGCAAGGGGATATAAGACTCTGCCGCGGCTTCGTTGAGCCAGTCCATGCCGTGGGGCCAACGGCCGTGGCCGATGACGTACGGGAGGTGGGAGTGCAGCACAAAGGTGAAGTATCCGAGTGGTTCGGGCATGGTTTCCTCCTCTGGTTATCCGCAGGCAGCCCTGGAAGGACCACCGGGGCCGGCAACGCTTTTCCAACCTGAATAATTAAGCTAAGACTGTTATTTGCTGAGTCAATCTGACGGGTTCACAATCTGCCCGGGAACCGCGGCACGAGCGCGGCGTGCGCGGCCGATTAGATGAAATATAGGTCAGATGAACCCCAGAAGCCAGGAAAAAAACAGGGTCGGATCGGAGAGAATCGGCGGGAGGGCGGCGGGAATCCTTGGCAAAAATCGTTGGCGGGAGAGGCCGCCGGCCGGCTCAATATTTACGCCACATAATTGCAGCTAATTAAAATATATAATAATTTGTCGGCTCCCAGGCTTGCCGGTATCCGGCGGTGAGTCAGCAGAGGGTGGCTCTCATGGTTTACCGGTGCCAGGGAGGATCGGCTCCGGATCCAGCCCCCAGGAAAAGCTCGTTTCCAGGTTATAAGTCCTCGGCAGTATAATCACCCTCGATGGCATATTTGATCAGATCGGCCAACGTCCTGGCGTTTAATTTTTCCATGATGTTTTCGCGATGCCGGCGCACCGTATGGGGGCTGATAAACAGAGCTTCGGCAATTTCTTTACTCTTCTTGCCTGCCGCCAGGAGTTTCAAGATTTCCCTTTCCCGCATCGTCAAAACCTCTTTTTTCTCATTTTCCCAAAAGAGGCTCGAAATGATATTGGAAAGCATGGGAGAATAATACTTGCCTCCTTGTTTGATGGTGCCAATAGCGCGGATGAGCTCACTGCTGGCATCATCTTTGGACAAAAAGCCGTCGGCGCCGTCTTCCAAAACCTGCCTAATAAATTCTTTTTTCTTGTGCATGGTCAGAACCAAAACTTTGGTTTGTGGGCAAATTCTCTTAATTTCTCTCATGGCTTCCAAGCCTCTCATATTGGGCATCGAGAGGTCCAGGACGATCAAATCCGGGGTAGAATCTTTCAAGAGTTGCAGCAATTCCAAGCCATCGCCGGCCTCGCCGCTGACCCGGACGTCTTCTATTTTATCGATGATTTTTCGTACTCCCTCGCGAAACATCGTGTGATCATCGACCAGCACTACGTCATAGGGACCCATGTCTAATTCCCTCCTGGAATTGGAATGGTAAAAGAAATTTTCGTACCTTGATTCTCCCGGCTCCAAAGCTCAAAGGAACCGCCCAGGATCTTGACTCGCTCTTCCATGGCTAACAAGCCCAACGTTTTTTTATCATTGAAAACCTCGTCCCGTTCAAAGCCAATGCCATCATCCTTAATGATAAAGGAGATCCCTTGATTAACTCGTTTAATTTCCACGACCACCTTGGCGGGCCTGGCGTATTTGCCGATATTGGTCAAAGCTTCCTGTACGACCCGGTAGATAGCCGTCTGGATCGGCAGCGAGAAGAGACCATCCAGACCGCCAATCTTAATAGTCCATTTGATTTGCTTTTGCAGATCAGCAAAATCCTCAACCAGTGAGCGCAGCGCCACGGTCAGACCCAGGTCCTCCAGGTCGCCCGGGGTTAAATCCAGGTAGAGACGTCGCACTTCTTCGATGGTTGAGCCCACGGACTTGAGTATTTTGTTAATCTCATTTTTCAGAGAAATTTGTTGTGGGGATAATTCCTCTTCTACGGAGGCTATCTGGAGCTTCAAAGTCAGCAAGGCATGACCCAGTTCATCGTGCAGTTCCCGGGAAAGGCGTTTGCGCTCATCTTCCTGGGCGCTAAGCAGGCGGGAGGCCAGATGGCGCAATTTCCGCTCCGATTCTTGGAGAATTTTTTCAGTCCGCTTCCGCTCAGTTATATCCCGGATGATTTCCTGGAATAATTTCTCGCCATCCACCTCCTGGAGGCGCAGACTGACCTCCACCGGGAAGGTCGTGCCATCCTTGCGCCGCTGCAACGTTTCAAAAATCAGGCCCTTTTCTTCTTCCACGTGGCTGACGAGAGAATCAATCAGTTCCGACCCAGGCGGGTACAGCTGTTTCAAATCCAACTGCAGCAGTTCCTCCCGGGCGTAGCCGTACGAAGCGAGGGCCCGGTCATTAGCCTCAACAATCTTCAAATTTTGGTCGGTTACCAGGATGATGTCATTGGCAAACCTGGTTAAATATTCATAGCGTTGCGCCAGGGAACTCCGCTGCCGCTCCACCTCATATTGCCGGCGGTAGAAGCGGCTTTGTTGATTCCTCCAGAAATAAGCGACCCCTAAACCACCGGTGGCAATCAAAGAAATGAGCAAAAAAGCCAGTTCTTTGGTGCGCTTTTGCAACGGGGCATAGATTTCGTCAGCATCGAGTTTGGCGATCAGAAACCAGGCGGAATGAGGAAGGCGTCCGGAAGCCGCCAGAACGGGAACGCCTCGGTAATCCAGGCCCTCAATCATCCCATCCTCACCGCGGGCGATCCTCGCAGCCACTAAGTTGGGGGAATTTAAGGGAAACCGGAGATTGAGCGGAATATTCTGCCGATGCCGGAGTTCATTCAGAAATACCACCTCACCGTCTTCCTGTCTGATTAATTCCGTCTCCCCGGTCAGACTCGGAGTAGGCCATGATTTAATGAGGGGATAAAGGAACTGATAAGGTTCGATCCTCAGCAGAATAACCCCGACAATAGCCTTCTCCTTGCCTTGAGCGACCACAAGAGGAGTGAGGACGCTGAGCATAACCTTGGAGTCCGCATCCCGATAAAGGTCGGAAAAGACAATCTTCTTTTCCCGTATGGCTTGCAGGGCCAGGGATTTTAAATAAGGGGAAAGTTCAGGCCCGGACGTGGGCACCCCCAACCTGACGGTTCCCAGCGGATCGATTAAAGCCAGACTTTGGTAGTCGTAGGATACCAGGCTGGTCAAGCGGGCAGTAAGTTGGGCCTTAAGCGCCTTGCTGGCTCTCCCCTGGATAAAATCTCTGACCCGCAGGGCAATAAAAGGATCATTCATCAGCGTGCCGGCAAAATCGATCCGTTCCTGGCGCCAGTAGATTATTTGATCTATTTTAAGGGAAATGATCGCGGCAAGTTCTTGTTGTTTTTCTATTTTTAGGTGATCCCGCAAATCTTGATAATATAAATTTCCGATGATTAAAATCCCTATCGATAAAAACAAGAATAAAAAAATGAGATACCAAGGATACTTCCAGGAACCATCTGGGGATGTCGTGGATTTCAACGTTCTCCTCACCTTGCTCTAACTTAACTTATGTGAACCACATAAGATTTCGGGAGAAATGTTGGTCAAGAGTTGAAGATTATCGCTTCAATACCCGCAGCCTGACAAGTTGGGGGTTGGACAGCAAAGCCCATAATTTCAGGAGCATATATAGGGAAGCCGAGCGGAATTATTTGCAGAAAGTGCCTCCATTCGGAGAAAATCATCCCTTCCATGGGTATAATTACAATAGCACAACTTGGCCCGGTTCTCAATCTGGAATTTTCCCGGGGCGCACGTAACTAATCGCCCAAATAAATCCTTGCTTTTGGACTAAAGAAAATTGTAAGGTAACGAGAGATGGGGGGCAGTAATGCTTATTTCCCCTCAAAGCCGGGGGAGGCGTCAACGGCTTGTTTGGACTTACTCTTTTTAAAGAAACGGGGCTTGGTTTCCTTAACAAAACCCAGGATTAAGCCTCAGAAGCCCTCACAGATCACAGGGAAGTGATATGCGGCTTGCATGGAACCGTGCCTGGGCCCGCAGCCTGATGGTGGGGCTTGGACTCTTGCTGATTGGTTTTCTGGTCTGGGTCTCCTATAGAGGCACCCCGCCTGCCACCATTCAGCCAGCCCAGGAGACCGAACCGGTTCAGACTCAGCCCCCGCCGACGGCGCTAATCAGCCCTCAGCCTCAATCGGAGGCTCCCCCGAAAACCCCGACAGCCTTGCTCAGCAGCCAGTTGGAACAGGTGATTGCCGGGATCAGGGCAGCAAACCAGAAAAAAGATTTACCGCAGCTTTTAGGCCATTATTCCTCCAATTTTCCCCAGTTGACCCAGAGAGCCCAGACTATTTCTAAGGCCTGGAAAATTTATGACTACCCGAGAATGGACTTCGAGATCCACGAGGTCAAACTGTTAAAGGACAATCGGGCCAGCGCCCAGGTGACCTGGCATGTCGAAGCTAAAAAGATCAATGCCGCCACGGGAAAAAGTATTTCCAATACGTATCTGATCAATTTTGTCAAAGAATCGGGGCAATGGCGGATCCTCTCGACAGAACGGATGAAATGAGCCTATGAATAAGCTGGCTCGGCTGATAACTAAACTGGTAATGGTGGCTCTCCTGCTGGGCTTGGCCGGGTCGTGCGTTTCCCCGCCGATCAAACCCCCCGAAAATTCTTTCTACCTTGCCGTTGAGACCACTTATCTGCGGGATAACCCGGGCTACGGCGGCAATGTGCTGGGCCAGCTTTATCGGGGCGACGAAGTGAAGGTCCTGGATCTCAGGGAATCCGGCTGGTGGCGGATCGAGCTTCTGCGCAGCGGCCAGCAGGGATGGGTCCAGAAGGAGTTGCTCAGCCCCACCCCGGTCCCCCCCGTTTTTTATTATGTCAATCGAGACAGCTTCCCTCTGCTTGAATGCCCCAGAAATGATTGCCTCCGCTTGCAGTTACTCTTCCGGGGCGATCAGGTGCAAAGAGTCGAAGCAGGTGAGCGCGGCTGGTGGCACGTCCTGGCAGTTAAAAGCCACAGTCTTGGCTGGGTGCCGTCTGAGGTTCTGGCGGAAACCATCCAGGAGACCCGGGCAGGGCAGCAGCAAAAATCCTACTACTATGTGAAACCTGTCAGAGTGAGATTACGGGCCAAACCAGCGGCCGACAGCGAGGTTGTCAGAACCTTGAAGTTCAACGACCAGGTGCAAAAAATCGAAGCAGTTCCGGGCTGGTTTAAAGTTCGGCAGCCTGCTTCGGGGGCCGTTGGCTGGATTGCCAGTCCTGACCTGGGCCCTCTCCCGGCGCTTTCTCCAGTGAGAGGCCGGCCCGCCAAAGAAAAAGAGGAGCCGGAACCTCCTCAACCAAAGCCGGAACCGGAGATTGAGCCGGAATTTATGTAACGTTGCCTCAAAGGCTCATAAAATTTTCTGGTAAAATGCGGCCAACAGTTGCGAATCAATCGTCGCCTGAATTTCCGGCGACCGTCTTTCCTTTCTTCGGCACTTACTCCCCTTAGACTTCCGTTATCGGTGGACCTGGGCCAGAGCAGAGCGCGGCACTAAAGCTCCACTCGCGCCTCGTCTCCAGGCAAGCCCCTCATAAAACCAACTTCTGCAATGTCGTCCGCCGGCTTCCCTCCATCGGGGCAATCCGGTTTTTTTTAGCCGAGGCAATTGCCATTTTAGCCAGGGGCAATTGGCGATTTTTGACCATGCCCAATTGGTCGATTAGCCCATGTGAAACTAATAAAAATGATTTTATGTTGTTAGCAACTCCAAGTATTAAGCCTTTATAGAAAAGGCAAACTCGTCGTGAGGCGGGGACGGAATGCCACGGGTCTCCATGGAAGGAGACGGCCGGGTTGCCTAAACAAATGGGTAACCCGGTTTTTTTTATCACATCTTCTTTCTCGGCGCGGCTGCCCGACCCGTTAGCCAACCATCATGGATCCGCCAGGCCCTGGCTTTTTGGTTGCCACGTGATCTCTGATGACAGTATTCCTTCCGGGGTGCCCTCGGCCCAGTAATTTCCCACTTAATGCCAACCCATATCCTGCTCATCAATTTTTTCATGATCATTTTGAGTATAGGAAAATGGTCATTCCGTCCACCTCCCAAATAGGGAATCCCTGATTTTCTTTTTGCCAATCAGGATTATAGTTGCTTCAAATAGCTGAAGACCACCGGAAAGAAAGGGAAGAGTGGACTCTTGGAAAGACGCTCATCATCTTTATAAAGGAGCATGAAATGCTGAAAATTATCGACCCCGGGTGCCACGAACATCAGTGGAGTCAACTTACCCTGTTCGGTTCTGAGGCGGAGTTGATGAAAAATATTGTCTATAATCTCCCCCGGGAGGGAGGATGCCACACCTTCATCTGTGAACATGGGCATACGCACCACATTAGCTTTGAAATTAAGCCGGAGAAAGTTGCCCCAGATTATGCCTGGGAATGCAATGTTCTTCCTGACGGTTAATAAAAAACCCGTCGCATTGCTCAAGGAGTGCTGGTTGAAAATGACTTAAACGGTTTGGGGATTCTCTGCCGGGATGCCGTTGGTTTCGGGCGCCCGGCAAAGATTACCTCCCTGGAGCCACCTTTTGCCTGGCCTCAGGAACCTGCCCTTCCCCTGAATGGGCCGTCCGCCCGGCTTATGGCGGTATCCGGTCCTATTTTTTCTTCCTCGGCCAAAATCCGTAAAAATTCAGGCTTACCAGTCATTGTGGCGAAGGGGCCTCTCCTCGGGAAGGAGGGAGGACAAACCGGATTTTAAAAAATTCATCCGTCCTCCCCCCCCGGTGAAGTCATTGCCTGACTGTGAGGATGTCTTATAATAAAACTGTAAACTAGGACGAGGAGGGCGTCGGGCCCGAGATGCAAGGGGAAAACGGGGCCGGCCGGCGAGACCGCTTAATCAAAAGTTCAAATGAAGAGAGGCGACTGATATGGAATTGCTGGCCAGACTTTTAACCGGAAAGCGCCCGGGAGCCTGGATGGCTCTTTGCGGCGCCGGGATAATTATCTCCCTATGGTTTCCCTCTCACGCCGGGGCTGAGGACGAGGTTAACCGTAAATTGGCGGCCGGTGAGATCATGGTCTCTACTCATGAAGTTCCTGGAAAATCCCTCCAAAGCGCCGAGATGGTGGGGGTTATTGACGCTCCCCCGGAGATCGTCTGGCAGGTGATCAATGATGTGAATAATTTTAAGAACTTCATGCCGCGGACCCGTAGCAGTATGGCCGTCGCACCGGAGAAGATTCCCTTGATCCTGCAAAAGCGACCGACCCGGGCGGCAGAGGTGGAGAAACTACTCGGCCCTATCCCCGGCAGACCCGGCCAGCTATCGCGTTCCCGGGGGTTCGTATACCGTGTATTTCTATAGCGATCTGGATTTCCCGTGGCCCTGCAACGACCGCTGGTACATCATCAAGGGGTTGAAGGATGAGACCGCGGCCGCCCAACATCGCTATCAGAGCTCCTGGTCGCTGGTCATCGGCAACCTCAAGGAAAATTCCGGCGAATGGCTTCTGGAACCCTTCGGTCCTGCTAAAACCAAGGCTACTTACCGGCTTTCTACCGATCCGGGCGGCGCTATTCCTAAGTTTCTGGTCAAGCAGGGTACCTGCAGCACCATGCCCCAAATAATCGAGGCGGTCCGGAAACGGGCTGCCGCCCTTTGCCGAACCAAACAGCCATAATCGCCCCAGCCGCGGCGGCGATATATTTTTGCTTCTTGCTAGCCAAGCAGTAACTGCAACTTTTTTGACCCTGAGAGTTTGGGTAGCCAGGCTGCAAATTTTAGCCCTGCCATGTCATAGTGAATCCCTTAATCCTATCGGTTGGAATTGCCGATGGTACAAGTCACCTGCGGGATACTTCAGGAGGCGGCGATTCAGTTGCTCGTGCCAAGAATCGTCGCAGTCCAGGCGGGCCACATTCATACCGGCCGCCAGCAATTGCGCCAGGACCGCACCGGCACAGGCCGGCCCCATGGAACAGACGATCTTAGTGCGCCGCGGCATGGGTAATTTGGTCCTACCTATTTTCCCCCAGAAATGGGGAAAAATTGACCAGGTATCGGTCCATTTTACCCATCCCTCCCCTCAAAAGATCGGGACAACTTTTTTTTACCGGCAGGGGTTGACAAATTGTTATTAAAAATTAACTGATTAGGTATAAGTAAAATTTCATAGGTTGTCGGGTATAATTATTGCATATATAATATGCGAGGGGGGAGAGTAATTATGCCGATCTACGAGTACCAATGTGTCGATTGCGGGGGCCGGGACCAGCGGGTGGCTGGACTGGACGATCACACGGCCCTGTGCGCCGAGTGCGGCGGCTTGATGCTGCGCCTGGACGAGGATGTTTTCCAACCGTACTTCGATGAGGTGGCCGAACCGGCCTGGACCGAAACCAAAACCAAGGTATCCCTGTAACTTTAGGGGAAAAAAGTACGGCTGCGAAAAAGCCCCTGCTCTAGGGGCTTTTTTTGCTTTTTCACCGGCATTGATCTTTCCCGATAATTTTTCACCCGGACGATGTCAGCTCCGTTCCAGTAATTTTAATATTCCTTAATGAATAAGTTATTTTATCTAGACAATTTCACCAAAGAGAATGGCCTCATCATTGATTCTTTCATCTAAGTAGTTGTAAGCCCTACTGAGATTTTTCGTCTTCCTCTTTGACCCCAGATCACTCTCGGCTTAACTAGAGGCCCAAATTGGCCAATTGGTAAATCCACCGGGCTCGGAGAGCAGCAGCTTTCTCAGAATGAGAGCCCTGCCGGCCGTCCTGGAAATAAATTATCAAGAATAGAAACCCTTCCACGCCGCGCTAGGGAGGCCGCCCCCTGGAATCCATTCCCTAGTTTTCCGGACTCACCGCTATTTCAATTCCTTAGGCACCGCGGGAAATGCTTTCCCCCGCCAGCCCCTAAAGCCCCCTTCCAGCAGATATAGTTTGGTAAAGCCCATCTTCTCCAGTTTTTGGGCTATGACCGGACAGTTGGTCTGGCCGTCCTCACAGTACAGGACCAATTTCTTGTTCTTGGGGATGTCCTGGGCCATTTTGCCGAATTTCTCCGGGTCAAAGCGGTGGGAGTGCTCGATCTTAGCAATGCTGTGGTTCCGGGCCGAGGTGCTGCGCACATCCATCAGGAACAGGTCCGCATCCTCCAGCCAGTTCCTCAAGGTTTGCTGATCCACGGTTTTCATATCTTAATCCTCCCTGGCGGTCATCTAAAATAGGCTGTTTGGGGCGCCGCCCGGGCGCCCGGGGCCGGACTATCAAGACGCCAGTAAGATGGGCCCCAGCAGCGCCGCCAACCCCAACAACCAAAAGATCAATCGATTCATGACTCTCTCCTTTGGGCAAAATCTCGAGGCCTTCGCCCCAATTTACCTGGGCGTGCTCCTCGGGGGCCGTGGAGGCCGCCCCGCAGGCAGGTTCCCTAACTGAGACGCCGGGGTCACCCCCCAACCATGCCGGACAGACGAAGAAATATTACCGCTAGCGGTGGCAACAGGAAGATAGTCAAAAGTCTCGGAGGAGCTGGCCGGCTCTCTTGTTAAATAATCACTATTATCCAAGGAGTCCAGGGCTGGCCTCTAATTTAGAGTAAATCTGGAATGTTGTCTAAACTCCCCGCGGCCGCCTCGCTTTCCTCCGGAGTTTTACCCGGGCAGGCTGGTGGTATCGAGCCCGGATTTGTGGTAAGGTGAAAAACCCATGGAAACCGTCGCCGACCTGCATATCCATTCCCGCTATTCCATTGCCACCGGCAAGCAGGCCGACCTGGAGCATCTGGACCTCTGGGGCCGCTATAAGGGGGTGCAGGTAGTGGGTACCGGCGATTGCACCCACCCGGAATGGCTCCGGGAGATGGCCGCCAAATTGGAGCCGGTGGCGGCCGGGACCTACGTCTTGAAGGCCGGCCTGTCCCTGCCCCTGGGCCTCAAAGGACCCGCCTGGCCGGAGATTCCCCCCGTCCGCTTTGTGCTCAGCGGTGAAGTCAGCGCCATTTATAAGAAGGCCGGCCGGGTCCGCAAGGTCCACCTGCTCTTGCTGCTCCCCGATCTTACGGCTGCCGAAAAGCTCTCCCAACGTCTGGCCCGCCTGGGCAATGTCGCCTCGGACGGCCGCCCCATCCTGGGTCTGGACGCCAAATTTCTGCTGGAACTGGTGCTGGAGATCGACCCCCGATCCCTGGTGATCCCGGCCCATATCTGGACCCCGTGGTTTTCGGTGCTGGGCAGCAAGAGCGGCTTCGACTCCCTGGAAGAGTGTTTCGAAGCCGGTCTGGAGCATATCTATGCCCTGGAGACGGGGCTCTCCTCCGACCCGGCCATGAACTGGCGGGTGGGGGCCCTGGACCGCTTCCTGCTGGTCTCCAACTCCGACGCCCATTCCCCCCAGAAGCTGGGCCGGGAGGCCAACCTCTTCACCGTGCCCCCCACTTATCCTGACCTGGCCGCGGCCATGCGCAGCCAGGAAGGCTTTGCCGGCACCCTGGAATTTTTTCCCCAGGAAGGCAAGTACCACCTGGACGGCCACCGCCACTGCGACCGGCGCTACGGCCCGGAGGAGGCCGAGGCTCTCCGGGGCCTCTGCCCCGAGTGCGGCAAGCCCTTGACTTATGGGGTGCTGCACCGGGTCCGGGATCTGGCGGACCGTCCGGCCGGCGCCAGACCGCCCGCGGCCAAGCCTTTCGAGTCCCTGATTGCCCTGCCGGGAGTCCTGGCCGAGGTCATGCAGGTGGGCGCCGCCAGCAAAAAATTGCAGCAGCGCTATTTCCGGCTGCTGGAGGTCCTGGGGCCGGAACTGGAAATCCTGCGCCGGGTCCCCCTGGAGACCCTGGCCCGGGAGGGGGGAGTGCTATTGGCCCATGCCCTGGATAAGATGCGCCGGGGAGAGGTCCATATCGCCGGGGGCTACGACGGCGAATACGGGAAGATTTCCCTCTTCACCCCGGAGGAGCGCCGGCAACTGCAAGGCCAGGGCGCCTTCTTCAGCCTCCCGAGCACGTCCCCTGCCCCGGCCCCCGCGGTGGCCCGAGAACCTGATCCAGCCTATGCTGCCACGCCGGCCATTCCGGAAAAAGCGGCAAACGCCAAACGGCCAACGGCAAACGCCCCCTCTGACGATCCTTTGCTGGCCTCCTTAAATCAAGCCCAACGCCGGGCCGTCACCTACACCGGCCCCGCCCTCGTGGTGGCCGCCGGCCCCGGCACCGGCAAGACCCGGGCCCTCACCCACCGCCTGGCCTATCTCCTGTCCCGCCGGGGAGTGCTCCCCCAGGAAATCCTGGCCGTCACCTTCACCCGGCAGGCGGCCGGTGAAATGGCCGAGCGCCTCCACCTGCTGCTGCCGGATTTTCCCGGCCTGGAGCGCCTCACCCTCAAGACCTTCCATGCCCTGGGCCACCAAATCTTAGCGTCCGGAGAGGGCGCGGCCCGCCAGGTGGCCACGGAGGACCAGCGCCGCCAGCTTCTCCGGGAGGCCGCCCGGGACCATAAGCTCACCTTCGCCGCCCTGGAAAAGCGAGTCACCGCCTGGAAACAGGCCTTGATTTATCCTGAAAATCTGCCGGAGCGGGACGCGGACCCGGCCTCTCCGGCCGCCTTCCGGTCCTACGAAGCCGCCCTGGCGGCCGCCGGGCTCTGGGACTACGAAGACCTCATCGCCCGCCCCACGCTGCTCCTGGAGAATGACGTCAACCTCCGGGAAGCCTACCGCGGCCGCTTTCGCCACCTGCTGGTGGACGAGTACCAGGACCTGAACGAGGCCCAGTACCGCCTGTTTCGCCTGCTGGCCGGCCCCGGGGCGGAAATCATGGTGATCGGCGATCCGGACCAGGCGATCTACGGCTTCCGCGGCGCCAGCCCGGCCTATTTCTCCCGGACTCAAAGGGATTGGCCCGAGGCCGAGGCGATTCATTTTGACGAAACTTACCGCCTGCCGGAGCCCATACTCCGGGCGGCCCAGCAGCTTCGGACCAACGGCGCCGCCCCGCCGCCCCTGGTGACTCATCAGGCCGGCAACCGGCCGCTGCTGTTGCTGGAGGCCGCCAACCCGGAGGCCGAGGCCCGGGCCATCGCCAAAGAAATCGGCCGGCTGGTGGGCGGACTACACCACCTGGCCCTGGAAGACCGGGACCTGCGGCATCAGGACCCGGAGGGCACGGCCAGCTTTAAGGACATCGCCGTCCTTTATCGCCTGCATGCCCTGGGGCCGGAGCTGGAGCGGGTCCTCCAGGAAGCCGGCATCCCCTGCCAGCAGCCCCGGGAGGGGGTGGGCCCCGAATGGGACGGCCTGGACCTGGCCGCCGAACGGGTCAAGCTCCTCAGCCTGCACGCCGCCAAGGGCCTGGAGTTTCCTTACGTCTTCATCGCCGGCTGCGAAGAGGGCCTTATCCCCTGGGAGCCGCCGGGCGAGCTGGTCGCCGACCTCGCGGAGGAACGCCGCCTCTTTTACGTCGGCCTCACCCGGGCCTCCTGCCAGGTCTGCCTGAGCCGGGCCCGGGAGCGCCTGCTTTGGGGTCAAAAACGCCGCCCCGGTCTGTCTCCCTGGGTGAGAGAGCTGCCGGCGGAACTGCTCCACCGCCCGGAAGTCCCGGCCTTTTCCAGGTCCCAACGGCAGCGGACGCTCTTTCCGGAATTGGCCCCGCGCCGCGGCAAAAAGGCCGGCTGAAAGCCAGCCGGGTTAATCAGAGCCTCAAAGTAGTTCCTGCCTTTTTGGCTGCCTCCTGTTGCCGGGGGCAGGCTGAGTGGCAGGAAGTTACTCCCTTTTTGGCTCTGGTTGATAACATAATCGGTCCAGGCGAATCTAAAGTTTAAAAGTTTTTTTATCAGCGGCGCCGGCCGCCGCCTGTCTGAATGCAACCACACCTGACGGAACCGCAAATCGAGGCATGTTAACTAGCCAGAGTCTGCCCCCGGCCCCTCGGCGCCGAAGCCAGTGGATGGAAACCCGTTCTCCGGACTTGGGGCGGTTTCTCCTGGCGTGCCTCTGCCTGGTCATGCTCTTGGGGCCCTGGGCGAGCCTGGCCGCCGCCGGCCCTCCTCCGGACGAAGCCGCCGGCCCGTTGCTGCACTCCTTCAAGATCATTGGGGCCAAGCTCGTTCCGAAAAAGAAGCTTGTGGCCGAGATGACCATGCCCCTGCCCTCCATGCTTCCCTGGAAACGGTCTCCGCTCTTCAAAAAGGATGACCTGGAAGGCGACCTGGTGCGCCTCAAGGACTATTACCAGCGCCAGGGGTTTTACCATACCGAGATCGTCACCCAGATCGAGACCATGGATAACCGGGTCAAAGTGGAACTCCACATCACCGAAGGCCCTTACGTACAGGTGGTCCACGAGGAAGTGACCATAGCCCCCACCACCCCGCCGCTCGACCTCTCCGCCTTGCAACGGCAATGGCCGCTAAAGCCGGGCGACCGCTTCACGGTGGACAGCTACGAAGCCCTGAAGCGCCTCTACCTCGACTATCTGCTGGACCACGGCCATCCCCGGGCCCAGGCTGAAGGCCAGGTCTACCTGGATGAAGAGAAAAACACCGCCCGGATCGAAGTCACCATCAAGCCGGGCTCCCTCTACTATTTCGGGGACCTCAAGATCAGCGGCATGGAAGAGACCCCCGGCTATTTGGTCCGACGGCAGCTAACCTTCAAGCCGGGGGAGGTCTTCTCAGTCAAGGAACTCTACGACAGCCAGCGCAAGCTCTACGCCCTGGACCTGTTTCAGAGCGTCTCCATGACCCCGGGGGAAGAACAGGGAGATCGGATTCCCGTGGAAGTGGTGCTGCAGGAAAAGAAGAAGCGCTCCGTCAAACTAGGGCTGGGCTACGGCGATGAAGATCGGTTCCGGGCCAAACTGGGCTTGCGTTTTCGTAATCTCGGGGGCGGCGGCCGCACCCTGGATATCGACGGCAAGCACTCCTCCATCGAAGACCGGGTCACGGGCACCTTCACCAATCCCCAGCTCTGGGCCTCCCGCAACGACCTCGTTCTCCAAAGCGGTTACATCCGCCGCTATCTGCCGACCTTCACCGACAAGTCCATCTTCACCCAGGAGCGTCTGGAACGGGAACTGCCCTGGAAGATCAAAGGCTTCATCGGCCACGGTTTGGAATTCGCCCGGCCCTTCAACATCTCGGAGGAGACCCTGGCCATCCTCACCCAAACCACCGTCGGCAAACTCTACCGCGCCTCCATGCTCCTCCTGGGTCTGCGCCGGGAGACCATGGACAGTCTGGCGGACCCGCACCATGGGGGCTTGCTCTCCTGGACCGGAGAGGCCGCCCCGAATTTCTTCGGTTCCAATCTCCAGTTCCTGCGCACCTTGGCGGAGGCCCGCCGCTACTACACCCTGGGGGACACCAACATCATCCTGGCCGGGCGCCTCAAGTTCGGGGTGATCGAGCCCATCCAGTCCACCCAGCAGATTCCCATCTTCCGGCGCTTCTTTGCCGGCGGCTATGATAGCGTCCGGGGCTACCGCCTGGACTATCTGGGACCCCGGAACGCCGCCGGGCAACCCCTGGGCGGCGAGGCCCTGACCGAAGGCAGCATCGAGGCCCGCATCCCCATCTATAAAGATTTCCGGGTGGTGCCCTTCCTCGATTTCGGCAACGTCTTTCTGCAAATTCATAATATCGATTTAGGACAGCTCAAATATGCCCCCGGGCTCGAGCTGCGTTACATGACCCCCATCGGTCCCCTGGGGGTCGGCATCGGCATCCCCACCAATCCGATCAACGGCCACAAAGACAATTACCGGGTCTTTTTCAGCATCGGCCAGGCGTTTTAGAGGCAGTTTCGAGTTTCGAGTTTCACCTTGGCTGGTGGCGCAGGCGTCTCGCCCGCGCAGGCTAAAGCCTGCGGCTACAAAAACCATTGGCATGCGAATCCAGTATGATAACTCGAAATAAATCGGGGTCGGAAATGATTTCTAGGGCAAAAATCAAAATGGAGCACAACCGCCCTCGGCTGTGCTTTTATAGCGTTTACCGAAAAATTCAAATTCCCCTAAATCCCCTCTCCCCCTACAGGGGAAGAGGGTTAAAAGGGTGAGGGGGGAAGGGCTATTTTAATGCTTGAGGCCCCCCATAGATTGTCAGTTTCGACTTTTTACCTTGGCTGACCGCTGACCGCTCAAAGCTGTTGGCCCAAAATTGTAAATTTATGCTAAAATAGCCTATGCGTCGCGTCCTGCTCATCTCCCTGGCGCTCGTCGTCCTCCTCGGCCTGGCCGCCTGGGGGGTCTTCCAATCCCAGACCTTCTGGCGTTGGGGCGGCTGGGAATTGGTGAACGCGGCCCAAGACCGCCTCAACGGCGATCTCAAGGTGGCCACGGTGCAGGGCCACCCCTTCACCGGCTTCACCTTCACCGATGTGACCCTCACCACGTCCCAGGGCGAAGTCCTTTACACCGATAAGCTGGAGCTGCGCTTCTCCCTCTGGTCCATCCTGCGGCTCCATCCCGTGATCGCCAATCTGACCCTGCACCAGCCTCGCTACACCCTGCGGCAGGATCAGACCGGCAGTTGGGAGGTGGCGACTCTCCTCAAAAAACGCCCCCCGCCGCCCTTCCAGTCCCTGGATTTCCCTCAGATCTTGATTAAACACGGCCAGGCGATGGTCATCCGCCCCGGCGGCGTCCAGCGCTACGAGGATCTGAACCTGAACCTGAACCTCAGCGTGCTCCACCCCAAGCGGCCAAACCAGCAAGTCCGGATACGCCAGGCGGTTCTTTCGGCGCTCACCCCCCAGGGTCCCTTCGGCCTCAAGACCAGCCTCACTTACGCCCATGATCAGTTAACCATCGACTCTCTGGATATCACCCGCGGCGAGCACACCCTGGCCGGTCTGAGCGGCACCTGCAACCTGGGACCCGCGCCCCAGGCCCGGTTTGACATCAATCTCGGCCCCATCCCCGGTCAGGTGGCTCATCTGCTCTGGCCCAGGTGGCCCCAGGCCTGGGAGCTCAAGGGGTGTTTCCACTTATCTAGCCTGGGCCTGAACCGTTTTGAAGTAACCGGCGCCGGCCAGGTGCAGCAGGCCTCTTTTGATTTGCACGGGCTCATCAGCAGCGAGGCCGGGCAGTGGACCTATGACCTGCAAACCAAGCTGGACGGCCTGCGGCCCGAACTGCTGGAACCCTTCAACCCCCAGTGGTCCCGAAAATTCCAAGACCTCTCCCCGGTGGCCGGCAAGCTGGCGCTCAAGGGCGTCGGCCTGACCTGGCCCCCGGAAAAGCTGGACTGGAGCCTGGAAACCGCGGCCATCCGGGAGCGCGGCGTCAGCCTGGAGAAATTGCAGATCAGCCTCTCCGGCAACGCCCAGGCGCAGCAGCTCCAGGGGCAGGTCCGGGGCAGCTTCGGCCAGCTCTCCCTGACGGCCGCCGGGCCTTTACTCACTCAGTTAAAAGGCGACCTCAAGCTCGAGGCCAAGGATTTTCAACCGGCCCGTCTGGGACTGGAAAAGGCCCGGGAGACCGCCCTGAGCGGCAAATTCACCGGCGCCTTCAGCCTGCCCCCGTCCGGCGCCCTGACCGGCCTCAGGCTGGCCGGCGACCTGGAGGCCCGGGGTCGTTTGGGCGCGCAGCCCCTGGAAAATTTGCAGGCCCGGCTCACCTGGCAGCAACCGAAGCTGGAGGTGTCCAAGGCCTCTCTCCGCCTGGGACCGCTGGCGGCTGAGCTTTCCGGCTCCATCGACGGAGACCGGCTCAACTGGCAGTTCCAGGGCAGCCTGGCCTCCGGAGCCGCCAAAACGTATCTCCCGGCCGCGGACTGCGGCCCTCTCGCCTTATCCGGCACCCTGAGCGGGACCTTCCCGGCCCCCCGCCTCGCCGTCCAAGGCAACGGTCAGGGCCTCAGGCTGGACGGCATTTCCCTGAAATCCTTCAGCTTTAAGGCCGACGGCGCGGGCTGGCCGCCGGCCGTGGGCAACCTGGAACTCCGGGGCGCCGGCCTGAGCACGCCGGCTGGGGTCTTCCCCCAGGCCAATCTCTCCTGCCGCGGGGAGGGCAACCTCTGGCAACTCCACTTCATCGCCGGCAGCCAGGAGGGGCTCCAGGCTGAGGTCACGGGAACCGCCGACTTACGGAGCCGCCCCCTCTCCCTGGTGCTGCAGAAATTTTCCTGGCGCTCCAAAGAATACACCATAGCCAACACCAGCCCGGTGCAGCTCCGGCTCATCCCCGGGCTGCAGCTCGCCGCGGCCGGCTTCAAGGTCAACGGCGGCGACCTGACGTTGCAGCTCGAGGCCCAGGGGACGCACCTGACCGGGGTGCTCAGCCTGAAGAATTTCCCCGCCAACCTCTTCCAGGTGCAAGGCCGGCCCCTGAAGGGCAACCTCGACGGCCAGTTCTCCTTCGCCGGCGAACCCGCCGCGCCCCTGATTCAGGGGCAGCTCCATTGGGGCCCCGGGCAGATTGGAAATTTCCTCTTTCAAACCCTGCAGGCCAGGTTCGATTACCATGGCGGCTTCCTCTATCTGACCGGCAGCCTGGATGAAAAGACCGCGGGCCCCAGGCTGGTCTGGGACGGACAAATCCCGCTGCACTTGGCCCTCATCCCCCTGAAATGGTCCCTGGGGAGCCAAAACCTGGCCCTGACGGTGAAAGGCGAACAGACCAACCTGGCCATGCTCACGGCGCTGAGCCCCGCGGTGCAAGCCGCCCAGGGGTCTCTGGACATCTCGGCTCAATGGCGGGGCGATCCCCACCATCCCCAGGTTTCCGGCCAGGTCCGTTGGGGTGAAGGCTCGATTAAACTGCGAGTCGCCGGGGTTCCCTACCATCTGCTGCCCGGCGAAGCCCGCCTCGAGGGCAGCAAGATCAGCATTCGGGACCTCGTCCTGCAAAGCGGCGGCACCTTCCGCATCAGCGGCGATCTCGCCCTCCAGGGCTTCACTCAGGGGCAATTGACCCTGCGGGGCCAGGCCGTGAACTTCCTGGCCCTGAACAAAGAAGGTTCCCAGATTGAGGCCAACGCCAATCTGGCCCTGACCGGCCCCTGGAACGGCGCCCATCTCACCGGGCCGATCTCGATCACCAAGGCCACCCTGGCCACCAGTTTCTTCACCTCCGGCCCCCATCCCGATATCGTCCTGGTGAACAAACCGCCCGCGGCGGCGCCCGGGACTGAGGCCGCCGAGGGCCATCTCGAATTTTGGGATAAGCTGCGGGTTGACCTCACCCTGCAATCCGCCGGAGAGGTTTGGGTCAAGAACAAATCCATCAATGTGGACCTGGAGGGCAGCCTCAAAATCCTCAAAGCGCCGGGTGCAGATAAGCTGGCGATTGCCGGAGTGGCCCGGGCCGTGAAAGGCACCATCGTCATTCAGGATCGCACCTTCAAGGTGGCCGAAGGCACGGTGACCCTCCACGGCAAACCGGGAGTGCCGGCCACCCTGGCGGGCCGGGCCATCGCGCAAGTGGACCCGATTACCCTTGTCCTGGACATCTCCGGCCCGGCCGGCAAGCCGGTGCTGCGCTTCACCAGCAACCCGCCCCTGCCGCCCCCGGACCTGCTCTCTTATCTGGTCTTCGGCCGTCCCGCCGCCAACCTGAGCAAAGAGGAGTACTCCTCCGTCAGCCAACAGGCCCTGGGAATCGTGGGGGGGATTTCGGCCGGCAAGCTGAAAGAGATCTTGGGACCGGATATTCCCCTGATCTGCGACGTCTCCATGAAATGCGGCGAGCAGACCGTGGGCGTGACCAAGCCCCTGACCAAGCAGCTCAGCGTCTCCTATGAACGCAAGACCAACCCCCTCTACCGGGAGGACACCAACCAGGTGCGGCTGGAATACAAGGTGAACAAGTTTATGAGCCTGGAGTCGACCATGGGCCGGCGCAACACCGGCGGGGACGTGCTCTTCAACCACGATTTTTGAGGACTGCGGGGACTTGAGGATCTTCGCTTAAATCGTGTAGGGGGCCCTTTCCCCCTCGCCCAAACCCCCTCCCCCAATCCCACCTATTTTTAACATTTAAAGTCATTTAACGTCATTTTAGACGGTGAGGATGGGACCGGTGAGAAGTCTGGCCGGGACCGCCGTGCCGCTGGAAAAATTTTTTCCGCAAATTGTGCCGCTGGGGCGCCGCTTAGGAGCGGAGGCGTTTTGGCGGCAAGCCGTTTGATTTTCAGGATAATCCGGTGAGGGAGCGCGGCCGTTGCGGAACGGGAGCAGTGGCCGGGGGTCAGTTCCCAGTTCCCAGTTTCGAGTTTCGAGTTTCGAGTTTTTCTCATGATACAAGTTTCCGGGGGTGAACCTTTGCCCACAAGCGGGTTCCCAAGCTGGAGCTTGGGAACCAGAAAGGGGCGCTGAAAATTTGAGGGCGCAGTATCGCCTGGTTTTTTTAACCCCCCTTGGACCAAGGGAGGCAGGGGGGATTTGATTGGCCGTCTGGAAATCCCCCTAAATCCCCCTTTTGCAAAGGGGGACTTGAAGAGCAGGCAGTAGGCAGTTGTCAGGTTCGAGGTTTTCCCCAGCAGGCAAGTTCCGGCAGGGGCGAAGCTGGGGTGCGGGCCGCTCATGACGGCTGGTTGAGCGGGCGCTGGCGGCAGCGCTCCTGGAGAGAGAGGAGACGCAGAGACTCGCGGATGCAGCCGAGGGCGACGTGGAGGGAGTGGTAATCGGCCGCGGAGTTGAAGAGGCGGTCCAGGCGGGTGTTGAGCAGGTCCAGGCGGTCCAGCAGGGCGGCCTGGTGGACCTCATCCCGGCGGCGGCGCTGGACCTCCAGGGCGCGGCTGAGATGCTTGCCGTGGCGGCAGAGGGCCGAGGGGCTGAGGCCGAATTGAGCGGCCAGGGTGCGGTAGGGCGTGGCGGCCAGCAGACCCTGGTCGATCTCCCGGCGTTCGGGGTGGTTGCAGATGGAACAGCGTTTGACCATACTTGCGCTCCAAAAGAGGAATTTCCGCAGGCTGCCGGATGGATTTCAGGCTATCAAGGGAGGCGATGGAGGGCCAGAACGGGTGAGACGGGTGACGGGGTAAAAGGCGAAAAGGGGAAAAGCCCAACCGCAGATGAACGCAGATAAACCTCCGATGAACGCGGATGGGAATTTTATGGTCTACGTTTTAGGCGTTAATCTGCGAATGAGCTGCTGAGGGGAATTGCTTGGCCTTGCTGCTGATAGGCCAGGGTCATTTCGTGGAGGGCGTCGCGGAGCAGGGCCCGGTGCAATGCGGGGCCAGAAGGGGTGGGTTAGATGGCAGGATAATAGCTATGATGAATTTTATAGATATGCAGGACCTATCTGGATTTTCTAGGCCGCGGGGATAAGCGTTCAGTTTGGCAAGTTATGCGCACCTGCGCTCGCGCTGGACTGGCAGATCAAACGACTGGTCGAAGTGGAGGCCAGAGTTTCTTATCACGCCCGGCGGTGGTATGTGCATGTTGCCTCGGCTTTTTCCTCTGGCTCACCATTATCGGGCGGTGCTGGCCTGGGGTCCTTTAGCTCCATCGCAGTGAAGTATTCGGGTTATGATGGTTAGGTATGCTCAAGATTCCGAAATTTGTGCTATCATGACATCGCTGAGAGTATTCGGCTTCAAAAACAGAACCTTTGCGGGATTTTCTTCGGGCCTAGAGATACTAAAACCATTTTTTGACTGCGGTGGCCAAGGTTGCCGCATAATCTCGGTTTTTGATGGATCTTGTGCTAACCTGCCGTTTACTAAACAACTTGAGGTTACTTAATTTTAAACATTGGGGGAAGATCATGGATTCAGTAGAACATAACGGTTTCGACCAGGAAATGGAAAAAATTTCTCGCAAACATCGAAGAAGTTTGGAAAAAAGAAGCTACGTGGGCGATACGGCAACGCCTAGGAGCGTTCTGGAGCATAACAGCCCACAGTAAGGCCAGGCACCTGCTGCACGTTTAAGGAGGAGCAACACATGAAAACTCTAAGTATTGCATTGATGGCGGCCTTCATGCTGGTGTTGGCGGCCGCGTCCACCGGACAGGCCCAGGTCACCGAAGACCCCGTCTATAATGATCCAAGCCCGGGGGGGAAATATGTCTATAGAGGCTGCAACTTGGCAGAAGTGATATTTATTCGGGGAGATAAGTTAAGTGAGATAAATGAGTTAACCCTGATAATTGAAACTCAAGGTAGTTATCCTGTGCGATTAACATTCCCTATATTGGCGAAGCGCCAAGAAGGGAATAAAATAATTATTAATTACCAATGGCCCCTCGATGGCGACAAATACGAAGCGACCATCATAGGGGGTACTCTTATAAACCGGAAAACTAAAGGCTGGTTGGCAGGTGAAAGGGAAGAAGTGTATACACGCGAATCAAACAAATAGCAGGTCATGAGTGGCGTAAGGTTATGCCAGCTTTTGCGAACAAGTTTACTGTCGTTGCTCCAGACTTGTGAGGTGACGAAACTCATATTGGTGGATTGTATGCCGCCCGGAAAGGAGTGGGAAACCTCGCCTCACCCCGCTCGTGTCTCCTGGAGCATCTGAGATTAAACGGAAGATATTCTATTTCTCACCTTATTCCATGAAGAAGTGATCAGGAAACTCTCAGCCATATTCCTGACCATCTTGATAAACTTTTTCATGGGCACAGCAAAAGTGAGCATGGTTTTCGGGACAAAAGGGCGAGCTGAGACATCGAACATGCCCAGGAAAGCGGGTGGACGGTCGAAATCTTTTTCCAGATAAGGGTGGAGACGTTGGAGCCGCACCCTGAAGAAAACGGGGCGAGGACACCATTGGGTTCTGCTTCCTCAAAGTTGGCTAAGGTGAACAATCCCGATAATATATCTGGAGTGGCAAAGAAGACGACTACTTCCGGCGCATCATACTCTTCCAGCTTATCCCACCGCCTCCAGGTAATAAATTGGCAAGGCGCTTCCATCTTGGGCAGGTGATTGACCGCCTGAAGAACTAATTCTGGGGACTTCTTATAGCGTTCGCCTTCCATCTCTCCGGGAATGCCACAAGAGAGAAAGAATTCAAAATTCGGCCTGAGTTCTTGGGTAAAGCCAATTAATATAAGGCACTAAGGGAGACGTGGGAGTGATTTCTAGTGCCTCCAGTTGGAGAGTAAATAAGAGCATAGCTGCTATATCTGCGCGGTTTATCCAAAAAAATTGATATTCGATATGGCTCTCATAATTGCATTCCAGCCTTCCACCCGCAAGCAGGTGGAGAGGTAATTAAAGGAATGCAGGATAGAAGCCGGTGCCACTAAAGGCTGAGTTTGGCCGCCTGTCATCTTCCCTTTCTTTGCCCGCAGGAATTCTGGTATATTGAAAACAGTTTTCAGTCTTCCGTAAAATTCGGAAGCAAAGGGCGCACACGCAGGTGCGCCCCTACAACAATCATCCAGTTTTCAGTTTTCAGTAAAAACATACAGGGGGTTGGGAGGGGAGTTTGAGGGGAAGGCGGGGGAGCGGTGCTCCCCCGGTCCTCCCCTCAGGACTTTCACCCCCTCCCTACCCTCCCCGATCAAGGGGGAGGGGAAAAGAGTCAAGAGAAAATGGTGCGTAGGACGCACCCTACATGGTGGGCGGGGACGCCCGCCCCACCAAGAGCAAGCAGGCACAGGCGGAAAGCCTGTGCTACCAGGAAAATCTTTGGGAGTCGGAGTATGCCGGAGCAGGCGGCGGTGGCGGCGGAGGTCGAAGGGCGGGAGGTGGTCAGGGAGAAGGAGCACAAGCGCGAGTTCTACCTGATCAACAAGATTGCCACGATCACCGCGCACAGTCAGGATTTGCAGGACATCATGAACAAGGTCCTGGTGGCGGTGCTGGAGTTCTTCGGGGTCGAGGCCGGGCTGCTGCTGTTGTGGAACCGCAAAAAGCAGCGCCTGAGTTATGCGGCGTCCCGGGGTTTCCCGGGCAAGTACCTGGTGGACATCGCCCGGAGCGGGCTGGAGGCCGTGGTGAGCGACAACCTGGCCCGGGCCAACCAGCCGCTGATCATCCGGGACGTGCGCAAGGACCCGCGGCTGCACACCTCGACGTTCACCGAACTGATTCGGGAGGACCCGAGCTTCCGGGCGCTGGTGAGCATCCCCTTGAAGTACCGGGACGAAGTCACCGGCTTTCTCAACCTGGCGGCGGCGTCGGCCGCGCCCTTCCGGGCCTCCCGGCGCAAGAAGTATTTTCTCAGCATCCTGGGCAACCAGATCGGCCTGGCCATCGAAAACGCCCGGCTGTACCACGAGCTGCACCGCTCGGAGCACCGCTACCGGCGCATCTTCGAGGGCTCGAAGGACATGATCTTCGTCACCGACCGGGAAGGCAGGCTCCTGGACCTGAACCCGGCCGGGGTGGAGCTGTTGAAATTCGCCTCGAAGCAGGAGGCCCTGGGCCTGGAGCATGTGCGGGAGATCTTTCAGGATCCCCGGGATTGGGAGCGCTTTCAGTTGCAGGTGGAGGTGGAGGGTTTTATCCGGGACATGGAACTGACCCTGGCCACCCAGGGGCGGGGGCAGGTGCACACGCTGCTCACCGGCATCGTGCGGCGGGACCAGGACGGGCGCATCACCGGCTACGAGGGGATTTTTAAGGACATCACCGAGCGCAAGCGGGCGGAATGGGAGCTGCTGCGGGAGAAGAAGACCACCGAAGGCATCCTGGAGGGCATGCCGGTGCCCACCTTCGTCATCGACCGGGACCACCGGATCATCTATTGGAACAAGGCCTGCGAGGAGCTGACCGGGTTTTCGCACCACGAGATGGTGGGCACCTACCGCTACTGGCTGCCGTTTTACACGCACGAGCGGCCCAGCATGGCGTCCTTGGTGGTGGAGCAGAACATCAAGGCGCTGGAGAAGTTTTTCGGCGACAAGAACCTGAAGCCGTCGCCCAACCTGCCGGGGGCCTATGAGGCGTACGAGTATCTGCCGGACTTCCGGGGCCGGGAGCGCTACCTGTACCACACGGCCTCGCCGATTTACGACGAGGAGGGCCGCATCCGGGGGGCGGTGCAGGCCATCCTGGACATGACCGAGCGGGAGCAGTTGTCCAGGGAACTGACGGATTCGGAGGAGAAATTCCGGCGCCTGGTGGAGACCTCCCTGGACGGCATCGTGCTGCACCGGGACATGAAGCTGCTCTACGTCAACCGGGCGGCGTTGGAGATGTTCGATTACCAGGAGCCCGGCCAGATGCTGGGGGGCTCGCTGTTAGATTTCCTGGACCCCAAGTACCGCCAGGCGGTGTCCCGCTGGCTGGGGCAGATGGAGCGGGGGGTGCCGCGGCCGCGCATCTTCGAGATGAAGGGCCTGAAGGCGGGACGGCAGCAAGTTCGACCTGGAGGGGGTGTCGTTCCCCACGACCTATGCCGGGGCGCCCGCCATCCAGACGCATATCCGGGACATCACCCACAAGAAGCAGTTGGAGGAGCATCTGAGCCGCACCGAGAAGCTGGCCGCCCTGGGGCAGCTGGCGGCGGGGGTGGCGCACGAGATCAACAATCCCCTGGGGGGCATCCTGGTTTATGCCTACCTGCTGCTGGAGGACCTGGAGGAAGGCAGGCCGGAGCGGGCCCAGGCGGAGAAGATCGTCCGGGAGGCCACCCGCTGCAAGGAGATTATCCAGGGGCTGCTGGAGTTCTCCCGGCACATGCCGTCGAAGATGACGCCGCTGAACGTCAACGGGGTGATCGAGGAGGTCTTTTCCCTGGTGGGCGATCACCTCTTGTTCCAGAACATCGACCTGGTGCAGGAACTGGACCCGCGGCTGCCCCAGATCCTGGGGGACAAAAACCGGCTGGAACAGGTCTTCATCAATCTGTTGATGAACAGCGGCGAGTCCATGCAGGGCGAGGGCCGGCTGACGGTGCGCACCGCGGCGCTCCCGGAAAAGGGCCAGGTGCGGCTCAGTTTCGAGGACAGCGGGCCCGGCATCCCGGCCAATTACCTCAACCGCCTGTTCGATCCCTTCTTCACCAGCAAGGAGGTGGGCCAGGGGGTGGGGCTGGGGCTGTCCATCAGCTACGGCATCATCCAGAAGCACCTGGGCCGGATCTACGTGGAGCGGACCGGTCCCGGCGGCACCACCTTCGTCATCGAACTGCCGGTTTACCAAGGCGGGGGCGAGAGAATCGGCGCGTCCCAGACTTAAAGCAAAAATGCACAAGTTTGGGGCCCGACTGCGGTTTCGGCAGCCGGCGGGGCTGGCGGCGCCCCGAGTAACTAGCAAATATTCCAGTGATATTAAGGGGTGAATTTTCTTCCCGGCGAAGGCCAAAAATTATTGACTAACTTCCGGGGGTATGATAGGTAGGCACATGTGAAAAGATTCATTTTCTCCCGGCCGCCAACCGGGCAAGGAAGCCTTTGAGGGAAGACACCAAAAAGTTTTTAAAGGAATTGTTTCAAGGGGGCTACCGGGCCAGCACCATCGGCTTTGTCCTGGTCTTCTCCATCCTGATCGGCTTCGGCATCGGGTATTGGCTGTCCACGGTGTTTAACAGCACCATATTTATTATCCTCGGGCTCATTGTGGGGATAATCGCCGGCTTCCGGCAGGTTTATCTCATGGGGAAAAAATTTAAGTAAGTTCCCATGGAACTCCTGACCCCTCGGCGGCTGAAGATAGCCAACTGGCTGGTTTTGGCCGTTCTGACAGTGGCCGGCTTCATCTGGCAAGGACAAGAGTTCGCCCTGGGGATCCTGGCGGGGGGCCTGGTGGCGGTGATCAACTTCCACCTCCTGCATCAGGCGCTGAAGGGCATGTTGGAACGGGCGGCAGCGGGCAGCCCCGAGGAGGCCAAAGGGCCGGCCAAGGCCTTTTTTGCCGCCCGGCAGATGTTGCGCTTTTTTGCCCTGTTGGTCATTATTTTTCTGTTGGTCAGTTATGGCTGGGTAAACATCTTCGGTCTGGTGGTCGGCCTGTCCACCGTAGTCCTCACCCTGATTCTGGCCGCCATCATTGAGGTGATCAAGCTTAAGAACTAAGGAGGCAAACCCGTCCCATGGAACATCCGATTCTGTTTCTTGATTTGCTGTTTGAGAAGTTCGGACTACATATTCCCCCGCATCTGAGCTATGCCGTGCTGGCCGGCCTCATCCTGCTGGGGTTGGGCTGGCTGGCCGGGCGTGATGTGAAGCTGGTGCCCACGGGCGCCCAGAATGTCTTTGAGACGATCGTGGGCGGCCTGGAAGAGTTCATGGTGGACGTCACCGGCGAAGAGGGCCGGGCCTTCTTCCCGTTCATCGCCACCTTTTTCCTGTTCATCATGTTCTGTAATCTCATGGGGCTGGTCCCGGGATTCTATTCGGCCACGGCGAATATTAATGTCACCCTGTCTCTGGCCCTCTGCACCTTTGTCTATACCCATTACCTGGGGGTCAAGTTCCACGGGGTCAAATATATCAAGCACTTTCTGGGACCCATCCCGGCCCTGGCGCCGCTGTTCTTCATTATTGAGGTCGTCGGGCATTTCGCCCGGGTGCTCTCCCTGACTTTGCGTCTCTTCGGCAATATCATGGGTGAGGATCTGGTGCTGGCCATCCTGCTGTTCCTGGCCGGCATGTTCATGGCGCCGCTGCCCATGATGTTCCTGGCGGTCTTCACCAGCGTGGTGCAGGCCTTCGTCTTCACTTTGCTGTCCATGATGTACTTTGCCGGGGCCATGGAGCACGCGCATTAAAGCAGTAGTCGAGTTTGTTCGGTAGTCGAGTAAAGAGCACAGGCTGGAGAGCCTGTGCTACCAACAACTATGGAAGAAGGCCAATCTTCAGATATATCCAAATTTTTTAGGAGGTTTCAAGTAATGAGAAAATCCCTGGTAGTTGGCTTAACCGTGCTGGTTTGCGTTCTGTGGGCCTCTTTGGCTATGGCGGCTGAGGCCGCGGGTGCCGGCGGCCCCGGTTTGGGCGGCTTTTTCAGCGCTGCGGTCATGGCGGCAGGTATCGCCATCGGCATCGCCGCTTTCGGCACCGGCATCGGCCAGGGCCTCGCAGTGAAGAGCTCGGTGGAAGGCATTGCCCGCAACCCCGAGGCTTCCGGTAAAATCACCGTCACCATGCTGATCGGTCTGGCCATGATCGAGTCTCTTTGTATTTACGCCCTGGTCGTGGCCCTGATCATCCTGTACGCCTACCCGATGGCCGCCAAAGTCGCGGCAGCCCTGGGAATGCATTAACCAATACTTTACCCTCAGGGGGGGCCTGACGCCCCCCCTTTACCGCGCCGTATTTGTGCATTTATACACATGGATTGTAGGACCTAAAACTTAAGGAAAAGATGCGTTCGGCGATGAAATTCTCGAAGATTCCCACTGCAACCATTACCCGGTTATCGATTTATTCCAGGTATCTTGAGTCCTTGTCCCAGGAAGGGGTGAAGATCATCGCCTCGGATAAGCTGGCCCAGAAGTGCGGCATCAACCCGGCCCAGATACGTAAAGACCTGGCTTACTTCGGCGAATTCGGCATCCGGGGCGTGGGCTATTTCGTCAAGGAACTGCTTTTCGAAATCAAGCGCATCCTGGGCCTGAACAAGACCTGGAAGATGGCCCTCCTGGGTATCGGCAACCTGGGCTCGGCGCTGCTGGCCCATCAGAACTTCATCCGCCAGGGCTACGAGTTCGTGGCGGTCTTCGACGTGGATCCGGCCAAGGTGGGCCGCCGGGTGCCCAGCGGCCAGATCATCCATCACATGGACAACCTGGAAAAGGTGATCACGGAGAAAGGGGTGGAGATCGGGGTAATCGCCACTCCGGCCGCCAAGGCGCAGATTGCGGCCATGCGGCTCATCGCCTCGGGCGTCAAGGCCATCCTCAATTTTGCCCCGATCCAGTTGCAGGTGCCGGAAGGCATGGCGGTGGAGAACGTGGATTTCACCGTGAAGCTGGACAATCTGGCCTATAATCTCACCATGGGCGAGGGGTGAGCTGGCGCTCAGCTTTAGCGCTCAGCTAAAAGCTCCCAATACATCCCCCATCCTTAATTTGCCGCCAGTCAAAACCCGCAGGGTCGGCGTCTCGTCTCGGTTTTACTGAGGTGCAGCGCACTACCGGTCGGGGCAGACCAGACCCGTCGTCACCTGGAAAGGAGCCCGCCTTGAAGATCCTCAACCTCTATTTTTCTTCCACGGGCAATACCGACAAATTGGCTACCCGGATAACGGCAACCGTAGAAAAATTGGGCCACCGGATCGACACCGTGAAAGTTACCGGCGATCAACCGCTAGATGTACTCAGTTATGATTTCATCTTTGTGGGGTCCGGGGTTTACCAGTGGCTACCCGGTAAAGGGTTGCTGGAATTCATTCAGGCGAGACTCGGCCATTATGCGGCGGCCGGCGAAATCAAACCCGCCTCGTCCCGGCGCCCCGGGAAAAAGGTGGTAGTATATTGCACCTACGGCGGGGCCCATACCGGGGTCAATGAAGCCGTTCCCGCCGTCAAGTTCATGGGCCAGCTCTTCGATCATCTGGGATTCGAAATCGTGGCGGAATGGTATTTCATCGGAGCCTTCCCGGCCCAGGGCAGGATGAAAGATTTCTCCACCCTGGGCCGTCTGGGAAACATCACGGGCCGGCCCAACGAGGCCGACCTGGCGGATCTGGCCGAAAGGGTAACCGGGGTGCTGCGGGTATAAGGCCGGACTGAAACCCGGGCGGGGGGTAAGGCGATGGCAGCAGCTTCAGGTCGAAATGCTCGCGAACCTCGCCTCGAAGACATCACCTCTCAAAAAATAGAGGCAGACCTGAAGGTCTGCCTCTATTTTTTTCGGGTGCACCTCAAGCGCACCCCGATGGTCCGGTTGACCGGTCAATCATTTTGGAGAAAGCCTGCCGCCGCGGCAAGCTTACCTGATGCGGGTGGCGGCAACTTCCCGGCCGCCTCAATTCCCTTTTTCGGGTTTGGTCAGGTTGAAGGCCAGGCCCACCGAAAGCGTCAGCAAGATCAAGCCGTAGAGGGAACAAGCCCAGGGGTCCAGGCAGGTGAAGTAGCCGAATTGCGCCAGCATATCCATCATTTTATCCAATCTGTTTTATAGATTTAATTTCGTTAAGAATATTATAACTTGCAAAAATGAAAAAACAAGAGCAGCTGGCATTTAATTTATTTACTTTTTTGTATAGTTATTGCCAAGATTCCGGGAGGGGGGCCCGGGCCTCGGAGGGCCGGTGGCCCCTGCCCTGCCCCCAAAGCACCCTTGGCAAGCCGCTGCGCTCTTCCGCCTCTTTTTTAAATAGGCTCGGCATGGAGGTTCCACAGAGGCTGGTAAGTTTTGATATTTATTATCGATTGTCTGTGGTATAAGACCCAACATTTGGTAAGGGTCCATGGGGGCCGGGTCGCTTTGAGAACCAAGATGCTGATTTGATCTCGAGAGTATGAAAGCCTGCCGACAGGCATTGAGAGGAAAAATGGCCAAACACTTGACCACCGGATGGGTAGCCGGATTAGGCGCGAAGCGCGATACTGATAGCCCTCCACCTAATTCTGCCTGGCGGAGCTCTGGCCGCCCCGGAGAAAGCTGAAACCGGAAAAGTCGAGGACATTACCCGTGGTGCGGTCACAGGGCAGACCAAGGCCAAAGGCTATGACCACCCGAATCAGTACCTGCACGTGAAGGCGGTCCGGATTGCCGACAATATGGAACCGGTCATCCAGCATCCCGATCAGGATAAGCTGGCAGGAGAGAAATTAGCCGCTTTGGAGAAGCGCTTCGGCAAGAAGCCCAACATCCTGATCTTCCTGACCGACGATGTGGGCTGGCTTGATCCGGGTTTCAACGGTGGCGGCGAGGCCGTGGGAAATCCGACGCCCAACCTGGATCGCCTGGCCAACGGCGGTTTGATCCTGACTTCCGCCTACTCCACGCCCAGTTGCACCCCGACGCGTGCGACCATCCATACCGGTCAGAATCCGCTGCACCACGGCCTGCTTCGCCCGCCCATGTATGGTGAAGCCGGTGGACTGGACGGCGCGGTCACCCTGCCGGCCATTCTCCAGAAGCTCGGCTATGTGACCCAGGGAGTCGGCAAGTGGCACGTGGGTGAGAATGAAGGCTCTCTGCCCCAAAACGTCGGTTATGATGACTATTATGGCTTCCTCGGGGTGTCCGACATGTACACCGAATGGCGGGACATTTACTTCAACCCCGAGGTGGCGCTCAGCCCGGCCCGGTTCCAGATGATGGAGAAACTGGGGTTCGACCATAATAACGTCCATGGCGTGAAGGGAAAGCAGGGAGTCGAAAAGGTCTACGAGATCAACCTGACCACGATCGGTGATCTGGATCAGGATTGGTGCAAGTATAGCGAGAATTTTATTAAAAAGATGGCCGGCAGCAAACAGCCCTGGTTCCTCTACCACGCCACCCGGGCCTGCCATTTCGACAACTATCCGAACGAGGAGTATGCCGGCAAATCACCGGCACGCACGGTCTACAGCGACGGCATGGTGGAGATGGACGACATCTTCGGCCGATTGGTGAAGGCCCTGGAGGAGAGCGGCCAACTGGAAAACACGCTCATTTTCTTCACTTCGGACAACGGCCCGGAGGGCGAAGTCCCGCCGCATGGCCGCTCCCCTTTCCGCGGTTTCAAAGGCTCCTCCTGGGAGGGCGGCGTCCGGGTCCCGACCTTCGTCTACTGGAAGGGTATGATTAAGCCCCGCCGCTGCGACGGTCTCTTTGATCTGGCCGACCTCTTTAACACCTGCACTTCGCTGGCCGGGGCTCCCGGGGCCGCGGTCACGAAGTTCCTGCCGAAGGAGCGCTACGTCGATGGCATCGACCAGGCGTCCTATCTGATTGGTGATAATAGTCAGTCAAACCGGCGCAGCCGGATCTACACCCTCAACCAGTTCTTTTCCGGCGTCCGCATCGATGAGTTTAAGGCCATTCTGACGGCGGAGCTGGAGAAAGCGATCTTCCCGCGGGGCTTCCAGGGGGGCTTCAGCGGCGCCGTCGTCACCCAGACCGGCGGCGTGCTGATGGTCAATCTGTACACCGATCCCCAGGAAGATGTGAACAGCGGTATCCGGCATATTCCGATGATGGTGCCGCTGGGGGCGGAGGCGTCCCGCTACCAGGAAGTGTTGAAGAAATACCCGCCCAAGGTCAAAGTCGGGTTTGGCGGCAATTAGCCGGGTTCTTTCCCCCGGGAAGACGGCGGTCATAAGGTTCGCGGGGACTCAATGAGCTAGGGATCAAGGTGCCGGACGGCACCGGAGTCAGGGCCGGGGGCTGAAAGCTTCCGGCCCTAAAATTATTAGTGCAGCATTTGCCGCAGGAAGCGGCCGGTGTGGGAATCGGGGTGGCGGGCCAGGTCCTCGGGGGAGCCGGCGGCCACCAGGTAGCCGCCGGCGTCGCCGCCTTCCGGGCCCAGGTCGATGAGGCAATCCGCGGTCTTGATGACCTCAAGATTGTGTTCGATGACGATGACGGTGTTGCCGTCCTCCACCAGGCGGTTGAGGACGTGGAGAAGTTTTTCGATATCGGCCAGGTGGAGGCCGGTGGTGGGTTCATCCAGGATGTAGAGGGTGCGGCCGGTGGCCCGTTTGCTCAGTTCCCGGGAGAGCTTGAGGCGCTGGGCCTCGCCGCCGGAGAGGGTGGTGGCCGACTGGCCCAACTGGATGTAACCCAGGCCCACGTCGGCCAGGGTCTGCAATCTATCCCGCAGGGCCGGCACCGGCCCGAAGAACTCCAGGGCCTGATCCACCGTCAGGTCCAGGACTTCGGAGATGGTCTTGCCTTTGTAGCGGATCTCCAGGCTGCTCTGGTTATAGCGCAGCCCCTTGCAGACCTCGCAGCGCACGTAGACGTCCGGCAGAAAGTGCATCTCAATCTTGTTGATGCCTTCACCCCGGCAGGCCTCGCAGCGGCCGCCCTTGACGTTGAAGCTGAAACGGCCGGGCCGGTAGCCCCTGAGACGCGACTCCGGCACCTGGGCGAAGAGCTCCCGGACGATGGTGAAGAGGCCCGAGTAGGTGGCCGGATTGGAGCGGGGAGTGCGGCCGATGGGGCTCTGGTCGATATTGATGACCTTGTCCAGATATTCGATGCCCTTTAAGTCGGTATAGGGTGCGGCGGCGACTTTGGCGCCGTAGAGCTTCTGGCGCAGGGCCTGGTAGAGGGTGTCCATGATCAGGGTGGACTTGCCGGAGCCGGAGACCCCGGTGACGCAGAGGAAGACCCCCAGGGGGATTTCCAGGTCCAGGTTTTTGAGATTGTGGCCGGCGGCGCCCTGGAGGCTCAGGTAATTCTGGGGCAGCCGCCGGCCGCGGGGCTGATGAATCTGGCGTTGGCCCGAGAGAAAGAGGCCGGTCAGGGAACGGCTGCTTTTCAGGAGTTGCTCCGGGGTGCCCTCAAAGACCACCAGGCCCCCTTCCCGGCCGGCGCCGGGTCCCATGTCCACCACGAAGTCGGCCTGGAGGATGGTCTCGGGGTCGTGTTCCACCACCACCACGGTATTGCCCAGGTCCCGGAGGGCCTTCAGGGTCTTGAGGAGCTTCTGGGTATCCCGGGGGTGCAGGCCGATGCTGGGCTCATCCAGGATATAGAGGACGCCGCTGAGCTTGGAGCCGATCTGGGTGGCCAGACGGATGCGCTGGGCCTCGCCGCCGGCCAGGGTGCCGGTGGCCCGGTCCAGGGTGAGATAGTCGAGACCCACTTCCTCCAGGAAACCGAGGCGCTCGGTGATCTCCTTGAGGATGCGCCGGGCGATCTCGGTCTGGCGGGGAGACAGGTCGAGACTGACGAACCAGCGCAGGGCCCGGGCCACGGTGAAGCCGGTGACTTCGCTGAGGTTGGCGCCGTCCAGCTTCACCGCCAGGGCCTCCCGGCGCAGGCGGGCCCCGCCGCAGTCCGGGCAGGGGCGCACTCCCATGTACTGCTCGATCTCCTCCCGCACCAGGGGAGAGTCGGTCTCCTTGTAGCGCTCCTGGAGAATGGGGATGATCCCGGGAAAGGGCCGGGGCTCATAGAGGCGGCGGCCGCCCTGCTCCTGGAAAAAGTTGATGGGCGTGCCTTTGGAGCCGTAGAGAATGGCCTCCTGGGTCTCTTTGGGCAGATCCTTGAAGGGCGTGTGGATGGAGAAATGGTAGTGCTGCTCCAGGGCCTCCAACACCTGCTGGTGCCGCAGGGAATGGCGCGTGGACCAGGGCCGCACCGCGCCCTCCCGGAGGCTCAGATTGGGGTTGGGGATCACCAGGCCGGGGTCGATGATCAGGCGGGTGCCCAGGCCGGAGCAGGCCGGGCAGGCCCCCTGGGGACTGTTGAAGGAGAAGAGCCGGGGGGTGAGCTCCGGCAGGGAGACGCCGCAGTGGTCGCAGGCGAAGCGCTCGGAGAAGAGCAGTTCCTCGCCGCCCTGCACCAGGACGCGCACCAGGCCGTCGGCCAGCTTCAGGGCCAGTTCCAGGGAGTCGGTGAGCCGGGCCCCCAGGTCGGGCTTGATCACCAGCCGGTCCACCACGGCCTCGATGGTGTTGCGGCGGTTCTTGTCCAGAGGCGGCAATTCCTCCAGTTCCAGGATCTCGCCGTTGATCCGCACCCGGCTGTAGCCCTCGTGGCGCAGACGCTCCAGGAGCTTCAGGTGCTCGCCCTTGCGGTCCACCACCACCGGGGCCAGGAGGGTGAGGCGGCTGCCTTCCGGCAGGCCCATAATCTGGTCGACCATCTGGGGGACGCTCAAGGAGGAGATGGGCCGGCCGCAGCGATAGCAGTAAGGGGTGCCCACCCGGGCGAACAGGACCCGGAGGTAGTCGTAGATTTCAGTGGAGGTGGCCACGGTGGAGCGGGGGTTGCGGGAGGCGCTGCGCTGCTCGATGGCGATGGCGGGCGAGAGGCCCTCGATGTACTCCACGTCCGGCTTGTCCATGAGCTCGAGGAACTGCCGGGCGTAGGCCGAGAGGGATTCGACGTAACGCCGCTGGCCCTCGGCGTACAGGATGTCGAAGGCCAGGGTGGACTTGCCGGAGCCGCTGACGCCGGTGATGACGATAAAGCGGTTCCGGGGCAGCTCCACGTCGATGTTCCGGAGATTGTGTTCCCGGGCGCCCCGGATAACGATCTTACTGGTGGGCATATGGTCGCTTAAGGCCGAAGGCGGCAGCTCAGACGGCAGGTACGGCAGCCGCGGCCGGCTGCTCCTTGGGTTTGGGCTTGCGGCCCCGTTTCTTCTTGATCTCGCAAGGGACAAACTTGATCCCCTGGGCCCGGCCGGCCCCGCCGGCCCACAAGAGGGGGCCGTTGCCCAACTGGTGGACAATCTCGGCCAGGGTGCACTCCAGAAATTTAGCCGGAATCACAGTGACTTCTAATTTCAGCCCGTTTTTAGGGCGTTCTTTTCCTCGAGGCATGCAACATTCCTTGGTTATCTAATAGGCGCAAGAAGGGGCTTACGAGTCAGAGGCCAACGGAGCAGCGGCGATGTTTCCTAACTTAATCTCTCCCCAGTGTTTAAATGTAACTCGCCGGGAGGCTTTTCGCCACAATTTTTATGATTTTTCCCGGCGGAGGCGGCCTTGGAGGGCCGTACCTGAAGTTCAGCTTTGAGTGGAAAGAAGGGGACGCCTTGGCGGCTTGGAGGAGTGAGGCGCCATGGGGCTCACAGGAATTATCTGCGCTAGAAATTAAACCAAACCAACAAGCAAAATTTATTATCCCGGCGCGCTCTAAATTATAGTTATGATAACCATATAGAATATTTATTTTTATGATTCGAACAGCACATAGATAGCAGCTATCTTTTATTTCCTAAGTTTTGTCAGGTTCAATATAGCCTTGTCTAATGGCATATTGTATTAAATCAAATGAAGTTTTAAGATTTAATTTTTTCTTGATAGTCGTTATAACATTTTTTACTGTGCTGAGACTAAGCGATAATAACTCGGCAATTTCTTTATCAGTATTCGATTTGCATCGAAGTGTCAATATATTTGCTTGCTTAGCGGTTAATGGTTTCTGAACACTTTTAATGTTCATTTTGCAAATAATATCCACCATTTTTTCAGAGATTATGTCACAATAATATTTTCCTCTCAGACGAATCTTGTTAATCGCTGTGATAAACTCTGAATAGGCGTTTTCTTTAAGCAAATATCCGTCGGCTCTGGCCAAGATAGCCCGGAGCAAAAATTCTTCAGGTTCAGCCATCGTCAATACCAATATTTTAATTTTCGGGTAAACTCTCTTGATCCTTTTAACCATCTCAAGTTGTTCCAGATTGCCAACATCGATGATGAGCATATCTATGGGGGATTTCTTTAAAAACTTTAATAATTCGGTAGCACTAAAAACTTCTTCATTTACTTCTATGTCGGGAATTTCTCCAAGGGTTGTCCTAATGGACTGGAGAAATAAAGTCTGACGATCGGCTATGACAACCCGAAAAGGTGGCATCATCAACACTCCGTTTAGACTTTGCTGTGCCGCGCCGGTGGCATGTAGCCCAGCCCAACAAAATTTTGTCGAACATCTATTAACTGAAATTATGCGGCAGACTTGGCTGCCGCAGTCAAAAAATGTTTTTGGGGGCCTCTCTTCCCGAGTTTAAACCTTAGAACGAGCTTCTTCTTCGGAGGCAAACTTTCCCGTGGGAGGCTATTTTAATTTACATTAATCACTTTTTATGCAAATTCAAGGTATAGCTGGAGGCAAACACCGCCCGTGATGGTAGCGTCAGGGGAAAATCGAAAGCAGCGTGCGCATTCCACCCTCGGGCACGATTTAAGCGACTATTTGTGATGTGGATAATCAAAGAATCGCGGCTATCTTGCCACTATTGCAAATTAGTTAAGATTTCGGGCGTTGCTGATATCGGCAGCATATCCAAAGGGCCGCCATTTGGGGAAAGCCCGCTGGTCAGCCCTTAAGCTGGACTGATATCTGGAGGGCTATTAAAGAGGCTTAAGCCAGGGAATTGGGGGGATTGGCCCGGAAGGGCGGCGCCAGGCTGTAGCGCACTTTATTGGCCTTCTCGCCGTTGTGCTCCAGCAGGCCGGCGGTGAGCAGCAGGTTCAGGTAGGTCCAGGCGGTCTTTTTATTGACCTGGAAGTGCGCCTCGAAGTCCAGCAGCCGGAACCAGGCGCCGCCGTTACGGCTGAAAAAGTCCCACAGGGTCTCGGGACTGAGTTTGCGATTGCCCTTCAGGGGCAGGGCCAGGCGGGCCAGGGCCCGGCGCAGGGCCTCGCCCTCGATGGCGGCCGGCTCCGGCAGGCCGGAGGCTTCCCGGCGCCGGGGGGCGCCGAGCCAGTCAGCGGTCAGGTGCTCGAAATAGTACTCCACTCTTTCTTCGATGAGGTTCAGGAGGCGATAGAACTGGGACAGGGTGATCTGGCCGGCCAACCTGGTGACCAGGTAATCCTTGGCCTTCTTGCGGACAAAGGCGACCCGCTCCCGGGGGCCGGCGGGCAACCGGGAGGCATCCTTCAGGACTTCGAAAAACATGCCGGCCACCAGGGTGGTGTCCAGGCCCGAACCGGGGGGGCGGGGCGGGGCGGGCCTTTCCGCCACCTGGAGCGCCCCGGCGCCGAGGCTGAAGTCAGCGAAATCATCGGCGAAGTCGGCCAACTTCCCGGGGGCCAGGACGCTGATGACCTGCTCCGTCAGGGCCCGCACCACCTCCAGACTGCCTGCCAGCTCCATGTCAAAACCCTCCCGCAGATGCCCGATTATAGGCCAGAACCCGACAGAGGACAAGAGATTCCGGGCCGGGCGCCAGCAGGCCGGTAATCCTCCTGGTAAAGTCTTAAATGGCGCGGGGCTCCGTGAGGCTGGCCACCGGCCCAGAAAATTTGGTTGGCCCCGGGCTTGACACTCAGCGGCCCAGAACTTACCTTCATATCAAATAATTCCTGTAAAATGGCCAAGTTGAGCTTGCCTAAGGCACGGCTTTAATCTTTTTGGAGTGGTCACGGAGATGAAGACAGCGACTTTCAACCAGGCGATGCGGTGGATTATCCTGGGCAGCCTGTTGCTGGCGGCGGCCTGCGCCGAGGGCGGCGAGTCCAGTCAAACGCGCCGAGCGTCCACTTATAACAAACAGTACTACCCGGATTACTATGGCCCGAGTGACTACCCGAACAGGACCCGCAATTCTGGCAAATGTGGCAGGATAGCCAGGGGGGCGGCTAAATAATTCCAGCCGTAATTCTTTGCCACGGTCTAGGTGACAGGGAGCTTGAAGGACATGCCGGCGCGCCCTGCTTGCGGCGATCACCGTAACCAGACTATTGGGAAGGGAGATTTATGCGGCCCGCACCATTACGCATCCTGCTTTACCTGGTGGTCCTCCTGTTGCCTTTCCTGACCGTGGGGATCTTTCACCTCAAGACCGAAGACGTCTACTTTTATAATCTCGGCCGCTGTTTCGCCCAACTGGCCTTTGTCCTCATCGTCCTGCAAGTCGTGCTGGCCTCCCGGCTCAAATGGGTGGAACGGCCCTTCGGCCTCAATCTGACCTTTCCGTTCCATCGCCGCATGGGGACCTGCGCGGCTATCCTGCTGCTGCTGCATCCGCCGTTGATGGCCCTGGGCGGCGGCGGCTGGAAGCTGCTTTACGGGCTCCAGGTGGAATGGTACATCTGGGTGGCCAAGGCGGCGCTGGCGCTGCTGCTGGTCAACGTCGGCCTCAGTCTCTGGCGGGTCCGGCTGGGGGTCAAGTTCGAAGAGTGGCGCCGGTGGCACGATATCCTGGGGCCCCTGGTGCTGGTCCTGGCCTTCACGCATAGCTGGTACGCCAGCGAAGACTTCAAGGTGCGGCCCATGCAGGTATTGTGGGTGACGTATCTGGCCGGGGCAGTCCTGCTGTTTGTCTATCACCGCCTGGTCCGGCCGCTGCAGCTACGGGATCATCTCTACCGGGTCCTGGAAGTCAAACCGGAAGCGGACAAGGTTTGGACCATTAAATTCGCCCCGCCGCCGGGCGAGCAGCGCTTCGATTTTCTGCCGGGGCAGTTTCAGTTCGTCACCCTGTTCCGGGGCAGAGGGTTGCCGGTGGAGGAACACCATTTCACTATAGCCTCCAGTCCCACCGAGACCGGCTTCCATACCTCGACCATCAAGGAGTCGGGTGATTTTACCGCCGGCATCGGCCGGACCAGGCCCGGAGATACAGCCGCCATCCAGGCGCCATTCGGACGCTTCTCTTACGTCTTCTATCCCGAAGCCCGCGACCTGGTCTTCATTGCCGGAGGCATCGGCATCACGCCGTTGATGAGCAACCTGCGCCATCTGCGGGACACCCAGGCAGACCGGCGCGTCCTGCTGCTCTACGCCAACCGCACCGCCGGCGACATTGTCTTCAGGGAGGAATTGGCCCGGATGGAGCTTTCGACCAGACCGGAGCTGCGGGTGGCGCATATCTTGAGTAAACCGGAAGCGGACTGGCAGGGTGAGACCGGGCACCTGGACCGGGAGAAGCTGGCGCGGCTGGCGGGCGACCGTCTGGCGACCGGCACTTACTTCCTCTGTTGCCCGCCGTCCATGCTCCGGGGCCTGGTGCAAAGCTTGCGAGATCTGGGGGTGGCCGAGGCGCGCATTCATTTTGAATATTTTGCTTTATAGGACGCAGGAGATAGGGCGGACACGCAGGTCCGCCCCTACAATTCGCGTAGAGGGATCGTAATGGAATTTATGCAATTGAACCGGGTGACGGCCTGGGTGATCGCCGTGGCGCTGGTCCTGGCGCTGGGGCTGGCCTGGCTGCGGTCGGTTTGAAGATTATTGCCGTTCTCGAATCCGGAAACTCAAAACTTTGCAGGGCAAAGGAGATGGCCATGGATAGACGAGATTTTTTGAAGCTGGCGGGGATCAGCCTGGTGTTCGTCTCCGGCCTGGATAACCTGGCCGCGGCCGCCGAGAAAACCGCCGGCGCCATGAAGTCCGCAGGCCAACCGGCGCCGGGCGATTTCTTTTTTGTGCAGATGTCCGACACCCACTGGGGCTTCAACAACGCCAAGATCAACCCCGATTTCGGCGGCACCCTGAAAAAGGCGGTGGCCCTGGTGAACAATCTTTCGATTCACCCGGATTTTATCATCTTTACCGGGGATTTAAGCCACGACACCGACGACGACCAGGAGCGCCGCAAACGGCTGGCCGAATTCAAGCACATCGTCAAAGATCTGAAGGTGAAAAATGTCAAATTCATGCCGGGAGAGCACGATGCCGCGGTGGATAACGGCAAGGCCTTCATGGAGGTCATTGGCAAGACCCACTACACCTTTAATCATAAAGGGGTGAATTTCATCACCCTGGACAACGTCTCAGACCCCGGGGGGAGTCTCGGCGATCCACAACTGAAATGGCTGGCAGACAACCTGAAAGACCTGGATAAAGATAAAGCGCGGCTCGTGGTCTTGTGCCACCGGCCACTTTTTGGTCTCTATCCCGACTGGGAATGGGAAACCCGGGACGGGGACAAGGCCATTGACCTGCTCCTGCCCTATAAGAACGTGACGGTGTTTTACGGCCATATTCACCAGGAAAACCACCACATGACCGAGCACATCGCCCATCACTCCGCCCACGGGTTGATGTATCCCCTGCCGGCGCCCGGTTCTCAACCCAAGCTCGCCCCGGTACCCTGGGACCCGGCCAAACCCTATGATAATCTGGGGTTCCGCAGCATCGAGGCGAAGCTGCCGCCAGCGGACTATGTCATTACCGAGTATCCCATCCAAAAAAGCTGATCCGGGAGGACTGCAAAGTGAAAGGGCTATCGAAAAAATTCCTGGTTATGGGGATCATTTTCCTGGTCATCGGCGCCTTTGGCGCCTCCGTGCTGGCGGCCGAGCCGGAGGTGATCAAAATCACGGCCAAGCGGTTTGAATACAACCCCAAGGAGATCACCCTGAAGAAGGGGGTGCCGGTGGTGCTGGAATTCACTTCTCTGGACCGGCTGCACGGCTTCAAATGTGCGGCGTTGGGAGTCCGGGCCGACATCAAGCCCGGTCAGGTGACCAAGGTGCCGTTAACCCCCCAAAAGGTGGGAGATTTCGAATTTCACTGCGATAATTTCTGCGGCAGCGGCCACGGCAACATGAGCGGGATGTTCCACGTGGTGGAATAGGGAATGGCGGGCCGGCCCCCTCGCCTAGAGAAGAACAGCCGGGGGCGGCGGTTCTCCATAACGAGTTGCTTTTTGAAAAATTAACGAGGCAAGGGCGACCCGGCGGGTTGCCCTTTTTTAGATGACGTCACGAAATGGCGGCCTCCCCGGCCCTGCCGGAGAGCTTGCCGGTGCCGCGGGATTCTAAAGAGGCAGCCGTCAGGTGAAATCCCTGGAACTCTGCCTGATCTTGCCTCAGAATATCGATTGCGGTAGCGTAAAACAAAAGCCTCATCGATGGAGACACGCATGAAGACAGTTACCGTCTCATCAAAATTCCAGGTGGTCATCCCGCGCGAAGTCAGGGAGTCCATGGATATTCGGCCCGGTACCATGGTTCAGGTTCTCCAGTACGAAAATCGTATCGAACTCATTCCCATAAGAGAGCCTAAAGCTCTGCGGGGCTTTATCAAGGGGATTGATCCGGAGGTGCGCCGCGAAGAGGATCGGGTATGAACCTGGTGGATTCCTGTGGCTGGCTGGAGTACTTTGCCGACAGCCCCCGGGCCGATTTTTATGCCGCGGCCCTGGAGGGTCTGCTCCCGGAGTTCCCCTGAATTTCAATCCATCACGGAACCGCGGCCTCCCCTGCCCTGCCGCCGACCTTCTCCAACTCCGCGGCCAGTTCCCGGGGGTCCGAAAGGCCCGGCAGGCAGGTGAAATGGTGGCAGAGGTAGGCCACCGGGGCGCCGTCCGGGGAGCTGTAGGCGCGGGCCGCAGGCGCCAGGGCCTCCAGGGCGGCGGGAGCCGCCGGATTTTTCAGGAGCAGGCGGCGCTCCGGGAGAAAAGCGCGGTAAACGGTCTGGAGCAGGGCCTGGGTGCGAGGGTCACCGGGGTCGCCCACCAGGGTCAGGTCCACCGGCGGGATGAGGTTCAGGGCCTGCACGCTGAGCAGGTGGGCGAAGCCCCAGGGATTCTGCCGGGCCTGGGCCTGGAGGGCCTGAAGTATTCCCAGGGCCCGCGCCTGGCAGCGGGGCTCTTCGGTGATGCGGTGCAGCTTCAGACCGACCCTGGCCGCCATGGAGCTGCCGGAAGGCAGGGTCTGGTCAAAGACGCTTTTGGAGCGCACCAGGGGAGCCTCCTGATCCCGGGCCACATAGAAATAGACCCCCGAGGCCGGGTCGAAAAACAGGTCATCCAGCTGCTCTGCCAGCCGCCGGGCCGCGGTCAGCCAGGTCGGGTCGAAGTCGGCTTCGTAAAGCTCCAGCAAGCCGTAGGCCAGGTGAGTGTAGTCGTCGCAAAAGCCGGGGACGCTGAGCCGGCCCTCGTGCCAGCTCCGGTAAAGACGGTCTTCCCGGAACAGTTCCGCCAGGATAAAGCGAGCCGCCTTGGCCGCGGCCTCGTAATAGCGCCGGTCCCCCAGGACCTGGAAGCCTTGGGCCAGGGCCGCCAGCATCAAACCGTTCCAGGCAACCACGATCTTGTCATCCCGATGCGGGGCCACCCGGGTCGCCCGGACCCGGCGCAGGGCCTCCAGGGCCGCAGTCAGGGTCTGGTCCGCTTCGAGGCGGCTGAGGCCGAATTTGGCCGCCAGTTGCTCCAGGGAGAGGGGCCTGGTCAGGACATTGGTTCCTTCAAAATTCCCGGCTGCAGTCACTCCCAGCGCCGCGGCCACCAGGGGGGCCTGATCCGGCCCCACGACCTCGTGCAATTCTTTCAGGCTCCAGACGTAATACTTGCCTTCCACCCCTTCACTGTCGGCATCCCAGGCGGCATAGAAGCCGCCGCCCGGGGCCTGCAGGTCCCGCAGGACGAAGTCCAGGGTCTCGGCGGCGACCCGGCGGCTCAGGAGGCTGCCGGTGAGCTGGTAGTGCGCCAGGTAGAGGGGGGTAAGCAGGGCGTTGTCATAGAGCATCTTCTCAAAATGGGGCACCACCCAGGCGTTATCCACGGCGTAACGGTGGAAGCCGCCGCCCAACTGGTCGTAAATGCCGCCCCGGGCCATCTTCTCGAGGCTGAAGCCCAGCTTGTCCAGGACCTCAGCGTCCCGGGAGAGGTGATAATAGTGCAGCATGAAGCCAAACTCCAGGGAGCGGGGAAACTTGGGGGCGCCGCCCAGACCGCCGTGGACCGGGTCGTGCTCCTGAAGGACCTGCCGGACCGCCTGATCCAGCGTCTCCCGGGAGGGTTCACCCCGTTCCCCGGGAATCTCCCCCAGGGCCTGCAGGTGGCCGATGACCCGGCGGGCCAATTCTTCGATCTGCTCCTGGTTTTTCCGGTAAGCCTGGTCGAGGGCCAGGAGGAGGCGGGGAAAGCCGGGCAGGCCGCCGCGGTCCTCCGGGGGGAAATAGGTGCCGCCGTAAAAGGGCTTCAGGTCCGGGGTGAGGAAGACGCTCAGAGGCCAGCCGCCCCGGCCGGTGAGGGCGGTAACCACGCTCATGTAAGTTTCGTCCAGGTCCGGGCGCTCCTCCCGGTCCACCTTGATGGAGACGAAGTGTTCATTCAAGACCGCGGCGATGGCCTCGTCTTCGAAGCATTCGTGGGCCATGACGTGGCACCAGTGGCAGGTGGAGTAACCGATGCTCAGGAAGATGGGCCGGTCTTCCCGGCGGGCCTTCTCCAGGGCCTCAGGCCCCCAGGGGTACCAATCCACCGGGTTGTAGGCATGTTGCTGCAGATAGGGGCTGGCGGCGTCGAGCAGGTGGTTGGGACGGGGTGCGGCCATGCTGGGATTCCTTGGTGATTTTTTTAGGCCTTATGTAGGTGGCGGCTCAGGAGTGGCAAGGCTTTATTTGAAGATAATTACGGCCGCCGGGTTTGCAAGGTGACGGTTGGCAGTTACCAGCTACCAGGCGCCAGTTAGAAAAAATTAGGGGGTTAATCCTAAGCGTCCCTGGCGGATCGTTTCAGGAACCAAAGCCTGAAATTTCTAGCATTTGGAAAAATTAGCATCCTTTCCAGAGGAATAAAATAATAATTATTTAAATGATTATTTATTAATTTATGGTTTTGTGAAAATAGGTATTTTTACTCATGGAAAAGATGAAACTGAGATCTTACATATCTCCACATAATCCTGATAAAGCCAAACCCATCGCGAGGTGGGGACGGAAAGCCACGGATCTCTAAAAGTTTGAGATAGCCGGGTTGCCTGGAAAAAGGTAGCTCGGCTTTTTGATGTTATAGAGACCTGGATGGCCTCTTCCTAGTCAGGAACCGCGTAAGTAATTGATCTTCCTCCCTCTGCCGTCCAAATGCATAGCCTTTAAAAAACCCAAAAAAAGAGACCAGTGAGATTTAACATCGCAAGGTAGGGACGAAAAGCCACGGGTCTCATGGATGATACAGCCGGGTTATCTGAAGGGGAGACACGGCTATTTTATTCGAGCCTGGACGAAAGGCCCCCTGCATTGGAGAGGTGCTGTTACGCTAAATGCTCACCCCGTCGGGGTAGAGATAATACCTGGACTAAGTAAGTCAAAAGGAGGTGAAAAAAGAATAGGATAGGGTGCTTGGTGGGTAAGTATTGGATGGAAAATCTCTTTTTGAATCATCAGGTCGGCAGAGAGGAGAAACAAGATGAGGAAAATGGTTCTAATCATGGCAATGGCAGCCTTGGTTTGCTGGCTTCCGGGGCAAGCGCTGGCAACGTCAGTAGATTTCGTCTCTAATCTCGATACCGTCGGTACTCACGACTCCGGTTTTGACGTTTTGTCGAATTATGGTACCGTCACTGTTCATTTGAACAGTGCGACCCAAGCGGTGATTACTTTCGCACCAATTGAAAAACCTATTGAGGGTGACTATGACTTTGTCTTGTCGTCGTTGCATGGCTATTCGGCCTTCGTGAACGTGAGTGGCGCCTTTTCGGTGGCTAGCGTGTCCCCCTCCGGTGGCATCTTGGGAGGGTGGACCACCGATGGGACGCAAAGTGCCGACGGCTTCGGGGCCTTCAACCTCAGCGCCAAAAACAACAATCTCCTTGATGTGGATGGCGTCGCTATTACCATCGACGCCACTGGGACGAACTCCTGGACCAGCGCCGCTGCTGTGTTGGTTGGCAACTCCTTGGGCTACGATGCCGCGGCTTTTTTGTATGAAGATAGCTTGCTTGAATTATTCCCGACAGGCTATGTCGGCGAACATGCCGCGGTCCCCGTTCCGCCTTCGGCGCTCCTGCTGGGCTCCGGCCTGCTGGGCCTGGTGGGCTTCAGGAAGTTTAGGAAGAGTTAAGCATCCACCCGCAAAAAAAAGGCAGGGCCAGCCATGGCCCTGCCTGGGTTATCTCAAGATTATCGAGCGATTATGCGGCACCTTAAATGGAGTCAAAATAAAGCCGGGTCGCTAAATGGCAAAGTTGGGCACGTTACTTTATTCTGCATAGCCTACTATCCAGAGCGAGGCTATTTTCTTTCACCTAAATTACCTGGGTTAAATAAGACTGTCCAGGTCAACTCTGAAGAAGCAGCCAAAATGAAGGCAGAGGTACTATACCAACGGTATCTTGATTTTTTGAATGGAGCGGAATGGTATCAAGAACCCGACCGAGAACCAATAATTCTCAGAGCGGCTTCCAGTGAAAAGGTTCTGCATCGTTCAAAAGCAAGCCCTTCCCGTAATGGCTAGGCGGTGGAAAAGCGGGGGCCAGATTCCTTGCCCCAAGTGAGGGTAAGAAAGATTGCCTGGTCAAATCCTGGCCATTACACCTGGTGCAACTGGTGGAATGAAAATTTTAGCTTTTGGGTGACGGCTGACCGCTGATTTCACAGGTTGGTCAGGTTGACAAAGTCTTCCTGTACCGTGAGGCGGGTGATTTCGGCCAGGAGATTTTTTAACTCCAGGGTGTCCGCAAATTTGATCTCCAGGTGGAAATCGGGGCCTTCGAAGGCCGGGGGCGGTTGCAGGTGAATCCGGGGATGACCCCTCAGGCCCAGGCGGCCCAGGGCGGCCTGGAAGTCCGCCAGGGCGGCGCTCAAGCGGGGGTTGACCCAGCGCCGGAGCTGCAGGCGCACCGCCTCGGCCCGCGCCGCGGGATTAAGGTGGGGGTCTTGGAGGAGCTGGGTGAGCGGCTGGCGAACCAAAATCTCTCCGGTAGAGACGCCCTCCCGGCGGGCCAGGATTTCCAGGTCCTCCAGAAACTGCTCCTGCTTGCTCTGGCTGAAAGGCAGGTCGGCCAGGTAAGGGAAGGCCGCAGCCCGGTCCGCCGCCGGCCATTGGGCCAGGGTGGCGGCAGTGGTGAGGGCCAGGCGGCCCCGGGTGCAGAGGTCCTGAAAGGAGGGTTCCAGGGTGCTCACCTTGAGCAGCCGCTCCAGATGGGCGGCGGAAGGCGGCAGCCCCAGGTAGGGCAAAAATTTGGCCGCCACCGTGGCCCGGTCCCAATAATCCAGGAGCCGCCGGGTCAGGATGGCCTGCTCCCAGAGGTGGAAGCCCCGGCTAAAGGCGTTGTCGTACAGGGCCACCAGCAGGCAGTGGGACTCGGGGGTGGCCGCGGGAAGGAGCCGGGCCGGCAGGCTCTGCCAGCCCAGCTTAGCCGCGGCCCGGAGGCGCTTGAGGCCCGTCACCACCTGCCAGCGGGCCTCGGGCCGGGCCCGCAGCCAGGGCGGATTTAAGAGGCCCACCTCCTGCATGGAAGCCAGCAGCCTGGTCAGATCGCCACCGGGGACCACGAAGGCATGGTCTTCCAGATCCACTGCGGTTAGGGGGATATCCCGGAACGGGAACGGATCGGCCAAAGGTTTTTTCCAAGTTTTTTGCGAGTTTTTTGTAAGAGCTGGAGTTACGGCTGATAACTGGACGGGATCATACCACGGCGGGGCCGACAGGGCTAACTAATTTTCCCGGGCGGGCGGGGCACGTAAAGGCGGATCAGCCAGGGTGCAGGCCGCCGGGCCCTGATCCGTTCATCGCGAGGCTGCCCCTTCCGCTTGCAGGGAAGGGGCAGGCTGTAACTGCCGGCGGCCGGACAGCCGTTATTCATAAGTCTGATACGGCGCCGGGGTAATGGGCGTATGCACGCCGGAGGGCTGCCGTAGCGCCTGGTTCTGGTATTGGGGCGGCGCCTGCTCGTATTGGGGCGGTGCCTGGTTGTATTGTGGCCCCGGGGCCTCACTGTACTGAGGCGCCCCCGGCGTCACCGGATTGGGGGTGTTGTAGCCGCCGTAAGAACCGCCATAAGCCGGGCCCGGCGCCTGGGGGCGAGAGCCGTAGCCGGGAGGCGGCGGCGCATAGCCCCGCGGCTGCTGCTGGTAATAGCCCTGTTGCGGTTGCGGCTGGGCCTGCCGCGATTGTAGGGCGTAGCCGGTGACGGCTCCCAGGCCGGTCCCCACCGCGCCCCCGATCAGGCCGCCGGCCCAGGGATTCTTGTGGCCGATGGCGGCGCCGGTGAGGGCCCCGAGGCCACCACCCACCAGTGCACCGGTACCCACGTAAGGGCTGGAGGCGCAGCCCATGAGCAGGCTCAGCGCCATCAGGGCTACGATCAGACTATGCCAGAGATAAACCATGTTGTTCTCCCGGAAAGTCGCCAATCAGTTATAGTTTGGGGGCGGCGGCGCATAGCTATAGTCTGCCTGAGGCTGCGGCTGCGGGGCATAGGCGGCCGGAGGCGGGCCATAGTTAGGCTGAGGCGCTGGCTGAGGCGGTTGATAGTAAGGGGGCGGATTGACCGAGCGTCCATACATCTCGCCACCCACGCCACCCACGGCCGTACCCAGCAGACCACCGATCGCCGCGCCCTTCCAAGGGTTGTTAGGGCTGGAGGCGATCCCCAGGGCGGCGCCCAAGGCGGCGCCCAAACCCGCGCCGGTGAGCAGGTAAGGGTTCTGATTGGGGGTTTGGGAAGAGCATCCCGTCAGAAAACTCAGGGTCAACAACAGCCCCACCAGAAGCTGTGGAGCCTTTACCTTTCTTAAAAGTCGCTTCCATGTATTCATAACCTGGTCCTCCCCTAAAGGTCTGCATTCTTACTCTGATTTTTTAGACCTGGGGTGGAGGGAAAAGTTAAGGCTTTGCGGTTCGGAAGATAAAATAAATCTGGAGAGGGAAATCTTTTCAGTAATCAGGCGGGGCGCCGGCTAAAGCCACCGGCTACCAGGAAAAAGGGGCGGTTCGAGAACCGCCCCCTATGGCTGTCTTTATTTAGCGATGACCAGGATCACTGCGTCTTTGGCGACGCTGGCGCCGGGTTCGAAGTTGATGGCCTTGATGGTGCCGGCGGCGGGGGCGGGGAGGCTGTTTTGCATCTTCATGGCCTCGAGGACGCAGACCAGGTCGCCGGTGTTGACTTTATCCCCGACCTTGACGCTGTAGCTGATGATCATGCCGGGCATGGGGGCCCGGAGCGGCACTTCGCCGGCGGCCAGTTCGGCGGCCGCGGCAGCCGCGGCGGGCCTGGGCGCGGCCGCCGGGGCTGGAGCCACCGCAGGCGAGACGCCTGCGCCACGAGGAGCCGCGGCCGGGGCGGGGACCACGGCGGTGAGCACCGGGGCTCCGGAGGTGCACTCCACCTCGACTTCATAGTACTGGCCGTCCACGAAGACGTTGAAGGTCCGGAGGCCGGCGCCCTTGCCCGGGGCCGCCTTTTCCAGGCTGTCGAGATACTCCTTCACCTGGGCGAAGATCTTCTTCTTTTTGATGGTGGTGTAGACCGTGTCCTCCAGCTTCACCTGTTCCAGGGTCTTGGGCTTGACCTCGTCGGGGATGGGCTCCAGGCCGTACTTCCATTTGAGGAAGCGGGCCCCGGTGGTGGGGTAGAGGGCGTAGATCAGGACGTCGCCGTCGTTTTTGGCCAGGCCCTTGGTGGCCGCCACCGCCTTGTCCCATTCCGGCTCCAGGATTTCGCCGGGCCGGACGGTGATGGGCGTCTCGCCCCGCTCGTAGCCCTTGAGGATGATCTTCTGCACCTTCTTGTCCATGGGCGCCGGGGTCTTGCCGTAGAGGCCGTAGGCCACCCCCTGGGTTTCGCCGCTGACCTTTTGGTAGCGGCCGAAGAGCACGTTCATCACCGACTGGATGCCGACGATCTGGCTGGTGGGCGTCACCAGCGGCGGGTAGCCCAGCTCCTTCCGGGTCTGGGGCAGGTCCGCCATCACCTCATGCATGCGGTCCAGGGCGTTCATATCCTTGAGCTGGTTCACCAGGTTGGAGTACATGCCGCCGGGGATCTGGTGCAGGAGCACGCCGGTGTCGATCTGGGCCATCTTGGAGGTGTCGAGCAGGTCGCGGTACTTCACCGCCACCTTCTCCAGGTCGTAGCCGATCTCGATGAGCGCCGCCAGATCCATGTCGGTCTGCCGGTCGGTCTGCTCCACCGCCACCAGCAGGGGCTCGATGGCCGGCTGGGAGGTGCGCAGGGCGAAGGGGGACAGGCAGGTGTCCAGGATGTCCACGCCCGCCTCGATGGCCTTGAGGTAACTCATGGAGCCGGAGCCGGAGGTGTAGTGGGTGTGGAACTCCATGGGGATCTTGACGGTCTCTTTGACGGCCTTGACGATGGCGTAGGCGTCGTTGGGGGAGCACATGCCGGCCATGTCCTTCAAGACCACGGAGTCGGCCCCCATCTCCTCGATGCGCTTGGCGAAGTTGACGTAATAGTCGAGGTTGAAGATGGGACCGCCCAGACGCCGCTGGGTCAGGGAATAACACATGGCGCCCTGGAAGTGGGCCATGAGCCCGGCCTTCTTGGCGTCCATCAGGGCCTTGACCGAGACCTCCCAGTTGCGCATGTCGTTCAAGGCGTCGAAGACCCGGAAGATGTCCACGCCGGCCTCGGCGGTGTAGCGCACGAAGCGGTAGGTCAGGTCGTCGGCGTAGTTGCGGTAGCCCACCAGGTTCTGGCCCCGGAGCAGCATCATGGTGGGGGTCTTCTTCAGGATGCCCTTGATGGTGCGGATGCGCTCCCAGGGGTCGTCGCCCAGGAAGCGGTGGGTGGTGTCGAAGGTGGCGCCGCCCCAGACCTCGATGGCCCAGTAGCCCATCTGGTCCATGCGTTCCATGAAGGGCACGATGTCTTCGCTGCGCATCCGGGTGGCCAGCAGCGACTGGTGGCCGTCCCGAAAGGTGGTGTCCGTGAACTTGATGGGGTTCTTGCCTGCCATGATATCTAGCTCCTTAGCTTATAGGGCGTGCTGGGCACGCCGATTGATGGCGGCCACAGGCCGCCCTATAATCGTTTGCCGTTGCAGGGTGCGTCCACGCACCACTTTTTTGGCGTCGGATAACGTCTGGTACGTGGAACGCACCCTACATTATCTCAGGCTGCGGCGCTGCATAAGAGCCGCATCTGCATGGTCTGCTGGCGGCCGGCCAGGGCCCAGAGGTTGAGGGGCGGTCCGGGCGCCGCGGCGGCCGCGACCGCCACCTGGGCGGCCTGGCAGGCGGCTTCTTCGTCGGCGATGTAGGCGGCGAGAGGCCCCGCTGATGGCCGCGATGATATTTGGGGTTTGATGGGCATGTTGTCCTCTCCTCTGAAAGCTGTCAGCGGTCAGCTTTCAGCTCTCACCAGACCTTTAAATCCCCCTAAATCCCCCTTTTGCAAAGGGGGACTTAAAACCTCGAGGTCCGTCGTCCCCCTTGGTAAAAGGGGGGCAGGGGGGATTTGCTTTCTCGTGTCGAACTGGACGCACCATGTCCACTACTTACACCGGGATGTTGCCGTGCTTCTTGGCCGGCAGGGTCTCCCGCTTGGACGCCAGGGCCGTAAGCGCCGCGATCAGCTTGGGCCGGGTCTCCCGGGGCGCGATCACCTGGTCCACGAAGCCCCGGGAGGCGGCGATGTAGGGGTTGTAGAGCAGGTTCTCGTAATTATTGATGATCTCGGCCCGCTTGGCCGCCGGGTCCGCGGCTTCCTTGATCTCCTTGCGGAAGATGACGTTGGCCGCGCCGCTCGCCCCCATGACCGCGATCTCGGCGGTGGGCCAGGCCAGCACCAGGTCGGCGCCCAGGTCCCGGGAGCACATGGCGAGATAAGAGCCGCCGTAGTCCTTGCGGGTCACCAAGGTGAGTTTGGGCACCGTGGCCTCGGAGTAGCACCAGAGGAGCTTGGCGCCGTGGCGGATGATGCCCCGCCACTCCTGGTCGCTGCCGGGCAGGTAGCCGGGCACGTCGGCGATGGTCAGCAGCGGGATATTGAAGGCGTCGCAGCAGCGGATGAAGCGGCAGGCCTTGTCGGCCGCGTCCACGTCTAAACATCCCGCCATGACCGCGGGCTGGTTGGCGATGATGCCCACGGGCCGGCCGCCCAGCCTGGCGAAAACGGTGATGATGTTCTGGGCAAAGTAGTGGGCCGGCTCGAAAAAGTCGCCGTCGTCGACGATGGCCCGGATGACGTCGTGCATGTTGTAAGAGGCGCTGGGGCTGTCGGGGATGATGGCGTCCAGGGCCGGCTCCTCCCGGTGGGCCGGGTCGCGCAGGGGGCCAGCGGCGGGTCCTCCAGGTTGTTGCCGGGGAGGAAGCTCAAGAGCTTTTTGATCTGTTCGATGCAGTCGGCGTCGGTCTCGCAGGCGAACTGGGCCACGCCGGATTTGGTGTTGTGGGCCATGGCGCCGCCCAGGTCCTCAAAGCTGATCTGCTCGCCGGTGACGCTCTTGATGACGTCCGGGCCGGTGATGAACATGTACGAGGTGTTCTTCACCATGAAGATGAAGTCGGTCATGGCGGGAGAGTAGACCGCGCCGCCGGCGGTGGGTCCCATGATGGCCGAGATCTGGGGGATGACGCCGCTGGCGATGGCGTTCCGGTAGAAGATCTGGCCGTAGCCGGAGAGCGAGTCCACCCCTTCCTGGATGCGGGCCCCGCCGGAGTCGTTGAAGCCCACGCACGGGCGCGCCGGCCTTCAGGGCCAGGTCCATGACCTTGCAGATCTTCTTGGCGTGCATCTCGCCGAGCGACCCCGCCCGGGCCGTGAAGTCCTGGGAGTAGGCGAAGACCGGGCGGCCGTTTACCATCCCAAAGCCGGTGATGACGCCGTCGGCCGGGATCTCGACCTTTTCCATGCCGAAGTTGACCGAGCGGTGGGTGACGAACATATCGGTTTCCTGGAAGGTCCCGGGATCGAAAAAGAGGTCCAGGCGCTCCCGGGCCGTGAGCTTGCCGCCGGCGTGCTGCTTCTCCACCGCCTTGGCCCCGCCCATGCCCAAGACCTTCGCCTCCCGCTCCCGCAACTCCTTGATCTTCTCTGCCACTGTCTTCATTGACGACTCCTTTCACATAACCCGATGCCCCCGCAATTTTTATGAGGTCAGGATGATTTCGCAGGATAATAAATGGCGCTTGCGGGAGGATACCTCAGACTAGTGAGATTATTTTCTTTCTGTGGTCCTGTCAACCCGAATCTGTGAAAAAATTCTCGAAGCAATCGGCTTACCGCCGGCGCGTTGAGTGGAAGGTTTTCAACCCATGAGGCCGGGAGGCAAATCCGCCGGGCCATTGACTTAAGCGAAAGCGGCCATATGTTCTTTTTAATAGAAATTTCCGGACCCGTCATCCGGGCAATTCAGCCTTTAAGGGAGGGCAGAAAAGATGGTACGAGGGAGTAAGATTTTTCTCATGATGATCCTGGCAGGTCTGTTCCTGCTGGCCGGCGCCTACGCCGGCGCCCAAGAGAAGGCGCCGGCGGCTCCGGAAACGGGTAAGATGGGTGAGATGGCGCCTCCGGCCACTGCGCAAGGCGTAAAAGAACCGCCCTATGCGAAACCTTACCCCATGGGATTCGTGAGCATCGAATTGAAACATGTGGCGGCCGGGGTCGGCGTGGCCTGGGGCAAAGGGGTGCTCACCTATAAAGAGAAAAAGTACACCTTTAAAGTGAAGGGCCTCCAGGTCGGCGCGGTGGGCATCTCCAAAGTGACCGCCAAAGGCGAAGTCTACAACTTATTCCAGCTCGCCCAATTCGCGGGACACTATGGAGCGGTGGAGGCCAGTGCAGCGCTCTTCAAAGGTAAGGAAGCCCAGGAATTCAAAAACAGCAAAGACGTGCACATCTTCTTCAAGGGCACGCAAAAAGGGCTGAACTTTGCTATCGGACCCGAAGGCTTTGACATCGACTTGGAAGAGGCCCTGTAGGATTTGCCCCTGGGGGCAACTATTTCGTTTTAAGTCGATAACGGGTTGAGGTAGGATAGGGGTGAGCGCCGCGCTCACCCCTTTTTGTGGGGTTGCCGGCGATTACGCTTCGATCGAACCGGAGGAGACGACATGACCGCCAACCAGCAACCGGACCCGGAAGGCGAGGTCCATCACACCACGGTACGGGTGCGCTTCGGGGACACCGACCCTTACGGCATCGTCTATTTCGTCAGCTATTTTCGCTATTGCCACCGGGCCATTGAGGAGTTTTTGCGGGCCGGCGGTCTCAAGCCCGAAGAGACCTTCAAGAACGTTCGGGAAGGTTTCGGCCTGCCCATCGTGGAGGCCTGGTGCCGCTTCCGACGGCCGACGCAGTATGGCGAGTTGCTGCGGATCGAGACCCGCCTGCAGGAGGTCAGGTCCAAGGCCCTGATCTTCCGGTTTGAGTTTTATCCCGAGACCGGCCGGGAACTGGTGGCGGAAGGCACGGCGAATCTGGTGGCCATTGACGCGGATTGGCGGGCGCGGGAATTGCCGGAGCGGATTAAGCAGGTAAAGATCAGCCGAAGTTGACGAGGGTCAAGCAGCTTCCGGGGGCCGGCAGCTGCCCCGCGAGGTCTAGGCGTTTTCACAACGTCGATTCCGGGGCGAGCAGATAAAGAATCCGGACCTCGAGGCGGCACCAGAACCCGGTCAAGGGGTCGTGGTAATAGTGCACCTCCCGGCCGTTTTCTTCGGTAATCCAAACGAGTCCATGCCATTCTTCCGACTGCGGGGATTTTCCCAGGATTGCCACCCGGTAGGCAGTGCTTGGGGATATACCCCGGTCAAACAGACGGGTCGCCTGGGCCCCAAGCTCGGCGCTCCTGACCACGACACCGTCTTCGGTATTCAGCCTGGCCGAACGGGGGTCGAGGTTGAAGGAGCCCACAAAGACCACCCGGCGGTCTACGATGACGGTTTTGGCATGGAGGGCGCCCCTGGAGGAACTACCAAGGCTGGTTTGGGCCCAGAACCGGTATTGATCGGGATTAGGTTTGAGCTCATAAAGCTCCACCCCTATCCCCAGAAGCGCCTTGCGGTAATGGTCGTAACCTCCTTCGACGATGGGCACATCAGTGGAGGCCAGAGAGTTGGTGAGAACCTTGACGGTGATGCCGCGCGCCCGCAGTTCTTTAAACCATTGCATGCCGCGTTTGCCGGGGATGAAATACGCTGTGATTATCAGCACTTCGCTCTGGGCCGCATCGATGATCGATTTCAGCTTCCGTCCCATCTGGTCTTTGCGGCTGGAGTCATCCGACTCGATGACTTTTAATGGATCGTCATACAAGACCTCCCCTTCCGCCCAGACATAAGGAATGTGACCGGCCTCCACGTGTTTGGTGAGTTTCGCGTCCTTCAGCTTTTGGGCATACTCCGAATTTTCTACGGATTGGCGATTTGCGGCCAGGGAGCTGCGAAACCCCTCCATCTCAGCGGCGGTGGGCGGGCGCTTCAAGAGGGCCTTGATGGGGATGGCAAGCGGACAGTTCCAGTAATCGTCGAATCCGGCGGATAGCTCCCTGGTTATCGGTCCTATGGCCATGATATCCAGGTCGCCAAAGGTGAGTTCGGCCCGCGCTCCGAAGTAGGCGTCGCCAATATTGCGCCCGCCCACGATGGCCAGGCAGTTGTCGGCGATGAAGACCTTGTTATGCATCCTGGCCCTGAGCCTTTTGGCCACGAAGACCGCCTGGAAAGCCCGGGAGAGGGGAAACGAGCGAAAGCCGCCGAAAGGATTGAAGACCCGCACCTCGATATTGGGGTTGGCCTGGACCATGGCCAGCCCCCAATTCGTCTTTCCAGTCTGGGGCCAATCGTCCAACAGGAGGCGCACCCGCACCCCCCGCTCAGCCGCGGCCAGCAGGCGGTCCATCAGGAACTTGCCGGTCAGGTCGTCCTGGAAGCTGTAGTATTGCAGATCCAGGGTCCGCTCCGCCTGGTCGCTGGTCAGGAGGCGCGCCATGAAGGCGTCTTCCCCGCTGGGCAGGAGGTAAAATCCCGATTTTCCTTGGTGGCGTGCTACATGGGATTGAATCCTTTGGCCCATGTCAGTCTTTTCCGGCAGGAGCAAAGCACTGGAGACGGGGCGCGGGTAATCCAGGGGGAGGCTGGCGCAACCGTTCAGCAGCGCCGTCAGGAGAAAGAGGCATGCCAGGGCGGCAGCTGGGACTGGATTAGAACGTTTCGGCATGCAGAGCAACGGGCAATGTCTCTAATAACGCTGAGGTTTGGTTATTGGCCAAGTCAGGGCGCGGGCCGCAATATCATTATTTACCACCGCAAAGCGTTTTACTTCTTTTTCACCACCAGGACCGGGCAGGTGGCCTGGCCGATGACCCGTTCGGCGGTGGAGCCCATGAGGAGTTTGCGCAGACCGGAGCGGCCGTGGCTGCCCAGGACGATGAGGTTGGCCTTCTTGGCCTGGGCATACATGATAATGGCCTGGTCGGGCTGGCCCTGGGGGACGGCGGTTTCCAGGGGCACGCCCCGCATCTTGGCCTCGGCTTCCATCTGGCGCACCACGGCCTGGGCGGTTTCGAGCTCACCGTCGGTGGCGGCCACCGCGAGGCCGATCAGGTGGCTGCCCATCCGCTGGGTGATGCTCAGGGCCTCTTCCCAGGCGGCGGCGCTGAAGGGCGAGTCGTCGCTGGCCACCAGTATGCGCTTGAATTCCAGGGGTGCGCCTTTGGGGACCACCAGGACGTTGACGGGACTGTGGCCGATGACCCGGGCGGTGACGCTGCCCATCAGGAGCCGGGCCAGGCCGGTGAGGCCGTGGCGGCCCATGATGATCCAGTCGGGCTTGACCTCTTCGACCTCCTCCAGGATGCCGTCATAGGCGGAGGTGGTGGTGCGGAGGCGGGGTTCCAGGTCCACGCCCAGTTCGGCGGCCTGGGCCCGCCAGACCTCCAGGCGGCTCCGCACCGCGGCTTCCTGGGCCGCCTGCATCTCCAGGTTGATCGTGGGCGGCGGCAGCAGGTCCGGGGCCTGCAACTCATAAAGGGGGACGAAGCTGAGGACCTGCAGGAGATAAACCTTGCAGCCGGCGGCCTTGGCCAGGCCCAGGGCCGCGGTGACGGCCCCCTGACTGTCCGGGGACTCGTCGGTGCAGACCAGCAATTTTTCCAGATGTGCGGGGGAGGACATGGGAACTCCGGTTTTGAGTTTCGAGTTAGAAGATAAAATTAGCTAGGTGTTATTTTTAGCACAGAAAACCGAGAACAGAAAACCGAAAACCGTCATTTCTTCTTCACCACCAGGATCGGGCAGGGGGCCTGGCCGATGACCCGTTCGGTGACGCTGCCCAGGAGCAGTCGCTGGAAGCCGGTGCGGCCATGGCTGCCCATGACGATGAGATCCACATGGTTTTCCCGAGCCACCCGGATGATGCCTTCGTCAGCGGCCAGCCCCTGGGGCGAGAAGCCCTGGAAGGAGACCCCGTCCCGGTTGGCCGCGGTCAGCAGGTCGTGGACGATCGCCTGGGCCTCGAGGATCTCGCCTTCCTCCCGGGCCACCGCCACCCCGAAGAGTTCGGCTTCAGTCCGGGCGGCCATGGCCACGGCCTCCGTTAAGGCGGCCTGGCTAAATTCCGAGCCATCCGAGGCGATCAGCAGGCGCCGGAAGGCCAGGGAGGCGTCCCGGGGCACCACCAGAACATTAACCGGGCTTAAGCCGATGACCCGGTGGGTGACGGAGCCCATGAAGAGACGCGCCAGGGCGGTGCGGCCATAGCGGCCCAGGATGATGAGGTTAGGCTGGATTTTTTCAGCTTCCTCGACAATGGCGGCAAAGGGGGAGACACAGTGCAGCACCCGATAGTCTAACTGCACCCCCTTGAGGGCGGCCTCGGAGGCGGTGGCGGCCTTCTGGCGGCGGATTTCCTCCTCGAGGCAGGTCCGCAGGTCCGGGGCCACGGCCTCGAATTCGGGGACGATCTCCACCACCTGCAGCACGTAGAGCTTGCTGCCGCAGACCTGGGCCAGGGACAGGGCCTGGGCCACGGCGTTCTGGCCCTCATCGGAGCCGTCGGTGCAGGCCAGCAGGCGCTCCCAGAGGCCGGGACAGGTTAAGGATTTTTCCGCATGCATGATTGCCGGAGCCTTTTTTTGATATTTTTAAATAGGATAAAGCTTCGGGGGTGGGCAAACCAGGGGTAGAGGGTGCAGATCAGAAAAAAAGTTTGACTGGGGCGGTGCAAAGACCGCCCAAAAATTCAGCCGTTGGCGGGCGAGACGCCCGCCCTACCCTTCCGCCGTCTCCGGCAGGCCGGGACGCTCGTAATGGCCGGTCAGGAAACGCTGGGCCAGGACCTCGGGGATGGAGTCGTCGCACATGAGCATGTCCATCTGGCGCACATAGGCCATCAGGCGGCCCACGAGGTCCAGGCGCTCCTCGGTTTCCGCGGCCGGACGGCGGCGGAAGAGGCCCCGGATGATATCGCCGTGAATCTCCAGCTCGAAGCCCAGATGCTCCAGGACTTGCGCGATGAGCCGGATACGGCGGATACGGCGGACATCGTCGGCCGCGCCGCCCTTAAAGGTGAAATGGATGTAGTTGTCCGCCGGCAGGTCGCCTAAATAGCTGTCCACACTTTGGAAATGATAGCCCAGACGGCAGGCGTAGTTGACGTAGTTGGCGCCGACGATGGCGTAGGTCTTGTCCCAGAACTGTTCCGGCGGCCGGATGGCCGATTGTCCCAAGACTTGCAGAAAGCCCCCCACGTTCACGGGCACCGGCCCGGCCCAGGCGATGCCGGGGTGGCTGATGCCCCGCCACAGGGCGCGCATGGGGCGGGAGATGATCTTTTCCGGCGGCACCGGGGTGTCGTAACCCGCGAGGCCGTCGCCCAGGTCCACCAGGTGGAGGTTGAGGGGCAGGTCGGTCTTGAGCTTCAGGAGTTTGAGGGCCGGCACCCGGCCCTGGGCGACCTCGTCCATGAGGCTGAACATCACCTGAATCGCCTTTTCATGGACAAAGCGGGTGATATCGCGGTAGGTGCGGCAATGCTCCGGGCGGAAGCCGGGGCTGCGGCGGTCCTGCAGGGTTAAGGGGGTGATGAGGTCGAGGACGTCCGACAATTTTTTCGGGTCGGCCGGCTCGGCCAGGCGCCGGTTGATGGCTTCCCGGACCCGGGTCTGGGCCACCTCCAGTTCCTGCCAGCGACCGCCGACCAGGCTTTGCAGGGCCGCCACCAGATCGGCGAAACGGCGGTCCAACAGATCGATCCGGAGCCGCCAGGTGTCGAGATCAGGCTCCCCGGAAGCCGCCAGCTTCTCCTCCAGGTAACTCATGAGAACCTGAATTTCGTTATTCAGGGCGAGCACCTGCTGAAAGCCGCGCCAGATGTCCTTCAGATTCGGACCTGATGCTCTCTTTTTGCGCCGGAAGAAGTCGAGCCAACCCATGAAATAGTTGCCAGTGGCCAGTAGTCAGATGCCAGTCGTTGAGGACAACGTCACACGCTTAAATATGCGTGATCATAATAACATTTTTTCAGCAGTCCGGGAGCTTATTGGGAGAGAGAAAAAAACAGGCCTCAGGAAGACCCGTTCCCGGGTCCGGTTCTCTGCCAGGGCCAGCGCCCGGTGATCTCCAATTCCAGGGCAAAGCTCAGGAAGGTGCGGATGGCCACCAACAGGGCCAGAACCCACAGGTCCTGGAAGGTCGGGCCCACCGCCACCGTACCGACGATATCGGAGGCGATGAGAAACTCCAGACCCAACAGGATGGCCTTGCCGAAATCGCTGCGAAAGCTCCGATAACAATCTTCAAAAGCCCCCTCCTTGATGAGCCGGCGGAGGAGTTGCAGGGTGGTAACGATCGCCCCCAACAGGATAATGGCGACGGCCAGGGCTTCGAGGCCTCCCGCCACCCAGCGTATGGCCTGGCGGAACCCTTCGAACCCTTGAGCCATGGAGATCATTGGTGGTCACCTGTATAGAAAGTTGCCAGTGGTCAGTGCCCAGTGGCCAGTTAAAGCCACTATTGACTCAAGGTAGGGTGCGTTCCACACACCACGAAGAAAAATTGATTAGTGGTAGCCCTCGATAAATTGTACGTCATTTTCATTGAGCAAAGCTCAGTTTTGCAAATCGGCAGGTTCCCAAGGGCAACTTGGGAACCTGCCGAAGTTCCGGTAAGTGGATTTAGCGTCTGCGGCCGCCGCCGCCACCGCGGGAGCCACCGCCGCCACCGCCACCGGAGGGCCGGCTGACGGCGCCACCCCCTCCGGAGGGCCGGGGGGCCGCAGACGGCCGGTAAGCCGGGGCGCTCTGAGCCCGCTGGAAGTTCTGGGTGCGCGTTTCGCCCCGCTGCCGGGCGCTATATTCCCGGTTGAGTTGACCGGCATTAAAGCTGGGCTGCGTGGCCGGCCGGGAGGGCGCGGCTTGGGGTCGCCGGGTGATATCCGCCGCTGGGCGGGCGGCGGGAGTGGGCCGGGCTGCCGCGGCGGGCCGGGTTGCCGCGGCGGGCTTGGACCAGTTATTGCCCTGGCGCTCCTGCCAGCCCTGGGACGTCTTGCGATAGACGTTGCCGTTCTTGTCGGCTAAGACGTTGTTCTGACCGGGCCTGGCGGTCTTGGCCGGGGTCGGCCGCGCCTGGGCGCCCTGACCGGGCCGGGTCTGGCCGGGCTTGACCTGCCCCGGTCTGGCCTGGGCTCCGGGGCCGGTTCTGGCCGGCTGCACCTGGGCCGCGGGCCGCGTCCCCGGCCGCTGGGGCGCCAGATTGGCCTGATTGCCGGGGCGATTATAGAGATTGGGGCGATTTCCCGGACCGGTCACCGGATTGACAATGGGCCGGCCGCCATGCCGCCACTCCGGATTCCGGTTGATCACATTATTATGGATGTTATTGATGTTGACGTTGCGATAGCCGCCGGCGCCCCACCAGCCGCCGCCACCCCAGTAGGGGCCATGGTGCCCCCACCAGTTGGAGGCGATGGCGCCCACCGCCACGCCGGTGGCGAAGCCCACCAGGCCGGGAACGAACCAGGAGGCCGGGTCGTAATAGGCCGGCTGGCTGCCCCAGGAGTCGGAGTAAGGGTCGTAGGCGGCGGCATAGCCGTAGGTGGCCGGAGCGGGGATGTATTCCGTGTCGGTGGCATAGGCCGGGTAGTCATAGCCGGTGCCGTAGACCACGGTGCCGTCCTGGACGTAGGAGCCGGTGTAGCCCGGGGTATAGCCCACGTAGGCCGTGTCGTCAGTGGTCTCGTAGACCTTGACGTATTTAACGTTATAGTGGGGGTTGCTGGGCGGGATGGCCTCCACCTGGGCCGGGGGCTGCACCGACACTCGCCAGGGGCCGTTGGGGGAGTCGGCCTCGTACCAGACCCCCTGGTCGCAGGCATAGTATTTCGTGCCCTCTTTAAAGACCGCCTGGCCGGTGTTGGTGGCATATTCCAGGTCAGTGCCGGCAATCTTCTGGAATTTGGCCTCGCCGTCATAGCTCACCTGGGTAGTGGCCTTTTTGCGGTCGATGGCCGCGGTCTGGGGGATGGAGTTGTCCAAGACCGCCTCCTGGGCCTGCGCCGTTCCGGCGACGTTCACCAGCACGAAGCCCTTGGTGGAACCTTCGGGAATCCGGGCGAAATCGGCAGGCAGCTTACTGGGCGACACATAGGTCCAGGGGCCGTCCGGCAGGGATTTGGCGGCGAACCAGCGGCCGGAAAGCAAGGCGTAATAAAACTGGGAGGTGGTATCCAGGAAGACGCTGCTCTCGGTATTGCTGAGATAGAGGAGGCCGGTGCCGGCAATGGGGCTATATTGGGGCTCGCCTTCGGTGGCGATGAGTTCGGCCGGCTCCAGGCTAACGATGATCTGGGGCAGCTTGCCGCCCGCGGCCTCCACCTTCTGGGGGGCCGGCTGCTGCCCCTGGGCCAGCCTGGCCTCCAGGGCCTTAAGTCCTTCGGGCAGGGGCTTGGCATCTTGCCAGGGACCCTTGACGTCAACCGCCTTGAGCCAGGTGTCGCCGGCCTTCAGGTAATAGGTCTTGCCGGCGGGATCATAGACCATGAGAAAGGGGGTATTGGCAACCCGCATGAGCTTGGAATCGGGCAGGGGCAGCAGCTTGGGGTCGCCGTCCAGGAGCACCAGGACCGCGGGGTTGGTGACGAAAATGATCTTGGGCGGTTTGGTCTGCAATCCCGCGTCCGCCGCCTTTTCTTTTTCTACCAGTTCCAGCATGGCCAGCAGCCGGTCCAGGGAGATGGTGTGGCTGCGGCCCTCAATTGCGCCGTTCAGGAAATCCTGAAATTTGGCGATCTGTTCCGGAGTGGCGTTGGGAAACTTGGTTTCGGTGATTTTGGCCTCGTCGATGGTGACCTGGCGGGTGTCCCGGTCGGTCAAGGCCCGGGCCGTGATCCAGACCACCCCGAAGACCGGCTGCTTCCACTCCTTTTTCTGGACCGAGACCGCGGCCCGGGCGGTGAGCCGGTCGCCCTGGAAGGTCTCCAGTTGGGGCTGATACAGGAGCACCGTGCCCTTGGGATGTTCGAAGCGCCGGGGCCAACCCTCGCCGGCGGCCTGGACCCAAGTGCTGAAGGCCAGGACCAGGGCCAGGGCAGCCAGGGTGACGGTCATGGGAAGAACGGAAGCCTGACGCCGATTTTCCATGGTTCGACTCCTGATTGGATTTGAGAGAAAGGTAGTCATTTCTTATAGTCGTTGTCAGGATTTTTTAAGGCAAAATTGCCAGTTGGCCCGATTTTTTGAGGAAAAGAGCCATAAAGCACAAAAAAGCGGCCGTTAAGGCCGCGGGGCGAGGATTAAAGCCGATTTATGGATATGTTCAGGGGTCCATAAATCAGTAACTCATTGATTGACAAGGGCGAAAAGGGATTCACTTCCCCCTCACCCTAACCCTCTCCCCCATTGGGGGAGAGGGGACAAAGAAGGTGCTCGTGTATTCATCTTCTCCCTCTGACTGGGGGGGGCAGATGAGGGGGCGTCCAGATAAGAAATTTCGCGATCTTAAAAAATCATGAGCTAAGGCTTCTTCCCCGCCACTCTTCTTTGACCACCGGCGGCAGGGGGGCCTGTTCCCAGCCGCCGCCCAGGGCCTTGTAGAGGGCGATGAGGTTGGTGTCCACGGTGCGGATGCTCTGGGCCAGGGCGTCTTCGGTAGTAAACAGAGGTTCGCTGGGCGATGATGACGTTCAAGAAATCGGACTTGCCGGCGATATAAAGCGACATGGCCAGGTCCACGGCCTTGCGGTTGTTGGCCACGGCCACGGATAGGGATTTGCGGGCTGCCTGTTGCTTGGCATAGGCCACCAGGGCGGTTTCCACTTCTTGCAAGGCGGTGAGCACGGTCTTTTGATAGGTGAGCAGGGCCTGCTCCGTCAGGGCGTCCTGAACCTTGACGCCCCACCAGAGGCTGCCGCCGGCGAAGATCGGCCAGGTGACACTGGGGCCGAAGGACCAGAATTTACTGTTGGCCAGATTAGATAGCTTGGTCAGGTCGGCGGACGAAAAGCCAAAGGTCCCGGTGAGGGAAAACACGGGGTACAGGGCGGCGGTGGCCACCCCGATGCGGGCCGTGGCGGCATGGAGCTGGGCTTCGGCCCGGCGGATGTCGGGACGGCGGCGGAGCAGGTCGGAGGGCAGGCCCACGGGGACCTCCGGCGGATAGGGCGGAATGGGGCCTGCCTTGATCAAATCCTTCTCCAGGGCGGCCGGTTCCCGGCCCAACAGCACCCCCAGGCTGTAGATGGACGCCCGGGCCGAGGACTCGAAGAGTGGTATCGTGGCTGCGGTGGTGGCCACCTGGGCGTCGGCGTTGGCCAGGTCCAGGCGGCCCACGGTGCCGGCTTCAAAGCGCCTCTGGATGATATCGGCGGTTTTGCTTCTGGGCCTCCAGGTTTTTGCGGGCAATGGCGATCTGCTGCTGAAAACCCCGCAGGCTGAGATAGTTGTTGCCCACGTCGCCCACCAGGGTGACCAGGACGTCGCGGCGGTCCTCCACGGAGGCCTTGAGATCGGCCCCGGCGGCCTCGATGTTCCGCCGGATGCCCCCGAAAATATCTATTTCCCAGGAGGCATCCAGACCCACCTGAAATAATTCCCGAAACGGCGCAACTGTAACGCCCTCGGAGGTTCCGCCGCCCGAAGAGCCGCCAGTTCCGCCTCCCGAAGAGCCACTCGATCCGCCGCCGGAGGAGCCGCCTCCCGAAGGACCAACGGCGACGATGGGACTGTGGCTCCGTTCATAGAGGGCGGTGGCATCCACCTGGGGGAAAATACCCCCGACCGCCACCCCCAGGGACGCCCGGGCCTGGCGGATGCGGGCCTCGGCCAGACGCAAATCGAGGTTGGAACGGATGGCCATTTCCACCAGGGAGGAGAGGGTCGGGTCTTTAAAGTTGCTCCACCAAGCCACCAGTTCAGCAGGATCGGTGTTGGTCTTGCTGGGGGTATCCTTGGTGACGACCTCCTGCCCGTTCCAGTTGTCCGGGACCTTGGTCTCCGGGCGCTTATAGTCCGGGCCCACGGCGCAACCGGCGGCCGCCAGCAGGCAAAGGGCCAGGCCTAAGCTCGGGAGAAGCCTTCCAAGTTTCGGGCTGCGACTAGCTATTCTGGACATAGAGTTGTTCATCATTGATTAACCGAAAACTGAAAAACCGTATTATTCATAGCGCAGGGCAATAATCGGGTCCAGACGCGAGGCTTTCCACGCCGGATAAAAGCCAAACACGATGCCGACCGTCACGGAGACCGCAAAGGCCGCAACGATGGCGCCCAGGGAGATTTCCGTCGGCCAGTGCAGAAAGGCCCTGACCAACAGGGAAATCCCCCGGCCGAAGAGAATACCCGCCACCCCGCCGCAAAAACAGAGAATGACGGACTCAGCCAGGAACTGCTCCAGGATGTCCCGGGCCCAGGCTCCTACCGCCATCCGCAAGCCGATCTCCCGGGTGCGCTCCGTCACCGACACCAGCATGATATTCATGATCCCCACCCCGCCCACCAGCAGCGAGATCAGGGCCACCGTCAGCAGAAGCTTGGTCATCATGTCGCTGGTGGAAGACAGGGCCTTGGTCATTTCAGTCATATCCCGGATGTTGAAGTCATCAGGTTCACCCGGGCCAAGCCGGTGCCGCTCCCGCAGTATCTGGGTGATTTGCTTGATGGCGGCAGGGATTTCCTCGGTGGAGCGACCCGCGGTCAGGATCTGATCCACGTTGATAAAGCGCACCGGTTGGGGGGTGTCGGCGGCCTGGGTCGACGATGGTATGGGATAAAGTTGGTTTTGCGCATTGGGGTAGAGCTGGTTGAGACTATTCACCGTCGTGGAGGTGCTTGACCCGGAGGCACCGGCGCCGGCGCTCTGGTTGGCGGTGGTCGCGGAAGCGCCGGTCACCCTGAATTTAATCGTCGTCCAGGGGGCCAGCAGGAGATCGTCCTGATCCATGCCCATCATGTTGGCGCCCTTGCCGGTGAGGACGCCGACCACCTTGAAGGAGACGTTCTGGACGCGGATTTCTTTGCCGATGGGATTTTCGCCCTGGAACAGCTCCCGGACCAACCTTTGGCCCAACACACAAACCTTACTGGCATTGCGGACATCCCGATCCGTGAACATATCGCCTTCGGCCAGGCCCCATTCCCGGACGTCGAGCCAGGCGGGAGTGGTGCCATAAATAAAGGAGGGCACCCAGTTGCGGTTGCCATAAATGACCTGGGTCCGGGCCCGGACTACCGGCACCGAACCTTTGACCGCCGGGGACTCGTTCAGAATAGCGTCAGCGTCCTGGGGGGTGAGGGTCATGCTGCTGCCGCCCCCGAAACTGACGCCGCCGCTGGAGGCCGCGCCCGGCAGGATCATCAGATTGTTGGCCCCCATACTGGCAATGGTTGCCTGGATGGCGCTGGAGGAGCCATTCCCGATCTCCATCATGGCGATGACCGCGGCCACGCCGATGACGATGCCAAGCGTGGTCAAGGCAGCCCGCATGACGTTGCGGCTCAGGCCATGCAGCGCGGTGCGCACCATCCACTGGAGCCGCAGCCACGCCAATCCTGAGCGCAGCTTTGTCCCTGAGCCCGCCGGAGGCGATGAACCAACGTCCTTTTGAGTTTGGGGTTCTTCGGCTTCCACCATCCCATCGGTAATCCTGATGGTGCGTTTGGCGGAGCGGGCGACGCTGGCGTCATGAGTGACCAGAATAATGGTCACGCCTTCCTCTTCGTTGAGTTTCCGGAAGAGTTCCAGGACTTCTTCACTGGTCTTGGAGTCGAGGTTGCCGGTGGGCTCATCGGCGAACAGGATGGAGGGATTATTGATGAGGGCGCGGGCAATGGCCACCCGCTGTTGCTGCCCGCCGGAGAGTTGCGAGGGTTCGTGGTCCAGGCGCTCCCCCAAGCCTACGCGCCGGAGCAGGTCTGCAGCCCGCTGACGCCCCTCCCGGTCGGAGAGGTGCGCCGCGGTGTACGACAGGGGCATCATGACGTTTTCCAGGGCGCTGGTCCGGGACAGCAGGTTGAAAGTTTGAAAGACGAAACCGATCTTCTCGTTACGCAGTTGGGCCCAGGCATCGGCGTTTAGGGCGGTGACATCCTGCCCGTCCAGCCAGAAATCCCCGGAAGAAGGGCGATCGAGACACCCCAGGATGTTCATAAGGGTAGTCTTGCCCGAACCCGAGGTGCCCATGAGGGCGACAAACTCCCCCTGAGCAACCGTCAGCGAGATGCCTCTGAGCACCGGCACGTCAATCTCGCCCAGGTGATAAGTCTTATAAATATCTCGCAGTTCGATCAGTTCCATGGAGGATCTCGTTATCCGTCTTCCCAGGCCGGGTGCTGCTCCAGCCAAGCGCTATTTTGGGGGATTGGCGGACTTCCGCATGATTTGCGGGGCAAAGGGGCTGGCGCCAGGTGCAGGTTTCGCGGCCGGCTGGCTTTCCAGTTCGCCCACTACTACTAACGTCCCTTCCTTAAGCTCGCTGCTCTCCACCTCCACCAGGCTGCCGTCGTTCAAACCGAGGGCGACGTAAACCGGGCGCACCAGGGTTCCCTCGGGGACATAAACGACCCCGCGGGTTTGCTCCTCCTTGCCGGCCTTAGCCGCGGGCTTGACCTGGGGTGGCGCCTCTCCCGGAGCCTTCTTGGGGCTCCTCCGGAACTCTGCCAATACCTGTGAAACCTTGGGGGTCCAACGAAGCGCGGCGTTGGGGACGAGCAGGACATTCTTATGTTCGCCCACAATAAACGTGACATTCGCGGTCAGATACGGGTAGAGTTTGCCGCCGGAATTATCGGTATCAACTTCCACGGTGTAGGTGACCACATTTTGGGTCATGGTGGCGTTGAGTCTGATCTTGCCTACCTTGCCGGGAAAGACCACGCCGGGCTGAGCATCCACGGTAAAGGTGACTGGCTGGCCCGGCTGGATCCGGCCGATATCCGCTTCGTTGACCGAAACCCAAACCTGGAGACGATTCAGGTCTTTGGCTAATAAAAAGAGGCTGGGAGCATTGAGGCTGGACACGACGGTTTGGCCGATGTTGACCCGCCGGTCCACGATGACTCCTTTGACCGGCGAGACGATGGTACAGTAACTCAGGTTTTTTTGGGCCCGTTGTAACTGGGCCTGAGCCAGATCGACGGCACTTTTGGCTTGGACAATAGCGGCTTTGCCAACTTCCACGTTAGCCTTGGCGACCTCGTAGGCTGCCTGCGCCGCGTCATAATCGGTCTGGGACAGGGCATCAGAGGGACCCAGCTTCTGAGCCCGGGCCCAGTCTCTATCAGCCTGGAAGAGTTTGGCCTTGAGCTGCAACAGGTTCGCTTCGGCGTTCACCACCGCGGCCTTGTTCTGCCCCAGTTGGGCTTTGGCCGAGGCCGCATCCGCGGCGTAGAGGGCGTCGTCAATGCGGGCCAGCACCGTCCCGGCCTCGACGACGGAGCCGTAGTCCACCTCCTCGCCATTCTTATCTTTGCCAAAGGACACAATCCTGCCTTGGACTTGGGCCCCGATATCGACCACTTCTTCCGGCTCCACCGTGCCGGTGGCGCTGATCGTCGCCTGCAGGTCGCCCCGCTTCACCTGGACAGTCTTAAACCCTGCCGACGTAGAGCTGCCGCGCAGCAGGTATAATCCCAGGAACAAGAGAGCGACAACCACCGCGGCGACCGCGATGACCAGGGTACGTTTGCTAAAAGGGAGATTCATGGTTTTGGTTCCGACATCCTCCGGCCAGACAGGATAACGCGCGGCAACCCTTGCCGGCCCAGGTCAAAATAAGCCCCGCAAACATGGCCGAAGCAGACCATAGGGGCAGGGAGTCGAGTAGCATTATGAAGCGAATCCGTAAGCTTGTCAATCTTGTTAGCAAATTGATCATTAACATATTAACCAATTTCTGGGGAGATGTCGGCGCGGCAAAAGCGAATTCCCCGAAGAATTGGCGGGATTTGACCAAAAGCCGGAAAGGCTTAGGAAGGGCGATGGGGCGAGGCCAGGGAGACCCAGCGGGGATAATAAATTCTTTTGACAAATCGTTATATATTTATTAGTTAATAGTGTAACTACTCCTATGAATGACTATTATCATATCACTGATTCCCTGGGCTTTCATATCTACCGGACCGCTCTGGCCTTGAAGTCGTCCCTGCAGCGTTCTTTCCGGGAGAACGGCCAGGAGATCACCGCCGAGCAGTGGGGCATCATCCGCCACCTTTGGGAGGAAGAGGGCCTGTCGCAACGGGAGATCGGCGAAAAGGCCTCCAAGGACAAGCCCAACATCACCCGGATGTTGGACGCCCTGGAGAAAAAACGCCTCATCTTCCGCCAACCCGATCCCCAGGACCGGCGGAAGTTTTGCATTTACCTCACCAAGGAAGGCAAGCAGTTGCACGAGCGCCTCTTTCCCTTAGTGCGGGACATGCGGGACCGGATCATCCGGAATCTGACCGAGCCGGAGATCGACCTGCTCAAGGCGCTCCTCAACAAGATCCACCAAAGCATCGTCCAGCCTTAAATCCCACCTTTTCCCAAAATAGGGATTTTCTCCCCTAAGAATCAGGGAATCCCCGCTTTACTAATCTGCCTTAATTCGTTAAATATGCTGCCAAAATCATCGCAATGGCCAACTATTCCCCAAGGGGAAGACGCCAAGTCTGCGGCTTAGGGCCGGCGGACTCACGATGATCAAGGTTGGCTGGCATCGAACCAGTGCGCCTTTTTTTGGTTAGCAGTGACACCCTGACAGCTAAGGACGGCGAGAGTGGGGTATGGTGAATCTTTTTAAAGAGTTAGACTATATTTTCTTCTTTTACGGTCTGGCCTTCATCCTCCTGGCGGCCACCTGCCAATTCCTGAAGCGGAGAGCGGCGCAACGGCTGGCCTGGGGGTGGCTGGGGCGCTTCGCAGTGCTGCAGGGCGGCAGTGCCGGTCTGGATCTGCTGGCTTACAGCTGCGGGTGGGGAAACGAGCCGCTCCTGGACTCGGCCAGGTTGATCCTCCTGGTGGCCTCGCTGTCGGCCCTGGTGGAATTCGGCCGGGCCAGTTTGATCGCCATCCGCGGCCGCGGTCCCGGCCGCTGGGTCCTGGGCGCGCTCCTGGGCGTAGCTTTGCTGGGAGCTCCGGCTGGCTTTCCGGGACTGGGCGCGGCCAGCCGCTATGCCTTCGGTTTGGTGGGCGGTTTATGGGCTGCCGGGATTTTCTATTGGGCCTCAAAAGATGACGCCCCGGGAGATCGCGCCTTGCTGGGAGCCGCGGTGGCCATGGGCGTTTTTGGTTTGACCATGGGCCTGGTGACTGATCCGGCCCCCTTCCTCCCGGCCACGATACTCAATACCGAAACTGTCCGCCAACTCCTGGGGATGCCCATGCAATTGGTGCGAGGCCTGGCGGCCGTCGGCATCTGCGTTTGCCTGGCGCTGTTCGCCAGGGCGTCCCTGTTGTCCGAAGAGATGGATCGCCGGGTACGGCAGTGGGAGGTGAACCTGCTGCGGGGGGCTGGCGCCGGTTTAGTCATTCTGGTGGTGGTCGGCTGGTTTTTCACCCAGTATTTGGGACGGGACGCCCTCCTGGATTTAAGGAGCGACCAGGAGCACCAGGGGAAGATCCTCGGACAAACCATGGCCAGCAAGATGGGGGAAATCGATCGTTTAGTCAGCGCCATGGCCGGCTCTCCCGCGATCAACTCCTGGTTGGCGGCCCCAAGCCCCCAGAGCCTGCCGCAGGCCAACTCCGCCCTGGACCGCTTTAGTCAAGTTTCGGCTGACTCCATCTGCTATTTGATGAACCCTAAAGGTCTGACCATTGCCTCTTCCAACCGGGACCATCCCGGCAGCTTTGTGGGCAAAAACTTCGGATTCCGCCCCTATTTCCAGGAGCCGATGCGCGGTGCACCGGGCCGGTATTGGGCCGTGGGGGTGGTCAATAAGGAACTCGGCTATTACGCCAGTTCCCCGGTCAGGGATGGTAAGGGTGAGGTTATCGGGGTCGCCGTCATCAAACAAGCGATCAACGGCAGCAGCGAGATGTTCTCCAAACGGTCGATCGGTCTCATCATCGACGCCCGGGGGATAGTGGTCCTGGCCAACCGGCCGGAGATGCAGTTTCAAAGCCTGTGGCCCTTGTCGGCCAAGGTGCGGGAGGAATTGGTCGCTTCCAAGCAGTTTGGCAAAGGCCCTTTTTCGGCCATCCTGGCGCGGGAGCCCCAGAACGGGGAAGAAGGCCAGATTCAGGGGAAGCACCTGGTGGTGGACCGCCAGGCGTTTCCCTGGCAGGACTGGGCCCTGGTCACCCTGACCTCCATGCGGCCCGTCACCCAGGCCCGGCTGGTGGGAATCGGCGTGACCCTGTCGCTCTGCTTGATCTTGATCGGCCTGTCCACCATCTTCGGCCTGAATATCAATGCCGCGGCCCGCATCCAGAGATCGGAGAAGAGGTATCGAGAGCTTTATGAGACCATGCAAGACGGGTCGATCGCGGTAAGCCTGGAAGGCAAGATTACCGAAAGCAATCTCGCCTTCCAAAAGATGATCGGCTACTCTCCCGAAGCACTTGGTCGGTTAACCTATGATGAGGTCACTCCCGAAGGTTGGTATCCGCGGGAAGCGAAGGTCGTGGAAGGGCAAGTTTTAACCAGAGGCTACTCGGATCCCTATGAAAAGGAGTTTCGCCGGCAAGACGGGTCCATCTTTCCGGTGGAGCTGCAGACCTATCTGGTCAAAGATGACTCGGGAAATCCGGCGGGACTGTGGTCGCTCATCAAAGACATTACGGTGCGCAAGCAGGCCCTGGAATCCCTGCAGAAGAGCGAACAGAACTACCGGCTCTTAATAAAATCCATGCCCTCAGTGGTCTTTAAAGGCTATGCCGACGGCAGCAGAGATTTCTTTGACAAGAAGATCGAGGCCCTTACCGGCTATCCCCTTGAAGACTTTATCACCCGCCGGGTACGGTGGCCCGACCTGATTGGGCCCGAGGATAGCGGCCGCGTCAAATCTGACTTCGAGCAGGCCCTGGATACCGCCGACCAATCCTATCTGCGCGAATACCGCATCAAGTCAAAGATGGGACGGGTTATCTGGATTCGGGAAAGAGGCCAGATAGTCCGCACGGCACCAGGCCAGATCGATTATATCACCGGGACTTGCACCGATATCACCAAACAGCATGAGATGGCCGCGGCCCTGGAGAGTCTGCGGCTCCAAAATGAGCTGATCTTGAACTCTGCCGGTGAAGGGCTCTTCGGGTTGGATCAGCTGGGCCGGGTCACCTTTGTCAACCCGGCCGCCCTGGCCTTGACGGGATTCGAGGCTGAAGAGGTGTTGGGCCAAAACTTTCATGGGCTGGTCCATTATAAGAAGGCGGACGGCACCCCTTACCCTGAAGGAGAGTGCCCCATTAATGCCACGCTCCATCGTGGAGAACGGCATCAGGCGGCCGACGATGTCTTCTGGACCAAGGCAGGTGCGCCCATCCCGGTGGAATATGTGACTACCCCCATCGAGCAAGACGGTCAGATAATGGGGGCGGTGGGGGTGTTCCGGGACATCACCTTGCGCCAAAGCCGGGAAGCGGAAATCAAACGGGCCTATCAATACCTGAATAACATCTTTGATAATTCGGCTGAATCCATCGGCATCGTCGATGCCCAGGGCCTGATCATCAAGTGGAACAAAGCCTCGGAGGAGATTTTCGGCTACACCTCGGACGAGCTGACGGGGCACGCGGCCACTGTGCTCTATGCCGATCCAGCTGAACTGGCCGATATGCTCATCTTGTTGCGCCGGGAAGGTTACGTCAGACAATACGAAATTACGATGCAGAGGAAAGATGGCGGCACCTTTCCCTGCAGTCTTTCCATCCGGGTGCTGCGTGACGATGACCACAACAATATCGGCAGCGTCACCGTGGCGAGAGACCTGACTGAACAAAAAGACCGGGAAGAGAAATTACACACGGCCAATGAAAGACTCCAGGTACTGGTTAACGAAACCGACCGGCGTAACCGGCAGATGAGCCTGCTCCAGGAAATGAGCGATGTCTTCCAGGCCTGTCAGACCTCCGGGGAAACCTATAGCGCCATCTCCCACTTCGCGCCCCAATTCTTTCCCGACTATGATGGGGCGCTCTATATCCTCAATAATTCGGCGAATCTCTACGAGATGACGGCTACCTGGGGCGAAACCGCGGCCCTGGAGTTAGTCTTCGGCAACGATGAATGCTGGTGTTTGCGGCGCACCCGGATCTTTCTGGCAGCCGATCCCAGAAATACCATGAACTGCCGGCATGTCTCCGGCTCCCTGCCCGGCAGCTACCTGTGCGTGCCCATGATGGCCCAGGGCGAAGTTATGGGCATCTTCCACTTGCGCAAGGCCACCGCTGAATCCCCGGAGCAGATCCAGGCCATCGGTCAGTTTGCCGCCGCGGTGGCTGAGAGGATGGCCCTGGCTCTGGCCAACCTGAAGCTCCGGGAAACCCTGCGCAACCAGGCCATCCGGGACAGCCTTACTGGGCTGTATAACCGTCGCTATCTGGAAGAGACCCTGGAACGGGAGATGAGTAGAAATAAGCGTCAGGGCACCCCTCTGGGGGTGATCATGCTGGACCTGGATCATTTCAAGGAGTACAACGACACCTATGGCCACCATGCGGGAGATGAACTCCTGTGCGCCCTGGGCCAGTTAATCCAAGACCAGATTCGTCAAGAAGATATTGCCTGCCGCTTTGGCGGTGAGGAGTTTCTCCTGATCATACCCGGGGCCCCGATGGAGATTGTCCTGGAGCGGGCCCAGGAGTTGATCCTGAGCGTCAGACAGCTCCATAAACAGAGTCCCTCTTTAAGAGCCATTACGGTCTCCGCCGGAGTGGCGATCTTCCCGGCTCACGGCGCCTCGGCCAAGGAGGTGATCAAGGCCGCGGATGTCGCCCTGTATCAGGCCAAAGAGGCAGGCCGCGACCGGGTGGCAGTGGCGGGCGCCGAGACCAGAGGCCTGGAGTGGGCCAACTAAAATTCCCGGCCACTTGGGGCCACCCGTGGAATGAAAGCTCAGGTAAGGGCGGTTCGAGAACCGCCCCTACCGCCTACTGAGCAGGAACGGGAAAGACCACGCCCCAGAAAGGCCATTCTCCCTGAAGGAGGGTAAAGGGCACAGCAAGCTGTGCCCTAACATTGATGGACAATGGGCCAGCGGCAGCCTATCCCACCGCGGGCAGATCAGCAAACGGAGAACCTCGCCCCTCCTTCCCGATCCTGAGGTCACAGCTTGAGATCCACTTCCACGAAATTGTGTGGCGCCCAGGGACCGTTGTAGTCAAAGGTAAAATTGTTGTCGAAGAGCCTGGCCGCGGCAAATACCCCCTCTTCAAAGCGGTCCTGGGCCTGGCGCCGCACCAGACAGGCCAGATGCATGACCTCGCCTTCATTACGGCAGTGCTGGTGTTTAATTTCCTGACAATAAGGGGATAGGATGTCCGCCACCCGGTCGGTGTAGTTCTGCCGATCCTCGTTGAGGAGACGGTCGAACAACCGCCCCAGTTCGATCTTGTCCTCCTGGGACGGGCGCCGATAGGGGCCGAGGAAGCGATCCCGGGCGGCCCGCAAGTCGGGATGGGTATGGACGAAATATTCAAAGATATTGGGGACGTCCCAGGAGACCCGCAGGCCCATTTCCACCATCCCGGCCAGCCGCAGGAGCTGCCTGAGCAGGATCTCATGATGGCTCGCCAGGATCGTCTGGATGGCCCGGGGACCGGAGGCGATGCTGCCGAAGGCCATGGGCAGCAGGGCGTCCGTCGAAGCCAACAAACCCTGGAGGACCGCCTGCTGCGCGGCCAGGTGGCGGCGTTCCGGACGAATCTTGGCGTCGGGAACGTCGCTCACCACCGCGGCGACCCGGCCGCTGGCGATGGCATACACGGGGGCCCCGTCGATGCCGGCCAGGTTATAGGTCCGCTGGCCGGTAGCGGGCACTATGGCGTATAAGTACCTGCCGCGTTTGGCTTCTGCGCCTGTCGCCATATCTGCTCTCTCTTCAAGTGGAGCCCAGGCTAACCGCCGCGTCCCCCCCCAATACCAGCGAAGCTCCCCGGTCGCCGGCGGTCCTGGTCCGCCCAGCCGCGGGGGTTGGCCTATGGAAGCAGGTCAGGCGCGGTGGCTCTCGACGCGGCGTCTCGCCCGCACCTGACCCGAAGTTCTTGCAGTGACATCGGCAACCCCCTCGATTAAGTTAAAGGCTTTTTTTAGAAAACCGCGCCCAGCCGGCTACTCCGGTCAGCTTCGGCCGGAAAGTCTTTTACGGCAGAATTGAATGGCCAGGCAGACCGGCGGACAGTTTACCGACATAATAAAGGCCATACCCTCGAAGGATATGACCTTGGTAATCAATAAGTTAGCTGGGGTGAGCGACGGGACTTGAACCCGCGACCGCCAGGGCCACAACCTGGAGCTCTGCCAACTGAGCTACGCCCACCATCCGCCCTTTTATGTAACACAGGCGGAGCCGCCTGGCAAGGGTGCGGCGCAGAATGAGGCCCGGGAAGGCGGTTGGGCGGCTTGGCGGGAGATGGCCGAGGCGGGTTCGATAACCAGCCCCGGCCTGAAGGAAAGCCCCGGCGGACGCCGGCGCCACCATTGGCCTTTACATATCAGGCCGGAGGTTATAACTTAGGGTAGATTCCACCTCCGAGGAGAACCTATGCAGCCAGCCAGACTGTGGGAAGGCCTGGAGGACCAGAAGGTCCACTGCTTTCTTTGCGCCCATGAATGCCAGATCGACCCGGACAAGCGCGGCATCTGCCACGTCCGGGAAAACCGGGACGGCCAGCTCTTCAGCCTCAATTACGGCAAGATCATCGCCGAGCACATCGACCCCATCGAGAAGAAGCCGCTGTTTCACTTTCTGCCCGGCACCCGCTCCTACTCCATCGCCACGGTGGGCTGCAATTTCATGTGCCTGCACTGCCAGAACTACGACATTTCCCAGTATCCCCGGGTACACGGCGGCCTGATCAAGGGCGACGAGCGCGACCCGGAAGGCATCGTGGCCTATGCCCTGGCCTCCCATTCGGCCAGCATCGCCTACACCTACACCGAGCCCACCATTTTTATGGAATACGCCCAGGACGTGGGCAAGCTGGCCCACGAACAGGGCCTGAAAAACGTCTTCGTGTCCAACGGCTTCATGACGGAGGCCTCCGCCGCGGCCCTGGCGGAATTCGTCGACGGCGACAACGTCGATCTGAAAAGTATGCGGGACGATTTCTACCGCAAGATCTGCAAGGCCCGGCTGCAACCGGTGCTGGACACCATCGTCCGCCTCAAGCAGGCGGGGGTCTGGATCGAAGTCACCACCCTGATCATCCCCGGGCACAACGATTCCACCGAGGAACTCACGGAAATCGCCCAGTTCATCAAGGGCGTGGGCGCGGACATTCCCTGGCACGTCACCGCCTTCCACCCCACCTTCAAGATGATGGACCGGCCCGCCACCCCGGTGGCCACCCTGCGCCGGGCCCGGGAGATCGGGCTCAAGGCCGGCCTGCGCTATGTCTATACCGGCAATATCCCCCCCGGAGAGGGCGGCGAGAACACTTACTGTTACGGCTGCCAGGAGTTGCTCATCGAACGGCAGGGCTACACGATCCAGCGGTATCACCTGAAGGACGGCAAGTGCCCCAAGTGCCAGACGGCGATTGATGGGGTGTGGAAATAATAGTGTCAGCTTTCAGCAAAAGACAGTTGGGCAGAATCAAATTTAGGCGGGACCCTTGTGCCTTCGTTCTAAACAGATCAATGGAATTTCGCTAATTGATCCTCAATCTCCTGCAATTTCTTCTCCCGGTCCGGCACCTGGACCAGGTTATGCTCCAGGATAGCGCGGGCCACCAGCAGGCTGGTCAGGCGCTCGCCTTTGAGGCTGAAGTGGGAGTTGGCCCGCCAGTAGAGGTCCTGGTCCGAGGAGAGATACTGGCGCGGGGTCTGGTCGGCGTATTTCCGGAAGAACGGCAGGAGGTCCAGGTAGTGAATCTGCTCCTTACGGAGATAAGCGCTGACGATGCGGTTGGGCCGCTCCAGATCGATTTTCCGGCCTCCGGTGAGGAAGGGATAGACCTGGGTGTTGGTGGGAATCAGCACCACCAGCAGCTCCGCCCCCTGGCTGGCGGCCAGTTCCCGGAAGGCCTTCAGGTTCTCCAGGTGTTTGGGCCAGGCCTGGGCGACCCAGGGTTCATCCTGAAACGCGGCAAAATCCAAGGGGTTGGCATAGGAGGTTTTCGGCGGAAACAGCCGCGTCCCGGCATCATTGATCAGGTTGACCAGGATGAAGTGCTGCTCCAGAAAATAATTGATCATCCTGCCAAGGCCCAGGGGGTAGCGCCCGGTCAGCTTATCCCACAGGGTGTAGGGCCTTTCCAGAGTCTTCAGGTCGAGGCGGCCGGTTTGGTCCCGATATTTTTGGTCGCAGGTCACCAGGAAGCCGTCCACCACGGTCAGGCTGGGGAAGGTGTAGTCGTCTTGCAGGTCATTCCAGAAATAGCCCACGATGATCAGGCGGGGGCTCCGGTGGATTTGGGCGATAATGTCCTGCGCCTTCAAGAGCTCCTGCCGGGTGCCATAGCCGTTGACCCCGCACTTCAAAACCCGGTAGTCCAGGAGTTTCTCCAGGCGGGTGCCCCATTTGGCCTCGAAAGGGGCGTAGCTGTGGGTAAAGCTGTCGCCCACCAGGAGGATGACGTCCTTTTCGCCCCGGTAGGGTGCATCGAAGCAGCCCAACTCGTTGGACCAGAGGTCGTATTTCACTGAGCCGTTGTCCACCGAGGTGCCGATCTTGCCGACGTTGGGCCGGATGTCAAAGCCTTTGGCGGCGTCGGCCTGGTAATAATAGCGGACCGGCCGATCCCGGAGCAGCAGGCGCTGATAGGAGGTGAAGTGCAGGGCGACTTCCAGCAGGATCAGGATCGCCAGGAAGCTGGCCAGGACGAGACCCAGGTTAGCGACTAATTTGGTGAGTTTGCGGTTCATGGAGGGAGTGGTTTTCTGGTAGCCGACTATTACCATTCAATGCCGCGGCGGGCGGGGACCCCGGCTTCGAAATAGTGCTTGAGGGGGCGCATTTCCGTCACCAGGTCCGCCAGTTCGATGAGCTCCGGGGGGGCCTGGCGGCCGGTGAGGACGACTTCCACCCAGGGGGGCCGACGGCGCAGGGCCTCCAGGACTTCATCCCGGGGGAGGAGATCGAAGGCCAGCGCCACATTGATTTCATCCAGGATCACCAGATCGTGCTCGCCGGCTGAGAGCACCTGCCGGCCCAGGTCCCAGGCCTGGCGGACCAGGGCCAGGTCTTCAGGATCGGGGTTCTTCAGATTGACCAGGGCCGGACGCCCAAAGTGGCGCAGGGTAAAGTCCGGGGCCAGGCGCTGGGCGGCGATCTGGGCCTCGCCGGTGCCCCAGCCCTTCATGAACTGCACCATGAAGACCTGGAACCCCTGGCCGATGGCCCGCAGGGCCAAACCCAGGGCGCAGGTGGTTTTGCCTTTGCCGTCGCCGGTGTAAACCTGGATCAACCCCTGGGTCAGATGTTCTCGGGACATAAGTTTTCCTTCAGCCGACGAATGAGCTTTTACGCACCGGCGCCCCGAGGCACCGCGAACTGTGCCGCGGCCTCCGGCCGGGCCTTTTTCTGGACGCCGGGCCGCTCCAGTGATAAGGTAATTTTGGAGCCTGCGGGTTTGGCGCCGGTACGCTTCAGGTTATCATTTCAAATTTGCCCGACCGGGTCAATGATAAAGCTGCAACCGGTCCCGTCCGGTGCCGGGCGCGCCTGGAGCCAACGCCAAGGCAGGTGGGAGAGCCTCCAGGGCTTTAACGGACTTTTCAAGCAATTCCAGCCGAAAAGTCTGGGAAATCGAACTTTTTTTTAATTTTTTGTAATTTTTGGTAAATGGTGAGGCTGTCCCTTGGCAGACGGCGGCCTTTAAGATAACATTAGCGGTTATATCCGGGAAAAAGTCCCCTGGCTGTTGAAAATTATTCGTAATGGGCGCAATCCTACAACCTGAAAATCACGGCGGGTTACCGGAAAAATTCCGGGTAGCCTTGATCCTGGGTGGCGCCCGCAGCGGCAAAAGCCGCTATGGCCTCTCCCTGGCGGAGCGCTTCCCGGCCCCCCGGCTCTTTTTGGCCACCGGCGAGGCCCGGGACGAGGAAATGGTGGCCCGCATCGCCGCTCATCAGGCCGAGCGGGGACCGGGCTGGGAGACCAATGAGGAGCCGCTGCACCTGCCGGAGGCGGTCCGTGACGGTCAGGGGCGCTATGGCGCCATTTTGGTGGATTGCCTCACCATGTGGCTGGCCAACCTGATGCTCCGGGAGGAGGTCTCGGAAGCGGACCTGAAGGCCGCGGGCCAGAGCCTGCTGGCCGCCCTGGACCGGGTCGCCACCCCCACCATCTTCGTCAGCAACGAAGTGGGCCTGGGGATTGTTCCGGAAAGCCCCCTGTCCAGGAAATACCGGGACTGGCTGGGCTGGCTGCACCAACAGGTGGCCCGGGCCGCGGACCTGGTGGTCCTGGTGGTGGCCGGGCTGCCGCTGACGCTGAAGGGAAAATAATCTCTTACGCCAAGACGCCAAGACCGATAATCTTGAAAGGTAATTATAGCCATGATGAATGATTTAGCCCAGATAATCGCCCAGATTGAACCGGTGGACCCTGCCTGGCTGGCCCGGGCCCAGGAGCGGTTGGACTCGCTGACCAAGCCCCAGGGCAGCCTGGGAAGGCTGGAGGAATTGGCGGCCCGCTACGTGGCCATCCGCCAGGACCCCATGCCGGAACTGCAAAACAAATGGGTGGTGGTATTTGCCGCCGACCACGGAGTGGTGGCCGAAGGGGTGAGCGCCTTCCCGCAAGACGTCACCTTTCAGATGGTCCATAATTTCCTGCGGGGTGGCGCCGGCATCAACGTCCTGGCCCGGCAGGCCCGGGCCCGGGTGGAAGTGGTGGATATCGGCGTCAACCACGATTTTCCTGAAGTGCCGGAGCTTATTTCCCGCAAGATAGCCTATGGCTCTCGCAATATGGCCAAGGAGCCGGCCCTGACCCGGGAGGAGGCCCTGCGGGCCGTGCTGGTGGGGGTGGAGCGGGCGGAAGCGGCCACCGCCGCCGGGGTCGACGTCGTCGCCGCCGGCGACATGGGCATCGGCAACAGCACGCCGGCCGCGGCCCTGGCAGCGGTCTTCACCGGCCGGCCGGTGAGCGTGGTGACAGGCCGGGGCACCGGGATCGACGACAAGGTCTGGCAACACAAGATCGCGGTCATCAACCGGGCCATTTCCCTGCACCGGCCGGACGCGAAGGATCCTTTGGGGGCGCTGGCCGCCGTGGGGGGGCTGGAGATTGCCGGGATTGCCGGGCTCATCCTGGGCTGCGCCGCGGCCCGGCGACCCTTAATGCTGGACGGCTTCATTGCCACGGCCGGGGCCCTGGTGGCCGCGGCCCTGGCGCCGGCGGCGGCCGATTACCTCATCGCCGCCCACCGCTCGGTGGAGCCGGGACACCAGACGGTGCTGGATTTTCTGAAGCTGAAACCCTTGCTGAACCTCAATATGCGTCTGGGCGAAGGCACCGGCGCCGCCCTGGGCATGCTGCTGCTGGAGGCCGGGGTCCGGATCTACCGGGAGATGGCCACCTTCGAGGAAGCCGGGGTGTCGGAGCAGGAAGAATAGTAATCGATGATCAGTAAAATCAAAACCCAATTTGTCATCGATCACTGATTACTGACTTACTGACTTACAAGCTAATAATGCGCATAACCTTCCCCTTAGCCCTCACCTTCTTAACCAAAATCCCCTGGTCCCGGCCAGTGGTGGCCGGGCCGGAAGACCTGGCCCGCTCCCTGTTCTGGTTCCCCTGGGTGGGGGCCATCCTGGGACTGATCTTTCTGGGGGCCTGGTCCATTTTGCTGAAGGTGCTGCCGCATCCGGCGGCCGCGGCCCTGCTGCTCTGCCTCACCGTCTGGATCACCGGCGGCCTCCACCTGGACGGCCTGGCGGACACCGTGGACGGTCTGGGCGGCGGCCGGGACCCGGAGGCGCGCCGACACATCATGAAGGACTCCCGGGTGGGGGCCTTCGGGGTGCTGGCCCTGATCCTGGCGCTGCTGCTGAAATTCGCCTTTTTCCAGGCCGCGGCGGACCAGGGCTGGCGGGGCCAGATCATCCTGTATCCGGTGCTGAGCCGCTGGGGCATGGTCTATCTGGCCTATCTCTCCGACTATGCCCGGCCGGAAGGGGGCCTGGGGCAGGCCATGACCACCGGGGTGAGCCCGCGGGTGGCGGCCGGAGCGAGCTGCAGCGCCGTGATCCTGGCGTTGCTGCTGTGCGGCTTCAAAGGCCTGGTCCTCTGGGCCGGGGCCGCGGGCCTGGTCTGGCTGGGGAGCCGCTATTTTCGCCGGGCCCTGGGCGGGGTCACCGGGGACGTGCTGGGCGCGGCCAACGAGATCCTCGAGGTGGCGGTGCTGGGAGGGGCGCTGCTCTGGAGTTGAGCCGACTCGCGGGTAGTATCCTAATTTGCCCACTCCATAAAATGGAGACAATCATGCGCTGGTACCACTACTTGGCGTACTTCTTCGGGGGCGCCTTCCTCGCGAACGCGCTGCCCCATCTCGGCAACGGGATCTCGGGCCATGCCTTCCAGAGTCCCTTCGCGACCCCGCCCGGGGTAGGGTTGTCGTCCTCGACGGTCAATGTCCTGTGGGGCCTCTTCAACCTTGCTGTCGGCTATCTGCTGGTGTGCCGGGTCGGGAACTTCGAACTGCGCAAGACCCAGCACGTCCTTGTCCTCGGGGCGGGCATCCTGGTCTTTTCGGTCCTGCTCGCTCGTGCCTTCGGCCGGTTCCACGGGGGGCTGTGAGTCTTGGTCCAGGGTTTGTTTCCGCACTATCGCCTCCCTCTGCCGCTTACTCAAAGCCGTCCCCAAATTAGGACACTCCCAACTCGCTGACGCTTCTTTCCAATTTCGCAATTTTCTGATAAAATAATCAGATGTTCTTGGGGAAAACGCTTGACTGCTGCCGGCGACCACAGTTTTCGCTGCACCAGTCTCAGCTTTTCAGCATCCCCTGACCTTGATCAAGCCAACATTGGAGGCGACTATGTTACCCGACGTTTTGGAAATCCGGGCGAAGATAAAAGAGTTTAAAGACCGGCTGGAAGTCCTTCGAGGTCATCTTTGATCTGCCGGGTAAAGAGGTAAGACTGCGGCATCTGGAAGAGTTGATGGCGGCCACCGATCTCTGGGACGACCAGGCCCGGGCCGCGGAGATCCTCAAGGAACGGGGCGCCCTGCTCCAGGCCCTGGCGGATTGGACCAAGAAAGAGAGCCAGGTGGAAGATCTGGAACTGCTCCTGGACCTGGCGGTGGAGGAAGAAGACCACAAGGCCTTCAAGGAAGTGACCACTGAACTGGCCAAGCTGGAGGAGACCTTCCGGGATTGGGAGTTCAAGGTGCTGCTGGGGGCCGAGGAAGACCCGCTCAACGCCATCGTCACCATCCACGCCGGGGCCGGCGGCACCGAAGCCCAGGATTGGACCGAGATCCTGCTGCGCATGTACCTGCGTTACGCCGAACGCCACAGCTTCAAGTCCGAAACCATCGACCTCCTGCCCGGGGATGAAGCCGGGGTCAAAAGCGTCACCTTCACCGTTTCCGGGCCCTATGCCTTCGGCTATCTGAAGGCTGAGACGGGCATCCACCGCCTGGTGCGCATCTCGCCCTTCGATGCCAGCGGCCGGCGCCACACCTCTTTTGCCGCGGTGCAGGTGCTGCCGGAAATTGACGACCGCATCCAGATCGATATCCAGGAAAAAGACCTGCGCATCGACACCTTCCGGGCCAGCGGCCCCGGCGGCCAGCACGTCAACAAGACCTCGTCGGCGGTGCGCCTCACCCACCTGCCCACGAACATCGTGGTGTCGTCCCAGACGGAGCGTTCCCAGCACCGCAACAAGGAACTGGCCATGAAGGTGCTGCGGGCCCGTCTCTATAACCTGGAAAAGCAGAAGCAGGAGACGAAGAAGCATGAACTGCAGGAGTCCCAGAAGGAGATCGCCTGGGGCAGCCAGATCCGCTCCTATACTATGCAGCCTTATCAGCTGATCAAAGATCACCGCACCAAGTTCGAGGCCGGCAACGTCAGCGCGGTCCTGGACGGCGACCTGGACGGCTTTATCGAGGCCTTTATCCTGTGGGACGGGGAAGAAAAAACGGAGCCGCCGGCCGCGGCGAAGCAGGCTAACGGCCAATAAGATTAAAGAGATTTTGGGGGTGGGAGCCAGGGGTTTTCTCGTAAGTGGCCCCTGCCCTCTCCCCAACCCCGAGAATTTTTATGACAGTTCTCTCTTGAAGGGATACCGGGGTATGGTTATATTATAAGCAATTTCCCCTCCCTTCAGAAAGGATGAAATCCATGGAAGCAGGCATTACTATCGCCATCATCATCTTCGCGATCATCTTTTTCAGTCGCGGCGGCTGCTGAGGCCAGTGAGGAGAGCGGCTTAGGTTAAGCCGCAAAAAGGGTGCGGAGGATGCACCCTATATTTGCTTAGTGGTGCTGCTTCTGGGGCATTCCGGGGGCTGATTCGGTCACGCCCGTTTTTTTTAATTTAGGCCACCTTTGGTGTCAGGCGTTCAACCTCAATTTCGGCGCTATGCCGCCGGGCCTGAGCCAGGTCATAATTCACTTGCATCCGCAGCCAGGTGTCCGCCGTGCTGCCAAACGCCTTTTCAAAACGGAGCGCCATTTCCGGCGTCACACTGCTACGTCCCGCCACGATATTGTGTAGTTGCTGCCGCGTAATGTGGAGAGCCGCAGCCGCTTCCGCTATCGATAGTCCAAGCTCGTCAAGACAGGCCTTCACCAGAAGGCCGGGATGAGCGGGGTTCTTCATGCTAATATAATTTTTTATCAAGGTTGCGGGCCGCTATGGTCATAAAGCGGTTTGAGGTTATTCCATGGCGTTCTCCTTTCCTAATGGGAGTATAATGCGATAAAATCTACATCCAAGGCTGCGCCGGCCATCGACAGCCTGACGGCCATTTCCGGGGAAATGCCGGCGTGACCGTTCAACAGCATCGAGAGGGTCTTGCGGGTGACCCCGAGTCCCTGCCGTGGCCTGGGTGACAGTCAGCCCCAGGGGTTTGAGGCACAATTCCCGGATAATCTCGCCCGGATGCGGGGGGTTATTCATGATCATGGCGGGTCAATTATGATACCAACAAAAGCGGCCAGTTAGCACGGAGCCACTTCCAAGTGGATTCCTTCGTGAGATTGCAGATGTTGAATGATCTGAAACAGGTTGTGCGCCCGTGGGTTGCCCTTTGGGCCAAACATACGCATGAGACTTTTGGCCGGTATGTGGGTAGCCTCGGCCAAACGGCCCAAAACCGACAGCCGCGTTGATATAATCGCGCAAAATAGCTTTGCCGGTTTCCACGTCACCGGCAAGCAGAGTGTCAATGCCCTCTTTGAGCATGGCTTACGAAACTCGGCATCATTCGGGCGCGTTCCCGGACGGTAGGGCGAAATACCCTTGTAATAGCCATGGTGTCCCCTCCTAAGTTTCCGCTCTGGTAATCCCGCAAGCAAGACAAAGCCGTCAAATGTCTGCCTCAACTTCTTGGGCGGCCGCAGGGCAAGAGAATGAGCCTGATCCATCCTTGCCAAAGTAAATCCGATAACCGGGACCGAAGTTGATTTTGCATTCGTAGACCCCGCCTCCAACGCCTTCGACTCTTGAAAAATTGCCTTGCTCCAAACGGTAAATGGCCGTGGCAACTTGGCTGCTTCCGTCGACCTCATGCATGAGCAACAGCCGCTGCGCCTTTGTCGCCGAAATATTGCGGATCATTGATAGTCATATGTAAAAAGTAAACAATTTACATTTTCAAGCCTTTTTCCTCTCGATCGGATGCCGGTTTATAACCTAACTAACAAAAATTTTTTCCTGGGCTGGCTGTAAAAAAAGGGGAACCGGGCTGCAGCCCGGTTCCCCAGTCAATAGGAGAAAGGGTGTTGCTTACCATCCGGTGCGCCGGGCGCACCCTGCATGGCACTGCTATCAAATAAGGGCGGGCACGGAGGCCCGCCCTACCGTGCTTACGCCTTGGTCTGAGCCTCGGCGGCGGCGGAGGCCGGCACCACCAGGACCGGCACCGGCAGGCCGCGGTAGGCCACGTCCCGGATCACCCGCTCGGTGACCGAGCCGATGATATGGCGGCTGACAAAGCTGTGGCCGTGGCTGCCCAGGACCAGGAACTTCACCGGACCCGCACCTTCCAGGAAAGACAGGATGAGCTCGGAGACGTCCTGTTCGCCCTCCAGCAGATGGGGACGCACCTCCACCCCGGCTTTCTGGCCTTTTTGGGCTGCCTGCTCCAGGATTTTCTGGGCGTAGGCCTGCTGCTCCTCGCCCAGGTGGCGGTCGATAAAGGCGAAATAGCCCGACTTACGGTGGGAAATTACGGTCAGGACCTCCACCGGCCGGTTCACGAGGGACGCCAGAGAGAGGGCCGTATCCATGGCCTCCCAGCCCGGGGCGGAGCCGTCCACCGCCACCACGATCGGTTTACCGTTTGCTTCGGCCATCAATGGTGCCCTCCTTTCTTGAAGATCATCCCCACCAATAAGCCGACGCCCAGGGCGATGACCACGGCCATGATGCCAAATAACAGCGGGTAGTTCTGGGAGATGTCGGTCAGCCAATGTTCCAGGCCCACCTTTTTGATCTCAAGGACGTCCTTGCCATAGCCCACCAGTTGCTTATCCTTGAAGGCGAAGGACTCCACCACGTAACGGCCCTCGGTGGCCGCGGGGGGAAAGCGGAAATAGTGCTTGAAGAGCCGGCCTTCGGCGATCTCCAGACGCTTAGGGTCGGAGACGATGTTATAGAGGTTGGCCTCTTCCTTGATCTTCACCAGTCCCTTGAAGACCAGGTCGGCATCTTCGGGGGCGGCGTCACCCCGGGCCAGGTGCAGCTTCATCTTTTTCTGCACGGCCACGTAGCCCAGGTCCAACTCCCCGGCGGTCTCCGGGGAAACGATCTGGTCGATGGGTTTGGTGCTGTGGATCTTGTACACGAAGGGGGCATTAGTAACCTCGTACTGCTTCACCGCCATCCAGAAGGGACCCACCCGGCCTTTCATGGAAAGCTTCACTTCTTCGCTCTTTTCCGCGGTGAGCCGGATGATCAAGTCACAGTCACGGACCGGACTGACCCCGAAAAAGTGAATCTGGTCACCGCTGTAAGACAGGCCGATCTCGATGAGATTCTTGGAGGCCGAGGTCACCACTTTCTGTTGATCTGTCGGAGGCGTGGTCTGGGCCAGGCCCAGGCCGGAGCCGGCCAGGAAGAGGACCACCAGGAGCGTCAATAAACGCTTCATCTTAGTGCCCCCCCTTGGCCGGGGCCAGGCTCACCAGATCGCTGGGGGTGAGGACCAGGTCAAAAAAGATCTTCACGGCCAGAATCAGGACGATGCCGGCCAGCAAGATGCGGATTTGCTCGCCCTTGAGGCGGCGGCCGGCGATGGCCCCGAACTGGGCCCCGATGGTGGAGCCGAAGAGCAGGGTCAAGGCCAGCAGCAGGTCCACGGTCTTGTTCACCCAGGCTTGCTGCAGGGTGACGTTGGCGGAGGTGAGGACGATCTGGAAGAGATCGGTGCCGATGGCGGCGATGGTGGGCATGCCGATGATATAGATCATGGCCGGCACCATGATGAAGCCGCCGCCCACGCCCAGCAGGGCCGCCATAAAGCCCACGGTGGCGCCGATGCCGAAGGGGAAGAGGGCGGAAGTATGGATGCCGGAGCGCTGAAAGTGCATCTTGAAGGGGAGCTTTTGGAAGACCGAGCCCAGCTTGGCGCCGCCCATCTCTTCGCCGACCGCGGCCTCGCCGCTCTTGCTGCGCCGGATGGTGCGCCAGGACTCGATGAACATGGCGCCGCCCACCAGCCCTAACATGAGCACATAGACCACCTTCATGACGAATTCAAAGTTGCCCATGGCCCGGAGGTATTTGACGACCTGGACGCCGACGGTGCCGCCGGCGATGCCGCCGACCAGAATGACTAGGCCCATCTTGAAGTCGACGTTGCCCAGGCGCCAGTGGGCGAAGGCGCCGGACGAAGCCCCGGCGACGATCTGGTTGGAATCCGAGGCCGCGGCCACGGCCGGCGGGATGCCGACCATCATTAATAAGGGGGTGAGCAGAAAGCCGCCCCCCACCCCGAAGAGACCGGAGAGGAAGCCCACCAGGCCGCCGGCCCCCAGGATGATGAAAAAATTGATACTCATACCTGCAATGGGAAGATAAATCTCCATGCCGCCTATGCCCTCCCGGTAAATTGGTTGGAAGATAGTATGTTAAAATTATCACAAAGTGTCAAGCCATTTTCAAGATAAACTTATCACGTTGCATATTGCAGCGTAATCTACTAAAGTGGAGGTAAAATATCTAGTTGTGGTGGCAGCTAAATGGTCCTTGGTAGAAATTATTTATATCCCTTAAGGTTGGCAAGGGGGCAAAATTTCTTCCGGGTCAACTGTTGCAAAATCAAAACACCGTCCAGATATCCAGCGCTTCATGCGGCTTTCAGCAAGTAAGGGAAAACTGGCGGCTGGGTGCAGGGCGACGGGTGCGTCCTACGACCAGGGCGCGGCCCGCCGTGCCCCTGACCAATTATTTTTGGTGCTTGGGAACCAGAAGAGAATTCCGGCGGCCTTAGGCCGCCCTAGATCCGGTTGGAGGCGGCCGTGCATCTGAACATTCGCCAAAAGGTGATCTTCGGTCTGGTCATCTGCGTCCTGGCCGTCGGGTTTATCGGCGGCTTTTCCTATCACTACCTCCGGGCCATCGAAGTGAAGCAGCACATCGTCCAGATCGCCGATGACCTGCGGGAGATCATTCTGGAAATCCGCCGTTATGAGAAGAATTACCTGCTTTACGGCCAGGAGGAGGATTTTCGCCAGAATCAGCGCTACACCCAGCAGGCCCTGGAAGAGTTGGTCCAGATCGTCCCGGACGTGCAAAACCTGCGGGTCGCCGGCCAACTGCACAGCTTTCGGAAGGAACTCCTGGCCTACCAGGAGTTGATGCGGCAATTGGCCGCTCGCCCCAAGGAACGCAGCCAGCCCGACAGCCGGAGTCTGGAGGAACAGTTACGGATCCGGGGCAAGGCGCTGGTGGACTTGTCGGTGCAATTGGTGACCTTCGAGCGCCACCGCATCCTGGAGATCATCGCCACCCTGAAGGGCCAATTGCTGGTGGCCATGTTGATTTTCCTGGGCTCCATGAGCTTTTTCACCCTGCTGGTCAGCCGCAAGATCCTCCGGCCCCTGCGGGTCATCGAGAGCACCACCCGCAGGATCGCCCTGGGAGATTTCAAGCCTTTGCCGGTCCTGGATACCCGGGACGAGACCCAACGGGTGGTGGAGGCCTTCAACCGCATGGTGGGGGAATTGGAGAAGCGCCAGGACCAGTTGGTCCAGGGCAAGAAGATGGCTTCCCTGGGGGTGCTCACCGCCGGCATCGCCCACCAGCTCAACAACCCTCTGAACAACATCTCCACTTCCTGCCAGATCATCCTGGAGGAACTGGATGAGGGCGACAAGGAACTGTTGCGCAAGCTGCTGACCAACGTTGAGCAGGAGGTCTACCGGGCCCGGGACATCGTCAAGGGCCTGCTGGAGTTCTCCCGGGTGCGGGACTTCGCCATGAAGGCAGTGCCTCTGGAGGACGTGGTGAAGCGCTCCACCCGATTGATCTCCAGCCAGGTGCCGCCAGGGATCGACGTGGTCACCGAGGTGCCCGGGGACCTGGTCCTGGAGCTGGACCCCCAACGGATGCAGGAGGTTTTCCTGAATCTCTTGATGAACGCCATCCAGGCGGTCAAGGAGCCGCCCGGAGAGATCAAGATTTCCGCCCGGATCGCGGGCCCGGAAGTCGTGATCATGGTGGCCGACACCGGGGTCGGCATCCCCACGGAAGAGTTGGACCGCATCTTCGACCCCTTCTTCACCACCAAAGAGGTGGGCGTGGGCACGGGGTTGGGCCTGTCCATCGTCTACGGCATCATCGAAAAACACCATGGGAAGATCGCGGTGGAAAGCCGGGAGGGCGAGGGCACCAGGTTCACCATCCGGATGCCCTATAACCCGGAGGCCAGGGTGGAAGAGAGGGCCGCCCCATGAGACGCGCCAAGATCCTGATCGTCGAAGACGAACTTATCGCCCGGGAAAACCTGGACCACGTTCTCAAGAAGGAGGGCTATGACACCGTGCCGGTGGATAGCGGCGTCCGGGCCTTCAGTGAACTGGAGAAAGGCGAATTTGACCTGGTGCTCACCGACCTGAGGATGCAGCAGGTAGACGGCATGGAGGTCCTGGAGCGCACCAGGGAGCTGTACCCCGACACCGAGGTGGTGGTGATCACCGGCTTCGCCACCGTGTCCACCGCGGTGGAGGCCATGCAGAAGGGGGCCTACCACTACCTGCCCAAGCCCTACAAGATCGACGAGGTGCGCATCCTGGTGCGCAAGGCCCTGGAGAAGCGCTGGCTGCGTCAGGAAGTCACCGACCTGAAGCGCCAGGTGCGGAGCCAACGGGCCGTGCCCTTTCTGGTGGGCAAGAGCCCCAAGATCGAGGTGCTGAAGCAGACCATCGAACAGATCGCCCCCAGCGACGCCACCGTCCTCATCCTGGGTGAGACCGGCACCGGCAAGGAATTGGTGGCCAAGGCCATCCATCACCTGAGCCTCAGGGCCGAAAAGCGCTTCCTGGCCATCAACTGCGGCGCCTTCAGTGAAGAATTGCTGGCCAATGAGCTGTTCGGGCACGAGCGCGAGGCGTTCACCGGGGCCCGGGGGGTAAAGAAGGGGCTGCTGGAGGTGGCCACCGGCGGCACCGTCCTCCTGGATGAGATCGGCGAGATGCCCGCCAGCATGCAGGTGAAGCTGCTGCGGGTGCTCCAGGAGAAGACCCTGATGCGGGTGGGGGCCACCTCGGAGATCCCCGTGGATATCCGGGTCCTGGCCGCCACCAACAAGGATCTGAAGGGTGAAGTGGAGCGGGGCGCTTTCCGACAAGACCTCTATTACCGCATCAATGTGGTCACCCTGCAGGTGCCGCCCCTGGTGGAACGCCAGGACGACATCCCGCTGCTCTGCCAGCACTTCCTGCGCAAGTTCGCCGAGGCCCAGGGGAAACCCATCGACCAGATCTCCCCGGAGGTCATGAGGGCCCTGCAACTTTACGAATTCCCCGGTAATATCCGGGAGCTGGAGAACATCATGGAACGGGCCGTGACCCTGTGCGCCGGGGGGGTCATCGAGATGCAACACCTGCCGCTGGATTTCCAGCAACCCCATATGTTCCAGGTGCAGCGCCACCAGAAACGGGAATTCCATTCCCTGGAGGAAAACGAAAAGGAATACATCTCCTGGGTGGTCAAACAGGTTAACGGCAACAAGACCAAGGCCGCGGAAATCCTGGGCATCGACCGGGTCTCCCTGTGGCGCAAATTGAAACGGTATGACTTGAACGAGGAGAGTTGAATGAGGAATTGGGGGAGGGGGCTAAGGGCTTTTTCGTAAATGGCCCTTACCCCCTCCCCCAAACCCCCACCCCCAATCCCATATATAGAAAACTTAAGGGCGACCCCGCTGGGTCGCCCATTTTGATTTAAATACCTGCCACCTCCCAGAAGTGCCCTGGGGTCCCTGCTCCCCCCCATTAGCGAGTCTGCTTGACACGGGGATCTTGGCACCTATCTTATAGGCATTCTCTGACTCCTTTTCCTCCCAGGCCCCGCGCTCCCGAACCCTCCATGACTTAATCGGGCCCCCAGACCGTCAGAACCCAGGCACTCAGATCCCTCGATCTCAGATTCGCTTAACTAACGTCAAGCAGGAGGAACCCATGTCTATCCCAAAGTGGCCGCACGAAGCGGAGCGAAAAAGGATTGCTGACCCCGGACAACTGCGTGGTGGCGATCATCGATCTCCAACCCCAGATGCTCTTCGGGGTGGCCAATTTTGACCGCCAAACGATCATCAACAACAACGTGGCGTTCGCCAAAGCCGCCAAAGTTTTCGAGGTCCCCGTGGTCCTGTCTACGGTGGAAACCAAGAGTTTCAGCGGCAACATCTGGCCGCAGATTCAGGCAGTTTACCCGAATCAAACGCCCATTGAACGGACCACCATGAACTCCTGGGACGACCGGAATTTCGTCGCCGCCATCGAGAGGACCGGCCGGAAGAAGATCGTGCTGTCCGGGCTCTGGACTGAAACCTGCGTGGCGTTGCCGACGGTGCAGGCGATTCACGACGGCTACGAAGTCTATGTCGTCGAAGACTGCTGCGGCGACGTCAGTCAGCTCTCTCACGACAACGCCATGAAGCGGGTGATCCAGGCGGGAGCGAAGCCGGTCACCGTGCTCTCCGTGATGCTCGAGTGGCAGCGCGATTGGGCCGAGAAAGACACTTATGACGCGGTCATGGACATTGTCAAGAGCCATTTCGGGGCCTACGGCATGGGCGTGGAGTATGCCTACACCATGGTGCATGGAGCTCCGGCGACGAAGTTTCCCGAATACCGGGTGCCACGCGCCGGCGCGCAAGTAAGGGCTTGGATCAGGGATGGCCCCAGTGCTGTGCCGAAAAAATTGATCTCACACAAAGACGCAAAAATTTATAGGGCGGCCTATGGCCGCCGATAACTGACTGCCCATAAGGAGGATTAATGGTCACACTTGAAGATGCCAGGAAGGTCATTGCCGCGGCCGAAAGCAAGGCCGCGGAAATAGGCCAGCCCATGAATATCGCGGTAGCCGACGCCGGGGGAAATTTAGTGGCGCACATCCGCATGGATGGAGCTTGGATCGGCAGCATTGATATTTCCATCAAAAAGGCCTTTACGGCGCGGGCCTTCGACATTGCCACGAAGGACCTGGCGCAACACTCGCAGTCGGGTGGCCAGTTCTTCGGGATTCATGCGTCCAATGACGGCCGCATCATGATCTTTGCGGGCGGCGTCCCCCTCAAACGAGACGGCAAAGTGGTGGGCGCCGTCGGCGTGAGCGGCGGTTCGGGCGAACAGGATCATGCCGTGGCGGAAGCGGGCGCCGGGGCCTTCAAATGAAGCCGGAGTAAAGGAGGCTCGTATGCCGACCGACCTCATCCTGCATAACGCCAGGATTGCCACGAATAGTGTGCCGTCGTTCGTCGAAGCCATCGCCATCCAGGACGGCCAGATTAGCGCCGCCGGCGCCAATGAGGCGATTTTGCGGCAGCGTGGGCCGGCGACGCAAGTGCTTGACCTCGGGGGCAGAACCGTCATCCCCGGCCTCAACGATTCCCACATGCATCCGATCCGCGGCGGCCTGAATTACAACCTGGAACTGCGTTGGGACGGCGTGCCGTCACTGGCGGACGCGCTGCGCCTGCTGAAGGAGCAGGCGGCGCGGACCCCGCCGCCGCAGTGGGTCAGGGTGATCGGCGGCTGGACGGAGTTCCAGTTCGCCGAGGGCCGCATGCCGACGCTGGAGGAGATCAATACCGCGGCTCCCGACACGCCCGTGTTCGTCCTGCACCTCTACGACCGCGCCTGGCTGAACAACGCGGCCCTGCGCGCCGTCGGGTACACGAAAGACACGCCCGACCCGCCCGGCGGGGAGATTCAGCGAGATAAGCAAGGGAATCCGACGGGGCTGCTCATCGCCCGCCCGAACGCCATGATTCTGTATGCCACGCTCGCCAAAGGGCCGAAACTCTCGCCCACGGACCAGATGAACTCGACGCGCCAGTTCATGCGCGAACTCAACCGCTTCGGCATCACCAGCGTCATCGACGCGGGCGGCGGTTTTCAGAACTATCCGGACGACTACGAAGTCATCAAAGAACTGCACCGGCGCGGCGAACTGACCGTCCGCTTCGCCTCTAACCTGTTCACGCAGAAGCCCAGGCAGGAGCTGGCGGACTTCCAGCGCTGGACGGGGATGACGAGGCCGGGTGAAGGCGACGACTTCTATCGGGTGAACGGCGCGGGCGAGATGCTCGTCTTCTCGGCCGCCGATTTCGAAGACTTCCTCGAGCCGCGGCCGGAGATGCCGCCCGTGATGGAAGACGAACTCAAGGCGGTCATCCGCCACCTGGTCGAAAATCGTTGGCCGTTCCGCCTGCACGCCACCTACGACGAAACCATCAGCCGCGCCCTGAAAGTCTATGAAGAAGTGAATCGTGAAATTCCTTTCGGCGGTCTCCACTGGTTCTTTGACCATTGCGAGACCATTTCCGACCGGAACATCGAGCGCATCAAGGCGCTCGGCGGCGGCATCGCGGTGCAGGACCGGATGGCGTTCCAGGGCGAATATTTCGTGAAGCGCTACGGCGCCAAACCGGCGCAGCGCACGCCGCCCATCCGGCGAATGCTCGAGTTGGGCGTACCCGGTGGGAGCGGGCACCGACGCCACGCGAGTCTCGAGCTACAACCCCTTCGTCGCCCTCTACTGGCTGATCACTGGCAAGACCGTCGGGGGCACTACGCTCTACCCGGAGGGCAACCGCCTCGACCGCCTGGAGGCGCTCCGGCTCTACACGGTCGGCAGCAGTTGGTTCTCTTCCGAGGAGGGCAAGAAAGGGGCACTGGCGCCGGGACAATTGGCCGATCTCAGCGTGCTCTCCGCCGACTACTTTTCGATCCCGGCAGAGGAGATCAAACACCTCGAATCGGTGCTGACCATCGTCGGGGGCCGGGTCGTCTTCGCCGCGGGCGAGTTCGAGCGCCTGGGGCCCCCCTCCCCTGCCCGTCAGTCCCGACTGGTCGCCGGTTAAAACTCACGGCGGCTACACGCCCACGGGCGTGGCGCCGGCGCAGATGCGGCGGCAACCATGCGGCCACGTTCACCCCCCGGGGGCGAAAGCGCACCGGTGGGTGCTCAGCGAGTCCGGGTTGTGGTCCTTGGGCTGCGATTGCTTCGCCTTTTAGAACGGAACCGACCCCACGGGAACCAACGCCGGCCTTTCCGGCAAAGAGGAGGTATTCATGGAGGCCACGGATAAGGGTTTTACTGAAAAGGTGCTGCAGGCCTACGCCAAGATTGAGGACCCGAGGCTGAAGTTTATTGTGGCGGTACTGATCAAACACCTGCACGCCTGCGTCAACGAGATGCAGCCGACGGACGAGGAATGGGAGTTTGCCTGGGACTATATGCGCCGGATGGCGGCGATCACCGGCCCGGAAAGAAATGAGTTCCTCCTGTTTGGCGACGTCATCGGGGTGAGCCAACTCATCGAAACGCTCAATCACGAGGAGCCCGGCCAGCCCGTGGGCTATGCCTTGGTGGGGCCATTCCTGCGCGCCAACGCCCCGTTCCGCGCACAGAGGTGCTGCCACCTCCAGTGATGATACGGCCGGGGTGCGCGTCAGGATCTCTGGACGAGTTTTTGATTTTGGGACCAAGGCCCCGATCAAGGGGGCGATTCTCGATACCTGGCAGGCCGCGACCAACGGCTTTTATGAGAACCAGGATGAGAAGCAGCCCGACTACAATCTGCGCGGCCGTTTCAGGACCGATGAAAACGGCACCTTTGAGGTGCTGGCGACTCATGCCGACCGCCTACCCGGCTCCGACTGACGGCCCCGTAGGTGAGCTTTTGCGAGCCGCCAAAAGATCGCCTTACCGGCCGGCGCACATCCACTTTATCGTCTCGGCCCCGGGTTATGAGACGCTCGTCACGCAGATCTTTGTGAAAGGGGATCAGCGGATCAGAGAACGATGTCGTTTTTACCGCAAGTGAGAACATGATCGGAGATTTCCAGAAAGAAGGGGATCACTTCCGGCTGACCTATGATTGTCCTCTGAAGCCCGGGGTCTCGAAAATGCCGAAAGCCCCTATTCCAGCCTAGGAGAGTCAGCATGGCAGACATCGCTCAACTGATCGTCGGCACCTGGCGCTTGGTCCACTCCATAATCATCGAGGCGGACGGGAAAAAGAGATATCCCTTTGGAGAAGATGCTCATCGGCTACATCTGTTACAGCGACACCGGCATCATGGCGGTGCAGATCAGCCGGAAATCCAGAGCCGAGGTCAAAGAGCTGTCGCGCCTGAAGCACGATTATTTAGCTTACTTCGGCCGTTATGAAATCGACCTGGAGAGGCAGGTGGTCCGCCATCTCCTGGAAGGGCAACTTTTCCCGGCGATCACCCCGGGGTTCTGGAAAGGCAGTACCGGTTCGAGGGCGATCTCATGTCGCTCAGGCCGGTGGATAGGACCAATTATGAAATTTTGTGGCAGCGGGTCCGATGAGCATCCACTGCCAGAAAGCACCCATAACCTGGATCGGAGGCAATGGTGAGAGGTCTTTATTTCCGAAACACCGGCTCTTTGGACAATCTGCAAGTCGAAGAGCTTCCCATGCCGGTGCCCAAGGCAGGCGAGGTTCTGGTGCAGGTCTTGGCCGCGGCCATCAATCCGAGCGACGCCAAGAATGTCCTGGGGAAAATGGCGGAGACCAAACCGCCTCGAGTTCCCGGGCGTGACTTTGCCGGTCGGGTGGTCTCCGGGGATTCCCGCTGGGAAGGCAAGTCGGTCTTCGGAACCGGAGGGGATCTCGGCTTTGGCAGGGATGGCAGCCATGCCGAATTTGTGGCCGTTCCCGTGGAGGGGCTGGTGGAAATGCCCCCGGAGTTCAGCTACGAGCAGGCGGCGGCGATTGGGGTGGAATATCTCACCGCCTTCGCCGCCCTGGTCCGAACGGGCGCGGTGCAGCGCGGCGAAACCGTCCTGGTCACCGGGACCACGGGGGCCGTCGGGCTCGGCTGCGGCCAGAATTGCGGCCTGGAAGGGGGCGCGGGTGCTGGGCACCGTGAGGTCGAGTCGAGACCTAGGCAAGCGCCACGATCTTTCCATGGTGGAATGGATCGATCTCGAAGCGCGTCCCTTGCCGGAATCGGTCCAGGAATTGACGGGAGGCAAAGGAGCCGACCTCATCCTGGATGTGGTTGGGGGGCCGCTTTTTGAGGCGTGCCTGGAGTCTCTCGCCCAACGGGGCCGGCAGATTGCCATCGCCTCGGCCGGTGAGGCTCGGGTGACTTTCAATCTCGTGGACTTCTACCACAAAGAAGCCCGTCTCCTCGGGGTGGATACGTTTAAAGTTATCGTACGCCGAGGCGGCGGAAATTCTCCAGGGTCTGCTCCCTGGTTTCAAGGAGGGGAGCTTTTCTCCTCCTCCCGTGGAGACGATTTCGCTGGATGAGGCGCCTGGCGCCTACCGGGCAGTCATGGAGGGCAGCTCCCGGGAAAAGTTCGTTATCCGCTTCGGGTAGCGAGCCAAGCTATTCCTCAAGAGGAGGCAGTCATGTCCCAGAGTCTGGCCTTCAACCGGAACGACACCGCAGTGGTGTTCATCGACCCGCAGAATGAGGTTTTGAGTGAGAAGGGCCTCGGGTGGGGAGCCGTGGGCAACAGCGTCAAAGAAAACCATACCATCGAGAATATGGAGCGCATCTTTAAGGCCGCCAAGGAGAACGGCTTCGAGGTTTTCATCTCCCCCCACTATTTCTACCCCACGGACTATGGCTGGAAATTCGGCGGACCCCTGGAAACCGAAGAGATTGAGACCAAGATGTTCGCCCGCCGTGGGGCGTTGAGCCTCGACGGCCTTCGCCGGGTCGGGGGCTGACTGGTTGGAGCGCTTTAAGCCTTACATCGAGGACGGCAAGACCATCACGGTCAGCCCCCATAAGGTCTGGGGTCCGCAGACCAACGACCTCGTCCTGCAACTGCGCAAGCGCCGCATCAGCAAGGTCATCCTCGGGGGAATGCTGGCCAACATCTGTGTCGAATCTCACCTGCGCGAATTGCTCGAGCAAGGTTTCGAGGTCGCGGTGGTGAAGGACGCCACGGCCGGCCCCCGGCACCCCGAGTGGGGCGACGGCTATCAGGCGGCGCTCATCAACTTTAGCTTTCTCGCCCATGCGGTTCTGTCGACGGACGAGGTCGTGAAAGCCATGCAGTAACGGCGGGCTCAATGGCACTTTACCTGGGGCCGTCTGGTTACGGCACCCCCCGCCTCTTGATCGGACCTTATAAGTGATTAAATTTTATTTAAGTGATCTTCAATCATTTCTTGCTTTATTCAGAGGACGTCATGAAACCCCGAAAGGTTAAATTTCCCTTCAAGAGCCGACTGAGCCTGAAGCCGCTGCTGGATTTCTGGGAACGCTGTCTGGCCGAAGGCAAATGCGGCATGAAGTCCTGGGGGCCGGTTATCCGCCAAAAGTTGGAAAACGCCCCGGACCTGCGGGAACCCATCGAGGACCTTACCATCCTGGAAAAGCACCAGGAATTCATTGACCTGTTGATGAGCGCGGTTTTCCCGCCGGCGTTTTGGGAGAGCGATTGCGCCGCGGCCTTCGTGCCTTTCGAGTTTACCGGTTTCTATGCCACCCCGCTGTTCAAGACCCTGTTCGGGATGGAAGGACACAGTTTTACGCCACAATTGAACATCGACCCCCAACAGTGGCAGTGGGGGCGGGGCCTCAAGGCCTATATTTATATCCTGAATAAATTTTACGGCATCGACCTCACCTGGGATTATCCCCTGATTGCCAAAGCCCGCTGCCCCAAAACCGGACTGGACCGGTTTTTTAATATCGTCCTGGATCCAAAATTCCTGGAAATCAAGGTGCTCGGAGAGCCCAGGAGTTTGTCGGAGGCCGACCGGAGTCGCCTTCTGGCTAACGTTAGCGACCTGAAATTATGGGAAGAACTGATACCCCCGGAGAACTTTGAATTTGAGGGTTTCGGCGTTTTCAAGGCGGCGGATGTGACGTCTCGGGAGATGTTGGCGGCCCTGCAGGCGGATCTGTTCGAGAAGGAAGAGATTTTTCAGCGGGATGGTTTTGCCAGCCTGCAGGAAAAATTGCAGATCTACCTGCAAGAGCAGGACCTCACCCTGGGCCTGGCCGCCATCCGGGGTGAACAGATTCTCCTCTTGCCCCACGCCCATAGACAGCCGGAAACGAGCTGCGTTCTGGAGAATGCGACGCATTACCAAAGAAGTGAATTCAAGGGATCGATCTTTTCCCAGGCGCTGGATCAGGGCGAGCCGCTGGTCGTTGAAGACGTGCGCTTTTATCCGAAGAGCACGATTCTGGAAGAACGCCTGCTGGAGCACGGGTACCGGAGTGTGTATGTCGCCCCCCTCTCCTATCAGGATCGGCTCCTGGGAACCTTGATGCTCAAGTCAACCCGGGCCGGCGCACTGAACGCCTTGAACACGGCCAACCTGCTCCCGGTGCTGCCGCTGTTTGCCGTGGCCTTGAATCGCAGCCTGGAGGAACTGAACCAAAAAATTCAGACCGTCATCAAAGAGGAGTTCACCGCGATCCACCCCTCGGTGGAATGGCGCTTTCAGCAGGCGGCGCTGCACTATATCCAGCATAAGGATGAAGGCATCTCGGCCCTGGAACCCATTGTGTTTCATCAAGTCTATCCCCTGTTCGGCATTTCGGATATCAGGATGTCCAGCGATCATCGCAACGCCGCGATCCAGGCCGATCTCATCGAACACTTCCGCCTGGCCCAAGAAATCCTGCAGCTCGCCTATGCCCACCGGCCCTTGCCGATCCTGGCGGCCTTCAGCCATCGCATCGACAAGCATATCAAGGGGCTGAAAGTCGGCCTGAATGCGGGGGACGAGGCTACCAAACCGTTTTTCATCCAGCAGGCGATCGAACCCATTTTCGACCAATTGGCCAGCTTCGGCGCCCCGGTGGCCGAGAAGATCGCCGCCTACCGGGCCGCCCTGGATTCCCAGGTGCAGACCGTCTACCGGGGCCGGCGAGCCTTTGAGGAGAGTCTCAGCCTTATTAATGAGACTATTGCGACGTATCTGGATCAGGAGGAAGCCAAGGCCCAGGAATATTTCCCCCACTATTTTGAAAAACTCAAGACCGACGGGGTGGAACACACCATCTATATCGGGGCGAGCATGGTGGAGAACGGGAATTTCAGTCCCATGTATCTGAAGAACCTGCGCCTGTGGCAACTCATGGTCAGCTGTGAAGTGGTGCGCCGCACTGAGGAGATCAAAGGCAGTCTGCCGGTGCCCCTGGAAACCACCCACCTGATTCTGGCCCAGGATTCACCGCTCTCCATTTTCTTCAGTCCGGATGAACGGCACTTCGAAGTGGCCGGGGCTTATGATATCCGCCACGAGATCATTAAGAAACGCATTGACAAGGCGATCATCAAAGGCACGTCCGAGCGCCTGACCCAACCGGGCAAAATTGCCATCGTCTACTCCCAACGACCGGAGGGGGCGGAATACCTGGAATATATCGATTACCTCCAGGCTGCCGGCTACTTGAAGGCTGGAACGGAGGAGGTGGAGTTGGAGGATTTACAAGGGGCCCAGGGGTTGAAGGCCCTGCGGGTCACGGTGGACCTGCGCGCCTCCCGGGCGCCGCATCAGGCGCTGCCGGAACTCGTGACCGCCGTCGTCCGGGCGCTGCCCAAGCAGGCCAACGCCCCCTCCTGAACAGTTTCCCGCACCCGCCGGCGCCCTTGCCGGCTCTCTCACCGCCGCGGGCGGCGGTGCTGCACCTGCCAATACCGATAATTTCAGGGCATGTTTTTGGCGAGGCTGAGACAGTCCGGCCCCATGGCCGTCCCGCCGGATTTGGATTTGCCGCAAATTGTCCCGCTACCGTGCCGCTCAAAACCGGGGGTGTTTGGGGGATAAGCCGCTTGATTTCCTGATGAATCCGCGGGAAGGCCGCCGCCGTTGCGGAACAGTTTGGAGTCGGCGCCCCGGCCCTCCAGCCGCCAGCGCTCTCCGAACGGGAGGGGTGGAAACAGACAGAATCGCGTTGCATCATAAAGACACCCCAAATCATAGAATTTCCACACAATGCCGGATTTTCGGAACAAGGTTATCAAGGGAGGCGCGGGGAGGGCCAGCATGGGCGGGGTAATTGACAGAGGTTACCTAATGGAGATGATGTGCAATGAATTTCTGCAATTTTAGAAAATGCTGGTAATGGCAAGTAACTCGCTATGATCTGGAGACAAAAAAGGCAGGGCCATGGCTGACCCTGCCTGGTTTATCTTGGAGTTAAGTTAAGATTAACTTTTCTTACGCCTCATGTAGCCACCCAATCTCAGCAGACCGACGCCGAGAAGGAGTACAGCTGGGGGCAGGGGGACGGGGTCGAAGTGCAGGGCGATGTTGAAGCCGTTGGCATCGGTCGGAATGCCGCCGCCGGTATTGGCGAAGCTGTATGGGCTTACGAATGTGGCGAAATCTTGGGGCCCTGAAGAGATAAGGTCGCTAAATGGGGTGCCCGTCGTGCCGTAGCCGTTAACATAGCCGTCGCCGATCGGGCCGGTTCCCGCAACGTTTATAAAGCCTGATGGCGTAAGGGAAGCCAGGGGGACGGCTGTGCCGCCTAGGCCGTTGGGCGGACTCGCCCCGCCCGTCGTCCATTGGTCCTCAATACCGTTGAAATTCGCCGCTTGGGTCAAGGTGAAATTGGCATCGATTTGCCAAAGCGCATTGCTGTTCACGGCAAGCGGCCCACCGCTGGCGGTCGAAAAGAAAAAGTCAACCCACTCTCCGCCACCCGCCGTCGGAGTTGCAACCGAAAAAACCTGCACATCGCCGACCGTAGTGATCCCAGGAGCACCTATGGTGGAGGTAATCGAGGTGGCCCCGGGGAAGTTGGTGAGAGTAAACGTCACAGAGGGACCCACAAGGTCCGCTTGTGCGCTTAGTGTCATGAAACCCGCCAGTGCGACAACCATGGCCAAGATAACCACCAGTCTGCCCAGTCTCTTCATAGCTCTATCTCCTTAATTATTCCTAGTCTGTTCCGATGGAAGGCCCGGAAATAAAAAAGACCAAACTGCCCTCGCCCAGGCAGCCCGGCCTCATCCTTAAGACCCATGGCTTTCAGCCCCCGCCTTCCGGCGGGTTTGGCTTTGTCCGTGGGTTTAATGTTAATGACCTGATTCTCAGATGTCAATCGCAATTTTGCAATTTATTGACTTTCGCTGGAGATTAATGGGGGGGCCGCCGACTGAGGAAGGTTGGTCCCTGACCAAGGTGAGGTTGTCAATTACTGCTATTTATCGAATCTTTTGAGGATATCAGAATCCAGTGAGATCAATTCACTATCTACAATTACTCTGATTGAGTAATTTTCGGGGAAGGTTAAGGAAATGATGATCAACTGACCTTAGGCAAGGGGTTGGGGGAGGGAGTTTGAGGGAGGGGGCAGGGTTTTTTGTAAAAGGACCCCTGGCCTCTCCCTCAAGGTTTTTTATTTCACTTCGGCAGCAGGACCAGGTCCAGCAGGGATTCCAGGTCTTCGGCCAGGGTGATTTCGAGGCCGGCTTTGGATTCCGGTTCCAGGTCATTGATGTCGACGGCGTTTTTCTTGGGAAAGACCACTACTTTGACCCCGGCGCGTTGGGCGGCGAGGATCTTTTCCCGGATGCCGCTGACCGGCAGGAGGCGGCCGGAGAGGGTGAGTTCGCCGCTTAAGGCCACGTCCCGGCGGGCGGGGCGGCCGGTGAGGAGCGAGAGCAGGGCCAGGGCGATGGTGACGCCGGCGGAGGGGCCTTCCTTGGGGATGGCGCCGGAGGGCACGTGGATGTGGATGTCGCTGTCGCTGAAGAAGCCGGGGTCGAGGCCGAACTGCTCGGCCCGGCTGCGGATGTAGCTCAGGGCGGTTTGGGCCGACTCCTGCATGACGCTCCCCAAAGAGCCCGTTAAAATCAGCTGCTTATGCCCGCGCATGCGGGTGGCTTCCACGAAGATGATCTCGCCGCCGAACTCGGTCCAGACGAGCCCGGTGGTCACGCCCACCTGGTTGCCGGCCTCGGCCACTTCATGGGCGAACTTGCGGGGGCCCAGAAACTTCTCCACCAGGACTTCGTCCACGGTGAGGGCGCAGGATTTGCTCTTGTCCTGGAGGCAGATGCGGGCCAGCTTGCGGCAGACATTGGCGATTTCCCGCTCCAGGTTCCGGAGGCCCGCCTCCCGGGTGTAATCCTGAATGATTTTGCCGACGCCGGCGTCGGTGAACTCGAGGCCCAGGTGGTGCAGGCCGTGCTCCCGCAGTTGCCGGGGGATGAGGTAATTTTTGGCGATCTTGACCTTTTCGGCTTCGGTGTAGCCGGGGAAGTAGATGACCTCCAGGCGGTCCAGCAAGGGGGCGGGGAGCTTTTCCACCACGTTGGCGGTGGTGATGAACATGGCGCCGGAGAGGTCGAAGGGCACGTCCAGGTAGTGGTCGACGAAGTTGCTGTTCTGCTCCGGGTCGAGGATTTCCAGGAGCACGGAGGCGGGATCGCCGCGGAAGTCCTGGCCGATCTTGTCGATTTCGTCCAGCATGAAGACGGGGTTCCGGACCTCCAGGCGTTTGAGCTCGTTGATGATGCGGCCGGGCATGGCGCCCACGTAAGTCCGCCGGTGGCCGCGCAGTTCGGCTTCGTCCCGGAGGCCGGCGAGCGAGAGGCGCACGAACTTGCGCTCCAGGGCCTCGGCGATGGACCGGCCGATGGAGGTCTTGCCGACGCCCGGGGGGCCGGCGAAACAGAGGATGGGGCCGCGGTTCATCTGCAGGTGCCGTTTCTTCTCGACGATCTCCCGCACTGTGGCCCGCAGTTCGTCCAGTTTGATGGGCTTGGAGAGGTAATGGGCCGCGCCCTTCTTCAAGGCGTCCACCGCGGTGCTCACCGTGGCGTAGCCGGTGACCATGATGATTTCGGTGTGGGGAGCGATCTGCTTGACGGACTCGAGGAGCTGGAGACCGTCCATCTTCTCCATCTTCAGGTCGGTGAGGACGACGTCGAACTCCTGGGCCTTGACCTTTTCCAGGGCCTCCAGGCCGTTGGCCGCGGTGGAGACCTGGTGGCCTTCCTTGCGCAGGATGTACTCCAGGTTGGTGCGGGCGATCTCCTCGTCGTCCACCACCAGGACCTGGGAGGTCTGGAGGCTGCAGAGGGTGCGCACCGCCAGGTACTCGAGGATGCGTTCCTTGACGTGGTGCAGGCCGTAGTGCTGGACCTCGAGGAGGCGTTCGGCCCGTTTCAGGTCCAGGTTGTCTTCGGTGACCCGATTCCAGGGCAGGGAGATCAGGAAATCCAGGTAATTGAGGCCGATGGTGTACTCCGCCACCGAAGGGTCGGTCTTGTCCAGGCGCTCCAATTCCTTCCGGGCCACCGCGGCCACCGCCTCGGGCAGGCTGGCCCTCTGCACCGCAGCCCGCAGGTCGGCCAACTCCTGGGCCGGCTTGGGGGGGCGCTCCTCTTCAGTTTTGCGGAAAAAGACCATGACCTTGAACCTTCCTCGCTTAAAAAAGATTGATCTCACGCCAAGACGCCAAGACGCAAGAATATGGGCTACGCCGGCGCATCAAGTGGCGGGCACGGAGGCCCGCCCCACCTGCCGTAATTTGGTAATTTCCAATCCCAGTATAAAGGAAAAGACGGACCTAATCAACTTAACCCTGAGCGGCTAAAAATTTTAATCTCAATGATTTTCTTAGATAAATTTTTGGCCTCCAAAGGGCCGGAAGTTCTGGTGTTGCGTTTTGCAATCTCAAGGCAACGGTTGTTACACTTTGCACATGTGCGATTAACTATCTGATAATATTCATAAATATAAATAGGCTAATTTTCCCGTTGCAATGTGCAATGGATTCCGGCAACGGCGGCTCCGGCTTCTTGCCAGTTATCGTAGTATATTCAGCATGTTATATAAATGGCCCCATTTGGCAAGGTTCTTGTATCTTACCTGGACGAGAGCAAATTCAGACCAGGATGGAGACTATGAAGGACCAAAAGAAGCAAAATAAGCAGGCGGACGAGGCGGGGGCGGCAATGGCGTCCTTTTCGATGAGCCAGGCGGCCGCCGACGGCCGGTCCTCCCAGGTGAAGCGCAAGATCCTGGTGGTGGGCAAGGGCTCAACCTTCACCCCGGCGGTGCTGGATTATGCCGTCAATCTGGCCCAGCGGTTGGGCTACGATCTCATCGGCATGAGTCTCAACCCTACCCTGGAGCAGTTGGGCAAGTTCTTTTCGCCTTACAACCTGAGGCTGCGGTCGAAGTTCAGCCAACAGGCCCAGGCGGCCTGGGAGCTGGTACGCACCGACCTGGAGCGGCAGGGGATCAACAGCGAGCACGTGGTGAAATTCGCCGACGTGGCCGAGGCCGTCAAGGACCTGAACCATGAGGTCAAGCGGATAGATTTCGTGATTACCGACGTGGGTATTAAGAGCGAGGAGATCACCGGAGAGATTCCTCTCCCGGTCTTCAGCATATCCGGATATGGAGGAGAAGAGGTCATGGCACTGGAACAGGGAGCAAGCAAGCGGAAGCTGGTGGGCAAGACCATTGCCCTGGGGTTGGGCAGCGTGGCCATCTATGCCGCGGTCTTCTGGAATTCAGGCAGCGTGATGCAGTACTTCACCAAGGGCGGCCTCTATGCGGCGCTGCCCATTGCCACGGTGTTTCTGGTCTCCTTTGTGCACGGGAGCTTTGCGCATAACCTCTGGTCGTGCCTGGGTATCGAAGCCGTCAAGAAAGTGCAGCCCCGGATGGCCCCGCAACCGGCTGCCAGAAAGCGCCCGCGGCCGTCTTTGCGCCTCAATGCTTAGTTCCTGGTGTCATAGCCGGGCTTATAAACATCTGGTTATTATTTGAATTAGGAGGACCGACCAATGCATGATATCTCCAGCCAAGCGGTGCAATTCATAGATTTGACTGCCATGAACATCATATTTCTCTTCGTCGTAGGTTTCATCGGCGGCCTGGTGAGCGGCTTCATCGGCTCCGGCGGCGCCTTCGTCCTGACCCCGGGGATGATGAGCCTGGGGGTGGTGGGCACGGTGGCGGTGGCCAGCAACATGTGCCACAAGTTCCCCAAGGCCATGGTTGGCGCCTTCAAGCGCTTTAAGTACGGCCAGGTGGACGTCAAATTGGGCCTGATAATGTCGGCCTCCGCCGGGATAGGGGTCTGGATCGGCATCAAGATCCAGGAGATGATTCTGGCCGCCTGGGGCCAGGCCGGCTCCAACCTCTACGTCAGCCTCTCCTTCGTGGTCATCCTGGTGGTGGTGGGCGGCTACGTCTTCTATGATGCCTGGAAGACCCAGAAGACCGGCGGCGAATTCAAGGTCTCCTCCCTGGCTCTGAAGCTGCAAAGTATCGAATTGTGGCCCATGATGAACTTCAAGGTCGCCAAGGTCCGCATCTCCATGTGGTTCACCTTTCCCATCGGCTTTGCCACCGGGATGCTGGCGGCCACCATCGCGGTGGGCGGCTTCATCGGGGTGCCGGGCATGATCTACGGCCTGGGGGCCACCGGCCTGGTGGCCTCGGCCACTGAACTGGTCATCGCCTTCGTCATGGGCTTCTTCGGCACCATCAAATGGGCCATGCACGGCATGGTCGACATCCGCCTCACCCTGATCATCCTGGCCGGCTCCCTCATCGGGGTGCAGCTGGGCGCCATCGGCACCACTTACGTCAAAGAGCACATGATCAAGGTGGTCATGGGCACCATCATGCTCATCGTGGCCGTGAGCCGGGCCCTGGCAGTGCCGGAATACTTGAACGCCCTGGGTTTCACCTCCCTCAGCCCCTTGACCCTGTCGATTCTCTCCAAGGCCAGCTTCCTCATCATGTGCCTGGCCCTGGCCATCGGCTCCTTCATCATCCTGGGGGCCATGTGGAAGGCCAAGCGGGCCGAAGCCGTTGCCTCCCGGGAAGCGGGCTATGCCCTAGAAGAAGTTTAGTCGGCGGTCGGGGGCAGGTTTTCCGCCCTTGATTCCGGCGCCGAGCCAACTTAACTTAATATAAAATGACTGCGGAGTGGGCCGGTCCCACTCCGCAGCTTTTTCGTATACTTGTAGGGGCACCTGGGTGTGCGCCCTATGAAAAAGGCGGACACCTAGGTCCGCCCCTACGGTTTGGTTGGGGAGCACCGGAGAAAGGGCTTGGGGAAATATAAGCGGATTCTGGTGGCGGTGGATGGCTCCGAGCCGAGCCTGCACGCCCTCGGTGAGGCCTTCAAACTGAGCACCAGTTGGGTCACCGTGGTGGCGGTGACCCCGTTTTATGAAGGGGACCTGCGGCTTCTGGGGGTGCCCATGAGCGACCGGCTGATCCGGGAGCCTTGCGATACGGCCCTGGCTCAGGCCCAGGAACTGGCGGACGAGGCCGGGGCGCTCATCCGGCCGGTGTGCGAGCGGGGCGTGCCCGATGAGCGCATCGTCCAGCTGGCCGACCTCGGCAGCCGGGACCTCATAGTCATGGGGGCCCGGGGCCACAGCGTCCTGGAGAACCTCCTGGTGGGCAGCGTCAGCCGCCGGGTCATCGGTTTCACCAGTAAAGACATCCTGGTGGTGCCCAGCAAAGGGGTGGTGGGCTGGGAGAAAATTCTGCTGGCCACCGACGGCTCGCCGCGCAGCCGGGCGGCGGCAGACCGGGCCCTGGAATTGGCCCAGATTTACGGCAGCGAACTCCTGGTGGTTTCGGTCCAGGATTTTCCGGCGGCCATCCGGGGCGTGGCCCCGATGGGAAGACTGGAACTGCTGAAAATTTGCCAGGACCACGTGGCCGAGGTGATCAAACGGGCCGAGGCCCTGCAGATCAAATCCGAGGGGGTTATCCTGGAAGGCGCCGCCCCTGCCGCCATCGCCGACCTGGCGCAGGAATACGGGGCGAATCTCATCGTCATGGGCTCCCACGGCAAGACCGGCCTGATGCGCCTGCTCATGGGCCGGGTCACCGAACGGGTCATCGGCCACGCCCCCTGCCCGGTGCTGGTGGTGAAGGAATGAGGAAGAGGAATTGGGGGAGGGGGCTAAGGGCCGCATGGCCCTTTCCCCCTCCCCCAAACCCCCACCCCCAATCCCATGGGTGAAAAAAGGAAGGGCGACCCGTTGGGTCGCCCTTTTTTAATATCCGTAGGGCGGGAAAGCGAAGCGCATCCCGCCTTCGGCAAATAAAATTCAACCTGCCACCCGTAATTCGGTCAGGTCTGACTTATGCCACAATGTATTCGTGGAAGCCGGCATCTATAACCTTGAATGTTCGGCAAATGATGGCCTTCGAAGTCAAGAGATAGAATAATGCTGAAGGCGGGATGCGCTTCGCTTTCCCGCCCTACGGGCCCAAGCCCCGACTTAACCGGCCTTACTTTTACACAACTGCTCTAATTCGTCATATAATGACGAAACAAATTCTTGAATTCTATCAATGGAAAATATAGGAAATTCATTATTAATTTTGAGAAATCCATATTTCCCAGATTCCCCCACAAATGCCGCGGCCGCCGAAAGTCCCGGCAGTTTATCTACAAGATTGCCAATCTGTTCCTGTTTTTTAGATTCCATGTCTTCTATGTCATTATTGTTGTGTACTATGCAATTTCTAACTAAGTAGATCGATTTAATTATCCCCCAAAGTTCATCACTCGGATTGTTAAATTTACCAAATCTTCTTAGATACTCTTTACCGCGATCAATAATACCTCCTTTTAGGTCTTTGTGTTTATCTGTGTGTTTGATTGGCGGAGTTAAAATATTAAAAACTTGTTTACAGACCCTGTCAAGATTGAGCTCGGCAAATGAGACTATTGATACGATAAAGGATGATCGAAGTTGGGTAAAAAATATGTCCTCCCAATATATAGGATAATGGTAAGACCAGTTTATTTCCGCACCCTCAGGAAATTTTGCTTTTATAGATGCGACTTCCTCTTCCTCCTTTTTGTCGATGAAATCTTCCATAGTCTGCAAATAAATAGCGAAACCCACTCAATGAGTCATGGGCATCCTCTCGAAATAATGGCAGACCTTCCGTAAGAATATGTTCAGTCCACATAACATCACGCATAATCTGGACAAATTAGCACGAATTGTCCAGTTCTACAAAAAAAGGCGGCCTGGTGGCCGCTTTATTTTTCAGTGGGCGTCGGGTTCCGCCGGCGCGGCGCAGGCGAGACGCCTGTGCCACCTGAAAACCCAAAACTTGGAACTTGGAACTTGAAACTTGGTATTGGCCCTATTTCGCTCCGAGGACGCGATTCAGGGTGACCCGCAGCTTGGCGCTGGTGTAGGGTTTCTGGATGAACCCCGCCAGGCCCTGGCCGACGAAGCGCTGGGTCACGTCTTCCTCGTTGTAACCGCTGGACAGGATCACGCAGAGGTCGCTCCGCAGGCGGCGCAACTCGCCGAAGACCTCTTCGCCGCCCTTCTCGGGCATGGTGAGGTCAAGGATGACGCAGTCCACCTCGCCGTCATGCTGCCTGAAGACCTCCAGGCCTTCCCGGCCGTCGGCGGCAGTGAGAACTTTAAAGCCCAAGCCATCCAACATCTGCGCAGCCACATGGCGCACGGCGGGGTCATCGTCCACCAGGAGGATAGTCCCGCCGCGGGGCATGGGGGCATTGACTACGGCGCTCAGCACTGGTTCTTTCGCCTCCCGCTCCAAGGCCGGCAACAAGATCCTAAAGCTCGTCCCCAGGCCCGGCTGGCTGTGGACCTTGATGGCGCCCCGGTGCCCGCGTACTATGCCGAGCACCGCCGCGAGCCCGAGCCCACGGCCAATAAACTTGGTACTGAAGAACGGGTCGAAGATCCGGCGTTGGGTCTCCTCATCCATCCCGCTGCCGGTATCCGACACCTCGAGGTAAACATACCGGCCCTCCGGGAGTTTGTCATCCAGGTGGCTATTGGAGAGGTAGGCCCGGTCGCACTCCAGGGCGCCGGTGGAGACCGAGATGACCCCGCTTTCGTCTCCCAGGGACTCGGAGGCGTTGGTGATCAGGTTCATGATGACCTGACGCAGTTCGGTGGCGTCGGCCCGCACCGCCGGGAGTTCTGCGGCGAAAGAGTAGCGCAGCGAGGCCTTCTTGGAGACCGAGACTTCGAGCATCTGCGCCATCTCCTGAACGATCTCCGAGAGGTCGTAGCGGCCGACCACGAACCGGCCCTTGCCGGAATACGCTAACATTTGGCGGCAGAGGTCGGCGGCTCGTTGCGAGGCCCGGACGATCTCCTCGACGTTGGGGCGGGGCGGAGAGTCGGGCGGCAGGAGGGACAGGGCCAGGTCAGCGTTTCCCAGAATGGCCATGAGCAGGTTGTTGAAGTCGTGGGCGATGCCTCCGGCGAGGACACCCAGGCTCTCGAGCTTCTGGAATTCCAACATCTGGGCTTCGAGCTTGTGCCGTGCTTCCTCGGCCTTGACCAATCTTTCCAAGCTTTCGTTCTGCTGGGAGAATTCCTTAACCAGCTTCTGGTATTTGTTTAACAGGAGAAAGGCAGTCATGGCGGCCACGAGACTCCCGGCAAAAGAGACCACATTCAACTGCCAGTTGGAAATGTCATGGAAAAAAACAAATCGAATGAACTGGAAGACCGAGATCGCAATAACTATCTGGATGGCCACCAGGATCAACCTGGCGACGGTCGAATTAATCGCCTTATATTCGTCCTTCACTGGTTTCATAGATATCCAAATCCTTTGGATAAGCCTTAATAGTCACCAAGCTGAGAGACCGCTTCACTTGGAAATCTTTGCATGAACTTTCGGCCAGAAATTAATCGACTCGGCATTGACCGGCTTCCGGCCACAGGACCGGAGGCTTCGGTTGCAGTATAGCGCAATCGGTCCCACAAAAAAAGCGGCCTTTCGGCCGCCTGATTTTTTTTCGGCGGCGTCGGCGTTCCCCGGTGCAGCAGAGCCGCGACTTGGGGCGCCACCTTAAAAAAACCCCCGAAACTCGGAAATGTCCTTAGCTCGGCGCTTCTTCCGGTCGGAGGCACTTGAGGCTGTAGTCTTCCTGTTTAAAGGCCTCGAGGCAGCGTTCCAGGACGTTTTCGGAGGAGAGGGCCAGATCGAGTTGGCGGCAGAAGGCCATGAGCAGGCCGGCCATTTCCATGATCCCTTCGGTTTCCAGTTGGGACAGTTTCACCAGGCGGCCCTGGACCAGGTCGCCTTTGGCCTGGGCCTTGAAGCCCAGCTCGTCCAGGATCTGCTTGAGGAGGCGGGCCCGGCGCTCCCGGCGCTCGACCGCGGCGGCCCCGCCCTTGAACTGGAAGCTGATGTAGTTGTCGTTGCGCTCTTCGGAGATGTAGGCGTCCGCCATGCCGAAGTGGTAGCCCAGGCGGGAGTTGAAGTTGAGATAGCTGTCGGTGATGATGGCGAAGCTCTTGCCGCCCAGGCCGCGTTCGCCCTTGTTCATATCGTACATGGTGTTGGCGAAGACGGAGATGAAGCCTTTCAGGTCCGGGGCCACCTGGCCGGCCCAACTGACCCCGGGGTGGTGGAAGCCGCGCAGCAGGGCCTTGAAGGGCCGGGAGATGATGTCGTCCTCGGTCACCTGCTCCTGGCCGCTGACCTTGAGACCGCCGCCCAGGTCCAGGACGTAGAGGTTCAGGGGCAGGTCGGTGTTCAGGCGGCTGACGCGGCTGGACTCCACCGCCCGCTCCACGTCCGGGTTGAACATGGCATCCATGGCCTTTTCGTGGCAGAAGCGGGTGAGGTCGTGGAGCGTCTGGCACTTGCCAGCCAGGAAATCCGGGCTCTCCGCGTCGAGGAGGCTCAGGGGAGAGGCCAGTTTCAGGATGCGGCGCAGTTTTTGGAAGACCAGGGAGTTGCGCAGGCCGTGATCGGGGGCCGGCTGGCGGTCCAGGAGTTCGGTGACGATGCCCGGATAGATCCGGGCGGCGTCGGCGTCCACCGTGACGATCTGCCCGGCGTGCAGCACCCGGGTGGCGCCGCCCACGTCCACCAGGGTGGGGATGCGGAACTCCCGGGCCAGGATGGTCATGTGGTCCGTGGGGCTGCCCACTTCGGTGATGATGGCGGCGATGCGGTCCATGGCCAGGACCAGGCGAGCCGAAGGCTGGCGGGCCACCACCACGGCGCCGGGGGGGATGCCGGCCACATCTTCGTCATAGAGAAAATGGTGGACCCGGCCGGCCACGGCGCCGCCCACCGCCCGGACCCCGAAGCTCAAGAGCGGCGGCACCGCCGGTTCCGCCGGACGCTCTCGGGTGGTCGGGGCGGCAAAGCGGGGGGTGCTCACTCGGAGGGGCCGGGACTGGAGGATGACGATGTTGCCGGCCTCGCCCACGGTCCATTCGATGTCCTGGGGGCCGCCGAAGTGTTCCTCCAGCATCAGGGCGATTTCCGCCAGGGTGCGGGCCTGGACGTCGGTCAGGGAGGGGGCCGAGGCCTTTTTGGCCGGGAGTTTCACCTCCGCCACGCCGCCGTCGGGTTGGCAGGCCAGGGCCACGGGCTTCTCCAGCACCCGCCGCTGTTTGATGGCGTGGCCCTTACTGCGGGAGATGACGTAGAGATCCGGGGAGATGGTGCCGTCCACGGCGTACTTCCCCAGGCCCCAGACGGCGCTGATCAGGACGCTGTCGGCTTCGGGGGCATGGGGGTCGATGGAGAACATGACGCCGCTGGCCCGGGCCGGGACCATGGTGAGGACCCCCACGGCCATGGGGAGCTGGCTGACGGAAAATTGCTGGTATTTCCAATAGAAGATGGCCCGGGAGGTGAATTTGCTGGCGACGATTTCCTTGTAGTGGTCCGGCAGCCGGGCGGCGTCGACGTTGAGCAGGGTGGCGAACTGGCCGGCAAAAGAAAATTCGGTGTCTTCGCCCACGGCGCTGGAACGCACCGCCAGCCAGGGGGTGGGCAGCGCCTGGGCCGCCTGCGTGAGTGCCTTCTCCAACTCCGGGGGCAGCGGCGCCCGGCGAATCAGGTCCTGGATCTCCTGGCTCACCGTCTCCAGGCTCTCCAGGTCGTGGATGGGGGCCTCGGCCAGCCTGGCCTCCAGTTCACCGGAGAGCTCGGCCCCCTCCAGAAAGCGCTTGTAGGCCGCGGCGGTGACGGCAAAGCCCTGGGGCACCGGCAGACCCACATGATTGCCGATCTCGCCCAGGTTGGCCATCTTGCTGCCCACTGCCGGGGCCAGGTCCCGGTTTAAGGCCGACAGGGGCAGAACGAAAGGGGTTTCCGGGATGGTGGGGACCGCGGCCAACTCCTGGCGGATATCTTCCCAGAGGCCCCGGCAGATGGGAGCCAGTTCCGGGTAGCGGCCGGCGGTGAGCAGGTTGAGCTCGGCGACCATCCCGGAGACGCTGGCCAGCAGGCGGTCCGACTGGGTTTCCAGGTAGCCGGTGTCGAAGAGGAAGTCGCCGGAGAGCTTTTCCTCCATATCGGCCATGATTTCCAGGGCCTGGTTGTTGCCGGTCAGCAGGTGGCGAAAATGGCCGAACTGCTCCTGCAGGCGGGACGCTTCGTCTACTTCTTCTTTGAGGAACCGTCGCAGGAATTTGAAGACCATTAAAAACTCCGATAGCTGTTAGCAGTTAGCCGTTAGCACCGATCCGGCGGCCACAGGCCGCCCTATACTACTGCTTTTTCAGCTCCGCCAGTTCTCCCTGCATCCGCTGCCACTCCAGGGCCCGGCGGATGGTGATGAGGATGGTCTCCTTGCGGAAGGGTTTGGTGATGAAATCGTAGGCCCCCTTCTGGATGGCTTCCTCGGCAGTCTCGATGGTGCCGTAGGCGGTGATGATGATGATGGGCAGGCCCTGGTTGATCTTCTTGACGATGTCGATCAGGTCCATGCCGTCCACCAGGGGCATCTTCAAGTCGCTGATCACCAGGTCGTAGTGGTCCTCCTGGAGCATTTTGCCCACCTCGAGGGGGTTGTTGGTGGTGTTCACCTCGTAGCCGGTCTTGTCCATCAGGATGGTCTTTAACAACCTGAGCATATTGGGTTCGTCGTCCACCACTAAAATGCGTTCCGGCATAACTTCCTCCTGGTTGCGGGCATTAAGCTATTTTATGGGGCGCGGGGCGCACCTTAATTGCTGCATTCAGTTGCTCACGCTTTCGCCTCGCGGCTTTCCACCCCTCCGGCTTCCGGCTCGGCGGCGATGGGGAGGTAAACGGTGAAGGTGGTCCCATGTTTTTCGGGATATTCGTCGGCCGGGAAGGTGGTGAAGATGATGTTGCCGCCGAACTTGGTGATGATGCCGTAGCTCATGGACAGACCCAGGCCGGTGCCTTCGCCGGTCTTCTTGGTGGTGAAGAAGGGGTCGAAGATCTTGGTCTGGGCCTCCCGGGGGATGCCGTCGCCGGTGTCGCTGAATTCGATGGCCAGGCGTTTGCCGTCCGGGGCCGGTTTGGTCTCTACCTTGAGGATGCCGCCGCCCTTCATGGCGTCCCGGGCATTGTTGATCAGGTTGATGAAGACCTGCTGCAGTTCCGAGGGGTCGCCGGCGGCCATGGGCAGGTTGGGGGCGAGACTGCTGTCCAGGCGAATCTTTTTAGTCAACAGGGTGTTTTTCACCACCGCCAGGGTCTTTTCCAGGAGCGGGGTGATATCGGCCCGGGTTTCGGTGCGCTCCGGGGCCCGGGCGAAGGTCAGGAGGTTTTCCACGATCTTTTTGCAGCGCAGGCCCTCATCCTCGATGACCTGCAGGGTTTCGTGGATGTCGGGCAGGTCCTCAGTCTGGCTCAGCAGATGCTCGGTGAACCCGAGGATTACGGTCATGGGGTTGTTGATTTCGTGGGCCACGCCCGCGGCCAGAGTGCCGACGGAGGCCAGCTTTTCCATGTTGATCATGCGGTCTTCAATGGACTTGCGGCCGGTGATGTTGCGGGAAATGATCTCGAAGGCGAAGATCTGTCCCTGCTCGTCCCGGATGCCCACGATGCTGGTGGAGAACCAGAACTCCTGGTCGCCGATGGCCACCTGGTGGCGCATGGAGCGGACTTTGCCGGTGGCCTGCATTTCCCGCAGCCAGTCCATGTGGAAGTCGGCGGATTTTTTGGTAAAAATGTCGTAAAGGGTGCGGCCGATAAAGTCCTCGGGGTGCCCCCCCAGCCGGGCATCGACGGTCTGGCTCTGGGGCAGGTTCGCCAGGGCCCGGGAGAAGAGGTCGGCGGCAAACCGGTTGATGGAGAGGATGCGGCCCTGGTCGTCCATGGTATAGATCAGGTCGGCGGCATTCTCCACCAGGCCCTGATACCGGGCCTCGGACTTCTGTAACTTCTCTTTCTGGCGGCCGACTTCCTCCTCCAGGTGCTCGGAGAACTGGCGTTCATAGCGGAAGTTCAGCGTGACGATGGTGCCGGAGAGGACCACCAGGCCGATGATCACCTGCATGATGAACTGGCGCATGTAGAGGTTGTGCACCACGCCTTCCACTTCGCTGGCCGGGGCCACCACCGCCACTGACCAGGATGGGCGCGGGGGTGGCGGTTTTCACAAAGTTGGGGTCTGCCAGCTTTACCGGGGCATAGGCGATGAGCTTCTGGATCTCCCCGGCAATTCCCCAGAGCCCCCGGTGCCAGCCGGAGATATAAGTGCCCCAGCCTTCCTTGCCCGTCAGCATCTTTTCCCGCTGGATTTCATTGATGGCGTCGAAGGAGATGGCCGGCATCCGGGCCTTGCGCACGGTGAAGGCGTTCTTACCGATGAAGTCCCGCTCCGGGTGGGTCAGAAAGAGGCCCTGGTTGTCCATGATCCAGGCATAGCCGGTCTTGCCGCTCTTGATCTCCTGGGTAAACTTGCTGGCCAGTTGTTGGGCGTCGATATAAAAGACCAGGACTCCGGCAAAGGTCCCCGGAGGGCTGGGGGTGGCTGTCATCCACCGAAACCTCATAGGTGGGCACAGCCATGACCGTGATCAGGCGGCCGACAAAATTAGGAACCTGGGTGGAAACGGGGCTGACATAGACCTGGCCTTTGTTTTCGGGATTGGCGGCCCATTCCAGGTAAGGGGCGTCCTGGAAGGCGCCAGTGGTGATGTGCTCCAGACCACGGCCGTCCACCAGGTAGGCCCGATGGCCGTGCGGCATCGAGCCGGAGGATCTCCACCAGGCCTTCCTCGCGGACGCTGGCCAGGGTGGCCCGCATCCGGTTGGCCCAGGTGAGGGGCTCCAGGTACTGAATGGAAGGGGAAAAGTTGAGGGTGCTCAGCTCCCGCTTCAGGAAGTTGATGTCCTGCTCCAGCAGGCCGGCGGTGTGCCGGGCCAGGACTAACTGCTGCTGGTTGAAGTCCTCTTTGACGATCTCCCGCATCTGGCCGGCGGATTTCAACCCCAGGTAGATGCTGGTGCCCAGGAGGGCGAGGTTCACCGCCAGGAGAATTGCCAGGACGTGCCGGGAAACCAGGAAAGGGAAGCGCCGCATGGGAAGGTCATCCTCGAACTTTGGGCTTTAGCGCTTTAATTAAAGCACAACCGCGCTGGATAATCCAGTCTGGTTCTTATTCTGGGCAGCATACCGCGTATAATTAATATTTTAGCCAGGTTACGGCAACTGATCAAGCTGACTTCCGGTCCGGCTGTAACCCTTACTGGACTGCACCAATTGCCGCCCATGAGCGTATTTTGTTTCACATGGGATCAAGCTGGCTGCTGTCCTGAGGGCGAAATCCTGCTGCTCCTGGAGAAAAAGGCGGCTCCCTTTGGAGGAGAGCCGCCGGATAAGGGAATGAATGGGTCAGACAAAATCAGCTTTTGACCACCAGCACCGAACAGGGTGAGTAGGTCACCACCTTGGAGGCGGTGCTTCCCAGGAAGGACGAGGTCTTACCGGCCAGGCCCCGGCTGCCGATGACGATGAGATCGGCTTGCTGATCTTTGGCCACGGACACGATCTCCTCCGCCGGCGAGGCCCCGGTGGACAGGAGGGTCTCGACCTTGAGGTTGGCGTCCTTTTCCAGGGCCGCCTGTTTGGCCTGGACCAGGGCCGCCTGCGCCTGGGCCTTCATCTTGTCGGCGATGTACCGCCCTTCTTCCAGTTCCGGGAGTTCAATCCCCACCGACATCAGGATCAGGGACGAGGAGGGCTGAGCCTTGGCCAGGTCGCAGGCGGCCTCCACGGCCTTCAAGGACGAAACCGAACCATCCACGGGCGACCAACAGCTTCATGGCTTCACCTCTTTGACGGCATAGGCCGCTTTCTCAGCCTGCTCCTTCTTGAAGCCTTGGTACAGTTTGATCATGATGACCGCACACATGCCCAGGGCGGCGCACATGACCATCCATTGGGAGGCGGTATTTAATTGGAACTGTTTCAGGGATACCGAGATGCCGGCCAGGATGACCATGATGGCAAAGAGCAGCCGGATGCCGTAGCCCCGGATGTACTTGACCGCGGTGACGCCGACCTGGGCCCCGATGGCGGCGCCGACGAGCATCAGGATGGCGGCGATGATCTCGACCCGAGCCTTAACCCCGTAAGTGAAGCAGCCGTAAGCCCCGGAGAACAGGACCGAGAACAGGTCGGTGCCCACCGCAATGGCCGTGGGGCAGCCGATGAGGTAGATCAGGGCGGGCATGCGGATAAAGCCGCCGCCGACGCCCAGGAGACCGGAGAGGTAACCCGTAAAGAGAAATACCCCGGTCACGGTCCAAAGGGAAATGGTGATCCCCGAGGCCGGGAAGTGGATCATGGGCGGGATGTTCCAGGACTTCTTGACCGGCAGGTTCTGCCCGGCGCGTGCCGCGGCCGCCACTTTGGCAGCCTGGGCCGCGGCCCGTTTGTCTTTGGTCATAAAGTCATAGAGCATATAAATGCCCAGACCGAAGAGCATGAACATATATATATAACGCACCACCGGGCCGGCTATGCCCAACTTGGTCAGGTACATGACGTTGCGGGCCCCGATCTCGACACCGATAACCGAGCCGACGATGGAGATGAGGCCCAGTTTCATGTCCACGTTGCCCATCTTGCGATGTTTGGCGGTGGCCACGATGGATTTGCCGAAGATATGGGCCAGGTCGGTGCCGATGGCATAGGCCATGGGAAAACCGAAGGCATTGAGGGCCGGGGTCACCACCCAGGCGCCGCCGACTCCGAAGAAGCCTCCCAGGACGCCCACGGAAAAACCGATGGCGATCAGGATGAGGGCGTTAAAATGCATGCCGGCGATGGGCAGGTAAATATCAAACATGGCGTAGTTCTCCTATCCCGTATTATTCGTGGTGCTCCATCTTGTGAGTTTCCATGCCGATCATCTTGAGGAATGACGTCGGTGACCAGGGCAATGGTAGAAACCCAAAAGGCCCATCAGCACCGTGACGATGGTGGCGTAGACCCAGAGGTTGTCGTTGTACCAATGGGCGAAGAAAGTAATCGACCACGCCCAGATTGGTCAGGTCCACCTTTCTTCCCAATTCCTCCGGGACTTCGAGGCCCTCACTGGCCCAAAGCAGGGCGGGCACGGCCAGCAGCAGAAAATTAAGGATGATTGCCGAAAACTTCTTCACTGTTGTTCACCTCCCTCTAAAATGTCACGGTTTCAGAAACCCGGGAATGACGCCTCTCCAGGGTCAGGTTCTTACCTTTATTGGCAATGGCCGTGCCAAGCCCGGGGCAAAACTGGCGGTGGATTAACTATCTGAAAATTCGAGGTATCCGGCGGGCATGTGAACTTTTAGCCCGCGGTGGGTAAGATTTTCCTGTCAGGATTTTTTACAATTTGTAAAAGCGTCACCGATATAATTCCTGGCAGGAGCAATCCCTGGAAAGGGTTGCGGCAGCCGCTGACTTGAGCCCAACGACCCGGGGGAGCTGGAGGGGGCGGACAATGAGCGTCTGGACATGCCGTGGCCGTCGTGTTATGGTCATAAACTGAGTCATGGCTTTTCGCTTTCTTTGCCTTTTTTGCTTTTTTTGCTTTTTTTGTTCTAGGGAGAAAAGGATGAGGTCGAATCGATCCTTGCCGGCGCTGGTCGGCAGTCTCATGTTACTGTTTTTCTGCCTGGTTGGACCCTTGGGGGTGGCCCAGGGCAAAACGCCGGCGACCGAGGAGGAGGCCAAGCGGTCCAAGGCCCAGATGGAAGAAAAGGCGGCCCGGGACGCCGAACAATGCCTCCAGGGCTCTAAGCACCAGGAGATGAAGTCGCGTGAGCCCAATAAACCGGGCGATTACCCGGTAATGGACGATAAAGGACCCCAGGAGGGCGGCAAGAAAGTCAATCCTGCGGACTAATCTAAAAAATAGGGACACCTCCAAAAAATGGGAAGTGTCCCTATTTTTTTGTTTAATTGGGGGATCTTTAGGGATTACCCAGCCCAGGCCTGCAGCATTTAGGCAGCGCCGCAATCAGCTTCTTGCCGGTATATTCCGCCACGTCGGCCAGGCCGTCCAGCGGCATGAAGAGACCGGCATTGGCGGCAAACAGGCAGGTGACGGCGGCCGGAAACTCCTCATCCGGGAGATTGAAAATATAGTAAAGGGGAATCCGGGGCAGCGGCCATAGGGTGAAGGAAAAATCGCCGCTCGGGGCGTCGGCATTAATCTGCCCGGAGAACCTCGAGACGAGCAGGTCCCGGTGGGCCTGTATCCTGGCTACGTGAGGAACCAGAAGGTGCTCGGCATTGGCGGCAAAGGCCGCCTGATACGGCATGCTATGGGGCAGCTCCTTAAAGGCTTTGAGGGGCTGCAACTGCACCGGCAAATCGGGCACACCGCTGGCATACATGGCAATGAGCAGGCCTTCGGGGCCAGAGGCTGAGGTCCCGGAGAGCAGGATGTCGGCCGGGGTCAGGATACAGTCCTCACCAAAAGCCCGGAGGTGGAGGCCGTCACGGTCGGATGCGGCCGGCAGACAGGCGGCCAGCGCCGCGGTGGATCTGGCCCAGGCCTTGGCCAGGTAGTCGTTTCTGATCTGGAGATAGGCTTGGCTCATCATGGTCTCCGAAACTTGGGGCCTACCACGATTTCAAAGTGGCAGCATAGCATAATTTTGCCGGAAAATCGGCCAAGTTTTCGGCTCGCATTGAATCGGCGGGAATTTCTAAAGACTGAGGCTGTTCGTGGTTGTCGGGTTGCCGCGCCTGTGGCGGGGCTGCCAGCGGAACTCGGGGGGGGCAGGGTCGAAATGGTTGACGGATAAGCAGATGCCGGTCCGATTCATACCCGGCAAGTGACCAGGATCGACAGGTTTCCTGATGAAGAGCGCGGGGCCGTGCCAACAAGAGGCGCACGTTCAGCTCCGGCAGGGCCTGGGGGTGGGATTCCCCCACGCGGCTCGCTGGCGGCAGCCGGTGCGCGGCGGCGGTCGGATACCAATAGCCGGCCGAGGCCTCGGGCCCTCACCGGCCCCCCGGAGCAGTGCCCCGACCTCGCCGGGGAACTCAGGGACTGGCCTCGGTTATGGCGGATTCCAGGCGTCCCAGGCGCGCTTCGATTTTGTTCAGAGAGGCGGCCAGCTCTTCGGAAGGGGTCTGGGGACTGAAGGCGGGATTGGCCACCCACCAATCCATACCCAGCTCTTTGGCCTTGTCCACCGAACAGATCACCAGGCGAATCTGTATGGTGAGCAGTTCCACTTCCACCAGCCGGATCTTGATGTCGCCGGCGATGACGATGCCCTTGTCCAGGATGCGTTCCAGCAAGTCCGCCAGGTTGGTGCTCTGGATGGAACTCTGGATGCCGTGTGTTGCCGTGCCATGGCTCTGTCTCCTTAGAGGAGTTGGCCCAGGGGGCCAAGGTTAAGATTCAGGTCCTCTTCCTCCAGGCCGAACTCCTGACGGAGCCGGTCGATCTCCTGGGACTGTTTCATCAGGGTTAAGCCGAGGCGCTCGATTTGGTCGTCGCTGAGGGACCCGGCCTCAATACGCCGGATGCCCTGGCGCTCGAGCAGTTCGTGCAGCAGTTTCACCAGGGTCAGGACCAACTGCCCCAGGCCGTTCTTCAAGTTGTCCTGCTCCAGATTGAGCCGCGGCGGGGCCGGCAGGACCTCGCCTGGCTGCATGACCCGAGCAAAATCGCTCAAGGCCCGGGATTCGACTGCCGCCGGTTCCATGGTGCTCATCATTGAGTGCCCTTTTCGAAGAGATTGGCGGCCGATTGCCCCAGCGTCGCCAGGCCGGGCTGGAGGCCCCGGGCGGTTTCCACGGAGGACAGGATGACCTGGAGGCCCAGGTAGACCAGATCGACATCGGCCACGGACAGCATGACCTCGCCGTAAAGCACCGCGCCCTTGGTGAGGATACGATCCAGGGCCTCGCAGAGCGACACCTCCCGGTTTTCAGAGAGATCGGCCGAGACCGGCAGCGACTCCGGGAACTCCTCAACCAATTCCGCGGTAAGGGACGCCGGGGCCGCGCTGGCCTCCTCCGGCTCGCCAAAGATGTAACGGCGGTCTTCCGGCGGCAGCACCCGCAGGTCCGCCCGGCAGGCGGGGCAACTCGCAGAGGAGAGCGGTACCCTATCCCGACAATGCGGACAGATCAGCAACAAGCCCATGAGGGTTCTCCATGATTCCGGGCCGATAAAGGGCCTGGCCCAATTCTCCCAGGCGCTTCAAACCGCTTGGTTCGCTTTGACGATAAATCACGGTCTGCCACCGCCCCGCCAGGGTTCGCTGGAATTTTTCCCGGATCAAGGCTTCCCGGCGATTCAGGGCGGCGCACAGCGGACAATCCCAGGCCGGGGTGGCCTGATTGAGGAACAGCACCGGCACCGGCACTCCCAGGCGCCCGCACACCGCCAACAGGTCGCAGGTCTCCTGGAAGGCCATTTCCGTAAGTATGCTTACCGCATAAACGGCGGTCCGGGTCGGGTCCCGCCAGACGGTTCTCAGCAGCTTCAGATCCCGGGAAATTCGCAGCATCTCCCGGGAGAGATTCAGGAAGCGGAGGATCAGCTTATACTTCAGGAGCAGACGGAAAAAGGCCTTTAGCCAGTTTTCTATGAGTTCCGGCATTTCCAACAGGCGGAGAAGATGGCCGGTGGGAGCCGAATCCAGGATCAAGACATCATAGCGGCCTTGCTTGAGGAATCCCATGGAGCGCACCAGGGCCATCATTTCATCCAGGCCGGGAGGGGACAGGTCCAGGATGCGCTCCAGCACCGGGCGGTCAAAGGGCAGGTCAAAATTTTCCAGGGCAGTCTTAAAAAACCTTTCCAGCTCATCCTGATATTGGTGCTTGAGAGCGGTGAATTCACCGGGGGCGTCGATCTCCAGGGCCGAGAGGCCGGGGCCGAGGCGGACCGGCTGGGAGCCCAGGGGGAGTTGCAGGCAGTCCGCCAGGGAATGGGCCGGATCAGTGGAGAAGAGCAAGATCTGCTGGTCGGGAAACTCCTGAGCCAGACGCACCGCGGTGGCGCAGGCCAAGGTGGTCTTGCCCACCCCGCCCTTACCCGCAAAGATCAGGAAGTCAAGATCGGGAGGCGGGCAGAAAGGCGCGGCTTCCACCCTGGGGGGTAATTCCAGGGGAGCCTGGATTGAGGGCGGTTGGCTGAGGTCCAGGCGGGTGACGCCTTGCCAAAAAGTCTCAAGGAGGGGCCCCCGGACTTCTTCCGGGCCCAATAAGGCGCCCCAAAAGGCGTAATCGGCCAACTTGCCGTTAAACTCCCGGAGGAGCTGCCATTGCCGCCGTCGTTCTTCGCCGCAGAGGGGGCAGGAATTCTCCGGAGAAAGGCGGTTGATGACGACCTCCCTGACCGAAATCTTCCGACGCTTGAGTTCGTCCAGGAGCTTCCTGGTCTCGCTGATGACCACCGCTTCAGCCAGCATCACCGGCACGAAGCGGCAGGCCTGATGATTCTGCAGCAGACCCTCCAGGCGTTTCACCGCCGCGGCCAGACCCAGCAGAAAGTCGTCCAGTTCGTCAGGCTGATACGTACCCCGGAAATGCTGCTGCAGGAAACGGTGCTTGGCCAGCAGGGCATCCAGGGCCTTAAGCCAGGTGCGGATCAGCTCCGGGGTAGCCAATAGCCGTAAGGTGTGGCCGGAGGGCGCAGTATCCACCACAATGAGGTCATAGGCCTGGGTTTCGACCCAGGCGGCGATTTCCAGCAGAGGCATGAGTTCATCCAGGCCGGGCAGAGAGAGGTCCAGGAGCCGGTGGATGTCCTCCTGATCCAGAAAGGTGCCCCGGGCGGCGATCTCGGCAAATTTATGGCGGTGTTTGGCCTTGAAGGCCTCCAGGGCCGCCGGGGCGTTGAATTCCAGGATCTGTAAATTGGCCGGGGGCTGGAGGTCGCCGAGGCTGTCAGCCAGGGAATGGGCCGGATCGGTGGAGAGCAGGAGGAAGGAGCCCTGGGGGGTGCGGCGGGCACGGTGGAGCGCCGCGGCCGCGGCGCAGGTGGTCTTGCCCACCCCGCCTTTGCCGCCGAAGAAGATCAATCTGAGCTGCGGATCCTCCAAGAAACTGAGCACGCCCGTTACCCCTAGGTGAATTTTGGAAAGTGTCATCCTGCACAGCCGCGGCGGCGCTGGCCTGAGCAAGCGGAAATGATAGGTTTAACTCCATCGAGCCCCCCATGCACCGGTGTCAGATCCCGAACCCCGGTTTCCCGCGCTGGCTTCTTGCTCCCTAAAGCCTGGTCCGCCGGCGGTTGGTCATTGGCGGCAGGTTAGATCACGGCGGCCGAACTTCCGGGGGCCGGGGCTTTCCTGCGGGGGCGTTTGGCCGGTTTTTTCACCAGCCGCGGCTCGGGCTCCTCTTGGGCCTGCAGGCGGTCCAGGCGATCCAGGAGCACCTTTTCCTGGGCGTCGAACTCGGCCTCGGTGAGCCGCCCGCTTTCCAGTTTCTGGTAAAGCTCGCTCAGGGCCGCGGTAATGGCCTCGCCTTCGCCGGCCATTTCCTGCTGCGCGGCGTCGTGAATCTCTTTAAACACCCAGAGCAGGCCTTTGGCCGGGGACATCAGCAAATCATCGATAAGAAACATCCGGTCTCCTTTGGGGTGATTACAATTTCAGTTCCAGTTCCACGAAGTTATGCGGCGCCCAGGGGCCGTTGTAGTCGAAGGTGAAATTGTTGTCGAAGAGCTTGGCGGCTTCGAAAACCCCTGCTTCGAAACGGTCCTGGCCCTCTTTCCGCACCAGGCAGGCCAGGTTCATCACCTCGGCTTCACTGCGGCACTTGTTCCGCTTCAACTCCTGGCAGTACTGGGACAGGATCTCCTCCACCTGGTCGGTATAGGCTTCCCGGTCCTCATTGAGGAGGCGGTCAAACAGGCGCCCCAGTTCGATCTTGTCCTCCTGGGAAGGATTGCCGAAAGGTCCCAGAAAGCGATCCCGGGTAGCCCGCAAGTCCGGATGGGTATTGATGAAATAATCAAAAATATTGGGCACGTCCCAGGAGACTCGCAGTCCCATTTCCACCATCCCGGCTACCCGCCGCAGCTGCCTGAGGAAGGCCTCGTGATTGTGGGAGAGGATCTTCTGGATAGCCTTGGGACCGTCGGCAATAATCCCGAAGGCCATGGGCAGCATGGAGTCCGAGGTGGCCAGCAAGCCCTTGAGGACGGCCTGCTGGGCGGCCAGGTGGCGGCGTTCCGGACGGATCCTGTCGTTGGGAATGTCACTCACCACGGCAGCCACCTTGCCGTTCCCGATGCTATAAACGGAGGCCCCGTTAATCCCGGCGAATTCATACTGCCGCTCGCCCGGCCCGGAGACGATGGCATATAAGTACCTGCCTTCTTGCGCTGCTGCCCGTGCCATAGTCTGGTCTCACTTTGGGGGAAAGCGGCGCGACCTCACCGATTTCCGGCTAAGGAATCATACCTGCCTGGAGAGACTCAGCTTTTGCCAGTCCTCAAGGGGTGGCCCCGCCTTCCATCCGCTTAGACTTGGGATGCAGGGGTGGCACCAGCTTGATAAACTTGAGCGCGCCCTCATTGATCCTGACCTCCAGCAGGGCGCCGCAGATACACTTGATCGGGCCCTCAAAGTCGTCATAAGTCTCATCCAGATCCACTTTAAAGCCACAGGACAGGCAATTGATTTTCATAGCAATTCTCCCTTGGCGACGTCTGGCGACGTCAGGCGATTCCTTGCCCTTTACAGGCATTGCAATAAAAAACCCCCGTTTCCCCCGTACCGCCGCACCGGGGACAGGTATCGGCCTTCAGGGGGACCGAAACCACCCCGAGCCCCTGGCAGGAGAGGCAGACAAGATCACCGCCCACCCGGCCGGAGCTGCCGCATTGCCGACAGGCGACCACCGGGGGCACGACCCGCACGAAGCCGGCGCCACGGCACACCGGGCAACCGGAGGCGCTGCTGTATTTGGGATCGGCCCCACTGCCGCCGCAGTAAGCGCACCGCACTTCGTCCACGAAGTACTGGCGCTGGCCAGCCTTATGGGGGGCCGGGCCGAAGCGCTCGAGGACTTTTAGAGCATAGCGCATGAGCTTTTCGACCTCCTCACCGGCAACAATGCCGATGCGGCCGCCAGACGGCGGCCAGCCAGCGGCGGCGCAATTCCCGGTTCCAGCGGGCCACTTCCTCCTGGTACATGCGGCCCAACTCCGCGCCCCACATGGGCAAGCCCGTAGAGGTGGGGCAGGAGCGGTAACTCTTCACCTGGCGCATGGTCCGCAATTGGTTCGAATCCTTTAGAGTATTCATCGGCATCCTCGGAGTTATTGATAAACCTTTTTATCAATATTTAATTTTAAAGCCGCCGCCGGAACGGCTGGCCGGGCCCTGCCGGACCAGCCTGGCCGGGCCGGTTTTGTCCCCCACCGCCTGCAGGAGGGCCTCTTTTTCCGCCTCAATCTCCTGGAGGCGGTTGGCGATGTCCGCCATCAACTGCCTGGCCTTGTCGCTCTCCACGGTCTTCCGGGCCTTCTCCATCTCGATGTGGCTGATGCGGAGATAGGCTTCGTGCGGGAGGACGGCCTTTCTCACCTTGCCCGTCTGCGTCCGGAGGTCCTGCAGGCCTCTCCTGGGAATGGACATGGGTTACTCCTTGGCCAGTCTCGCCTGCGGCCCGGTTCTCAGGGGGATTGGCTGCCGTGAACTCAAAACGGTGTGGATCGCTTCTTCCACCTTTTCCCCCATAAGCGATTGGCCGCCGCGAGTCACTTTGGCGGAGTCGCTATTGAGGACGTCCCGACAGGCCCATTGGAAGACGGGGTCGTCTTTGTGGGCCCGAGCCCCCTGGTGCACCAGGATCTTGGCGATGGCAATGCAGGCCCGGATGGTGGGGCGGTGGTTGTTGACCCCAAGACCCCGCAATTCCCGCACCACATCGACAATAATCTCGGCCTCCGCCCGGGCCAGGCCGGCTTTGGCCATGGCGATCTGGATCTCCGTTTCCCGGTCGAAATGTCCCAGGTTGATGGTGATGAGGCGGTCCATAAGGGCGTCCTGAGTCTTATGGACGCCGGCGTATTCCTCCGGGTTGGAGGTGAAGATGGCTCGAAACTCCGGGTGGACCTCGATGTAGCCCTCACCGCCCTGTGACATCTTGGGCAGATTGAGGATCTTCTCCTCCAGGATGCTGAGCAGGGCGTTGTTGGCCTCAGGGCGGGACCGGGTAAACTCATCGTAGATCAGGGTATAGCCGCCTTTGCAGGCCATGGTGAGGCGGTTGTCCATCCAGGTGACATTCATGGACTCTTCCGTCTTGAGGACCGAATGGATGAAGTTGTCGATGAGTTTCTGTTTGCGATAGCCGGAGTGGCGCCCCACCAGATCGGAACTGGCGAACTCGTCGTCCCCGTGGATCAGGACCACCGGGCGGCCGCGCTGGGCCGCCACGTGAAAAGCCAGGGTGGTTTTGCCCGTGCCGGCGGGACCGGCGAAGTGGACGGGATAACCCACGTCCAGGTAGGCCAGGGCGCGTTTGCTCAAATCCTGGACATAAGAGGTTTCGACAAATTCCTGACTGGCCTCCGGGGTCACCTGGTCATCCCGGCTTTCGCCCTTAACCACGGTGATGGCGGTCCCTCGCTGATGTTTGGCACTCATACGCATTGCTCCTGTCACTGTTGATGCCCCTGCCCCTGGAATCCAGGGGCAGGAAATGGGCAATTATTTACATAGATAGCGATCACTATCCCGGGACACCAGGCCCCGTCCCCGGCAGGTCTGGCAAGCCAGGGTTGAGAAGGAGGCATCATTGCCAGTACCCCGGCACTCCGGACAAACCTTGGTCGGGCCGGGAAGTTCGGGCACAAAACCGGTGCCGTGACAAACGGTGCAGGTGAAGGTCTTGACGGCCCCGGTTCCCCGGCAGTGGGCGCAGCGCCGGCGAGACACCGGCACCGGCACCGTTCCCCTGCCCCCACACACGACGCAGGTGGAAAGCCAGGACATGATCCCAAAAGGGTCGGTGCCGCGGCCGCGGCAGAAGGAGCAGGTCACTTCTTCCAAGCCTCCTGCCGGGCGGCCCGTCGGCGGCGTTTTTTCCACTGGCTGAACTTGGGTCATGATCGTTCCTTAGCAGGGCCTGAGGTTCAGCCCTTCTTTTTGCCCGGGCGCCCTGTTTCTCCCTTAACCTGGCTGGCAACCTGAGGTCTGGTGGCCTCTTCCTTGGCTTTAGCCAACACTGCCAGGCGATCCCGTTCGGCCGCTTCATGGGCCCGCTGTTCCGCCTCGGCCCTGGCCCGGCGTTCAGTTTCCGCCCTGGAGCGGCGTTCAGCTTCCGCGGCGGCGCGGCGTTCGGCAGGAGAAGGTCCGGACCAGGCCCGGCGGGCGCCGGCCAGGTCGTGGGCAAATTCCTGACACATCCCCCTTACGCAAACCTTGATTTGCTTGACGGCAGCCAACCGCTCCGCTTTGGTCTTCCGGGCCATGCCTTTATGGGCCCGGCGGAATCCGTGCAGCAGAGTCTCCACCTCCTGACCCAGGTCCCTGACGAAGATCTGGCGTTCCGCCTTGGTCCGTCGGGCCATCTCGGAGTGGTCCCGGCGCAGGTTGGCCTGCATCTCCGCCACATTTTGGCCCAGGTCGTGGATGAAGGTGAGACGCGCCCCACGCTGGCCCACGATTTCGTGGCATAACCGGGTCATACTTTCTGTTAAGGAACCCATACGAGTATCTCCTTTCTAAAGGACCTTGCCGGGGAACTTCCTGGCCGGCTTGCCCTGGACCATCCCAGTGGCAACCCCCTGCCGGGGAGGGGCGCGTTGGTCCGCCCCTCTCCAGAGGAGGAACTATTTCCCCAGAGCGCCCTTAGGCCGGAGCGGCGGCGCTGGCGGTGAGGCCGATGGCCTCGGCATACTTCAAATAGGTATCCACGGAGGCGATGACTACGCGGGCTTCAATGGACAGCAGTTCGATGCCCACCAGCGACACCTTGACCCAGGCGTCGATGACGATACCCTTATCCAGGATGCGATCGACCACTTCCGCCAGGCTGGAGGAATCGGTTGATTTCTGTACTTTAGCCATGGTAATTCTCCTTAGGTTTGGTTTGAACTGACCGTAGTCAGTTCAGGGTTGAGGTTATGCAGCTGGGCTGAGATCGTCAGGCGGGCTCACTTGCCGGCCCAGGCCTGGCGCGCCCCTTGCAGGTCCGCGGCAAAGGCATGGCGCATGGCGCCCACGGTTTTCTTCAGGTGGGACATGGCGGCTCGCCTTTCCGCCTTGGTTTTCCGGGACATCTCCAGGTGGGCCCGGTGCAGGTGGGCCTTCATGGCGGCGACGTCGTGGGTCAGGTTCTTGACGAAGGACTTGCGCCCCCCGCGAGAGGCCACGATCTCAGTGGTAAGCCGGGTCATTTCCTCAGTAAAGCGACCCATGTGGTTTCTCCTTTCTCTTGCCTTGAGGCCTTCAGGGGCAGATCGGCAAGATGGTGCTCGCCCTTGAAGAAGGTGAGGGGCCTCTGGCCGGGAGAGGTCGCAGCGGACCCCTCCCGGAGGAGGCCACCCTCCCGGTCGGCCTTAGGCAGGAGCCGCGGCGCTGGCCGTGAGGCCGATGGCCTCGGCGTACTTCAGATAAGTATCCACGGAAGCGATGACTACGCGAGCTTCGATGGACAGCAGCTCGATACCCACCAACGACACCTTGACCCAGGCATCGATGACGATACCCTTGTCCAGAATACGGTCAACCACTTCCGCCAGGCTGGAGGAATCGGTTGATTTTTGTACTTTAGCCATGAAGAACCTCCTTGATGAATTTGGGTTTTTTTGCAGAAAAAGGCATGCCTTGCTGAGCTATATAGTCAAGATACGTGCCAACTCGTTAATATGTTTTTTTATCAATAATATTAGTGATATACCCAGAAGTTGCCGGCTCTTTATCTCCCAGGGTGGACCTGGTTCTATGGAAAGGATTCCCTAGACTAGGGCCGCCGTGCCTTGGTCATCATGCTCCTTCAGATCTCCAGGAGCTTCAGGATTTCGTCCTGGAGAAAGGGTTTGCTGATAAAGCCGCGAATCAGGCCGTGGGAGATGGCGAGCTGGATGGTGAGATCGTCGCGGTAAAAGTAGCCGGACACCATGATGATGCGAATCTCCGGGGCCATGGTGAGTAGACACCGGGCCAGGTCCAGGCCGTCCATATCCGGCAGCTTGGCGTCCAGGAAGGCCCGGCCGAAATGATGCTGCGCCATGAGTTCCAGGGCCTCCTGGGCGCTCAGGGCCTTCTGGGTGACAAAGCCCCGGCTGTTGAAGAGTTTTTCCAGGGCCCAGCACATATCCGGCTCATCATCGACGATCAGGATCTGTTCACGGCCTTCGCTCATACTGAGCCCCTTAAGAGATGGGAAGTCGGACGGAGAAGGTGCTGCCCTGGCCTTGCAGGCTGTCCACCGTGATGGTGCCGAAGTGCTGTTTGATGATGGAATAGCAGATGGAGAGGCCCAGTCCCGACCCCTGGCCCGCCGGGGCCGTGGTGTAAAAGGGGTCGAAGATATTGTCCAGATCCTCGACGGCAATGCCGTGGCCCGTGTCGCTGATGCCGATCACGGCATCGCCGTTGGTCCGGCCGAGGGTAATATCCAGCACGCCCCCATCCGGCATGGACTTGATGGCGTTGAGCAGCAGGTTCATGAAGGCTTGTTGCAGCAACCCTTCCATGCCGTTAATCAAGATGGGATGCGCCGGCAGATGCGAGCGCAGCTCAATCTTTTGAATCAAGGCCTGGTTGATGATCAGGGAGATGGTTTCCTCCAGGAGAAAAGTCAGGTCGATTTCTTTGAGGTCGGTTTTTACCGAAGGACGGGCGAAACGCAGCAGGTTTTCAATGATCATGGAGGCTCGCTGGATGCCGGTGTAGATCTTTTGGGCGCACTCCTGGCGAAACTCCGGAGAGGTGTCGTCTTCCATGATGAACTGGGCGGCGGAGGAACAGACCGCCAGGGGATTACGAATTTCGTGGGCGATGCCGCCGGCCATCACCCCCAGGGCGGCGAGTTTTTGGGACTGGAGCAGTTGCGCCTGAAACTTGCGGCGCTCCGTCAGGTCCCGGCCCACCGCCACCACCCCGGCAGTCTCGGCTAGATGGTCCTTCATGGGGGAGAAGATCCAGGCGACCGGAATTCTCCCGCCGTTCCGGGTCTTCAGGTCCAGCTCCACTATTTGCGCCTCTTTGCCCGCCTGGAGGTTGGCAAAGACCAGGTCCATACCTTTCTGCTCGTCATCCGGGCAGAAGTCGAAAAAGTTATGTCCCTTGACCTCGTGGAGGGAGAAGCCTGAAAGCTGCTCCGCGGCCGTGTTCCAGGTCAGAATCTTGCCTTCCAGATCAGTGGACAGGACGATATCCTGGGCGCTTTCCACCACCGAGGCCAGGTGGCGCTCCACCCGCTGCACCTCCTCACTCAGACGCACCTGCTCGGTGACGTCCTCCATGAGCAGCATGGCCAGTTCCACCTCACCCTGCCAGGAAAAGGGCAGGATGCTATAATAATAGATGCGTAGGGGAATCCCGGGGGCCCGGTAGGTCATCCGTTCCCCCTTGATCCGAGAGTTATGCTCAAAGACTTGGCGGATGCGCCCTGGAAAATCCATCTGCTCGAAGATGATGGCCGGAAAGACCTGATCCAGACGGCGATCGATGGTTTCGGCCAGAGAGCGGCGATTTTTTTCCAGAAAATTGCGATTTACCGAGACGATGCGGAGATCCCGATCGATGAGCAGCACCGAGGAGGGGATGGCCTCCAGCAGCATCTCGTAAAGGGTCCGATAGCGCTGTAGTTCCGGGCCAGTCTCCAGTGCTGATAAACTCGCATCCATGGCTGCTCACTTTCCCCACTCAGGGGTCAAGGAGACCGGAGCGGCTGAGCACAAAATTATACGGCGGCCAGGGGCCGGAGAGCAGCAGCCGGGCCGACTCGGTCTCGGTAAGTTGCCGGAAGGCCCGGCGAAAAGCCACCACCGCCGGGCGGGGTATCAGAAAATAGAGAGAAAGCAACGGGAGACGGGGCGACGGCGCTTCCGTCTTGGATTTGACGAACAGTCCCGCAAACTGGGCCAGGCAGCGGTCCGCGACCTGGCGATACTCCTCGGTCCAACGATCCTGATGGGCATAGTGGGCCTTACGGGCCGTGAGATAGGTCAAACCGAGGCGCTCCGGAGGCCCCGGCGGGGCCGGGGGGGGCGGTCCGGCAAGCTCCCGGGAACCCGGCGGCAGACCGGGGGAAGCCGCCGGCAGCAAGATCCGCAGCCCCATCTCCACACAGCCCTCCAGTTCCTGCAGCAGGGATTCGTATTGCTGGTTATATTCGTCCAACAATTCAATGACTTGGGTTTCCTGTGACACTACCGAACCGTAACGCAGCGGGATAACCGTGCCCTGGCGGTGATAGGAATTGACCACCCGCTCATAGGCCCGGACCCGGGTGAGGTCCGGGGCCAGGTCGGCGGGACCGATGCCGGAGACGGCGGCGCCCAGACGCCGGTGCGTTATCCGGTATACCGGGTGGTCCCCCACCCCCGCCAGTCCGGCGACTTCCGGGCCCGGGTGGCGGCAGATACAATAAAAGAGGCAGGTCATGCTTCGGGTTCCAGTTCCAGGACGGGACAGAAACTATAGGGCGGCCAGGGGCCGGTGGCTTCCAGCACCAGGCCGCAGTCGCAGTAGCGGGCGTTGGCCTCCCGGATCCGGGCCTGGAAACCGGCTACGGACCCGGCGGGCAGCAGGAAGGCCCAATTAAAGACCATATCCCGATCGCTGCCGGTGGCCTCCCGGGAGAGCAGCCGGCGTTCCCGAATCTCTCTGGCGTACTGCCGGAGGTCGGTCCCCAGTTCCCGGAGAACCGATTGCAGCCACCGGGACGATTCCTGGTCGCAGGTGGCCCGCAGACGCTGCTCCTCAAAATAGCGCTTCCCCGGCGATAAGCCCTCCAGCTCCGCGGCCTGTTCCACCAGTTTGAGGGAAAACAGCCTGGCTTTGGCCGCCGGCCGGTCCAACATGCCTTTCACCGCCCACTCCTCTTGGTCCGTCAGGCGCTCCAGGAAGGCGGCGATGGCGTCATGCCGCTGGTGCAGAACCTTTTCCAGGTTGGCGGCGGAGGTAAAAAGGGTGCCAAAGCGAGCCGGGAGTACCGGAGAGTGCTGCATCACCCCGGCTACCACCTCCTGATGGCGGATGACCCGGGGGCCGATCCAGGTCAGGTCCTGCAGCCGTTCCGCCGCCTCCGGCCCGCAAAAATCATCGAGGCACACCGGGCTCCAAACCGCGGCCAGATCCCGGAAACCGGTCACCCGCAGCGGGCTGTGGCCATCCAGCCCCAGGCCCGGCAGCGGCAGGCCGGGCAGGCAGCTTAACCGGGCCAGACAGAAGAGATAGAGTCCCTGTTCCATTTTTTAGTAGCCAGTAGTCAGTAGCCAGTTACCGATCGCTGCTCCGAATAGCAGTGTTACCAGTTACCAGTTCCCAGTTCTCAGCAAAAAAAATCAACGATTTCCAGGTCGCGTCGTTATCCAGGGTGATGCCGTATAATTGCTGCGACTTTTAAAACCAAGGTTTTTAACTCCTCTTTCAAAGAGGGGGAAGGGCGGATTTTAACTAATTCCCTAAAATCCCCCTAAATCCCCCTTTTTCAAAGGGGGACTTTAATACCTCATGGGTTCAAGTCTTCACCTGATTGCCTGCCATAGTACTTACGGGACGCCGCACTAGGAGCTACAGCGTGCCATCCGCCCTAAAACTTGTAACCGGGAACTGGCAACTGACTACTGGCTACTGGCCAGTTCTCAGCAAAAAAAATCAACGATTTCCAGGTCGCGTCGTTATCCAGGGCGATGCCGTATAATTGCTGCGACTTTTAAAACCGAGGTTTTTAACCCCTCTTGGAAAGAGGGGGGAAGGACGGATTTTAACTAACTCCCTAAAATCCCCCTAAATCCCCCTTTTCCAAAGGGGGACTTTAATACCTCATGGGTTCAAGTCTTCACCTGATGGCCTGCCATAGTACTTACGAGACGCCACACTAGGAGCTACAGCGTGCCATCCGCCCTAAAACTTGTAACCGGGAACTGGCAACTGACTACCGGCTACTGGCCAGTTCTCAGCAAAAAAATTCAACGATTTCCAGGTCACGTCGTTATCTAGGGTGATGCCTTATAATTGCTGCGACTTTTAAAACCGAGGTTTTTAACTCCTCTTGGAAAGAGGGGGGAAGAGCGGATTTTAACTAACTCCCTAAAATCCCCCTAAATCCCCCTTTTTCAAAGGGGGACTTTAATACCTCATGGGTTCAAGTTTTCACCTGATTGCCTGCCATAGTACTTACGGGACGCCGCACTAGTAGCTACAGCGTGCCATCCGCCCTAAAACTTGTAACCGGGAACTGGCAACTGACTACTGGCTACTGCCCAGCATCTCCTCCAGGGCTTCTTCGATATCTTCCGGCCGGATGAGGAGATGTTTCTCCCCGGCGCCCTCCTGGGCGATTTCCGCGGCCACCGCCCGCCGCACGGCCGCCAGGGCCGCCTTGCTGCACACGGAGGCGATTTCGGCGCCGCTCAGGCCTTCGGTGCGGGCGGCCAGTTCCTTGGCGGTGATCCCTTTGGCCAGGGGTTTGCCCTTAAGGTGGACCGCAAAAATCTCCCGCCGGTCCGCCTCATCGGCCAGGGGAATCTCGACGATTTCGTCGAAGCGGCCCGGCCGCAGCACCGCGGCGTCCATCAAATCCGGGCGGTTGGTCGCGCCCAGGACCAGCACGCCTTTCAATTCCTCGATGCCGTCCAGTTCCGCCAGGAATTGGCTCAGGACCCGTTCGGAAACGTGAGAGTCGGCCCCGCCGGCGCTGCGGGCCGGCAGCAAGGCCTCGGTCTCGTCCAGGAAGATGATGCAGGGCGCCGCCTGGCGGGCGGTTTTGAAGATTTCCCGCACGCCCCGCTCCGATTCGCCCACATACTTGGACATCAGGGCCGGCCCCTTCACCGAGATGAAGTTCACCCGGCTTTCAGTGGCGACGGCCTTGGCCAACAGGGTCTTGCCGCAGCCCGGCGGTCCGGTCAGCAGCAGGCCTTTGGGGGGCTTGATGCCCGCCTTTTTGAAGAGGTGGGCATATTGCAGGGGCCACTCCACCGCCTCCTTGAGGCGTTCCTTCACGGTTTTCAGGCCCCCCACGTCCTCCCAGCGCACATCCGGAACTTCGACGAAGACCTCCCGGATGGCCGAGGCCTCCACCTCCCGGAGCGCGGCCGTGAAGTCGTCCATGTGGACTTCCAGCAGGGCCAGTTGTTCGTAAGGAATGGCGGCGAGGCCCAGATCGATGTCGGGCATCAGGCGGCGCAGGCAGATCATGGCCGCTTCCCGGCAGAGGGCCTCCAGGTCGGCCCCCACGAAACCGTGGGTGATCTCGGCCACATGTCCCATATCCACGTCCTCAGACAGAGGCATGCCGCGGCTGTGGATCTCCAGGATCTCCAGGCGGCCGTAGCGGTCGGGGATGGGGATGGCGATCTCCCGGTCGAAGCGGCCGGGCCGCCGCAGGGCCGGGTCCAGGGCATTGGGGATGTTGGTGGCGCCGATGACGATGACGTTCTGGCGTTTGTTGAGGCCGTCCATCAAGGCCAGCAGTTGGGCCACCACGCGTTTTTCCACGTCCCCCACCACCTTTTCCCGTTGGGGGGCGATGGCGTCGATTTCGTCCAGGAAGATGATGCTGGGGCCTTTCTTGGCCGCCTCCTCAAAGATCTTGCGCAGATGGGCCTCGGACTCGCCGTAAAACTTGTGGACCACCTCCGGGCCGCTCACCGAGAAGAAATTGGCCTCGGTCTCCTGGGCGATGGTGCGGGCAATGAGGGTCTTGCCGCAGCCGGGAGGGCCGTGGAGCAAGACGCCCTTGGGGGCGTCGATACCCAGGCGCTCGAAAAGCTCGGGGTAACGCAGCGGCAGCTCAATCATTTCCCGGATGCGCTGCAATTGGGGTTTGAGGCCGCCCACGTCCTCGTAGGACACTGCCGCCCGGCGGGCTTCCGCCGGGGCCGCCCCGGTCTTGCCGATCACCAGGATGGTGGTGGGGTTGATCAGCACCGGCCCCCGCGGGGTCAGGGCTTCCACCTTGAAGTCGGCCGTACGGCTGCCGAACAGGGTGGCCCGGATGCGGTCCCCTTCCCGCACCGGCAGTCCGTCCAGGAGGCTGCCGATATATTGCAGGTCCCGTTCCCCCGGGGTGAGGGTGATGGGGGTGAGAACCACCCGTTCGGCGGGCTGGCAGGCGACCTTGCGCAACTGCACAAAATCATCGATCCCGGCCCCGGCGTTTTCCCGGCTGATGCCGTCCAGTTGGACCCGGGAGCGGCCCCGCAGTTCCTTGTAGGCCGGCATCGCCTTGGCGACCGTTTGGCGCTTGCCGGTGACCTCAACGATATCGCCGATGGCCAGTTGGAGCTTCTCCAGGTCTTCCGGTCCCATGCGGGCATAGGCCCGGCCCACGTCTTTCCCCAGGGCCTCGGTGACTTTCAGCTTGAGCGTGGCGTCTTCTGATTTAGCCATCAGTCTCCCCCACCGTGCCTAAAGACTGCACTTGATCTCGAGGATGCCGTTGTTGCAGGACATCTGCATCTTGTCCCGGGGATAAGCCCGGGGCAGGAGGATCTCCTTGCGGTATTTCTTATCCTGCTTCTCGGCGATAATGGTGAGCAGGTCCTCCTTGACCTCCAACTTCACATCCCTGGTGCTGATGCCCGGCATCTCGGCTACGACCAGGGTGAAATCCTTTTCCTCAAACACGTCCACCACGGGTTCCCGGATTTCCTGGACCACGGTTTCACCGGAGCGCTCGTCCCTGCGGACGTTGCCGAAGGGTTCCACCTTGATCTCCTGGTCCCCTTTATCCCCCAGGCCCATTTTGACGGAGAAGCCATAGACCCCTTTCAGGTCTTTTTGTTGAAATTCGCCGCTCTTCTTGAGCTCCTGCCCCTTGTCAGCCAGGTCGCCCAGTTTTTCGATGAGATCAGCCAGGCCTTTGAAGACCCCCCCGAAACCGGGCCCTTCCTCGGATTTTTTGCCTTTAGTCATATTGGCCTCCAGACCCATTGATGCAGAATTGCTTCAGCTTGTAGTGCATCGTCTTATAATCTATTTGTAATAAGCGGGCGGCTTTGGCCTTATTGCCGCCGGTGAATTTCAGGGCCCGGGCCAGGACCTCCCGCTCCACCGTGACCACGCTGCGATGGACGATCTCCTTGAGGGACATCTCCCGCCAGGGGGTGCCGTCGACCCGGGGGGTGAAGGCCAGGCCCGGCACCGGGGCGCGTTTGATCTCCAGGTGCTTTTCGGTGACGAAATCGTCGGCCAGGAGCACGGCCCGACGGATGACGGCCCGGAGCTGGCGCACGTTCCCCGGCCAGTTGTAGGACAACAGGGCCTCCAGGCAATACTTTGGAAAAGCCCTGGACGTTTTTCTGCAATTCCCGGTTGGTGATGTCCAGGAAGCGTTTAGCCAGATAGGGGATGTCTTCCCGGCGTTCCCTGAGGGGCGGAATGGTGATGGTGAATTCATTCAGCCGGAAGTAGATATCCTCCCGCATCTGCCCCGACTCCACCAGTCCAAGGAGCTTTTGATTACTGGCGGTGAGCAGGCGGACGTCGATCTCGATGGGCTTGAGGGCCCCCAGGCGCAGGACCGCCTTCTCCTGGAGGACCCGCAGCAGCCTCGTTTGGGACGAAACCGGCAGGTTGGCAATCTCGTCCAGGAATAAGGTGCCACCCTGGGCGGCCTCGAATTTTCCCATCTTAGAGGCCGTGGCGCCGGTGAAGGCGCCCTTCTGGTAGCCGAAGAGTTCGCTTTCGATGAGGGTTTCGGGGATGGCCCCGCAATCCAGGGGAATAAAGGGGGCCGCGGCCCGGCGGCTCAACTGGTGGACGGCCCGGGCCACCAGCTCTTTGCCGGCGCCGGTTTCCCCCTGGATGATGACACTGAAGTCCGATTGGGACACCCGGTTCACCTCGCGGATGATCCGGGTAACCGCGTCGCTGGGGCCCATCATCACCCGGAGGACATTATCCGCCGGGATATCTTCGACCCCGGCTTGCCGCCGGCGCTGCCGCTCACTCAGGGCGGCGCGTACTACCCGCATCACCTCGGTGTGATCGAAGGGCTTGGCCAGGTAATCGAAGGCCCCGGCTTTCATGGCCGCCACCGAGCCGGAAATTTCGGCATAGGCGGTGATCAGGACCACCGGCAGCTGCGGGTCCGTTTCCTTGACTCGTTTCAATAATTCCATGCCGTCAAGGCCGGGCATCTTGACATCCACCAGGAGCAAATCCGGCGCTTGCGCGGCCAGCATCTGCAAGGCCGTTTCGCCGTCATAAGCCACCTGGCTGGCCAGTCCCCCTTTGTTCATCAGGGTGGAAAGCAGCCGGCCGATATCCCGGTCATCGTCCACAATGAGTACCTGATCTGCGCCGTGCTCCATATTTCCTCCGGGTTCAGCGAGGCTGGTGAAGCGGATAGGTCACCTGGATATCCTTGGGCAGGTACCGTTCCAAGGAATGCAGCATCCCCAGAAAAAGGATGCCGGTCTCGCCTGGTTTGAGGGTGTCATTGATGCGCTGCGCCATAAATTGATCTCGACGCTGGAGCAGGGCGGCGCCCAGGGCCCGGCGCTGCGCCGCCACTCCGGCGGCCCGAGGTGGGCGGCTCGTCAAGGATTGTCTGGCCAGTTGGTACTCTTGAACCAACAGGTCGCTGGATTCCGTTCCCATGAGGCTGGCCCCCCGCTGCATCAGGCGCAGCAGCAGGCGATGGTTGCGGTTCCCGGCCTGGGCCAGTTCCGTGACGATCTCCGCCTCCCGGCCGCAGACCGGCAAGCCGTCCTGGTAGAGCCGCACCCGCTCAAAGGGCAGGGCCAGGCCGTCGATAAAAGCCTCGATCTCGGTCCACACCTGGTCGATGGCGGCCAGATGGCGGGCCAGGCCGGCCCGCCCCAGTTTTTCCATGGTCGCCCGGACTACCGGCGCTTTGAGGGCGCCCATATCCGCCTGGGTATGGATGATGGGCAGATAGATCAACGTCCGGGAAGCACCGCCCGTGAGACCGTCTCCGGGCCTCGGGTTCTGGGGGTGGCGTTGGGCAGCAGACATAACCCCGTATCTTTCTCGCCGCCTTCGACGCGGTCTCCCCACCCGAAGGCTGCAGCGGGTTGCCTGCCATCCTTGGCGGGCGGGAAAAGTTCTTTTAAAAAAAGCAACTGGCCCGGAAAGCCTGAACTCGACTAAACCTGGGCCGCTCGCCGGTTACTGACTTCAGGCCAGGCGCTCAGGGGGAGCCTTCCCCTGGAAAATTAGCGCTGGTGGCGGCAAACGGAGGGGAAACCAGACCCGGCTAGAGATTCTTTCGCCAGCTCCCCGCGGCTAAGGCCTGGGTATCTTATCGGCCGCTTCGCCATTTTCATTAATAAACTTTTTAGCTCTCTTGATAATCCAGGCACCTGGAGAAGCGATAATTGACGCTCCCGGCAAGCGACGGCGCATTATGCCGGCTGGGAGGATATGGGCAGGGAGATGAAGGATCGAGCTGAACTGGTGATCAGAAGCAATATTTAGGTTGCGTGGGGAAAAATAGACCGCCTTTATCTTTAATCACTCTGCTTTGAAATAACTCTTTTGAGGATTTTGCTCAGGTCCACAATTTTATAGGGCTTGGCCAGGACTTCGCTGAATCCGGATTCTTTAAAGTTGGCCATAATTGGGTCATCCGAATAACCGCTGGAAACTATAGCTTTTACCTGAGGGTCGATCTTGAGCAGCTTTTCGATGGTTTCTTTGCCTCCCATGCCGCCGGGAACGGTCAGGTCCAGGATTACCGCATCAAACGGCTGCCCGGATTCTTGCGCCTTGACAAACTTTTCTATGGCCTGAGAGCCTTCGCTGGCAGAATCGGCCTCGTAACCCAACCGGCCGAGCATCCGACATAAAATTTGTCTGATCTTTTCGTCATCATCCAGCACCAGTATTTTCCCCTGACCGATAATCGGCGTTGCTGGTTCGTCGATAGCGGCAACGGGCTCTGCCAAACTGGCGGGAAGGTAGACATAAAAGGTGGTGCCGACTCCCATCTGGGACTCTACTTGCAGGTGCCCGGAATGATTTTTAATAATTGAATAAGCCGTCGCCAGGCCCAAGCCGCTTCCCTGTTGTTTGGTGCTGAAGTAGGGCTCGAATATCTTATCTAAATATTGGCTTGGGATGCCGATCCCTTGATCAGTAATGGCTAATTTTACATATTTCCCCTCCGGCAAGGGTAACTCCGATCCCTCTTTTACTATAATATTGGCGGCGGCTATTTTAATAGTCCCCCCATTCGGCATGGCCTGATCGGCATTAATAAACAAATTGCTGACTACCTGATTGATCTGCCCTTCATCAATTTCCACCGCCCAGATATGGTCAGGGAAAGAAAAGTCGCACCGAGATTGGGAGCCGGCCAGGGCCAGCTTGGCCGCTTCTTGAACCAATTTGGCCAGCGAGGCGACTTTTTTAACCGGTACGCCACCCTTGGCGAAAGTGAGCAATTGTCCGGACAACTCCTTGGCTCTAAAGCAAGCCTGCTCCGCCTGCACTAAACTCTCTATCTCCTCCTCACCTATGGTTCTATTCAACCTGGCCAGGCCAATATTTCCGAGGATGGCGGTGAGGATATTGTTGAAGTCGTGGGCGATGCCGCCGGCCAGAGTCCCGATGGCTTCCATCTTCTGGGCTTGCACCAGCTGGGTCTCCAGTTTGGCCTTCTCGTCTTCGACCCGCTTGCGATCGGAGATATCCCTCACCAGGCTTAATAATTTTACCCCCTCCGAGGTGCCGATGGCGGTGGCATTGATCTCGACCGGAGTGGCTCGGCCATCTCTCCCGACACAATCAATCTCCAGACTTTTAAGGAGGCCAGTTTCAAAACAGCGGGTCATTGCCGCCGCAACTTTTTCCCGATCCTGTGCCGCCGTCCACTCCATAACGTTGCGCCCTAAGATTTCCCCCAGTTCGTTATTCCCGGTCAGTCTGACAAACTCCGGATTCGCATCCAGAACCTGGCCGGCGGAATCAATGATCACGTAACCGGTATTGGTAGTTTCAATCAAGCTCCGGTATTTCCGTTCACTCTCCCGGAGGGCTTCCTCAGCCTGCATGCGATCGGTGATGTTATAGAAAACGCCGCTGATATGATCAACCTGCCCGGCGGCATCGCAGAAGATCTTCGCCATGCATTGAATCCAGGTAATACTGCCGTTCTTATTCCGAATCCGGTATTCCCGCACGTAAGATTTATCTGTCTTGAGGGCCTCGATGAAGATTCGGCGCGTCTTGGCAAGGTCTTCCCGGAGAATCAGGTCGCGCCATTTAATTTGGCGAGAATCAAACTCCTCTTTACTAAACCCGGTGAGAGCTTCTATTTTATTGTCGAAGAAATCGATACTGCAATCCGCATAGCCCCGAAAGACTACCGCGGGGATCTGATTGATCAGGAGACGATATTTTTCTTCGCTCTCCTGCAGCGCCAGGATTATCCGCCGGCGCTCGACCGTCTGCCAGACCGCATCCATCATCAGGGTCAACTGGCGGACATCGCCGTCGTCGTAATCGGTCTCTTTATTGGCCACGCCCACCACGGCCACGATCTTGCCGTCGCTGACCACCGGGATGGTCAGATACTTGGTCAGGGTGGCGTGCCCCGGGGGACAGCCCTTTTTCAGGAGATGGGGAGCCTGGAAATCGTTGACCATGATAGGCTTGGCCTGGCGGACCGCTTCCCCCCAGAGGCCGGTCTGATCCAACTGGTAAATGGTCTGCGGCTCGACAATGGTACAGGCGGGCATCACCCCTTTAGACCAGGTGTTCAGGGTGAATTGCCGGGTAGCTTCGTCATAAAAGTAAAGGTAGCCGATCTTGCTGCCCGTCAGGGCGATGACCTCGTCCAGGGCGTACTCCAGGAGGTCCTGGATGGAGGCCGCCTGATTTTGGAAAATCCTCAAGAGGCTGGATAATCTGGCCTCGTTGAGCTTGATCTCCGCCTCCGCCCGCTTGTGCTCGGTGACATCGGCATAGACCCCCAGAACCCCAAAGACCTCACCATCAGGATGTTGCAGCGGGACTTTGCTGGTATTCAGCCAGATTTGCGCCCCATCGGGAGTCGTTTGGGGCTCGATGATGTTCAGCTTGGAGCGGCGGGACTCCATGACCTGGCGGTCATCCGCCCGGTACAGCTCCGCCTGGTCCTTCCAACCCATGGCAAAGTCGTCCTTACCCAGAAGCTGCTGCGGATGCTCGAGGCCGGCATCACGGGCGAACTGGGTATTGCAGCCCAGATAGCGGAGATCATCATCTTTCCAGAAGACCCTGGCGGGAATCGATTCGATAATCAATTGCAGCAGGTGCACGGATTGCTCCAGCCGCTGGGCGGTCTCTTGCAACTCCCGATGATGCTTGGATAACGCCTCCTCGGCCCGCTGGCGTTCGGTAATATCCCGGGCCGCGGCATAGGCGGCAACCTTATGGGAAAGCAAAGCCCCAAAATATAACGTTAATAGTAGCGTCACCAGCACTCCTATCGGCGGTATCAGCCAATAGGACAGTGAAATATGCCTTTGCACATAGGCTGGTGAAGCGCTGATCTCCACCAGCCACTGCCGACCTGCAAAGATGAAATAGTGTTTATAGGACGGAGTCACGGAGGGGGTCAGGAGGGTTCTCCAGGAGACCGCCTCCGGATGCCCTGGGGCGTTGACAAAGCGATGCAGCAGTTGCTTATCTTGCGGGGCTGACAGGTCAAACAAGGTGGTCCAGAGACCCTTCTCGGGTGCAGGCTGAACCGCATCTTCCGCCGCATCACCAAATCGAAACACCCCCAGCACGAAGCCCTGCAGCGCCAGGCGCCTCTGTTCAACGGTCGTTAAGGGCAGCTTCGGCCGATAGACCGGGATAGCAATCAGGAATCCGGCCTGGGCGCCGGTTTCCTGGACCAGCGTGAGGCGTTCGGTCGCCGCCGCCTGGCCGGTATCGGCGGCGTTATCCAGGGCGTCCAGGCGGGCTGGATCCGATCCCAGGTCAAATCCCACCGCGGGCTCGTTTCCGGCCAGCGGTTCCACATAAGCAATGGGGTAGTAATACTGGCGAGGTCCGGCGCTGACTTTATGGCCCTTGGGGTCTAACTGGTAGATTTGGTAGTCCGGCAATCCATCCCGGCGGGCTTCGGCCTCAAACAGGGCCCGTTCCGGGTAAGCAACCCGGGGAACCCATTCGAAGGCCTGAATTCCAGGCCGGGTTTTCAAGGTCGGGGCCACAAACGCGGTAAAGGCTTGGCGACTCACGGCGGGCGTAATATTAAAGAAATTGCGGAGCCCTTCCAGGTCTATGATATGGTCACCCAGCGCATGCTCAATAATGAGACTGCGCGTCTCGGCATCGATGACGAATTGTTGGCGCAATTGCTCCAGCGCGTCTTTCCGGGCTTTCCAAGACAATATCGAGGTCAGCAATATCCCGGTCAGTAGAATAAGTATTGGAATCTTGAGACTTTTCAGACGTGAACGGACTTTGCTGAATACTTGATTCTGCATGAGTGAATGACCTTATCCCATAAAATCGGCGATTTTGGCCGCCACCATTAAGGATATCTAGGGCGAGACCAAGGTGGCCGCCTCGCCTCCGCCGTCGAAAAATGGTTTTGGGGACCTCTTGGCTGCGGTGCGACCCGAAAGTGCCATTCATAGAGCCAATTCAAGGGCATAGTAGCATAAATCTCTCAGGTAAAAATAAATTTTGCCTGAATTTGGGTACACCAACCCTTTTGCAGGTGGAGCTTAGGGAGCCCAACCCGGCGCTGAACGGATTAGTTAAAGATCACGAGAGCAGAGACGAGGGGATGCATTGATTATTTTCGAAGGATGGCAGGTTTGCGCCGGCGGGAAGCACGCAAGAGCATCAGCCGGACCAGTTGCAAAGACCTAAGGTTGCTTTACGGGTTGCCTAATTTATGCATGGCCTCAGCCAGCCGGGCCCGGTCACGAGGCGAGAGGCTCTCCGCCTGTTGGGCCTGGCGGAGCACCGCCTCGGCCCGGGGGCGATCTCCCTGGTGCAGGTAAATCTCAGCCAGCAACAGATAACCGTCCGCAAAGCCGGGCCGCCGCCTGAGAAAATCCTGCAAAGTCGCCGCGGCATTCTTCAGGTCCCCCTGTTCCTTCTGGCAGAAGGCCAGAGTGTAAGCGTACTTAGGCTCCTGGGGGTCCAGCTCCACTGCTTTCTGGCACCAGGCCAGGGCTTCCTTGGGGCGGTCCTTGGCCTTGAGGATGCAGAGGTTATAGGCTGCCGGCGCCAGCTTGGGATCGAGCCGGAAGGCTTCCCTGAGCTCCCGCTCCGCCTCCCGGCCCCGATGCTGTTCGGCCCTGAGCAGCCCCAGGTTGAAGCGGGCGGCGGCGTTATCCGGGGCAATTTTGATGGCCTGCGCCAGTGACTTCCCGGCTTGATCCGGCGCGCCCATCCTGGCGTAGGCCATGGCCGCATTAACCATCACCATGGCCGCCCGGGGCTCGATCTTGAGAGCGGTGTCGTAAGCGGCCAGGGCTTCCTTGATCTCCCCCCGGTTGAGATAGTAGTTCCCCAGGTTATAGTGGGAGGTCCACTGGTCCGGCCGGGCCGTGAGGGAGGCCAGATACTCCCCGGTGGCCTGCTGTACCTGCGTCTGGTCCGCGCTCTTGACCCACTCCGACGGGTAATGAGCCAACGAGGCCGCGGCCCGCACCCGCACCAGCCGATAGCTGTCTCCGGCGGCAGTCACCAGGGCCTGGAAGCTTTCCCGGCTCGGCCGGACCGACAGAGCTTCCGCCGCCGCGGCCCGCACCAGAGGCGAGGGGTCCTGGAGGACCTTGAGCAAAGTGGGTTGTAGCTGCTCATCCGGGGCAGTCATGGTCAGGCGGATGAGGGAGGCGGCGAAGACCTCGTCCCGCTCCGGGCTCTTCATGTAGGCCAGCATCTCCGGAAGCTTTTGCCAGTCGCGCCGGCGGGCCGCGTCGATGAGGCCGGCCCGCAGCAGGATTGGCGCCTGGTAGTCCCGGGCCTGCCACTGCCGCACGTTCCGGTCAGCCCAGGCCGCGTCCTGGTCTTTATGACAGGAGTTGCAGGCGTTGGGCGAGCCGAACTGTAAGGTCGCGGCCGGGGCCGGCGGCAGCATGGAGTGGTCGCTTCGGTTCATACGGGCAAACGCGGTCATCGGCAGGTGGCAGGAGACGCACCTGCTCGGCACCCCCGGTTTGTCCGTTGGATGGTGGCTGTGCGCCGCGGCCTTGGCCACCCGCTCGGCGTGGCAGGGGAGGCAGGCGTCGTTGGCCTGGGCTTCGTCTTTAAAGCGGTAGCGGCCGCTGGAGGTGTGGCACTTGATGCAGTCCAGCCGGCCTGATTTGACGCAGGGGCTCAGAAGCCAGGTGGTGTAGGTGTAGTTTTCTCCTAAGTCACGGCCATCGGGATAGTAATCGGGGTTTTCCAGGGTCACCAGATCGAAGTGATCGAAGAACCGGTCCCCGGGCGGGAAAATCGTGGTGAGGGGTGACACTTTGGCATGACAGGAGCCGCACGAGGCATTGCGCTGCTCCGGGGTGAACTTTTTCACGCTGATGATCTGGAGATCCGGGGGCGCCTGGCCCGGGGGCGCAGCCTGCATCACCTCGTTGTGCCCTTTGGAGGGGCCGTGGCAGGTCTCGCAGTTGATGCCCGCCTCCGCCCAGGTGGTGCGGTAGGTGTCGGTAGCCAGATCATAGTTGGAGCTGAATTGACTCACGTGGCAGTTGAAGCAGGCAGTGTTGAAGGTGTAGGGCCACTCCTGCCAGTTTATCGGCTCCTCGGGCGGCCCGGAGCCGAAGTGGCGCACGCCGCTGGCCGCGGTGTCAAACCAGTGTCTGCGGCGCACGTCATAGGCCACCGGCAGGGTCTGGAGGCGTCCCCGCGCCAGCGGGGTGAGGAAATAATAGACGTTCTTGCCACCCAGGGCGTGGAGCAGGGGATATTTTTTCTTCCTGCCTTGAGGGTCGGTTTCCAGGACCCAACCGGCCTGGGGGCCGATGTCGGCACGGTACCGGTACTTGCCGATGACCAGGTCTTTCGTTGGGGCCGTGAGGTTGGCCCGGGCGAACTCCGGGGTGTAAGGTTGCAGGGCCAGGCCGTGGCGGGAGGTGGACCAGAGCCGGTAAAACTTGCCGTGACATTCGATGCAGCTCTTGGAGCCGGCGTAGAGGGAGAGTTCCTGGGGTATGGCCGGGCCGGCCGCCTGCACCGGCGCTGCCGCCAGGCCGGCCAGGTAAAACGTCACGGCCAGGGCCGCTAATGCTCCGCCGACGATCAAGCTGCACAGCCTGGACACTTTGACCCGCCCCCACCGCGATTCTAACCGGATTAAAGTTGGGAAGTAAATCGAAATACTTTGGGGGTGTCGGTCAGTGCCCGGGCGATATCTTGCCGGGAACGAAAATTATCGGCGCAGAAGAAAAAAGGCGGCCGGGATGGCCGCCTTGGGGTATTTGAGGGTTGGGCCGGGGGAACCCTGAACCCCCGCCCCTGATAGTCTTAGGTTTATTGGGGCGAACTTCCGACTTTTTTGCCAGCCTCCGGGCCGCCCGATACGCTGTTCATCTTGCTCAAGTCGATGAAGGGGACGGCGCCGCCGGAGACTTGCGGTAAAATCCCGTTCCATTTCTCGATCCCCTTGTACTGCACGAGGATCGGGGTGATCGATTTGGACAGGGCATCATTGGCTTTGGCCTGTCCCGTAGCCACCACCAGAATGGATTCAGCCTCTCCTTTGGCCGTGGCTACCTTTTGCTGAGCTTCAATCTCGCGTTGGGCCAAAACCTGTCTCTGGGTTTCGACCTGCTGCTGGGCCACCTGCTTGGCCTCGATGGCCCCTTCATATTCGGGAGAGAAGCGGATATTGGCGAAGTAGATGTCATCGACGATGATGTGATACCTCGACAGATTGTCTCCCAATTTGGTCATGGCCCGCTTGCGGATCTCTTCCCGTTTGGGAAGAATCTCGCCGATCGGGTAGGTCGGCACCACCTCTTTGACGAAGTCGTTGAAGGCCGGGTCGATCACCTTGTCGGCAAAATCGAGCCCCACCTTCTGGTAGAGGTCATTGACATAGGCCGGATCGATGTGGAAGTTCATCATGCCCGTCATTTTCACATTCTGGTATTCCCTGGAAGAGGCATCGATCTCCCGGAACGGATGGGGTTGCACCTTGACATCCACCTTGATGACTCTTTCGGCCACGGGCACTATGAAGTTGAGCCCCTCCCCCATGATGCGATTCTCTACACTCCCCCACCAGAGGACCACCCCCCGGTGGCCGGCCGGGATGATGACAAAGGTGCTCCAAGCAAGGATCAGGATGATGACGAGCGCCGCGATAATGCCGACCGTGCGCGGCTGCATCTTCTTAAATTCAGATATGTCTATGACTCTATCCGCCATACGTTTGACCCCTCCTGGGTGTCTTAACCGAGATTAGGCGCTACATTCCTGGGAAGCATGATAACACAGTATCTAGCAAGAGACTAATTCCCCCCGCTTGCAGCCTGCCCCGGCAGGTTTCACCTTGGCATGGCTGCAGGGAAACTCCATAAGCCAAAAAGAAGGCGGCCCGGTGGCCGCCTTCTTGGTTTCTAAAGTAATATCGGGTGCGTCTGAGGCACCCTGCTGCTGGGCCGGTTTTAGCGGTAACCGCCGCGACCGCCGCCGCCGCCACGACCACCGCCACCGCCGCCGCGACCGCCGCCACCGCCGTAACCGCCGCCGCCGCCACGACCACCGCCGCCGCCGCCGCCAAAGGATTTCTCCTGGGGCCGGGCTTCGTTGACCGTCAGGGGACGACCTTCGATGGTGCGGCCGTTAAGCATGGAGATGGCCTTCTGGCCTTCCGCCTTGGATTCCATCTCGACAAAACCGAACCCCCGGGGCTGACCGGTCTGCCGGTCGGTAATGATCTTGGCCGAAACCACGTTGCCGGCCTCGGCAAACAGCACGTTCAATTCTTCTTCAGTCATGTTGTAGGGCAGATTGCCCACGTATAATTTAATGCTCATCAGTTTCTCCTCATGAATCTTGCCGGACGCTGAGCGCGGCAGTATCGGTTTCGGTTTCGTTCGGACTAAGCTCTTCAACCACCTCCGGCGCGTCCTCCGCCGGCGGTTCAATTTTCCCCTGTTGGCGCTTTTTCAGCTTTTCATCGTGCTTCTGCTTTCGGGCCATCTCTTTGGCTCGTTTTTCCCAACCGTAGCGGTTTCGTGCCATGTTCCTACCTCGCTAAAGAAACGATTTCCCGATGACAAAGCGCCTTGAAGGAGCAATCTGGGTCTAAAAAGCCGGAACTCCGGCGCTCTGAGGACGTCGGAGTTCCGGCCGGCATAAGCTTGGGAGTTGATTTAGAGTTTGACGACGTTCTGGGCCTGGGCGCCTTTGGGGCCCTGGACCACCTCGAATTCCACTTCCTGGTCTTCGGCCAGGGAGCGGAAGCCTTCACCGACGATGGCGCTGTGATGTACGAAGACATCGGGGCCGTTGTCCCGGGAGATGAAGCCATAACCCTTGGAATCGTTAAACCACTTTACTCTGCCGGTCTCCTTCACTGTACAACCTCCTACAGGTACTGCTCTTAAATGTTCCCGCCCAAAAAGCAGGTGCCAGCAGTCAGGCATAAAAAAACCGGAGAGGACTTGCAAATCCCCATCCGATCGGCGACCAGGATGATTTTGCGGCCCTGCTCTTCAGTCTGACATGCTAAACTTTTCATATTTTAGGATGAAATCCCCTGATGTCAAGACAATATTTAGCCCAGAAACGCCGGGTATCCCGGTTTTTTTCCACCCAGCCGGGCGCCTGCTACCGCGAGAGGGGCGCAGCCGCGCCGGCGGCCGGATTGATTACCGTTCCAGGGAATAACAGGCCGGGACTCCGGGGTCTGCACGACCCGCGGAGTCCCGAGCTTCAGGCGCCAGCGCCTAAAGTTTTACCACGTTTTGGGCCTGATCCCCTTTGGGACCCTTGACCACCTCAAACTCCACCGCCTGGTCTTCGGACAGGGACTTGAAGCCCTCGCCCTGGATGGCGCTGTGATGCACAAAGACATCGGGGCCGTTTTCACGGGAGATAAAGCCAAAACCCTTCGCGTCGTTAAACCATTTTACCGTGCCAGTTTCCTTCATGTTAAAAACCTCTTCTGATGCTACTTAAAGTATTCCCGCCAAAAAAGCGGGCCGCACAGCAGTCAGGCAAAAAAAAACGGCCGAGAGTCTTAGCACTCTCGTCCGCTTCTATCCAGGACTCGTGGGCCCGGCTTTCAGTCTGACATGCTAAACTTGCAATAGAGTTTAACACAGGGTTGCCGAAAGTCAAGAGTTAATTGCTTCCCCGGTGCCAATTCCACTTAATTTTTAGTATAATCGACCCGTGGATTTCCTCACCTTTCTGCAACAGTTAATCAACGGCCTGTCCCTGGGCAGTCTCTATGCCCTCATCGCCATCGGTTACACCATGGTTTACGGCATCCTGCGCCTCATCAATTTTGCCCACGGCGACCTGCTGATGGTGGCCGCCTACGCCGCGGTCATGGGGGTGGGGCTCTTCGCCTGGCCCTGGCCGGTGGCCTTCGGCCTGGCCATTGCCCTGACCGGCCTCCTGGGGGTGCTCCTGGAGCGGGGGGCGTACCGGCCTTTGCGCCGGGCCCCGCGTATTTCGCTGCTGATCTCCGCCATCGCCGCCTCTTTTCTCCTGGAAAATCTCGCCCTGGTCATCGCCGGCGGCCGCGCCAAACCCTTCCCGGTGCCCGCTTTCGCTCGCGGCGCCGTCTCCCTGGGCGGCCTCTTCATCCCCCGTCTCAGTTTCCTGATCCCTATGGTCACCGCGGTCTTTCTGGCGGGACTCTTCTATATCGTCTACCGCACGCAATTGGGCCGGGCCATGCGGGCCATCGCCCTGGACCTGGAGATGACCGGCCTCATGGGCATCGACGTCAACCGCATCATCGCCTTTACCTTTCTGCTGGGCTCGCTCCTGGCCGGGGCCGGCGGGGTGCTGTGGGCCATGAAGTACCCCCAGGTCAACCCCTTCATGGGCATCCTGCCGGGGCTCAAGGCCTTCATCGCCGCGGTGCTGGGCGGCATCGGCAACGTCACCGGCGCCGTGCTGGGGGGCCTGCTTTTGGGGATGCTGGAGATCATGATCGTCGCCTGGTTCCCCGCCTGGGCCGGCTATCGGGACGCCCTGGCCTTTGCCCTGCTCATCGTCCTCCTGCTGGCCCGCCCCACCGGCCTGCTGGGGGAGGCGTTGGGGGAGGACAAGCTGTAGGGTGCGTCCTACGCACCATTAATCAACAAGCAATGTTCTCGTAAATGGTGCGTAGGACGCACCCTACAGGAGTCACTGCTATTCGCAAGGTCTTCCTAAATCTCGCCGCCGTGGTCCTGTTGTTCCTGCTGCTCGGGGTGGCGAACCGCGTCTGCAACGAGTACCAGGTGCGGCTGCTGAACAACGTGGCGATCTTCATCACCTTGGCGGTGGCCTACAATCTCATCAACGGGGTGTGCGGCCAGTTGCACCTGGGGCCCAACGCCTTCATCACCCTGGGGGCCTACACCGCGGCCCTGCTGACTATGACCCCGGCGGAAAAGACCCTTAACTTCATAGTCTCGCCCCTTTGGGGACCGCTCTCCCACCTCACCCTGCCCTTTCCGGCGGCCTTGCTGGCCGGGGGCCTGGTGGCCGCGGCTTTTGGCTTTCTCACCGGCTTTCCGGTGTTCCGGGTGCGGGGGGATTATCTGGCCATCGTCACCCTGGGGTTCGGGGAGGTGGTCAGGGTCGTGGCCAACAATCTCCAGGGTCTGACCAACGGCCCCCTGGGCCTCAAGGGCCTGAGTCCCTACACCAATCTCTGGTGGTCCTGGGGGGTGGCGGTGGCCACGGTGGCGCTGGTGGCGAGCCTGGTCAACTCCAGCTACGGCCGGGCCATGCAGGCCATCCGGGAGGACGAGACCGCGGCCCGGGCCATGGGGGTCGATTCCTTCCGCCACTTGATGCTGGCCTACGTCCTGAGCGCCTTCTGCTTCGGAGTGGGAGGCGGGCTGCTGGCCCATCTCATCACCACCATCTCACCGTCGCTCTTCACCTTCTTCCTCACCTTCAACCTGCTGATCATCATCGTGGTGGGGGGGTTGGGCTCCACCACCGGGGCAGTGGTGGCCGCGGCCTTCTTCACCCTGGCCGGGGAGTGGCTGCGGGTGGTGGAGGAGCCGATCCAGCTCTGGGGCCTCAACCTCCCCGGCATCCCCGGGCTGCGGATGGTGCTGCTCTCCCTGGCCCTGCTCCTGGTGATCCTGTTCTTTCGCCAGGGGCTGTTGGGCCGCCGGGAGGTTTCCTGGGACTTTCTGAACCGCCCCTTAAGACCAGGGCGGCGCCCATGACGCTCTTGAACATCCAAAACCTGGGCCGGCGTTTCGGCGGACTTTTGGCCCTGGAGGATTTTTGCCTGGAGGTGCCGGAAGGGGGCCTCTACGGTCTGATCGGCCCCAACGGCGCCGGCAAGACCACGGTCTTCAATCTGATCAGCGGCTTTTTGAAGCCCAGCGAAGGGCGCATTTTCTGGAACCGCGCCGAGATCACCAACCGGCCGCCGCACCGCATCACCACCCTGGGGATCGCCCGCACCTTCCAGAACATCCGCCTGTTCCAGGAACTCAGCGTCCTGGACAACGTCCTGGTGGGGTGCCACTGCCGCGGCCGGGCCACCTGGGGCGAGGCGGTGCTGCGCCTGCCCCGCTACCGCGGCGAAGCCAGGGAACATCGGGCTCGCGGCCTGGAGCTGCTCCGGGAGATGGGACTGGAGGAGACCGCGGCCCAAATGGCCGGCAAACTGCCTTACGGCCACCAGCGCCACCTGGAGATCGCCCGGGCCCTGGCCACCGGACCCCGCCTGCTGCTGCTGGATGAGCCCGCGGCGGGACTCAACCCTCAAGAAACCATGGACTTGATGGACTTCCTGCGGCAGATTAAGCAGCGCTATGACCTGACCATGCTGATCATCGAGCACAACCTGCGCCTGGTCATGGGCCTCTGTCAACACCTGACGGTGCTGGATCACGGCCTCACCATCGCGGCCGGCGCACCGGCAATGGTGCGCCGGCACCCGGAGGTGATCCGGGCCTATCTGGGGAAGTAGATGATGAAAAGATTTACCACCAAGTCACCAAGTTCACCAAGATACACCAAGGCAAGGAAATTGTGCCAAGCACAATATTCTTGCCTCATTCTTGGTGCTCCTTGGTGTTCTTGGTGTCTTGGTGGTGAAATCAATGCTTGAGATTCTCGATCTAAAGGTCAGCTACGGCGCCGTCAAGGCCCTGGACGGGATCAGCCTGCGCGTCCCCGAGGGGGCCATCGTGGCCCTGCTGGGGGCCAACGGCTCCGGCAAAAGCACCACCATCCGGGCCGTCACCGGCCTGGCCGCGGTCCAGTCCGGCCGCATCCTCCTGGACGGCCGCCTGCTTACGGGACTGCCGCCTCATGAAGTGGTGCGCCGGGGAGTGGCGGTGGCGCCGGAGGGCCGCCGGGTCTTCAGCAACCTGTCGGTGCATGAAAATCTGCTGCTGGGCGGCTATATTCGCCGGGATCAGGAGGCCCTGGCCCGGGATCTGGAGGAGATTTACCAGACCTTCCCCCGCCTGGCGGAGCGCCGGAAGCAGCCGGCCGGCACCCTGAGCGGCGGCGAACAGCAGATGCTGGCCCTGGGCCGGGCCCTGATGAGCCGGCCGCGGCTGTTGCTGCTGGATGAACCTTCCCTGGGCCTGGCGCCGCTGCTGGTGAAGGAGGTCTGCCACATCGTCGTCCAGCTCAACCGCCGGGGCGTCACCATCCTGCTGGTGGAGCAGAACGCCGCCGCGGCCCTGAAGATCGCGGGCTACGCCTATGTCCTGGAGACCGGCCGGGTGGTCCTGGCCGGCACCGGGGCGGAACTTCTGGAACATCCGCATCTGCAGGACGCCTATTTGGGGGATGACGCGGCAGGGTTGTAGCCGCAGGCTTCAGCCTGCGCAGGCTAAAGCCTGCGGCTACATTTCACTTGCGCCTGGGCCTTTTGGCGTGGGATTTTTTAGCGCCGGATATTAGAATTCCCGGTGTTTCCTTAAATAACCGTCGATTTTCTCGCCTCAAAAACTCGGGATAAAGGGAGGAACTGCATGGAGACGCAAGGCTCGTGGACCAAAAGGGTCGCCGCCTACGGCAGCATCGCGGTATTCGTGCTCATGGCCCTGGAGGTGATGATCATGATCAGTCCCTTCGCCTTCTTCTTCTATTCGGTCTTCAGCCCGGTGTTCAATTTTCTGGGACAGCACGCCGCCACCCGGTGGACCACCATGTTCTTCCTGCCCCACATGATCCTGCCACCCACGACCTTCCTGAAGGTGGTGCGGGTCGCCGGCTCCGTCTTCTTTGTCATCGGCTTTTTCGGTTTTATCATCTGCGCCTTGCAGGTTTACCTGGGAAAAATCTTTAAATGGGGCATCGCCTCCCAGGGCATCTATAGAATCATCCGGCATCCGCAATACCTGTTGTTGGGGGTCTGGGGCGTCGGCATGGCCATCCTGTGGCCGCGCTTCATCGTCCTGGCCAGCCTGTCGCTGATGTTTGTCCTTTACTACTTCCTGGCCCGGGACGAGGAACGGCGGATGCTGAGCCAATACGGGGAGTCTTACCAAAGATATATGGATAATTCCGGGATGTTCCTGCCGCAGGTACTGGAAAAGCCGCTGGCGGCCCTGGTAAACCGGCTAATGCCGGCGCCCGCCGTGAGACATGCGGTCATCCCGGTCTTCATGATCATCCTGGTGCTGGGCAGCGGCGTCCTCCTCAGGGCCATCACCCTGCACTCCCTGTCCATGACCACTGAAAATAACCTGACGCTGGTGCCCATCCTGCCGGAAGACAGCCTGGTGGCCGGCGGGGCCCTCAGCGGCATCCTGAACGCCGCCGGGGAGGGGATGGTCCCCTTCCTCCAGGGCGACAAGGATTATCTGGGCTATCTGATGCCCGCGGACTATGTGATGCAGGGGATGATTGCCGACACCGGCGGCCATTCCCACCTGTTCAAGCACCATCACACCGTGGCCCTGATCACCGATTGGGTGCTGCACCCCTTTGCCCATCTGCGCAGTTCCCCGATGGCGGCCATGGCGGCCAGCCGCGGCATCGATCCGGCCGTGGCCCGGCGGCATCATTGCCCGCTGGAGCTCGATCGGGCCGGGATGGCTTGTGACGCCTGTGATTATCGGCGGGTCATCCTGATAGAGATCGACCACCCCCAGGCGGGGCATCTCTCCGGGAGCAGCCTGCTGACCGGCGGGATGGTCAGGACCCCGGTGGGTTATATCGATCTGGACGTCAAGACCGGGAAGATCGTGCATATCCGGACGGTGGGCAAGGACACGGCCTGGAAGGACGTGCCCACCCCCGAGATTTGAGCAACCAGGAGCGGCTCGCCAGCCGCCTCTGTCCACATAATTTTTTAACATCCTCCTACCCACTTCACCTCAACCCTCTCCCCCCCGGTCAACGGGGGGAGAGGAAATTTTGACTGCAGCCCCGCCCTGCATCTCCGGAAATTTTCCACCCCACCGCTAAGCTTCGAGGCCGACCGGATACCCTGGTTTTGGAATTTCGGAAGTCAAAAAAACCAGGGGTTTCGGGAAGCAAAATCAGGATTTCCCTTTATTCAAATTCTTTGTGCAGATGTGTTAAAGTGACCGCGGGAAGGGAGAGTCAAGTTCAGGTCAAAAAGACCTCAACTTCTTGCCCCGGCCTCTAAATACGGCAGTGGGGCCAGGAAGAAGCGAGACGGTTTTGAAGATGGATAAGAATCTCAGTACTAAAATAAAGATACTATCATTCTTGTTGATAATTATGATTGTTTATCTTCATGATAGCAATTTTTATTTAGCCACTACCAGCATGCCTTCTATAACCGATAAACCACATATCAACTTCATTAACATATTTATTCAAATATTTATTTCCGAAGGGGTTACGAGATCAGCCGTACCGCTTTTTTTTATTTTTACCGGATATTTATTTTTTCTAAATGTTGATAAATATAAATCATTTCATGATTTCTTTTTCTATAAAATTAAACATAGAACCAAAACAATAGTAGTGCCTTATATGTTTTGGTCTTTATTTGGCTTTTTTATCCTATTCATATTTCAGAGCATGCCTTTTATTAAAAACTACCTCGTAACAAATGACATTATGCCATTATTGAATAAATTGTCTCTCTCTGAGTTTTTCTTTAGGATAGCTTTTAGGCCTATCCCTTACCAGCTATGGTTCCTTAGAGACTTAATCTTTATGAATTTATTGTCCCCGTTAATTTATTATCAGATAAAATACTATCGGTCCTTATCTTATATCATATTACCTTTATTGGCTTTAATATGGCTTGTCGATATCCAATTATACCTTGTATCAAATGTAGCTTTCCTATTTTTTTACGTGGGTTCGGTAATTTCACTAATAAATATTAGTGAAATACAATTAAAGAAACCGGCGTTATTTATATTGACGTTAACCTGGATAGCGTTATTAGTTGTTACTACGCTTTTATTCATTTATTCTAAATCAAGTAGCTCGTTTATTTTACAAAGGGGTGCTGTGTTTTTAGGAGTAATTGTAATATGGTACTTATACGACCACATTTCTATTGATAAGCTGATGAAATTTCAAAACTTAAGCGCTTATACATTCGTAATATTTGTCGCCCATGAACCAGCACTCAGTTTATGCAAATCATTATCAATAAATTTAATCTTTAAGAATTTTAACCACTATAATAGTTATTCACTTTTGATAATTTATTTGATTTTACCTATATTTATAATTTATCTGACCGCTACTTTTGGCTATTATTTGAAGAAAAATCTACCGCAATTCTATATCTTGGTTACGGGTAACCGCTAAAAAAGTATTTTTAGGTCAGGAGCCGGCTTCAGACCTCCGGCCGACTGCGCCGCAGATAACCCCCCATACTTGCAAAATATTTTGTTCATGTACATAATCCCGGGAGGAGATTATGCCGCATGTTGCCGACTTTGCAGCTCGCCGACGCCTTTAAAGGCTACACCTACGACCAAGATAAGCTCATGACCCCGGAGGAGACCGTCCGGAAGGTAAGGGAGCGCCTGGCCGCCCTGGACCTTGCGGTCCTGGCCGAAACCAGGCGCATCGATTCGGGCCGCCTGGATATCCCGGTATATATCAGCCTGTTGGGGGCCGACGCCCGGCGGGTCGTGCCCACCCAGAAGCAGATGGGCAAGGGCGCCACGCCGGTGCAGGCCGAGGCCAGCGCCCTGATGGAGCTGGTGGAGCGCTTCAGTTTTTTCACGTTTATTGAGGCAGGGCCGAAGCTCTATACCACGGCCCGGGAACTGGGAGACCAGGCCCTGCCCTTCTCTTACCTGGCCCGCTCGCTGTTCGACGGCTCGGCGGACGTGGCCGCGGCCGCCGAGCTTTATCAGGACTGGCCGCTCTATTTCGTCCCGGCCACCAACCTGAGCACCGGGGCCCCGGTTTATCTGCCGCTGCACTGGTTCTACCTGATCGAGGAGTATAACGGCCCCGCCGCGGGCAACTGCGTGGAGGAGGCGGTGCTCCAGGCCCTGGCCGAGGTGGTGGAGCGCCACGTGGGCACGGTCATCAGCCGGGAGCGCCGCTCCACCCCGCTAATCGACCCGGACACGGTGACCGACCCGGCGGCCCGGGAGTTGCTGGAGAAATTCGCCAGGAACGGCATCCAGGTTTATCTCAGGGATTTCTCGATGGCTACCGGCATCCCCACGGTGGCGGCCCTGGCCTACGACCCGGCCACCTTCCCGGAGTCCAGCGAAATCGTCTTCGCCGCCGGCACCACCACCGACCCGACGAAATCCCTGATCCGGGCCCTGACCGAGGTGGCCCAACTGGCCGGGGACTTCCACAAGCGCACCTCCTACCGCCCGACCCTGCCCAAATACGAATCTCTGGAGGACGCCGCCTACCTGATGGCCCCCGGACCGGTGGCCTCCCTGGACAGCCTGCCCAACCTGGCGCACGACAATCTGAAGGTGGAGATTCAAAACTGCCTGGAAGCCCTGGGCCAGCTGGCGCTGGACGTTTTCGTGGTGGACCTGACGCACCCGGAGATCGGCATTCCGGTGGTTTACGTTTTGATTCCCGGCACCCATTTCCTGGACCGCACCCGGAACACCAACGTCGTCTTCCACCTGGCCAAGACCGCGGCGCTCTACGCCGAACCCCTGGAAGCCCTGGCGGCCTTGCAGCGGCTGCACGAGGCCTTCCCGGAGCGCTTCGAGGTCCACTTCTTCCTGGGTCTGGTCCTGGCCAACCTGGGCATGAGCGCAGACGCCCTGGTCCATTTCCGCAAGACCCTGAACCTGAATCCCCCGGCCCACGAAGTCCCCAGCATCTACGTGCACCTGGGCAACTGCCACAAGGACCTGGAAGATTATCCGGCCGCGGCCGCGGCCTTCCGTCAGGCCCGGGAACTGGACCCCAACCTGAAGGAGGCCCATCACTTTCTGGGCTTCTGCTGCTTCAAGCTGGAAGATTACCAACAGGCGGTGGAGTGCTTTGAGAGGGCCATCGAACTGGACCACGGCTCGGCCATCGACTACGCCAACCTGGGCATCAACCTGCTACGCCTGGGCCACCGCAAGGAAGCGGCCTACGTCCTGAAACAGGCCCTGGAACTGGACGCCAGCCTGGACTTCGCGGCCCGGGCCTTGGCGGAATTGAGTTAGGATCTCACCACAGAGACACAGAGAACACAGAGGAGCACAGAGAAAAGATATTTATGGCGGGCTTAGCCCGCCATAATTTTTTTCCTCTGTGATTTTCTCTGTGCCCTCTGTGCCTCTGTGGTGAGTCTTTCTCTCAGCCTCAGGCGAGGCAAAACAGGTTGACATCTCAAGCGATCGTAATAAAATAAAAAACTTAGCCAGGAACCACAGGCTAGACGCCGAGTTTTCCGCAACCAGCGGAAAAACGGGGGACCCGATCTTTTGGGGCGAATCCGCTCACGCGGTAGGACAAAGCACCTCCTGCCCGAGCCCGCCAGCTAACCCCGTAGGCAGGAGGAGGATATTTTGGACATCGGCACTGCTGCAGCCGCGGGCTATCCTGTCGGGCCCCTCCCAGGGCGCCCTGAATCGATTCGCAGTCATCCCCGGATAACCCACCCGCCTGATCGGCGCTTTACCAGAGCCGCCGCCAACTTTGGCTTTGCGAGGCCGGAATCCCATTCTCCCTAACCGGCCGCAATAGTTCAATTATCTGAAGATATTGCAGTTCCTCCGAGGCTATTGACTTGAGGGTTCGGGAACCTTACGGTATCAGCAGCCGATATTATCTAGGTTCACAGCCTTCCCGCACTCCGGTTAGGGGTTGAAATCAGTGAAATTCGTCGTCTTAACCATTCTCAATCTGGGCCTGATCGTTCTGTTCATCAAACTGGCGCGGCGGCCCAACCTGCTGTCACTTAACCAGGGCGGCAAGATCTGGCTTACTTTCCTGGCGGTGGGCATCATCACCCTGATGGATGAGTTCACCTCCATCTTTTACGTCCCGGCCGAAGCCTACCGCTTCATCGGCCTGAGCGCCCTGGTCTTTATCGCCATCACCAGCATTACTGGTGCGGTTCATCAGCACCCGGCTCACCGAGATCGCTGAAATCCTGGAACATCACGGCCTCATCGGCGGCGGGGTCTATTCCTTTTCCTACCTGGTCCTGGGCCCCATGATCTCCTTTGTGGCGGTGTCCTCCATCATGGTGGACTACATCCTCACCGCCTGCATCTCGGCGGTCAGCGCAGTGTCCAACGCCACCTCCTTTTTCCCCATCTCCGGCACTGTCTTTGTGGTGACGGTACTGGCGATCATTTGGGCCGTGGCCGGCTTAAACATCCTGGGCATCCGGGAAAACGCCCGCTTCACCTTCCTGATCTTCATCGCCGCGGCCTTCGTCATTTTAAACCTCATCGTCTCCGGGATTCTCAATCTGGATGTCTTGTCCCTGGGACAGATGAAGACGGCCGTGCATGATTCCGTCAAACACGTGAGCACCGGCTCCTGGGGGGTGGATTACGGCCACTTCATCTCCAGTATCGCCTTTTGTATCCTGGCCTATTCCGGGGTGGAATCGGTCATCCAGACCGCGGGACTCGTGCGGAGTTGGAAGGAAATCCGCAGGGCCTATCTGTTTCCTGGCCCTGACCGTGGGCATGGTCACCCCCCTGGTGGCCATCCTGGTCTTATCGGCCCCCATCGATTTCAAGGCCCACGAAGGGGATCTGGTCACTTATTACGCCACCATGCTGAACGGCGTGCCCTTCGGGGTCGCGGTGGCGGCCCTGGCCAGCTTTACCCTGATGATGGCGGTGAATACCGCGTTTGTGGCCTCCAGCGAGCTGCTGGAGCGGGTGGCCCACCGCTACGGCTTTCACTGGTTCATCGTCACCAACCGGCGCCATTCCCTCTACCGCATTCATATCGCCAGCGCCACTTTCTTCTCCATCATCATCATGCTCACCATGGGCAGCCAGGAAGAACTGGCCAACATGTACGCCCTGGGTCTGGTGGCCTCCTTCTGCATCAATATGGGCTCCCTGATTCTCTACCGCTACTTCAAGGGCACGGCCGAGGGCATGACCTATTACACCAGCCGGTTGGGCACCCTCATCCTCTGGATCATCCTGGTGAGCTGCTTCATCTTCCTGGCCATCGACAAGACGCACGCCACCATGCTGTGGGCCGGGGTGACCAGCGTCATGCTGGTCCTGGGCTTCCTGGTGGCCCGCAAACGCGCCCCGGAGTTGAAGCAGATCGAGAAGGCGGACTCGGAAATGGACATGATCCTTTATCTGGCCGAGTCCGAGTCGCCCGAGGTGCATCTCTTCTTCCGGCGCTCCGAGGAAAAGGAAGATCAGTCCCCCAAGGCCAATGAGGCCTATATCACCTTCTATTCCCCCCGGGTGGGGGGAGCCCCGCCGAAGCTGGTCTCCAACCATTTTCGCTTTCCGCTCTTCAAGATCGGCCTGTATCACCGGATAGTGAACCTTTTGAAAGTAGTGGAGTATGAGCTTTCGGACCGCCACGTGGTGGTCCACCTGGGTTGGCCGCTGTCTTCCTGGATGGACCGCTTTGCCATCGGGGTCATGGTCTTCAACATGATGCGCCTGCCCCGGAAGTTCCCGGATTTCGAATTCAACATGCGCTACAGCAAACGGCCGGAGGCGCCGCCGACCCCCAAGGCGGCTTGACCAGGAAGAACGTTTGGGTAGCCGCAGGCTTTAGGGTGAAACCGCAATCCCCCGAAATCCCCCTTTTACAATGGGGGACTTTAAACCCCCCCTTTGAAAAAGGGGAGCAGGGGGATTTTCGTTCCCCGGTGATGGGACATTTGTGGTTCATGAACTTTAAGCCGGCGCGGCCAGCGCGCCCCCAAAAAAAAGACGCAGGCTAAAGCCTGCGCCTACCAAAGATAGATTTATTCGCCAGGCACAGGCTGGAAAGCCTGGGCTACCCGGGCATGCCAGGGCGGCTCGCGAGCCGCCCCTACGCTTCTGGCCGCGGCCGGCGGCGTTCCGAAGTTCTGCTGATAGCGCTCCCAGAACTGGTAGACCTCCACTCGGTGTTCCTGGGTGCCTTGCTCCTCGACGCAGAAGCTGGCCAGGACCGCGCCCATGCGGACCGCTTCCGACCAGGAAAGCCCCAGGGCCAAACCCTTGAGCAGCCCGGCCCGGTAGGCGTCGCCGGCGCCGGTGGGGTCCAGGACCTGGCGGGGTCTCACCACCGGGAGGTCTTCCCGGCCGCCGGCGGTCAGGAGGTAAGAGCCCTTATCGCCTTGAGTGGTGATGAGAGTGGGCGTCAGGCCGAGAATTTCTTTCTCATTCAAACCGGTTTTTTGTTGGAACATCTCCAACTCATAGTCGTTGACGATGAGGGCCAGGGCCTGGTCGGCCATCTCCTGGAGTTCGTCACCCCCCCAGGCCGGGATGCTCTGCCCGGGGTCGAAGATGTACGGCACCCCCAGGGCCTTGTAGGCTCGGGTGTAAGCCAGCATGTCCTCCAGGCTGCCCGGGGCCACGATGGCCAGGGCCGCGGTCGGGTCCACCCGGTCGAAGCGGTACTCCGAACGGTGCTTCATGGCGCCGGGATTGAATCCGGTGATCTGGTTGTCTGAGAGGTCGGTGGTGATGTAAGCCCCGGCGGTAAATTCCGCGGGAATCTCCTTAATGCCGTCCAGGGGCAGATTCAGCGAGGTCAGCCACTCCCGGTAGGGCTCGAAATCCTTCCCCGCGGTGGCCAGGATGACCGGCTTCTCCTGCAGCAGGGCCAGGTTGTAGGCGATGTTGCCGGCGGTGCCGCCGAAGCGTTCCTTGAGGCCGTTTACCATGAAACAGACATTGAGGATGTGGATCTTCTCCGGCAGGATGTGATCCGCAAAACGCCCGGGAAAATCCATGATCCGGTCATAGGCCAGGGACCCGGAAACGAAGATTTGCATGAGAACCTCTGAGTTTCGAGTTTCGAGAATATTCAAGTAGGGTGCGTCCTACGCACCTTTGATTCGGTTTCAGGATACCGCGCCGGTGGTGCGTAGGACGCACCCTACAACTCCTGAAAATATTCTTTGGCCTCGCCCACGGTGAACAAAGAACCGGTGATGACGATGCGGTCGTCGGGACCGGCCAGGGCCCGGGCCCGTTGGATGGCCTCCGCCACCCGGGGGACCTGAAAGACCTCCAGATGGTAAGGCGCGGCCCGGCGGGCCAGATCGGCGGTGGTGGCCGCGCGGAAATACTGGGGCCGGGTGAAGATCACCATTTGGCCCAGGGGCAGGAGCCGCTCCAGGATGATGTCCACCTCCTTGTCGGCCATGATGCCCATGACGAAAATGAGCCGGCCGCTCCCCCGAGTCTGTTTCAGGGTTTGGGCCAGGGTCAGGGCGGCGGCGGGGTTGTGGGCCCCGTCCAGCAGGATGCGGCGGTCCTGGGGAACCTGCTCCAGGCGGCCGGGCCAGCGGGTTTCTGCCAAGCCTTCCCGAATGGCCGCTGCACTGATGGTGAAACCGCGCTGCTCCAAAAGTTCCAGCACCGCCAGGGCCACTGCGGCGTTGCGATACTGGTGGCGGCCCTGCAGGCTCAGGGCAAGTCCGGGCAATTCCTTGGCCAACCCATGATAATCGAACCTCATCTCGCCCCGGCCCCGGGTCTTGAAGTCGACGCCCCCCTGATATAAAGGCGCGGCCGCTTCCCCGCAGCGCCGGCGGAAGAGGTCCAGGACCGATTTCTGGGTGGCGTAAGTGACCAGAGGCGCGCCGGCCTTGATGATGCCCGCCTTTTCGCCGGCGATGGCCAAAAGCCCGTGGCCCAGATGGTCCTCGTGGTCCCGGGAGATGTTGGTGATCACCGAAACCAGCGGCTGGACGATGTTGGTGGCGTCCAGACGCCCCCCCATGCCGGTCTCCAGGATGATGGGGTCGGCCTTTTCCTCCAGAAAATAGAGAAAGGCCATGGCGGTGACGAATTCGAAGAAGGTGGGGGGCTCGGCGGCGCTCACCGCGGTCCGGACCCGGTTGATCAGGTGCAGCAGGCCGTCGGCGGAGATTTCCTGGTCCCGCAGGCGGAAGCGTTCCTGCATACTCACCAGGTGCGGGGAGGTGAAGAGCCCCACCGGATAGCCGGCCCGGGTGAGGACGGCGCTGAGCATGGCCGCCACCGAACCCTTGCCGTTGGTGCCGGCAATGTGGAGGTAGCGGCCCTGCTGGTAGGGGAGGTCCAGCCGGGCCAACAGGTCCAGGGTGGAGGAGAGGCCGAACTTGATGCCGAATTTCTGTAAATCAAAGACCCAGGCCAGGGCCTGGGTCAGGTCGGTAAAGGCCGTCATCCGGCCACCCCATTAAAATTCTTTATATTCATGGCTCATCACGGTTTCGCCGTCGCTTTTGAAGCGCACGGTCAGGGTGCTGCGCAGGATTTTGCCCTCGGTTTTCAAAGGAGCCTTTTTGACCTGCTTGTCAGAGTCCACGTAAAGCTTATCCGATTGCTCCTGGATATGGCGCTTCGAGTGGATGTAAGGCGTATCGGGCGCGGCGTCTTTGTAGCTGGAATAACGGTAAACCGGCCCCAGGTCGGTCTTTTCGACCTCCTTGGGGTCGCCGAAAAAGGCGAGAATCTCGGTTTTGGTGGTCTTGCCGTCCTGGATGCGCTTCACATAGTTGGGGTTGATGGTGTTGCCGGTGAAATCCGACCAGGCCCCCAGGAGCAGCGGCAGGAGCAGGACCAACAGGATGGGAGCCAACCGGCCCGGGACCCCGGCGGTCAAGTGCCGCAGTGCATTGCCAGACAGGTCTTTCATTATCGTAACCTCCTGAAGATCAAAGGGAAATTATGAATCGCCGCCTTGCTTTGGTTGACACTAAACTATAACCCCCAAATTTAGATGAGGGCAAGAATGGATTTGCTCAACTTAACAACACCGCGATGATTCCTCCGAAGAAGATGGCGTCGAAGGTGCCGGCCCCGCCGATGGAGGCCACCGGCGCCCCCAGCTTGGGAATCTCGCGCAGCTTCAGCAGATCGGCGCCGAGCAGAATCCCCAGGGTGCTGGCGATGTAGGCGCAGGGGGCGCGGAGGTGCCAGGGGCAGAGCAGATAGGCCCCCAGGGCCGCCACCAGGGGCGGAATAAAGCCGGGCACCGCGATGCCCAGGCCCTTGACCGGCCGGGCCAGGCGGTTAACCACCAGGGTCACCAGTCCCACCAGCACCGGCAGGTAGAGGCCGAAGGGGATATTGGCCAATAGATAGATACAGAGACACACGGGAATCACCGCCCCGCCGACGTTGACGGCCAGCACGGTCTGGTGGGTTGGCGACGGGGGCACCCGGACGCGCATGCCGAAATAAGAGATGACTTGGTCCCCGTACACCTCCCGGGACGCGAAGCGGTAGATGGGGATGTTCACCAGGCTGCCCAGCAGGGTGAGGATCAGCAGCGAGAAGACCAGGCCGGGGGGCAGCCCCAGCCGCAGGAAGGCCTCGCCGATCAGGCCCAGCAGCAGGAAGGGCAGCAGGATCACGGCCACCACGAAAAAGACCAGCATCATCAGAAAAATCAGTGGCGGAAAGAACATGGTCTATTCTAAACCCTTCTCCACTCCGTATGAGCGGATTTTGAGGTCCAGCTCCTCCAGGGAAATCCCCAGGATTTCGGCGGCCGCCTGGCGCTGGCCGTCCACCAGTTCCAGGGTGCGGCTGATCAACTGCCGCTCCAATTCCGGCAGCTCCGGTTCCAGCTCTTCGTCTGCCCAGGTCCAGGAGCCGGCCTGTTGCAGGCTCAACGGCAGATCAGCCAGGGTCAAGGTGTCTCCCTGGCAAACGATCACCCCGCGCTCGATGATATTCTCCAGCTCCCGGATATTCCCTTTCCAGGCGTAACCCTGGAAGGCCTGGAGCACCTCCGGAGCCAGGGACTTAATGGCCTTGCGGTTCTTGGCCGAGTAGGTCCTCAGGAAATGGTCGGCCAGCAGAGGCAGGTCTTCCAGCCGCTCCCGTAAAGGCGGCAGGACGATGGGGAAGACGTTGAGCCGGTAGAAGAGATCGTCCCGGAAGCGACCCTCCCGCACCATGGCCTCCAGGTGGCGGTTAGTGGCGGCGATGATGCGGACGTCCGCCTTCAGGGTGCGGGTGCCGCCCAGGGGTTCGAACTCCCGGGCCTGGAGGACCCGCAGGATCTTGGCCTGGGTGGTCAGGCTGAGTTCGCCGATTTCATCCAGGAAGAGGCTGCCCCGATGGGCCAGGAGGAAGCGGCCGTCCTTGCGATTGACCGCACCGGTGAAGGCGCCCCGTTCGTGGCCGAAGAGCTCGGACTCCAGCAGGGTTTCGGGAAGCGCGGCGCAGTTGACCACCACAAAGGGCCCCTGGGCCCGGGGGCTGCTGCCATGGATGGCATGGGCCACCAGTTCCTTGCCGGTGCCGGTCTCCCCCAGGAGCAGGACATTGGCTTCCGAAGGCGATACCAGTTCCAGCAGATGAAAGATCTCTTGCATCCGCGGCGCGGCGCCCAGGACCCCGAAGTGCTCAAAGTTCGCCATGTTTATATTAGACCGGGGACGGGGGACCGGGGACCGAAGTTGCCCTCCTGTTCACCGTCCCTCCTTCTATGCTTCCGGGTTATCGGACCGAAGAACGAAGTTTGTTCTCCCGTCTCCCGTCCCCCGTCTCCCGTCCTGTTAAGCCCATGCACCACCCCGTGGCAGCGGCAGGCGGTAGCGATCAGGAGCTTGCCGGCCAGGCCGGTCAGTTCCCGGCCCAGAGCCAGCAATTCCCCGGGGGGATAGCCCCCCACCCCGGGGGCCAGCTGCCGGCTGGGGATGACCCGGGTGGCCCAGCCGGGCAGGTTCACGGCCGCCAGTTCGGCGGACAGGGGCGCCTCCCGGGACTCGCCGCTCACCGGACAGACTGAGTCCGGCTCGGGACAATCATCCGGGCAGAGATGGGCGGCCCGGCTCAGATAGAGCTGCCCCTCGGGGCCTCGGAACCCGACCTTCGCCAAATGTTCCAGTTCTCCAGGGACCGCCGCGGTCTCCCAGCCGTTCAAGGGGCCGGCCAGGAGCCAGGCAGAGGCCACGTGTACCGGCACCATGGGTATTAACCAATCCCAGGGCGAATTATCCGCCAGGTTGGCGGCCAGGAAGGCAATGGCCTCCGCCGCCACCCACTCAACCTCAGGGATCGCCAGAGCCCGGGCCGCGGCCAGGGCCTCCGGCCGCTGTTCCACCACCAGAAATGAGGCCGCCGCCTCTTGCCGGGCCAGACGCGCCAGGGCCAGGCGCCCGAATTTACCCGCCCCCAGGATGAGGTATCTGGCCATCAGGCTCAATCCTGACGCGGAAAGACCCCCACCACGGTGGGCAGCCAGTAAACCTTCTGGTCAAAGATACTCCCGAGGGAGTTCTCCCACGACGGAGGGGAAAAAAATTCCAGGTCCTTGGTCTTGATCAACAACTGCGCTTCGGCGCCGCCGTCCAGGTTCAGGGCGGAGTCGATATTGAACTTGCTGTTCTTCAGGAATTGCGCCAACTCCTTCAGGGTGAAAAAACGGTTGGAGGTATTGAAGACCAGGATGTTGCCCACCCGGTCGGTGGCGATTACCGTGCGGTTGGACCTTTTGTCACTGTCCCGCACCCGGATGTTGCCCTTGTAGTCCAGCAGCAGTGGAAAGGATTGCACCCCCTGGGTCCAGGGCAGGTTCTGGGGATTGACGGGGGTGGCCTGGAGGTCCAGGATGGTGGCCCGGGGCAGGTCCGGGGAGATGCCCTTGGGCTCGGCCACAAACATGCCGCGCATCTGCCGGTTGTTGGCCGGGCCGATGGCCTGGCCGTCAGCCATGATCAGACCCACCGGTTGATTGTTGGGTCCATAAAAGCTGGCATTAAAGACGATGGGGGCCTTCAGTTGCTGCTGCCATTGGGTGATGCTCTGGGGGGCCTGGTGAAAGACCCGGAAGGCATTGGTGGCCGGATCGATCTTGACCACCGCCAGGCTGGCCACGACCTCGGTGACCTCGCCTTCCCGAAGCACGTCCACCCGGGCGAAACTGAGACCCCGGCCCAGCGTTTGCCATTGGGGCGCAGTGTGGCTCAAGCCGGCGGCCCCCGCGGTTAAGGGGGCCAGGAGGCAAACCCAGCAAATGAGGATGATGCTATAAAGCCAGGCGGGCACCGCCTCTCCTTGCAGACTACGAAAATATGGGATATTTTACCATGGCAGGGATGATTCGTCCACAAAGTTCAGTGATTAGTGGCCAGTAGTCAGTGGTCAGTAAATTCTCAGCCGGGTAGACTTCCGGTAATGTTGGAAAATCCGGATGGGCCTGGCTGTTTAACTAAAAACTCGGAACTCGAAACTTATGTCTATCCGTCTGGCCGATTCCCACGCCCACCTGGACCTGGAGGAGCTGCTGGCCGATCAGGCCGCCGTGGTGAACCGGGCCCGGGAGGCCGGGGTGGCCTTGATCGTCAACGTCGCCACCGGCCTGGGGGACGCCCGCCAGGTGGTCGCCACGGCCGGGAGCTACCCCGGGATCCGGGCCGCGGTGGGGGTCCATCCCCATGGGGCGCAGACCATAACTGAGCAGGACCTGGAGACCCTGGCCGCCCTGGCGGCCCATCCCCGCGTGGCGGCCATCGGCGAGATCGGCCTCGATTTTTACCGCCTGCGTTCGCCGGCCGAGACCCAGGAGCACTGGTTCCGCCGCCAACTGGAGCTGGCTGCCGGTCTGAAAAAGCCGGTGATCATCCACACCCGGGAGGCCACGGCCGCGACCTTAAAGATTCTCCGGGAATATCGCGGCCGCCTCCAAGGCGGGATCATGCACTGTTTTGCCGGGAGTCTGGCAGAAGCCCATGATTTTTTGGACCTGGGCCTGCACCTCTCCTTTTCCGGCACCCTCACCTACCCCAAGGCCGGGCCGTTGCGGGAGGTGGCCAAAGAGGCGCCCCTGGACCGCCTGCTGGTGGAGACCGACTGCCCCTATCTGCCGCCGCAACCCTGGCGGGGGAAGCGCAACGAGCCGGCTTACGTGGTCGCCACGGCCCGGCAACTGGCCGAGGTCCGGGGCCTCAGCCTGGAAGAGGTGGCCCGGGCCACCTGGGAGAATACCCTGCGGGTCTTCGGGATAGAGGAAGAAGAGGTTTTAGTGGCACAGGCCTCCGGCCTGTGAAGGGCACCGGCGCGTAGGGTGCACACCGCGCACCCCTTATTAAGGGTACACGGATACCTATCCACTGCTTTTTCTTGGGGATGAAAACCAATAAAGGTGCTCGCAAATATCAATGAGCCAAATCGCCCAAAATTTAGAGGAAGTGCGTCGCCGCATGGCCGCCGCGGCCCGGCGGGCCGGCCGGGACCCGGCTGGGGTGCGCCTGGTGGCGGTGAGCAAGACGGTGCCGGTGGAGCTGATCCGCCAGGCCGTGGCCGCGGGCCAGCGCCTCTTCGGCGAAAATTATTTGCAGGAGGCCCGGGGCAAGATCGAGGCCCTGGGGGAGGCGGCGAGCTGGCATTTTATCGGCCATCTGCAAAGCAACAAGGCCAAGGCTGCGGTGGGGTTGTTCGAGCTGATCCACGGGGTGGACCGCCTGAAGCTGGCCGAGGCGCTGAATTCTGCCGCGGCCTCCAAAGGAACCTTACAAAAAATCCTGCATGCAGGTAAACCTGGCGGGCGAGGCCTCGAAATCCGGGACCAGCCTGGAGGCAGCCGCCGAGTTGTGGCGTGAAATCAGCCAGTTGCCGCACCTGCGGCTGGTGGGCCTGATGACCATGCCGCCCTTGCTCTCGCCCGAGGCGGTGCGCCCTTATTTCCGGGCCCTGCGGGAGCTGCGGGAGCGGCTGCAAGACCTGGGCGGGACCCCCTTGCCGGAGTTGTCCATGGGCATGTCCGGCGACTTTGAGGTGGCCATCGAGGCAGGCGCCACCCTGGTGCGGGTGGGCACCGCCATCTTCGGCAGCCGGCTTTGACAGTGAGCAGTGAGCAGTGAGCGGTAAGGACCCTTCTGCGTCTTTTCCATAATCCGAACTTTTCCTCTCTTTCATTTTTTCCCGCTTTAGATATGCTATTATTATCTAAGAGATTAGAAGGACTACGAAAATATGGAGGACAGGCGCAAGCGCCTCCTGCTCCGGTCATCGGTCTCCGGTCTCCGGTCCAAAAACGCAAACCATGACCCTCATTAAACCACCGCCCCCCGGCGCCCGGGTGGGCTTCACCACCACCATCCCGGTGGAAGTGGTGCTGGCCGCGGGCCTGACTCCGGTGGACCTCAATAACCTGTTCATTGTCGAGGCCGGGGCCCGGGCCCGGGTGGCCGAGGCCGAAGCCGCCGGCTTCCCCCGCACCGTCTGCGCCTGGATCAAGGGCATTTACACCGCCTTGCAGAATCATCCCGAGATCCGCACGGTCATCGTCGCCTGCCAGGGCGATTGTTCTTACACTCAGGCCCTGGGGGAGATTTTGCAGGCGCAGGGCCAGGACGTGGTCCACTTTAAGTTCCCTTATCCCCGGAACCGGGAGCAACTGGCCCAGGAAATTCACGCCCTGATGGCCCGTTTGGGGGCCACTGAGTCCGAGGTGGCCCGGGTTCAGGCCAGGCTGGCGCCTCTGCGGCAAAAGTTGCAACGCCTGGACCGGCTCACCTGGGAGACCGGCCAGGTCTCCGGCGAGGAAAATTTCCTCTATCTGATCTCCTCCTCGGACTTCGCCTCTGACCTTGAGGCCTACGAAAACCGGGTGACGAATTTCCTGCGAGACGCGGCCGGCCGTCCGAGCCGGAACTACCCGGTGCGCCTGGGCTTTGCCGGCATTCCGCCCATCTTCACCGACCTGTGGGACTACCTGGAGGAACTGGGGGCCGGGGTGGTGTTCCACGAATTTCCCCGGCAGTTCAGCATGCCCCAGGCCGGCCCGGACCTGGCGGAGCAGTACCTGCACTACACTTATCCCTACGACATCTTCGGGCGCCTGGCCGACCTGGAGGAGGCGGTGCGCACCCGGCGCCTGGACGGGCTGGTGCACTATACCCAGAGCTTCTGCTTCCGCCAGATGTTCGACCAGATCATCCGGGAGCGCCTGAATATTCCGGTCCTCACCATCGAAGGGGACCGCCCCTCCCCTCTCGACTCCCGCACCCGCATGCGCCTGGAGGCCTTCGTCGATGTCCTGCGGCCGTAATAAAATCTTGGGGGAGGGGGCTAAGGGGCACAGCCCCTTACCTTACAAAAAACTCCCCCAGACCCCCTCCCCCAATCCCGTATATTTTTTGAGGGAGCTTGCTGTGGCCTGGACTTCGGCAGTCGTTATGTGAAGATAGTCTATGCCGGTGACAACAAGCCGCTGACCCGGCGCCGGTTGGATACCATCACCTTTTATCGCGACTATCTCCTCCGGGAGAATGGCCGTCTGGCCATTGATTGGCCGCGACTGGGGCTGCCGAAGCCCGAAGCCCTGGTGGTCACCGGCTACGGCAAGAATCTCTTGCAGAAAAATTTCCCGGCCATCACCGAAATCCGGGCCCATTTCCTGGGCGCCCGGCAGCAGACGGGCCTGGACCATTTCATCCTGCTGGAGGTGGGGGGCCAGGACACCAAGGTCCTTTATGTCAAAGACGGCCGGGTCTTCGATTTCCTCACCAACGACCGCTGCGCCGCCGGCACCGGCCGCTACCTGGAGAACATGGCCCGGTTTCTGAAGATGCCGCTGACCGAGTTCGCCGCGGCCTGGGCGGACCCGGTGGAGATCTCCCAGACCTGCGCCATCTTCGGGGAAAGCGAGCTGGTGGGGCATCTGCTGGAAGGGGTCGACCCGGGGCGCATCGCCGCCGGGGTCAATGCCTCCGTGGCCCGGCGAGCCCTGGCCATGGTGCGCCGTTACCGCTGCGCCACCCTGGTGTGCGTCGGCGGCGTGGCCCGCAACCGCGCCGTGATTCATTTTCTCCAGGAAGCCAATAAATTCCGGGTGTTGGTGCCGCCGTATCCCCAATTCAACGGCGCCCTGGGTTGCTGCCTGGAGGCGGCCCGCCGGCCGGCGCCGGAGCGGCCGTGACCAGGTTGGCGCCGCAGGCCCCCCTGGCCCTGGCCCTCGGGCGGCTGCTGGCCCCGGCCGGGGCCCCTCCCCTGACCGGCGAGGTGGCCCGGGAAACGCTGCCGTCTTCCCGAGAGGTCTGCCGCTTCACCTTCCGCGGCAACGGCGCCGCCGTGGTGGGCAAATTTTATGGCGCCTATCCTGCCGCCACGCCGGCGGACCAGGGCCTGGTCCAGGAATATGACCACTATCTCCGGGCTGCGGAACTGGGACTGACCGAGGGCTTAGCCAGGATTCCGCGGCTTCTGGGCCGCCGGCCGGACCTCCGCCTGGGTCTGCTGCTGGAGGCCGTTCCCGGGCCGGACCTGGATCGCCTCATGCGCGGCGCCATCGAGCCAGGTAAGCTGGCCGACCTCGGTCGGGGCCTGGAAAGCCTGGCTGAACTCCTGGCCTTTTTTCACTCCCGCCCCTTGCCGGAGACCGCGGTGTCGGGCCGGGAAGCCTTGAGTTACCTGGACAAACTATTATTGCAACTGCGGCGGCAGGGCCTGCTTTCTCCTGAAGACGAGGGTGACCTGATCTCGGAGAGGGCCGCCTGGGAAGTCAGGCTGGCGCAATTTCCCGACCGGCAGGTGCTGGTGCACGGCGACGCCACCCCCACCAATTTTCTCTTCCCCGACCACGACGGGCGGGGAGGCCCGCCCCACGGGAGGGCGGTGGCCCTGGACCTGGAGCGCCTGCGGGCGGCGGACCGCCTCTGGGACCTCTCCTGGGTGGCCGGCGAACTCAAGCACGCCTGGGCCTGGCGCACCGGCCATGCGGCCGCGGCTGAACCCGCCATCGGCCATTTTTTGGCGGCTTATCTGGAGTCGCAGCCCCATAACCCGGACCTGGCGCAGCGCCTCTATCTCCTCAATCCCTTTTACATGGCCCTGGCGGAGCTGCGCATCGCCCGGAATGGTTATCTCGCCTGGGAGTACCGCCGCTGGCTGGTGGCCGAGGCTACAAGATGTTTGACTTACGGCAGGCGGTTATAAGAATTGCCTCTTTAGAGCCGGCGCCCTCGCCGGCTCTAAAACCGCCGGGGGCGGCGGTTCTACATTCTTTCCTCTGGCGTCTTTGCGCTTCTGCGCCTTGGCGTGAGATACATTCTTTTTTGCATATTCACGGAGATTAGCATGAAAACCGTCCTGATCATCGCCGGGTCCGACCCGGGGGCCGGCGCCGGCCTGCAGCAAGACCTGAAGGTGGCCACCCTGCTGGGCACTTACGGCCTGACCGTGCCCACCGCCCTCACCGTGCAGAACAGCCTCGGGGTCCAGGCGGTGCACCCGGTGGCCCCGGAGGTGGTGGCGGCGCAGTTGGATGCAGTGCTCAGCGACTTCCCGGTGGACGCGGTGAAGGTGGGCTTGCTGGCCACCCAAGAGATCGTCGCCATCGTGGCCTCCCGCCTGCAGAAGCTGGGGCCGGTCCCGGTGGTCCTGGACCCGGTCCTGGCCGCGGGCGGCGGCTTCCCGTTGCTGGACGAGGCCGGCATCGCCGCCATGCAAGACCAGCTTTTTCCACTGACCACCCTGCTCACTCCCAACGCCCCGGAGGCCGCCCGGCTCACCGGTCTGAATATCGACAACCCGGCTGACCTGGAAGCGGCGGCCCGGCGCCTGCAGGCTTTGGGGCCTCGCTGGGTCCTGGCCAAGGGCGGTCACCTGCCGAATGATCCGGTGGACGTCCTGACCGACGGGAACAATTGTTACCACCTCCCCGGGGCGCGCCTGGCGGCCCCACACCAGCACGGCACGGGCTGTCTGCTGGCCAGCGCCTGCGCTGCCGGTCTGGCTCAAGGATTAGCCCTGCCGGAGGCGGTGAATCAGGCCCGCCGCCTTACCCGGCAGGCCCTCAAATTCGGCCTGCCTTTGGGCCGGGGCTCCGGGCCGGTGAACCCCTATGCCCCCTTTGCCCGGGAGCTGGCCCGGTTTGCGGTTTTGGCCGATTTGCAGGCGGCCGCGGCCCGGCTGCAAGCCGAGGACCTCAGCCCCCTGATCCCCGAAGTCATGACCAATTTGGGATTTGCCGTCCCCTACCCCGAAGGGCCGCAGGATGTGGCGGCCTTCCCGGGCCGCCTGGTGAAGAGCGCTTCCGGGGTGATCATCCCGGCCGCGCCGGCCTTTGGGGCCTCCCGGCACGTCGCCGCCATCATCCTCACCGCCCTGGCGACGCACCCGGAACTGCGCAGCGCCATGAACCTCAAATACGTGGCAGGGATCGAAGACCTGGCTCCGCTGCTGCATTTGCGGGTAGCGTGCTTCGACCGGGCCCAGGAACCCGCAGACGTGAAGAGCCGGGAAGGCGGCACCCTGGCCTGGGGCGTGGCCTCGGTGCTGAAGGCCGGCCGGCCGGCCCCGGATATCATTTATGATAAGGGGGATTTAGGCAAGGAAGCCATGCTCCGCCTCCTGGGTCCCAGCCCCATGGCCGTGGCCGAAAAGGCCCTGGCGCTTAAGCATGCCTTGCAGGCGGGAGGGAAGCTGGAATAGGTGAGCAGTGAGCGGTGAGCGGTGAGCAGTGAGCAGTAAAAGCAAAAGAATGAAGCGCATTCAAAATCGTCAGAATGACCATTCTCACTAAGAGCAGGTTTTAAAATGTCTTGTAGGTTGAAATATCTGATGGTTTTTCTGCTCACTGCTTACTGCTCACTGCTTACCTCTCCATCATGATCACCTTATACAGGGCCAGGCCCACCAGGAGGTGGCCCACCAGGATGGTGATATCAGAAAAGGTAGTTTGCAGCAGCCAGCCGAAGAAATTCACGTCGGGCATTACCTTGACCTGCCCGGCCAGGGTGGCGCTGAGGGAGAAGTCGGCCATCATGATGATGCCCAGGTAGGCCAGGAAGCTGTTGAGGATGACGGCCAGGATGGCAGTGTACCGAAAGAGGAACAACGGGCACACCAGCAACACGGCGATCCAGGAGAAGAGGTTGGGCCAGATATCGCTGATCAACGGGCTCGGCGGGTGAATCCGCAGATGCAGCAGGGCGCCGCTCAACGCCAGGGCCAGCAGGGCCACCCACAGGAGATAACGGATGTTTTTCATGAGGCGCCTAAAATTTCATGGTGTAGCCCAGGAGAAACAGCAGGGCGATGGCCGTGGCGTGGAGCAGGAACCAGCCCAACCTGGGAAACAGGACATGGGAGAAGAACCGGATCATCTCGTCACCCTTTCAGATACGCGGCGGTCAGGCGGCCGGCGGCATAGACCAGGGAGAACCCCAGAAAATGCACCAGCCACCAGCGCCAGGAGAGAAATTGCCAGCCTGGTCTCATCGTTTCACCGCTCCCCCCGGATTCTCGAACTTAACGCCTCAAAAAGGTAAGCACGGGAAAGGGAAAAATCCAGGTTGGGCGAGACAGAAAAATATACTGCCCAAACTTTAAATAATCTGTCGGTATTTCTGGAGGATTTCTTAAAGGAAAAAGGCAGGAAGAAGGGGGCGCACTGCGCCCCAAAGGGCACCGGCTGGAAAGCCGGTGCTGCCGGGGAAGATCAAAACCCGGACAGGCGGGCGATCTGCACCATGAGTTCGGCAGTGAGGGCCGGAGCCTGTTTCGGGAGGGCGGCGCGCAGGGGCGGCCCCAGGTTGACCTCCACCCGGCAGCCCCGTTCCAGGGGGTGATAGGAGACCCCCACGGGCACGAAGGGCAGCAGCCCCAGGCCGTCTCGATGTTGGAGCTTGAGCAGCATTTGAATGAGGCGGTGTTTGCCGGGCCCCACACACCCCCGGACATAGGTGCCTTCCGGAAACAGGACCACGTAAGCCCCGTCTTGCAGCAGAGGCAGCAGGCGCTTGAACGAGGACAGGGTGGCCCGGGGTCTCTCGCGGTCCAGCGGCACCCCGCCCCAGGCATAGAGCACGTCGCGGATCACCGGCTGCTGGAAAAGCTCCACCTTGGCGATGTAGTGCAGCGGCGGCGGCAGGGCCATGCCGACGAGCGGGATGTCCTCCCAGCGCTGGTGCTTGGGGCAGATGATGGCCGGGCCGCGGGCCGGCAGGTTTTCTAACCCCTGGACCTCGAGTGCGAAATAGCGCCCGAGGGTCTGCCGGCAAAACCAGCGGCCCAGACGGTAGAAGGTGGGGGAGAGGGTGTGGGTCATGAGAAATTACGGTGACCATCGGCAGGCTAACGATTCCCGCCGATGATGATTTTTTAATGCTAAAATATCAGAGGCCAGAAGCAGGTGTCAATTCAAGAAGCGGAGGAGGGCCTATGATCTACCTGGACTACAACGCCACCACGCCGGTGGCCCCGGAGGTGGCCGCGGCCATGCAGCCCTTTCTGGGGCCGGAGTTCGGCAACCCGAGCTGCGACTATCCCCTGGGGCTGAAGGCCCGGGAGGCGATGCACCAGGCCCGGCGAGAGGTGGCGGGGCTCTTGAACTGCGCCCCGGATGAGGTGGTCTTCACCAGCGGGGCCACCGAGGCCAACAACCTGGTCCTCAAGGGCGTGGCCCTGAGCCGCGGTTCGGGCCTGATCATCACCGCGGCCACCGAGCATCCCGCGGTGCTGGCGCCCTGCCGGTGGCTGGCCTCGCTGGGCATCGGCTTAACGGTGCTGCCGGTGGACCCGCAAGGTTTAGTGGACCCCGAGGCGGTACGCCGGGCCCTGACCCCGGACACCATGCTCATCAGCATCATGCACGCCAACAACGAGACCGGGGCCCTGGCGCCCCTCAAAGAGATTGCCGCCATCGCCCGGGAGGCCGGCGTGCCGCTGCATACCGACGCGGCCCAGAGCGTGGGCAAGGTCAGGGTGGACGTGGAGGAATTGGGGGTGGATTTTCTCACCGTGGCGGGGCACAAATTCTACGCCCCCAAAGGGGTCGGAGCGCTTTACCTGCGCCGGGGCCGGGAACTGACGCCCCTGCTGCACGGCGCCTCCCAGGAGGGCGGCCGCCGGGCCGGCACCGAGAACCTGCCCTATATGGTGGCCCTGGGTGAGGCCTGCCGCCTGGCAAAGGTGCGGCAGACGGCCGACGCCGCCCACCTCAAAGAGCTGCGGGACCTGCTGCACGCCAAGCTCAAGGCCGGCTTCCCCGGCCTGGTCCTGAACGGCCCCGAGTCCGCGCGCCTGCCCAGCACCTTGAACGTCTCCTTTCTCGGGATTTCCGGGGCCGAACTTATGGCCGGGGTGCCGGAGGTGGCCGCCTCTCTGGGGTCCGCCTGCCACGCCGGCCAGGAGTCCATCTCCCCGGTCCTGGCGGCCATGGGGGTCGCGGCCGCAGTCGCCCGGGGCGCGGTGCGCTTCAGTCTGGGCCGGCCCACCACCCGGGAGGAGATTGAAAAGGCTGCGGCCTTGATAGTGAAACAGGCTCTGGCCCTGGCCGCAAAAAAATAAGGGCGAACACCAGGTTCGCCCCTACGGGTTCCAAGCAAAAATGCTGACTCAGCGCTTCAAGTTTGACTCTTCGATAAGGATCTCGGCCAGCTTGGCGGAATCGATCTCATAGGTCCCCTGGTCGATGGCCTCTTTCAGGCGCGCCACCTGGTCCGGGCGGACTTCCGGGGTCTGGTAGACGACTTCCCGGGCCAGGCGCTTCAAGCCTTCCAGGCAATCATCGCCCACCTCGGGGGTTCTCCGCTCGAGATCGAGTCTGGCTGGCAGCCAGGATGCTGTTTCTCGTCATTACTCATAATTTCGAGTTCATTTTAATATTTATCAATCAGGCAATCAAGAAGATAAATTTCTGGTTAAATTCAAGCCGCGCCCCGCTGAGGCGCAATAGCCACTCCTAGTTAGTCTTATCGGATTTGGACGCCGGAGCTTGAATTATTGGAGAGTGCCGCGAGCCGCCTCCGACTCCCGCCTGGCCGGTGAGCGCGAGTCGGACGCGGCTCAAGTTTCTCCGGCCAGCCAGAGATAGAGGAACTGGGGGCCGGCGCTCTCCAGCTCCGGGACCATGGAGTAGATATTGGGGCGGTAAGTGCCGGGCCGGTGATAGCGAACGATCCGGGCCCCGGAGATGCCGGCCAGGGCCTGGGCCTCCTTCAGGGCGTCGTCCAGGTAGCCGATCTGGTCGATCAATTTCAGGTCCCGGGCCTGGGGGGCGGTGAAGATGCGGCCGTCGGCCACCTGCCGGACCTCTTTGAGGCTCATCTTACGGCCCTGGGCCACCACGTTGATGAAGTCCCGGTAAAATTCCTCGATGATCTGCTGCATCATCTCTTTTTCTTGGGGGGTGGCGGCCCGGAAGGGCGACCAGAAATCCTTCCAGGCCCCGGTCTTCACTACGTCGGTATCCACCCCCACCTTGTCCATTAGGCCCCGGAAGTTGAATTTCATGGCGATGACCCCGATGGAGCCGGTGATACAGGTGGGATAGGCCATGATGGTGTCGCCGGCCTGGGCCACGTAATAGCCCCCGGAGGCGGCCAGGCCCTCCAGGCAGACCACGATGGGCAGGTGGCGCTCGGCCTTGAAGCTCTGCAGTTCGTGGAGGATGACGTCCGCGGCGCTCACGGTGCCCCCCGGGGAATTGATCTTCAGGACCACCGCCTTGATGTGGTCGTCCTTGGCGGCCTTCTCCAGTTCCTCCTTCACCCGGCTGGGGGTGGTGACGCCCTTGAAGAGGCCCAGAAGGCGCTGGGGGCCACTTTCCACGACCATGCCGTGGATGTCCAGCAGCAGGACCTTGTCCCGGCCGTAGCCCGATACGGTCTTCTCCTTCAAGGGTTCGGCCTCTTCGAAGAGGGGGACTTTGACGGTGATGCAGCCGGCCAGCACCAGGAGAACTAGACTAATTATGGCCAGGATAATTTTGGGACGCATAAGCCGCCTTTCTGAACTGGGTTATTCTTGGTAGGGGCGGCTCGCGAGCCGCCCCACAGCCGTAGCTTTATCTCCTTATAGATGATGTGGCCCGCGGGTGCAATCCTTCATTTGACAGGGAGGGTGGGAAGACATTCTCAGGGCGCCTGCCGAGGTGGTCGGGCGGGCTGTCCCGGCCCACCGGCACCGGTTTTGTGCACTTGTACAAGCCTTTTTGAAGCCCTAACCGATTTTAGTATTGGAGGGCTCCAGGGCGAAACGGCAAAGTTGGGTCCAGAAAGAAAAAAGCACTTGACACTTTTAAAATAGATGATAAACAATAATCGTTTCAGAACTATCACCTTATCAACCTCAATAATCTTCTTTAATTGAAAAGACGCAAGTCGCGTTAAGGGGGACGAGGTTATTGCGATAGGTGCTATCTGACACGGGAGGAGGCGATAATTGCATGCCCGGCGTCAGGGTCAAACCCAACGAACCTTTCGAGGTCGCCTTAAAGCGCTTTAAGAAGCAATGCGAAAAGGCCGGGATTCTCTCTGAGATTCGTAAGCGGGAACATTACGAAAAACCCAGCATAAAGCGGAAGAAAAAAATTTTGGCGGCCAAGAAGCGGGCCTTGAAGAAGATGCGCAAGATCGAGGGGTCATAATGCCCCTTTATCCGCAGCTTGATCAGGCCCTCAAAACGGCCCTCAAAAGTCAACAGCCGGTGGCGGCGTCCACGTTGAGGATGCTGAAAAGCGCCATTCGCTATCGGGAGGTGGAGTTGAAACGCAGCCTATCCGAAGACGAACTGCTCGCCGTGGTCGCCACCCAGGCCAAACAACGTCGGGAAGCCGTAGCGGAGTACGACAAAGCCGGGCGGCCCGACCTAGCCAAAAAAGAAGAGGAGGAGCTTAGCATCCTCCTCTCTTTTTTGCCGCAACAACTGACTAATGCAGAATGTGAAGCTGAAGTATCCGGGATCATTGCTGAATTGGGGGCGTCGGGGCCCAAGGATTTGGGCCGGGTGATGAAGGCCGTTATGGCCCGCCTGGCCGGAAGGGCCGACGGCAAGGTGATCCAGGAGATGGCGCGGCGGCGCTTGAGTTCGTAATCCTTCCAACCTTTCACTTTAGACCTGGAGTGCTATGGCAGAGCAATCCTTGAGCGCCCTGGAGTTTCCGGGGCTCATCCGGGTCGTGCAGCAGTACGCCGTCGCGCCCCTGGGTCGGGATTATCTCAGCACCCTGGCGCCCCTCACCGATCTAAGCCTGATTCAGGCAAAATTTCAGCAAATTAAGGAATGGCAGGAACTGGAGAACCGGGAGGGCGCCTCGCCCCTGGACGATTTCTCCGACCTGGCGCCATGGCTCACCAAGGTGACGGTGCGGGGCAGCCTCCTGCCGGCCGAGGCCTTCAACGAGATCTTGCAGGTGCTGCGCCTGGCCGGCCACCTGAAGACTTATCTCAAGTCGAACGAATCCCTGACGCCGCAGTTATCGGCCCTGAGCGGCGGCCTCAAGGACCTCTCCCGCCTCCAGGAAGCCATCCAGCAGTGCATCAGCCCGCACCATTTCATCCTGGACCAGGCGAGCCCGGGGCTGGCCGGGGTGCGCCGGGAACTGACCGAGACCCGGGAGCGGGTCAACCGCCAGATCAAGCAGGATTTTTTCCGGCCGGAATACCAGAACGCCCTGCAAAACCCCATCATCTCCCAGCGCCACGGGCGCTATGTCATCCCCATCAAGGCCGACCACCGGGGGGCGATCCCCGGCATCATCCACGATCAGTCCCAGACCAAGGCCACCCTGTTCCTGGAGCCTCTGGCCATCGTGGAGCACAACAACGCCCTCAACCTGCTGCATAATCGGGAAAAGCGGGAAGAGGAACTGGTGCTGCGGCGCCTCACGGACCTGGTGCGCGATGCGCTCGAGGATATTCGCCAGACCCTGGCCACCCTGGCCGAGGCCGACGCCCTGCAGGCCAAGGTGCTCTTTGCCCGGGATTTCAAGGCCATAGAGCCCCTCTGGCGGAGCCGCGGCGGCCTGGATTTCAAGCAGGCCCGCCATCCCCTGCTGATTCAGCGCCACCGGGAGGACCCCGGGGCGCCGGAAGTGGTGCCCATCGACCTGACGCTCACCCCGGAAAACCGCTGGCTGATCATCTCCGGGGCCAACGCCGGCGGCAAGACCGTGGCCCTGAAGACCCTGGGCCTGCTCACCCTCATGGCGCAGAGCGGCATCCCCATTCCGGTGGCCGAAGGCAGCGAGTTCTGCCCCTTCGACCGCGTCTTCGCCGACATCGGCGACCCCCAGGATTTGCACCAGAGCCTGAGCACCTTTTCGGCCCACTTGAAAAAGGCCCTGGAAGTGCTTAATAGCCTGCCGGGGAGGGATCTCATCCTGCTGGATGAGCTGGGTACCGCCACCGATCCTACCGAGGGGGGCGCGCTGGCGTTAGCTCTGCTGCAAGTCTTCTATCAGAGGGGTGCTTACGGGGCGGCGACGACCCATATTCCCCTGTTGAAGGGGTTCGCCCAACGCACCGAAGGCTTCGAGAACGTGGCGGTGGTCTTCAATGAGGAGACCCGGCGGCCCACCTATGGCCTGGCCTACGGGGTGGTGGGGGCCTCCAACGCCCTGAAGATCGCCCGGGAGTTGGGCTTGAGCGCCGAGATTCTGGCCCAGGCCGAGCGCTATCTCGACCAGGACGAACTGCGGGCCTACCGGCTCTTGGGCGAAGTCGAGGCGGCCCAGCAGGAGGTGGCCCGGCGCGAGGCGGAGCTGGCGGCCCACACCCGGGAACTGGAGGCCAGGAACCGGGAGTTGGAGGCGCAGCAACGGGAACTGGAGACGGAGCGGCAGCGGCTGGTAACTGAAGTGAAGCGCCATGCCCTGGACAGCATCAAAGAGGCGGAGGGGCAATTTAAGGAGATCGTCAAGCGGCTGCAAAGCGGCGGCGAGTCCTGGGGCAGGCTGCGCCAGGAGTTCTCCCGGCGCCAGGCCGACCTGCTCCAGGAACTGACCCCCGCCCCGAGCCTGACGCCGCCTCCGAGGCCGGTCTATACTCCCGGCCAGAAGGTCTTTTTGCCGGCGTTGGGGCTGACCGGCGAGATTCTTGCGCAAGATAGTAAGGATGGACGCTTGCAGGTACAGGTGCGCCAGGTGAAGATCCGCGTGCTGCCTGAAGAAGTGGCCCCGGTCGGGGAGAAGGGCCGGCCCAAAAAGGCCGCGGCGGCGCCGGCTTTGGTCTGCCTGCCGCCCCGGGAATTGGTGCAAAATCTGAACATCATCGGCCTCCGGGTGGACGAGGCCCTGCCCCTGGTGGACCGGCTCCTCGACCAGGCGGTGCTGAACGGCGCCGAACACGTGGACATCATCCACGGCGTGGGCACCGGCCGCCTCAAAAAGGCGGTCTGGGAACACCTGAAGCGCCACGGCGCGGTGAAGGAACTCCACGCCGACGCCAACCCCGGGGTGACCGTGGTGGATTTAAAGGATTAGAGGGGAAAAGGGAAGTAAGAAGGAAAAGAGCACAGGCTGGAAGCCTGCGCTACCAAAAGCCGACAGAGGAATAAGTTAACCGAAACTGACAACTGACCACTGACAACTAGGCAACTGACCATGGCGTTTATCCCGGAAGACAAGCTCCTGGAGATCAAGGACGCGGCCCGCATCGAAGAGGTGGTGGGGCAGTACGTCCAATTGGTCCAAAAGGGCAAGAATCTTTTGGGACTCTGCCCCTTCCACGCCGACACCAGCCCTTCTTTCACGGTATCCCCGGAGAAGGGCATTTTTTATTGTTTCGGCTGCGGCGCCGGCGGCAACGTCATCTCCTTTCTGATGCAGCACCAGCGCCTGAGCTTCCCGGAGGCGGCCCAGGAGCTGGCCCGGCGCTACGGCATCCCGCTCTCCTTCCAGGAACTGGGGCCGGAGGGCTCGCAGCAGACCCGCAAGCGCACCCTGGCCTATGAGATCAACCAGGCGGCGGCCAGTTTTTACGAGGCCACTTTGAGCAGCGCCGCGGGCAAGCCCGGCCGGGACTACCTGGCCAGGCGCGGCCTGACGCCGGAGGTCATCAAGGCCTTTCACCTGGGCTATGCCGTGGAGGAATGGGACGCCCTGCGCCGCCATCTGCAGGCCCGCGGCCTCTCTTTAGAGGCGGCCCGGGACGCCGGCCTGCTGATGCCCCGGACCAGCGGCGGCTTCTACGACCGTTTCCGGGACCGCATCATCTTCCCCATCTTCGACCGGCAAAGCCGGGTGATCGCCTTCGGCGGCCGGATTATCGGCGTTGGTGAGCCCAAGTACCTCAACTCCCCGGAGTCCCAGCTCTATTCCAAGGGCCGCAACCTCTACGGCCAGCCCCAGGCCGCCGACGCCCTGCGCCTCACCAAAGTGGCCCTGGTGGTGGAGGGCTATCTCGACCTCATCTCTTTGCAGACCCAGGGCATCGCCAACGTCCTGGCGACGCTGGGCACGGCGCTCACCCGGGAGCAGGTGCGCCTGCTCAAAAGCCTGGCCGATAAAGTGGTCCTGGTCTACGACGGCGACGCCGCCGGCCTCAAGGCCATGCAGCGGGCCTTTCCGCTCTTTGCCCAGGAGAGTCTGCCGGTCAGGGCCCTGGCCCTGCCGGCCGGGCAGGACCCGGACGACTACGCCCGCAGCCAGGGGGTGGAGATCTTTAAGAACGCCTGGGACTCGGCCCAGCCCTGGTTCACCTTCCTGCTGGAAGGGCTGGTTGCCACCCATGGTCTGGAGGTAGAAGGCCGGGTGCGCATCCTGGAAGAGCTGCGGCCTTATTTCCAGGCCATCACCGAACCGGTGGAGCAGGATTTATGGCGCAAGGCCGCGGCCCAACGCCTGGGCGTGGACGAAGGCGTCCTGCGCCAGAGCCTGGCCTCCTGCGCCCCCATCGCCGCCAGCCGGATCAGGCGCACCGCCGGGGTGACCGTCAGTATGGAAAAGGCCCTGCTGCGCTGGGTCTTGTGTCACCCCCAGGCAATGGAACTGGAGGAATTGGAACACTGGGCCCTGGAGTTCGAAACCGGGGATTTAAAGGAACTCCTGGCCCTCATTATCGAGAATTGCCGGCAACACGGCAGACTGGATCACGGCTTGCTGGTGCAGCAGGTGGAGAGGGAGAGCTTGCGCCAGCAAATCTGCGCCTTAACCCTCACAGAGGAGGACACGAGCGGAACCGCAACAGATCTCCAGGCCGAAGACTTGCGTCGAATTCTAAAGGTTCGTCAGCTTAAGAAGGCCCGGGTTCAACTGAAAGAAAGAATGCATCATATTGGCACTACGCAAGTCAAGGAAGACCTGACAGACCTGCAAGTCCAATGGCAGGAGATCGACCGCCAACTTAAAGAACTTTCGGCTCATTAGCAAAAGGAGAGAATGGATGAACAAGGGGATCGGAATGGATGGGTTTCAGGAAATCATGCCCAGGGGGGATGATGACACCTTGATCACCGTGGATGACCTGAATGACTCACTATCCCCCGAATGTCTCTTGAACGAACAGATGAAGGATATCCTGATCTTTGACGAACTGGACCTGCCGCCCGCCGAAGTCGCCAGCCTGGCCATGGCTTCCCCTATGGAGATCGGGGAAGCGGAGGGCGACCTGGGCCTGGATTCCGACGGCGGCGCCAAGCTGGATGATCCGGTACGCCTTTATCTGAAGGAGATGGGCACCGTTTCCCTGCTCACCCGGGAAGGGGAGGTGGAGATCGCCAAGCGCATCGAAGAGGGGGAGAAAGAGGTGCTCCACTCCCTGTTGGAGGTGCCCGTCACCTTAAAAGAGATCATGAAACTGATTACCCGGCTGGAGCAGGATAGGCTTTCGCCCCAGGCCGGCCAGGACGCTTTTGAAGATGACGACCCCCTGGACTTGCCCACCCCGAAGTCCCGGGTCATTGCTCTGATTCAGAAACTGCGTTCCCAGGATGAAAAGATCCGCCAGTGGCAAAAGGAGGCCGCGCCCCTGCCCCGCAAGGAGGAGACCCGGGTGCAGTTGGAGCAAAAAATCGCCAAAGAGCGCCGCAAGATGACGGATAACCTGAAGAGCCTGCGGCTGGAGCGCCATCATCTGGAAGGAGTGCTCAACCGGCTGCGCTTTTGCGGCTGCCTCTTGCGGGAATGTCAGCAGAAAATGGAGAAGTGCCTGGCCGTGGCCGGTCTGAACGTCACCAGGTTTCGCAACCTGAAGCGCAGCCGCCGAGAGCACGACGGCCAGATTCCCGATCCGCCGGCCGTGGCGCCGGAGCACCTGGCGGAACTGGAAGAGGTCTGGAACCAGGCCCGCAAGCGCCTGCGCAAGGTGGAATCCGATTCCGGCATGGCCGCCGGCCGGCTGCTGACGGTGCTGGTGAGGGCGGAAAAGGGGGAATACCAGGCCCAGAAGGCCAAGCGGGAGCTGGTGGAGGCCAACCTGCGTCTGGTGGTGTCCATTGCCAAGAAATATACCAACCGGGGCCTGCAGTTCCTGGACCTGATTCAGGAAGGCAACATCGGCCTGATGAAGGCGGTGGAGAAATTCGAATACGAGCGGGGCTATAAATTCAGCACTTACGCCACTTGGTGGATCCGCCAGGCCATCACCCGGGCCATCGCCGACCAGGCCCGCACCATCCGCATCCCGGTGCACATGATCGAGACCATCAACAAGCTGATCCGCACCTCCCGCTATCTGGTCCAGGAGATCGGCCGGGAGCCTACTCCGGAAGAGATCGCCGAAAAAATGGAGTTTCCCTTGGACAAGGTGCGCAAGGTCCTGAAGATCGCCAAGGAGCCCCTGTCCCTGGAGACCCCCATCGGCGACGAAGAGGACAGCCATCTGGGCGATTTCATCGAAGACAAAAAGATCTCGCACGCCCATGGAGGCGGTGACCGACCTCGACCTGGCGGAGTCAGACTCAGAAAGATGCTGGCCACCCTGACGCCCCGGGAAGAAAAGGTGCTGCGCAAACGTTTCGGTATCGGCGAAAAGACCGATCATACCCTGGAGGAAGTGGGCCGCGACTTCGAGGTCACCCGGGAGCGTATCCGCCAGATCGAGGCCAAGGCCTTGCGGAAGCTGCGGCATCCGTCCCGCAGTACCCGCTTGAAGAGCTTCATCGAGACTTGAGGGCAGAGACGGGAGACCGAGGACGGGAGGCGGGAGCAAGCCCCGGTCTGCCGTCTTAAGTTGATTTCGCCATGATTGCCATCGCCCTATTGAAGAATTGCAGAGGAGAGTTATAATAAATCGAGGGGCGGGGAGACTACCCCGCCCCTCCCGATTTTTCGTAAGTCGGCATCAACCGAATATTTTGTCGGGGGCTAACCGGGTACCGCACCCGTGGCAAGTTAATGAGCTCCCACGAGCCCGATCTGCGGGCCCATAGCTCAGCGGTCAGAGCAACCGGCTCATAACCGGACGGTCCCTGGTTCAAATCCGGGTGGGCCCACCATTTGATCAGGAGAAACGGATATAAGCAAATATCCACAAGGAGCGGCAGTCTTAAAGGGGCCTGACCCCGGGGGTGCTTTCTGCGCACCCCTTTTTTATGTCCTATGAGCGCCACGCTGCAAGAGATCATTAAGCTACTGAATGCCCAATATCCAGCGGCCTGGGCGGCGCCAGGGGACCGCACCGGCCTCCAGGTGGGGCGCCCGGACAGTTCGGTGAGCACGGTGCTGGTGGCCCTGGAGGTCTCCCCGGCGGTGGTCCGGGAGGCCCAAGGTCTGGGGGCGCAGCTCCTCCTGACGCACCATCCCCTGATTTATCAGTCCCTGGCCGAGGTGCGCGAGGACCAGCCCGGCGGGGAGTTGATCAGCGCCTTGATCCGGGCCGGGATTGCCTCGGTTTCCTGCCACACCAACCTGGACGTGGCCCCCGGAGGGCTGAACGACTATCTGGCCCGGGCCCTGGAACTGACCGACCTGGAGGTGCTGGCGGAGACCGGCCGCGACCACCTGTACAAACTGGCGGTCTTTGTACCGCTCGCTTACGCCGACCGGGTGCGGGAGCAGCTGGCCGAGGCCGGGTTGGGGGTCATCGGCCGTTATTCCCACTGCAGCTTTGCCGTCCGGGGTCAGGGCACCTACCGGCCGTTGGAGGGAGCCCGGCCTTTCCAGGGCGAAGCGGGGCAACTCTCCCGGGCCGAGGAAGCCCGCCTGGAGATGCTGGCCCCCGAGTCCCTGCTGCCGGCCGCCCTGGCTCGGCTAAAAGAATCGCACCCCTATGAAGAAGTGGCCTACGATCTCTACCCTCTGAAAAATTGCCGGGGCGGCCCGGGGTTTCGGCCGCATCGGCAACTGGCCGGCAGCCAGGCCGGTCGCCGAGGTTATGTCGCTGGTCAAAACAATTTTCCAGGTGAGCGCCGTGAAGGTCTGGGGCGCCCCGCCCCAGGCGGTGCAGCGCCTGGCGGTGCTGGGAGGCAGCGGTGGCGAGTTCATCTCCGCGGCCCGGGACCGGGGGGCCCAGATCTATGTCACCGGGGAGGTGCGGCACCATCAGGTCGCACCGGAGAGCCTGGAGGATTTTGCCGTCCTCGAGGTCGGCCATTACAGCAGCGAAGCAGTCTTCATGGGCCCCTGGGCCGAACAACTCAGGGGCTTTCTTGCGGCCGCGGGGCTGAAAGTGCAAGTCGAAGTGGCGCAGTCTTCCCAGGCGCCATTCGCATTTTTATAAACCGAAAACGGTATCACGGAGGTCGAACTTGTTGCCGGAGTTAAGCAAACTTATTGAAGTCCAGGAGTTGGATAAAGTTATTCAGGAGGTCGTCGGGGAGTTGGAGCGGCTTCCGGGCGGACTCAAGACCGCAGAGGCGGCCCTGGAGGACCTGAAGGCCCAGCAGGCCGCCGGCTTGCAGGATCTGGAGGACCTGCAAAAGCAGCGACGGGACACGGAGACGGAAACCGCGGACATGGAAGACGGCATCAAAAAGAGCCGCGGCCGGCTGATGGAGATCAAGAGCAACATTGAATACAAGGCGATGCTTAAAGAAATCGCCTTCAAGGAAGATCAGCGGGACAAGCAGGAGACCCGCATGCTGGAACTCCTGGAGCAGGCGGAGGCCCGGAAGCGGACCCTGGCGGAGGTCGAGGCGGAAATTAAGGAGCGCCAGGACGTCCTGGCTCAGGAGTCGGGGAGAGTGGCGGTGGAGGTGAAGAAGCTGGAAGAGCGCCTGGCGGGCCTGGAGGAGCAGCGGAAAAAATTGCGCAAAAAGGTGCCGGCCCAACTCCTGAAGCGCTATGAGTTCATTCGCCAGCGCCGCAACGGCACCGCCATCGCCCCGGTCTACGAAGGCGTCTGCTTCGGCTGCCACATGAACATCCTGCCCCAGCAGTTCATCGACCTGCAGAAGGGCGTAGAGATTCTCCAGTGCCCGCATTGCCAGCGCATCCTCTACTGGCAGGAGGAAGAGGCCGAAGGGACAGTGGCCCAATCCTGAAGGGAGCCGGCAGCCGGGCCGCGGTCTTCCGGGCCCTGGCGGAGGGACAGGACCCGGCCCGGGTGCGGGAGCGGTTCGGCCTCAGCGCCGAGGCCCTCCAGGACCTCTTTCGGGCGGCGGCCGACCATTATGCCGATCTGGAGGAAGGGGTGTGGTCCCTCTACTGTGACGGCGCCTCCCGGGGCAACCCCGGTCTCGCCGGGGCAGGCGTGGTCCTGATCGATCCGGGCGGCGAGGTCCGTGAGCAACAGAGTGAATTCCTGGGGCAGGTTACCAACAACGTGGCGGAATACCGGGGCCTGCTCCTGGGCCTGAAAAGGGCCCGGGACCTGGGGGTCAAAAAAATCCGGGTCTACTCCGACTCCGAACTGCTGGTCCGGCAGATCAACGGCTCCTATCGCGTCAAGCAACCCCACCTCCTGGTCCTCTGGCAGGAAGCCCACCGGGAATTGCAGCAGTTCGGGGCCTTTGAGGTGACCCACGTGCCCCGGGAATTAAATCGGGAGGCCGACCGTCTGGCCAATGAGGCCATTGACCGGAGAACGCCGCCGCGGTAGAATGAATTTAGGCGAGGTTGTTATACCAATTTTGTAGCCGCAGGCTTTAGCCTGCGCCTGCACAGGCGAGACGCCTGTGCCACGTTCGAATCTCAAAGGGCCGCGGAGCAGGCCAGATGATCGCCGGATGGGCGTCATGCCGCCGGAGGAAAGTCCGAGCTCCACAGGGCAGGGTGCTGGGTAATCCCCAGCGGGGGCGACCCCAGGGAAAGTGCCACAGAGACCAGACCGCCGTGGTACGTCCACGGTAAGGGTGAAAAGGTGAGGTAAGAGCTCACCAGCGGCGGGGGCGACCCCGTCGGCTAGGAAAACCCCACCCGGAGCAAGACCAAATAGGGGAGCGCTTGAGGGTGGCCCGCCTGAAGCTCCCGGGTAGGTTGCTGGAGGCCCCGGGCAACCGGGGTCCTAGAGGAATGATCATCACCGGGGCAACCCGGGACAGAACTCGGCTTACGGCCTGCTCCGCGTTTTCTTTGAGACCACCGGCCACTTCAGGTGGCGGGTGGGTTTTTTTTAAAATAAATATTTTTCCACCAACAGAATCACATACATGCAACTTGTGGAGATGCAGCGTGCAGCTCAAAGGTGACACTCAAGCGCTATCCCAATTTCTCGATGATGGGATAACACGTGGTGATGCCTTGGACCTATTGCCACGCCTTCCCCAAGGCAGCATCGACCTTTTCTTCACGAGTCCCCCGTATGCCGATGCGCGAGCCTATAGTCGGATACACCCAGACCATTATGTTGAATGGTTCCTCCCGTTTGCCAAAGCGATGTTTGATGTTACGTGTGCAAGTGGTAGCCTCATCCTTAATATCAAGAATCGCGTAGCAAAACAGGGTCAACTAAAGGGTCAGAGGCACCCATACGTATATGAGTTGGTTCTTGCCATCCAACGGCTGGGTTGGCGTTGGATTGAGACATACATATGGGCGAAACCCAATGCAGTTCCAGGTAGGTTTGGTCCAAGGACTAAAGATAGTTTTGAGTATGTTTATCATTTTGCCCGTGGCGTCAGACCATATTTTGATCTGGATGCAGTTAGAGTTCCATATAAGGCAGACTGCGCAGAGATCGCCAGGCGAAAATTAGACAGACTTGGCAGGCGAAATACCGAGGCCGGCTTTGGCCGTGATCGAACGAAGACCTATTTACTAGGTGGAGCGGACCCAGGAAACGTGGTGTCTGTTGCACAGACGTACAACCAGTATCGAGGTGTAGCACACACAGCAGCAATGCCGGAGGGACTAGCCGAGTTCTTTATTAAAATCGCCAGCCCTATGGGCGGAATAGTAATAGACCCGTTTGCAGGCGGGGGGACTACAATTGTTATAGCTCGTCGTCTTGGACGTAAGGCGGCGGGATTTGAAATTCACGAGCAATTCGTTGACGAGTCCCGTCGACGTATCGCCGAAAATTCTGCTAATGATATTCCCGGATATCTATTCAAGGTCGGATAAAATCAGTGTCGAATATCCAAGACACAATCAAAAAGATTGCCGAAGCGCACAGTTGGGATCAGCGAATCGCTCAGATTCGATTAATTCCTATGAATCATGGGACAAACGAGCATACAAGCATTTACGCTGAAATTGCGCGATTGCTGTATGTGCCGCACCTTGCCCCTGATTTCGCGTACATACATGAAGACCATTTTTATGGACAAGAATATTTCGAGCAGGTATACGCCGATGCTTATGTGGCAACGAAAGGATTCACTAGAGTTGTGGAAGACGAGCTATTTTCGGTTCTCGAGAATAATCCCAGAACACTGCTGGTATTTCGTACCATCACGGGCCTCAGAAAAGCAGAATTCGCACACGCAACCATCATGGCTGGGGAGCCAATTGGCCTAAGCCCCTTGAGTTCGAATAAGGTGGACTCAATGGAGCGAGACGGGACGCCAGCCACACATGAACAAGCCAGAGTCGCGGCCAAGACAATTTCCCAAATCATTGATGGTTCTCTTTTTGGTGTTCCACCCGGCGACCTTGTCAGCAAGCAAGCAAAACCGGACACCGAAAATGGTTGGCCAAGTGTACGCCGCTTTGCTTCCGCTGGTATTCCTTTCTCATTGTTTTTGCACCAACGTCACTATGGGGGCTCGTTCCGGCAGATATTGGATGCCACATCAAAAAAACGCGGCGATCTGATTGAGGATGCAGTAGACGCGTTATTCAGACAGAATGGTATCCCATACATTCGCACAGGCAGTCACAACCAGGGTGAAATCGCTAATCGGTTTGAGGTCAGGGTTACGCCGGCACCAGACTTTGTGGTTTTTGATCATTCAGAAACACTTCGAGCGATCCTGGAATGCAAGACAATAAATGACGGAGGCACGGCTCGCGACAAGGCACCTCGCTTTACGAAACTGCGGGGAGAGTCGAATCGACTGGGTGGAATCCCGCTGATCGCTATTTTAGGTGGCATCGGTTGGGCCCGAGTCAACGATGCCTTGGGACCCGTGGTTCGAGACACGGATGGTCGAGTTTTTACTTTATCGACCCTTTCGACAATGCTCGAAGTGGCACCCTTCCCATCACTGATTGGGCTTGAGCCGACCACATAAGAGGCAACGCTAAGGTAAAATTTATGACCCCACAGGTCGCCCCTTTGAACACTAACTTGCCAGCCCCCTATATCTCCGTCATCATTCCCGTTTATAACGAAGAAGAGAACCTTCGGGAGTTGGGGGAGCGGCTGATGCAGACGCTTACCGGCGATGGACCGCCCCTTCGAAATCATCCTGGTGGACGACGGCTCCGGCGACCGCTCCTGGGAGATCCTCACCGAACTGCACGCCAGGTATCCGGAAAACCTCCGGGCCTTGCAATTTAACCGCAATTTCGGCCAGCACCAGGCCATCTTTGCCGGCTTCCAGGCGGCCCGGGGGCAGGTGATGATCACCCTGGACGCCGACCTGCAAAACCCGCCGGAGGAGATTCCCCGCCTGGTGGCCAAGATCGAGGAGGGCTACGACACCGTGGGCGGCTGGCGGGAGAACCGCCGGGACTCGCTGTTCCGGAAACTCCCCTCCCAACTGATGAACGTGGTGATGTCCCGGGTCACCGGGGTCAAGCTGCGGGACTACGGCTGCATGTTGCGGGCCTACCGCCGGGAGGTGATTGACAGCATCAACCAGTGCCATGAATCCTCCAGTTTCATCCCGGCCCTGGCCAATCTCTTTTCCCGCCGGGTGGCGGAGATTCCCGTGGGCCACGCCGAGCGCGAGCGGGGCCAGTCCAAGTACGGCCTGATCAAGCTGCTCCGCCTCAACTTCGACCTGGTGACCGGCTTCTCCAACCTGCCCATCCACGCCGTGGGCTTCACCGGGGTGGCCATCGCCTTTTTGGGGGTGCTCTTCGGGTTCCTCCTGATCCTCCGCCGGCTGTTCGTGGGCCCGGAGGTGGAGGGGGTCTTCACCCTGTTCGCCATCCTGTTCGTCTTCGTGGGCCTCAACACCCTGGGCCTGGCCCTGATCGGCGAATACGTCGGCCGCATCTACCGGGAGGTGCGCGGCCGGCCGCGCTATGTCATTAGGCAGACCCTGGGGCCGGAACCGAAACAGCCATAAAACTTCTTTTAACTGACTACTGACTACTGGCTACTGATCATGCGCCTCATTTTCATGGGTTACCACAACATCGGCCACGCCTGCCTGGAAGTCCTGATTGATCTCTGCCGCCATTGCGGCGACGAGATCGTGGCGGTGGTCACCCATGCGGACGACCCCCGGGAAAACCACTGGTTCGCCTCGGTCAGGGACCTGGCCTTCGAGAATTATCTGCCGGTCTACCAGCCCCGGGACCCCAACGCCCCGGAATTCGTCGAGGTCATGCGGAAGCTGGCGCCGGATTTTCTCTTTTCCTGCTATTATCGCCACATGCTGACCAAGCCGCTGCTCGATCTGCCCGCTAAAGGGGCGCTCAATCTGCACGGCAGCCTGCTGCCCCGCTACCGGGGCCGCTGTCCGGTGAACTGGGTCCTGATCCACGGGGAGACCGAGACCGGCGTCACCCTGCACTACATGGAGGAAAAACCGGACAAGGGCGACATCGTCGGGCAGGAGCGGGTCGCCATTCAGCCGGAGGATACGGCGCTGACCCTGTTTGCCCGGATGACCGCGGCCGCCGGCACCTTAATGCGGGAGGTCTATCCCCTGCTGCGGGCGGGCACTGCCCCCCGGCTCCCCCAGGATCAGAGCCGGGCCTCCTATTTCGGCGGCCGCCAACCTTCAGACGGCCTCATTTCTTGGGACAAAGACGCCCTGGAGGTATATAATCTGGTCCGGGCCGTTACCCACCCCTACCCCGGGGCCTTCACCCACCTCCGGGGCAAGAGGCTGTTCATCTGGGCCGGCAAGCCCCTGGCGGAGCCGCCGGCCTCAGACCAGGCCATCCCCGGCAGGCCGGGGCTGGTATCGGGCTATTTGCCGGGGCAAGGGCTGCTGGTGACCACCGGCCGGGGCCACTTCCTCATCACCCAGGCCCAGTGGGAGGGGCAGCCGGAGTTTTTAGGGCCGGTCGTCGCCACCTGGGATTATCTGGTGGGGGAAAGGTTGGGTTAAGGATGTAGCGCCGGGACGGTTCTGAGCTGAACCGCCGAGGGCGGCGGTTCTACATTTTTCTGGTCCCCAGCTCAACTTGGGACCGGATAACGATAAAATTAGGAACCTAATGAAAATACTGATTCTAGGCGTCAACGGCTTCATCGGCAATGCCCTGACCCGGCGCATCCTCAAGGAGCGGGACTGGGAAGTCTACGGCATGGACCTCTACTCCAACAAGCTGGACGAGTCCCTGGGCCATCCCCGCTTCCATTTCCTGGAAGGCGACATCGCCATCAACAAGGAATGGATCGAATATCACATCAGGAAATGCGACGTGGTCCTGCCCCTGGTGGCCATCGCCACCCCCATGACCTACGTGAAGCGGCCGCTCCGGGTCTTTGAGCTGGACTTCGAAGAGAACCTGCGCGTCGTGCGCCAGTGCGTCAAGTACGGCAGCCGCATCATCTTCCCGTCCACCTCCGAGGTCTACGGCATGTGCCCGGACGCCGAGTTTTCCGAGGACGACAGCACCCTGGTGCTGGGGCCCATCCACAAACAGCGCTGGATCTACAGCTGCTCCAAGCAGCTCCTGGACCGGGTCATCTGGGCCTACGGCGAGTCCGGGCAGCTCCGCTTCACCCTGTTCCGGCCCTTCAACTGGGTCGGCCCGAAGCTGGACGACCTCTACGCCGCCAAGGAGGGCAGTTCCCGGGTGGTGACCCAGTTCGTCCTCAACCTGATCCAGCGGGAGCCCATCCTGCTGGTGGACGGCGGCCATCAAAAACGCTGCTTCACCTACGTGGAAGACGGCATCGACGCCTTGATGAAGATCATCGAGAACCCCGGCGGCGTGGCCGACAGCCAGATCTTCAATATCGGCAACCCGGATTGCGAGGCCTCGATCAAAGAGTTGGCCCACCTGCTCCGGGACCTCTTCAAGGAGCACCCGGACCATAAAGGCGACGGGGCCTACTCGGAGATCGTCGAGACCCGCCACGAGGACTATTACGGCAAGGGCTACCAGGACATCACCAGCCGCAAGCCCTCCATCGAGAAGGCGCGCCGGCTCCTGGGCTGGGAGCCAAAGACGGACCTGACCGCCTCCCTGAAGATCACCCTGGACTCGTTTTTGGAAGAGGCCAGGACGGCCAAGGTCTAAGAGTTGAGCTTAGCTTAGCGTCAGCAAGAAAGCTCTTTTGGGATTTCAGGTACGTATCCGTTGAAAACGTGGCGGTTCGTAAGACCACCTAATCATATTTTTCCAAGTTACGGTAGTCAGGTTTCTTGGCTGAAGCTCCGCACTGAAGCTTTGGAGCCAATGAGCGGCAAACTGGCCATCAAAGTAGACGTAGACACTTTGGAGGGTTACTGTAAGGGGGTGCCGGCCTTGTTGCGGGTTTTGGCCGAGCAGGCGGTCCAGGGCCAGCTTCTTCCTGGCCCTGGGGCCGGATAACTCCGGCCGCGCTATCTGGCGCGTCTTTCGCCAGCCGGGCTTCTTGCAAAAAATGTGGCGCACCCGGGCGCCGGCGATCTATGGCTTCAAGACCATGTGTTACGGCACTTTGCTGCCCGCGCCCCTGATCGGGGCCGCGGCCCCGGAAATCCCCGGCCTGATTGCCGCGGCCGGCCACGAAGTGGGGCTGCACGGCTACGACCACGTGCGCTGGCACGACCAGCTTTTCCGGCTGCCCCTCCGGGAGATCTCCCGGGAGATCGGGGCGGCCCAGGAGACGCTGGCCTCATTAACGGGTCGCCGGGCCGACTCCTTTGCAGCCCCGGGCTGGCAATGCAGCGAGGAGAGCCGCCAGGTGCAGGCAGCCCAGCATTTTCTTTATGCCAGCGACACCCGGGGCTTCACCCCCTATTTCCCCCGGTTCGGGAAGACCGTCTCGAAGGTATTGGAGATCCCCACCACCCTGCCCACTCTGGATGAGGTGTTGGGCCTGGACGGCTGCCGGCCCGGAGATTTCAGCGATCTGGTCCTGGCTCGCCTGAACCCGGAGCGGCCCCAGGTGCTCACCGTCCACGCCGAACTGGAGGGCGGGCCGTACCTGGATGACTTTGGCCGTTTATTGCAGCGCGGCCGCCGGCAGGGGGTGGAATTCTTCCGCCTGGAGGATTGGGCCCGGGAACTGTTGCAGGCGCCGGGTAAGATCCAGGTGGCGCCGGTCGCTTCCCGGCGCCTGCCGGGACGGGCCGGCACGGTTTCCTGCCAGGGTGCTCTGGAGGCCCCGTTATCATGATCGCCGCCATCGTCGCCGCCGCCGGCCTCGGCCTCCGCATGGGGAACGACACCCCCAAGCCTTACCTGGCCCTGGGGGGCAAACCCATCCTGGTCCACACCCTGGGGGTCTTCGAAAAGATCGCGGAGATCCGGGAGGTCGCCCTGGTGGTGCATCCCGAAGAACTGGACTACTGCCAGGAAAAGGTCATCTCCCCTTATGGGTTCAAGAAGGTGTTGCGCCTGGTGCCCGGGGGCAAGGAACGCCAGGACAGCGTTTACAACGCCCTCAAGGCCCTGAAGAATGAAGATGAACTGGAAATCGTGCTGGTGCACGACGGGGTGCGGCCTTTCATCACCCCGGAACAGGTCTGCCGGGTCATTCAGGCGGCCCGGACCCACGGTGCGGCAGTCCTGGGCCTGCCGGCCCAGGATACCCTGAAGACCGTCACGGCGGAGGGTGAGGTCCGCCGGGTTCGCCAGACCCTGGAGCGCAAGGATGTCTGGCAGATCCAGACGCCTCAGGCCTTCCAGGCCGCGCTCTTGCGCCGGGCCTTTGTTACGGCCTACAGCCGCAATTTTTACGGCACCGACGAGGCCTCCCTGGTGGAGGCGCTCAACCAGCCGGTGGTGGTAGTCACCGGCTCACCCTTGAACCTGAAGATCACGACGCCGGATGACCTGGCCCTGGCCGAGGCCATCCTGCCCCTGATGAGGAAAAAGAGACGTGCGAGTCGGGATGGGGTATGACGCCCACCGCCTGGTGGAGGGCCGCCTCCTGATTCTGGGGGGGGTGACCGTCCCCTATCATCTGGGCCTGTTGGGCCACTCGGACGCCGACGTCCTGAGCCACGCCATCGGCGACGCCTTCCTGGGAGCGGTGGGGGCCGGCGACCTGGGCCGCCATTTCCCGGATAAGTATCCGGCCTATGAAGGCATCTCCAGCCTGATCCTGCTGGAAAAAATCATGCAGATCGTGCGGCAGCGGGGCTTTGCGCCGGTGAACGTGGACGCCACCGTGGTCTGCGAGGCGCCCCGCCTGGGGCCGCATTTTCCGGAGATGATCGGCAAACTGGCGCCGATATTGGGCCTGGCCCCGGATGAGATTAATTTGAAGGCCACCACCACCGAACACATGGGCTTTGCCGGCCGGGGGGAAGGGATGGCGGCGTACGCCGTGGTGCTGGTGAAGAAAGCCTAATCGAAGTTGATATTTGGTGAGCGAAGGGGTTAAAAGGGAAAATGATCCAAAGGTTAACAAGTTTTTACCCTTTCGCCTGTTCCCCTTTTTGCCCCTGACTTAATGAAGAAATGAAAATCATCCATGCTGCCCGGGCTGCTGAAAGAGCCCCGATATTACTGCCCACCTACGACGACTGTCTGGCCTTGATGGACGTCCACGCCATGCTGGACAACATCCGGGAGCACTCCTTCCGGGTGATGCAGGTGGCCGACCGGCTGGGCCAGGCCCTGGCCGCGGCGGGCCTGGTGCTGCATCTGCCCCTGATCAGCACCGGGGCATTGCTCCATGACCTGGGCAAGACCGCCTGCCTGGGCACGACCGAAAATCACGCCCAATTGGGCGCCGACATCCTGGCCTCCCTGGGCTTCCCGGAACTGGCCCAGGTGGTTAAAGAGCACGTGCGTCTGGAAGAGGAAATTAACGACCCCCGGCCGCTGCGGGAGTCCGAGGTGGTCAATTACGCCGACAAGCGGGTGCTCCACACCCAGGTGGTCACCCTGGCGGAGCGCTTCGCCGACCTCCAGGTGCGCTACGGCCGGACGCCTGCGGCCCGAGGGCGCATCGCCGCCATGGAGATCCAGACCCAGGCCCTGGAGGAAAAGCTGTTTGCGCCCTTAAACCTTGGTCCCCTGGACCTGCTCCGGGAAAACAGCTATCAGCCGTCAGCTTTCCGCGGTCAGCCGGAATCGGCCAAGGGCGAAGGCCGCTAAATGGGGATAGGATAAGCATTATTAAAGAACAGCCGAAGATAGCTGTTCTGCAATTGCTTTCACTTTGCCTGAAGAAATACCGTTCCTACGGAATTCTGTCTTGTGCTGAAAGCTGAAAGCTGACCGCTGAAAGCGATTTCTTAACCGGAGGGAAGCATGGCAAAAATGCGGCTGGCCCTGATCGCCGGGGGTAAATCCTCGGAACGGGAAGTCTCCTTGAAGAGCGGGGCCCAGGTTTATGAGGCCCTGGATAAGAGCAAGTACGACATCCGGCGCTACGATCCCCGCAATGATCTGGCCCGGCTGGTGCAGGACGCCCCGGAACTCCAGGTGGCCTTGATCATCATGCACGGCCGGGGTGGTGAGGACGGCGCCATGCAGGGCTTCCTGGACCTCCTGGAGATTCCTTACCAGGGCTCCGGGGTCCTGGCCTCGGCCCTGGCCATGGATAAGGAACTGAGCAAGGCCCTTTATCAGATGGCCGGGCTCAGGGTGCCCACCGCCATGGCCTTTGGCCGCGAGAAGACCCCCACCCCGGCGGAGATCGGCGAGGCTTTGGGGCTGCCCGTGGTCATCAAACCGGCCACCGAAGGTTCCAGCATCGGTATCAGCCTGGCCCGCACCCTGGGAGAGTTGCAAACCGGGCTGGCCGCGGCCTTTCGCTATGATTCCCAGTTGCTGGTGGAGGAATTCATCCAGGGCATCGAGGTCACCGGCGCGGTCTTGGGGAACCGGGACCTCAAGGCCCTGCCCCTGGTGGAGATCGTCCCCGCCGAAAACTACACCTTTTTCGATTACGAGGCCAAGTACCAGCCCGGGGCCAGCCAGGAGATCTGCCCGGCCCGCCTCAGCCCGGAGTTGACCGCCCAGGCCCAGCGCTGCGCCCTCGAGGCCCACGACGTCCTGGGCTGCCGGGGTTACAGCCGCACCGACATGATCGTCCGGGACGAGCAGATTTATGTCCTGGAGACCAACACCATTCCCGGCATGACCGCCACCAGTCTCTTTCCCCAGGCGGCCCAGGCCGCGGGGCTGGCCTTCCCGGCCTTATTGGACGAGCTCATCCGACTGGCGCTGGAAAAGGATTAGCGAAATAATAGGGGCGGCTCGCGAGCCGCCCCTACAATCTATCAACATTGCGGTTTTCTCCCCACCGATATGGCCGACCGCTGGATTCCCTTAAAGCAACTTCTGGAAGACGGCCTGGCCCGAGGCGTCTACACCGCGGCCGTGGCGTGCGTGGGCTGGCGAGGGGAACTGCGGTGGCAGGCCGCCGTGGGCCGGGTTTCTCGGGACCCCGCGGCCTTACCCACGACGCTTGACACCAGCTTCGATCTGGCTTCGCTGACCAAACCCCTGGCCACCGCCCTGGCCCTGATGGTTTTGACGGAGGCCGGGAAACTCACGCCCGACGCCACCCTGGGGGAATTGCTGCCCGTCGCCTGGCTGCCGCCGGACAAGCGCTCCCTGACCCTGGCCCAGCTTTTGGCCCACCGGGCCGGGCTGCCGGCCTGGGAGCCGTTTTACCGGGAAGTCCTGCCAGCCCCCCCCGAGGCCAGGGTGAGCCTCCTGCCGCGCCTGGCCGCGGCCACACCCCTGGCCCAGCCGCCGGATACCGCCACCCTCTACAGCGACCTGGGCTTCATGCTGCTGCAGGCGGTGGTGGAGGCCGTCTCGGGCCTGGGCCTGGATCGTTTTTGCCGGGAACAAATCTACCAGCCGCTGGGATTGAGACTCTGGGTTTCACCCCAGTTAAGCCAGGCCCGGCGGAAATACCTTGAGCTATGCCTGCACCGAGCCGGGGCTCATTCCGGGGCGCCACGTCTGCGGCGAGGTGCACGATGAAAACGCCTGGGCCGCCGGGGGCGTGGCCGGGCACGCCGGGCTCTTCGGCCGGGGCTCGGAAGTTTTCGCCTTGGTGGCGGCCCTGTACCGCGCTTTTCACGGGGAAGCCGGATTGCCCTGCTCTCCGGCAACGGTGCGCCGTTTTTTGACCCCGGTGGCCCCGGGAGCCCGGGCCTTGGGGTTCGACGTCCCCAGCCCTGCGGCCGCCCAGTGCTCGGCGGGGCGCTACTTCTCGCCCCGGAGTGTCGGCCACCTGGGCTTCACCGGCACCTCTTTTTGGCTGGACCTGGAACTGGGGCAGATGATAGTCTTACTCACCAACCGGGTGCACCTGGGCCGGGACGACAAGACCAGAATCCAGGCCTTCCGGCCGCGCTTTCATGAGGCGGCCTCGAGGGCCCTGGGGTTTGACCAAGGGTTTCGGAATTAGTGTAATTGAGGAGACCTTAAACTCTCCATTGCAGTCGCTCATGGGCTTTTGGCCCACCCATAAATTATGAAAAGCTTTGGTGGGGCGGGCGTCCCTGCCCGCCATTTTCTTTATTTTTGCGTCTTTCTTTGCGACTTTGCGTCTTTGCGTGAGGTAATCTTTTCGGAACAGGGAATCAAAAAGTTCAAAGGTGACAGGTGCCCAAACCATGAGAATAATTAACGCCTTCGCTCCCAGTGTGCCCATGTGGGAAATACATTATTTCCCGGCAGAAGATAAAACCTGGATTACCCCGATAATCTGTATTGCTGTGGTTGAAACGCGCTATACCAGAGCGCATCCGGGGGAAGAACACACTTTAGAAACCGAATTGCGGCCTCTGGGTTTTATGGAAAGCGAACCCAATGGCTTGGATGCGTGGCATGAAAAATCTGATGCCATGGGCTATGCGCTGTCGCCTCTATCCGACGCCGAAATCAGAGAGAAATGGGCCGGCGAAATCGCCGCTTTGCAGCGCCAGCACGAAGCTGAGAAAACCAAATAAGGATTAACAGTAAGGACAAGACCTCCCACTGATGAACTCCAAGGCAGCGCAACATATCCATCTCCTGGGCATCTGCGGCACCGGCATGGCGGCGCTGGCCGGGATTCTTCAGGAACAGGGCTACCGGGTCAGCGGCTCCGACGAACACGCCTACCCGCCCATGAGCACTTTTCTGGAGGGTCTGGGCATCCGGGTGCAAAACGGTTACGCCGCGGCCAACCTGAATCCCCGGCCGGACCTGGCCGTGGTGGGCAACGTCATCCGCCGGGACAATCCCGAGGCCCAGGCCCTGTTGGCCGGCGACCTCCCCCGCCTGTCGATGCCGGAAGCGCTGAACCGCTTCCTGGTGGGCGAGCGCCGGAGCCTGGTGGTGGCCGGCACCCACGGCAAGACCACCACCACGGCGCTCCTCAGTTGGCTGCTCTACGCCCTCGGGCTCGACCCCGGCTTCATGGTGGGCGGCATCGCCCGGAATTTCCAGGCCAACTACCGGGTGGGCCGCGGCCCCTACGTGGCCCTGGAGGGCGACGAATACGACACCGCCTTTTTCGACAAGCGCCCCAAGTTCGTGCACTTCCGGCCCCGGGTGGCGATCCTCACCTCCATCGAATTCGACCACGCCGACATTTATACCGACCTGGACCACGTCATCCGGGCCTTCGAGGCTTTCCTTGCGACGGTCGCTCCGGACGGCCGGGTCCTGGCCTGGGGGGATGCGCCCCTGGTGCGCCAGGTCTGCGGGCGCCGCGGGGCGCCGGTCTCGTTTTACGGCCAGGGCCCCGATTGCCAGTGGCAGGCCACGGATCTAGCCCCGGCCGCCGGCGGCATGCAGTTCAGCGTCCGGCGGGACGGCAAGCCGTGGGGCGAGTTTTTCCTGCCGATGATCGGCCGGCATAATGTCTGGAACGCCCTGGCCGCCCTGGCGGCCCTGGCGGAGGTGGGGGCCGAACCCGGGCCGCTGCAAGAGGCCCTGGCCGGCTTTAAGGGGATTCACAAGCGCCAGGAGGTGGCCGGGGAATTTCAGGGGGTGCTGGTCCTGCAGGATTTCGCCCACCATCCCACCGCGGTGGCCGTGACCCTGGCGGCGGTGCGCCAGGGCTACCCGGACCGCCGCCTGGTGGCGGTCTTCGAGCCCCGCACCAACACCTCCAGGCGCCGCATCTTCCAGGAGCACTACGCCAAGGCCTTCCAGGACGCCGACCTCATCTTGGTGCGGGAGCCGCCGGACCTGTGGAAGGTGGAGCCGGAGGAACAGTTTTCCTCGCAGCAACTGGTGGCGGACCTGGAGCGCCAGGGCAAAACCGCCGCCTACTTTCCCGATACCGATCAGCTCCTGGCAGGATTGCTGCCGCGGCTCCAGCCCGGCGACCTGGTGCTGGTCATGTCCAACGGCGACTTCGACCACCTGGTGCCGCGCCTGTGCGAGGCGAAAGAAGATGCGGGGAGAAATATAAATTATAAGGAAATGAAAATTCTGTGTCTTGGTTCTTATGTGAGATTTATAATCTAAAAGCAGGTAATAATTCGTTTAAGACTCTGAATTGAGCCTTTTACAAGACCTTTTTCTTTAAGAACGCTTTTGTAAAATGAGAACATGTTTGTGATGGCTACACTTGATGAATGTTAATTTCAGAAAAGTTAGTTTGATAGTAATCAATACCACTTATTGCGATATTATTAAGAAACTGGTTTTAGGCTTCTTTATTAAGTTAAGGTGATAAGATTAATAAGATAATTACAATAAGATATTTTATTGGTTTAATAAATTTTTTTCACACCATGAACAATCACCCCAAAGATATTATATTAAAAACTTTGCTCAACTATTCCATTAGATAGCACAACACGCAATTTTAACGATTACTAAAGCTGTGCTTGAAAAGGGTAGTCCACACTGGGGAGCACCACATGTGCCTCACCCGGGAGATGAAAATCTCCCCTCCCCCCGTTTTGCAAAGGGAGGGGTTAAAGTCCCCCTTTGAAAAAGGGGGATTTAGGGGGATTTGAAGTTTTCGCGCTAAAGTCTGCGGCAACCGGCATAGTAGCGCCGGTCTCCGGCCAGTGAAAGACCACAGGCTGGAAGCCTGTGCCACTATGATTTGGGGCGACCCCGCTGGGTCGCCCTTTAATTTTTTTAGATTAGCAAATCCTTGAAGCGGTCCTTAGGCGGCGCCTCCAGATATAGAACCCGAACGGACCCGCCAGCTTCCAGGCTCACCCGCACCGCCGCCCCTAAAGGCGCGTCGCTGTAGGCTGCGGCCAGGCCGGCGGCCTCCTGCAAGTCTCCCTCCGAAACCGATCCGATCACCAGGACCAGGGGTCCGGGATAATCCTCCACCTGCAAGCCGTGGTCTCCCGGCGCCATCAGGCCGGCGAGGGCCTCGTTATCCCGCTGGGTGCGGCCCACCGCGGCCTTGGCGCCGCCGGGCAGGCGGAAGTGCCGGCCCCACTCGCAGCAACTCCAGGTCCCGGCGGCCGGGCCTTTCCTGATGCCGCAACAGCTCCTTGATCCGCAGGGCGTAACCCGGGTCGGTCAGCAGACAGCCGCCGGCGGGGGCGGGATAGCGGGTGATGCCGTACTCCGCGGCCAGGGCGATCTGGCGCTTGCGCCCCCGGCCGCTGAGGTTCAGCAGGCGCTCCCGGTCCACCCAGCCCTCGAGTTCCGGCCGGGTGGTCTTGAGCATCCTGGCGCTCAGGGGCCTCAGCAGGAGTTCCTCCAGGCCGGACTCCCTGGCCACCACGTTCAGGGAGCCGCGGTTCTGGCTCATGGGCCGCTGCCCCAGGACCTCGCCGGTGAAGACGAAGTCGAAGCCCTCGGCCGCCATCACCGCCCCGGCCTCCCGGATCATCAGGGCGTGGCAGTCGATGCAGGGGTTGTGCCCCTTGCCGAAGCCGTGGGGCGGCGCATAGAGCAGAGGCTCGAATTTTTCAGTGAGATCAACTTCTTGCAGGGGCAGGCCGAGATGGGCCGCGGCCTCCCGGGCCTTCACCGCCCCGTAAAAGGGCGTGACGAAACAGATGAAGGTGACCGTCAATTCCCTGGGCGCGCAGCACCGCCCCGGCCAGCATACTGTCCAGCCCCCCGGACAGGAGGCCTAAGGCTTTGATTTTTCTAGGCATAATTGTTGATTTTGGCGTAGGGGCAGCGCTTGCTGCGCCCTTAATGATGCATGAGGAAAAAGAAAATCCCCCCTGCCCCCCTTTGTCAAAGGGGGGGTCCAAAAAGTCCCCCTTTGAAAAAGGGGGATTTAGGGGGATTTGAAGTTTTCACGCTAACGTCTGCGGCTATAAGTTTATCTACCCGGCCTCTTTTTCCGAAAGAGGAATAGGCTTTCATCTGGGCAAATCCAGGGAGAAGCGGCTGAAGCCCAGACGGAGCAAGTCCGCCATGAAACGGCTCGCCGGACCTGGGGGGCCAGGAAGGCCGGCCACTCCTCCGGGGCCAATTCCAGGCGGGCGGCCGCGGCCTCCGGCACCCGCAGGCGCACCTGGGAAAAACCCCGGCGTCGCAGCCAGGCCTCCCCCTGCCCTACCCGGCCCAGGTCTTCCCGGGTCAAGGTGGCGCCGTAAGGAAACCGGGTGGCCAGGCAGCTCTGGGGCGGCTTGAGAGGAAGGTTTAGGGCCCGGCTCAGGGCCGCGGATGGCCGCCTTATCGAGCCCCGCAGCCAGCAAGGGGCTGGCTACCCCCAGTTCCCGGGCCGCCTGCAGGCCGGGGCGGAAATCCCCCAGGTCGTCCAGGTTGGTGCCGTCCCACAGGACCTCGGCGCCCTGCTCCCGGGCCACCTGCCAGGCCTGGGCAATGATGGCCCGTTTGCAGGCATAACAACGCCTGCGGCTATTTTCCCGAAAATCGGGGAGGGCCAGGGGATCAAAGGCCCGCACCAGGTGCCTGACCCCGAGACGCCGGGCCAGGCCCCAGGCTGCGGCCAGTTCTCCGGGAACGAGATGCGGGCCGACCAGGGTAATGGCGCAGAGGCCGGGCCCCAGGGCCCGGGCCGCCGCGGCCAGCAGCAGGCTGGAGTCCAGGCCGCCGGAGAACAGCAGCGCCGCCCGGCGGTGCCGGCGGAGGTTGTTTGTCAAGTTCTCCATTAAGTCAGTCATTCCAGCAATTCCCCAGAATGAAAAAGGGCACGGTAGGCCGTGCCCTGATTATAACATATTTCCACGTCATTTTTGAGCCGACAGGGTTGTAAAGGAAAAAGGCGGGCAACGCCCGCCCTACCCTCTTGGCTTCCCGCCGGCGGCGCGAATTTCGGCTTGCCCCGTTTTCCCCCTTCCCCTTTTCCCCTTTTCGCCTCCGCCTTTTAACTGTCCCGGCTGGCGGTGGGGACGCAGTGTATCTGGTCGCTGCCGGGCAGCGGTTCCACCGGTTCGCCCAGCAGGAACTGGCCGGAAGTGATCCAGTCCTTCAGGAGATGGGCGATCTCCCGGGCCCGCACCATGCTGGACAGAGGCACGGTGGGCACTTCCTGGCCCTCCAGGATGAGGTGGCCCGTCTTCAATTGGGCGTAGCTCACCTGCCCCAGAACGCGGCCGGTGGCGGCGGGATAATCGCTGCCGTAGTCCACGATGGGGGCCAGCAGCTCTTCGTCGGACAGCCCGCAAAAATGGGCGATCTCCTCATTCAGCATGGGGATAGGAATACCCGCCCCCACGCTCAGGGAGCAGCCGTAGCCCAGGAGACTCACCCCCACCAGGTAGCGGGAAGTCATATTTTTCAAATCGCCCATGAGGAACAGGGTGCCGGCCGGCCCCAGGGGCACGCCGTGTTCGGAGCGCGGCTTGCCGGGGTTGTGCTGGGTGCCGGGAAAGACGACGTAGCCCACCCCGCCTCCCAGGAAAATCCGGGTGCCGATGCCGATGGTGCGGTAATACGGGTCGTTGAACAGGGGGCTCAAGGCGCCGGCGGTGCAGAAATTGGCGTTGCCCGCCTTGGGCCGGAGCGGCCCCATGTAAGTGTAAATGGTGCGCTTGGACAGGTTCACCGCCACATTGTAGTTTTGGTAGCAATTGCGGGGATTGCACAGCACCGCGTTGGTCATCTGCTTCAGGGTGATCTCCCGATCCAGCCGCTTATTGGGGTAACAGTCGGTGCCGTAGGCCTCGGCCTCCAGGTGCACGGCCTTGCCCGCCACCAGGTCCTGGATGACGTGGCCGCCGCCGTATTTGAATTCGCCCGGGTAGACCTTATTCAGAGGATCATCGACGGTGGGCTCGGTGGCCCCGATATAGACGTCCACCGCGGCCAGGCCGGCATAGGCCCGCACGTTGTTGATCCAGACCTTCGAGGCCTTGATGGGCGGCTTGCTGTGGCCGAAATTGAGGAAGGCCCCGGAAGAGCACATGGGCGAAAAGGTGCCGGTGGTGACCACGTCCACGGTGCGGGCCGCGGCCGCCTCGCCCTTGGTGCGCACGATATCGATCATTTCCTCGGCGGTGACCACGACCGCTTGACCTTTCCTGATTTTGTCATTAATTTCCTGATAGGTCTTATTCACCTGATAATTCGCCATAACCCACCCTTCTCTTGAGGTAACCCTTCGCCATGGCTCACAACTTCCTACCCATCTGGTCCATTTTTATCACCAGCCTGGTTTCTCTGTTCGTGATTCTCGACCCGCTGGGCAATATCTCATCCAGGGCCTGAAGAGCGCCTTTCCCCGGCTGGCTCAATAAAAGTCCACCGGGTCGATCTTCCGCATCGCCGCCCAATGGAAAAAGAGGTTGCTGGGCAGCCCCTGAAAGATGTAACCGGTGGGTGGCGACAATAACCGGTGCCAGATGGAACGGAAGGAGTAAAATTTCTGAAAGCACCGCCAGACGCCGGCTTCGCACTGGTCAGGGGTCATGTGCTTGGGGAAGAAGTTGCACACCATCCCCAGGTACTTTTCGGCGTCGGGGTTGTGCATCCGGCCTTCCTTATTGAGCTGGTCCCACATGGGGGTGCCCCGGCGGGGAGTGGCCACGTTGAAGAAGGCCATGGGCGCCTTGACCTTATCCAGGAAATCCAGGGTCTCGTCGAACAGCTCCTGGTGGTCGCCGTCCAGCCCGAACATGAAGTTCAGGGAATAAAAGATCCCCTTTTTCCGCAACTGGCCCAGGAGCCAGCCGTACTCCGCCACCGGGTTCTGCACCTTGTCGATGGAGGAGATGGACTCGGAGCAGACGTTTTCGATGCCGATGTTGACGTGGCTGCAGCCGGAACGCTTGGCCAGGTCCAGCAGGTCCTCGTCCCGGGAGGTGTTGATGGTCCACAGGCAGCTCCAGTGGATCTTCAGGGGCATCAGGGCCTGGAACAGTTCCTTGGCGTAGTCCCGGTGGCCGGTGAGGTTGTCGTCGATGAAATAGATGTTTTTGAGGCCGGTGATGCGCACGTTGGCCTGAATTTCGGCGATCACCTCAGCAATGGGCCGCCGGCGATAGGTGTGGCCGTAGACGATGGGCACCTCGCAGAAGGCGCAGTGGTACGGACAGCCCCGGCTGGTCTGGGTGGGGAGGATCTTGACCCGGTAGTTCCGGTAATCCACCAACTCCAGGCGGGGCCGGGGCAGACCGGCCAGGTCGTGAAAATCCGCGGCCTGGTAACGACGCTGCAGGCGTTTGACCCGGGCGTCCTCCAGGACCTGCTCCCAGACCGACTCCGCCTCGCCCACCACCACGGCGTCGCAATGCTCCATGGCCTCTTCGGGGTGCAGGGTGACATGGAAGCCGCCCATGACCACCGGCACGCCCCGGCGGCGAAACTCCGCGGAAATTTCATAGGCCCGCTCGGCCGTGGCGCAGGTGGAGGTGATCCCCACCAGATCATACTGGCGGTGATAGGGGAGGTCCATTAGGCGGTCATCCGCCAGGTCCACCTGGATGCCGCGGGGCGTCAGCCCGGCCAGATAAGGCAGGGTGATGCCCAAAAGCCAGCGGGTGCGGCTGCGCAGCAGCTTCCGGTTCGGATATTTAGTTGTGGGCTGAACCAGCAAAATTCTCATGGAAACGGGCATCTCCCGGCGCACACAAGGGCAGTTGAATTTGGCTCACTCCAGACGCACAGAAAGCCTGCCGGCGCCAATCCTTGGCTAAAGCGAAAGCCGGCCAGGGATAGCCATTCTCAAAGAAAACCCCCCGGCTTCTGCAGGGAGGTTAGTCTCTATTGTAATATATAGTATAGGCCTTTCAATGGGAAAAGTCATCAGCGGCCCGGTGAGGTTCTCAGGTAACCGCTTGTGTAAAACCGCCGCCCTCGGCGGTTCCTCTCAGACGCCGGTGAGGGCGCCGGCGCTACATTATTAACTAATTCAATCCTTTCGATTGATCAACGCCGCCAGGAAGCCGGCGCCGAAGCCGTTGTCGATGTTGACCACCGCCACTCCGGTGGCGCAGGAATTGAGCATGGCCAGCAGGGCCGCCAGGCCGCCGAAGGAAGCGCCGTAGCCCACGGAGGTGGGCACGGCGATCACCGGCCGGTCCACCAGACCGCCCACCACGCTGGGCAGGGCGCCTTCCATGCCCGCCACCACCACGAAGACGGTGGCCTGGGCCAGCAGCTCCCGGTGGGCCAGCAGCCGGTGCAGGCCGGCCACCCCCACGTCATAGACCGGCTCGGCCCGGTGCCCCATGATGCGGGCCGTGAGCAGCGCCTCTTCGGCCACCGGGATGTCGGAGGTGCCGGCGGAGAGCACCACGATCACGCCCCGGCCCCGGTCGGGGACCTGGCCCCGGCTGAGGGTCAGCACCCGGGAATCGGGGTGGTAACGGGCCTGGTCGAATTCGGCCAGCAACACCGCGGCCTTTTCTCCGTCCAGGCGGGTCACCAGGACGTGGTCGGACCGGCGCGTCAGGGCCTCTATAATCCCCCGAATCTGCTCCAGGCTCTTGCCCTCGGCGAAGACCACCTCCGGGAAGCCCTGGCGCAGCTGCCGATGGTGGTCCACCCGGGCGAAACCCAGGTCTTCGAAAGGCAAGGTCCGGAGCCGCTCCACCGCCTGATCGACGGACAATTGCCCCTCTTTAACTTCGGAGAGCAACTGCTCTAAAACTTTGATATCCATGCATAATCCTTTATGAATCAGGGGTCAGGGAAAGCTTAATATAACTGCCTTCACTTTTCCGCGGCCACCAACTTGCCTTCCCGCGTCACCCGATAAGTTTTTCCGCCCCAGGTGACCCGATGGCCCAGGAAGCTCAGGGACCACAGAACGAAGGCCAGCAGGTCTTTCAGGGGCAGCAGCCACAAATCGCGCCTGGCCAGGTGGCCCCGGAGACAGGTCCACTCCGAGAAGCCGGCCAGGATCCAGCGCAGGGACAGGGTCGCCGCGGCCAGTCCCAGGGTCCAGGAGGCTGCCCCGGTGGCCCAGACCAGGATCAGGCTGTAGACCAGGGCGTGGGTGATGCCGTAGGCCAGGAAGCCCTTGGGGCGGCAGACCCGGTAAGTGCGGGCCCAACGCAGCTGGTGCACCAGATAATCCTTCAGGCTCAGGTCCGGATCTTGCGTCTCCACCACATAGGGGAGAATCTTCACCCCCAAAGCGGCCGCGGCCACCCGCCAGCCCAACTGGTAGTCATCCGCCAGGAAGTCGGCCAGGGGGGCCAGGCCGCCGATGGTCTGCAAGGCCCGGCGGTTCAGGGCCATGGCGGCCCCCAGGGCGAAGCGGATGCCCTCCACGTAGTGGGCCGTGGCCACCGAGGGGATGAAATCCGCGGCAATGGTCAGGGCCTCCAGTTTGGCCCCCAGGGTAGAGGCCGGGCCGCAACGATACGGACAGCTCACCAGGCCCATCTCCGGTTCCTGCAAGGCCGCGGCCACCCGGGAGAGGAAATCCGGCCCCACCTTGACGTCGGCGTCGGCAATGACCAGCAGGTCGTAGGCGGCCCGCGCCTCCATCTGCCGTAGCTTGCTGATCTTGGGGTTCAGCCCCAGGCTCTCGGGGCAAAAGACCAGGTCGGTCGCCAGGTCAGGATGCGCCTGCTGGAGTTCCCGGAGCAGGCCCACCACCGGGTCCTCGGGGTCCCGGACGCCGAAAATTACCTGATAGGGCTGATAAGCCTGAGACAAAAAACTCTCCAGGCACTCCCGGGTGTTGGACTCCAGGCCCTTCACGGGCTTGAAGACGGTGATGCCGGGGCCGGTCGCGGCCGCAGGCGGGGCGCCGGCCGGGGCGAAGAAACGCCGCAGGGATACCAGGGCCAGGAACTGGTAGCCGCAGGCGGCGATCAGAAGCAGGAGCACTAGGAAAGCCGGAATTCCCATGATAGCCCAAGGGTGATCTCAATAAGGCCCAGACTTGCAATTCGCTCATCATATCACGAAGCTACAAAAAGAACAGATGCTACCGGGAAAAACGGCGGCACCGGGGCTGTCTGCCTTGCCTCGGGCCAGGAGCATCTTATCTTTAAGGACATCCTCGGCGTATAAGGAGAAAATCATGACGGAAGCAGTGGTCTATTGGCGTGACAGTTGGAATGCGGCCCTGGAAGAAGCCAAAAAGGCCAACCGGCCTCTGGTGCTGGAACTCTATATGGAAGGCTGCCCCCACTGCCAGCATATGCACCGGGAGACCCATGCCGACCCGGCGGTGGCCGCGGCCTTGAACACCCGCTTCATTCCGGTGCGCCTGGAAGGGCGACAACACATGGATGTGGTGAAACAGTTCAACGTTACCGGGGCGCCCACCACTATCATTGTATCGCCTGAGGGGAAGGAACTGCACCGCATTGCCGGGTTCCTCTCACCGGCGGAGTACCTCAAAGAGATAGAAAAATACGGCTGAAGCGCCTCAAGGCGCGGAGATAAGTCGACCCGGCGTCAGCTTGGAGTCGAGGCGTCAACCAGGGCCCCAGGGAGTCAACCGGGCGGCCAAGCCCCGCCTTTTTTTTCACGGAGTGCCGGAGAAAGGCTCGGAAGCGCCATTCTCATTTGCCAAGCCGCGTTTTTTTTCGTATCATAATACAGCCGGTGGGCGCAGATATCCTGGTTCACCGGGCTAATCACGGCAGGCAAGAGGGCTCATGAAACAAGGCAACAAATTGGCACTGGTGTTTTTCGGGTTGCTGGCGGTTTTGTGGTTGGCGGTGGCGCCGGCCGGCGCTCAGGATGAAGAGGGTTTTCAGGTTTCGGCCAAATCGTTCGTCCTGATGGATGCCAAAACCGGCCAGATATTACTCTCCCTTAACCCCCAGCTGTTTATCCCTCCTGCCAGTACCATGAAGGTCATGACGGCCTTGTCGGTGGTGGAGCACCTGAAGATGGACGACACCGTGACGGTGAGCGCCTACGCCGCCTCCGCCCCGGCCTCCAAGATCGGCATTAAGGCCGGAGAGACTTACACGGTTCAAGACCTGCTCTATGCCCTGCTGCTCTCTTCGGCCAACGACTCGGCCCGGGCCCTGGCCGAGAAGGTGAGCGGCAGCGAAGAGGCCTTTGCCCAACAGTTGACCCGGGAAGTCCGGCAATGGGGGGCCTACCGCACCACCCTGGCCACGGCCAACGGCCTGCCGGCGGACAACCAGTTTTCCACCGCCCAGGACCTGGCTCTGATGTTCAAGAAGGCCATGGAAAATCCGGAGTTGGCCAAGATTATGGGGACCAAGTATTACACCATCAAGGGGGACAAGGAACTGCGCAACCATAACCGCTTCCTGTTCACTACCCCCCTGGCGGTGGCGGGCAAGACCGGCTATACCATAGCCTCCAAAACCACTTACGTCGGCGAGTTTCAAAAGGACGACAAGGCCGTAATCGTCGCCATGATGGGGAGTACGAAGAAATGGGCCGACTTGCGGCCCCTCGTCGAGAAGGGCTTTGAACTGGAAGGCGCCCCCATCGCCAAGCTGCCGCCGGCGGAAGAAAAGCTCTATGTCGGCAGGGGCCACGGCACCGGGGTCGCGGCCCGGAGGTCCAAACGGAGCAAGGCGATCGGCTCCGCCGGCTGCCCTCCCAGGAAAAAGGCTTTGAGCCGGAAAAAGTCCAAGCAGAAGGAAGAGGAATCTTGAGGCGAGGGTTATGAGGCCCGCCAAGGGTTTGTTCAATAAAGTCAAGAACCTGCCTACCCGCCGGCGGTTTGTGATTTCCACCATCAAGAAGGAAGAGGGCCGCTTCGAAACCGCGGTGTTTGAGGCCGGCTTCTTTTACACGCCCCGGCACCTGTCCAAGCCCGATCTGGCGGTGGAGAACCACTCGCAAGAAGAGGCCTGGGACCTGCACTACCGCCTGACCGTCCGTTTGGCCCAGGAATACCCAACCAGGGTTTTCGAAGATTACCGTCAGCCGCCCGCCTGAACCACCACCGGATTAAAGCCTCCCGGTCAAAGAGCCGAATCTAATAACAGGCCGGTGGCCGCCGCGCCGCGGGGACCGGCCCCGCCAGACGCCGCGGGCCTCTGGACCGGATCAGTGGCCACCTGTAACCATCGCCAAAAGCTCCTGCCGGTTTATCCCCACTGCCCCAATGGGTGAGGAGGATGAGGGGGAATAAGCAAAAACTTTTGGCAATTCCTGTAACCGGGTCGGATCATGGCTAGGCCGAAATTTGCTCGGGTGGGCGGAGGCTGGGGCGAAACGGGTAACGTCGTGGTGGAATTGGCCCTGGTCCTCCCCCTGCTGCTGCTGATGTTGGCCGGCATTGTCGACCTGGGCACCCTTTACTGGGAAAAACAGATCCTGACCGACGCCGCCGACGAGGGGGCCAGGGTGGCCTCGTGGGCCGCCGCCGACGGGTCTGCGGCCCAAAACGCCGTGCAAGTCATGCAGATCGTCCAGGGCCAATTGGACCAATACCACCTGCGGGACGCCGGCGGCAGCCGGATCGTCTTGACCTCGGGCAGCAACTTCAACTACCATTGGGATGCTACCGTTACCCCGGTGGTGTTGTGGGTGGAGATTAAGAACATTCCGGTGGGGATGCTGCTGCTGCCTAATGTGCTGCCGCTTTTTGGGAGTGGCGGCAATTTCAGCCCGCCGGCCTTGCAGGCCAAAACCACGGTGGCGGCGGAGTGGACCACCCCGCCGCCTCTGAGGTGAGGGCTTTGTTTCGGGGGCGGCCCCAAAGTGGCCTTGAAGGTCTCGCCTAAAAGTCCAAATCCACGCTTTTCACCCCCTCCATAGCAAAGACCTCCTGCAAGACCTCCCGGCTGGGATGCACGGTGCGCATCCGTAAGAGAAAGCTGGCCCGCACCTCTTTTCTCTCCAGGTCTTTTTTCAAACCGAAGTTGACGATCTCGAATTGATTCTTAGCGATGATCTCCTGAATGCGGTTGAGTTGGCCGGCTTCGTCTCGGGCCACTACGGTCATCTCCTTATACCAATCCTTCTTCAGCCGCCGCTCCAGGGCCTTGAGCCCCACCAGAGACACCAGGGTGAGGCTGGTCACCGCGCCCCCGAAGAGATAAAACCCGGCGCCGATGGCCAGACCGACGGCGCAGGCCACCCAAATGGCGGCCGCGGTGGTCAGGCCGCGGATGGTGTCTTTATAACGCAGGATGACGCCGGCCCCCAAAAAGCCGATGCCGGTGATGGCCTGGGCCGCGATGCGCCCCGGGTCGGCCCGCAGGATGTCGGTCAGCCCCTTGGCCTCATATTTGAAAAAGAGCAATTCCGAGACCACCATGATCAGGGCCGAGCCCATGCACAGGAGCAGATAGGTCCGGATGCCGGCCGGCCGGCCGTGCACCTCCCGTTCGAGCCCCACCACCGCACCCAGGATCGCGGCCAGGAACAACCTGAAGAGAATCTCGTAATTGCTTACCATGGTCGGCTCCTTGCTTGGAGGAATGCGGGATTTTGTCCAGTTTTCTTTTTAAACTCCCCAGACCGCGATCTTGGCCCGATTGGCGGCGGTGAGCATCTGGTCGCGGTCGAAGGTGAGGGTTTTGTGGGCTTCGAGGGCCAGGACCGCGGCCTGGGCCTCGATCATGGATTGGATGGTGTCCAGGCCGACGGCGGGGACGTCGAAGCGCAGGTCCTGGTTGGGTTTGCTCGTTTTCACCACCACCGTGCCGGGTCCGGCCAGGGCGCCTGCCCGGCGGATGCAGGCGTCGGTGCCTTCGACGGCCTCCAGGGCCACCACCACGTGATGGCGGACTACCACGGTCTGGCCGATGTCGAGGGCGCCGATCTCCTTGGCGATTTGGAAGCCGAAGTCGATGTCCTGCAGCTCTGCCTGGGTGGGGGAGCGTTTGCCCAGTTTGCCGGCGGGAGCCAGGAGGTCGTCCAGAAAGAGGGTGGAGGGGGCGATGCTGATGCCTTCGGACTCGAATTCGGCGGCCACCGCCTGGAGCAGGCGGTCGTCCTGACCGGCCCCGGCCCGGCGGACGACGCTCAAGGCGCGGAGGTCCGGGCGGAACTCCCGGAAGAGGCGGCCCCGGGTGATGCCCCCGGCCATCACGGCCCGCTGCACCCCGGCATCCTTAAAGATGCGGATCATCTTGCCCAACTGGCCGACGTAGATCCAGTGGATTTCGTCCACCAGGTCGGCTAAAGAAGGATCGGTCTCATAATGGTGCGCCACGGCGATGACCCGGGCCCCGTGGTCCCGGGCGGCCTGGGCGAAGAGCCGCGGAAACTGGCCTTTACCCGCGATTAAGCCGATGTTCTCGGACATCTGCCGGCAGCAGCCCCCGTTCCGAGGTCTCCAGGAAGTGCAGGAATTCCTGGACCTCCGGATTTTCGGGGAATTCCTGGCGCACCTGGTCCATGGCCTCTTTCAGCTTGAGGTCGGAGAGGAACAGCAGTTCGTAGGCCCGTTTCAGGCCGTGCAGGGAGGAGTCGGTGAAGCCGGCCCGTTTCAGGCCCACCAGGTTGAGGCCGACGATCTTGGCCCGGTTGCCCACCGCCATGGCGTAGGGCGGCACGTCCCGGTGCACCGCGGAGCAGCCGCCCACGAAGGCGTAGCGGCCGATGCGGCAAAACTGGTGCACCGCCGACAGGCCCCCCAGGTTGGCGTGGTCACCCACGGTGATGTGGCCCCCCAGGGTGGCGTTGTTGGACATGATGACGCCGTCGCCCACCCGGCAATCGTGGGCCACGTGGGTGTAGGCCAGGAAGAGGTTGCCCCGGCCCACGCTGGTGACGCCGCCGCCGCCGGCCGTGCCCCGGTGCATGGTGGCAAATTCCCGGATGGTGTTGTCGTCGCCGATGACCAGCCGGGTTTCTTCGCCCTTAAACTTCAAGTCTTGGGGAACTTCCCCCAGAACGGCGAACTGAAAAATCTGGCAGCGGCTGCCGATGGTGGTGAAGTCCCGGATCACCACGTGGGGGCCGATGTGGGTGTCGGGTCCGATGGCGACCCGGCCCTCAATGATGCTGAACGGACCGACGGTGACCCCGTCGGCCAATTGCGCCGCCGGATCCACCAGGGCGGTGGGATGGATCGTGGCCATCCTCAGGCCTCTTCCTTGCTCACCGCGGCGATCATCTCCCCTTCCATCACCAGGGTATCGTTGACGTAAACCTTACCGCGCATCTTCCAATACTTTTTACCGGAGCGCAGAGTCTCCACCTCCAGCCGCATTTGATCACCCGGCACCACCGGCTGCCGGAAACGCACCTTGTCCAGACCCATGAGGTAAACGGAGGGACTGCCCATATTTTCCGGGGTGGACAGCAGGGCCAGGATGCCGCCCACCTGGGCCAGGGACTCCACAATGAGCACCCCGGGCATGATGGGGCGTCCGGGAAAGTGCCCCTGGAAGAAGGGCTCGTTGATACTGACGTTCTTCAGGCCGACGATGCTTTTTCCCGGTTCCAGGGCGATGATCCGGTCCACCAGGAGGAAGGGAAAGCGGTGCGGCAGGATGCGTTGAATCTCTTCCACGTTCAGGGGAAGCGGCGGCAGGCTCATGTTTCCGGCTCCTTGTCCAGCCCGGCGGCCAGTTCGGCCAGTTGTTTTTCCACGAGTTTCAATCTCCGATAGAGGTCCGGAAGTTTGGGGATATGGCCCATGCTCTTGAGCCAATCTTTATGGGAAAAGGCGGGGCTGCCGGAGACGTCCTGGCCGGCGGGCACGGAATGGTTGACCCCGGATTGGGCCCCCACCCGGACGCCGTCGCCCAGTTCGATGTGGCCCACCAGGCCCACCTGGCCGGCCAGGATCACCTTCCGGCCCAGTTTGGTGGAGCCGGACACCCCCACCTGAGCCACCAACAGGGAGTGCTCGCCCACCGTGACATTGTGGGCCAGGTGCACCAGGTTGTCAATCTTGACCCCCCGGCCGATCCGGGTTTCTCCCAGGGCGCCCCGGTCAATGGCGCAGTTGGCCCCGATCTCCACTTCGTCTTCGATGACCACCGTACCCAGCTGGGGGATCTTCTCATTGCCGGCCGGGGTGGGGACAAAGCCGAAGCCGTCGGAGCCGATGACCGTGCCGCTGTGGATGAGGCAACGCCGGCCCACCTGGCAGCGCTCCAGGATGGTGACGTTGGGATAGATCAGGGTGCCGGCCCCGAGGTGCACCTCATCACCCAGATAGCAGCCGGGCATGACGGTAACTCCGTCATCCAGGCGCACCCGGTCGCCGATGAAGACCAGGGGAGCGATGGAGACCTCCCGGCCCAGCTTCAGGTCCCGGCCCAGGGAGGCTTGGTCGCTGATGCCGGCCCAGCGCCGTGGGGCCGGGGCAAAGAGAGCCGCCACCCGGGCATAGGCCAGATAGGGGTGGGGCACGATGATCAGGGGCCGGGGCAGGTCAGCCAGGTCCGGGGCCACGATGAAGGCCCCGGCCCGGCTGCTGCTCACCAATCGGGCATAGCGCCTTTGGGCGATAAAGGTAATTTCCCGGGGACCGGCGCCTTCAACCGCAGCGATACCCTCGAGCTCCAGGTCAGGGGGGCCTTTTACTTCCCCTTGCAGCAGGGCCGCCAGTTCTCCCAGGGTGCGTTTCATGCCATCATTTAATGACCGAATGCGGCTTGCACTTTGTCATTGACGTCCAAGGCTTTATTGCCCAGATATAAAACCATCCTCTTATCCAGAATCAGATCCAGCTTTTCATTCTTGGCAACCTGTTCCATGGCGCTATCCATCTTCTTGGACAGCGGGGCCAGCTGACTTTGCTTGAACAGGTTTAGCTGTTTTTCGGCGTCGGCCGCCTGCTTTTCAAACTCCTGGGCCTTCTTTTCCAACTCCTGGCCCTTGGTCTTCCTGGCGTCTTCCTTCATCATGCTGGCCTGCTTTTGGAATTCCTCCATTTGCCGGCCGATATCCTGCCGTTTGGTACTCAGGGGCTTGCCCAGTTCCTCGGCCTTCTTCTTGATGGAATCCTGGACCGATTTGCCGGCGGGGGAGTTCATCAGGATGCTATCGGGATCGGCTACCCCGATTTTAAGCTCAGCGGCCACGGCCGCCAACGGGCCGAACATCAGGGTCATGGCTAATAAGGCGCTAACAACTAATTTAAGCATTTAAACCTCCTGACGGTTCAATTAAATTTATCCCTGGCGGAGGTCTAAAGACTCGCCGCCGGAAGTAATTCCTAAAATGGAGTCGGTTTTGCCGGGACTTTTCCCATTCCCCTTTGGGGGAGTTACCTGGCCCTGTAGTGTAACCGAAAACCGCAGACAAAGAACTGAAAACTGCCATTCTTCGTCCCGGCCTCGCTCCCGGAGCTTTACCCGAAGGCCTGCCTCCGGCTTTCCTAGAACGAGCCGCCCATGGTGAATTCCCAGACGCTCTTTTTCTCACCGTTCTTGTGGGTTAGATTGTAGCCCCATTCCACCCGCAAGGGACCCATGGGCGAAAACCAGCGCAACCCGGTACCCACCGTGGGCCGCAAAAATGGCTCCGCCATCCCTTGGCCGTAAACATTGCCGGCGTCGAAAAAGAGCGTGCCCATCAGACCCAGCTTCTTATAGACCGGGAAACGGATCTCTTGGTTCAACTGGATAAACTTGTCGCCGCCGATACGCTCGTTGGTGGACGGATCACGGGGACTGATATCAGCATATTTAAAGCCGCGGATGGTGTCAATGCCACCCAGGTAGAACTTTTCATAGACGGGCAACGCACCCAAGCCGGGCAGATTTTGCATATAGCCCACCCGGCCGTGGAGCACACCCACCAGGTTCCATTTCAAGGGAATGTACCAGCCCGACTCGGCGATATACCTCATAAAGGCGACATCGCCGCCGATGCCGGCCATTTCCGTGGAAATACTGTTGTCCGAGCCGTGGGTGGGGGCGAACAGGGAGTCCCGGGAGTCCCGCCGAAAGGTAAAGGAGGTGGCGCTGGTATTATGGAGCTTGGAGGCCTCGACGATGGACGGAGCGGGGTTGACGGCCAGGTTTGTGAGCTTCACATATTCGTAGCGGTACATCCAAAAAAGGCGGGTATATTGCCACTTCATCGGATGACTCAGGCGCAAGTCCCCACCGGCGCTTATCCGGGTATATTCATCATAGGCCCGCTCCCAGTTAAAGGCGTCGACGCCGGCGCTCAAGGGTCGGTCGAAGAGATACGGTTCGGTGAAGGAGGCGCGGTAGCGGTGGGAAATGGAACCGATGATCCCCTGGATCTTGACCTGCTGGCCCCGGCCGAACAGGTTATTCTGGCTGACTTCCACCATGCCCACCAGGCGGTCCTGGGTGCTGTAACCGGCGCCGACCCCGAAGGTCCCGGTGGGCCGCTCCTTCACGGTGATCTTCAGATTCATGCGGTCGGGGGCCGACCCTGGCGTGGTGCTGAAGTTGACGTCTTCAAAATACTCCAGGCGCCGCAGGTTTTTAATGCTCTCCTTGAGTTTGGTGGCGGAGAAAAGTTCCTGTTCATACACCCGCAGTTCCCGCCGGATCACCTTATCCCGGGTCTTGACATTGCCGGCGATGTCGATGCGTTCGTAATAGACCTTATTGCCTTGATGGATGTCGAAGGTCACATCCACCTTGAGGGTCTGATCATTTTCCTTGATCAGCGGGGCGATATCGGCGTTGGCATAGCCCTTGTCGGCGTACAGGTCGGACAGGGTGGTCAGGTCCGCCTGCAACTCCTCCCGGCTGTAAATTTTGCTCTTGGAAATTGCGAGCTTTTCCAGAAGCTTTTCTTTGTCCTCCATGAGATCCCCCTGGAAGTCGATCTTGCCGACCAGGTATTGGGGGCCTTCCTGGATGGCAATGGTGATATAGATGTATTTCCCTTTGATGTCTACCTTGGGTTCGGCCACTTTGGCCTTGATGTAGCCGTGGTTGTAATAGAAGGCCGCCAGCTTTTCACTGTCCCGTTCCAGGACGTCCTTGGTTAATTTTCCGGACCCGGTGATCCAGTTGATCGCAAAGAACCAGGACTTTTCTTTGGTCTCCATCACGTCCCGAAGTTCCTTGGCCTTGAAGTGCTCATTGCCTTCAAAGTTGATCTCCTTGACGATCATCTTGCCGCCTTCGTCTATCTTCAGCACCAAATTGACTTCGGTATTGGTCACGGGGATCAGTTCATAAGCTGATGTGGACCTCGTAGAAACCCTTCTCCCGGTACATGCTCTGGATTTTGTTGATGTTTTCCCGGATAGCGCCCTCCGAGGCCACCGAAAAGGGCTTGATGTCCATGACTTCCAGGATCTTGTCATGCTTCACCTTATGGTTGCCCTTGGTGATGATCTCTTTAATGGCGGGCTTTTCCTTCACCAGGACCGTGAGCACCAGGCCTTCCGGGGTATCGCTGACGTCCATCTTGACGTCGGTGAAGTAGCCCATCTTATAGACGGCTTTTAAATCCTCCCGCAGGCGGGCCGGGTTGACGGTCTCGCCTTCCCTGGTCTGCATGACCCCCAGGATGGCGTCTTTTTCGATGCGGCGGTTGCCTTTGACGTTGAGATGGGCCACCTTCTCTTTGCCGAGGATCTTCAGGCTCAACTCCTGGGCCAGCTGTTTGCTCAGGCCGGGGAGGGCCTTAAGCCCGGTCCCTTGGGCCTTCAAGGTTTGCAAAGGCAGCCGGCTGCTCAGATCCACCAGACGGCCTTCCAGGGACAGGACGTCGCCCACCTTGACCAGGGTGCCGTAGATGACGATATCGGCCCCCGTCTTTCTGCCGATCTCCTTGGCCGCGGCGTCATCCAGCGGTTCCTTCCGGCCGGCCAGCGCCTTGACCAGGTCGGCCTGGGACACCAGGGAAAAGCCGTCGGATTTGAGGCGTTCCTCAATATCCTGCCGCACTTTGTCTCCCAGGGTTTCCAAGGGTTCCCGGCTGGCCACGGTAAAGGGAACGACCGCCACCTTCTTGAGGACCACCTCTTCTTCCTGCGCCAGGGCTGTGTGGGGCAGAGACATTACCACCAGAAGGACTAAAAGTATGAGCCGTCGTAACACCTTATTCTCCCTGCATAACCACGGCCTTGCCGTCCATCAGGGTTATGCGTCGGTCCAGGGCTTGGGCCAACTCCAGGTTATGAGTGACGATCACCGAAGTGAGCCCCCGCTCTCGATTGAGTTCCAAAATGAGTTCCTGCACCCGGGCGCCGCTCTTGGGGTCCAGGTTGCCGGTGGGTTCGTCCGCCAGCAGGACTTCCGGGTCCAGGACCAGGGCCCGGGCCACCGCCACCCGCTGCTGCTCGCCGCCGGACAGGGTGGTGACCCGGTGCGTCAGGCGCTCCTTCAGACCGACCCGCACCAGGATGGCTTCGGCCTTCTCCCGGGCCGCCCCTTGGGGCTGCCGGGCAATGAGGGCCGGCATCATGACGTTTTCCAGGGCATTGAACTCGGACAGCAGGTGATGAAACTGGAAGACAAAACCCACCTTGCGATTCCGAAAGGCCGCCAAAGGCTTATCCTCCATGGCGAAGATATCCAGTCCTTCCCACAGAACCTGTCCGCGGCTGGGCCGCTCCAGGGTTCCCAGGATATGGAGGAGGGTGGATTTGCCCACCCCTGAGGCCCCGACCACCGCCAGGGTCTCTCCCTGAAATACGTCCAGGTCTATCCCGGTGAGCACCGGCACCTGGATGCCGTTGTTCTTAAAGGTTTTGGCCAGTCCCCTGATCTTAATCTTCACCGGGGTCTCAGGTCCGCTGCGTTCTGCCATGTCCGCCCATTACCGCGCTAAGCACCTTACCACTTTTCATACGGGTGCGTCAATGCCGCGGAGTCTTAAGTTTCGAGTTTCGAGTTTTGACTTTTCAGTTTGGTTGACGGCCCAACCCTGCACCAACTGCAAAACCGCTGATCGTGCAACTGACTAGGCCTGGCTACTACTCATAACGAATCGCTTCCACCGGGTCCATCCGCGCCGCCTGCCAGGAGGGGTAAAGGGTGGCCAGAAAGCTGATGGCCATGGCGGCCAGGACGATGGACAACACGTCCAGGGGCTGAATCAGCACCGGCAAGGTGGAGATGGGATAGACGTCTTTGGGCAAGTGGATGAATTCATAGCGTTTCAGCAGGCCGCAGAGCGCCAGGCCCAGGATCAGGCCCAGGCCGGTGCCCAGGCCCCCGATGACCAGGCCGTTCAGCATGAAGATCTTCATGATCGACTGGCGGGTGGCGCCCATGGACTTGAGGATGGCGATATCCCGGGTCTTTTTCATCACCATCATGAACAGGGTGCTGGCGATCCCGAAGGCGGCCACCAGGACGATGAGGGTGAGGATGACGAACATGGTGACCTTTTCCAGCTTCAGGGCCGCGAAGAGGCTGGCATTCATCTGGATCCAGTTCTTGGTGTAGAAGCCGGGCCCCAATTTTTTCAGAATTTCCTGGGATATCTGAGGCGCGGCGTAAATATCCTTGATCTCCACCTCCAGGCCGGTGATGCGGCTCCCCAGCCCCAGGAATTCCTGGAGTGCCGGGATGCTGGTGAAGACCAGGGAGTTATCGAATTCGTACATGCCGGAGTGGAAGATGGCGCTCACGCGGAAGGCCTTCATCCGGGGCATGCGTCCCATGGGAGTGAGGGTTCCCAGGGGCGAGATGATGTTCAGATAATCTCCCACGCTGAGATTGAGGTTGCGGGCCATCTCGTTGCCGATGGCGATGCGGGGCGGGTCTTCTGGCGAGCCCTCCGCCAGGTCGGCGAACCGCCCTTGCAGTATCTTCAGGGTCGCGGGGCCGCCCCGGCGGATGATTTCCGGGTCGAGCCCCCGGATCACCCCGCCCGAGACGTTGCCCGGCGCCGAGAACATCACCTGGGTGTAGATAAAAGGGGTGGCGGAGACCACGCCGGGGATCGCCTTGATCTCGGCCTCTTCCTTCTGGTAGGCAGTGAGGGCGCCGCCGGCCTTCAGGGCCAGGACATGGGCATTGACGCTGAGGATCTTGTCCTTCAACTCCTGGGTGAAACCGGTCATCACCCCGATGACGATGATCAGGGCCATGACCCCCACGGCCACCCCGGCGGTGGAGATGAAGGTGCTGAGCGACAGGAAGCCTTTCTGACGTTTGACTCCCCGCAGCAGGCGCAGGGCCACGAAGGTTTCAAAAAAACCCAAGACTATCTCTCCGGCCTGAGCAGCGGGAACAGGATGACGTCCCGGATGGAGGGCGCATCGGTTAGGAGCATCACCAGGCGGTCGATGCCGATGCCTTCGCCCGCGGTGGGCGGCAGGCCGTGCTCCAGGGCCAGGACGTAGTCCTCGTCCAGGGCGTGCGGCATCTCTTCGTCGCCGGCGGCATGGGCCGCCAATTGTTGTTCAAACCGCTCCTGCTGGTCCAAGGGTCGTTGAGCTCGGAGAAGCCGTTGGCCATCTCCCGGCCGGCCATGAAGAGCTCGAAGCGGTCCACCACCTCCGGATCGGTGTCGCTCTGCCGGGACAGGGGCGAGGTCTCCAGGGGATACCCGGTGATGAAGGTGGGCTGCTGGAGCCTGGCCTCCACCCTGAGGTCGAAGAGTTTGGTCAGGGCCCGGCCGTAACCCTCGCCGGCCCGCAGCACTACGCCTTCCTCCCGGGCCAGCTTGATCAGGGCCTCCCGGTCGTCGCACCACCTGCCGCCGGGAGGCCGCCGATGGCGGTCAGGGATTCCCGCAAATCGAGGCGGCGCCAGGGCGGGGTCTAGGTCGATCACCTCTCCCTGGTAGTCGAGCCGCGGACTCCCCAAAAGCTCCTGGGCCACTCCGCTGAAAAGTTCCTCGGTCAGCGCCATCAGGTCCTCGTAGGTGGCGTAGGCCTGGTAGAACTCCAGCATGGTGAATTCGGGATTGTGCAGGATGTCGACGCCTTCGTTGCGGAAATTGCGGTTGATTTCGTAGACCCGCTCCAGGCCCCCCACCACCAGGCGCTTCAGATAGAGCTCCGGGGCGATCCGCAGGTAGAGCTGCATGTCCAGGGCGTTGTGGTGGGTGACGAAGGGCTTGGCGGTGGCCCCCCCGGGGATGGGCTGCATCATGGGGGTCTCCACCTCCAGAAAGCCCCGGCTTGTCGAAAAACTGCCGCAGGAGGCCGATGATCCGGGCCCGGGCCTCGAAGACCCTGCGCACCTCGGGGTTGACCATCAGGTCCAGGTAGCGCTGGCGGTAGCGGGTCTCGATATCGGTGAGGCCGTGGAATTTTTCCGGCAGGGGCTGCAGAGATTTGGTCAGGAGGGTCGAAATTGCCGCACGGCCAGGGTGAGCTCGTCTGGTCTTGGTGCGGAACAGGGTGCCCTCGACCCCGATGATATCGCCCAAGTCAACGAAGCTTTTAAAGCGGCCGAAGGCCTCCTCGCCCACCACCTGCTTCTGGAGATAGATCTGCTGGCGGCTGGTGCCGTCCTGGATATGGGCGAAGCTGGCCTTGCCGAACTCCCGGAGGAGCATGAGCCGGCCGGCCAGACGGAAGTTTAAGGCTCAAGGCCCTCCAATTGCTCGCCGCTGAGGGCGCCGAATTCTTCGATCACCTGGGCGATGGTGTGGCTGGGGGCGAACTTGTTGGAATAGGGATCGACCCCTTGGTCCCGCAGTTCCTGGAGTTTTTGCAGACGTTGATCACGGATTTGATCGGATAGCGCCAATTTTTAGCCTGTTCCAAGGGAGAAGATGGACTCGCGCCGAGTTTGCTCAAACTTCAAATTTTTAGATTATTCCGCCGCCATAGTCAAGCCTTAATGGACCGGGGACGGGAGACGGAGGACCGGGGAGCAGAGCGAAGTTTGGTGATCCGGGCCTCCGCGCCCGCCGCCGGCCTCAATCTTTAGACTTAGAGGGCTGCCGCTTCGTTAAAATCATAAAATCGACGGGTCGGGGCTTATTGGACGGAAGCAGGCATTGGTGGCAGGGGCTTCCAGTCTGTGCCTGGACGACCGGTGGGCGCTGCTGTAACTGCGGCAAAAAAACCGGCGGATTAGGCTGAGGAAAATATTGCGTTATGCTTGACGTAACGAATAAAGTTGAATAAAATAGATCATGATCGTCAGTTTCAGAGACAAGCGAACCCGTGAATTCGCCGAAGCGCTTAAGGGGACGCGCCAGGGCCAATACAGTATACGCCTCAATGACCGCTGGCGGATTTGCTTCGCCTGGCCAAAAGGCTCTCCGGGGCCGGTCAATGTTGAGATTGTCGATTACCATTGAGAGGTGCATTATGGCACGCACAGCCATCCATCCCGGCGAGCATCTCGCCGAACAACTCGAAGCGCTGGGCATGAGCGCCGCGGAATTGGCGCGCCAGTTAAGGGTGCCAACCAACCGCATCACGCAAATCCTCAAGGGCCAGCGCGCCGTAACCGGCGACACGGCCCTGCGCCTGGGGCATTTCTTCGGAACGAGCCCGGAATTCTGGCTGAATCTCCAGAAAATCTACGAGCTCCGCCAGGCCGAAAAGCAGACCGGAGAAACCATCAAGGACTTGCCGACCCTCGCCACGGCGACGAAAAAACCGGGTGCTGCTGCCCTGCCGCACCCCCATTAAATGGAAAAATTATCCTTTCCTAGTTTTTTCGGATATTTGTCTTTACCCCCGGCGGGTCATTTTATGATAGAATTTCTGGGTGACTAGATAGTTGTGGCTATTAATTTTTTCTGGTAAAATCCGCTCGCTTAGATGTTTTTTCTGAAAACCTTTAATCTGGAAATGCAGACCACGGCGGGGACCGATATTTTGGACCTCACCGGGCCGGTTCAGGAACGGGTGCAGCAAACCGGGGTGACCGCCGGTTTATTGACCCTGTTCATCCCCGGCTCCACCGCGGCCTTGACCACCATCGAATATGAGAGCGGTGCAGTGCACGACTTAAAGGCCGCCGTCGAGCGGCTTTTTCCCCAAGACCTGGACTACGCCCACGACCGCCGCTGGGGGGATGGCAACGGCTATGCGCACGTCCGGGCGGCCTTCCTCAAGCCGTCACTCAGCCTCCCCATCGACCAGGGACGGCTCCAGTTGGGAACCTGGCAGCAGATCGTGCTGCTGGATTTCGACAACCGTCCCCGGCAGCGCCAGATCCGGGGCCAGGTCCTGGGATTCACGCCAGCCAACGGATAAAGCTCACCTTACCTAAACTCCCACCATGGCCACCGCCCAACTCACCTTTGAAGATAATTCCCTGGCTCAGTCCCTCTACGGCGAGCAGGGCAAGCATCTGAAGATCGTCAACCGCAGTCTGGGGGTCAAGACCCAGGCCCGGGGCAACCAGGTGACCGTGGATGGCCCGGAGGCCGCGGTCCGCCTGGCCCAGCGGGCCCTCCAGGAACTCTACGAACTGCTGCGCGCCGGCTACCCGGTGCTGGCCCAGGACGTGCAGTACACCATCCGCATCCTCCAGGACAAAGAGAGCGCCTCGGTCAAGGACATCTTCCTGGACACGGTCTACATCTCCGCCATGAAGCGGCGCATCTCCCCCAAGAGCCTCAATCAGAAACGCTACATCGAGGCCATGCGCACCCACGACATCGTCTTCGGGGTGGGCCCGGCGGGCACCGGCAAGACCTACCTGGCCATGGCCATGGCGGTGGCGGCCCTGATGAACCAGGAGTTCATCCGCATCGTTTTGACCCGGCCGGCGGTGGAGGCCGGAGAAAAGTTGGGCTTTCTGCCCGGCGACCTGGCAGAGAAGGTCAACCCCTATCTCCGTCCCTTGTATGATGCCATGCATGACATGATGGATTTTGAAAAGGCCACCCGCCTGGTCCAGCGGGGCATCATCGAGGTGGCCCCCCTGGCCTTCATGCGGGGCCGCACCCTGAACGACTCCTTCGTCATCCTGGACGAGGCCCAGAATACCACCTCCGAACAGATGATGATGTTTTTGACCCGCCTGGGCTTCGGCTCCAGGGCGGTGATCACCGGGGATGTGACCCAGATCGACCTGCCCTCCGCGGCGACCTCCGGGCTGGTGGAGGCCAAAGAGCTGCTGCACGGGGTTGAGGGTATCGCCTTCATCCATTTCTCCGACCGGGACGTGGTGCGGCATCCCCTGGTGCAGGATATTATTCGGGCCTATGACAGCCGCCGAGCCCGGCGTGCCTCTGAGGCGGAGCGCTCACGTGAACGATAAAGAACCGGGCGGCACCATCCGCCACATCTTCGGCCTGGAGCGCCTGCGCTCCCGCCTGCCCCGCTCACTAAGCAAGTTGGCGCCGCCCACCTGGGATGAACGGCTCATCAAAGTGGCTCTGCTCCTGGTCCTGAGCCTCGGCCTGGCCTTCGTGCTGGCGCCCAGGACCTCCACCACCTCCCGGCAGTACCATGTGGGGGATATCGCCCGGGAGAACGTCAAGGCCACCGGCGAGTTCCTGGTGGAGGACGTGCAGACTACCGCGCAGCGCCAGCAGGAACTCCTGGCCCAGACCCCGCCGGTCTTCGACCTGGAAGAGCAGATGGCCGACAAGGTGCAGCAGCGCCTCCAGAAGGCCATGGACTACATGCGCCGTCTTTCCCAGGAAAACGCCGGCATTGAGCGGCCGACCGCCGACGCCAAGGCCAAGCCCAAGGCCAAGGCCAGGCCCAAACCGGCCGGCCCTCACAAGGTGTTCATGGAGCATAAGGCGGAGTTTGACAAGCTCCTGGGGGTGTCCATCCCCAATCCCACCTTTCAGCTCCTGGTCAAGGGGGATTTCTCCCCTTACCTGGAGGCCATGACCAGTCAGGTTTTAACCCAATTTTTCAATCAGGGAGTGGTCAGCAGCCGCAACGTCCTGCAGCCGCCTCCCAAGGAACTCGTGGTGCGGCGCCTGCCCTCCAAGAAGGAAAAGCTGGAACGGGCACCCTTCCCCTTCCTGGAGATCGATGAGGGGCGCAAATCCGCCGCGGGTTATTGCCGGGAGAACGCCGTGGAGGTTTCCCCGGCGGATCGTTGGGTGGTCTGCGACCTGACCCAGTATCTGCTGGTTCCCAACGTCTCGCCCAACTGGGCCGAAACCCAGGAACGCCAGCAGGCCAAGCTGAAGGAATTGCAGCCGGTCTACTTCAAGGTCAAACGGGGCGAGATGCTCATCCGGGAAGGCGAGCCCATCACCGCCCTGCACCTGGCGCAACTGCATGCCCAGAGCATGCTCTACCCCCGCAGCCGGGCCGTGATGATCTTTCTGGGCATATTTTTCTGCCTGGTGGTGCTGCTGTCGGTGTTTTATCAGCTGGCCAGCCTCTCCCTGCGGAATTTCTCCCAGCGCCCCCGGGACCTGGCTTTTCTGGCCGCCTTGCTGCTCACCAGCGCCCTGGCGAATAAATTTCTCCTATTTCTAGGTGACCACCTGGCTCGGAACTTGCCGGCGGTGGGCCTCAACCTGGTCTATCTGCTGCCCCTGGGCCTGCCCGCCATCTTCGCCGCCATGTTCCTGGGCCTGGAAACCGGCGTAGGCGTAGCCTTTCTCAACGCCACCTTCACCGCCCTGATGGTGCCCCGGCCCTTCCCCTTATTCCTCTATTTTGTCATCGGCGGTCTGGTAGCGGTCTGGGGCGTCAAAAACAGCCGCCGCCGCAACTCCCTGATCAAGGCCGGCCTGGACATCAGCCTGGCCAACATTTGTCTTCTGGCGGCCTTCAAGATGCTGGAATATCCCTTCGCCTGGCGGGATTTACTCGATGGCGAGGTCTTCGCCCTCTTCGGAGGCCTGCTCACCGGCATCCTGGCCTTGGGCTTAACCCCCATCATGGAGGCGACCTTCCGCTATTCTTCCAACATCCGCCTCCTGGAACTCCTGAACCTGGACCAGCCGATCCTCCGGGAATTTATGCTGGTGACCCCGGGCACCTACCACCATTCCCTGGTGGTGGGCCAGATGGTGGAGGCCGCCGCCGAGACCATCGGCGCCAACCCCATGCTGGCCAAGGCCGCGGCTTACTACCACGACGTCGGCAAGATCAAGAAGCCGGTCTATTTCGTGGAAAACCAGATGGCCGGGGAAAACAAGCACGAAAAGCTGGCCCCGTCCATGAGCAGCCTGATCCTCATCGCCCACGTCAAGGACGGAGTGGAACTGGCCCGGAAACACCATCTGGGCGAGGCCATCGTCGACATCATCCGCCAGCACCACGGCACCAGCTTCATCAGCTATTTTTATCACAAGGCCAAGGCCCAGGCCGCCAATCCCCAGCAGGTGAACATCGAGGACTATCGCTATCCCGGTCCCCGGCCCCAAACCAAGGAAGCCGGCCTGGTGCTCCTGGCGGACCAGGTGGAGGCCGCCTCCAAAACCCTGACCGAGCCCACCCCGGCCCGCATCCAGGGACTGGTGCAGAAGATCATCAACAACGTCTTCGCCGACGGCCAGTTGGACGAATGCGAACTGACCCTGAAAGACCTGCACCACATCGCCAAGAGCTTCCACAAGATCCTGGGGGGCATCTTCCACCAGCGTATCCAATACCCCCAGTCCGCCGAAAAGAAAAAGAGCAATGAAGATCTGGATAAGCAACCGCCAAAGAAAAACGGCCATAAACCCGGAGAGGGTCAGGAAAAGAGCCGGGAAGATCTTAAGCGCCTTGGGATGGTCTGAGGCCGAACTGAGCCTCACCCTGCTGGGCGACCGGGCCATGGCCCGCCTCAACCGGGAGACCTTCGGCCGCCGGGGTCCCACCAACGTCATCTCCTTCCCTATGGATGGAGAACAGGCGCCCTCGCCGGTTCATTTACAGCCGAGGGCGGCTGTTCCACATCCCTCGCCCCTCTTGGGCGAAGTGGCCATCTCCATCGAAACCACCCGCCGCCAGGCCAAAGAATTCGGCTGGCCCTGGCAGGAACTCTTCGACTTTTTCCTCATTCACGGTATATTACATCTGATGGGCTACGACCACGGCGCCCCCGGGGAAGAAACGGCCATGACCGCCAAAACCTGGGAGCTGATGAAACTGCTGCATCCCAAAATAGTAGTCAGTGGCCAGTAGTCAGTTGCCAGTAAAAGCTTTCTTAAACTGTGAGGTTGCATTTGAAAATGCAGCCGATAGCTTTACCGCGAAAAAACAAAATCCCCCTGCCCCCCTTTTTCAAAGGGGGACTTAAACCCCCCTTTGAAAAAGGGGGGCAGGGGGGATTTGAAATTTGCTTGACTTATTAGTTCGCCAGCCGAAGATCAAAGCTGACCACTGGCTACTGACTACTGAAAGGAGACACCGGCGTGCCTCGACTGGAAGTGAACGTTGACCATATTGCCACCCTGCGGCAGGCCCGGCTCATTGACGAACCCGACCCGGTGACCGCCGCTGCCCTGGCGGAGCTGGCCGGGGCCGACGGCATCATCGTGCACCTCAGGGAAGACCGGCGCCATATCCAGGACCGGGATTTGCGGCTGCTGCGCCAGACCATCAAGACCCGCCTCAACCTGGAAATGGCCGCCACCCAGGAGATGCTGGAGATCTCCACCGAGGTGAAGCCCGACCTGGTGACCCTGGTGCCGGAGCAGCGCCAGGAACTCACCACCGAAGGCGGCCTGGAAGTGGCGGGCAACCGGGCCTTTTTGAAGGATTACCTCCGGCAACTGCAAGCTGGGGGCCTCAGGGTCAGCCTCTTCGTGGACCCGGTAACCCCCCAGATCGACGCGGCCAAGGAAGTGGGGGCCGAATGGGTGGAATTGCACACCGGCGCCTATGCCGACGCCCCCAGCCGGCACGAAGCCACCCAACTCTTCCAGGAATTGCTCAACGCCGCCCGGCACGCCCGGAGCCTCGGCCTCAAGGTGAAATGCGGCCACGGCCTCAACTATCGCAATATCAAACCCTTCCGGGGCCGGGAGGAATTCGCCGAATATTCCATCGGCCACGCCATCATGGCCCGGGCCATCCTGGTGGGGCTCGAACGGGCCGTCCGGGAGATGATCGAGCTGATCCGGGGCTAAATTTTCATAGTGGCACAGGCTTCCAGCCTGTGTGTCTCACAGGCCGGAGGCCTGTGCCACTAAGATTGCAGCTCCATGGTGGGGCGGGCGTCTCGCCCGCCATCGGTGTAGGGTGCGCACTGCGCACCATTATTCAACGACCGGTCGCACAGGCGTCTCGCCTGTTTACTAATAGAAGGTGCGCAGTGCGCACCCTGCACGGAAATAGACGAAATATGGCAGCAAAGGACAAACCCGACCGGGAGAACCTGAAAGGCCTCGCCTTCGGCATGGTCAGCGATCTCAGCCGGCTCATGGCGGATCACGGCCTGGCCGACCGGCCCATCGACCTGGTGGAGGCCCTGGCCTTTGCCATGTTTATCGTGGCCGACACCTATTCCCTGGCCAAATGCGACCAGGATCAGGCCATCGCCGTAATCCACGGGTTTTATGATGAGGTGCAGGATTATTTCATCAAGCAGATCATTATTAAGGACCGCCGGATTGCCGAGGCCGACGAGATTCAGGCCCTGGCCGCTAAATTTCACGACCTCAGCCGCCGCCGCTTTGAGGAGTATGGGAAACGATTCAAACAGGACGTTCTGGACCCCATGTCCATGTCCTGCCCGGAAACGGTAACTTATTTTCTGGATAACCTGTTTATTGAACCGATAAGTAAGGCAGAGAAAGCTCAAATTGCTGGGCGTGGTCTCGGACAAAGTCATCTATTTCTGGGCCGGCTGCGTGCAGTCGTTTAAAGGGAATCATGCCATTCATTGACCTCCACACCCATTCCAACGCCTCCGACGGCACCTTTGCGCCGGCGGAGGTGGTGCGGCTGGCGCAAGTTGGCGGCCTCAAGGCCTTCGCCCTCACCGATCACGACACCATCGACGGCCTGGCCGAGGCCATGGCCGCGGGCCAAAAGTTCGGGGTCGAGGTCATCCCCGGGGTGGAGGTGAGCGCCCGCTTTCCCGGCGGCTCCATGCACATCCTGGGGCTGGGCATCGATTTCAGCAATGGTCACTTGAACGAGCGTTTGGCGGTCTTACAAAAAGCCCGGGCCGAGCGCAATCCCCAGATCATCGCCAAATTGAATGGACTTGGGGGTCAAGATCACCCTGGAGCAGGTGGAGAAGATCTCCGGGGCGGGCCAGATGGGCCGGCCCCACATCGCCCGGGCCCTGATGGAGGCCGGCGTATGTCCGCTCCATCCAGGAGGCCTTCGATATCTACCTGCGCAACGACGGCAAGGCCTACGTCCCCAAGTTCCGCTTCCCGCCGGCGGAGGCCATCGCCATGATCCGGGACGTCCAGGGGGCGCCGGTCCTGGCCCATCCCTTCACCCTGAACCTGGGCTCGGCCTATGCCCTGAAAAACACCCTGGAGGAGCTGAAGGCCCTGGGGCTGGCCGGCATCGAGGCCATCTATTCGGAGCACGCCCCGGAGCAGGAGGCCCTCTACCTGAAGCTGGCCAGGGAGTTGGGGCTGCTGGTCACCGGCGGCTCCGACTTCCATGGGGACAACAAGCCGGAACTCACCCTGGGAACCATGGCCTGCCAACCCAGGCTCACCTATGAGCTCCTGACGGCCCTCCAGGCCTGGCGCCGCCGGGAGTACGGCCTCTAGGCCTGCCGAGGCGGTCGGAAGTCTCTGCCGCTTGCCTTGCTGCGGAAAATTTACCCCCTATTGACAGGCTCGCCAGATTCAGGTAATAATAAAATCATCCAGGGATGAACCCCGGATGCTTACCGACAGAAAAATTTGCCTATACTCAGCCACGAAGGCCGGCCCGCACAGGGCCAGGAGTTCGTGGTTTTTTTGTGAGCCTGGATTTAAGTCGTAAGGAGCAGCAATCATGCACCTGGCCGATGCCTTGATTTCCCCTGCGGTGGGCGGCGCCATGTGGGCCGCCACCGCGGGCCTGACCGCCTACAGCGCCAAAAAACTCCGGAAAAATCTGGATGAGCACAAGGCGCCGCTGATGGGCGTCCTGGGCGCCTTTATCTTCGCGGCCCAGATGATCAACTTCACCATTCCGGCCACCGGCTCCAGCGGCCACCTGGGCGGCGGCATGATCCTGGCCATCCTGCTGGGCCCCTATGCCGCCTTCCTGGTCATGGCCTCGGTCCTCACCGTCCAGGCCTTGTTTTTTGCCGACGGCGGCCTGCTGGCCCTGGGATGCAATATCATTAATATGGGGTTCTTTGCCTGCTTCATTGCTTACCCGTTCGTTTATAAGAAGATTGTGCGCCGCCAGCCGACTCCCGGACGCATCCTGCTGGGAGCCATGGTCGCCTCGATTCTGGCCCTGCAACTGGGGGCCTTCGGGGTCGTGCTGGAGACCTGGTTTTCCGGCCTGGCGGAGTTGTCCTTTACCGCTTTTCTCCTCCTCATGCAGCCCATTCACCTGGCCATCGGCATTGTGGAGGGACTGATCACCGCGGCGGTGGTGAGTTTTGTCTGGAAGGCGCACCCGGAAATCCTGACCCTGACGGCGCATCACGCCGGCGCCCGGGCCCATTCCCATAAACCGCTGCTGCTGGGGTTGGCACTGTTTGCCGTGGTTACCGGCGGCGGCTTGTCCTGGTTCGCCTCGACGCATCCGGACGGCCTGGAATGGGCCGTTAAGGGGGTTACCGGCAAGGAGGAGTTGGCAGCGCCCCAGGCGGGCGACCCACGGGGCGCATGGCCGGATGCAGGAGACGACTCTCCTTCTTGCCGGATTACGGCTTCAAAAAGTCGGCCGGAGAGAAAGCCGCCGAGCCCAAGCAGAGCTGGCCGGAAGTCAGCACCGGCAAATCTCTGGCCGGCGTGCTGGGCGCCGCCCTGACCCTGCTCCTGGCCGGGGTCATCGGTTTTGGCTTAAGAAGATATTACTCCCATCACAAGGGGTAGTGTGAAGCCTTATAATTGCTACGACATGGAAAACCAATGTTTTTACCCCCCTTTGGAAAAGGGGGGCAGGGGGGATTTTAACTAAGCCCCTAAAATCCCCCTAAATCCCCCTTTTTCAAAGGGGGACTTTAATACCTCATGGGCTCAAGTTTTCGCCTGATTCCATGCCATAGTATTTACGAGACTCACACTAAAAAGTAACTCCGGTTAATCTTGGAACATGGCAAAGATCGAATCCTCTTTATTGAATCTCGGCTACCTGGAAACCCTCTCCTACCAGCAGACCCCCTTGCACCGGCTGGACCCGCGGGCGAAGCTGCTCACCACCCTGGCGTTTATCATTGCCGTGGTCTCTTTCGGCAAATACGAAATCACCGCGCTCATCCCCTTTTTTATTTACCCGGTGGCCCTCATCGCGGTGGGCAACCTGCCGCCGGGGTATCTGGCCCGCAAGGTGCTGCTGGCGGCCCCCTTTGCCTTTTTTATCGGCATCTTCAACCCCTGGCTGGACCGCGCCGTCATGGTGCACCTGGGGCCGGTGTCCATCTCCGGAGGCTGGGTCTCCTTCGCCTCCATCATGCTCCGCTTCGGGCTCACGGTCAGCGCCGCCCTGATTCTGATTGCCGGCACCGGCCTCAACGCGGTCTGCCTGGGTCTGGAGAAGCTGGGCGCCCCGCGCAGCTTTGTGGTGCAGCTCATGTTTCTGTATCGTTATATCTTCGTCTTGACGGAAGAGGCGCTCCGTCTGATCCGGGCCCGGGCCCTGCGATCTTTCCAGGGCCGCGGCCTGGGATTCACCGTCTTCACGCATATGATCGGTCAGTTGCTGTTGCGCACCCTGGCCCGGGCCCAGCGCATCCACCTGGCCATGCTCTCCCGGGGCTTTGAGGGGAAAATTCATCTGGTGCGGCCGGTGCAGATCCACGGTCGGGATGTGGCTTTTTTCGTAGGCTGGACCATGCTGTTCGTGCTGCTGCGGGTCTACAACATTGCTTATCTGCTGGGAAATGCGGTAACGGGGTTACTGAAATGAGCCATCATCTGGTGGAAGTCAAGGACCTGGAATACGCCTATCCCGACGGCACCCCCGTCCTGCGGGGCGTCTCCTTCCGCATCACCCACGGCGAAGCGGTGGCGCTCATCGGGGCCAACGGGGCCGGCAAGTCCACTCTCCTGCTGCAACTGAACGGTTGCCTGGTTCCCCAGGCCGGCACCGTGCGCATCGGCGACCTGCCGCTGAACAAGGAGACCCTGTCCCACGTGCGGCGCACCGTGGGCCTGGTCTTCCAGGACCCGGACGATCAGCTCTTCATGCCCCTGGTTTATGATGACGTGGCCTTCGGCCCCTTAAACCTGGGGCTCCCGGTGCCGGAAGTGGAGGAGCGGGTCAACCGGGCCCTGGCTACCGTGGGGGCCCTGCATCTCAAAGACCGGCCCCCTTACCGGCTCTCCGGCGGCGAAAAGCGCGCCGTGGCCATCGCCGCGGTCCTCTCCATGTCCCCCGATATCCTGGTGATGGATGAGCCGACTTCCGCTCTCGATCCCAAAACCCGGCGGCAACTGATCGAGCTGCTCAAGACTTTCCATCATACCCTGATCATCGCCACCCACGACCTGGATATGGTGTTGGACCTGTGCCAGCGCACCATTATTCTGCAGGCGGGCCGGGTCGCCGCCGACGGCCCCACCCGGGACCTCCTGCAAGATGACGACCTGCTGCACGCCAGCGGCCTGGAAAAACCTCTCTGTATGCAGGGCTGCCCGGTCTGCCGCGACCGCCGGCCGCAGTTGACGGAAAATCGATAACCTATTAAGATGATAGCATAAATGGTGGGGCGGGCGTCTCGCCCGCCAGGGTAGCCCAGGCTTTCCAGCCTGGGCTAGATTGAGTAGCCGCAGGCTTTAGCCTGCGCCGGCACAGGCTGGAAAGCCCGTGCTACCGAACCTTTTTGGCCACGCTCTCCGGCTCCGTGAGACCGCCGGCGGCGGGTTGGCGCCAGGCCAGGAGGTAGAGGATCTCCGGACCGGGGTTGGTCAGGGCGTGGCTGATTCCCGGGGGGATGCGGATCAGAGTGCTGTGGCCGGAGACCTGTCTTTCCCGGATTGCTCCTGCCGCCTCCCAGACCAGGATCCCGACGCCGTGGAAGGTGAAGAGCCACTCCGCGTGGCCGGGATGGTAGTGGTTGCCCCGGGTATGGCCCGGCCGGATGGAGAAGAGGTGGCAGGTGCGCAGGACTTCCCGGGGGTCTGCGACCCCGCCCTGCCAGGGAAAGAAACCGAAGCCCCGCTCATCCCCGTGCATCTCGCCGGCAATGTCGATAAATTCCACGTCGGCCATATTAATTGTTCCTTGCATCGTAAATTGGACGCTGGTTTAATATCAACATTTTTACACCATTTTTTTCGTAGGGGCGAACCTTGTGTTCGCCCTGACATTTTATGCCGGGCCAAGAGAGTTTGGTGCGTTCCGAGCACCAGTAATCCCGGGAGCCTTGCATTTTCCCGCCGATCTGTTAGAGTAGGGCCGCTCTTTTAAAAAAAAATCCTCGGGAGCATTTGGGAGTATATGGCCACCATCAACGACCTGGTGCTGGTGCACCTGGACGGCAAGCCCGCCTTTTTTGCCCGCCTCAACGATATCAGCCCCGACGTCAAACGGGGCTGGTATCAGGTGGAGTTGCTGGTGCTCAGCCTGCCGCCCCAGCCCGTGGTCTGGATCCTGGAAGAGACGCAGATCAATGGCGAGGAGTTCACCATGGGCGGCCGGCCGGTGCGGCTGGAACTCATCCCCCCCAAACCGCCACCCGAACCGGAGGCCTCGCCTCCCCCGGAAAAGGGCAAGGTCCTTTCCCTGGTGCGGAAAAAAGCCTAGGGCATTCGAGAACGCCCCCTATCTGCAAGACTCACAAGGAGGACCCATGCGCATCCTGGCTTTTAACAGCAGCCCCAGAGATAATCAAACCAGTAAGACCGAACTGGTCTTACAAAAATTCCTGGAGGGAGCCCGGCGGGCCGGGGCCGAGACCGAGACTCTTTACCTCCGGAACTACCAGATCAAACATTGCCTGGGTTGCTTCTCCTGCTGGACCAAGACCCCGGGGCGCTGCGTCCAGAAGGACGACATGGCGGAAGAGCTCTTCGACCGCTACCTGCAGGCCGACCTGGTGGTCCTGGCCACGCCTTTGTATCACTATAATATGAACGCCCGGTTGAAGATGTTCATCGAGCGCACCCTGCCCATGGTCGTGCCGGGCGGCTCCGCGGATCAGAGAGGCGTCAATTACCGGTTTGAGCGGGTCCCCAAGGTGGCGGTCATCAGCGTCTGCGGTTTCCCGGCCATGGACACCTTCCGCTGCCTGTCCCTCAATATGCAGATGATTCTGGGCGATTCGCTGGTGGCTGAGATCTACCGGCACAGCTCGGAGGCCATGATCGCCCCGCCGCTGGCGGCCAAGGTCGAAGAGGTGCTGGCCGCGGTGGCCCGGGCCGGGGAGGAGTTGGTGCGGGAGGGCCAGGTGCAGCCCGAGACCCTGGCCGCCGCCACCCAGGACCTGGCTCCCCCGGAGCTGATCAGGCAATTGGGCCAGGAACACTGGGAGCGGGAAATGGGGCAGGTTTAAGGGAATGCGGTGGCAAGCACCCGAAGGCGCCCCCTGGCTGAGGGGCGCCTTTTGTTGGCGGTGACTCAAAGACTCACATTGGACTGGGCAGCTTGGGAGTTGCCTCAGGGGCCGGCTTCTCCTCCTGGGGCACCGTCTTGCGAGCCGGCGCCCGGCGGCGATGCGACGATCTGGGAGAATCCAACGAAGCAGAGGAGAGATATCGGGGGTCGGCCCAGCCGACCGTGCTGGTCTGCAGGTCTCGCACCTGGGCCCAGCCGCTGCTGACTCCCAACATTTCCACCGGGTCGTTGAAGTGCAAGGTGAGGACGACGTTGGCGTTCGGATTGGGCTTGTCCCGCAGGTTGAGACTGCTGATATTGACATGAAAGGGAGGCACCGGCTTATCTTGCAAATCAGGACTGTAACTGAGAAAAGCACTGGATATCCAGCCGATAGCCGGCCGCTCCACCAGTTTCACCCTGGTCCAGCCCGTGTTCGTCCGCTCCAGGATTTCCACCTTTTCGCCTTGATAAACCGTGAGTAACGGGGCGCAATTATCAGCCGGGCAGGCCCGCAGTGAAATACTGCTCGGCCTGACGTAGTAAACGCCGGAATATGCCTGGGCCAAAGGGCCGGTCTGCAACAAAAACCACGTACTCAGCAACGCCGGCATCATCAATTTCCTGAGCTTCATTATCCTCCTCCCGTCCTCCAACACCTTGGGCAAATATCCTTATACCGAGTTGCGTTCAAACGGGTATTATTGGATCTGTCATTCTGAACGGAGCGTAGCGAAGTGAAGAATCTAGATTCTTCGCTTCGCTCAGAATGACAATATTACTTTTATGACCGCGACTTGGTATTACGCAAACAATAGTTACGCATAATTATTTGTAAAGACATGAAAAAATTTTCTTTTCCAGGCACCCACCTTCTCGCCTCTCGGACCGAGGCCGCCGCTCGCAAGCCATTTACCGGCGGAGTCTCCTATACCCGATGCCAAAAGTTATTTCCGTAATGGGACATATTCTAAGAATCCAAATCCCCCCTATCCCCCCTTTTCCAAAGGGGGGAAACTCAGCGGAATTCCCTTAAAAGTCCCCCTTTGAAAAAGGGGGATTTAGGGGGATTTAAGAAACCAGCAATCGGAAGTAATTTTTGGCAAACCCTATACGCGGGGAGAAGCAGCAGGCACTAGAAGAAGTGGAGAAATAAGGGCGGCGGGCGTCCCGCCCGCGGCTCAATTTACCTCAGCGTAATGGCCTTCTCCATACAGATTTCCTGGCAGCAAAAGCAGGTGATGCAGGTGTCGGCGTCTACCTGAGGGAGGGAGCCGTCCAGGGAGAGGGCCCCTACCGGGCAGTGCTCGACACAATTACCGCAAGCGGTGCAGAACTCCGGGTCGGCCTGGGGCCGCAGCACCGTGCGCCCGTGAATCAGCCCCTGGATGGTCTCATTCTGCATGACCGCTTCCCCACCCAGCGGCGGCAGCTTGAAATTGGCCAGGCGGGGCAAGTCCCCCAGGACCTCAATCGAATTTAAGTCGTAGTCCCCCAGGCCGAGTTCCCTGGCCAGCTGCAGGAAACGGAGCCTTCCCGGTTCACAGCCCATCATCACCGCGATGACGCCATCCAGAGCCACGGCATTGTCCGAGGCCAGGATCAGGCCGATGTCCCTCAGATCGGGGGAAGCCGGGCCGTTGCCTTCCATGCCGACGACGGCGTCCACCAGGAACAGGTCGGGGACCCGGAGCCGAAAGACCTCCACCACCAGCTCATGGAAGCGTTCCGGGCTGCCCGCCGCCTTGTGCAGTATGGCCTTCTGGGCCCCCGGCAAAAAGCCATAACTATTCTTGATGGCCCCGGTGATGACGGTCAGGCCGTGCGTCTTGAATTTGGGCAGGCTGATGATGAAATCGGCCTCCAGGACAATATGGGACAGGCTGACGGCGGGCAGGAAATCGGCACGGAAAGCCACCGACCGGGCCTCGTTGCCGATGTTCTGATAATAGCCCTTGGCGGCCTCCATCAGGCCGGTTTTTTGAAAGCTGGCCTCGTTGGCCCCATAGTCGAACAGGCCGGGATTGTCACCCACCACGATGGCGGCCGGCCCCAGGGACTCCACCTTATCCACCACGGCCCTGAGCACCGCCGGATGGGTGGTGATGCCTTCCGCGGCCGACGCCGCCCTGAGCACGTTGGGTTTGATCAGGACCGTTTTCCCTTGCAGGGCCAGGGGGAAGAGTTCAAAGGCGCGGTCCACGGCCTGGCGGACGTTGTCATAGGTGGCGGGATGGAGCAGGACTCTGGACATTTTGGGCCTCGTAGAGGGCGGGCGGCCCGCCGCTGCATGGCGGCCATCGGCCGCCCTGGAATGGCAATATTATACCAAATTATTAGGGGCGCAGCATACTGCGCCCCTACGATTAGCATTGCCGCGGCTGGAACCCGAGAGGCGGCCGGACCCCTCGCAGTCTTCCTGTACCAACAGATGTTTACCAACCATTTTAGCAATAATTAATTTTTCGGGTTTTAGCCATTTTGCGAGTGAGCAATTAGGCCTTTTTACCTATGGGGAGTTGGTCAACTTTGCTTTTGACAAACTAATAACCATGGCTTGGTATTGTTGGGTAAACTCCAAGATATTATGGAGTTTTTTAACAATAGCCAAATCAGTTGTGGGGTGTGGACGGGAAACCACACTGATGATTACCATGTATTAAAACAATAATCTGTTTTTATTTTGGCTATTTTCGGCTATGGAAATTGGGCCCTTTTTGACCATACCCGATTGGTCCTATTTGACCATGGAAACTTAATAACCGTGGTTTTATGTTGTTTTTAGCTTCAAGATATTATTAAGCCACGTTAAGAAAAGCCAAACCCGCCGTGAGGCGGGGACGGAAAGCCACGGGTCTCAAGGAAGGAGATAGCCGGGTTGCCTGAGCGGGTGACCCGGTTTTTTTATCATATCTTTTTCCCGGCGCGGCTATCCGCCTATGGATGGTTGGGTTTGCGGGCGCCGGGAAGGCGAAAAGGAGGACTTGGCTCAAGAGTTGACGAAAAAGACTTTCCCTAACCCACTTTGCTTTCGATCTACTCCAAGGAGGAAATGACGATGAAGAAAAGCATACTACTCACGTTGGTTTGTTTACTCGCATTGACCATGACCGCGGGCAGCGCTTTCGCGGAATCAATCATTTTCAGCAATGCGATTGGTGCGTTTATCAACTTTAACGGGAATGACGTAGTCGGTCCCCCCCCCGGACTCGGCACCTTCAATTTCACCCCGGCGTTTGTTAACCCCGGCTCTCCCCAGGACTTCAATATCACCTCCAGCACTTTTGGCACTTCCAACGGCGATGTCGGGTGGATCCAAGCCCCAGTCAGCGGCTACTGGACGATAACCGGCCCCATTACGTCCGAGGGCGCTGGCCAACAGTCCCCGGTCAGCGGGGTTGGAAATTTGATAATTCGGGACCAGGCTGGCCTCCTTTTCACGGCTAGCCTCCAGTGGGTAAAGATTGAAACGAATCAGGCTGGAAATGCAGGGAACCTAAATGACATACTGGTTCCCAATTTAACCAATATCTCCTATTCGGGGTCAGAGTTCGACCTGCTCTTGCTCAGAAACCTTCAACCTGATACAGCCGACCTGACGTTCATCTACGGCACCCCGGGAGAAACGTTGATTGGTTTGACTACAGATTCCACAACTTCTTCAACCGGCTACCAAGGCACCGTCAGCGGCGTTCCCGTCCCGCCCAGCGCCCTGCTGCTGGGCAGCGGCCTGCTGGGCCTGGTGGGCTGGAGAAGGTTCGCAAAAAGTTAATCTGCCATTTCCCCTCGGGGACCAACCCAGGCAGGGTCAGAAATGGCCCTGCCTTTTTAGTCTGAGGTGACCAGCCGATACCAGATGGCCAGCAATCGGTGCTGCAGGGTCTCGCCGCGAGATGATCAAGAGCAATAGAGGTAGAGCGTATGGCCAGCAACGACAGTCAAAAGAAGGCCAGCCACTTCGTCCTGCTGGGGCAGGTTAGAATGATCTGTTCCACCTAAACCAGGTTTAAATCTCCACCTTCTCCTTCTGCGCTTCCAGAAGTTTGTGGCAGTGCTCCACCTGCTGCCGGGCCCCCAGGAGATCCATATCCAGGCGGTTATGTTCTTCCAGGGGGGCATCCGGTCCCAAAGCCGCATGCTCCTTTTCCAGCTCCTGCAGCCGCTGCATCCAGTGGTAAAGCTCCAGGGCCAGGTGTCGGACCGTCACTGCTTTCCGGCCTCGGGGGGACTGGCCAATTCCCCGCCCAGGGGCACTTCCGGGGTGGTCACCAGGGGCAGGACAAAGTAAAAGTTATTGCCCCCGGAAGTGGACTCACAGCCCACCTCGCCGCCGTGGGTCTCGATGACGCTGCGCACAAAGAAGAGTCCCCGGCCCGTGCCCACCTCGCCGTCCACGTTGGTGCCCCGGTAGCCTTCGTCGAAGATATGGGGCACGTCTTCCGGCGGGATATGGGGTCCGGTGGAGAAGACGCTGAACTTGACCCCGTCCTTGCCCGGGCCGAAATAGTCCTTGATCAGGTCCCGGCCGTAGGCCATGTACTTGCGGCCTTCGTGGTTGGGGCGGGCGTATTTCACCGCGTTGGAGAAGAGGTTGGCGTAAACCTGGGCCATCAGGCCCTTGTCCACCGACAGGGACAGGTCCTCGTCGGGCATCACCCCGGCCCGGGTGTCGATCTCGATGTGGCGTTCCTCGAGTTTGGGCAGGAAAAGCTGCAACTGCGGCTGAATAATCTCACTATAGACCCGGCAGCGGCGCCGCATGAGGACGAAGTGGCCCTTCTGGAAATGGGACTGGCGGAACAGCGACTCGATGAACAGGCTGACGCCTTTATAATGCTGTTCCAGGGATTGATAATCGGCCTCCAACTCCTCGACGAGGCCGCGGAAATAGTGCTGGGAATCCTTAAAGGGAGCGCATTCGGGCTTCCTCAGGGTGCAAACGCACTCCAGTTCCTTCAAGGCCTTGATCTTGTCCCGCAGGTGCCTCAGGTAGAGGGCCTGGCTGATATTGGGGATGATGACGTTGTGTTCGATATCCGCCACCAGGCTGTTGATGAAGCGGATGTGCTGGATATTTTGCCAGGCGATGATCTTGATGTGCAGGTTGTAGCCCAGGCGGTTGGCGTACTTTTCGAAAAAGAACTTATCGTCGCGGTTGATCTGCTCGCCGGGGTAGAATTCCAGCACCCCGATGCCCCGATCTTTGGCGTAAAAGGGCAACTGGCTCACCAGGATCTGGTTACCTTGAATGGGGACGAGCCAGGAGCCTTCGGCGGTGTAGGCCTCGTTCTCCAGGCGGACATGGGCGGGCGGCGGGGTCTTTTCGGGGTAAAGCCCGTGCTCGCTGCCGCACACCAACTCCAGCCGACCCTCGGAGCAAAATAGATAGAGGCGGCAGCCCAGGCCGAAGAACTCTTTGACGACCCAGACCGAGACCCGGTAGAAGTTCTCCATGGTCTCATATTCCTGGGCCAGGTCATAGAAGGTCATCAGGGCGTCGTCCTTCAGGGTGCCGAAGTTATACTCCCTGAATCTCCGCCACTTTTCCCTCACCCGGCCGGCGACATCTGCCAGATCCATGGGGACGTTCATGCCGACTCCTCCAGCCGCAGGGGCCGAGCCCGCCTCAAGTTCGGGCCGTGATTATCAAGGTGATGCGGTGCGCCGGTACTGGGCTACCCCGACTTCGTAAAGGTCCCGGCCCTGGCAATCGTTGATGACGATGGCGGGCAGGTCTTCCACCTCCAGGCGGTGGATGGCCTCCGGCCCCAACTCCGGAAAGGCGATGACCTTGGCGGCTTTGATGCACTGGGAAATGAGGGCTCCGGCCCCGCCGGTGGCCCCCAGGTACACCGCCTTATATTCCCGCATGGCGGCGATGACTTCCGGGGAACGCTTGCCCTTGCCGATCATGGCCTTCAGGCCCAGGCGGATGAGGGTCGGGGCGTAGGAGTCCATGCGGTAGGCGGTGGTGGGGCCGGCGGCGCCGATGACCCGCCCCGGCCGCGCCGGCGAGGGACCCACGTAGTAGATGATCTGCCCCTCGATCTCCATGGGCAGGGGCTTACCGGCCGTAAGCAAGTCGATGAGGCGTTTGTGGGCCGCGTCCCGGGCGGTATAGATCACTCCGGTGACCAGCACCTTGTCGCCGATCTCCAGGTCCAGGACGTCTTGATCAGTAAGGGGCGGCGTCAGCTTCACGGTTTTGGACATAGTATTGAATCTCAGCTTTACGTTTCAATATTTTCTTAGGATTTAAGCCACGTCTGCTCCTAAGGCAGGGCGGACACACAAATCCGCCCCTACAGAATCACTTCCTTATGCCGGGAGGCGTGGCACTGGATATTGACGGCCACCGGCAGGGAAGCGATGTGGCACGGCTGCATCAAGAGGTGCACCGCCAGGGCGGTGATCCGGCCGCCCAGGCCCTGGGGGCCGATGCCCAGGTCGTTGACGGCCAGGAGGAGTTCCTGCTCCAGTTTAGCCAGCTCCGGGTCGGCGTGCGGCAGGCCCAACTCCCGGATCAGGGCCTTCTTGGAGAGCAGGGCGGCCCGCTCGAAGGTGCCGCCGATCCCCACCCCGACGATGATGGGGGGGCAGGGATTGGGACCCGCTTCCCGCACCGTGGTCACGACCTTTTCCTTGACGCCGGCCCAGCCCTCCGCCGGTTTCAACATATGCACCCGGCTCATGTTTTCGCTGCCGCCGCCCTTGGGGACGATGATCAGCTTGAGGCCGTCACCGGCGACGATCTCGGTATGGATCACCGCCGGGGTGTTGTCCCCGGTATTGGCCCGGGTCAGGGGATCGCACAAGGATTTTCGCAGATAACCCTCGCCATAACCCTGGCGCACCCCGGCGTGGATGGCCATCTCCAAGGAGCCTCCCACCAGGTGCACGTCCTGGCCCAGTTCCACGAAGACCACGGCCAGGCCGCAGTCCTGGCACATGGGGATGCGCTGCTCCTGGGTGATCCGGGCGTTTTCCAGCAACTGCCGGAAGATCTCCCGGCCGCTCTCCGATTCTTCTTCCGCCGCGCCCCGGGCCAGGGCCCGCAGGAGGTCTTCCCCCGGTTCATAATTGGCGGCGATGGCCGCCTCTTTAACCGCCTGGGTGACCTGCGCCACCTCGATTTGCCGCATGATTCGCTCCCGATGATATTACAGTTTTCGGTTATGGGTGATTTTCAGTTAACAACCCATTAGTAGTGCGCCATTTGCGAAACTGACCGCGCACTACGCTCATGGTTCGGCTTTACAGGCAACTGTGCAACTGGCTCTGGCAACTTTCAGAACGGCAAAGGCGTGATGACTCACGCCTTACCAATTGTTTTCCACTTTATATACCGAAAACTAGAAACCGGAAACCGAAAAGCGCCCTATTCTTCCAGGTCGTCTTTAAAGAATTGCTGGCTGGAGGCCTGGGGCCGATTGGGTTTTTTCTCCTTGACCGCCTCTTCTTCCGGATAGAAGGTCTCGTCGCTGTCCGCGGCCTCTTCGTCCGCGGCCGGGGCCTCAGCCGCCTTCTTGGCCAGGGTGGTGGCGGGAGTCGAGCCTCCCTGGAAGTCCTCCACCGGCTGGCCCTTCAGGGCCTCTTTCATATAGGCGATGAAGACCGGCGCCGCGGCCTGGGAACCCGTCTCCTTGGGCCCGAGACTGTGTTCGTCGTCCATCCCCACCCAGGCGCCGGTGATCAAGGATGGCGTATAGCCGATGAACCAGGCGTCCCGGGTCTTGTTGGTGGTGCCGGTCTTGCCGGCCAGGGGCCGGCCCAGGACCTGCACCCGGGTGGCGGTGCCCCGCTGCACCACCCCTTGCATCAGCTGCACCATGGTTTGGGCCGTCTCGGGTTTAAGCACCTGGTGCTGCTGCTCTTGAAAATCCATGAGCACCCGGCCGTCCCGGTCTTCGATGCGGTCAATAAAAGCCGGCTCCACCAGAGCCCCGTGGTTGGGGAAGACCGAGTAAGCCCGGGTGAGCTCAAACAGGGTGACTTCGGAGGCCCCCAGCGCCGAGGCGTAGTTGGGAAAGATGGGGCTGGTGATCCCCAGGGTCTTCGCCATATTCAGCGTGGCCGGGACGCCGATGGACATCATCAACCGCACCGCGGGCACGTTGCGGGAGTGGGCCAGGGCGCTGGCCAGGGCGACGGGGCCGATGAACTTGTGGTCGTAGTTCTGGGGGGACCAGACCTGGCCGTGTTTGCCGCCGGGCAGGGAGATGGGCTCATCCTGCAAAATTGAATCGGGCCGGTAACCCCGGTCGACGGCCGCGGCATAGAGGATGGGCTTGAAGGCGCTGCCCGGCTGCCGCCGGGCCTGGGTGGCCCGGTCGTAGGTGCTGTCGCCGAAGTCCTTGCCGCCCATGAGCACCCGGACCTTGCCGGTCTTCAGCTCCTCGGAGAATACCGCCCCCTGAACCATCGGGGCCTGGATAACTTCCGTGGTCCAGACCTTGCTCTTGCGGTCCCGGCTCAGCAGGCGCACCTGCACCAGGTCGCCGGCGCGCAGGTCTCCCACCGCGCCACGGGCGCCCTGCGGCAAAAAGGCCCATTGTTCCCCCAGGTGGAGATAAAGCCCCCGATGCTTTTTGTCATACGAAGTCACCAGGGCCGGAACCGACAGACCCTTCCGGGGCGGGTATTTGTTGTAATATTTGATTTGCTTGGCCTGGTAGGCCTTCAATTCCTTGCCGGCCAGATGCCGCAGGGGGCCGTGGTAGCCGTTGCGCTTGATCAGGCCGTCGATCCCCTCATCGATGGCGTCCTGAGCCACCTTATGCAACTCCACGTCGGCCGTGGTATAAACCTTGAGGCCCATGTTATAGACCGAATCCTTGCCGAAGCGGTCTTCCAACAGGGTCCGGACATGTTCGTTAAAATAGCCGCATTCCTTGATCCATTCCGGCCGGTAGGGTTTCAGCTTGATGGGCTGCTGCAGGGCCGCCTCTTCGTCGGCCTTGCTGATGAAGCCCACCTCGGCCATGCGGCGGAGCACGTAGGCCTGGCGCTCCTTGGCCCGCTGGGGGTTGACATACGGGTCGTAGCGGCTCGGGGCCTTGGGGATGCCGGCCAGGATGGAGGCTTCGGCCAGATTCAGGTTCTCCACGTGCTTGGAGAAATACTCCTGGGCCGCGGCCTCCACGCCGTAGGCCCCGTGCCCCAGGAAGATGTGATTCAGATAGATGTGGAGGATCTCTTCCTTGCTCAGGTAATTGTCGATGCGGTAGGCCAGGACCGCCTCCCGGATCTTGCGGCCGAAGCTCTTCTCGGAGGTGAGCAGGATGCGCTTCACCACCTGCTGGGTGATGGTGCTGCCGCCTTCCACCACGTGACCGGCCTCCAGGTTGCGGAAGAAGGCCCGGGCGATGCCGGAGAGGTCCACCCCGGGGTGCTCGAAGAAGCGGGAGTCTTCGGCGGCCACGAAGGCCAGGACCAGATGCCGGGGCAGGCGGCTGTACGGCACTTCGATGCGCTTTTCGGAGTAGAACTCGCCGATGCGTTGGCCGTCCCGGGCGAAAATCTGGGTCACCACCGCCGGCCGGAATTCCTTAATCGAGGTGAAATCCGGCAGGTCGCTCAGGAAATGGTAATAGATGTAGCCCCCGGCCGCGGCGGCCCCCAGGAAGGCGGTGAAGAACAGGCCGTAAATCGTCCAGCTCAGGCGCCTGGCCCAACGCCGCCGCCAATGGTAGTGCTCCATGCGGTCGGGGTTTGGTTTGAAGATTTTCATTATCGCTTTAGATTGGTGGTGGCGCCGGCGTCTCACCGGTGCTCCCGGCAGGCATCCCCACCTGCCCCCTCCCCTGCTGTTAATTGCTGGCCCAGGCTTGCCGGCCTGTCCAGCGCAGGCTAAAGCCCGCGGCTACCAGTTATTCCCGTTCCCCGGCTCCGGCCGGGGAACGCGCCTTTTCCCTCTCCCCCGATGGAGAAGAGGGTCCGGGTGAGGGAGGATGGCAACTCCCCCTCTGAATAATGCCTTGCATCTAGTGGCGCCGGCCTCCGGCCGTGAGGGACACCGGCTGGCAGCCCGGGCACTAATATTAGCTATTTTACTACCTTTCTTTAAAATTTTCCAGAAATTGCCGCACCTGCACCCCCAGAGAGACGCAGACGTGGCCGTCCATACAGCGGTCGGCATCGGGCTTGTCGATGTAAGTGGACAACTCGTGCTTCCCCTTTTGCAACTTCAGGACGTAAGCCTGCTTGCCTTCATCAAAGGTCAGGGTGGAAACCACGCCCAGCTTGGGGATCTCCGGATACATCTCCAGGATCTTCTCCTTCAATCCGACTATAGTATAACCCATGGTCGTCTCTCCTTGTCCATAATTTTGACGGTCTTTGTGAACAAGCACCGCGCCGCCGGGTCCATCAAGGGCCTGTTTAAAAAATAGGTCGGCCGCGGCCCCGGGGCAAGGAGAGGCAACTTTTTCTTGAATATCTACGCTTTGATAAATAACCTGGCTATTCTTAATTCTTCGTAGGAAAATTGTTCGCCTAGTATTGCCCGCACCGGCGCCAAACCCTGCCCACCGGATTGTTGAAACGCCGCGGCTATGGGGGCGAATTTCTCTGGCGGCGGCCTTAAGTAGTCGAGATCAAGCTCTTCTCCGGAACTGACCAAGTTTTCAAGATGCGCCAGGATAGTTGCCGCTGACAGACCTCTCATACTCGCCATCTGCTCAACCGACATTTTCTGCCGCAGCAGTTTCTTGGTTTCCTGATAGGTCGGCCCCAAATGGGGCAGCCGCCGCGGCGCGGCCGTTCTCTTTACTGGGATATCTTTTTCGATGAGCTGATTTTCCCGGGCATAGGCCTGAATCACCTCCGTGAAGATCTCCCCGTATTGTTTCAGCTTCTCCGCGCCCACGCCGCTGATTCCGGCAAAGCTCTCGGCGCTTTGCGGCAGATATAAAGCCATTTGCCGCAGCGACAGATCGCCGAAGATGACAAACGGCGGCACGCCTTTTTCATCCGCCAGGTTTTTGCGCAACCGGCGCAGTTGCTCGAATAGTTCCTGATCGTATCCGGCCTCAGCCGCGGCCCCCGGCTGCGACTTTTTGCCGTTGGCTTTAGGTTTGGGCAGACAGATTGTTTCCCGGTTCTTCAGAAAAGCCAGGCCCAGTTGGGCGATGCCCAGAATGGGAAATTCGTCGCCGTACTTCACCAGCAGTTTTCTGGAAACCAATTGCCCGATCAGGTGCCTTAAGTCTTCCTTGGAAAAGTCTTGGACAATCCCGTAGACCGACAGTTGCTCATGGCGGCGTTCCAGGATTTTCTGATTTCTGGCCCCGCGCAGGACGTCGATAATATGGTTTGCCCCGAACTGCTCCCCGGTGCGCAGAATCGCCGACATAATCTTTTGGCTGACGATGGTGGCGTCAAATTCTTGCTGGGGTGACAGACAAGCGTCGCAGCCGTCGCATGGTTCGGGTGGATAAGCCTCGCCGAAATAGGCCAGCAAATGCGCCCGGCGGCAGCTGGCCAGTTCCGCATAGGCCACCATCTGTTCGAGCTTCCGGTAAGCATTTTGCCGCTCAACCTCATTTTCCATCTGCCGGATAAAATACTGTTGTTTAATGGAATCCGCGCCAGAGTAAAACAGCACGCATTGGCTCGGCAGCCCGTCCCGGCCGGCGCGCCCGGTTTCCTGGTAGTAGCCTTCAATCGATTTAGGCAGCGAATAGTGAATCACCAACCGCACGTCCGGCTTGTCGATGCCCATGCCGAAGGCGATGGTCGCCACGATTATTTGTATTTCGTCCCGGATGAACTTCTCTTGATTGGTGCGGCGCTTCCCACTTTCCAGGCCGGCATGATAAGGCCGCGCCTTAAAACCCGCCCGGCGCAAATCCGCGGCCAGACGCTCGGTGTCTTTCCTGGAAAAACAATAGATGATCGCCGAGTCCTGCCGGTGTCCCCCCAAGAGCTCAAGCAACTGCTCGTAAGCAGCTTTTTTGGGCAGCACGGCATAGCTCAGATTGGGCCGGTTGAAGCTGGAGATAAAGATTTGCGCCTGCTCGAGGGACAACTGGCTGATGATATCCTCCCGCACCTTTTGGGTGGCCGTGGCGGTCAGGGCCATCACCGGCACCTCGGGGAAGATCTGGCGCAGCGCCTTCAGATTGCGGTAATCGGGGCGGAAATCGTGCCCCCATTCGCTGATACAGTGGGATTCATCAATGGCGATCAGACTGACGGTGATTTGCTGCAAGAAATGCTGAAATTCAGACACCGCCAGGCGTTCCGGCGCCACGTAAAGAATCTTGATCTTCCCCGGCCTGCGCCTGCCGCTGAATCTGGGCAATCTCGGCGTAACTTAAGCTGCTGTTGATGAATTCGGCCGGCAGGCCGTTGGCCTGGAGCGCGTCCACCTGGTCTTTCATCAGCGCGATCAGCGGCGAAATCACCAGGGTCAACCCCGGCAGCATCAGCGCCGGCAATTGAAAGCACAGCGACTTGCCGCCGCCGGTGGGCATCAACACCAGGGCGTCTTGTTTTGCCAGCACCCCGCGAATGATCTCCTCCTGCAAAGGCAGAAAGCGCTCAAAGCCGAAATGGGTTTTAAGAAGATTTAACATATAAGATCGTCACTCTTTCCAGCAAAGCAGGAGCTCCTCAAGGTTGTCAATGGTCAAAACCACCACGGTAAAATGGTCATTTCACTCATGGACTGATTGCCACCATCTATTTCATTCTGGGACCATCTTTTTCAGATCGCCTCAAGCCTGATGAAAAAATTAAATTGAGCAATCGGGGATAATTTTATGGCTTCTTTGTGCTTCACGTTATTGATCGGCGCCTGCTTAAGCGTATTCTCCATATCTTATTTTATTATTACCGGTCTCAAGGCCTGGCTGAAGAACGAAATAATTCGCCAGAACGGCAAATTCTGTCAAGAACAATCATTGGGCCGACAGGATTAATCTTCACCTGTTAATCTTAAAGTGGCCTCGGTGGCCCGGACCTCCGGCTGGTGAGAAGTGGTGGGGCGGGCGCCCCGGCGCCCACCGTTCTCCCGCCAATAAATCAGGGCCGCGCCGGCAATTGCCAGCCATATGGTCAAAATGACTATATGAAAATGGTCATTCTGCTCATAGGCAATCCCTGCCTTTCTGGTACATTCTATCCTGACCTCCAGGTATTCACCACAAGCTGGCCGCCAACTGACAAGGACGTCGGTTGGCGGTTTTTTCGTAGAAAGCCCGTAGCCCACAGGCCGGGAAAGCGCCGCGCCTCCCGCCGCCGGTGGGCATCAACCCCAGGGCATCTTGCTTAGCCAGCCCCCCCCGAATGATCTCCTCCTGCCAAGGCAGAAAGCGCTCCAAGCCGAAATGGGTTTTAAGGAGATTTAGCATAGTGATTTAAAAAATCCATTACCATTGAGCCCCTGCGTTCTGCATTGTTTTTCTTGCCAGGTCTGTGAACCTTTCTGATTCTTCAAATTTATTAGCCAAATCGGGCGGTAGTTTCCTGTGATAATACTTAAGAGCCTCAAAAATTTTTTTTCTGGTTCCCAAGCTCCAGCTTGGGAACCCAATTTTATGCAAAGCTCCAGCTTTGCGAGCAGTTGGTGGCACAGGCGTCTCGCCTGTGCGGCGCAGGCTAAAGCCTGCGGCTCCTTTTAAAAAGCTATCAGCGGGTCAACCGTCCCTCCCTCTCTGGAAATTCTTCTCCCCCTGCCTTAAGCTCTCGTATGCGACACTTAGCCGCTCCACCCCCGGCCCGCCAACCCTCTAGGCGGCACCCAAGCGGTACAAGAGCGGTACCGAAACCGGGCCGCAGCGGCTCAGTAACGCCACCTCAGCGAACTAAAGTCAGCAAAATAAGTAACTTATGCGTACCAACTTGCGCAATTTTTTTTCGTAGCGGCACAATCTGGCGCCCATGGACCTCTTATTGGGGTATTAAACCTCTAAAAAATGGCCGACTCATCCGAAAAACCTAAGAATATGCATAACTTTGCTGATGTCAGTTTTTCTCAACCCTAAGTTCTACTTATGATTACCTTTTTACCCGCCAGGCCTGGCCTGGCCACCATTTTCGGCCCCAAATGCAGCTTGAAAACGAGTTAAATTTGTTTTTAGACCAAATACCTCTCCGCCGTTTCTTTGGCGAACTGGACGCCCTGGGGGCTGCTGAACTGGCGGTCCAGGCTGCGGTATTGCACGGCTTCGGCGACGTGGGGGACGGTGAGGGCGGCTTCGCCCTCCAGGTCGGCGATGGTGCGGGCGATCTTCAGTATCCGGGTGTAGGCCCGGGCGCTGAGGCCCAGGCGCTCCAGCGCGGTCTCGAGCAGCCGCCTCGCCTCCGGACCCAGGGCGCAGTGCTCCTGGACCAATTTCGGGGTCATCTGGGCGTTGGCAAAGACCCGCTTGGCCCGGGCAAAGCGGCTCTCCTGCACCTGCCGGGCCTGGGAGACCCGGGTCCGCATGGCTGCGGAACCTTCGCCCCCCGGGTCCGCGGCCAGCTCCCGGAAGGGCACCGCGGCCACCTGCACCTGGAGGTCGATGCGGTCTAAGAGCGGCCCGGAGATGCGGGCGCGGTACTGCTGAATCTTCTGGGGGGCGCAGGTGCAGGCCCGCTGGGCGTCGCCGTAATAGCCGCAGAAGCATGGGTTCATCGAGGCCACCAGCATGAAGCGGGCCGGGAAGGTGATGGAGCTGGCGGCCCGGGAGATGGTGACCACGCCGTCTTCCAGGGGCTGGCGCAGCACCTCCAGGGTGGAGCGCTTGAATTCCGGCAGTTCGTCCAGGAAGAGGACGCCGTGGTGGGCCAGGCTCACCTCCCCCGGCCGGGGGGTGGTGCCGCCGCCGATGAGCCCGGCGTCGGAGATGGTGTGGTGCGGCGCCCGGAAGGGCCTTTGCGTCAGGAGCCCCTGGCCCGGCTTGCAGCAGCCCCATGACGCTGTAAATCTTGGAGGTCTCCAGGGCCTCTTCCTGGTTCAGGGGCGGCAGGATGGAGGGCAGGCGCTGGGCCAGCATGGTCTTGCCGGCGCCCGGCGGCCCGATCATCAGGACGTTGTGGCCGCCGGCCGCGGCCAGCAGCAGGGCCCGTTTCACCGGCTCCTGGCCCTTGACCTCGCTGAAATCGAGGTCGTAGTCGGCCGCCGGCCGGTCGGTGTCGGCAGATGAGGCAACGTAAGCGCCCAGGGGCTCCCGGCCGCACAAAAACTCCACCAGTTGGGCCAGGGTGTCGGCGGGATAGATCTCGAGCCCCTGGACCACCGCGGCCTCCCGGGCGTTGTCCCGGGGGATGATCAGGGCCAGGCCGGCCTCGCGGGTGGCCAGGGCCATGGCGAGGATGCCCCGGGTGGGCTTGAGGCGGCCGTCCAGGGAGAGTTCTCCGAAGATGAGGTACTTCTCCAGGCTTTCCTGGGGGACGATCTCCTGGGCCGCCAGGATGCCCAGGGCCACGGGCAGGTCGAAGCCGGTGCCCTCTTTGCGCACGTCGGCCGGGGCCAGGTTGATGGTGACGCGGTTGCCGGGAAATCTGTAGCCGGAGTTTTTGAGCGCGGCCCGGACCCGGTCTTTGCTCTCCCGCACCGCCACTTCGGGCAGGCCCACGGTGGCGAAGTAGGGCATGCCCGGCGCCAGGTCCACCTCGACCTCCACCAGGTAGGCGTCCACGCCCTTTAGGGCGCCGCTTTGGACTCGGGCCAGCATGGGGGCTCCGGGACCTCTTCCTTAGCCGGGATAGCCTAACCGGCGCCTGCTCATTTGAAGAAGGGCAGGGTGAAGCCTTCCAACAGGATGATCAGCAGGACGCTCAACAGGGCCGCGATGAACAAGGTCTCTTTGCTGAGGAGCGGTTCGGTCCCCTTCAGCCTCAAGATGGAATAGGGGCAGATTTTCCTGGTGTCATAAAAGACCGAAACCGCCCAGATTACCAGCACGCCTATCTTGCCGAGATACCTTAGCGGCTCCCCCAGTTCAAAACTGAGAATCACACTACTGATGAGCAGAATGGTGATGCAAAAGATAATCACCTTTTCGTAGATAATGACCGGCCAGTACCAGGTGCTTTTACTACTTAAGAATCTCATGATGCTATTATATTTGTCGAAAACCCAAACCGGGTCAGTGCCTTCGACCTTGACCTGCGCGGCATAACGGCTAAAATCCAGCAAAATGGTCTTATCGAACCTGGTCTTCTGACCCCAGCCTTCGATCCAGAACGACAGGTCGTAGATCCGGTCGGGCAGGTCTTCCTGGACCAGGAAATCGGCCATGGAATTGGAGAATACCCGGGTCTCGTTCAGGGTGGTGGACACCCGGAAATAGCGCTCGATCTCGGGTCGGGTAAAGGTCTCCTGGACGATCCGAGCCAGGTTAACCAGATCCTCCTGGTCCAGGAAGCAAGGTCTGGCCCGGCCTTGCTTTTCATATCTTTTTTCCGGTTGGTCCATGGGGCTTCCTCAGGCTTGACGTTCTGGCCCAAGATAATCCATCGACCCCATAATTTCAATAATAATAGAGTTCCCGGTTCCCGGTTATCAGTTTTTGGCGAGGGTGGCGGTAATGGAAGGATGGCAGAGCAAAGGGCGGCCGCGCTTTGCGAAAGAAAGCGAGTGGCGGCTGTTCGCCGTGGAAGCGCTCAGGCTGCCGGGCGCCGGGCCCTCATGGCTGACCAGGAAGACAACAACCGTGCCGTGGTGACTTTGCAGCCGGGGATGCCGCGCCCCGCCCGGCAGAAAAATTCAGCCGGCGCCCTCGTCCAGGATCTCCTCGAGGGAGAAACTGGAATAGCCGTAACACATGACTGGTTTCGGCACCGGGCTTTGTCGCATCCCCTGGATGCCTTTCGCCTGTTTGGCGGCCTTGCCGGATTCCATATCCGTGGGGATGGGAGACTTGCTCTTGAAGAAGCCGGCCCTGAGGCCATAGATATCAAAGATGGTGCCGTTGTCGAACCAGCCCAATTGCCGGCCGTTCCAGCCAAAGACCTGGTCTTCCAGGAGATATCCCACCGCGCGGCCGTCCCATGTATAGATGGTGGCGCCGTCATCGCCGATATAGGCCACGGGTTTGCCGCCTTTATTAAAGAGGGTGGTTTCCATGCTCCCCGTCCTCCTCGAAACGATTAACCGGACTGTAAATTAAGGCTTAGCCTCTGCCAGGGCCGCGTGGTCGATCTTCATGCAGCGGTTCTGGACGACCTGGAGGCCGGCCTGCCTGGCCTTTTGGGCCGATTGGGGCTCTTCCAGGCCCAGTTGCAGCCAGATGGCCTTGGCCCCCACGGCGATGGCCTCGTCCACGATGGCGGGAATGGCCTCCACCTTGCGAAAGATGTCCACCACCTCCACCGGAAAGGGGATGTCCTTCAGGCCGGGGTAGCATTTCTCCCCCAAAACTCTCCGGCAACCGGGGTTCACCGGAATGATGCGGTAACCGTGCTGTTGCAGGTACTGGGCCACCTGGTAGCTGGGGCGCCCGGGGTCCGAAGAGAGGCCCACCACCGCCACGACGCGGTAGTCCTGGAGGATCTTGGTGACTTCCGGTTCCGGTTTCTCCGTCATGGGTCCGGCTCCTTTGAAAAAAAGTGAGCAGTGAGCTGTAAGCAGTGAGCAGTAAGGAGGATCGGCAATGCCTTGCTTTTACTGCTCGCTGCTCCCTGCTTACTGCTCACTAAAAAGTCATCGTGGTCGCTTCGGTGCCCTTCACTTCCTGGAGCTTCAAGGCCTCTTCGATCTTCAGGACCGTCTTGATGTATTGGTAGCCGAACTTCAGCAGTTCCTCGTCATCGTCCCAGATCTTCTCCAAGATGTCTTCATCTACCGCGAAGAGCTGCAGGAAACGGCTCTTGAAGACGAACTTGCGAAACTGGTCCAGGTCGTACAGCACCATGGCAAACAGCTTGTTGCCCCGTTCGTCGGCGACCGGACCGCCGTCCTCGCCCCGGCGCAGCATCATGGTCTTCCATTCCAGGTTCATGGCGTCGTAATGCTCCACGCCCTGGTCTTCCCGCCAGGTGGCCACGGTCCATTCCGATTCGTCCTCGTAGCCGCGGCAGTGCGGTTCCCGGACGTAGAAGTAAAATTCCTCCACCGCCTTCTGGCCTTCCACCGGCTCGGTGATCAGGGTGCCCTGGCCGATGGGGTAGTAGCGGCAGGAGGCCGGGCGGTCGGTATAGACCTCGCAGCCGGTCACCGGCTTGACGAAGGGGCATTTTCCTTCATACCGGGGCATGTCCATGATGGCCATGGGCAGGCCGGACTTGTCGTGCTCCTCGATGCGGGTGTACTTGTCGAGAAACTCCCCGGAGGGGATTTTGAGGCGGTTTTTCAGGCGTAGAATATCATAAGGGGTAAGGATAATAGTGGTTTTGCCGCAGCACTCCGTAAAGCAGGGGACTCCCGGATGGCAGCGAAACCTGAAGCGGCTCTCCGGGGTGAGTTTCCGAGGCTCCACCACCTTCATATTCATGTCGACCATGCGAATACTCCTTTGGGTTTTTCCTTTTCAAGGTACGATTTTACCAGAAATTCTTTCCAAATGATAGCTCCAGGCGGCAGTAACGTAGGACAGCCGCCCTCGCCGGTCCGAGGACAGCCGGGGGCGGCTGTCCTACACCCTGTCTTCAATCCTCCACCAGCAGCTCCAGTCTGAGGGAGACCTCTTCTTTGACGGAGAAGGGGGCGTCAGGGTCGGCTTCAAAGCGATTCTGCAACTCGTAAGTGTCCATCTCCAGGGGGATGGCGGCATAATTGAAGCCCTGATTGATCCAGCCCACGATATAGAGCTCCACGAATTTGTCCGGCCCCAAAAGCTCATATTGCACGGCGTGCACCAACTCATGGAACAGGGTGGCATCGGGGTCCGCCCCGGGAAATTCATCGACCAGGAGGATAGTGTCCACATAGGTGATGCCGGAAAAACTGGTAAAATCCAGCAGAGGGATGGCCTTTTCCTCGAAGGTCGGGCGGTAGGCCTCGAGAAACCTGGGATTTTCCAGGGCCGGCACCACTACCATCCGGACCGTCTGGAGGAGCGAGGTTTCAAAAAAAGGGGCGAATTGGGCGATGGTGTGGTCCGGCAGTTTTCGGCCCCGGGGCCTAAGGCCTGCCGCTGCTCCTTGATCCATTTTTGCCCCTGGGCGATCAACAGGGCCATGAGTTGGTTCATGTCCATGAGTTGGTTCGTGTCCATTTAAGTGCTCCTCAATATTTCCTGTCGTTCCGCTTGGAACGAAAAAGATGGTGCGCCGGACGCACCCCACTTCTCCATTGGCACTAAGCTCAATATATATTAAATAGTCTTCCTGATTTCAAATATTTCCCCAAAAAAGCATGCCCACGCAGTTGAGAACCGCCTGTACCCCACAAATCGCCAAACAGAGGTTTTGTGGGGTATGATCCCCGTCCACAAAAAAGCCGGCCCCGAGGGGCCGGCTTGGGGTTAACGCTGCCGATCCTGCCGCTTAGAAGCCCCGGCCCGACATGCGGGCATAGAGCATGGCCACGGTGCGGTACACCATGTGGGCCATCTTGGTGTAGGGGGCGTAGAAGAACAGGAAGAAGATGCAGCACAGGTGCAAAAAGTACGTGGGGTAGGCCAGGATCGGGATATGCACCAGGCGGAAGAGCCAGGAGAGCAACCCGGTGGCGCCCACGGCAAAGACCACGTAGATCAACTGCCAGTCAAAGTAGCTGCCGAAGCCGGCCTTCTCGGCGTTGGCCCGGCGCTCCTTGATGATATTGTAGATGCCATAGAGCAGGCCGGCGGTACCCACCATGGCCAGCAGCTTTATGGGCGAGAACAAAAAGTAAGGGGATTCATGGTGCAAAACCCATTCATTCAGGAAGCCCCAGGTGGTGACGATGAGCAGGAAAATAAACCCGAAGACCAGAAACAGGTGGTTGGTGGACCGGGTATAGGTGGTCTCGCACTGCCGGAAGCGGTTGTGGAACAAGATATCCTTGATGGTCTCGATAAGGTTGCCCACCAGGTTGCCTTCCACCCGGACCTTCCAGGGGTTGTTGGCATTCAGATCCTTCCAGAAGGCCAGCACGCCTTTGCCCAAGACTGCCACGGCAAAGAAGAAGGCGGGGACGAAGATGGCGTCAACCAGCCAGAAAGTCGGGAACATCTTGGAGTAGACGATGGGGCCGCCAGGAATATGCAGACCCGAGCCTACCCCAATCATCCCGGTGAATTTGAGCATGAATAAGAGCAGCACCACCGGGAAGGCGATGAGCACCGGCAGATAGCGGCAATCACCGACCATCTTGGCCAACTGCGGCGGAGTGGCGTATTCCTCGATGCACATCTTCCGCAGGGCTCCGATCACTTCGCCGGGCTTGGCGCCCCGGGGGCAGTAGACGGTGCAGTCGCTGCACTGATGACACAGCCAGATATCCGGGCTTTGCACCACCTCTTTCAGACCCCATTGAGCCTGGAGCATCTCTTTCCGGGGGAAGGGCTTGCTATCGGGGGTCAGGTTGCACACCACCGAACAGGTGTCGCACTGATAGCATTTCTTGACCGTGTCCCCCCCGGCGGCGATGACCCGGTTGACGAATTGCAGGTCAGGTTTGATAAGAGTTTCGCCTGCCATGGATCATACCTCCTAGAATTCCTTGAAGGGGTTGGGGCCGACTTCTTTGATCCGGGCCACAAAATCATCGATGATCTGCGGCAGCTTATCGAAGTCGGAGTGGGCTATCTGGTATTGCTGCACCCGGTCGGATTCCAGTCCCAGCTTGTCCAGGGTTTCGGACAGCTTGCTCAGCCGGTAGGCGCAAAGTTCGCTGCCCTTGGCAAAGTGGCACTGGTAGTCATCCCCGTATTTGCAACCCAGCAACATCATACCGTCAACGCCCTTGGAAAGGACGTCCGAGACCCAGACCATGTTGAAGGACCCCATGCAGCGCAGGGGGACAAAACGGACCCGCGGATCGAGTTTCAGCCTATGCAACCCGGCGGCATCCAGGGCCGGCATGGCGTCGTTCTCGCAGATGAGGGCGATGATCCGGTAAGGCACGTTGGGATCGTCCTCATCCTCGATCTCCGGGATATCGCAGGACTTGAGCATGGAGCCGACGATGTCGACGCTGAAGTCCTTGAAGGAGACGATACGCTCGGGGCAGGCTCCCATGCAGGTGCCGCAGCGGCGGCAGCGGTTGATCTTATAGAACGGCGTGCCCTTTTCGTCTTCTTCGATGGCGCCGAAGGGACATTCCTCGGTGCAGCGCTTGCACGAGGTACAACGCTGCATGAAGGGGTCGGGGAAGGTCTCGTCCCAGGCCCGGGGATGCACCGCCATGCCGGCGGCGACGTGTTCCACCGCCTGAATGGCCTTGCAGGCCGCGCCGATACCGTCCGCCATGGCCATGGGAATGGTCATGGCCTGGTGCACCGTGCCCGCCGCATAAATCGCGGTACGCCTGGTTTCATACGGAAAGCAGATGAAGTTGGAGTCGGCAAAGCCGCCGTATTCCTCGATCTCCGGCAACGCCGGCCCCTGCTTGTAGTTAAGGTTGAGCACCGAGTCGTCCTTGGTGACCGGCACCAGCCCGGTGGCCAGGACCACCAGGTCGGCTTCGAAGACCACGTTGTCGCCCAGGAGGGTGTCCTTGGCGGCAATCTTGAGCTTGCCGTCGCCGGCCAGGGTGACGCCTTCGATCTCGGCCTTGGTCAGCATGACGCCGGGATCGGACTGCGCTTCTTTATAGAAGAGTTCCGACTGGCCCGGGGTGCGGATGTCTTTATAGAGGATCATGGCCGTGGCGTTGGGGTTCGAATGGCGCACGTACAGGGCCTGTTTCAGGGAGGTCAGGCAGCAGAAATCGGAGCAGTAAGGCAGATGCTCCGGGTCCCGGGAGCCGGCGCACTGGATGAAGGCGACGTTCTCGACCGGTTTGCCGTCGGAAGGCCGGACCACCTTGCCCGCCTTGGCCAGCTCTTCCATCTCCAGGTTGGTGATGACGTCCTTGGAGAGGCCGTAGCCCAGTTTGGTGAGCTTGGTGGCGTCGTAGGGCCTGAAGCCCGCCGCCATGATCACGGCGCCCACCTGGAAGGTTTCCTCCACGCCGTTCACCGTGACGGTGGTATCCAGCATACCCGGCTGTCCGTCGATCTTCTCGATCACCGCGTTGGTCAAGACCCGGATCTTGGGATTGCCCCGGACCGCTTTGATCTTCTGGAAGACCGTGGGCTCCTGCAGGGTGGTGAAGGGGTAACTGGAGGGCGTCTGCCGGAACAGCTTGGCCGCATAGCCGCCCAATTCCGCCGCTTTTTCCACCAGGACCACTTCGTAGCCGTCATTGCCGGCTTCCAACGCCGCGCTCAGGCCGGCGGCGCCGCCGCCGATGACCAGGATGGTCTTGTTGCACTCGGTCTGATAAGGCTCCGGCAGCTCGGATTTCTTCACCCGGGCGCAGTACATGCGCAGGTAGTCCTCGGCCAGGTTCTGGGTTTCCTCGGTATTGGGCTCCTGGGTCCAGGCCACCAGCTCCCGGATGTTGCAGCGCTCCACCAGGACGTTGGGAAAATCCAGCTCCTCGTATTTCACCCGGGAAGAGCAGGCCGCGATGACCAGGGAGTTGATGCCCTCGCCTTCCGGCTTGATATCTTCCAGGACCATGGCCCGGGCCTCGGGGGAGCACATGATGTCGTGCTCTTTGATGAACTGGATCTTGCCTTCCTTTTTGATCACCTTTTGCAGGCTCTCAAAATTGATGGTCTCGCCGATGCCACAGCCCTTACACAAATAGACACCGTATTTTTTATCCATTTATGACCTCCTGCCCAGGGCGATGAGACTCTTGAGGGCGGCCCCGGTGGCGTCTTCATTCGATTTCATGACATCCAGGGGGCCTTTCAGAGTACCCACGGCGAAGATTCCCGCCGGCAAGAGTTCCTCGATGATAAAGCCGTCCGGGGTATAGGAAATCGGCATCGCGCAGGGGGAATTCTTGGTGGAGGGCACCATGCCCGCCGCCAGCACCACCATGTCAAAGGTCATGGCCTGCTTGTCGCCGGTGGCGGTATTTTCGGCCACCACCACGACGTCGTCGCTGCCGGGCGCCTGGCTGACCTTGGCGATCTTGCCCCGGATGAGCTTAACGTTCTCCATGTCCCGGACCTTCCAGAGAAACTGCTCGTAGCGGCCCGGGGTGCGCAAATCGATATAGAAGATATGTGCCTCGGTTTCCGGGTCCTTCTCCGCCAGGTAGGTGGCCTGCTTCAGGGAGGCCATGCAGCAGATGTAGGAGCAGTACGGCAGGTGGTTTTCGTCCCGCGAGCCGGCGCACTGCACAAAGGCCACCTTTTTGGGGGCCTTGCCGTCCGAGGGCCGCAGGATCTGGCCGCCGGTGGGGCCGTTGGCGGCCGCCAGGCGCTCCATCTGCATGTTGGTGATGACGTTGGCCACGACGCCGAACCCCAGGTTGTCGGCCTGGGCGATGTCGTAGGGCTCCCAGCCGCCGGCCAGGATGATGGCGCCGACGTTAAAGTTCAGGATCTGGGGCTTCATGTCCAGGTCGATGGCTTCGTACTTACAGGCCTCTTTGCACTTCTGGCCGCAGTCGCCGCTGCACACCGAGGCGTCGATGACGTACTTCTGCGGGAAGGCAAAATCGAAGGGGATGTAAGCGGCCTTGGTCTTGTCGAGGCCGAAGTTGAAGGCGTTCACCCGGAAGCTGGTGCAGGCCTGGGCGCAGGCGTCGCAGGCCACGCAGCGGTCATTGACGAAGCGCGGCGCCACCTGGAGGGTGACGTCGAAGTTGCCGGCGCCGCCACTGATTTGGGTGACTTCCGCCATGGTGTAGAAGCTGATGTTGGGATTTTCTTTAATCCGGCGGAATTGGATCTCCAGCCCGCAGGTGGGCGGGCAGAGCTTGGGGAAGTATCGGTGGAGTTGGGCCACCCGGCCGCCCAGATAGGGGGCCTTCTCAGTGATGATCACCTGAGACCCGGCTTCCGCCGCCTCCACGGCCGCGGTGAGGCCGCTGATGCCTCCCCCGATGACCAGAATCTTGCGATTTTCGGCGTTCACACAAGTCCTCCTTCAGGACATTTCGCCAGCCAGAGCTTTGGCCGCCTGGGCCTTAGCCCACCGGCAAGGGCGATATACCTCCAATATAACATTGTGAATAGAAGTGCAAGCGAAAATTTTGGATCGTTTTTTTCAAACTATACAGGGAAGACCGAAGACGGAGGACCGGAGACCGGAGAAATGAGTAGTCAGTAGTCGGTTGCCGGTAGCCAGTAAAAAAATAAGGAATAAGAGCTTTCCACTCACACTGATTGCTTATTTGCCCGGTCTCCCGTCTTCCGTCTCCCGTCAGCTTAAAAAAATGGCCGTGGCTGGCTAACGCCACGGCCAGGCACAAAGCGGCCCGGGGTCCGGGAGAACCCGGAGCCCCGAGGACGCTCACAATTTAGTCTACCAACTGCTTGTAAGGCTCGTCAGTGAACTTCCAGGTGTTGGCCTTCATGTCGTACTGGGAGATGGTGAAGACCTTCCACTTGCTGTCGTCGATGGACAGGAAGTCGGAACGGTAGTAGTAGCCAGGATAACGGCTCTCTTCCCGGTGCAGGATGTGGCGCAGATGGGCCTCACCGGCCAGGATGCGGTGATACTGTTCCCAGGCGCGCATCAGCTCGTGCAGGTCGCCGGCAGCGATCTTGGCGGCGTCTTCCTTCAACAGGGTGAGGCGCTTCAGACCTTCTTCCAGGCTGGGTTTGTTGGTCATGTACATGGTGGAGCAACCGGCCACGTACTCGTCCATCAGCTTCTGCAGCCGGGTCTGGATCTGTCTGGGCCGCAGGTAGTTGGGGTTGATGTCCGGAGCCGAGGTGTAGTTTTTGTACTTCTCGAAGATCTCGTACGGCAGGTAGATCTGGCCGATCACGTCGTCGATGTTCTGAGCGGCTTCCAGCTTGTCGTTCTTGTGGTCCAGGATGAAGGCCAGGGCAGCCTTGGCAGCCATGCGGCCCTCAACGTGGGACCCGGAGGAGAACTTGTGCCCGGAGGCGCCGACGCCGTCACCCGCGGTGAACAGGCCTTCAACGGTGGTCATGCGGTCATAGCCCCAGAACCAGCTGTCCGGAGCGCCCATGTAGTTCTTGGAGGGGCCGGACACCCACAGACCGGCGCAGCCGGCGTGCGAACCGAGCAGGTACGGCTCGGAGGGGATGATTTCCGACGGGACCTTGTCGGGCTCCATGTTGAAGGAGGCCCACAGGCAGGCGGCGGAGATGGACATGTCCAGGAAGTCTTCCCAGGCTTCGGCTTCGAGGTGCTTCAGCTCTTTCTTGCTCAGGGTCTCGGCCAGCTTGGCCATGGCCTTGTCGGTGTGCATCATGATGGGGCCGCGGCCTTCCCGCATCTCGATCATCGCGGCATGGTTCCGCAGGCAGGTGCCCGGGTTATCGGCATAACCGGGGTACTCTTTCTTGACCCGATCCCAGTTTTTGGCCATGTAGTCTTCGCCGTAGGCGTTGGTGGCCTGCGCTTTGAAGAACAGGAACCAGGCGCCGACCGGGCCGTAACCGTCCTTAAAGCGGGCGGGGACGAAACGGTTTTCCATCAGCACCATCTTGGCGCCGATTTCGGCGGGCATGGCGTAGGTGGAACCAGCATTCCATACGGGGTACCAGGCACGTCCCTGGCCTTCACCCACCGACCGGGGCCGGAAGACGTTGACCACACCGCCGCAGGCGATGATGATGGCTTTGCATTTGAAGACATAAGCCTTGTGCTCACGGACGCTGAAACCCACGGCGCCGCAGACGCGGTTGGCGTTGGCCTTGTCGGTCAGCAGCTTCACGATGAAGACGCGCTCGTAGATGTTGTCCATGCCTAGGGCGTTCTTGGCGGCTTCGGCCACGATCACCTTGTAGGACTCGCCGTTGATCATGCACTGCCAACGGCCGGAACGTACGCACTTACCGCCGTCCGCCAACCGGGGCAGGCCCTCGTCTTTGGCGACCTGGCCGTCCACGGTGTGGCCTTCGGCGTCTTTCTGCCAGATGGGCAGGCCCCAATCCTGGAAGTCCTGCACGGTCTGGTCGACATGGGCGCCCAGGGAGTAGACCAGATCTTCACGGATGATGCCCATGAGGTCGGTGCGGACCATTTTCACATAGTCAGCCACCTTGTTTTCGGGGCCGATGTAGGTGTTGATGGCGGAGAGGCCCATGGCGACGGCGCCGGAACGATCCAGCGCGGCTTTGTCAACCAGGGTGCACTTCAGGCCGGTAGCCTTGGCCCAGGCAGCAGCCTCGACCGCGGCGCCGGTGCAGGCCATGCCACCGCCCACGAGGAGCAGGTCGGTTTCGATCGTTTCTACCGGCGGTTTCTCACAGAAAGACCAACGACAGGTTTCCATTTCAGACATGATATTTTATCTCCTTCGCTTTTTTCGATGGTTGGTCGAACTACTCTTTGCGGGCCGGGCCGGTGTAAAGACCGGGCTGTTTCAGGGCCTTCAGGTCGGTCGGCAGGGTTTTGCCCTTAAAGCACTCGATGGAACCTTCAGCGGTGGTCCGGATGGGGAACTTGAACCGTTTTACGGTCTTCTGGTCCCGGAATTTGATGGTCCACATGATGGAGTCGGTGCCGCGCATCGGGTAGGTGCTGGAGCCCAGGGGCATGATGTCGGCATAGTGCCGGACTTCGATGGCCTGCTGGGGGCAAATCTTTACGCAGTTGTAGCATTCCCAACACTGATCCGGCTCCTGGTTGAAAGCCTTCATGCTTTCATGATTCAGGATCATCAGATCATTGGGGCAAATGTACTGGCAAGCAGTCTTGTCCAGAGCTTTGCAGCCGTCACATTTTTCCACGATTACATAACTCGGCATAACTTAAAACCTCCTCGTTAGGGTTAAAGCGTTGATCTTTTACTATGCTTGCAGAGGGCAAGGCGGAAACCGTTTCCGCCTTTTCCCAACTTTACGCCTTACTTCTTGCCCTTGAGATCCCCGGTGGCAAAGCCGTGGACCTTGACCTCGACCTTCTCGGTCAGACCGGCATAGTACTTGCGCAGCACCTTCAGGACTTCGGCGCGGCTGAAGTGGTCCGGCACGTCCAGGCCTTCGGAGAGCATCTTGCGCAGCATGGTGCCGGAGAGCATCAGACGGTCTTCCTTGCCGTGGCAGCAGGTGCGCATGGAGGCCATGCCGTCGCACTTGGAGCAATAGAAGGTCCAGTCGATCTTCAGGGGTTTGGTTTCCAAAGCACCGGCGGGGAGCTTGTCAAAAATCTTCTGGGCGTCGAAGGGACCGTAGTACTCGCCCACGCCGGCATGGTCGCGGCCCACGATCAGATGGGAGCAGCCGAAGTTCTGACGGAACAGGGCGTGGAACAGGGCTTCCCGGGGGCCGGCATAACGCATGTCCAGCGGATAACCGCACTGCACCGCGGTGTCCTTCACGAAGTAATGCTCCACCAGGGTATTGATGGCTTCCACCCGCACTTCCGCCGGGATATCGCCGGGTTTCAGTTTGCCCAGGAGTTGGTGGATCAGGACGCCGTCGCAGATTTCGATGGCGATCTTGCACAGGTATTCATGAGAGCGGTGCATGGGGTTCCGCAGCTGCATGGCGGCGATGGTGCTCCAGCCCTTCTGCTCGAAGATCTTGCGGGTTTCGTCCGGACGCAGATAGACGCCGGGGTAATCCTTGGGGAAGGAACCTTCACTCCAGACCTTGACCGTGCCCGCCAGGTTGACATCGGCCTGGCCCATGACCATCTGCACGCCCGGGTGATCCATGTCGTCGGTGGTGAAGACCTGTTTGCATTCCCACTTTTTGTCGATCTTGTACTTCTCGGTGACCTTCATGGTCCCCATCATCTCTTCGGTCTCTGCGTCCACCAGCAGGACTTCCTGGCCGATCTTGATGGAGTCGGCCTTGCCCTGGTTGACGGACATGGTGACCGGGATGGGCCAGAAGGTGCCGTCGGCGAGTTTCATGTCATCGCTGCAGGAGCCCTTCCAGTCGTCGTGGCCCATGAAGCCGGTCAACGGCGTAAAACCGCCGATGCCCATCATGATGAGGTCGCCAACCTCCCGGGAGGTCAGGGTGACTGCGGTCAGTTCCTTGGCGTGCTTTTTCGCTTCAGCCACTTCGGCCGGAGAAAGCAGCAGGGGTTTTAATTTCTTCTCTTTACCATGCGGATTTACCAAAGCCATCTATCTTCCTCCTCGGGAATTATAGAGTTTTAAAGTTCAAACGTGCGGATTCCTTGCGAAAAATGTGAAAAATTTCACATGCCATTCAGTTTCTCACAATAATCCATATATCAACCCTTGTCAATAATTTTTTCACGAGCAGATTAATTTCCTGCCGAGATGATCCGGCGTGGTTTTGACGGGAGCAACTACCTGAAATTACCCGATTCTTTCGCACCCCTGGGAGCGCCGCCCAAGCCAATTGAGCATTTGTTCATTAACCTCGAGGCAGGATGCGGCCTCACGGCCATTTTGGGCTTGAGAAGAAGAGTTCAAGCCACTAAGCGATAGATCGGCGTGGCCTCCTGCCGGCCGCGCAGGACCACCGGCGTAAGCTTCTCCATCTGGAACCGGCCCTCCACCTGCCGGTAGGTGGCCTCGCTCACCAGGGTGTCGGCCTCCAGCTCTTTGGCCAGTTCCTGGAGCCGGGCCGCCACGTTCACCGCGTCGCCGATGACGGTGAAGTCCATGCGCTTATCCGAGCCGATGTTGCCGACGATGGCTTCGCCGGTGTTGATGCCCAGGCGCATTCCCTGAATGGGGGTGCGCCCCTCGGCCTGCAACTCGGCCAGGCGGCGCTGCATGGAAGCCGCGCATTGCACCGCCCGGGTGGCGGCGTCGGGCAAAGGCACCGGCACCCCGAAGACGGCCATGAGGGCGTCGCCCACATATTTGTCCAGGGTGCCCTGATATTCGAAGACCAAATCCACCATCTCCGTGAAAAAGAGGTTGAGCACCTCCACCACCTCTTCCGGGGACATATTGGCAGACATATTGGTGAAGCCCTTGATGTCGGCAAAAAGCACGGTCACTTCCTGGCGCCGGCCCCCCAGTTGCAGCAGGGCCGGGTTTTTCAGGATCTCCTCGCACATCTCCGGTGACACATAGCGGGAGATGGTGTCCCGGAGCAGATGTTTCTGCTCATAGAGGCGCAGGCGGCTCCGCAGGGTGGCTTCGTGGCCGGCCTCTTCGGCGGCGATCTCCCGGAGCAGCCTTTTCAGCTCCGGATCATCGCTCTCGTTGGCCAGGGCCAGATAACTCCGGCGGGCATCCATCTCATGGGCGATGGCCAACTCGATGGCCTGGATGATGTTCAATTCCGGTTTGTCGTCGGCCGTTTCCGGTCTATCGTCTGCCATAACGAAAATTCCTCGTTCCTTTCATCCTCAAGGCTGACATCCCTTCGTCCTTAATTTAAGCAGCCCCGACGACAAAATCTATCTTGATCTCGCTTTTGTCTTGATGAAAAACGGTAAACGGGCCGAAGGCCCATGGATGGATCTGAAAATGTAGCCGCAGGCTTTAGCCTGCGCTTTTTTCGGCCGTGCTTGCGGCGCAGGCTAAAGCCTGCGGCTACTGTCCTCTGCGCCTCTGCGGTTAATATTCCACCCGCACCAGATACAATCCCTGAGCCGGCGCGGTGGGGCCGGCCCGGCGGCGTTCGCCGGAGCGCAGCAGTTCAACCATTAAGGCGGGGTCGGCCTTGCCTTTGCCCGCTTCCACCATGGTGCCCACCAGGCTCCGGACCATGCCCCGCAGGAAGCCGTTGCCGCTGATGGTAAACCGCAGCCAGCCGCCGGGGTGGGTCTGCCAGCCGGCTTTGATAATCCGGCGCACCGGGTTCCGGTTGCCGCTGCCGCTGGCCCTGAAGGCCGAAAAATCGTGCTCCCCCTTTAGTGCCAGAGCGGCCGCGGCCATGGCCTCCAGATCGAGCTTAGGCGCCAGCCACCAGCCGTAATGATGGTGCAGGGGCGAACGGCTGGGCCGGTTCAGGATACGGTACTCGTAAGTCTTGGAGAGGGCGACTTTGCGGGCGTGAAACTCCGGGGAAACTTCTTGCGCCTCCAGCACGGCAATATCGTAGGGCAGCATGGAATTGAGCCCGGCGTGAAAGGCCTTTAAAGGAATAGTGCTGCCGGTGCGAAAATTGGCCACCTGGCCCAGGGCGTGGACCCCGGCGTCGGTGCGGCCGGAGCCGATGACTTTGACCGGCTCGCCGGTTAAGCGTTCCAGGGCTTCTTCCAGGACTTGCTGAATGGTGAGGTCGCCCGCCTGGCGCTGCCAGCCGTGATAGCGGCTGCCGTCGTATTCAAGAAGGAGGCGGAGGTTGCGGGGCATAGGCAGCTATCAGCGCTCGGTTTTCAGCTTAAAACTAATTCAATCTCTTCTTGGTCAACGCCCAAATTGAATTACCAAACCGCCGATGACTATGATTGACAAGCCCAACCAGGTCGAATGGGGCACGCTTTCCCCAAAGACAAACCGCCCGCACAAGACACTGACCACCGCAAACACTGCCACATAAACGCCCAACAATTTGGAGAAATCCCACTTCACTGTGTTGACCAGCAAGCCATAGCTAGCCAGCATGAAGCCACCGACCATAATTATGGCAAAGCTGGCCCCCCGCAGCCCTTTGCGAACGACGGCATCACCGCCTACCTCCAATAAAGCTGACCCGAAGAATACCAGCCAAGCCAAGAAGGGGACGTTCAATTTATCCATAATAAATTCTGATTTTCGGTACAGCCTGGAAAGCTTGTGCTGCAAAAAAGCGAGATTCTTAGGTCGCTTCGCTCCCTCAGAATGACAGGTAAGGAGACTTACGACGTCTCATTTTTCTTTAGATAATTCCAAAATATAGGGAAAAAGCGGTTTGCGGACACCCGTCAGGTGATTCAGTCGATTTTAAAGCTGAAAGCTGACCGCTGCTAGCTGAAAGCTATGGAATCAGCGGCACCAGGTCCAAACCCGTGGTTTCGGGAAAGCCCATCATCAGATTGAAGTTGTGCACCGCCTGGCCGGCCGCGCCCCGGTGGAGGTTGTCGATGGCCGAAACCACGATGACCCGGCCCCGGGCGGCGTCCACCTTGACCCCGAGATCGCAGTAATTGCTGCCCCGGACGTTGATGGTGTTGGGCAAAACCCCGGGGGGCTGGAGCCGGATAAAGGGCTGGTCGACATAGAAGCTCTGGTAAAAGTTGAGAATCTCCACTGCGGTCAGGGGCTTCACCAGCCGGGCGTAGAGGGTCGCCAGGATGCCCCGGCTCATGGGCGCCAGATGCGGGGCGAAGGTGAGCTGCACCTGCTCCCCGGCCAGCAGGCTCAACTCCTGCTCCATCTCCGGGTTGTGGCGGTGCTCCGCCACCTTGTAGGCCTTGAAGCCGTCGTTGACCTCGCAAAACTGCGTGGCCAGCCCCGCCTGCCGCCCGGCGCCGCTGACCCCGGACTTGCAGTCGGCGATGAGCGAATCCAGGCAGACCAGATGGTTCTGCACTAAGGGGGCGAGCCCCAGGATGACCGCGGTGGGGTAGCAGCCGGGGTTGCCCACCAGCCGGGCCCGGCTGACCGCGTAGCCGTGGATCTCCGGCAGGCCGTAGACCGCCTCGGCCAGCAACCCTTTGGCGCTGTGAGCCTGGTAATATTGTTCGTAGACCGCGGCGTCCTTGAAGCGGAAGTCGGCGCTCAGGTCCACCACCTTGCAATCCCGGGCCAGAAGCTGGGGCACCACCGCCATGGCGGTCTGATGCGGCACGCTGGTGAAGACCACGGCCGCGGCCGCGGCGATGGCCTCGGGATCAGGAAGTACGAAGGGCAGGTCGCAGATGCGGGCCAGGGCGGGGAAGACCTCGCTGAAAGGCTTGCCGGCCCATTCCCGGGAGGTGACCGCAGTCAGGGCGACGCCGGGGTGCCGGCTGAGCAGCCGCACCAGTTCCAACCCGGCGTAGCCGGAGGCCCCCATTACCGCGACTTTGATCTTCTTCATGGCAAGGGACTTTATAAGGCAGAAAAGATATTTGAGGGGAGGGCCGGGGAACCTTTTACAAAAAATACCAAAAATCCCCCGGGCCTCCCCTCAAAAAAACTCTAAGTCCAGAACAGCAGCCTCTTAGCCTGGCCAGCAGTTCCCAATTGCAGTCTTACTGGCAACTGACCACCGGCCACTGACCACTGCTTAGCGCTTCGAGTACTGGCAACCGCGGCGGGCGCCCCGGAGGCCGTATTTCTTCCGCTCTTTGATGCGGGCGTCCCGGGTGAGGAAGCCGGCCTTTTTCAGGACGGCGCGCAGCTCGGGGTTGAAGAGCACCAGGGCCCGGCTCAGGGCGTGTTTCACCGCGCCGGCCTGGCCTTCGATGCCGCCGCCCCGGACGTTGACCACGATATCGAAATCGGACCCCACGCTGACCAGTTCCAGGGGCTTGCGCACCAGATTACGGGTGGTCTCCATGGGAAAGTATTCTTCGAAATTCCGCTGATTCACCAGGATCCGGCCGCTGCCGGGCCGCATATAGATCCGGGCGATGGCGGTTTTGCGTTTGCCGGTGGCATTAATGCTTGCTGGCGCTGCCATCAATCCTCCCAAGGAAAGGCTGCCGGTTGCTGGGCCTGATGGGGATGCTCCCCCCCGACGTAAATCTTCAGCTTCGTGAGCAACTGCCTTCCCAGGCTATTTTTCGGCAACATGCCCCGGACGGCATGGCGCAGCAGCTCTTCGGGCTTCTTCTGAAGCTGCTTCCGGGCCGTAATCTCCTTCAGCCCGCCCATGAAACCGGAATGCCGATAATATATCTTGTTGTCCAATTTTCTGCCGGTCAGTAGCACCTGAGCGGCATTGACCACTACCACGAAATCCCCGGTGTCCATATGGGGGGTGAAGACCGGCTTGTTCTTGCCCCGAAGCACCATGGCAATGCGGCTGGCCAGGCGGCCCAAGACCTTGCCCTGGGCATCCACGACGTACCAATTCCGGGGAACTTCCCCCTCACGGGCTGTATAGCTTTTCATAATAAGTGACACTCCTAATATTAACCATGAAAATATATCGGGCCGGCCCCCCCTTTGTCAAGGGGGCAGATGCATTTAATGCAATTTCGGCCCTCAGTTATGAAGATAAGGACCGGAGAACAAGTTTCCAGAGGCCGCGGCCCCGGCCTGACTTACTCCAGCCGCAGCAGCCAAAATTCAGCCAATTCCCTTAACTTAAGCAGGGTTAGCCCACTCTGATCTGCCGGGGGCTTACCTGACGCCGCCTCAGGCAGCCGCGGACTGCTGATAGACTTTCGCTTTAGGTATAATTAATGTAAATTAATGAATAATTTGCTCCCAAATGTCAAACGGTCCCGAATTTATTATACTTTTCTTTGCCTGGAGAATGTGGTAGATAGACAGGGAATCATCTGGTGATAAATATGCCCTATTGCGATCAATGTCAAATAATTCACGGGGAAGAGCACCGCTTCTGTCAGCGCTGCGGCCAACTGCTGAAGAGTTCTCGCAACGCCGCGGGCCGCGGCTGCGCCCGCTGCGGCAGTCCCACCTTCCCGGGTCAAAAATACTGCACCGAGTGCGGCCTGCCCTTGCGGGTGGCCCGGGTTTCCCAGCAGGAAGAGGAATACGAAGCCGAGCGCCCGCCGCTCTTCTACCCGCGGCGGACCGAATCGATGCCGCGGCGCCGGTCGCGCCGTCCCAGCCGCATCCTCTCACTATTAGGTGTCCTGGTTCTGGTGGTGGGCGTCTGGTTTGTCTGGAGCCATCTCCCGGCCCGGTCGCCGGTTACCCGGACCCCCGCGACGGTGGCCGCTCCCCAGGACGACCTGAAGCGGGAGGTGGAGCAGATCGCGGAGAAGATCCGGGCCGCCCATCTCAACAAAGACATCAACAAGTGGCTCAGCTGCTACTCTTCCGCTTATCCCAATCTGGGGCACCTGGAAAACCAGATGCTGGAGCTGTGGAAGAATTATGATATCAAAGAAGTAAACTACCGCATTTCCAATGTCCAGCGCCTCAGCGATACCCAGGTGTCGGCCGACATCGTCTGGAATATCCAGGTCTATGATCAGCGCACCCACGATTACACCCTGGTGAGAAGCGCCTACAAGACCATCCTGGAGAAGGGACCGGGCGGCTGGAAGATCAAGGACAGCAAAGAAGAAGGTGGAGGTGCCACGTAAGTGAAGCCCACCACTAGACACCATTGGCTTTGGACCGGGGTTCTGGCCCTGGGAATGGCCCTGGGCCTGACGGCCTGCGCCCCCCAATATCACCCCCCCCAGCTCCCCCCGCCGCCGCGGGCGCCGGTGCCGCCGCCGCCCCAGGTGGTTCGGCCGGTCTTCTACATCAAGGCCAACCACCTCAATCTGCGGATGGGTCCCGGGATGGATTTCCCCAAAATCTCCATCCTGGAGCGGGGTGAAGAAGTGGAAAAGGTGGGGGCCTCCGAGGATTGGTTCCAGATCCGGATCATCCGGGACGGCCGCATAGGCTGGGTGGATTCCAAGTACCTGTCCTCCACCCCGGTGCCCCAGGGCCCGGAAGTGGCCCCGGCCCCGCCGCCGGTTCCCACGGCCCCGCCGGGCGTGGTGGCGCCGCCGCCGCTGCCCGAGAGGATCCAGCCGCCGCCGCTGCCGGCAAAACCAACGCAGGCGCCGCCCCTGCCGGTGCCCCCGACCAAGCCGCCCGCGGTGGAAAAGCCGCCCAAACCCGCCAAGCCGGCGGAGGAAGTGGCCCCGCCGGCCAAGAAGAAGCCGGAGGAGGTCAAACCGCCCAAGCCGGCCAAGCCGAAGCCTGAAGAAGAGGGCGAGCCGGCCCCCAAACCGGAAAAACCGGCTAAGAAGGAAAAGCCGGCGCCTCCCAAGGAAGAGAAGCCGGCCCCCGCGCCGGAGCCGACCCCCGAGCCCGGCGGTAAAATCAGGATTATGTAAAAGCAGTGGCCAGTGGTCAGTGGCCAGTTAAAGAAAAAAACAATGGGCACGGAATCTCCGTGCCCATTATTATTTGCAGTCAAATTTGGGGCTTTAATCTTTTACTGACCACTGACCACTGGCCACTGGCTACTTCCCCTTCTCTCCCCACTGCAGCAAAGCCGCGGCCCAGGTGACCCCGGCGCCGAAGCTGATCAGCATCACCCGGTCCCCGTCCTTGATCTTGCCTTCCGCCTGGGCCTCGTGCAGGGCGATGGGCACCGAAGCCGCCGATGGATTGCCGTATTTGTGGATATTGGAAAACACCTTTTCCATGGGCACCTTGGCGAACCTGGCCCCGGCCTCCAGGATCCGGTAGTTGCCCTGGTGGATGATCAGATAGTCCAGGTCTTCCCGCTCGAGTCCGGCCATCTCCAGGATGCGGTGCATGGATTCCCGCACCGCGTTGACCGCGAACTTGAAGATCTCCGGCCCATCCATGTGCAGATAATGCTTTTTGGTATGGGTCGGCAGCGGCAGAAAGGGGCTCACTTCGGCGTTATACTCCGATTCGCAATAGAGCTTTTTGTTGAGGCTCGAGGCGATGAATGAGGCCAGGATGCGGTTGCGGTGGCTGGGACCGATCACCGCCGCCCCGGCCCCGTCACCGAAGAGGAGACAGGTGGACCGGTCGGTCCAGTCGATAAAGCGGGAGCAGACATCCGAGCCGATGACCAGGGCGTATTTGCCCTCCGGGGCCACCAGCCGTTCGGCCACATACAGGGCGTAATTGAAGCCGCTGCAACCGGCCTGGACGTCGAAGGCCGCGACTTTAGCGTTCAACCCCAGTTCGTCCTGGACCTGGATGGCGCTGGCCGGGAAAAAATAGGCCGAGGTGTTGGTCCCCATGACGATGTAACTCAACTGCTCCGGCTCGATCCCGGCGGCCGCCAGGGCCTGGCGGGCCGCGATCACCCCCATGGTGACACAATCTTCGTCCGGGGCGCAAATGCGGCGCTCGTGGATGCCGCTGCGCTCCACGATCCATTCATCGTTGGTGTTCACCAGCTTTTCCAGGTCCTTATTGGTCAGGACCGCTTTCGGCAGATAGCTCCCGGTGCCCAGGATGCCGATCTTATGCTTGCTCAAGGTTTCTCCTGATATCTCAAGGGTATTGACAGAATTTATAACGCAGACGGCCCGAAAAGGCAAATGAATTGACCGGAGTGCGCCCGGGGACCAGACGAGTTTCCCAGGCAAATGGCCCCTTTCGGCCTGCTTCACTTTTTGAGATAATTAACATTATTGAAGGATTAATGGCCCGGCGAGAATCTGACGGCTGGAGAAAACCTTAGAAAAAGTGAGCTTTAATTAGTTTAAATGGAATTGCAACCCGGGGCGCTCAATTCGGACGCCAACAAACGCGTCCCGCCCTTTTCCCAAGCCCCCAGATCTGGCCTGATTTCCCTTGACGAAATCTCAAGATGTAGTATCTTATAGTCAGTAAAAATACAACATATTGCAATTAAAGCCCAAAACAGGAAGTTATTAATTTCAGGAGGAAATGATGCTGCAGGGGGAAACCGAAAGAGTCACCGGGGAACTGCCGTTATCCGCCAACGCCATGGTAGTCCTGAAAAAACGCTACCTGAAGAAGGACGAAAAGGGCGAGCCCTTGGAGGCGGCCCAGGAGATGTTCCGCCGGGTGGCGGACACCATCGCCGCCATCGACCGCCTCTATGACCCCGAAGCCGACGTCGAGGCCACGGCCAAAAAGTTCTACGAGCTGATGGCCGGCCTGAGCTTCATGCCCAACTCGCCGACCCTGATGAACGCCGGCCGCGAGCTGGGCCAGCTCTCCGCCTGCTTCGTCTTGCCCATCGAGGACGACATCGAGTCCATCTTCGACGCGGTGAAGCAGACCGCCCTGATCCACAAGTCCGGCGGCGGCACCGGCTTCTCCTTCTCCCGCATCCGGCCGGTCAACGACCCGGTGATGTCCACCAAGGGCGTGGCCTCGGGGCCCATTTCCTTCATGAACATCTTCGACGTGGCCACCGAAACCATCAAGCAGGGCGGCACCCGCCGCGGCGCCAACATGGGCATCCTGCGGGTGGACCACCCGGATATCGAGAAGTTCATCACCTGTAAGAACGACACCAAGCGCCTCACCAACTTCAACATCTCCGTGGGCCTGACCGACGCCTTCATGGAGGCGGTGGCCGAGGACCGGCTCTTCCCCCTGGTCAACCCCCGCTCCGGCAAAGAGGTGACCCGGGTCAAGGCCGCGGCCCTCTTCGACCTCATCGTCCAGAGCGCCTGGACCACCGGCGAGCCCGGCATCATCTTCCTGGACGCGGTCAACCGCGGCAACCCCGTGCCCCAACTGGGCGAGGTCGAGGCCACCAACCCCTGCGGCGAGCAGCCCCTGCTGCCCTACGAGTCCTGCAACCTGGGCTCGCTCAATCTGGCCGCGGCGGTCCAGGACGGCGTCATCGATTACCCCAAACTGGCGGACATGGTGCACACCGCCGTCCATTTCCTGGACAACGTCATCGACGCCAACAAATTCCCCCTGGAGCAGATCCGGCAGCGCACCCTCGAAACCCGCAAGATCGGCCTGGGGGTCATGGGCTTTGCCGACCTGCTCCTGAAGCTCGGCGTCCAGTACAACTCCGACGAGGCCGTGGCCGTGGCCGAGCGCGTCATGGCCTTCATCCGGGACGAGTCGCGGCTGGCCTCCGCCCGCCTGGCCGATACCCGCGGCAACTTCCCGGCCTATGACAACAGCAAGTTTGCGGGCAACGGCCTGGGCCGCATGCGCAACGCCACCACCACCACCATCGCCCCCACCGGCACCATCAGCATCATCTCCAGCTGCTCTTCCGGCATCGAGCCCCTCTTCGCGGTCTCCTACGTCCGCCGGGTCATGGAAGGCACCGAAATGGTGGAGGTCCACCCCTACTTCGAGGCCATCGCCAAAAGCGGCGGCTTCTACTCCCCGGAACTCATGAAGCGCATCGCCCAGACCGGCTCCATCCGGGAGATTAAGGAAATTCCCCTGGAGGTGCGCCGCCTCTTCGTCACCGCCCACGAGACCTCGCCCCTCTGGCACATCAAGCTCCAGGCGGCCTTCCAGAAATACACCGACAACGCCGTCTCCAAGACGGTGAACTTCCCCAAACAGGCCACCGCCGACGACGTCCGCCAGGTCTATCTCTCGGCCTTTGAAATGGGCCTCAAGGGCGTCACCATCTACCGCGACGGCAGCCGGGACGAACAGGTCCTGAGCTTCGGCGGCGCCGCGGCCCAGCCGACCAAGCTCACCTACATCACCCCCCGGCCCCGGCCGGCGCGCACCACCGGCGTCACCGAGGCCATCAACACCGGCTGCGGCAAGCTCTACGTCACGGTGAACCGGGACCACCTGGGCTTCTGCGAGGTCTTCGCCCAGATGGGCAAGACCGGCGGCTGCGCCTCCTCCCAGATCGAATCCACCGGCCGCCTCATCTCCCTGGCCCTGCGCTCCGGCGTCACCATCGAATCCGTCATCAAAAAGATCACCGGCATCCGCTGCCCCAGCCCCAACTGGCAGAACGGCTGCCAGGTGCTCTCCTGCCCCGACGCCATCTCCAAGGTCCTGGCCAGCGTCGCCCAGATCGACACCCCCGCCCCCGGCCCCGAAGCCATGGCCACCTGCCCCGACTGCGGCGGCGCCATCGAACCCGAAGGCGGCTGTTTAGTTTGCCGGAGTTGTGGTTTTTCCAGGTGTAGTTAAAAGATTTTAAAGGGAGTAAGTATCGTGAAGACGGTAATGAATTCTGTTATATCTTTGACTATGGTGTTTTCGTTTGCAGTCGCTGAAATGAACCATGAAGTACCCATTAAAGGCAGAAGCCCCTCAGAAAGCGTCCAACTCCAACATGATCCTCCAATTTCTAGTGGGACAGCTTGTGTCTATCTCCCACCGTTATATGTTGTGATGACATCAATGTCTTAAGCTCTATAGGCCTGAGGCAGCATTATAATTTGACAAGGTTGGCAAATTATGAATGAAAATGAATGTCTCAAAGGTACTTATATTGTTACCCCCATTGAATATGCCACCGATGAGGTTCAGTGCCAAGTTTGTGGCACGAAATGTAAATTCATTAATGGGGAGATAGCGGAGGGCTTAGCCAATTTCCTCTTCGAAAAAGAAAATAAAAGATATCGGGTATATTACCATGATTAAAATAATAGGCTTATAGAACAAGCACTTCCTCTCGTTCCCAAGCTCCAGCTTGGGAACGCCCTTTTCCGGCGAAGCTCCAGCTTCGCCACCCTGTAGCCCCGGTGGCCCATGCGCAGCCGCTACACCATCAGAGAGCCGGACTTCGCATACTTCATCACCTGCACGACGGTCAAATGGCTGCCCCTCTTCACCCGCAAACCCTATTTCGACATCCTCCTCGACTCCCTCCAGTTTTGCCGGCAACACAAAGCCCTGAAGCTCCATGCCTATGTCATCCTGGACAACCATCTGCACCTGGTGGTCACCGGCCCCAACCTGGCGGATATCATCCGGGATTTCAAAAGCTACACCGCCAAAAGCATCATCGCCCGGCTGGAGCAGGACCAAAAGACCTGGGTCCTGAACCAACTCCAGTATTATAAGCAGCGCGCCAAGATCAACAGCGCTTACCAGGTCTGGCAGGAAGGGTTTCATCCCCAGCAGGTCATCTCCGAGGAGATGCTGCATCAGAAGGTTGATTACCTGCATCACAATCCGGTGCGGGCCGGGTTGGTGGCGCGGCCCGAAGATTGGCTCTACTCCAGCGCCGGGCATTATGCCGGGGGCACGGGGCTAATTGCCATGGACGAGTTGATCTGAAGCTCGCAAACCTGGAGGTTTGCGGGAAAACGACGTTCCCAAGCTGGAGCTTGGGAACGAGAAAAGGGGCGACCCAGCGGGTCGCCCCTACTTATGGGGTTGGGGGAGGGGTTTGGGGAGGGGGCAGGGGCCCTACAAAAGGCCCCTGGCCCCCTCCCCAAGATAGTGCGCCTTTCTCCTTACTCTTACCCGCCCGGGCAGCCGGTGGCGCTGGGCTCGGCGTCTCAGAAGTTGATCTGGGGGACGAGGGCCTTTTTCCGCCTGGCTATTGGGCGGGGGGCCTGGAGAGAGCGCAGCTTCCGGTGCACCGGGCCGACCAGCAGGGTCCAGAAAGAGAGGCAGGCCAGCGCCCAGAAGAGCGAGGGCCAGCGCGGGTCGCGCCAGGCCGTTTCCCCGATGATATCCCAATGCTCCCCGAAAATGGCGTGGTGGATGAGGGTCAGGAGGTTGGTGTGCTCCCACGGGGTGCCGATATACAGGGTGTACAGGGCCAAAGAGATCACTTGCGCGCCGCAATAGGCGAGCAAAGGCTTGGTGCCCAGCCAGAGGAACGGTCGGGCCCAGGGCGCCCGCACCCTTTTCAGGTCGATGAGCCAGTAAACTGCAGCCAGGGTCAGGAGGGCAAAGCCCGCGCTATAGAGGACGTAGGAGCTGGTCCAGAGGTTCTTGTTAATGGGGAAGGAGAGCCCCCAAAGCGTGCCTGCGGCCAGGCTGAGGCCGCCGCCCAGCACGAGTCCATGGAGTTTCCGCCGGCCGTCCCGGGCGCTCTGGAGCCAGTGGCCGGTTAAGGCGCCCAGGAGGCCGGTGGCGATGGCCGGCAGGGTGCTGAGCAACCCCTCGGGGTCCCAATTCTGCCGGTAGAGATGGGCATGGCCGAAGATGCCGCGGTCGAGGTAGGCGCCCAGGTCGGCGCCGGCTTCCAGGCTGAAGCCGGTCAAGGTCATGAGGCCCCAATAGAGCAGAAGCAGGGTGCCGGCCACCAGCGCCTGGGTGCGCCAGCGGCTGTGCAGGACGAGCAGGGCCACCGCCAGATAGACCAGGGCCAGGCGTTGCAAGACCCCGGGAATCCGCAGGTTAGCCAGGGAGTAAAAGTAGGCGGCGCTGTCGGGCGGGGGAGAGAGGAAGATGGCCCAGATGCTCTTCTCGGTTTCCTCCGGCGGGCAGAAGGCCTGAAAGAGCCAGCCGCAGAGGAACCAGCCCACCAGGCCCAGGAAGAAGATCTTCAGGGTGCGGGTGACGATATGTTGGTAAACGGGCCGCAGGCTGCCGCCGGCCTGGCGTTTGCCCAGGGAAAAGACGACGGAGACGCCGACGATAAAGACGAAGAAGGGGAAGACCAGGTCGGCCAGGGTGCAGCCGTGCCATTGGGCATGCACCAGCGGGGCGAAGCGGGTCCCTTCCCGGCCGGACCCCAGGTTGTTGACCACGATCATGGCGGCGATGGTCAGGCCCCGGAAGAGATCCAGGGACACCAGGCGCTGGTTGGAGGCATCTTGGTTCATGATGATACTCTTAACTTAGTAACCATTTCCAGGGCCGAATCCGGCGCGGCCGCGGGCCATAATTGCCATTGCCGGCAGGTGGCCAGGGCCGCCATCCGGGCGTACCCGAAGCCGCCGCCCCGGCAGTGGCCCTTGGAGTAAGGATGAATCTCCACCCGGCCATCCGGCTTGGCTTGGCGGGTTCCGGCCCAAAAAACGCAGGTGCTGCACAGCTTCGAGGCCCTGGACAAGGTGGTCATTGCGGCTATCCCTGATGCTTTTCTAATTACGGGAAGCGACTGGCAACTGAGTCGTTCCCGGGCGCAATTACCAAGAAAGCATAAGGTGTGCCAAAGTGGCTATTTTGCTAAGATATCATAATTTCAGGGAAAAGCTGAGATGGCCGCAGGTGGTTGGATTGGGTAGCTGTCTTAGCTATACATAAAAGTATATTATTAATATCATTTTAGGACAATTTTGTTTATTGGACTTGATGCCTTTTTTCAACATTGTGCATCCGAGTCTCCACCTTTCAGCTTTGCAAGGCGCCCTTTTTGCCGTATATTAGCCGGCAAACAGGGTAAATGGATGGGTCATGGACAAGTCAGGAGCTAAACCTCCCGCGACGACGCCGCCCGAGCCGGGGACCGGCAGGCCGGAGGGGGCCGCGTCTGCCGCGCCGGAGGCGGCTTGCCTTCCCTGTCCGCCGACGGAGGGCAAGAGCGCCTTTCCCACCCACTTCGCCCGGCTTTTCTTCGGGGTGATCACCCTCCTGGTGCTCTACTACTCTTACCTGATCATCAAGCCTTATCTGCTGGACATCTTCATGGCCCTGGTGCTGTTCTTCACGGCGCGGCCGCTTTATCTCGGCCTCTGCCGGTTGGTGCAGGCGCCGGGCCCTGGCCTCGGCCTCACCTGTATCATTCTGCTGCTGGTCATTCTGATCCCGCTCTTCAGCCTGATGAGCATCATCGCCACCCAGGCCCTGGACTTTTCCAGCCCGTGACCAGGAGCATGCAGAGCGGCCAGGTCTGGCCCTGGATTGCCGCCAAGATCGACGCCGCCAAGCTTTACCTGGTCCACCTGGACCTGCCGCTGCCTCCCGGAGAGATCAATCTGGAGCAGATCGTCCAGACGGCGGTGGGTAAAGCCAGCGCCTTTATTTACACCAATGCCGTGGGCCTGATCAAAGGCTTCACTTACTTCTTCTTCGATCTGCTGATAGTGCTGTTTATCGCCTTCTTCATGTTTCTCCAGGGCGACGCCTTCATCGCCGAACTGCTGAAGCTCTCCCCGCTGGAGGCCTCCCACAATGAGGAGATTCTCCGGGAGACGGAGGCGACCATCAAGGCCACCCTCTGGGGCACGGTGATCGTCGCCTTTGTCCAGGGGTTTCTGGGCGGGGTAGGTTTTCTGCTCTTCGGGGTGTCCCAGCCGGCCTTCTGGGGTACGGTGATGATTCCGGCCGCGGTGGTACCCATCGTGGGCAGCGCCCTCATTTGGGGGCCGGCGGCCATCTACCTCCTCTTCTCCGGTCACCTCTGGGCGGGCATCGGCCTGATCATCTGGGGCGGGGTGGTGGTGAGCGTCATCGACAATGTTCTGAAGCCCATTATCGTCAAAGGGGGCGGCGACACCCCCAGCATCTTCATCCTCTTTTCCATCCTGGGAGGCATCACCTACTTCGGCATGATCGGCTTCATCCTGGGTCCCCTGATCCTCTCTTTTCTCCTGTCGCTGCTGCGCATCTACCAGAAGACCATCCTGGAAGCGGCCACGCCGGACCAGATCAACGCCGGGCTCGAAAGCCAAGGACCCGGCGCTTAAGTAGGCCAGGTCCTAAACAGGGCCCAGCAAGCTCTCTGCCCCGACCAAGCCTCTGGCGGCCGGGGACGGCCGCCCCACCAACGAAGAACCACAAAAAAAACAGGGGCGGGTTATGCCAACCCGCCCCTGCCCTATTTTCTTTGCGGTGCACCGTCCTACATCGACAATTCCCGCTTGATTTCGCTGAGGTCCATTTCGCCCTGGAAGCCCGGGGCCCGGCTCTCCAATTGCTCGATCTCCTGCTGCACCAGTTCCTTTTCCAGGTGCCGGTCCTCGTGGATAAACTGGCAGTATTCCTCGAAAAGCTCCTGTTTCAGGTCCGCCGAAAACAGGTCTTCCTTCTTGAATTTCTCCTCCAGACTGAGGATGCTGTCCAGGAGATAGAAATAGATGGAGCGGGCTTCGGCCAGGCGGCCGCTCTGGGCCAGGCGGTCGGCCCGGCTTTGGGCCCGGCGCAGCTTGCTTTCGGCCTCAGCCACGGCGTAGGCGTCCGGCGAGGTCTCTTCTACCACCCGGTCGATGGATTCCAGGATGTCATCGAGGCCCTCATCCTCTTCCTTCAGGACGGCTCGCACTTCCGGCACCCGGTCCGCCAGGTCCAGGATGATTTCCAGCAGCTCCCGCTTGGAATATTTCTTCAAGCGGTCCTTCAACTCCTGCTGCAGCAAAAACTTTCCCGGTTCCTCCACCCAGGCCCGCAGCAGGGCCAGGACGTGGGGGCAAATCTCTTCCTCCTCCGCCTGGGGGCAGGAGCACTGGTAGGTGAGTTGGTCATCCTGAATCTTCGCTTCCACCGTATAGGGCTGGCCATCGAACACCACCCCGCGGAGGCGGTCAGCCATGCGGTAACCATGCTTGACCTGGTGATCTTGAACCAGGGTTCGGGCCTGGGCAACAGCCTCCGGGCTACCGATCTGGTCCAGAGTCTGGGTATCTAAGTCATCAAAACGCATTTTGGTCTATATTCCAGTACGAAGTTATTTTCTTAAAATTTAACATTTTACCCGCACATATCAACCCATTATTGCAATAAAGTATGGATTTCAGGAAAAATTATTACGCGGCAAAGAAATCCTGCGCCTGTTGAAATAATTGGTTCAGGCGGTCTTCCAGCGTCAGGCGGAGGGCCTCCAGGGCGGGGCCCCGGGCCGTCGGGGGCACGGTCAGGGGCTGGCCCACCAGCAAGGCCAGACGACTGAAAGGCAGGGGCAGGACGAAGCGGTCCCAGGTCTGAAAGATCTTCCGACGGCTGGCGGCCACGGCCAGGGGCACGATGGGGGCCCCGGTGATCCGGGCCAGATAGAGGGGGCCGTTCTGGACCACCCGGGCCGGCCCCCGGGAGCCGTCGGCAATCAGGCCGCAGCTATAGCCCCGGCGGTGATAGTCGGCCAGTTGCTGCAGGGCCTGGACCCCGCCTTTACGCCGGGAGCCCAGACAGACGGTGAATCCCAGCCCCCGGGCCACCGCGGCGATGAATTCGCCGTCCCGGCTGGGACTGGCCATCAGCACCACGGGTGGCAGCTGCTCAGCATAATGGCGGGAGTAAAAGAGGGGGAACAGCAGATGGCAATGCCAGGCGGTGTAGAGCACCGGCTGCGGGGCAAAAATGATCTCCCTGGCCTCGGGATTGATCACCAGTTCGACCGGGCAGGTATGCAGATAAGCCTGCACCAGCCCCCGGGCCAGGGCCGGGGCTCGATGCCGCCACCACGGGTGCTCCAAACGCAGCTTCATTTAGTTTCGAGTTTCGTAGGGGCGGCTCGCGAGCCGCCCCTACAGTGATTATTTCCTTGGGGACTTATTTTTCGTTTCCAATTTCTCCAGAATCTTAGGGGCATACAATTCGTGCTCCATGATTTGGGCCGACACCGGCCGCGTCATGCCGAGCTTCATCATCAGGAAATTGAGGCGCCGCATCTGTAGCAACTTTTCGGCTTCATCCTCCATGGAGGCCACCAGCTCCTGCAGGGTGCGGATCTCTTTGCGCAGTTCCAATTCCGGCGGCAGGCAGTCGGCGTTCTTCAGGATCTTGTAGGCCATCTTCAACTCCGGCGGGATATGGCTGTCGTCTGCCAGGTTGAGGGGCTTGCCTTTGCCCTGCAGGTCATCGAACAGACCGGCCTCGATGGCCTCGAGGATGCGGTTTTCGGCGATTCTTTCAAAAGTGTCCATGCGTGTTTCCTGTCTTGATAATCACCACAGAGACACAGAGGGCACAGAGAAACACAGAGAAAAAATCAATATTGTCTCGCCTTTGCCGAGACAATATCTCTGTGGTCTTTGTGTCTCTGTGGTGAATCTTTCTTCAGCGCTGCTTTTTGGCCCGGTCCAGTTCGCGGTCCATCTCCCGGCGTTTGATGCTCTCCCGTTTATCGTACTTCTTTTTGCCCTTGGCCAGGGCCAGCTCCACCTTGGCGTGTTCGTCCCGGAAGTAGAGGCGCACCGGGATCAGGGTAAAGCCCCGCTCCTGGAGTTTCCCCAACAGGCGGCGCATCTCCCAGCGGTGCAGCAGGAGTTTCCGGGGCCGCTCCGGGTTGTGGCTCTCCGGCCCGGCGAAGGCATACGGGCTGATGTGGGCGTTGTAGAGAAAAAGCTCGTTGCCCTGGAAGCGGGCAAAGGCGTCGTCGATGTTGGCCTTGCCCTGGCGCAGGGACTTGACTTCCGTGCCCTTCAGCACCAGGCCGGCCTCATACAGGGCGTCGATGGCGTATTCGAAGTAAGCCTTGCGGTTACGGCAGATGATTTTGATGGCGCCTTTGTCGTTCATTTTCCCAACTTATTGGCTAAAGGCCGGCCGAACCGAAAGATGTCCGGAAAGCGCCGGTCCATCTCCCGGATGACGTAATGGTTGACTTCTTCGACGGTATGGAGCTGCAAGGCCTTGCGCGCGATCTCCTGCGCCTCGGACAGTTTGGTCATCCGGATAACCCGTTTGGCCACCGGGATGGCCATGGTATTCATGGAGAATTCCTCCACCCCCAGGCCCAGGAGCACCGGGATATAGAGGGGGTCGCCGGCCATTTCGCCGCACATGGCCACGGAGATGCCGGCCTGGCGGCCGACCTGCACCACGTCCCGCACCATGCGCAGCACCGCGGGATGCAGAGGCTGGTACATATCCGCCACCTTCTGGTTGACCCGGTCGATGGCCAGGGCGTATTGGATCAGGTCATTGGTGCCGATGGAGAAGAAATCGGCGTATTCGGTCAGGAGATCCGCCAGGGTCACGGCCGCGGGCACCTCAATCATGGCCCCCACCGGCATCTTGGCGTCGAAGGCGATCTTCTCCTTCTTGAGCTCCTTCTTTACCGACTCCAGGAGTTGCCGGGCCTGCTGCATCTCTCCGGGGCTGGAGATGAGGGGGAACATGACCCGTACCAGTGCCGAAGGCCGAGGCCCGCAGGATGGCCTTGAGCTGGGTCCGGAAAATCTTCTGCTCCTTCAGGCAGAAGCGGATGGCCCTGAGGCCCATAGCCGGGTTCATCTCCGGGGCGTATTCCAGGGTCGAGAGGAACTTGTCGCCGCCGATGTCCAGGGTGCGGATGGTCACCACCCGGGGGGCCAGGGCCTCCACCACCTGCTTGTAATCCTGGAAAAGCTCCTCTTCCGTGGGCAGGTGGCGCTGGCGCAGATAGAGGAACTCGGTGCGGTACAGCCCGACGCCGTCGGCCCCGTACTTGGAAGCCAGGGAGACTTCTTCCACCATCTCGATATTGGCCATGACCCGGGTGGGCAGGCCGTCGCTGGTGACGGCGGGCATGGCGCTGCCCAGGACCACCTCCGACTTGAAGATCTCGAAATCCGCCCGCCGGGCCTGGTAGATGCGGCGCAGCGAGTCGTCCGGATCCAGGATCACCACGCCGGTGATGCCATCCAGGATAATCAGGTCACCGGTCTCGATCTCCAGGGTGGCGCTGTCCAACCCCACCACCGCCGGAATCTCCAGGGAATGGGCGATGATGGCGGTATGGGAGGTCTTGCCGCCCCGCTCGGTGATGAAGCCCAGCACCTGGGCCTTGGACATCTGGGTGGTTTCCGCCGGGGACAGGTCCCGGGCCACCACGATGACCGGCTCCTTAAACGCAAAAGGTTGGGCCTTGGACATCTGGGTGGTTTCCGCCGGGGACAGGTCCCGGGCCACGACGATGGCCGGCTCCGTGAAGGCAAAAGGCTTGCTGGAGTCCTTGCCGGTAAGGCGTCCCATGACGCGGCGGTAGACCGTCTCCACGTCGGCTAGGCGGCCCCGGATGTGCTTGTCGCCGATGCGTTGAAACAATTCCTTGATCTTTAAATAGGACTGCTGCAAGGCCCGTTCGGCGTTCAGATGTTGCTCCTGGATCAGCTTCAGGGTCTCGGCATAGAACATCCGTTCCCGGAGAATCAGCAGGTGCAGATCCAGGATGTGGGCGTGCTCCTTCAAATCATCGGTGATTTCGTCCTTGAGCTGGGTCAGCTCCGCTTCGATCTGCTCCACCACCTCCCGAAACCACTCCTGTTCGTCGGCCACGTCCTTCTCGGTATAGAGGAGGCGGGTGGAGATCTGGGCCGCTTCGGTCAGGACCTGGGCCCGGCCCACGACAATGCCGGGGGAGGCGGGAATACCCTGCAGGATGCGATTCTCAGCGGTCATGTCTCTCCAAACTTGCGGGCGAAGAGCGAGGTAATCGCCATGGCGGCCTCCCGGGCCTGGGGCCCGGTGGCCCGGAGCACCAGCCGGGTGCCCTGGGGGCAGTCCAGGGCCAGGATGGCCAGCAGTTCCCGGGCGTCGGCCACCTCGCCGTCTTTTTCCAGGGTGATCTCGGCGTCGAAGCCCTGGGCCAGGGCGGTGATCTTGGCAATCGGCCGGGCATGGAGGCCCAGGCGATTTTCCACCCAGAGTTCCCGTTCCACTTCGGCGTGCAAATGCTGCTCCGAAACTTTTATTTTATCATTTCCCGGAGAATCCAAGGAAGACAAAAGTATCCCACCTATAAGACGCAAGAAAAATGGAGAACAGCCGCCCTCGGCTGTTCCCTAGTGGCACAGGCTTCCAGCCTGTGTCCCTCACAGGCCGGAGGCCTGTGCCACTTCACCGATATAAGCCTTCGCCAACTCTCGATCTTTGCTGCCGGGTGACCGCTTGCTTTATTCCAGCCGCCCCAGTTCCTTCAAAGCCAGGTAAGCCTGATAAACCCGGCGCCGGGGCAACCCCAAGGCCGCGGCCACCGCCTCGGTCAGCCGCCGGCCGCTGAGGCCTTGCTCCCGAGCCATTTGCAGGAGGCTGCCTTCCAGGTCCACCTCCGGCGCGGCCGCAGCCGCAGGGCAGGACAGCACCAGGGCGCATTCGCCCTTGATCTCGGCGCCTCGCAATTGCGCCGCCACCTCCGGAAGCCACCCGCGCCAGGTCTGCTCGAACTTCTTGGTAAGCTCTCTAACCACCAAAATCCGGCGGTTGGCCATGACGCCGGCCAACTCTTCCAGGGTGCGGACCAGCCTCTTGGGGGATTCGTAGATGATAATCACCCGCGGCTCCCGGGACAACTCGCCGAAGAGCTTGAGGCGCCGGCCCTCCCCCCGGGGCAAAAACCCAACGAACAGTATATCCCCTTTGAAGCCGGAAAGCGAGAGGGCCGCCACCCCGGCGGCCGGACCGGGGATGGCTTCCACCTTGAGACCCGCCTCCCAGGCCCGGGCCACCAGGTCGGCGCCGGGGTCGGAAAAACCGGGAGTGCCGGCGTCGGTCACCAAGGCGAGATTCTGGCCGTCCAAAAGACGCCGGATCAGCTCCGGCCCCCGACTCTCCTGGTTATGGGCGTGGTAGCTGATCAGCTTGGTGGCGATGCCGTAATGGTTCAGGAGCTTTTTGCTGTGCCGGGTATCCTCGGCGGCAATCAGGTCCACCTCCTTCAGGACCCGCAAGGCCCTGAGGGTGATGTCCTCCAGATTGCCGATGGGCGTGGCGACGATGTAAAGCATTATTAAACTACCAAACTATATGTAAAAATAAATTTGGTCTAAAATTAATATTATTTGCAAAGCTCTTTCCCTTGTATAATCAGAAGCCATTGCTACACCATGACTTATGCTATGCCTTGTTAAATTTAATCTATTATTTTTAAAATCAAAATTGGCATATATAAATTTATCAAGATATTTGAAGAAAGGCATTGGTAGTAATAATGAGTACCCCGATCCAGTTTTTTCCTTTGCTTTCTTAAAGATATGTTTTAAAAGATCATTTAATTTAACCTTTTTCCTTTTATTCATATCGTCATAATATTGTAGCCTTATTATGCCCTCTATCTCAGTTAATAGAGTTTTTATACAATTAATATACCCTTGGTTGTTATTTGCAAGATAAGCCATTATTCCAGCTTGTAAAATATCCTTCTTCTCATTGAAGATTTTTTTCATCCACCATTTTTCTGTCAGTTTTTCTATTCTTGGTTTGTCAAATTTTGCTATGAAATTTTCAATTTTCAATTCAATTTTATGTTTATCTCTATACATTTGGATTAATAACTTATAATCCTGAGAAGTGATAAGCTCCACGAATGGAAACCATCCATCTTTCAACATCTCTTCGAAATCCTTCTCTGATTCCATAACAGTATAAACATATTGAAATGACAAATATCGATATAATTCACCCAATGTCAAATACATTGAATCGATATTTAGTTTTTCTTGTTCGCGAGCCAAATCGAAAAAAAGGGCAAATTTCCAACCAACTTTAAAACAATAAATAATTTTGTCAGTATCAGTTATTGATATATTAGCGAACTTGATTCTTAATGTCTGCAACATCCTTAAGATAAACAAATTCTCCCTCTTTAACTGTCCTATTAACTAAGATTTCAACTTCAGTGGGAAAATCATTTATATAAATATCCGCAGTTAAGTTATCATGAATAATTATTAAAAGCTGATGAACAGCATTTATAGAAATTGGCAAATTACCTAGAAATTGTTCTGATATTTGCTCAATATATGTGAAGAAGTCAATTTGATCAGAAATAATTGCTGCTCTACAACGAACTTTAACCATTTCGCCTTCTTCAGCAGTTTCAACAGCAAAACCCACAAAATTTTCAACTTGTTTTAAATGAAACTTAATTAAATTGTTCATTGGTCTCACCTATTATCAAAAGGCATTCTGAATAATCTCCAGCCGCGGCCCTGCTTCTCCCATGGTAATCCCCACCACATCAAATCTCAAGTCCACTTCCCCCAGGCGCTTCTGTTTCAGATAATAATCGGCCAGGAGGCGTAATTTGCGCTGTTTGGTTGAGTTCACGGCCTCCTGGGGCGCGCCGAAGCGGTCGTTCTTGCGGGTCTTGACTTCGATGAAGACATACGTCTTCCCCTGCCGGGCGACGAGGTCGATCTCCCCCAAGGGGCAAACATAGTTGCGCTCCAGGATTTTGTAACCCTGCTTCTTCAGGGCCGCGGCCGCCAGGTCCTCGCCGGCGTCGCCCAGTTGGCGTCGAGGGTCTTTCATCCTTTGGATTTCAAACAGGTTTGGATTTGGATGTCAAGGAGAAGGCTTGCGAACGAATATTTTCTTTAGTCACAGGCCTCCGGCCTGTGATTCACAGGCTGGAAGCCCTGTGCCACCACTGAACAGCCGAAAGCGGCTATTCCCCACCCTTTCCCCTTTTCGCCCTTTCCCCTTTTCCCCCTCTATTTTTTTTCCAGCCATTCCTTGACGCCCCGGAAGGTGCGGCGGTGCAGGTCGCACGGCCCCCAGCAGCGCAGGGCCTCCAGGTGTTCGGCGGTGGCGTAGCCCTTGTGGCGGGCGAAGTTGTATTGGGGATAGCGCTGGTGCAGGCGCTCCATCAGGGTGTCGCGGTACACCTTGGCCACGATGGAGGCCGCGGAGATGGAGGGACAGAGGGCGTCGCCCTTGATCACCGGCTGTTGGGGGAAGGTCAGAGGCAGGGGCTGGTTGCCGTCCACCAGGACGAGCTGCGGGCTGGGGCGGAGGGCCTGCGACCGCCTGGGCCATGGCCCGGAGCGCGGCCTTGAGGATGCCCAGGCTCTCGATCTGGCGGGCGTCCAACTCCCGGACGGCCACGGCCAGGGCCGCGGCCCGGATCTGCCGATCCAGGTCGGCCCGGACCTCCGGGGTGAGGCACTTGGAATCCGCCAGCCCGGAAATCCGGCAGATTTTCAGGCAGGATCACCGCGGCGGCCACCACCGGCCCGGCCAACGGGCCCCGGCCGACTTCGTCCACCCCGGCGATGAGACTGAGGCCCTTTAAACGCCAAAAAGCTTCCGGGTCAGCGAAGACGTCGCTGCTGCCCGGAAGCCGGCTCATGCAAAGGGGGTCCGCTTTTCTTTGATGCGGGCGGCCTTGCCGCGGCGCTCCCGCAGGTAATAGAGGCGGCTGCGGTTGACGTCGCCCCGGGTGAGCACCACCACCTGGTCGATATTGGGGGAATGGGTGGGAAAGATGCGCTCCACGCCGACGCCGTACGAAACCTTGCGCACCGTAAAGCTGGCTCCGGTGAGGGCGCCCCGCTTCCGGATGACTACCCCTTTAAAGACCTGAATCCGTTCCTTGTCGCCTTCGACGATGCGGACGTGCACTTCCACGGTATCCCCGGGGCGAAAGGCGGGCAAATCCCCCCGCATCTGCTCCCGGGCCAATTGATCTACGCGTTCCATACTCCTCACCTATCTTCTTCCGGCCTCTCGGCCAGGGATTCTATAAACTTTCGATCTGCCGCCTGCAGATCAGCCTTCGCCAACAAGTCCGGCCGGCGCTCTACGGTGCGGCGCAAGGACTGCTGCCGCCGCCAGGCCTCGATCACCCGGTGGTTGCCTTCCAGCAAAACCGCCGGCACCTCGTGGCCGTCAAACTCCCGGGGCCGGGTGTAATGCGGATACTCCAGCAGCCCGGTCTGGAAAGACTCATCCAGGGTGGACCCTTCGCCCCCCAGGACCCCGGGAAGCAGCCGGGTCACCGCGTCCACCACGGCCAAAGCCGGAATCTCGCCCCCGGTCAGAATATAATCGCCGATGGAGAGCATTCCGTCAATATAGTATTTGATGCGGTCGTCCACGCCTTCATAGTGACCGCAGATTAACATCAGGTGTTTCAGCCCCGCCAGTTCGCCGGCCTTTGCCTGGGAAAAGATCGGGCCCTGGGGGCTCAACAAAAAAATTATAATCTCCGGGTCTTCCCGACGGGCCTCTCGAATGGCCGCGGCCAACGGGTCGATTTTCATCACCATGCCGGGGCCGCCGCCGAAGGGGCGGTCATCGACCACGTGGTGGCGATCCGTGGTGTAGTCCCGCAGGTTGATGACCCGAAACTCCACGGCCCCCAAATCCTGGGCCCGCTGGAGCATGCTTTCGGACAGCGGCGACCTGAAAAACTCCGGAAACAGCGTCAACAGGTCAATCCGCATATGCTTCCAACAATCCCTGGGGAGGCGCCACCCTGATCAAACCCTCGTCCAGGTCGATTTCGAGGATAACCTCCTCCACTGCGGGCAGCAGGACCTCCCGGCTCCCCTGGACCACCACATAGACATCATGGCCCGGGGTCGGCAGGATTTCCTGCAAATGGCCCAGCAGGGAGTTGTCCCCCGCCTCATAGACCGGCAGGCCCAGGAGCTGGAACCAATAGTATTCCCCCGGCGGCAACCGGGGAAAACGCCGGCGGTCTCCCAAAATCTCCTGCCCCGCCAGCTCTTCCGCCCGATTGCGGGAGTCGACGCCGGCCAGCAGGAGCAGTACCTGATTTTTAAGGCGGTCCGCCTGGATAATCCTATATGGTTGGCCGCCGATCACCACTTCCCCCAGGGCCGTAAAGACCTCGGGGTCGGTGGTGGCGGCTCTCGCATCGGGGCGAACCTTGACGGCGCCGCGGATGCCATGGGCTCCGGAAATCCGTCCCAAGCCGATGAGGTGGGACGAGGAACCCTGCCCTTTACTACTCAATGATTTCCAGTACCGCCCGCTTGCGAATTTTGGTAGACGCGGCGCTCAGAATGGTGCGCATGGCTCGGGCGGTGCGCCCCTGCTTGCCTATCACCTTCCCAAGATCTTCCTTGGCCACCTTGAGTTCGAGAACTGAGGTCTGCTCCCCTTCGATTTCCGTGACTTGAACGGCATCAGGATTATCTACCAGTGACTGCGCGATGAATTTGATCAGCTCTTTCATAGTAGCCACCTCTGTCAGGGGATAGGGCAATCAACCTCCCTGGGGTCCTGGGTTAAGCCTCCGACGCGGCCGCAGCAACCGGCCGTTTCTTCAGAAGGCTGGCCACGGTGTCGGTGGGGGTGGCGCCTTTGCCCACCCATTGGGAGAGCAGGTCTTCCTTCACCGTTACCACGGCAGGATCCTGGTTGGGATCATAAGTGCCGATAATTTCCAGGAATCTACCATCCCGGGGAGACTCGCTGTTGGTCACCACGATGCGATAGAATGGGCGCTTTTTCGCGCCGAAACGGGCCAAACGGATACGTAATGCCATTAGTGCTGCTTTCTCCTCCTTCGGTTTGATCGTGGAGAGCAGGCGCCCTCGCCTGCCTTAGACAGCCGGGGCGGCTGTTCCACCTTGCGCTTAAAAAAACTTGGGCATCCCTTTCATCTTCTTGCCGCCCTGGGCCACCTGCTTGATCATCTTCTGGGTCATGGCAAAATTCTTCAGCAGGCGGTTGACGTCCTGCACCGAGGTGCCGCTGCCCAGGGCGATGCGCCGCCGGCGGGAGCCGTTGATCATCTGGTAGTCGGCCCGCTCGCCCGGGGTCATGGAGCTGATGATGGCCTCCACTCGCTTGAGCTCCCCTTCGTCGGGCTTCATATCCTTCATGGCCTTCATCTTGCTGCCCAGGCCGGGAATCATGCCCAGGAGCTGCTCCATGGAGCCCATCTTCTTGATCTGGCGCAGCTGCTGGCGAAAATCGTCCAGGGTGAAGGACTCCTTCCGCAGCTTCTGCTCCAGGGCCTTCATTTCCCCGGCGTCGAAGGCCTCCTGGGCCTGCTCGATGAGAGTGAGGACGTCGCCCATGCCCAGGATGCGGGAGGCCAGCCGGTCCGGATGGAATTCTTCCAGGGCGTCCAGCTTTTCGCCCACCCCCAGGAACTTGATGGGTTTGCCCACCACTTCCCGCATGCTTAGGGCCGCCCCGCCCCGGGCGTCGCCTTCCACCTTGGTGAGGATCACGCCGGTGAGCTGCAAGAGGTCGTTGAAACTCTGGCCCACCTGCACCGCGTCCTGCCCGGTCATGGCGTCGGCCACCAGCAAAATCTCTTTGGGCTCCGCCTTCTCCTTGATGGCCTTGAGCTCCTCCATCAAAGGGGCGTCGATGTGCAGCCGCCCGGCGGTGTCCAGGATCACCGTGTCATAGCCCGCGGCGTAGGCCGCCTCCATGGCTGCGCGCGGCGATGGCCACCGGATTTTGCCCCGTCTCCGTGGGATGCACCGCCACGCCGACGTCCGCACCCAGACGCTTTAACTGCTCGATGGCCGCGGGGCGCTGCACGTCCGCCGGGCACCAGGTAAACCTGGCGGCCCTTGCTCTTTAGTCTGCCGGGCCAGCTTGGCCGCGGTGGTGGTCTTACCGGAGCCCTGCAGGCCCACCAGCATCAGGGCGATGGGCGGCCGGCCGCCCAGGTCCAGCTTGGGGGACTCGCCCCCCAGGAGGCCGGTGAGCTCCTCGTGGACGATCTTGATCACCTGCTGGGCCGGGGTGAGGGAACGCAACACCTCTTCGCCCACGGCCCGCTCCTTCACCCGGTCGATGAAGGTCTTGGTGACCTTGTAATTGACGTCGGCCTCGAGCAGCGCCAGGCGCACCTCCCGCAGCCCCTCCCCTACCTGGGCCTCGGTAAGCTTGCCATGGCCCTTCAACTTCTTGAAGGCCGCAGCCAATTTGTCGGTCAAGCGATCGAACATATAACGTCTTTATCGTAGTTTTTGCTCTCGTTCCCAAGCTCCGCTTGGGAACGCAATTTTCTGCCAAGCTCCTGCTTGGCATCAGCCCGCCAATCACGGCGGGCCGTGCCCACCCTATATTTCTACCGAATCCAAACTTGCATTATCGCATTTTTTCAGAAATAAGCTAACTTACCCCTTGATCACGCCCAGCGGCCTCAGCTTCGCCACCTTTTTGGCGATGCCGGCGCCGTGGCAGACGTCCACCACCGTGCTCACGTCTTTGTAAGCCTCGGAAATCTCCTCGTCAATGGTGGCCCGGCCCGCGCCCCTGACGATTATGCCCTGGTTCGCCAACTCCGAGATGATGGAGCGGCCTCGGGCGACCTTCAGGGCTTGATGCCGGCTCATCTCCCGGCCGGCCCCGTGGCAGGTGCTGCCGAAGGTTTCGGTCAGGGCCTTTTCGGTCCCCACCAACACGTACGAGTAACGCCCCATGTCGCCGGGAATCAGCACCGGCTGGCCCGTCTTCTGGTAGGCCGCCGGGGTCTCCGGGTGGCCCGGCGGAAAGGCCCTCGTGGCGCCCTTGCGGTGGAGGCACACCTTCATCTTCCGGCCGTCCACCGTGTGCTCTTCAATCTTGGCGATGTTGTGGGCCACGTCGTAAACCAGTTCCAGCCCCAGGTCCCGGGGGCCGAGCTTGAAGACCTGCTCGAAGGACTCCCGCACCCAGTGGGTGATCAACTGCCGGTTGGCAAAGGCAAAATTGGCCGCCGACGCCATCGCCCCCAGGTACTGCTTCGCCTCCGGTGAGGTGAGCGGGGCGCAGCAGAGTTGCCGGTCCGGCAGCTCGATGCCGTACTTGGCCGCGGCCTTGAGCATCACCTTGATGTAGTCGTCGCACACTTGGTGGCCGAAGCCCCGGGAGCCGGTGTGGACGATGGCCGTCACCTGATCCTTAAACAGCCCCAGGGCCGCGGCCAGCTTCTCGTCGTAAAGCTCCAGGACATAGCCCACCTCGACGAAATGGTTGCCGGAGCCGAGGGTGCCCAACTGGTCCTTGCCCCGGTCCATGGCGAACTGGCTGACCTGGTCCGGGTCGGCCCCGTCGATCTTGCCGTGGGCCTCGATGTGGTCCAGATCCTGCTGGCTGCCGTAGCCGTTCTTTACCGCCCAACCGGCTCCCTGGCGCATCACCTCTTTCAGGGTGGGCATACTCAATTTCAAATCTTGGCGCCGCGAACCCACCCCCGACGGGATATTGCGAAACAGGGTGTTGACCAACTCCTCCATACAGCACGTGACCTCGCCCCGCTGGAGGTTGGTGCGCAGGAGCCGCACCCCGCAGTTGATGTCGTAGCCCACTCCGCCGGGCGAAACTACGCCCTCTTCCAGGTCGAAGGCCGCCACCCCGCCGATGGGGAAGCCGTAGCCCCAATGGATGTCCGGCATGGCCATGGAGGGGCCGACGATGCCCGGCAGGGTGGCGACGTTGGCCACCTGCTCCAGGCTCTTATCCCCCATGATCTTGGGGATCATCTCCTTGGAGGCGAAGATCAGCCCCCGGGTGCGCATCTTGCCTTCGCGGGGAATCTCCCAGCGGTACTCGTCGATTTGCCGCAGTTTCATATCAGTTGCCAGTTGTCAGTTGCCAGTTGCCAGAATTCAAGGGTTAGTATTTACTGACCACTGGGAACCGGGAACTGGGAACTTCCTTTACAAATCCAGAATCACCGTAGCCTGCCAGCCGTCTTCCCGGGGCACAATCGAAAGGCGGTGATAGGTGGCGGCCTTGATCGCCGTCTTCTCCGGGTGGCGCCCCGGATCGAAGACCTCGCCCCAGGCCGTGGCCTGGAGGCGCCGGTCCGTCAGGGCGGTGACCTGAAACTCTCGGCCCAAAAAGCCCGCCACGTCAAAAAGATAAAGCAGGCGGTTGAGCCAGTCAACCAGCAGGGCCTCCCGATCGGGCGATTCCACCTCGATTTCCCGCTTTTCCAGACGCCTGATGTAGCGCCGGTCGGTCATGGTGGCTACCAGGGCCCCGGCGGCATTTTCAAAGAGCTCCGGCAGGCTGCCGCCCCGGATGCGCCAGGCCAGATCGGCGGTATGGGGCAGTTGCCGATACTTGGCCGGACGTCGCCGGGCGGAACCCTCCGGTTTCATCGCTTTAACTTAAGAATCTTACAGGGTAATGCAACCCCGCAGTCAATCTTTTCGTAGGGGCGGACCTAAGTGTCCGCCCACTATAAGGGCGCACACCCAGGTGCGCCCCTACAGGGCAATTATTGCGGCCCTGCTCAGCGCCGCAGCCAGTTGCCGGCGTCCCGGGCCGCGGCCTCTCCCAGGGCGAAGGCCTTGAGGTTGGACTCCAGGAACCTGGGGTTGGTGCGGGAGCGGATCACTGCCAACACTTCCGCCGCTGAAACCGGCAGGCGCGCCGTGGCCGTCAGTGCCCCCAGCAGGACCATGTTCACCGCCAGGGCGCTACCGGCTTCCCGGGCGCAGGCCCCGGCGTCGAAGGCCAGCAGGCTCCCCACCTGGGCCGCCATCAGCTTAAACATCTGGTCCACCGGGGGATACTGCGCCTGGCCGATGGCCACCGGGTAGGGGACGATGGTGGCGCGGTTGGCAATCACCAGGGTGCCGGCATGGCAGCGGTCCAGGGCCCGGAAGGTCTCCAGGGCCTCGAAACCCAGCACGATGTCGGCCTCCCCCAGGGAGATAATGGGGCTTTTCAGGTCCCCCAACACCACGGTGGAGACGACGATGCCGCCCCGCTGGGCCATGCCGTGGGTCTCGCTCACCAAAGGGTCGAGGCCCGCGGCCAGGGCCGCCTCGCCCAAAACCCGGCTGGCCAGCAGGGTCCCCTGCCCGCCCACGCCGGTGAAGAAGAGGCGCAGGTTTGCGGTTCTCGCTTTTCGCTTTTCAGTGGCCGTCATGGCTCGATCCAGCCTCTTAAAATCTTTTGAACCACCAAGGACACCAAGAGCACCAAGATTCACCAAGAATTGATTTTGTGGCCTTGGTGGAACCAAGGCTACAAATAGATTTTCCTTGGTGTTTCTTGGTGTCCTTGGTGTCTTGGTGGTAAATTTTTCACTTCTTCTTCACCGGCTTGATACACTCGCACCATTGGACGCAGAAGGCGCAGCCGGTGCAGACGTCCGCGTCGATGAGCATCTGGCTGCCCCCTTGGTCTCCGGGTTTCAGGTACATGGCCGGGCAGCCGAAGTAATCCAGACAATCCCGACACTCGCCGCACTCCCCGGTGACCTGGAAGCGGGCCTGGCGCTTCTTCCCGGTGATCCGGGATTCATAAAGGTGGCAGGGAGCCTGGGAGATCAGCACCCGCACCCCGGAGGCGTTCAGGGCCCCCTTGGTGGCCGCCAGGGCCTCTTTATAATGAAACGGGTTGACGGTCCAGAGGTTCTCCACCCCCAAAGCCCGCACTATTCCAGCGATATCAATGGGTTTGCCGGGATAGCCGGGGGGCGTCAGGGTCACCCCGGGATGAGGCTGGGAGCCGGTCATGGCCGTGGTGCCGTTGTCCAGGATGACCAGCAGGAAATCGTGGCCGTTATGCACCGCGTTGGCCAGCCCCGGCAGCCCGGAGTGGAAAAAGGTGGAATCCCCGATGAAGGCCACCACCTTCTGGCCGGTGGCCCGGGAGATACCCGCGGCGGTATTGATGCTGGAGCCCATGCAGATGAGAAAATCGGCCATGGACAGCGGCGGCAACAACCCCAGGGTATAGCAGCCGATGTCGGTGGGGAAGATGCCTTCCAGGCCCAGGTCCCGCAGGGCGATCTTCACCGAATAGTACATGGCGCGGTGCGGACAGCCGGGACAGAGGTTGGGCGGCCGGTCCGGCAAGGCCTGGCCCAGGACCTGCTCCGGCACGGTGAGCGCCTGGGGCCGCTGCGACTCCCCGAAAGCGCGGGCGATCATCTGCCGCACCAGCCCCGGGTGATATTCGTAAAGCCGGGAAAAGAAGCCCAGGCCTTTGCCCCGGATGAGCACCGTCAGGCCCCGATCCTGGGCGATGGCCTTGACGGCCTCTTCCAGGAAAGGCTCCAGTTCCTCCACGATCAGCACCTTTTCCAGACCCTGCAGAAAGTCACCGATGAGGTCCTCGGGCAGGGGATAGGTGAAGCCCAATTCCAAAAACTTGACCCGATCTGCCAGTCCCAATTCCTGAATGGCGTCGATCACGTAGGTCCGGCTCACGCCGCTGGCGATGATGCCCCAGGAGCCCTGGCCGCTGACCCGGTTGAAGGGGCTCGCCTCGGCCAGGCCCCGGGCCCGGGACAGGGTCTCCAGCAGCCGGGCGTGGGCCACCCTGGCCACTGCCGGCACCATGACCTTGCGAAAGGGATCTTTCTCGAAGCGCCCCAACCCCGGCCGGGGGGCGAGTTGGCCCAGGGTCACCGCCCCGCGGGTGTGGTTGACCCGGGTGGTGGTACGCAGCAGCACCGGCACGCCCAGCTCTTCCGACAGGCCGAAGGCCGCCTGCGCCATCTCCTTGGCCTCCCGGGGGCTGTCCGGTTCCAGCATGGGCAACGCCGCCAGCTTGGCGTAATAGCGGTTGTCCTGCTCGTTCTGGCTGGAGAAGAGCGACGGGTCGTCGGCGCTGACGATGACCATGCCGCCTTTGACCCCGACGTAGGCCAGGGTCATGAGGGTGTCGGCGGCCACGTTCAGGCCCACGTGCTTCATGGCGGTGAGCACCCGCCAGCCGCTGGCCGCGGCGCCGGCCGCCACCTCCAGGGCTACCTTCTCGTTGACCGAGTATTCGAAGGCCAGGTCCGACTGCCGGGAGATTTCGTAGCTCCGGTCGCCGATTTCCGAGGCCGGGGTGCCGGGGTAGGTGGTGACCAGGGCCACCCCCGCCTCCAGGGCGCCCCGCACGATGGCCTCATTCCCCAGCAACAGGCGCCGTTCCCCCGATTTTCCCTGCAATAGCTCTGACATGGCATTATCTCAAAGGCGGATTTTTCTCCAAAACATATATTTATAACATAGCTTGGGAATTTTTAGACAATAAAAATTCGGCGGGGAAGTGGAACCGACCATGGGCAGTGCGGCTGCGGCGGATTGAAAGGCCTCATCACCGGGTGATCCCGAAAAAAAAAGTCCCCGAGCCGGAGCCTGGAGACGGTGTTTGGTCGCCGACTTGATCTAAGGCTATTCCGATAAGAGCGGCGAATAGTAGTTCTTGCCTCGGCGGATCTCCTGGATGGCGGTATGCAGGGCCGTATCGGCGTCTTCCTTGAGCACGTAGCCGTCCACCCCCGCGGCCATGGCCTGGACCAGGTACTCCTTGCTGCGGTGCATACTCAGGATGAGCACCTTGATCTCCGGATAGAGATTCTTCACCCTGCGGGCGGCCTCCAGCCCCCGGAGCCGGGGCATGGCGATATCGACCACCACCAGGTCGGGGTGCATTTTCTCCAGGATCTCCAGGAGTTCCACCCCATCGCCGGCTTCGCCGATGACCCTCATGCCGTTGTTTTCTTCAATGATCTTCTTGATACCCCGGCGCACCAGGGCATGGTCATCGGCCAGCACAATTTTATAAGTATGGTTCGAACCCACGGTTTTCCTTTCCCATCCCAATAACTCCGAAGCCGCGCCGTCGGTTGAGCTGTGGGGGTTAGGGCACACCTCTGGAGGCATAACGAAGCACGGCTTTCAATTAAAAGGAATTTTCGGAAATGCGGTCTTCTGCACCTTCAGCGGCCAGGAGGGATAAGGTGTAGCTGACCGGTGACCACCCCCTCTCCCCATGTGAGGGTTTACCGGGCATCCATGCCTCTAAAGACTGCTCTGCAAGGATATTATCAGAGCAATGCGAGTCGAAATAAAGTAATATTTTTTTATTATTATAATTATTACAATTTACGATCTATCAAACTTCTTCTATTAGGGAAACGTTAAGTTCTGTTGCAGTAATGTCAATGCCCGCGCCAAAAAAGCCTGCTTTAAATAGCACATTTTGCAGCGATTATTTTAGCGGTGATTGACATGGTCAATGGTAACCTTTGATAACTGTTTAATAGGTGGCACTGGTAAATGCTGGCCCAACAGCCTAAAAATAAATACCAAATAGAATAACAAGAACTTTAATATTCTATTATTACACTCGGCTATTATTGCACTCAGCTATTTCTTTTTGCCCATCCACCAGGGGATGTCCGAGGGGGTCATCCTGGCACGAAGTTGAGCCACTTCCGCTTTCAGGTCGGCTACTTCGGTCTTTAGCGGCGCCAGTTCCGCCTGCAGCGGCGGGATGGCGGCCGTCAGCCGTTCCAGTTCCCCCTTCAGCCTGGCCATCTCGCCCTGTAATTGGGCCGTCTCGGCCTGGGCCCGGCGGCTTTCCGGCAGCAGGTTCCTGACCCCGGCCACTTCCGCCTGCAAGGCGCCGATTCCGGCCTCCATCCGCTCCAGGCGTTCTTCCGTCTTGGTGGCCCTTGAGGCCGCCTCCGGCCCCGGCACCACCGTGTCCAGGGAATTCTCCGAAACCAGGAAATCCAGGGGGTTTTCCCCGATAGTGCTGCGTTTGGCCATTTCTTTAACTCCCTTCCTGGCTGACGATCTCTTGGGCCAGGGCCCGGTAATCCGCGGCGCCGGCGCTCTTGGGATCGTATTGGGTGATGGGCTGGCCGAAGGAGGGGCATTCGGCCAGGCGGACGTTCTCCCGGATGACGGTGCGGTAGACCAGGCGGCCGGAGCGCTCCCGCAGTTGCTCCACCACCTCCCGGGCGTGGCGGGTGCGGGCGTCCACCCGGCAGGCCAGGATGCCGGAGATCTTCAACTGGGCATTGAGGCGCTCCTGGACGATTTCCACGGTGTGGAGGAGTTGGGCCAGACCGCTCAAAGCCATGACATGGGCCTCCACCGGCACCAGCAACTCATCCACCGCGGTCAGGGCGTTGATGGTGATGACCCCCAGGGTGGGCGGACAATCGATGAGCAGGTAGTCCCAGCGGTCCGGCGGCAGGCGTTTCAGGTTGCGCCGCAGGATGGTTTCCGCCCCCACTTCCCCGGCCAGGATCTTCTCGGCCCCCACCAGCCAGGAGGATGACGGAATGAGGTCCACCCCCGGAGCCGCAGCCTCCCGCAGCAGGTCCGCCGGGTCGCCGTTATCGGAAAAGATGCCCAGCACCTCTTTGCCGGCATTCTTGATGCCGAACCACGAGGTGGCGGAGTATTGGGGGTCCAGGTCCACCACCAGGACGCGGCGCCCCAACTCCCCGAGGGCCGCGGCCAGGTTGACGCTGGTGGTGGTCTTGCCGCTGCCGCCCTTCTGGTTGGCGATGGCAAAGGTTCTCATCGGCTCGCTTCCCCTCCTTTAGCCCGATAAAACAGCAAAGCCCGGCATGGTCGCCTCCGGCTTGGGCCGGCGGCGGCATGTTCGGGCTGTCAAGCTTCGGGACCCGGTCTGCACCTGGGCCTCCCGGTGATGAAATTTATGCCGTTTCCAGCATGCCACAGGGGAGCGGCGATGTCAATCTCAGGACGGCAAAAGGACCGACTTGCGGGAAATGAGCTGCGGCGCTCCTGCCAAGCAGAGGCGCTAGATCAGCCCCAGGCCGGCCGCGCCGGCCACCACCGGGATGAGGTCCAGCTTGAATTTCTGCAAGGCGCTGAAAGAGATGACGGTCACCCCAGGGCGAACCAATCGATGCCGTGGTTGGCCGGGACCAGCACGTTGAGGCCGAACCAGACGGCCAGATTGAGGACACGCCCACCACCGCCGCGGTGATGGCGCCCATGACCCCGTTTAGGGTCCGGTTGTCCGGATCTTTTCGATGTAAGGGGCTCCCAGAAAAATCCACAGAAAGCAGGGCATAAAGGTGAAGTAGGTGGCGGTGAGGGCTCCCAGGATGGCCCCCCAGAGGCCAGATCGCGGGCCTGGTGCCAGCCGGCCATGAAGCCCACGAACTGGAGCACCTTGATCAACGGACCGGGTAGGGTTTCCGCCAGCCCCAGGCCGTCAATCATCTGGGCCGGGGTCAGCCAGTGGAAATAGTCCACCGCCTGCTGGGCCACGTAGGGCAGCACCGAATAAGCCCCGCCAAAGTGACTATGGCGGCCTTGCTGAAAAAGAGTCCTTCCTGGAAGAGGACGTCTTTCGGACCCCGCCACAGTCCCAAGGCCGCCAAGGGAGCAAGCCAGCAGGCCAGACAGGTGGCGGTCACTCGCAGGCGTGGCCCAGGGAAGGCTGGATACGCTCAGGTAATGGAATAGATTCCGAGGCGGATTCACCCGGTTGAGCCCTACCGCGCCAATCTTGGGGAACAGGCGCACTCCGATGAGGCCGGCCAGCGCCGCGCTCAGGATGACTAACGGGAATGAAACCTTAAAGAAGAAGAGCGCCGCAAAGGAGGCGGTGGCAATGAGGTATTTAATCGGATGCCTCAAGGCTTTGCTGCCGATACTGATAGTGGCGCTGGCCACAATGGCCAGCACGGCCGGCTTCAGGCCGTAGAACAGGGCGGCGATCCACGATACTGAGCCATAGGCCGCATAAATATAAGTGATCCCCAACATGATGAAGATGGAAGGGATGACGAAGAAGGCGCCGGCCATCAGGCCGCCGGGGATACGGTGCAGCAGCCAGCCGACGTAGGTGGCCAGCTGCATGGCTTCAGGCCCAGGCAGGAGCATGCAATAATTGAGGATTTGCAGAAAATGGTTGGAGCTGATCCAACGCCGGCGGTCCACCAACTCGGTCTGCATAATGGCTATCTGGCCGGTGGGACCGCCAAAGTTGATGAAGCCGAGCTTGATCCAAAAGCGGGCGGCCTCGCCAAACGTGGGAGCTTGGAGGCCGGGCTCTGCTGATCACTTCCCTGGCTGGGGGCTTCCCTGGAACTGGATGACCCGTTTTTCGCCCTTTGATTCGATGGTCAGCTCATCGAAATAGGTGACCGAATCGGCCTTGGTCCAGAGGCCCACATAACCGCGCAGCGGCCGCTCCGCGGTGTATTCGATGAGCAGTTCGCCATCCAGATAACCTTTCAGGGTATGGCCGGAGAACTCCACGCCCAGGAGGCGCCACTGGTCCTTCCTGATTTCCTTGGGAACGGTGGCCCGCGTCAGGCGCCGGCTATTGACGTACTCGAAGAGAATGACGTTGTCTTCCAGGGCATTGATCCGGAGGACGAAGTAGTTGTTGATATTTTTGATCCCGAAGGCCAGACCGCCGGCCTGGTCGATGCTGCCGGCCACCGGCTTGACCCTGACCCGCAGGGTCGCCTCCGCAACCTCGCTGTCCCGGGCCACGGCCAGGGGGAAATAGAAGTACGCCTCAATGTTATCCAATAGTTCCAGATACTTGTGCCCCATGACCTTGCCCATGAAATTGGCCAGGCCGGCGGTGAGGATGCTCCCGTATTCGGAGCCGTCTTGTTGCAAGAGCTTCCGGCCTTCGGCTTCGACCACCTTCCAGTTGCCGGTGTTGGTGTAAAATCCGGGGATGCGGGCCGCCTGGGCCTGTTGCAGGAAATCGTAGTCCCCCTGGAAAAAGGCCTCGATCATCCGTTGTACCGAGGCCTCGTTGGTGATGGCCAGGTCCAGGAGCCGGCTGGTGGCCAGCAGCCGACCCACCTGATCCAGGATACTCTTCATGGCTTCCGGGTCATAGCCGGAGAGGGAGGCATCCAGGAGATCGCCGGTGACGCTGATTTTGAAGCCCAGTCGGGAGAGCACGTTGCCCAGGAAGTTGAGGCGCAGCGACTTGCCGTAATAGGTTCCGGCCCCGCCGGCGAAGCGCAGAAAGATGCGGTTCTGCGCCGGATCGTCGCCCAGGTAAGCGTCGAGATTGGCGAAATGGTAGCCGAACTTGGCGCTCAGGTTCAGATACTCCCGGGACAGGATGGCATAACTATCGCCCCCCGGCATCTCGCCCACGGATCCCCGGGCCATCAAGGTCAGAATATGGCTCGCATCAATGGCCACGCCGCCCGCCCAGGTGATGCCCGGATGGCAAAAGCCTCGCCAGATGGCCCTCATGGGCAGGGATTCCAGATGATCCGGGGTGATGGTATCGCAGGTGGTGAGGCCTTTCCTGAGACCCCCGCCCAAATCGATGAGATGCAGGGTCAGGGGAATGTCGGTGGTCAGCCGGACGGAGGTGGCGCCGTCGGCCCCCGCGGCCAGGCCGAACATCTCCTGCATGACCATTTCGTGGGCGTAGCGGATGATATCGTGGAAGGTCCGGCACCCCCGGGGAGAGAAAGACGGCTCCCGGGGATCGGTGAGATGCAAAAGCGCCACCTGATCCAGAAAGTCCCGCAGGCGGCGGTGTAAGGGGCTCTCGAAGAGGGGCCGCCGCCGGGGCCGGGCCACGTCGGCCAGTTGCTCAATCCTGCCCTTATAGATAATTCCCTGTTCGTCACCCCAACCGGATACCAAAGTGACGGAATCACCTTCTTTCAAGATCGCGCCTGCCTCGCCGACATTAAAGAGAGCCGGAATTCCGGTTTCCCGGGCTACTGAAGCCAGATGGCTGGTAACACTGCCGATTTCAGTGACGATTCCCTTTACTTGCCCCATCAGCCGGGCGTGATCAGGCGAAGCGGTACGGCAGACCAGAATAGCATCCGCGGGCAAATCCCGGCCCGGTTCGCCTTCCGCCAGAAAAACCTGTCCTGTGGCAATGCCGGGCGAGACTACCTGTCCTCCGGAAAGCAATACCGGATGGCCCGAAAAGAGTTTGGGCAGAGCCTCCTGCTCAGTCCTGGCCTGTACCAGTCCCAGGGGCCGGGATTGCAGCAGGTAAAGTTGGCCCTGGTGATCCAGGGCCCATTCCACATCCTGCGGTCCGTGAAAATATTCCTCCAGTTGCAGGCCATAACGAGCCAGGGCCAGGACCGCCGCATCACTCAGACAAGGCAGTTCCTGCTCGGCGGCCGGCACCTCTTCCAAGCGGGTGCCCCCTTCCGGCAGATTGACCAGACGGTGGGTTTTTTGACGAATGACTCGCCGGGTGATGCTGACTGCCTGCTTATCCAGAAAAAATGCATCCGGCTGGGCCTCACCGCTCACCAGATATTCGCCCAGGCCCCAGATGGCGCTGACCTTGAGCCGGTTGGCCTCGGGCCGGGCCGGGTCCACCGTATAGAGGACGCCGCTGGCCCGGACCTCCAACATCACGATCCCGGCCACGCACATGAGGGTGTCCCAGTCTTCCAGGCCGTAGCGCAGCCGGTAGGCAATGGCCCGGGGGGAATATTTGCTGGCCAGGACCTGCTGGTAGGCCGGGAGCAGGCGGTCGGCGGTGACGTTCAGTTCGGTGGCGTATTGTCCGGCAAAGGAGGCCTCGCTGTCTTCCCCCACGGCACTGCTGCGCATGGCCAGACGCACCCGAGGCTGAGTCTTGGCCTCCAGGTCCCGGTAGGCCTGGAGAATTTCGGCCGCCAGTTGCTTCGGCACCTCCGCCGCCAGGATCAGGTCCCGGATAACCCGGCTGGCCTCGTCCAGCAGTTCGGGCGCCTCCGGAGAGAGCCGGCTCAGGCGCTCTGCAATGGGGCCGGCCAACCCGGTCTCCAGGAAAAAGAGATGGGTGGCCCGGGCCGTGATGACAAAACCCGGCGGCACCGGGGCGCCCACAAATTTCCGGATGAGGGCGAGATTCGTGGCCTTGGCCCCGGCCATCCTGACCATCTCCGGCCCCAGGGCCTCCAGGGGCAGGACCAGTTCTCCCGTCGGCAAAGGACATCTGGGGGCCAAAATCGGGGCAATCTGCTGGTTAACCCGGTCAATGGCCCGGTCAAGCTCCTTATACTTCCCATGGGATAAGGCGTTCAAGGCCGCGGTCAAGGCTCGCGTCGCCGCCCGCAGGTCCCGATAGCGGGCCGCCACCGCGGTCATAGTGAAGGGGCCGCCCTGATAATAGAGGTGCTCCAGTTCCGAGATAATCGCCAGAGTGGTGCGATTCTCAGAAAGGAAGTCCATGAAATGATTATATTTGGCGGCGATCTCCCCCGTCCGGTTCACCAACAGGTGGCAGAGGCGCTTTCTCGTAAACAGATCGAGGATGGGCATGAAACTTTTTCCTTTGGGCCACTAAATTCCGGGGCGGACCTCGCGGCCCGCTTCAACCTAAAGATAATTTACCTGGATGAGAAGCGCAACTCGCCACGCCTCAGACAGATGTGATCACGCCGGTGCAGTCCGGCTGCGGAGCAGATCATTGATAGCAGATGGCAGGCTTTTCCGTCACCGCAGGCAAAGGTCTTATCAGGTAATTACCCTCCGGCCGCGCCTCTTTCCAGGTTCGGCTCAGCGCCGTAATCTTACCGGGCTAAGGAGATTCAGAATGTTTTTGGTTGCCTTAAGAAACTTGTTGGTTTTATGTCTGCCGCCCGCAGGCGACGGTCTCGATCTTGCCGGTCGCGCCGCTCCGTCCATGGCAATTTTTGGTTCTCGCGGTTGACAACCTGCTGTGGATCTCTTCTCTCCAAAGTAAAAAATAACCGGGACCTAATAAAATTGCTTGACAAGCTAAGAAGAACCCACTATTTAACAAAATACTAATATTTTAATTCCAAAGTGAGGAGACTATGGCTACCGAAGTATTAAGGTTAACGTCCCAAATTGTGATTTCTCACGCCTCTATGACCGAACTGACTCCTCAAGAGTTGGTCGAGGAAATTAAAGAGGTCTACAATGTCCTGGCCGCCATGGAAAGCGGTGCGCCAATGCCGGAGGCCGAGGCCCTGGAAAAAGGCGAAGAAGCCGCGGTAACCAAGAAACCGTCAGTGCCTTTAAAGGATATTGTCAAAGAGAAATACGTCGTCTGCCTGGAATGCGGTAAAAAGATGCGCACCTTGAAAGCCCACATCCGCAAGGCCCACAAGTTGCTGCCCAAAGAATACTTCAAAAGATTCGGTCTGGACCCGAAGAAGTACCCCCTGGTATGCAAGGAATATTCCGAGCAGCGCAGCAAGATGGCCAAGGAGAGAGGGTTCGGAGCCCGCGGCTCTCACCATAAAGCAGCCAAGTAATTTTCAGATCCCGTAGGGCGTAACATGGAAGTGCGCCCTGGCCGGGACTGACCGCCTCTTCGCCTCACATCGCAGATCAATTCCACCCCGAACCACCGAACTATGCTGTCAGGTGACGCCCCTTTGGCCTGGCTAAGTTGATGCTTGCCCTGCCTGGGCCTGCCTGATCCCCATCTGCTGCCGGCTCAATATCCTCCTCCCCGTGCGGATTTTTCCGGAAAATCTGCGCCCTGCGGCCGCGGCGGCCGTCAAGTTTCTCTGAGAAGATACCGATAAATCCCTAAATAATTATTTTGGCCGCCAGCGCGACTGAAGATTTTAAGCGAATCTGCCGGATGGATGAGAAGCCTTACTGCATCGCCTACCTTGGCCGCATCCTGCCCGTCCTCTCCGAAACCTTTGTGGTCCGGGAGATTGCCGCCCTGCGCTCCCTGGGGGCCCGGATCAAGCCCTTCAGCCTCTATCCTCCCGAGGCTCGGGCAGCCCATCCCGAGGCCCCGGGATTAGCCCGGGAGGTCACGGTGCTCTGCCGTCCGGGCACCCCGCTCTTCTGGTTGGCGCATCTCTTTTTCCTGTGGCGCTACCCGCGGCGTTACTGGCACTGCCTGGTCCGCTACGCCCTCCGGGCCCCGGAGCCCTGGCGCCACCGCCGGCGCTGCCTGGCCTTTTTTCTGGTGGCCCCTTACGCCGCCTGGCACCTGCGCCGCGCCGGGGTCCAGCATCTCCACGCCCATTTCGCCAACGCCCCCGCCAGCCTCGCCCTGATGGCAGCCCATCTGGCCGGGATCACTTTCAGTTTCACGGTCCACGCCTATGACCTCTTCATCGACCAGTTGCTGCTGCCGGCCAAGCTTACCGCCGCGGCCTTCGTGGCCAGCATCAGCCGGTTCAACCTGGGCTATTTGCAGCAAAAATTCCCCGCCGCCGCCGCCCGCGCCCGCCTGGAGCTGGTGCGTAACGGCGTCGACCCCGCCAGGTTCCGGCCCGCGCCCCACCCCATTGGGACCCCGCCCCTGGTGCTCGCCGCGGGGCGCCTGGTCGAGACCAAGGGTTTCCACGTCCTGCTGGCGGCCTGCGCCCGGCTGCGGCAGGAAGGCCGGGATTGCCGCTGTCTGATAGTCGGCGAGGGTCCGGAGGCTGAACCTTTGCGGAAACTGGTAATCGATCTCGGGCTGGCTGACCGGGTGGAATTGCCGGGCCGACTCCAGCCCGAAGCCTTGTTGCCCTTATTCCGGCGCGCCGACCTCCTGGCCATGCCGTCCTGCGTCCGCCACGGCGATCAGGACGGCATTCCCACCGTGCTTATCGAGGCGCTGGCCATGGAGATTCCGGTGGTGGCCACCCGGGTCTCCGGCATTCCGGAGCTGGTGCGCCACGGCGATACCGGCCTGCTGGTGGAGCCGGACGACCCCGCCGCCCTGGCCGCCGCCCTGGCCCGGCTGCTGGCCGACCCCGGCCTGGGCCGGCGTCTGGCCGCGGCCGGACGGAAATTGGTGCTGGCGGAGTTTAATTCCCGGCGCAGCGCCGCCCGCCTGCTGCAATTATTTGCCGGGGCCATCAACTCCCGCCAGCCACAGGCCCTGATTAACCGCGCCAGAGTTGAGACCAGCTCTTGCTCTCCAAACTCGGAACTCGGAACTCGGAACTGATATGTGCGGCATCTGCGGCATTTTGAATCTAAACGGCTGGCCGGTGGACGAAGAGGTCCTCCGGGCCATGACCGATCTGCTCCGCCACCGGGGGCCCGACGCTGAGGGCTATTTCCGGGAAGACGGGATCGGGCTGGGCTTCCGGCGCCTGGCCATCATCGACCTGAGCGGCGGCCGCCAGCCCATGGCCAATGAAGACGGCGCCCTTCAGGTCGTTTTTAACGGCGAGATTTATAACTTTCGGGACCTCCGGTCGCAGTTGCAGCAACAGGGGCATATTTTCCGAACTTCCTCCGACACCGAGGTCATCGTCCACGGTTATGAGGCCTGGGGTCCGGAGGTCGTCCGGCATCTCAACGGCATGTTCGCCCTGGCCGTCTGGAACCGGCGGGAGCGGGAGCTGTTTCTGGCCCGGGACCGCCTGGGCATCAAGCCGCTCTTTTATGCTCAGGTCCGGGATTGCCTGGCCTTCGCCTCCGAGATCAAGAGTCTGCTGCTCCTGCCGGGAATCGAGCCCGCGGTCAGCGACCGGGCGGTGTTTGACTATTTCTCCCAGCACTTTGTCCCCGGCGGCCGGACCATCTATCGCGCTATCCGGCAACTCCGCCCCGGCGAAACCTTACTGGTCAAGGATCAAAAGCTGGCCTTCGCCCAATATTGGCGGCCTACAGTGGCTCCCCACCCGGGGCGGCGCCTGGAGGATTGGTGCGACGAACTGCGCCGGCGCCTCCTGGAGGCAGTGCGCCTGCAACTCGAGGCGGATGTGCCCCTGGGGGTGTTTCTCTCCGGCGGCCTCGACTCCAGCGCGGTGACCGCGGCCATGGCCAAGACGGGCGCCCGGGAGATCCGCAGCTTCAACGTCGGCTTCGAGGTGCCCAAGTATGACGAAACGGACAAGGCCCGGGCGGTCAGCCGATATCTGGGGACCAACCATGAGAGCTTCCGCTTGACGGCCGCGGCCGCCGACCTGCTGCCCAAGCTCCTCTGGCACCTGGACGAGCCCCTGGCCGACGCCACCATCATTCCCACCTACCTGCTGGCCCAGGCAACCCGGCGTCACGTGACGGTGGCCCTGAGCGGCGAGGGCGGCGACGAACTCTTCGCCGGCTATACGCAATACCGGGGAATCAAGCTCAATAGCTGGCTGGGGCTGCTGCCCCGGTGGCTGCGCCGGGCTCTGGTTGACCTCGCCGGACACCTGCCCCGCTTCGGGTCGGCCCGCCTGGGTTATCTGGAACACCGCCTGGAGCGGATTGCGGCCAGTTCCCTCTTTCCATTGTTTGAAGGTTACACCCGGAAGGTGGCTTTCTTTACCCCGGAGATGCAACAGCGCTTGTTTTCTCCCGATTTTCGCTGGCAGACGGAAGACTTCCCTTATCTGGAGGAAGTCTGGTCCATTCCCCGGGACTACCCGGAGCTCGATCCCCTGGTCCAGGCCAATCTCTCCGACCTCAGCGTCTATCTGCCCGACGGCCTGCTGGTCAAGGTGGACCGCATGAGCATGGCCTGCTCCCTGGAAGTCCGGGTGCCGCTGCTCGACCACACCCTGGTGGAGTTTGCCCTCTCCATGCCCATGGACTTGAAATTAAAACGCTTGCACACCAAGCACGTGCTGCGGCGGGCCCTGAAGCCCTGGCTGCCGCCCGCGGTTTTGCGGCAGTCCAAACGCGGCTTCAACCCGCCCCTGGAATTCTGGCTCCAGCACCACCTCATGGATTACGCCCGGGAGCATCGGTGGTTGGAGACCTTGAGAGACAGCGGCTATTTTAATCTGGCTTATGTCGAGGACCTGGCGGCGGCCCATGTCAACGGGGTCAGGGATTACAGCCGCCAGCTTTGGGCCCTGTTGGTGTTCGCGGTCTGGTGGCGACGGGTCCGAGGGAGGCCGATATGGCGGGAATGAACCGCCGCCTGGTGGTCATCAGCCCCTGCCGGGATGAGGCGGAATTTTTGCCGTTCACCCTCAAATCGATGGCCGCCCAGACCGAACCGCCGGCCCTGTGGCTCCTCGTGGACGACGGCAGCCAGGACGCCACCCCGGACCTGATAGCCCGCTACGCCGCCGAGTATCCCTGGATCAGGCTGCTGCGCCGGGAACGCCCGGGCGGCCGGCAACTGGGGCCGGGGGTGGTGGCGGCCTTCAACGCCGGCCTCCGGCACCTGGGGAACGAGCCCTTCGACGTCATCGCCAAACTGGATTGCGACCTGGAGTTCGGGCCCGACTGTTGCGCCCGCATCCTGGCCCGGTTTGACGATCCCCGGGTGGGCATGGCGGGCGGCACCACCCTCTTGCAGGTGGGAGACAAGTTGGTTTCCGAGCGTTACGCCTCCTATCACGTGGGCGGCCAGAACAAATTTTACCGCCGCCGCTGCTTTGAGGAGATCGGCGGGTTGCAGCCGGTTTACGGCTGGGACATCCTCGACGAAACCGACGCCCGCCGCCACGGCTGGCTGACCGTGAGCGATCCCGCCATCACCATTATCCACCACCGCCTCCAGGGCTCCGCCTTCGGCGGCCTGCGGGGCCGCGTCATCTGGGGCCGGGGGGCCTACGCCATCGGCAGCCACCCGCTGTTCGCCGTGGCCCGGGGCCTCTTCCGCCTGGCGGAGCGGCCCTGGCTGGTGGGCGGGTTCGCCTTTATCTGGGGGTTCTTCCAGAGTTATGTCAATCCGGAGATCAACCGGATTACCGACCAGGCCCTGATCGATTACCTGCGGCGGGAACAGCTCTATCGCCTGACCCACGGCAACCGCCTGCCGCCTTGGGAAGCCGGACGCTGATGTCGGCGGCCACCGTCAATATCCTGGGACTGCCGGTGGGGGCCTATACCCTGGCCGGTTTACTGAGCCGGCTCCGGGAACTGCTGGCCGCGCCCGGTTGTGCCGCGGCTTACGGCCTCAACGCTTACGCCCTCAACCTCATCTATCAGCACCCCGATTATTTGGAGGGGCTGCTTCGGGCCGACTGCCTTTACGCCGACGGCGCCTCCCTGCGGCTGGCAGCCCGGGTGCTGGGCGGCCTGATCCCGGAGAAATTGACCACCACCGACCTTTGGCCCCATCTGTGCGCACTGGCGGTGGCGCGGGACTACCGGCTTTTCCTCCTGGGGGGCGAACCCGGGCTGGCCGAACGGGCCCGGACCAGGGCCTTACAGCAGTTTCCGCAATTGCAGATAGTCGGCACCTATCCGGGTTATTTCGACCTTGGCGACGAATCGGTGATCGCCGCCATCAATGCGGCCCGGCCCGACATCCTTTGGGTGGGGATGGGCGACCCGCGCCAGGTGGTGTGGACCGAAACCTGGCGACGACATTTACAGGTCGGTCTGGTGCTCACCTGTGGCGGCATGTTCAAGATTGTGGCGGGGGAGCTGGCGCGGCTGCCGGAGCCCTGGCGCCGTCGCGGCTTTGAATGGCTCTACCGCCTGTGGCAGGAGCCCCGCACCTGGCGGCGTTATCTTCTGGGCCTGCCCCTCTTCGGGCTGCGGGTTCTGAGCCAGCGGCTCCTGAGGGATAAGATGTTTCCCGCGGCTGGGCGGAAATTCGGCAACACCGGCTCCCGCCTGTAAGGCGCAGGTTTTTGGTCTCAGGGCCCGCGGCTCCGGGTAAAGCGGTGCCGGCAATATGCGAATCTCATATTTCAATTATCACTATGATATCGAAGGCAGGGCCATCGGCGCGGCCACCCAGGTCCGGGCTATCGCCGCGGCCCTGGACCGCCTGGGCCACCGGGTCGACTTGCAGTTCCGGGCGGCCCGCCGCCCCGGGGCGGACGGCTATGGGGGCTTGAAGCGCCGCGCTTGGCTGCGGCGTTTCGGCCATGTGCCCCGGCTGATCTGGCGAAATTTCGCTTTTTTGCGCCAAGAGCTCCAGCTGCTCCGGGCCTTCCGGCCCGACGTCCTTCTGGCAGTGAGTTCCTACTGCAATTTCTCGGCCCGGCTCGCCGCCCGCCGCTTGGGGGTGCCCCTGGTGCTGTTTGCCGAGGCCCCCCTGGAGTACGAGTATGGCCTGTTTTTCCCGCAGTACCACCGTTATCCCCTGCTGGGCCGCGGGCTGGAGGGCCTGAACGTCAGGGGCGCGGCTCAGGTGGTCTGCATCTCCGAAATCCTCAAGGGCTACCTCATGCGCTACGGCGTCCCGGCGCAACCGGCTGCACGTCGTCCCCAACGGAGTGGACCACCTGGCCTTGACGCCCCGGCCCCCCGATCCCCAAATCCAGGCGCGTTTCCACTTGCAGGACCGGCTGGTGATCGGTTATATCGGCTCTTTCGAGTTCTTCGGCGATCTTTCCCGCTGCCTCGATCTGGCCCGAACCGTCGGCGCCGCGCACCCACAGGCGGTCTTTTTCCTGGTGGGCCAGGGAGCGCTGGGGGAGGAGCTGCGGCGCCGGGCGGCGGCCGCCGGTCTCGCCGAACGCTTCATCTTCCCCGGCCGCGTGTCCCATGACCGGGTCCCCGCCTTCCTCAGCGTCATGGACCTGGCCATCAGCCCCTATCGAGACGATTATCTGTTTTATGGCTCCTCCATGAAATTGCTGGAGTATATGGCCGCCGGCAAGGCCGTGCTCTTTCCGGCCCTGGGCCAGATCAAGGAGCTGATCGCCGACGGCTACAACGGCAGGCTCCACGAACCCGGCGACTATGCGGACCTGACCGGCAAACTCCTGGAACTTATCGAGAATGATCCCTGGCGGCGGCAATTGGGGGCCAACGCCCGCCGGACCATCGAGCGCGGCTGGACCTGGGACCACCAGGGCGCCCGGATTGCCCGGGTCCTGGAACTGGCCGCGGCCGGCCGGAAATGAGCGAGAGGCCACATGACCAAAATTTGCCTGTTCTTGCTGCTGATTATTTTGCGACTGCCGGGCCCGGCAGGAGTCACCTTCGCCCGCGCCCAGGAAGCCCAAATTATGGTGAACGCCGCCCAGACTGGCGGCACCGTCAGTCCCCTATTGTTCGGGCAAAACGTCCTGTTCGCCGGCAACAGCCTCTGGAACGCCCGGGTGGACGGCCTCGACCCCGCGGTCCAACCCCTGATCGCAGCCCTGGCCCCTACCCTCCTGCGTTTCCCGGGCGGGGCCGCCGCGGACCAATATCTCTGGGAAGACGGTTTGGGATTCCTGACCCTGGAGGCGGTGACGCCCACCTCCGCGGCCGCGGTGCTGGACGGCGCCCCGGACTGGACCGGCGTCGTCCAGGGCGCGCTTTATCGACTCTAAAGGCGGGCAGTTCGGCGAGCCCTTCAGCTTTTTGCGCCTCCACGGCAACCGCCTGGAAGGCCTTATAGGTCTCAAGGGCCTCCACCCCGCCGGGGTCAGCATCCGCCCGGAGGCGCGGCCGGGACAGCCCGACTGGTTCTCCAACAGTTACGGGATAACCGAGCATCTGAAACTGGTCCAGGCCCTGGGGGCCCAGGCGATCCTCACCGTCAACTACAGCACCGGCCTGGACCGGGGCGGGAGATTGTCCACCCAGGCGTCCTTGAGCCAGCGGGTGCAGCGGGCCGCCGCCCTGGTGGCCTATGTCAACGGCGACCTCAACAATACCGCGCCCCTGGGCACTGACGAAGAAGGCCGCGACTGGCAGACCGTCGGCTACTGGGCCCGGAAGCGGGCCGCCCGGGGACCGCGGGAGCCCTGCGCGGTGCGTTATTGGGAGGTGGGCAACGAAACCTATGACAAGACCGAGATCGGCTATACCACGGCCCGGAAGTACGCCCGGGACTTCCTGGCCTTTGCCCGGGCCATGAAAGCGGTGGACCCCGGCATCCAGATCGGGGCCGTGGGCCTCTCCGACCCCAAAGGCCGGGGAGACGCCGACGCCCATGACCTCTGGAACCCCACGGTGGTCAAACTGGCCGGCGGGTCCAGCGATTTTCTGGTGATCCATCCCTACTACCCGTCCGCCGCCCCGCCCAAGGTTTCTTACCAGGGAGCCGACTGGTTTGCCGCCGTCCTGGCCGGGGCCTCCCGGGCCCTGGCCGACCTCCAGGAAATCCGGGCCGTGGTCGACGCCAACGCCCCGGCCGGGAAAAATATCGGTCTGGCCGTCACCGAGTACGGCATCTGGCCCTATGCCTCCCAGGACCCCCGGGACTACTCCAACCTGGCCGGGGCCCTCTACGCCGCCGATCTGCTGATGGGCCTCAGCCGTGAGGCCGGACCGCTGGGCCTCATCATTGCCGCGGCCTGGAACCTGCACGGCAGCAACCCCACCGCGGCCATCGGCTATAATTGGGAACTGGGCACCAGGACGCTGCGGCCCCAATACCATGTCTTGAAAATACTCCGACAGCTCTCGGGGTTGGCACTGCTGGATACCCGGGTAGTTGCTCCCACCTTCACCGTACCCGCGGTGGGGAATGTGAAAGGCACCCCACCGGTGCCGCTCCTGGGAGCCATCGCCGCCGCCACCGGCGACCGGCGCCGCCTCACCCTGCTGGTGCTCAACCGGTCCCTGACCGCCCCCGTGACCGCCGCCATCCAGCTTCAGGGGTTTGCGCCGCAGCCCGCGGCCCTGGTCCTGACCCTTTCTGCGGATCGGCCTGGAGACCACAACGAGGGGCGCGAGGCCACCGTGGCCCCTACCTTCGGGAGCCTGACGGCCGCGGCGTCGCCGATGACCTATACCTTCGGGGCCCATTCCCTGACGCGCCTCGAATTTCAGGCCCAACCGCAGAACTAAAAGGCGGGAGTATGCACCGGCTAGGCAAAGCCTTGCTCTATGTGTTTTACCTGAGCTTGATCATCCTGGTCTGCCTGGAGGTCTTGGTGCGGCTTTGGGGTTACGCCGGGATGTACCTGTATGATCCCATCTATATGCCCTTCACCCCAAGCCGGGAAATCCCCTTTGTCCTGAAGCCGAACCTGGCCAACGCCCGGGCCCATGGCAACATCCGGATCAACACGGATGAGCTGGGATTGAGAAGCCTGACCCCGGGCGCCGGGATTGCGCCCAAAGGCCCGCACGAATACCGCCTGGCTTTCGTGGGCGATTCGGTCACCTTTGGGGTGGGGGTGGCCACGGCCGACACCTACCCCGAGGTGGTCCAGGCCACTCTGAATAGGTTGCAAAACCGTTGCCCGGTCAAGGTCTTCAATTTTGCGGTCTCATCCTACAGCGTTAAAGAAATGGCGGCCACTTTGCAGTACCGGGTCCCGGCCGTCCACCCCGACCTGGTGGTCATGGGCATCATCATCAACGACTTCGACACCAGCCGGACCCCGGGGGTCGATGCCTGGGGCTATAACACCCATGGCGGCGCCTCGGATCTGGTGAACCGGTATCCGCGGGCTAAAATTTCTCCTGCGCCGGCTGCATCTGAGTTACCTGATCAGAGACGTCTTAGCACGCACCCTGCAACCGCCAAAGATCGAAGCCGAATTGAGGCCCGGGAAGCTGCCGGAGTGGATTAGCTCATCCTACGGTTATGTTACCGAATTCAAAAAGATCGCCCGCGAGCTATGGCTATCGATATCTGATTGTGACCCTCCCCACCTGGGGCGGGGATGGCAGCCAGTTTCGGGAGATTATCCGCCGCTTCCAGCGCGACCACCTGGATTATTTCGATATCTCCAACCTCGCCCCGGCCTTTACCGCCCGGGAATACCAGGCCAGCCGCTACGATTCCCATCCCTCGGCCCTGGTGCACCGGCGGATCGGGGAGAAGTTGAGCGAGTATATTTGGGAGAATTACCTGAGAGAGGCCTGCCCCCGGGGCCGGTGAGCCGGCTCTCCAGGCTTGGCTCGGCCACGCGGTGATGGCCGGGGAGGGACGCCGCGCCGTCCGGCTCAAGGATGCCTGGCGCCGACGGTCACCAGGCTCTGGAGCCGGTTCAACTCCCCCCGGCCGAAGACCCTCAAGGCCAGCAAGGCCCCCACATAGACCAGCAAGCCGGCCGGAATCGACAGCAGCAGACGGTAATCCCGCAGGGGCAGCAGCGCCGCGCTCATGAGGACAGCGCTGAGGGCCGGCCGGGCCAGCAGCCGGCAGACTCCGGCCAGGCTCAGATAGCGCCGCAGCAGCGTCCTGAACAAGATGATGCTAAAGAGCCCCTGGGTGGCCAGGATCGCCCCGCAGGCCCCCAGGTAGGTGAACCGGGGAATCAACAGCAGGTTGGCGGTCACGTGGATGCCGGCGGTGATCCAGGCCAGCTTCAGCAGGGACCGTTCCCGGTTCCGGGCCACCAGCACGCTCTCGCCGGCGTAATTCCAGCAGCTGAAAATGAGGGCGCCGCTCAGGATTTGCAGGGCCGGGACCGAGGGCGCAAAGGCCTGGCTGTAGAGCAAGGCGATGATCTTGGGGGCCAGAATGAGGGTCAGCACCACCAGGGGCGCCGTGAGGATGAACAGGTATCTGAAGGTGAAGTGCAAGGTGCGCACGAAGCCGCCCAGGGTCTGGCCATAGAGCTGGCTCATCAGGGGCAGGAAGACCCCCATCACCGCGGCCGGGATCAGGGTTAGGGCATCGAAGAGCCGCGCCGCGGCGGCAAAATAACCGACTTCCTCGGACCCCGCCAACGGGGTCAGAATAATGACGCCGATCTGATTGCTGAAGTAGAGAGCTACCAGGATGCCGGCAAAGGGAGCGGCCGCGGCCAGATATTTGGTCGGTTGCTGCCGGTCCAGCTGAGCTTTGAGCGGCGGGGCGATCCGGAGGAGCAGCCCAACCCCCAAAACCACCGCCAGGGCCACACTCAACAGTTGGGAGGAGACCACTCCGGCCAGCCGCCAGCCGGCGTAGAGGACCATCAGACCAAAGAGCAGGTTGCTCACCGAAAAGAAGCTGCGCACCGCCAACTCCAACTCCGGTCTCTGATTGGCGCGGAAAAAGGCGTTGACGAATTCCATCAACGAATAAACGAGCGTGAAGCAGGCCACCAGGGCCATAACGGTGACCTCGCCGCGGCCGGTGATCTTCAAGGCGGCGACATAAATAACCATAATGCCCAGGGAAATCATGATCTTGAGCCGGCCGATGCCCTGGAAATAAGCCAGGGTGCCCGCGGGGTTCCGCCCCACGTTCCTTTGCACCACGGTCTCGAAGCCGAAGCGGGCCGGAATGACGATGAAGTTGGCCACCGCGGTGGCGAAGGCCAACAATCCCAGTTCCCTGGCGCCCAAGAACCGCGCCACCAGGGCAAAAAAGACCACCCCGAGGGCCTTGGCCAGCATCTCGATGCCAATCAACAGCAGGCTGTTGCGCACGAATCTCCGGGGGTTCATTTCCTGACCATACTTCCCGCCGCCGCCGGCCTCCCGGGTAAAACGCCCCACTACCACCGCCAGGCCCAAAAGGAACCAGAGTTGGCGGTTCTGCGTCCAGATGCTGTAGTCCACCTGGGCGTGGACGCAAAACGCCAAAATGCCGCAGAAAATCCCGGCCCCGGTGCAGAGCAGAAATGGGTCCGGGGATCGCAAGGCCGGGTAAACCGCAGTCAGCCCACTGATCAAAAAGATCAAAAAGCAGATCAGACCCGGCAGACCGATCTCCCCGGCGATAAATAGAAAGAGGTTGTGAACCGGGGCGTTCCAGGAGGCCGTGAGCTGCTCCGGGGTATAGTCGTACTGCCGGGCCGCGTGGACGTAGTTATTCAATCCGGCCCCCAGCAGCGGGTGGTGGCGGATCAGGTTAAAGGCCACCGTAACCAGCGGCAGCCGGCCATAGGCGGTTTCATAGCCGCTACGGAACAGACCCTTCTGGATCGGGTTGGGCACCACCAGGAGGATCATGATGAACAGCAGCGCGGCGCAGAGCCCTGAAACGCCGGCCCGCACCAGGCCGATGGCCCGCGAGCGCTGGTACACGAACAGGGCGAACAGGGCCAGGAGCGTGGCGGTGATGCCCCCCCGGGAGTAGGTGGCGCCCAGGGCCAGGAGTTCCAACCCCACCGCCGCCAGCAGGAAGAAGCGCCGCCGTGGGCTCAAGGGATAAAACAGGAAGCTGAAACTCAAGGGCAGCAGCAGATCGAAGTAGAGAGCCAGGGTGTTGGGATGGCCGACGAGCCCACCCACCCGGGACAGGGTCTCCAGGCCGGCATAGCCATACAAGGTATTGGCCGCGCCGAAGAGATTGAGCCCCAGGGTAGAGCCGGTCAGCCACTGAATTATGGCCATGATGGCCTGGAAGGCGGCGCTGATCAACAAAACTTTGACCACCAGGCGCAGCTCCGGCTGGGTTCTGATTTCACTGGCGACGTAAATGAAGATCAGGATCTGGGTGAACAGGGCGAACAGGTCGAATAGGGCAAACCTCGGGTCCAGCGCCACCGGCACCGAGAGGGCCGCCACCAGGAAGAGGGCGGCCAGGGGGCGCAACCCCCGGGTGGAGATGGGCGCCGGGGCCTTAAGGGTGGCCCGGCGCACCCCCCAGAGCACATATAGCGCGGCCAGGGGCAAGAAGCTGAAATGGATAGGGAAGCCGAAGGTGGAGCGGCCGTAGGGCGATCTGGTAAAGCCGATATGCATGCCGATCCAGACCGGCAGCGACAAGGTCAGCAGAATCAGAAAGAATTTCTTCCGGTCTTCCACTGCCAGAGAAACCAGGAACAAGAGGGTGCCGATAAACAGGAAGGCAAACCACTTCAAACTTAGCTGCACCCCCAACAGGACCAGGAGGCCCAGCAGGACGGCGGCCCCCAGGCACCAAACCGGGATGCCCGGGGCCTCAACGCCGCGCTGGTCGGCCCAGATCCGGCTCATGTCAGAATTCCGGGATGGAGGCGAACACCGGACGGTCGAGGAACCGCTCCACGTCCTCCGGAATCTTCAAGGAATCGTCCCAATATTCCAGGAAAAAGGCGGTGCTGATGCTGCCGATCAGACCGACCAGGAGCCCCAGGCCCAGGTTTAGAGGATAATTGGGGAATACCGGCCGCAAAGGCACCGCCGCCAGGCTTAAAATCTTGGCGTTTTCCAGCCGCTGGTCGGCGTTCTTGGCCAGGAGGCTGTCCTGGTACTTCTTCAAGAGCACGGACAAAATCCCCTGCTTGGTGTCGATGTCGCGCTCCAGGTTTCTCAGATTCATCTCTGCGGCCGGCAAGGCTTCGATCTCGGACTTCATGCCCTTCATGGTCAGGCCGATGGCCTGCGCTTCGGCCTGGAGTTCCCAGAGCTTGTCCAGTTCCCGCTCCAGCAGGATGTTGACCTGGTTCCTGATCTGTTTCTCGAGTTGGCCGATCTGCTCCCGCACGGTCTGAGCTTGCCGACTCTCCGGCGTGAAGCGCTGCAACACGGTTTGGATCTGAAACTTCAGGTTGACCAGTTTGTTTTCCAGGTCCGCCAGCTGGGGATCCTGGACCATGTCCGGCAGGGGGATGAGCAATTGGGGTTTGGTCTTCCGCAGGGCCCGGATATTCTCTACCTTGGCGCCAATCCGGATGATCTCCTTCTGCACATTGGTCTGGGCGGCATCATAGGTATCCAGCTTTTTCAGCAGCGCCTGGCTCTGTTCGGCATAAGAGACGATACCGCTCTCTTGCTTTAACTTGAGGAGTTGTTCCTGCAGTCCCTTGAGGTCGTTTTGAATCTTGTCGATCTGTTCAGCGTAGAAGGTGCTCTCGGCTTTATTCATATTGATTTCCAGGTGCTGGCGCTGATACTCCTGGGCCACCTTATTCACCACCTGGCTGACCAGGGCCGGATCCAGACTGCGATACCCGATCCAGATGATTTGCGAATCGACGGCCGGGTCCAGGTTGAGCCGGGAATGCAGGCGCTCCACCGCGGCTTCGAACTTCTCGTCTTTACTGTAGCGGCGGGTGATACCCAAGGCGTCAAAAAGCTTCCCCAGGCCGTGATACGTCGCCCGGGCCAGGCCGCGGATGACGCCGGCCACCCCGGTTTCCTCAATGGGCTTGGGCTCGGTCAGATTGAGTTCCTGCACCACCCGTTCCAGGACCGGCCGGCTGCGGATGATCTCGATCTCCGAGTTGATCTCTTCCTTGGGATTCATGATCAGGGTAGAGGCCCCCCCGCCTTTGGCCGGGGACAGGAGTTCGGGGTAACCCCGGCTCAGGACCACGATGCTGCTGGAGGCTTGATAGGTGGGCGGCCAAAGCCAGCTGCCCACCAGGATGGTGCCCAGGACCACCAGGTTAATCTGGACGATGAGCCGCCGGCGACGGAACAAGCTGTTGAGCAGGATGCGTCCTGTGGTTTGCACCTTCATGTCAGTCTCCTCACAGCTATGGTCATCAGTCGCCCCTAATCGAAAATTGTCCGGGTGGGCACCGGCAAATAGTCGGGCCAGACGGCGTACATGGTGGGGCTGAGCGTCAGACTGAAACTCTGGTTCCGTTTAACGGCCGTGGTCTTGGTGGTGAGCTTGCACTCGATGACGGTATGGGGCAGGACCTTGACCCAATCCCGGATCCCCGGTTTCATCTGTTTGGTGAAGATGTTTTCCCGGACGCCGTCGAAATTGACCCGGTCTATGCTCAGGGTCCATTCCCCCTGTACCGGGGGGGTCTCGATCCAGACGTACAGCCCGCTGACCTGGCCCAACAAGACCCGCACACTGGCCGGCCGCCGATGGGAGATGGGCAGGACCGGGGTGCGGAAGATGCGCACCTCCCGGTTACCCTCCGGACCCACGACCTCGACGGGAGTCACATTGCCCTGGCCGTAGTCGCCGCCCACCAGGAGGTCCCGGCCCAATTCCGCCAGGGCGACGTTGACCACCCCGTGGGGCAAGGCGTCGAACTCGGCCTGGGGCAGAAGCCCGAACTGATCGGCGTGCAGGACCCCGGCCAGCAGCCCCGGCAGAAGTAAAACGGACCAGAAGATCTTGCCGCGCATGGCTCGCATCCTCAAGGAATCGGCGAAGTGAAGAGTCCGCTGGTGCTGCCCAGATTGATGTTGTAGGAGCCGTAGAGCGGGATCACGTCCCGGATCCACTGCTTCACGAACAGGCCCACCTGGGCGATGCCGGACATGGGCACAATGACCACGTCCCCGGCCCGCAAGGCCACATCGTTTTTCAGGTCTCTCCCTTTGGACGGTGACACCAGGTCGGTCTGCAGCCACTCAGCCCGGTCAAACTGGCCGCGCCGGAGGATCACCACCCGGGAGAGGTCGGAGCTTTCTTTTTTGCCGCCGGCCGCCATAATGGCCTGGAGCACGGTCAGGTGGCCCTCGAAGGGCACCAGTTTGGGGGTGCCCACCTCGCCCCCCACCAAGACAAAGGCGCCGGCGGATTTGTTGAGGGTGACGGTGATGAAATGGCCCTGGTCGTAAATCTTCTTGGCCGCGATATCCAGGGGAAAGGCGTTGGCGTTGCCCCCGAGCATCAGGGCGATGTCCGGCCGGCGGATATCCCGGGAATATCTCCGGATGAGATCCTGGCGGAAGGCCGCCGGCGTCAGGCCGGCGGCCGGGATGTCGCCCAGGAGCGGCAGCGACACCTTGCCGTCGGAGCGGATCCGGGCCCCGATATTCAATTCCGGGTTATAGACGAAGCGCAGGTCGAAATAGTCCCCTTCCTTCAGCACCTGGCTATATTTGGTCCGGGCCACGAAATCCCGGTATTTTCTGGCGACGGCCTCCTGCAATTCCCCGGTGGTCAGACCGAAGGCGGTGACCTCGCCGGCCAGATTCAAGGCCAGCTTGCCGTCCGAACGCACCGGCACCTGGCTGAGATTCAGCTCCGGGTTATTGGGAAAGGTGATGGTCAGCAGGTCACCCCTGAGGATGCGGTAGGGCTCGGCCTCCACCGGTCCGGGGGACGGCGGCGCCATCTCCGGATAGGCCACCTGCCGGACCCCGGTGCCCACTCCCCCGGGGGCGCAGGCCATCACCAGGAACACCATCAGCGCGGCTGTTAGTTGGCAGTTAAATTTCATGGGCCTGAGGCTCTCTATGATTAAAAAGTTGGAGAACGTTGGTGACGGATCGCAGCGCCGTCATCCCCAAGATCTTCATATCCAGCCAAAGACTGGCTTCATTCACATAGGTCATATCGTGGAGAATCCACTCGCTGAACTCGTTCTTGGTATGGGCCTTAACTTGCCAGAGACCGGTCATCCCCGGCCGCATGGACAGCCGGGCATCCCGCCACCTGGGGCTGAAGCGCATCTCCTCCATGGCCAACGGCCGCGGGCCCACCAGACTCATCTCCCCCTTCAGCACATTCCACAATTGGGGCAATTCATCCAGGTCGGTGTCCCGGAGCAGCTTGCCCAGCCGGGTTACCCGCGGGTCTTGGGCGATCTTGAACACCGGCCCGTCAGCCTCGTTCAGGTAGCTGACCTGACGTTTGACGTCCTCAGCCTCGGCCACCATGGAGCGGAATTTAAACATCCCGAATGGGACCCCGTTTTTGCTGCACCGCACCTGTCGGAAGATAGCCGGACCCGGCGATTCGAGTTTGATGGCCCAGGAAATAATCACCAACAAAGGCGCACAGACAATCAGGGCCGCGGTGGAGAAAATCACATCCATAAGTCTTTTTATGCTCAGGTAAGCTTTGCCCGCCGGATTCAGCCACCCCATTCGCTGGACCAGGTTGCTATTTTCCTGGAGGGTCCGAGGCCGCAGCCGGACGGAGACCTCGGCGCCATCCTGCTGGATGATGGCCGTCTGCTGCAGGACCGTGGCTGCGGCCACTTCGGCGTCTTTCCCCACCACGCAGCCTTCCAGGTAAACGTCCCGGCCGATCCGGTTATTCCCCAACAGGACACAGCCGTTAATAATCGCGCCCGGCTCGATAGCGCATCCGGGGCCGATGGCGCTGGGTCCCAGCACCACTACGCCTTCCCCCAGGGAAGCCCCCTCGCCGATGGCCACCGCACCATAAAAGCGGCAGGACGGGCTGAGGGCCGCCTGAGGTTTGGCGGCCCGGTCGGATGTCTGGAGCGTCTCGTGGAGGTCCACCCGGCCCAGCAGCACGTCCTGGTTGGCGAAGAGAAAATCGTCGATGCTGATGATGTTGCGGCAATAGCCCTGAATCTCCCACACGGCGCTGGGAGCCCCGTACTCATACAGGGCGGGGAAGACCTGCTCTTTGAGATCAAAATACCTCCCCTCCGGAATGGCCTCCAGAATGGCCGGTTCGCAAAGGTAGAGGCCGGCCGGCCTCAGGATGCTGCGCCGTTCCTGGCAGGGATGAATCCGATGAATCGCCTTGACCCGGCCGGCGTCCCCCAATTCCAGCCGCTCCATTTCCCAGGGGGCCTCCCGCTGGCACAGAGAGGCGACCGTGGCCACGGCGCCCCGGGCTTGATGCCGGGCCAGCATCAGGGTCAGGTCTGCAGCCAGCAGCAGATCGCCGCCCACTACCCAGAAGGGGCCGTCCTTAATCCAGGGGGCAACCTCTTTCAGGGAGCCGCCGGTGCCCAGGGAGGTCTCTTGGACCAGGTATGGGCAGCTCGGCGGGAAGCCGGCCAGGGCCGCTTCCACCGGTTTCTTCAGGTTGGGGGTGACGCAGAAGATCAAGCGCTCCACTCCCGCCCCGGTCAGGCAGGCGGCCGGATAATGAAACAGGGGCCGGTTGGCGATGGGCAGCAGGAACTTGGGACAGGCGGCAATGGAGAAGGAGTCGAAGGCCGCCAGCCCGCCACCCAAAATGACTGCAGTTTTGACCTTTTTCATAATCTTTGATAGATCCACCCGGGAATGTAAAAAATCCTGCGGTTCAAGATGACCTCCACCTTGCGGCCCACCTCGGGCCCCAGTTTCCCCAGGGCCGTTTTGATCACCGGGACCCGCGTCATCCCGGAGTGGACCACCAGGAAGGTGCGGTCCGCCTGGGCGGCATACAGCACCGATTCCGGAAAAGGGTTGAGGGCCGGACCGTCGATAATCACCAGGGGAAATTGCTGGGCCAATACCCGCAAAAGATCATGCAGATGGGGAGGTTCAAGGCTCTTGACCTGACCCGGGTGCACCACTCCCGACCCCATGACCCAGAGGTTGGCGACCGGGGTCTTTCTGACCACGGCCCCGGGATTTGCCAGGCCGGCGATGAGCTCTCCCAGGCCGGCGGCTTCCGGCAGCCCGAAGGCCCCGCAAACCTTGGGGGCATGGAAATTGCCGTCCAGGAGCAAAACCGGATCGGTTTGCTGCTCCGCGGCGGCCAGGGCCAGGCCCAGGGCCACGGTGGTCGCCCCTTCCCGCCGATTGGCGGCGCAGACCAGGACGCTTTTCGGAGCCTCGGCCTCGTCCGTCAGCGCCATATTCTGGTAGATCCCGGCAAAGATTTGACGGGCCTGCGGTTCGGCTAGTCTGCGGAAATGATCTGGGATAGCCGACTCGTCCGCGGCAAACCTCAGGTCATCCGTCCCGGCGCTTTTTTGAAGTCGAATCTGGGACATTGCAGCTCCTCTGCCCATCGGGCGCATTACGGTTTCGGGCTCGGGCAAATTACTGAATCTCGCTAAGTAAGACTGCCTGCTCAGGTCTTTAACGCCTCCAGGTCCGGCCGCTCCCTCCGCCCAGCCGAGCACGTGGGATCACTCTCTATTTATCGGCTGAGCATCGCAAAACATTAGCCGTCCTTGCAAAAGTCTTTTGAGATGGAGCAGAGGTGCCGTCGCCGCAGGCGTCAGCGTCCGCCCGGAGACGGCAAGGGAGATCAGGAAATTTTTAAGTGTGGAAGGCCGCGGCGGGAAGAAAACCGCAGAAATCGCCGCGCTGAGGTTGTTAAGGGCTGGTAAGGCTCAGATTATGCGCATCATGGACAATTTTATGGATATTTTTTTGGGCGTAGATTTTATGGCGGGCCAGGCCGTCTTCACCGCTCACTGCCCACTGCTTACTGCTCACTGCTCACCCCACACCGCTCACCTCCTTCTCCCGGCTACGGCGTTCGCTCAGGCTTTGCATAAGCACATAGAACACCGGCACGAAGGGGATGGCCAGGAGGGTCGAGGAGAGCATGCCGCCGAAGACCACGGTGCCGATGGCCCGCTGGCTGGCGGCGCCGGCGCCCCCGGCGTAGAGCAGCGGCGTCACTCCCAGGATGAAGGCAAACGAGGTCATGACGATGGGCCGGAAGCGCCGCCGGGTGGCCTCAATGGCGGCCTCGGTGATGGACAGGCCTTCGGCGTGCAAATCCCGGGCGAATTCCACGATCAGGATGGCGTTCTTGCTGGCCAGGGCGATCATCAGCACCAGCCCCACCTGGGTGTAGAGATCATTCTCCAGGCCCCGGAGGATCAGGGCCAGGAGCACCCCGACCAGGGCCAGGGGCACCACCAGAATGACCGCGGCCGGCGAAGTCCAGCTTTCGTAGAGGGCGGCAAGCACCATGAACACCAGGGTGATGGAGAGGAGCGTAGATAAAATAAGCCTGGGCGCCCACCTTTTTTTCCTGGTAGGCGGTGGCCGTCCAGTCGTAGGCCATGCCCCGGGGCAGAGTATTGTCCGCCACTTGCTCCATCAGGGAAAGGGCCTGGCCGGAACTGAAACCTGGCGCCGCCTGCCCGAAAATCGGGGCGGCGGGATAGAGATTGTAGCGGGTGACCAGCTCGGAGCCCAAGACCCGGTCGATTTTCAAGAGGGCTCCCATCGGCACCATTTCCCCCAGGGTATTCCTGACGTAAAGGTTATCGATGTCCTTCCGCTGGAGGCGATAAGGGGCGTCAGCCTGGACGTAGACCTGGAAAACCTGGTTGAACTTATTGAAAAAGATTGACAAAGGTAGAGCCCAGGTAGGCCTGGAGGGTATCAAAGACATTGCTCATGGGGATCTGCAGCGATTGCGCCTTGACCCGGTCAATGTCCAGGTAGAGCTGGGGGCTGCGGGCGCTGAAGGTGGTGGTCAGGCCTTGTAAGCCCGATTGGGAGCCGGCGGAGTTTATAACTGCCATGGTGCTCTTTTGCAGTTCGGCTCAACCCCAGGCTCTGGCGGTCTTCAATCATGATCTGAAACCCGCCCGACTGGCCCAAGCCCCGGATGGGCGGCGGCACCACCACAAAGACCAGGGCATCCTCGATGCGGGCCAATTTCGGCCGGAGATCAGCCAGGATGTTGTCCTGGCTCAGCTTAGAGCCGCGTTCGTCCCAGGACTTATAAACGATAAAGGTGGTGTTGATGTTGGAGACGTTGGCGCCATCCAGGAGGGAGAAGCCGCCGATGGTCACCCAGGCCAGCAACCCTTCCTCTTTCTTGAGGAGGTCGCTGACCTTGTTGTATACCGCCATGGCCCGGGGCTGCGAAGCCCCTTCGGGCAGTCTGCTGATGATGATGGCATAGCCCTGGTCCTCGGTGGGCAAAAAGCCGGTGGGCTGGTGGATGAACCGCTATGACGCTGACCATCATAATGGCGATAAATACCAGCAGCATTAGTTTAGGACGGCGCACCATCCGGGCGACCAGGCTGATATAGGCTCCCTCCATTTCGGCATAGGTCCGGTTAAAGCCGCGGTAAAACCAGTTGGGCTTCTTCTCTTTGCGCGGACGCAGCCACAGGGCGCACTGGGCCGGTTTCAGGGTCAGGGCGTTGATGGCGCTGATGACGGCGGTGGCGGCGATCACCAGGGCGAATTGCCGGAAGAGCTGCCCGGTGATGCCGGGCAGGAAGGCGGCCGGCAGAAAGACTGCGGTAAGCACCAGCGGTGATGCCCATCACCGGCCCGGTTATCTCCTCCATGGCCTTGATGGTGGCCTCTTTGGGCGGGAGGCCCTGCTCAATGTGGTAGGAGGCGTTTTCCACAATGACGATGGCGTCGTCCACCACGATGCCAATGGACAGAATCAGGGCGAACAGGGTCATCAGGTTGATGCTGAAACCGAGCATCAACATGGCCGCAAAGGCTCCGATGATGGTCACCGGCACGGTGGTGGCGGGCACCAGGGTCGCCCGCCAGTTTTGCAGAAAGACCAGGATGACGATGAGCACCAGGAGGCCGGCCTCGAACAGCGTCTTATAGACGTCGTGAATGGTCTGGTCCACAAACTTGGTGGTGTCATAATGAGCTTGCATAGGTCAGGCCCGGCGGAAAGTCCTTGCTCATCTCCGCCATGCCTGGCGCACCTCTTTGGCGACGTCCAGGGCATTGGCGCCGGGCAGGGAAAAGATGACGATTTGCGCCGCCTTGTGGCCGCTCATTCCGGCAAAATTGCTGTAGGTCTGCTGGCTCAGCTCCACCCGGGCCACGTCCCGGATGCGGACAATCTGGGCGCTTTCGGCACCCCGGGGGCTCTTGACGATGATATCTTCAAACTGCTTCACGTCGGCCAACCGGCCCAGGGCGTTGACCGTGAATTGGAAGGCCTGCTCGGGCGGCACCGGCGGCCCGCCCAACTGCCCGGCCACCACCTGCGACATTCTGGCCCTGGATGGCGTTGACCACATCCAGGGTGGTTAAGCTGTAATCGTGGAGTTTATTGGGATCCAACCAGACCCGCATGCTGTAAGGGCCGGCGCCCCGGACCAATATCTGGCCGACTCCAGGCAGGCGGGCCAGGGGGTTTTGCAGATTGATCACCGCGTAATTGGAGAGGAAGACTTCGTCAAATTTGTCCTCTTCCGAATAGAGGCTGACCACCATCAGGATATCGGTGGAGACCTTTTTGACTGTGACTCCCTGGTTCTGGACCCCGCGGGCAGCTGGGACATTGGCGCTGGCCACCAGGTTTTGCACCAGGGCCACCGAGGTATTGAGGTTGGTGCCCACGTCGAAGGTGATGGTTAGGGTATAACTGCCGTCACTGGCGCTGGTGGAAGACATGTAGATGGAGCCTTCCACGCCGTTGACCGCCTGCTCGATGGGAACCCCCACCGTGGCCGCCACCACCTCGGCGCTGGCCCCGGGATAGCGGGTGGTGACCTGGATGGTGGGCGGCACGATGGGCGGATACTGGGCCACCGGCAGATTATAAGAAGCAGACCATCCCCATGATCATGGTGACGAAGGCGATGACGTTGGCGAAGATGGGCCGCTCGATGAAGAACCGGGAGATCATTGGTGCCGTTGTTCCGGTTTGCCTTTGGGTGCGGGGGATGCCTTGGTGGGGCTGCGCGGCTGGCCTGCTTCCTTCACCGGGGTCACCGGTTTGCCGGGAAAGGCCCGCAACATGCCCGCTGATGATCACCCGATTCATCCCCGGTGAGACCCTCTTCGAATTACGCGGCGGTCTTCCACTTTGGCTCCGATCTTGACACCCCGGCGCTGCACCACGTTTTTGTCATCCACCACCAGGACATAGGCGCCCTGTTGGTCATAGCCGAGGGCCACTTCCGGCACCAGCAGGGCCTCTTCTCCGAACCGACCATCGGGCCCGCTATCCGGGCAAACAATCCCGGCAGGATCTTGCCGTCCGGATTCGGGAAGATGCCGCGGAGCTGCAGGGTGCCGGTGGTGGGGGTGAGGCGTGATGGCGGCGAAATCGAAGTAGCCCTGATGAGGATAGCCCTTCTTCATTGGCCAGGCCGAGATATAAGGGGAATCTTCATATTCTGCGGCTGCGGCGGGTGATAAGCCCGTCTTGCCCATGACCCGCAGCAGATCCGACTCGTTGATGGTGAAGTAGACATAGATGGGATCGATCTGATTGATATTGGCCAGGAGGGTGGCGCTCGCCGTTACCCACCAGGTTGCCGGGGTCCACCAGCCGCCGGCCGATGCGGCCGTCAAAGGGCGCGGTCACCTTGGTGTAGCTCAGGTCCAGCTTGGCCAGATCCCGCTGGGCTTCGGCGGCCTTGACGGCGGCCTTGGCGGCGTCCCGTTGGAAGCGCCAGTTATCCACGTCCGTCTGGGCCGCGGCCTTCTGTTTCACCAGCCGGGAGAAGCGGTCGAATTCGATCTGGGCGTGATCGAGATTGGCTTTTTGTCGCAGGATTTGCGCCTCGGCCTGCTGCAACTTGGCCTCATAGGTGTTTTGCTGAATGAGGAAGAGCATTTGTCCCTTTTTCACCACGTCGCCGTCCTGGAAAAAGACCTTTTCCAGGTAGCCCTCCACCCGGGCCCGGAGTTGCACCGTATTAATGGCCTGGGTGTTCCCGGTGAATTCCAGGTAATCGGTGACCGGCCGACGCACCGGCTGGGTCACCGTGACCTGGGGAGGCGGCGGCGGCGCATAGACGTTCCTTTCACCGCAGGCCGGAACGGCCAGCATCCCGGCAAGGACGACCCAGCCGGCAAGTTTCCACCTATGAGAGTGGCTTGCAGCGTCATGTCACCAGCTCCAAAAGACTCAATTATCGGGCGGCCCGCGGCCGCCGTAATTCGTCAGCATGTCGCCTTGAGACCATCTTACCAATCCGGGGCCCGGATCAGCCGCTTTTCCTGCTGCTTCGCCGGCGTGGGCGGCGTCTCACTGGCGGGAGTCAGCAATTCTCCCCAGTTGGTGCGCTTCTCCATCTGCTCCCGGGTGGCCACGGGTACGAAATCCTGGCCCTCCCGGATCTCCCAGCCGCCGCCCAGGGACCGATAGACGCCCACCAGGTTCAGGGAGATGTTGCCCCTGGCGTTGGCCAGGCTGTCCTCGGCGCTCAGCAGCGCCTGCTGGGCGGTGAGCACGGTGGTAAAGTCGGTGATGCCTTCCCGGTATTGCAGCACCGCCAGGTCCAGGGAGCGCAAGGCGGCCTCGGCGCTTTCCCTCAGGAATTTGGCCTGCTCCTGGGTCCTCAGGAAGGCGATCAGGTTATCCTCCACCTCCCGTTGGGCGCTGAGGACGGTGTTTTGATAAGTGATGAGCAACTGCTGGAAACGGGCGTCCTGGACTCGCACCAGGTTGGTGATCTGGCCGTAATTGAAGATATTCCACTGCACCGTCGGGCCGATGCTGCCCTGACGGTTGCGCCAGTTAAACATTTCTCCCAGGGCATTCTTGCCCACATCAGAGGAAAGCATGCCAAAGTTTCCGGTCAGGGACAAGGCCGGGTAGAGCTGGGCCTTGGAGACGCCGATCTGGGCGCATTGGGCCGCGGCATTGTATTCGGCTGCCACGACATCCGGCCGTCGGCGCAGCAGGTCCACCGGGATGCCCACCGCCACCTGCGCCGGCGGCGCCGGGATGTCATCCTTTCCCTTCAATTGCTCGACCAGGCGGTCCGGCGGCAGCCCCAACAGGACGCTGAGTCCGTTTTTCGCCTGGCGCAACTGGGTGTCCAGGATAGGGATGGTGGCCTGGGTGCCCGTCAGGACCGTTTTGGCCTGCTCCACATCCCGCTGTGAGGTGGTGCCGCCCTCGAAACGGGCCTCGGCGATCTGCAGACTCTCCCGCTGGGTCTGGACGTTATGCCGGGCGATGTCCAGCCGCCTCTTTAAGGTGCGGATGGTGATGTAGAAATTTGCCACGTCGCCGGTGAGGCTCACCAGGGTGCTGTCATAATTGGCGACGCTGGCCAGCAGGCCGGCGTCGGCGGACTCGATGGCCCGGCGGAATTTGCCCCAGAAATCGATCTCCCAGTTGGCCGTCAGGCCGACCTGGGATTCCCACAGACTGAGGCCGCCGAATCTCGGGGCACTTACACCCGTACCCGAGATCGGGGTCCCGGCGCTTTCCCGTTCCTTCAGCACCGAACCGGTGGCCTGCTGGGTCTGGGGAAAGAGGTTGCCGACGGTGGCGCCCAGTTGGGCCCGGGCCTCCAGGACCCGCACCCCGGCAATCCGCAAGGTCAGGTTTTCCCGGTAGGCCGAGTCGATCAGGCGGTCCAGGGTGGGATCGTTGAAGGCCTTCCACCAGTTCCGGTATTCCGCCGGCTCCGTCTTGACCCGCTTATCGCCGGCCTCCAGCCAGGTCTGCGACACCGCGGTCTCGGGGCGGACATAATCCGGCCCCACCTTGGTGCAGCCCGCCGCCAGGATGGCGAAGGTGAAGAGGACCAGACAGGTTTTAAGACTGTGGTTACCGATTCCCATTGTCCCTGATTATCCGCCAGAATTTCTGACCGCCACTTTAGGCCAGACGCCGCCGGGCTGCAAGCATAATTGGCTTTAAAACGGCTTCTGCGCTCCCACCAGATCGACTTCGAGGTTGAGAATGAGATGGACCAGGCGGCCCGCCATGAACCCGCCGTGCTCCATCTCGGCATTGAAGGTCATGCCGAAATCCTCGCGGTTGATCCTGGTTTCGCTCCGGAAGCCGTAGCTGGTGTAAATCTTGCCTTCATCGTCGAAATACGCCGGCCCGGCCCAGCCGGCCTCCAGGATCACCGGCCGGGTGACGCCGCGTATGGTCAGATCGCCGTGCACCAGGGCCTCGTCCAGGCCATCCAGCTCTATCCGGGTGCTCTTGAAGGAGATCGTCGGGTATTTCTCCACGTCGAGAAAGTCCGGACTTTTCAGATGCAGGTCCCGCTTTTCCACGCCGGTGTGGATGGAGGCGGCGTCGATTTCGACCGCCACCGAGCCGGCCGCAACGTCGAGCGGATCAAAATCGAGGCTGCCCGTGATTCGGTTGAACTGGCCCCAGACCCAACTTACCATCATATGACGCACCGCGAAGACCGCGGAACTGTGGTTTAGATTGATAACCCATTTCGCCATATTCGCCTCCGGCATGATTGCCGACCTCGCCGTCAAAATGGTCCCGGCGCCATAATCAATTAAATTAATCACCTGGAGCACTTGTCACCGGGCAATTGCGGAAAACCCCCACAATTTCCTGACCAACTCGGCTTGGGCCAAAGAATTCGGGCTATTGAAAAGGCTCAAGACGCCGGGCGGTAGCGCCATTCCCGTTTCTCCAAAATAAAAGGGGCGTTCTAAACGCCCCTTTCACCCAGCCCTGATAGAAGCCGAGATGTGGAGCGGCCGTTACGGGATTGTCCTCTCCAGCCGCGGCAGCTCAGGCTTGGTGGGGCGGGCGTTTCGCCCGCCATGTAGGGTGCGCACCGCGCCCCTAAAAAATACGCCGGCCGGACGCCCATGCTACCAAGAAGAACAGGGCTTGCGGAAAATCGGTATCGGGTCGCCTCAGGCCGTGACCAGCTTGCCGTCCTGCATCAGGAGCAGCTCATCGCCCAGACGCTGCGCCTGGGCCGGATCGTGGGTGATGATCAGCAGGGTGGCCCGCCGCTGCCGCTTCAGGTTCAAAATGATCTCTTCGATGATTGCGGTATTGGCCGGGTCGATGTTGGCCGTGGGCTCATCCAGCAGGAAGACCTCCGGCTCGATCACCATGGCCCGGGCGATCCCCAGGCGCTTGGTCTCGCCGCTGGAGAGGTCCAGGGCCCGCTCCTGGTGCTTGTGCGCCAGCCCCACGGACCTCAGGGCCGCCGCCACCCGCTCCCGGATGGCAGCCTTGCCCAAGCCCCTGATCTGCAAGCCAAAAGCGACGTTGTGAAAAACCGTGGTATTGAAGATGCCGGTCCGGGGCAGCACCAGGGTGAGGCGCCGGCGCAAATCCAGGCCTGCGGGCAGCACCCGGCCGTCCTCCCGATACTCCACCCGCCCGCCCTCCGGCTTTTCCAACAGGGCCAGGAGCCGGAACAGGGTGGATTTGCCGCTGCCGTTGGGACCCTGCAGGACATAGGTGCGGCCCCCGGCGAAGACCATGGAGCACTCCCGCAGGATGGGATTGCCGTTGTAGGTCTTGACCAGCCGGGCGATTTCCAGTTCCAGGCTCATGCCGTTCCCGCCGTCCCCGACCGCCCCAGCCTTTGGCAAAAGCGCAGCGCCACGGTGATCGCAAAAGATATGGCCAGCAGGATGATCCCCAGGGCGATGGCCAGCTCGAAGTTGCCTTTGTCGGTCTCCAGGGCGATGGTGGTGGTCATCACCCGGGTATAGCCGGCAATGTTGCCGCCGACGATGATGATGGCCCCCACCTCGGCCATCACCCGGCCCAGGCCGGCCAGGAGGCCCGCCACAATGGCATACCTGGCCTCCCGGACGACGGCCAGGCTCTCCTGGAAGGGCGTGGCGCCCAGGGTTATGGCCGCCTGCCGGATGATCGGGTCCACCCCGGCGATGGCCGCCTGGGTCAGGGAGGCCACGATGGGAAAGGCCAGGATCCCCTGGGCGACGACCATGGCCGCGGGGGTATAGAGGAGGCCGATGAACCCCAGGGGGCCGCTGCGGGAGACCAACAGGTAGAGGAACAGCCCCACCGCCACCGGCGGCAGGCCCATGCCGGTATTGAGCAGGCTGATCATCAGGCCCCGCCCGGGCACCCGGCGCAGGGCCAGCCAGGCCCCCACCGGCAGGCCCAGGAGGGTGGCGGCCAGCAGGGCCGATCCCGAAACCTGCAAGGATAACAGGATAATCCGCAGCAACTCGGGATCAAGGCCGATGATCAGCCGGAAAGCCGCGGCGAACCCTGCGATGATGGAATGCATAGATTAAACCGCGCCGGGCCGACCCGCAGCCTGCCCCTTTCCGCCCCGGTTATTTGGCATTGGGAATGAAGAGCTGGTTCCCGTGCTTGTCCTTGAAATCGCCGATCACCTTCTGGCCCTCCGGCGAGACCAGCCAGTCGACGAACTGCATGGCTTCCTTAAATTTCACCTGCGGGTGTTTGGCGGGATTGACCGCCATGACCCCGTACTGGTTGAACAGCACCGGGTCGCCTTCCAGCACCACCACCATTTCCAGCTTATCTTTGTCTTTGGTGGCCAGCCAGGTGCCCCGGTCGGTCAGGGTATAACCCTGCTTCTCGTTGGCGATCCGCTGGGTCTTTTCCATGCCCTGGCCCACTTCCAGGTACCACTTCTGGCCCTTGGGGTCGATCCCCGCGGCCTTCCAGACGGCCAGTTCCTTGGTATTGGTGCCGGATTTATCGCCCCGCGAGACAAAGGGGCCGCCCGCCGCCGCGATCTTTTTGAAGGCCTCCACCGCCGATTTCAGTCCCTTAAGCTTCAAGGGGTCTTGGGCCGGCCCGATAATGACAAAATCATTATACATGACGTCGTGGCGGTTAACGAAGAAACCCTCCTGCACCGCCTTCAACTCCAGCTCCTTGGCGTGGCAGAAGAGCACGTCGGCGTCGCCCCGCTTGCCGATCTCGATGGCCGCACCGGTGCCCACCGCCACCACGTCCACGTGGATGCCGGTCTGTTTTGCAAAGATGGGCAGGAGATAATCAAACAGTCCGGAATTCTGGGTGCTGGTGGTGGAGGCGCACTTAATCCGGGTTTCGGCGGACGCGCCGCCGGCCATGCACACCATGCCTATCGAGAAAATGACTAACAGGCCCATTTTCATGTTTCATTCTCCCATCATAAGATGTTCGCAAAATTATTCACCCCAGAGACACCAAGAGCCCAGAGAGACCCAGTGGCGAAAGTTTTAGTTTAAGTCCTCTACTGAAATTCTCTGTGATGTGCCACGTGTCTCGTGGTAGGATTCCACCCTAATCGGCATATTGCCGGGCGTAGGCCGCGTCATTATAGAGCCCCTCGCCGAAACGGTCCTTACCGTAATCCCGGATGATTTGCTGGCCCTGGGGGGAGGCCACAAAATCGATGAACCGGGCCGCGGTGGCCGCGCCCGGGGTGGCCCCGGCCGGCTGGCACAGGGCGTGGTAGGTGTTGACCAGCCTCTTGTCGCCCTTAAACAGGACCTTAAGACCGGGCGTCTCCTGCTTCTCCGCCGCCCAGGTGCTGCTGTCCACCATGAAATAGCCCCCTTCCTGGTTGGCCCGCTTCAAGGTGGCGGTCATGAAATCCTTGGTGATTATGTACCACTGCCCCCAGGGCAGGACCCTGGCCTGGGTCCAGAGGTCCATTTCCTTCTTATGGGTGCCGGAATTGTCCCCCCGGGAAACAAATTTGGCCTTGGCCGCGGCGATTCTCCGGTAAGCCTCCAGCACGTCTTCGGCCCCGGCGATCCTGGCCGGGTCCTGGGGCGGTCCGACGATGACCAATTCGTTGGAGCCGATGAGGGTGCGCCTGGCAGCCCAGCCTTCCTGCACCGCCAACTGCTCCGCCTTGGGGGCGTGCACCATGATCAGGTCCACTTTCTTGGCCCGCAGAAGTTCCAGGGACTTGCCGGAGCCGGCTTTAACCCAGGTCATCCTGGCGTTTTCCCGTCTATCGAAAGCCTCGGCCAGGACCTTCAAGAGCCCCAATTCCCCGGGGCTGCCGGTGGCCAGGGAGAACTGGCGGTACCCGGCGCCGTAGGCCACCGCGGGCGGCTCGGCGGCGGCGGCAGGTGAACCCCAGAGGCCCAGAGTTGTCGCGGTCAACAGCAAAAGGACCGATCTGCGCATATCTTCTCCTGGCCGGGTTGGCCCGGTGGATATTCAACTGATAAAATAGCGGTATGCATAGCTAACCACACGGAATATTTCCAGATTTTTGGATTATGCTCTTGGTTTTGACGCCGGAGGATATAGAGGGCGAGTTAGTGGATCCGAGAGGCAGGGGTAAAATTCCTCTCCGGTTCGGCTGCCGAGCCACTCATTAAATTTGGCTACCAGTTCCCAAAATTGGCCCACCGCCGTTTCTCCCGCCGGGGTCAGCCAGGCCCGCCCGCCATGGCGGCCGCCGAAGGTCCGGGACACCAGTTCTTCTCCGGCCAGGCGGTTCATGGCCGCCACCAGGGTCCAGGCATGGCTGTAGGCCATCTCCATGGCCCGGGCCGCGGCGGCGATGGAGCCGGTTTCCCTGATCTTCTCCAGGAGGATCACCCGGCCCCAGCTCAGGAAGGTCTCGCCGTGCTTCTCCACCCAGAGGCGGCCTTTGATCTGCACCCCCTGGGATTCCAGGCTGGCGGCCAGGGCGGTGCCCCGCCCGTGATTGGGTCTTTTGCCTTTCATCGCGGTATCTTCGAAAAAAGATAGCCAAGATCGCGGTTAATTTCAATCGAATTTTCTATAATATTCTCCGGGCCCACCTATTTCTGCCTGAAAGATCTGATTGGCTAAGGCCTGGGACCCGAACGCCAAAATTCATCAAGGTGTAAGGTTAAGCTAACGGTTTGCTAACCTGCCGGTGATAAGGGGTGAACCACCACCACAGAATGAGACTGCATCATAGAGCTAAAGGGAGCAGGGCCATGCTGAAAGTGCTGTTTCTTTGCACCGAGAACGCCTGTCGCAGCCAGATGGCGGAGGGTCTGGTGAACCATGATCTGGCCGGCCGGGTCAAGGCTTTTTCCGCCGGCGTCAGCCCCAGCCGGGTCAATCCCCGGGCCATCCAGGTCATGGCCGAGCTGGGCATCGATATCCGCCAGCAGCGCTCCAAGTCGGTGGCTGAACTGGCCGGTGAACCCCTGGACCTGGTAATCACCCTGTGCGATCAGGCCCAGCAACAATGCCCCATCTTCCCCGGGGACACCGAGGTCAGGCACGTCGGCTTCCCGGACCCGGCCCGGGCCGCCGGCACCGAAGCAGAGATCATGGCCGCCTTCCGGCAGGTTCGGGACGACCTGCGGGTCCGGTTGATCCCGCTCCTGAAAGAAAAATTGCCGGAGAGTTAGGGCCGGTTATCTGTTGATCACCCGGACTTAAGGTGAGATAATCAGGCAAGTCTTTGGTTATCGCCCCAGGAGGTGGCCAATGCTGCTGGAAAAAATCAAGAATTATGAAATTTTCCGGCCCAAATGCGATCCAGGCAAAGAGGTGCTGCACGGCATCGCCACCTTGGGAGACGACATCTCGCCGGTCTTCCCTTACCTGAACGCCGAGTTGGGCGGCTGGGACTATGACCAGCGACAATCAGGTGGTGCTGCTGAAGTTGTCGGCTGGCAAGTGGATCACCCTGCAACCCTTGGAACTCGCCATCCGGGGCGCCCGGGACCAGGAGGAATCCCGTGCCCTGCTGGCCTGGATCCAGGGGCAGATCAACGACATCTACGGCGCGCCGGGGCGAGATCACCCCCCGCTACATCAGCCAGGCGGGCCTGAAGGTCCTGGAGATCCTCAAGCTCCTGCCCAGGACCAACTGCCGGGCCTGCGGCTATGCCACCTGCATGGCTTATGCCGCCGCCCTGCGGGAGGGCGAAATTTCCCTGGACGACTGCCCGCTCCCCCGGGAAGAGACGCCCCGGGAACGACGGCAACAGCTCCAGGCCTATCTGGAAAGTTTCGGCTGGCGGGCCCTGGACGGCGATTGAGCCCCCCGCCGTCCGCGGCCGCAGGGGCACAGCCAACTGGGCCCCTACACTTTGGCCGTCGATATAACTAATTAAAATATCACCCCTATTCTCTAAGTTATCCAAGTCTCCCGCCTTTGGGGAAAGCCCTTTCCAAAATACTCACTATATGACAAACTAACCTTGGCTGGCCTGCCCGTTCAATGTGCGCACCTGAGTTGGTCATTTCTCTCCTCCTGAAGCCGGCGACCCCGAACGTACTACCTAAGGAAGGGCGGAATGAAAAAAATCTATCATCCTGGATACCAACGTCCTGTTGCACGATCCGGAATCCCTGTTCTCCTTCGAAGACAATGACATTGTCTTGCCGCTGTCGGTTATTGAGGAATTGGACCGTATCAAGAGAAGAGGCGACGACGTGGGCCGCAACGCCCGGGACGCCTCGAGAAAGCTGGACGACTTGAGGCTGGTGGGGCATCTCTCCGAAGGGGTGGCGCTGCCGGGTGGCGGCTCCCTCAAGATTGAACTGAACGGGCATCAGACCCACGACCTGCCGACTGGGGTCGATCTGACCAGCGTGGATAATAAAATCCTGGCCATGGCTTACTATTTAATGAATAGCGCCGATACCCCGGTCGTGCTGGTGACCAAGGATTTAAACCTGAGAATCAAGGCCGATGTCCTGGGCATCGCCACCGAGGATTTTTACAGCGATAAGGTCGATTATCATAAATTATATAAAGGGGTCCGGGAACTCTATGTCTCCCGGGAAGAAATCGACCGGTTTTACCAGGAAGGGTGTCTCGATGGCAGCCGGGATAGTCTCTATCCCAACCAATTCTGCATCCTCAAATTCCAGGAAAATCCCTCCGTCTCGGCCCTGGCCCGATATGCCGACCATAAACTCAGCAAGCTCGTTTATGAAAACAAGACGGTTTACGGCATCAAGGGCCTGAATAAGGAGCAGAAATTCGCCCTGGACCTGCTGCTGGATGATCATCTCAAGATCGTCACCCTGGTGGGCAAGGCCGGCACCGGCAAGACCATCCTGGCCCTGGCCGCGGGCCTGGAAAAGGTCTTCGAGGAGAACGGCAGATATAACCGGCTGCTGATCACCCGGCCCATCGTGCCCCTGGGCAACGACCTGGGCTATCTCCCCGGCGACAAGCAAGACAAGATCAGGCCCTGGATGCAGCCCATTTACGACAACCTGGAGTATCTCTGCAACGAGCATATCCGGCCCAACGGCTCCACCGAATATCTGCTCACCAGCGGCAAGATCGAGCTGGAGGCCCTGACCTATATCCGGGGCCGCAGCATCCCCCGCCAGTTTATCATTTGCGACGAAAGCCAGAACCTCAGCCCCCATGTCATCAAGACCATCCTCACCCGGGTCGGCCGCGGCAGCAAGATCGTCTTCACCGGCGACCCGGAGCAGATCGACCATCCCTATCTGGACGCTTCTTCCAACGGCCTGAGCTACCTGGTGGAAAGGATCAAGGAAGAGGGCATCTCCGGGCACATTACCCTGATCAAGGGCGAAAGGTCGGGAGTGGCCGAACTGGGCGCCAGGCTGCTATAAAGCGAGAGCGTAGGGGCGGCTCGCGAGCCGCCCCTACCAGCGATTATCCTTGCTTACGGCGTGACGATATTGAACCAGGGATCGAATTTATCCAGCAGCGCCAGCAACTCCCCCAGCTTCTCTTTCTGCCCTTCGACTTTAATATCCCCCGAGGCGATTTTGGCCTCGAGCTTGGGCTTGCCGCCCAGGATGACCTCGTCAAACGCCGCCCGGGGCGGGTTATGACTATGGGCAAAGGCGGTCGCTTTTTCCTTGACAAAGCCATAACAATAAACATATAAATGTATATTAATATATTTAGGAGGTTCTGCGGCCATGACAGAGGGGGAGTTCTTCGATCTGGTGATTATCGGCGGCGGTCCCGGCGGTCTGTCGGCCGGGCTTTACGCCATGCGCGCCGCGCTCAAGACGGTATTGATTGAGAAGGGCCTGCCCGGCGGCCAGATCAATCTGACCAAAGACGTGGAAAACTATCCCGGTTATGGAAAATATCATGGGTTTCGACCTGTCACAGAAGTTTTTGCTCCACGCCCAGTCCTACGGTTTGGAGGTGCGGCAGGCGGAAGTGGCGGCAGTGGAGCCGGGGCTGGCTTACCATACGGTGCGCCTGGCCAATGGCGAGATCCTGTCGACCCTGGCGGTGATCCTGGCCACCGGCGGCAGCCCCCGCAAGCTTGGGGTTCCTGGCGAACTGGAGTATTACGGCCGGGGGGTGTCCTACTGCGCCACCTGCGACGGCTTCTTTTTCCGGGATAAGGACGTGGTAGTGGTGGGCGGCGGCGACACCGCCCTGGAGGAGGCCCTCTATCTCGCCAAGATCACCCGGCGGGTTTCCCTGGCCCACCGCCGGGACGCCTTTCGGGCCAGCCGGATTCTGCAACAGCGGGTTGAGGCCGAGGCCAAAATCGACGTCCTGTGGAACACCGTGGTCACCGCCATCAAGTCCAATGCCCAGGGGGTTTGTGCGGTTGACCTGCAAGACACCCGGACCGGGGCCTCCCGGGAGTTGACCACGGACGGCGTCTTCATCTTCATCGGCTTTGACCCCAACAACCAACTGGTGCCGGCCGGCACCCGCCTGGATCATGACGGCTACGTGATGACCGATGAGCGGTGCGAGACCAATATGCCGAGAGTCTTCGCCATCGGCGACCTGCGACAGAAATTTGCCAAGCAGATCGTCTTAGCCGCCGCGGACGGCTGCACCGCGGCCCTGGCCGCGGCCCTCGAGGTAGAAAGGAAAAAGAGCCAGGTTGACCCGCCCGCCCAGGGATGAGGAGCAGGATTATCAAGACGCCGGTCCCCATGCAGCTCTCTGGCCGCCTCGGGGAATCTTGAGGCCGGGATGCCCCTGGAAAATTCCCTGGAAACGGTGGCCTTTGTGGCCCGGACCCTGGGGGATGAAAATCGCCTGCGGATTCTGCTCTGCGTCCATGCCGGCAAAAAGTCCGTCTCCGGCATTGTCGAGGCCCTGCACCTGTCGCAGCCGCTGGTGTCCCATCACCTGAAGGAACTGCGCCGGGCCCTGCTGGTCCGGGTGGAGCGCCGCGGCCCCTTCGTGTATTACGAACTGGCCGACCCCAGGATCATGAAAATTTTGGCGGCGTTGCAAGACCTGGCCGCCGACCTGCTGGCCGCCCGGACGAGCTTTTGAGATGAGCTTTCAGCCTGAGCTAAAGCAAAAGCGATCAAAAGCGGCTTTTCATGGCTTGGTTGTTTAGCTGACAGCTGAAAGCTGACCGCTGACAGCTTTAACGGAGGTGATCGCCACATGGCCAAGATTCAGGAACTGTTGGACCGCCTGCCGCCGGAAGCGGCCCTGAGGGAGATCGCCGCGGCCCTGAAAAAGCTGCTGCCCGCGGTCTCGGAGGAAGGGCGTCTCGAATTTGTGCAGCAAATAATCGGCAGCCGCGGCGACGATAAGGTGGCCAGCCTGGTGCACCTCTGACTGGCGGAATGCCTGGACGAAGGTGTCGATCCAACGCATATGTGTCAGTCCCTGGTGGAACGGGTGGCCCGCTCCAAGCAACTCATGGCGGTGTCCGACCCGGACCTGCTGGTCCTGTTCGAGGATTGGCTGGATGAATTGGAGGCCGAAGTCATCTCCCTGGCCCCGAAACAAGAGACCTTGACTCCCCAGGACCTGGCCGCCAGAAGCTCGGCCTGTCCCAACGGGGAGCCACCTTCCTCATCTCCAAGCTGCAAAGCGAAGGAAAACTGTCTTAAAAGCCTTGAGGTTGGTTATGGAGAACCGAAGAACCACTGTCCTCGCCCTGGTAGCCGTCATCCTGACCCTGGGGGCGCTCTGGTATGTCAATCGTCCGGTGGTCGTCCAGGATGCCACTCCGGCGCAGGTCCAGGGCGAGGCCGCCCGGGGCGGCTATCGCCTGATCGACACCGCGGCACTGGCGAAGCTTTATCGACAGCCGCCCGCCAATTTTCTCCTGGTGGACACCCGGCAGGATTGGGAATATCGCAGCGGCCATATGCAAGGCGCGGTAAATTTTCCCATCGATCCCACCTGGTGGTGCAGGTTCAGGCCCAGGGCCGCCTGGCGGCCTTGCTGGGGCCGGACCAGGACCGGTTGGTGGTCTTTTACTGAGCGGGCCTGGCCTGAGTCCGCAGCGACTCGGCGGCCCGGGTGGCCGTAAAGCTCGGTTACAAAAACGTCTATCGTGATCCCTTGGGGTTTCCGGAATGGCAACTGGCCGGCCTGCCCGTAGCCAGCGATCCCCTGGGGTTGTGCGATTATGCCCCGGAGGCCTACGCTCCCGGCCGGATCGCCGGTTGGGCCATGGTCTGGACCATGTTGGGCATCTTTCTGGGCGGCATGGCCCTCAACCTCACCCCCTGCGTCTATCCCATCATCCCCATCACGGTTTCTTACTTCGGCGGCAAAAGCGGCCAGGGGCAAGGCCGGCTGGTGGTGCATGGCCTCTTTTACCTGGCGGGCCTGGCCTTCACCAACTCCGCCCTGGGGGTGGCGGCGGCCTTAACCGGCGGCCTCATGGGGTCCCTGCTGCAAAACCCCCTGGTGTTGCTGACCGTGGCCGCCATCCTGATCTTCTTTGCCGCCAGCCTGTTCGGCTTCTGGGAACTGCGCCTGCCCGGCAGTCTGACCCAGGCCGCCTCCAAATCCTATGCGGGCTACTTCGGCAGCCTGTTCATGGGCCTGACCCTGGGGGTGGTGGCGGCGCCCTGCATCGGCCCCTTCGTGCTGGGACTCTTGACCTGGGTGGCCTCCATGGGCTCGCCGCTTCCTGGGCTTTCTGGTCTTTTTCACCCTGAGCCTGGGCCTGGGGCTGCCCCTGTTTATCCTGGCCCTGTTTTCCGGCAGCCTGGAGAAACTGCCCCGGTCGGGGGAGTGGATGATGTGGGTGCGCAAGCTCATGGGCTGGGTCCTGGTGGGCATGGCGGCCTATTTCATCCGGCCGCTGCTGCCCGAATCCGTGGGCGTGCTCCTGCTGGCCGCGGTGGCCCTGGCCGCGGCCGTGCACCTGGGGTGGCTGGACCGCACCACCGCCGACTTTCCGGAGTTTTCAGTGGCTCAAGACCGTCGCCGCCCTGGTGGGAGTAATCGCCGCCACCTTCCTGGTGGGGTCCTGGGCGCTGCGGGGTCCCGGCGTAGCCTGGCAGCCTTATTCGGACCAGCTCCTGGCCCAGGCTACGCAAGAGCATAAGCCGGTGATCATCGATTTCTACGCCACCTGGTGCACCCCCTGCCGGGAGCTGGACGAAATCACCTTCCACCAGCCCGACGTCGTCAAACTGGCGGACCGGGATTTTGTCATGGTCAAGGTGGACCTGACCCAGAAAGGCAATCCCGTGTATACCCGCTTGCTCAGCCAGTACGAGCATCAAAGGGGTGCCGACCCTGATCTTTCTGGATGGCAGGGCAACGAGTGCCAGAACCTGCGGCTGGTGGATTATCTGCCGCCGGAGCAGTTGCTGTCCCGCCTGGCGAGGCCTTAAACAAATAAGCTTTAAAGGAGGATAAGTTTTGCTCAAAATCAGAATTTTCGTGAACGACCATGCGGCATGACCTGAAAGAACCTCCAGGAGATCCTGCCCAGGTTGGGCGCAGAAATATGAGATTGAGGTGGAGGACCGATTTCCAAGTCCAGGGAGCGAGTACCAGACCGAGGAATATAAAGCCTCGGGCCTGCCCGCGGCCCCGGCGGTGATGGTGGAGGAAGAGGTTGCGGCGCAAGGGCGCGGGTATCTCCGAAGAAAAGGTGGAAGCGGTTATCCGACGGCATTTGGGATTGCCGGAATTGCCGCCGGGGGCCAAGAAGGGCATCCTGGAACGTCTCTTGAAAAAATAACCGGGGCCAACCGACCCCGGGAGAACTTATTTTAAGGAGAGTAGTATGTAAAAGTCAGATTCTTTCCTGAACGAGCCCAACGGCAAGCCCTGAAAGCATTTTCTGCAAATGGAGCCCAGGTTAAAGTCAGATTTTTCATGAATGAGCCCAACGGCAAACCTTGAAAGCACTTCCAAAAGATGATGCCCAGGTTGGGCCGAAAGTACCGGTGCGAATGCGAAGTCATCTCCAAACCCATTGCGGAATACCAAACGGATGAATACTTTGAGTTAGACCTGCCCACCGCGCCGGCGGTGATGGTGGCTGACGAGATCGTGGTGGAAGGCGCCGATGTGGCCGAAGACCAGTTGGAGGCGGTGATTTGCCGCCACCTGGGGCTGCCCGCCCCGGAACTTAAACCGAATGAGCAGAAAGGGGTCTTCGGCCGCCTTTTCGGCAAATAATCACCGGCAGAGAGGAGTCTGATGCCGACCGGCAAACTCCGCAAAACGGCCATAGTCAAGGCCGCCGGCCTGGCGGTCTTCGTGATCGCCGCGCTCCTGGTGGTCCGCTATACCCGCATCAGTGAGTTCCTGACCTTGGGGAGCCTGGGCATGTTTCTGAATGCCGTCGGTTGGTGGGCGCCCCTGGCCTTCATCCTGATCTACGCCGCCGGGATCTGCCTGTTCATTCCGGGGACGCTGCTGACCACTCTCGGGGCCGCGCTTTTCGGCCCCTATCGGGGCTTTCTCTATGTCTGGATTGCGGCCATGCTGGGGGCCACCGGCGCCTTCCTCATCGGCCGCTATCTGGGGCGCGAATTCGCCGCCTCCCTCATCGGCAACCGGCTGCGGAAATACGACGACGCCATTGAGCGAAACGGCTTTGCCACCGTGCTCTATCTGCGCCTGGTCTATTTCCCCTTCACCCCCATGAACTTCGGCATGGGGCTGACCAAGGTGCGCTTCCGGGATTATCTCTGGGGCACCGCCCTGGGCATCCTGGTGGGGACCTTTATCTTTACCTTCTTCGTGGGCACCTTCCGGGAAATCTGGGTCACCGGCCGTTGGGCCAACCTTCTTTCCTGGAGGATGTGCTTCTCCTTGGGCCTCTTTATCGGGTCGCTGTTTATTCCCAAAATCATCAACCGGCTGAAGATCTCCCAGAACCTTAAGTCTCCTTGAGATCCGGTAGCCGTACCCCGGGCCATAATCCCCGACTCAGATTCGCCTGCCTTCCCGTAAAGTTTTCCGTTTGTGCGCTAGTTGCAATTTTTGGATTTTGTGTCAAAATTAATAAACAGTATCGAATATTAGCTAATTCTAAACCTCCGATTATTGCCTCTCATTCTCTCGGAATTGCTAAAGTCATCCCCGGTTCGTCCCGATTAGCATCTAGGGGGCGCCGGGGATAGTGAATCCATGAGCAGCTGGCTGCTGGGACAAACCGACTACATCTTTTTCGTTTACGGCCTGGCCTTTATCGGGCTGGGCGTCGTATCCTACCTCCTTTCCAGAGACGGCAACCAACGGCTGGCCTGGATTTGGCTGGCCCTCTTCGGCTGCACTCACGGGCTGCACGAATGGCTGGACCTCCTGGCCTCGGTCTGGCAAGGGGCCTTCTGGATCAATGCTTGCCGCTGGGGGCTCTTAGCCGCGTCTTTCCTCTTTCTGGCGGAGTTTGGACGTCTTGGCCTGGTGCGGCCGCGGGGCCGGGGGCCGGGGCGCTGGCTTTTGGGAATCCTGGCCCTGCTGGGCTGCCTGGGAGCCTGGTGGGGGTGGAACGGCGTGGGCGCCAGCACCCGGTATGCCCTGGGCCTGGTCGGCGGGCTGGCGGCGGGGTTGGCGCTGGTTGGGGAAGGCCGCCGGAACGAGCCTCCAGGCCGTAGCTGGCTGACCGCCGCGGGCGCCGCCTTTATCCTTTATGCTCTGGCCGCCGGCCTGGTGGTGCCCCCGGCTGGCTTCTTCCCGGCCTCGGCGCTTAATTTACAGTCATTCATCAACCTCACCGGCCTGCCGGTGGCCTTGCTGCGCGCCTTGCTGGGGGGGGTGCTCATCACCCTAAGCCTGGGGTATCTCCGGACCACGTGGCCGGAGGAATCTCCCGAGAGCCGCCGGCATCGCAACAACTTCCTCTACGGCACCAGCGCCGCCCTGCTGGTCATCCTGGCGGGCGGCTGGATTCTGACCCAATTCTTGGGCAACCTGGCCCATGAGGATATCGAAAGGGATACTGTCAGCCGCGGCAAGCTGATCATCCAGCGCCTCACCTTCGAACTGGAAGCCGCCGAGGCCGCGGCCAGGACCATGTCCGGGTCTCCCTGGCTCGGCCCGGCCCTCTGGTCGCAATCCCCCCAGACCCTGGCCCAGGCCAACTCGGTGTTGGACCGTTACCAGATGAGATTCAACGCCTCGCCGGCCTATCTCATGGACCGGGCCGGGAACACCATCGCCGCTTCCAACCGGGAGACCCCGGGGAGTTTTGTGGGTCATAATTTTGGCATACGGCCCTATTTTCAAGATGCCATGCAGGGCCTGCCGGGCCACTATTTCGCCCTGGGACTGCTCTCCAAACAGCAAGGGTTTTTCGCCGCCTTTCCGGTGTATGACCCGGCGGGAAAGGTTGCGGGAGTCGCGGTCATCAAGAACACGCTGACTCTATTTCAACAGGGGTTGCAAGAGAGCGACCCTGCCCTTCTCATCGATCCCGACGGCGTGATCTTCCTGAGCAGCCGCCCCGGCCATAGCAATCAAAGTCTGTGGCCCGTGCGGCCTTTGAATGAGTTGGAGAAATCGCAGTTCGGCGCCGACCGCCTTAAACCGGTTTTCTCCCGGGTCTTGACGGATGGGACCGAGGTGAATCTAGAGGGAAAGACTTATTTATTTTATCGCCAATACCTCCGCACCCTGGCGGCGCCCGGCTGGTCCCTGGTCCTGCTGGCGCCAACCAACCTGGTGGTCTTCTATCGCCTGCTGGGCATCGCCGCCACCTTTTTCCTGGTGCTATTTACCCTGCTGGCGACCGGCAGCAACCTGTCCATCCGGGAAGGCGCCAATCGCATCGTCGCTTCCGAGGCTCGTTTCCGGGCCATGTTTGCGGCGGCGCCCGAGGCGGTGTTTGTCTTCGATACCAACACCCGTAAGATTCTGGACGCCAACCCCTTCATGGCCCGGTGGCTGGGCTATAGTCCGGAGGAACTCCTCCATCTGAAGATCGATCAACTCCTGGCGGCGGAGTCTTTGAATGAGGACGGTAGCTGGCAGTGTTCCGTGGGTCTGCATCCGACTTCAAGTCACCGCTATCGCCAGAAAGACGGCTCCCTGGTTGATGTGGAATGCGCCACGGCCAATCTCCTTTACGGGAATCAGGTACGGGAGCTGGTGTTCGTCCGGGACATCACCGAGCGCAAGCGGGCCGAAGCGGACCTGCAGACCTCTCTCCGGTTTTTGGAGATCGTACACCGCCATACCGAGATCAAGCCTTTGCTGAAGGCCTTCGTCTCGGAGATCAAGGCCTACACCGGCTGCGAAGCAGTGGGCATCCGGGTGCTCGAGGCCGCGGGTGGCATCCCTTACCTGGCCTACGAGGGTTTTAGCCCCCGTTTCTATGAACTGGAAAGCCCCCTATCCATCCAATCAGACCGGTGCATGTGCATCAATGTGATCGAAGGCCAGGTCGATCCGGCCCTGCCCTTTTATACCCCGGGCGGCTCGTTTTATATGAACGGCACCAGCCGCTTTTTGGCCACGGTTGCAGAAACGGACAAGGGCGAGACCCGAAACGTCTGTAACCTGGAAGGCTATGAGTCCGTGGCCCTGATTCCCTTTCGCCGGGGAGAGGAGATCCTGGGCTTGATTCAGGTGGCGGATCGCCGGGAGAACCTGGCGCCCCTGCATATGGTGGAGATGCTGGAGCAGGCGGGGATGCAGCTCGGCAGCGCTTTCATGAGAATCCAGGCTGAAGCGGCCTTGCGGGAAAGCGAAAGTCATTATCGTTCCCTGTTCGATAATATGCTGAATGGCTTCGCCTATTGCCAAATGATTGTCGAGCCGGATCGTCCCAAAGATTTCATTTACCTCAAGGTCAACGGCGCCTTCGAAACCTTGACCGGATTAACCGATGTGACCGGAAAACGGATATCCGAAGTTCTTCCCGGTATCCAGGAATCAGATCCGGGGTTGTTCGAAATCTACGGCCGGGTGGCGCTGACCGGCAAACCCGATCGTTTCGAAGTCTATGTCGAGGCCCTGGGGATGTGGTTTGCCATCGCGGTTTACAGTCCGCGCCGGGAATATTTTGTGGCCATCTTTGACGTGATTACCGAGCGCAAACGAGCCGAGGCGGCACTGCGGGATTCGGAAGAAAAATATCGTCTGCTGATGGAAACCGCCAATGACGCCATCTTTACCGCTGATCTCAGGACCGGCGTGATCGTGGATGCCAACCGTAAGGCCGCGGAATTGTTGGGCCGGTCCCCGGAAGATCTCCTCGGGTTGCACTATAGCCAGCTCTTTGTCCCTGAAGACGCCGAACGCTACCGGGATCTGTTCCGGCGGCGGGCCTTGAAGGGTGGACTGATCGATGCTGATATCCATTTGGTGGACGCCGCCGGCCGCCGCATCCCCATTGAAATCAGCAGCAGCCGCATGAAAGTGGGCGGCAAACACCTGGTAACCGGAATCTTTCGGGATATCTCGGAGCGCAAGCGCGCCGAGGAAGAGAAGGCCAGATTGGAGGTCCAACTGGTTCAGGCCCAAAAAATGGAAGCCATCGGCACGCTGGCCGGCGGCATCGCCCATGACTTTAATAACATCCTCACCGCCATCATGGGCAACATCAGCCTGGCGATGCTGGATCAGCCGGAGAAGAGCCCCAACCGGGAGAGATTGACCGCGGCGGAGAAGGCTTGTCTCCAGGCCCAGAACCTGGCCCGGCAGCTGCTGACCTTCGCCAAGGGCGGCGCCCCGATTAAAGAGCTGATCTCTTTCGAGAGACTCATCACCGAATCAGCCTCTTTTGCCGCCATCGGCTCCCCGGTCAGATGTGAATTTAGCTTTCCGGATGGCCTCTGGGCCGCGGAGGCCGACCCCGGACAGATCAGCCAGGTCTTCCAAAACCTGGTGATCAATGCCATTCAGGCCATGCCCGCCGGCGGGACGATTAAGGTGCGGGGGAAAAACCTGGAAGTGGGGCGGCAAAGTGAGCTCCCCCTCCGCGCCGGCCGTTACGTCAAGATTGCCGTGCAGGATCAAGGGATCGGCATCCCGCCGGACTATCTCCCGAAAATCTTTGATCCCTATTTTACCACCAAGCAAGCCGGGAGCGGGTTGGGTCTGGCCACGGTCTATTCCATCGTGAAAAACCATGGCGGGCATATTGCGGTGGAGTCAAGTTTAGGCGTGGGCACGACTTTTCAGGTCTATCTCCCGGCGGTCACCCGCGCCATCAAACAACCTCCGGAGGAGAATCGGCAGGTCTTATCCGGCCAGGGGAAGATCTTGGTGATGGACGATGAGGCCATAGTGCGGGACCTGTTGGATAGAATGCTGGACCACCTTGGCTACCGGGCGACTTTAGCCAAAGATGGGGACGAAGCCCTGGAGCTCTTCACCGCGGCCCGGGAAGCCGGGGAGCACTTTGCCGCCTTGATTCTGGATTTAACCATTCCCGGAGGCATGGGAGGGAAAGCCGCCATCGAGCACTTTCTGAGGCTCGATCCCCAGGTCAAGGCCATCGTTTCCAGCGGCTACTCCGACGACCCGATCATGGCTGAATTTGCCAAAAACGGCTTCAGCGGCGTCATCACCAAGCCTTACCGGATTGCCGAACTGAGCCGGGTCTTGAGTCAAGTGCTGGCCCGTCAGGGCGCCTCCTCGTCTTGACGCGGCTTGCCGTCAGCACGTTGGGCCCGCTAACTCTTTACTGCCGCCGGCCCTTGGCGCCGGCCCGAAAAAATCCCACCTGCCTGCCGCTCCCTTCCCTGCGGCGCTTTTGCGGAGAACCGCCGCGCTGCTCCTCTTATCGCCTGAAAATCTGACCGCCTGCGCCCGTCGGCAGCCAACCCGGCTGGGAAGGTCTTCCTGCCTCCAGCGCTGGCGGCAGGGCAGAAGCTTTAAAATTATTTAGATTTTTTCCAAAAATGCGCTATCATGCGCCAGCATCGAGGTTTAATTTCAGGGAGAGCGCCCCCCGGGGCGCGGAACTCCCTTCTACTCTTAAAGAAGCTGAATGGCATAATTATCCAATCAACTCTCTATAACCTTCACAGATTGCCTGGAAACCCTTTCCTGACCGCGAGGTTCGGTGGCAACCGTGAAAGTGGCCCCTCACCCTCTCTCCAACGGAGAGATCCTGAACCAGCCCTCCCGGCCTCACCTCGGGCACTGTCTGATATGCTACAGAAGTGAAGCTAATCCTCCGACTCGCCTAACTTGCGGTAATATTTGCTTTTATCACTCCTCTTTCCGGCCGCCCGGACCCTGGGGGGAAAAGTGCAGCATTTGCTAGAGCCCGCTTGGGGTTCCATCAGTCCCTGGGGATATTTTATGGTTGAATTTCAGGCTATTAGCTCGACAAACCCGGTGGTACAGCCCTTGCAATGATGCTTGAGGTCTAGCCTAAAGCCGTTTTGGAGAAATCACCGGTCTGAGCCTTCCCGGAGGTCTTTGCCATGCTGGCAAAGCCAGTATGCGGACAGATACGACATATTCCCAGTGGAGGTGACCTATGGAAAAGGGATCCGAGCTGAAGGCTGCCAGTCCGGAACGGGCCGCGCCCCTCGCCCGGGTGGGCGAGGCCCTGGCCGATTTCTGCGAGCGCTATTTCCCCGACGCCTTCGTGTTTGCGCTTTGTGCCGTCATTATCGTTTTTCTCGGCGGCCTGGCCCTGGGGGAAAAGCCCCTGAAGCTCGTCCAGGTCTTCGGCGAAGGCTTCTGGGTGCTGATTCCCTTCACCATGCAGATGGCCCTGATCATCATTGGCGGCTTCGTGGTGGCCAGTTCGCCGCCCATCGCCCGACTCATCGAACGGCTGGCCGGGGTGCCCAAGACGCCCCGGGGCGCCGTGGCCTTCGTGGCCCTCCTGGCCATGCTCAGTTCGCTGATTTCCTGGGGATTGTCCCTGATCTTCACCGGCCTGCTGGTCCGGGAAGTCGTCCGGCGGGTGCCGCGCATCGACTACCGGGCCATCGGCGCCGCGGCCTATCTCGGCCTGGGGGCCGTCTGGGCCCTGGGGCTCTCGTCTTCGGCCGCCTTGCTGCAGAACACCAAAGGTTCCATTCCGCCGGCCCTCCTGCCCATCACCGGGGTCATCCCCCTGACCCAGACCATCTTCCTGTGGCAGAGCCTGGTGCTGGCCGCCATTCTCATTGCCGTCTCGGTGGCCGTGGCCTATTTCTCCTGCCCGAGCCCCGAAAAGGCCAGGACCGCGGAAGAGATGGGGATTAGCTTCGAGCCGCTGGAAGTGACCGCCGAAAAGCCCAAGACCCCGGCGGACCGGCTCGAATCCAGCCCGGTCCTCTCGGTGATTATCGCCGTTCTGATGATTGCCTACATCATTTTCCTGTTTGCGCAGAAGGGGGTCATGGCGGCCACGGACCTCAACACCTTTAATTTCATCTTTCTGACCGCGGGTATCCTGCTCCATTGGCGCCCCGGGGCCTTTCTGAAGGCCGTAGGCAAATCCGTGCCGGCCACCGCCGGCGTCCTCATCCAGTTTCCCTTTTACGCCGGTATCTTCGGGCTGATCGCCAAGACCGCCATCAATCCCTTCCTGGCCGATCTCTTCGTGCGCCTCACCTCGCACGGGACCTATCCCATCCTGGTGGGCATCTATTCCGGCATTCTCGGCCTCTTTGTGCCCTCCGGGGGCGGCAAGTGGGTGGTGGAGGCGCCGTACGTCATGGCCGCGGCCAACACCCTGCACGTCCATCTCGGTTGGGTGGTGCAGATCTACAACGCCGCCGAGGCCCTGCCGAACCTGGTCAACCCCTTCTGGATGCTGCCCCTCATGGGCATCCTCAACGTCCGGGCCCGGGACCTGGCCGGTTACTCCATCCTGCAGCTCATGTTCCATATCCCGGTGGTGCTCTTCCTGTGCTGGCTTTTGGCCAAAACGCTGCCCTACCTGCCGCCTGCCGGCTTTTGATGGCCGGTGGACTTAGCACCGAAACATCTCGAGAAGGAGAACTATGGACCTTTACGAAGCCATTCATCACCGCCGCAGCCACCGCCTTTATCGGCCGGAGATGCCGCCCCGGGAGGCCCTGGAACGGGTGGTCGACGCCGGCCTCTGGGCGCCGTCCGGCATGAACACCCAATGCTGGGATATCGCGGTGCTGGCCGGCCAGCCCCGGGATGAGCTGATCGGCCTGATCAACCTCTCCCTGGCGACCCTGGTCCCCATCATGCAGAAGACCGGCGTGGCCGAAAAGAGCCAGCAGCGGGTGGCGGCCTTTTTCAAGAACCTGGGGGGCGCCCCGGTGGTCATCGCCGTGACCATCTGGAAATGGGATGACGCCCCCGGCGCCGGCAACTTCCAAAGCGGCTCCGCCCTGATGCAGAACCTGCTGCTGGCGGCCCACGCCGAGGGCCTGGGGACCTGCTGGATGACCGCCGGGAGCCTGGTGGAAAAGGAAGTCCTGGAGTTCCTGGGCAAGACCGACCAGCGACTGCTGGCCATCACCCCCATCGGCTACTCCGCCAAAGAACCCCCGGTGGTGCCCCGCAAGCCCCGGGAGGTCCGCTGGCTGGGGTTTTGAGTAGGGGCGCACCTGCGTGTGCGCCCTCAAACCGGGCGGACACCTGGGTCCGCCCCTACAGGATATTTTGAGTTAGCAGCTTTATTCTCAGGAGGATTGAATGGATTTCCAGTTCACCGATGAACAGCGCATGATCAAGGAAACCGTGTACAAATGGGCGGTCAATGAATTGGGGCCGCTGCAGGAAAAGATCGATGAGGAAGACTGGTTCCCACCCGATTTTTTCAAAAAATGCGCCGAGATCGGTATCCTCGGCATCACCATCGATGAAAAATACGGCGGCCTGGGCGGCGATGTCCTGATGCAGACCCTGGCCATCGAAGAGATGAGCCGCATCTGCCCGGCGTTGGGCATGACCTACGGGGCGCATTCCAACCTCTGCGCCCACAATATCCACAAAAACGCCAGCGAGGCCCTCAAAGCCAAGTATTTGCCGCCGCTGGTCAACGGCGAAAAGATCGGCGCCATGGCCCTGACCGAACCCAATGCCGGTTCCGACGCCATGAGCATCCGCACCCGGGCCGTCCGCCAGGGTGACAAATACCTCCTGAAGGGCACCAAGATCTTCATCACCAACGGGCCGGTGGCCGATACCTTGCTGGTCTATGCCAAGACCGCCCCGGAGCAGGGCGCCAAAGGGATCAGCGCCTTCATCGTGGAAAAGGATTTCCCCGGTTTTTCCGTGTCCCGCAAGCTGAAAAAATGCGGCATGCGCGGCTCCCCCACCGCGGAGCTGATCTTCGAGGACTGCGAGGTGCCGGCCGCCAATCTGGTCGGCCAGGAAAATATGGGGGTCAATGTCATGACCAGCGGCCTGGACGCCGAGCGGATTGTCCTGGCCGGCGGCTCCATCGGCATGGCGGCGCAGGCCCTCGATTATTCCATCCGCTACTCGGTGGACCGGGAACAGTTCGGCCAGCCCATCGCCAATTTTCAGATGATCCAGCAGAAGCTGGCCGACATGTACACCCGCACCGAGGCCGCCAGGCTGCTGGTTTACCGCGCCGCCGATCTGGCCCAGAGATCCCCCCGGGGCGGCAAAGGCACGGAACTGAACCGCCTGGCCGCCGCGGCCATCCTCCTGGCCGCGGAAACCGCCACCTGGGTGTGCGACCAGGCCATCCAGATTCACGGGGGCTACGGCTACTGTCTGGAATTTCCGGTGCAAAAGCTCTGGCGCGACGCCAAGCTCTATGAAATCGGGGCGGGCACCAGCGAGATCCGGCGCATGATCATTGCCCGGGAGCTCACCCGGGAAGCCTTTGCCCGGAAGGCGCAGCGCTAACGCTGGTTTTTTACCCCCCTTTTCTAAAGGGGGGCAGGGGGGATTTAGTAAGCCGCTGAAAATCCCCCTAAATCCTCCTTTAAAAAGGGGAACTTAACACCCGGCACCATTGGAGGCGAAGGGCCTGGCAATGAAATTCAAGGTCCCGGACCCTGACTTCGAAAAACGAGTCCGCGCCAGCTTTACCCGGCAGAAGCTCATGGCCGCCATTGGCGCCGAATTGACCCGGCTCGTGCCTGGAGAGGCGGAGATCAGCCTGCCGTATCGGGATGATTTGACGCAGCAACATGGCTTTGTCCATGCCGGCATTATCGCCACCATTGCGGATACGGCCTGCGGCTATGCCGCCTTCAGCCTCATGCCCGCGGAGATGGCGGTGTTGACCGTCGAATACAAGATCAACCTGCTGGCCCCGGCCGTGGGCGAATTTTTTGTGGCCCGGGGCCGGGTCATCAGGCCGGGAAAGACGCTCAGCGTCTGCACGGCCGAGGTCATGGCGCATCATCAGGGGAAAGCCAAAACGGTCGCCACCATGCTGGCGACCATGATGGCCCTCCCCGACCAGGAAGGTCTGACCGGCTAGTACCCGGGTGCGATTCAGCAAGTCCCCCTTTGAAAAAGGGGGATTTAGGGGGATTTTGAGGCATTGATAAAATCCCCCCTAGCCCCCTTTAGCAAAGAGGGGCGGTAAGCCTGAAAACAGAAACCATATTGCCGACGGAGAAATCATGAGTGAACCGTTAGTTCTGGAAGACCGGCAGGATCGGGTGGTGGTGCTCACCCTGAACCGGCCGCAAGTGATGAACTCCTTCAACTTCCCGATGCTGCTGGCCCTGAAGGCACGGGTGGAGGCGGTGCATTTCGACCCGGAAGTCCGGGTGGTGATCATTACCGGCGCCGGGCCCAAGGCCTTCTGCGCCGGCGCCGATCTGAAGGAACGCGCCACCCTGACCGAGGCCCAGGTGCGGGAGTTCATCTTTACGATTCGCAATCTCTTTACCTTTATCGAATACCTGAACAAACCGGTGATCGCCGCGGTCAACGGCATTGCCCTCGGGGGCGGCACCGAACTGGCCCTGGCCTGCGATATCCGCCTGGCCTCGGCCACCGCCACCCTGGGACTGACCGAAACCCGGCTGGCCATCATCCCCGGCGCCGGCGGCACCCAGCGCCTGCCGCGCCTGATCGGCCGCGGCAAGGCCAAGGAGCTCATCTTTACCGGCCGCAAGGTCGACGCCCAAGAAGCCCTGCAGATCGGGCTGGTCAATCAGGTCTGCGAGCCGGAGGCGCTGCTGGACTGAATGCCGGGCCATGGCCGCCATGATCTGCGAGGCCGGCCCCATTGCCATTCAGCAGGCCAAATATGCCATCAATTACGGCCTGGAGGCCGACCTGCATACGGGCCTGGCCATCGAATCCACTGCCTACTGGGTGACCATCCCGTCGGAAGACCGGCTGGAAGGTCTGCGGGCCTTTGGAGAAAAGCGTCAGCCGGTTTATAAGGGGAAGTGATTTTAATGCTCTGCAAATGGTATTTTGGTGGCCGCAGGCCTTTACAAAAAACCTGCGCTTGCACAGGCGAGACGCCTGTGCCACCAATAATTGTTAGAGGTTTTTCTGTCATCCTGAGCGCAGCGAAGGATCTAGATTCTTCGGTCGCTCCGCTCCCTCAGAATGACATTTCCAAAATTTGAATTTTGCCCGAGGCTCATGTGGGTAAATACTTTGTCGGTAAGCAATCTTGGCTTTAGGGATTAAATGCCTATGACCGAATCCGTCAAAATTACCCGGGATGCCGAAGTCGCCCTGGTCATGCTCAACCGGCCCCAGGCCTTTAACGCCATCGACCGGGACCTGGTCGCGGCCCTGGCCGCCCAACTGAGCACCCTGGCCGTCGATCCGGAGGTGCGCGCCGTGGTCATTTCCGGCGCGGGCCGGGCCTTCTGCGCCGGCGGCGACCTGAAATATTTTCTGGATTCGCCCTTTGGTCCGGCCCGCACCATCCACGAAGTGGCGGGCACTTTCCACCAGGCCGTCATCGAGATTCGCCGCATGGACAAGCCGGTCATCGCCGCCATCAACGGCGTGGCCGCGGGCGGCGGCTTTTCCCTGGCCCTGGCCTGCGATTTCCGGGTCATGGCCGAGTCCGCCACGCTCAAGCAAGCCTACACCTCAGCGGGCTTAAGCCTGGACGGCGGCGGTTCGTTTACCCTGCCCCGCCTGGTCGGGCTGGCCCGCGCCCTGGAAATCGTCGCCTTCGACCGGCCAATCTCTGCCGAGAAGGCTTTGTCTTGGGGACTGGCGACCCGGATCGTCCCGGACGCCGAAATCCTGAAAGAGGCCCTGAGTATGGCTCACGAACTGGCCAAAAGGTCTCTCCACTCCTTCGGCTGGGCCAAGCGCCTGCTCACCGACTCGTTCAACAGCGCCTTTGAGACTCACCTGGAACGGGAGCGCCGGGGCCTGGCCGCCTGTGCGGCGCATCCCGACGGTCAGGAGGGCCTTAAGGCCTTTGTGGAAAAACGTCCACCGGTATTTATGAAATAGCTGGTAGCATAGGCTTAATGTAGGACAGGCGCCCTCGCCTGTCCTATGACAGCCGGGGGCGGCTGTCCTACCTAAGAAAATTCAAGGGAGCACGATGTCAAATATCGCCTTGCAAAACCGCACCCACTGGGAAAATGAAGAGCTGAAGCTGGATGAACTGGTTAATCAGGCCGTCTGGCCCGGCGGCGAAAAGGCGGTCCACCGCCTCGCCAAGCAGGGCAAACAGCCGGTCCGGGCCCTGGTCGGCAAGCTCATCGACCCGGACACGGAATTTTATGAATTCAGCCGGATCACCGGGTTTGGCATGGATTATCCGGACGTCTACGATGTGCCCTGCGGCGGGCTGGTTACCGGCCTGGGTAAGATCCACGGCAACTGGACCATGATCTTTGCCAATGACAGCCGGGTGAAGGCCGGCACCTATTTCCCCATCACCCTGAAGAAGCATATGCGGGCCCAGGCGATGGCCGAACGCTGCGGCCTGAACTGTGTCTACATCGCCGATTCCGGGGGCGCCTATCTGCCCATGCAGGCCGACGTCTTCCCGGACGACCAGCAGTTCGGCTCCATGTTCTACAACATGGCGCGCATGAGCGCCCGGGGCTTGAAGCAGATCACCATGAGCACCGGCGGCAACACCGCCGGCGGCGCCTACATCGTCTTCATGGCCTGCCAGTCGGTGATGATCGATAAGCTGTCCTACTCCTTCCTGGGCGGCCCGCCGCTGGTCAAGGCGGCCACCGGGGAAGTCATCTCCGCCGAAGATTTGGGCGGGGCCAGGGTGCATACCCAGCGTTCCGGCGGCGCTGACCACCTCTGCCAGACCCAGGATGAGGCCATCGCCCAGGTGCGGGAGATTCTCTCCCTGGAGCCGCCGCAAAAGCTCTACAGTCATCGCTATGCGGCCGTGCCGCCCCGGGTGCCGGTGGAGGCCATCTATGAGATGCTGCCGGCCAACGTCCATCAGGGCATCAACGTGCGCGCCTTTCTCGAGGCCATTGCCGATGACAGCCAGTTTGCCGAATACAAACGGCCTTACGCCCCCGGCGTCGGCGACAACATCGTCACCGGGAAAATCCGCCTCCAGGGCCTGCCGGTGGGCGTCATCGCCTCCAACGGCATCGGCATCATCTTTGCCCAGGCGGCGCAAAAGGCCACGGAATGGGTCATCCGCTGCTGCCGGGACAAGACCCCGCTGCTCTTTGTCCAGGCCTCGCCGGGCTACATGGTGGGCTCGGAGTCCGAACACTTCGGCATCGGCAAATATGGGGCGGATATGGTGCGGGTGGTGTCCTGCGCCCAGGTGCCGCGGGTGCAATTGGTGATCGGCCCCGACAACGGCGCCGCCAACTACGGCATGTGCGGCCGGGGCTATCGCCCCCATTTTCTCTTTTCCAGCATGCGGGCCCGCACCTCGGTAATGAGCGGCCGTTCCGCCGGGGAGGTGCTGCTGTCCATTGAGGAACGCAAACGCGAGATCACCGGCAACCCCATGACCCCCGAGGAAATACAGGCCTTCCGCCAGCAGTTGATCGACAAATACGACGGCGAGGCCCATCCCTTCTATTGCAGCGCCCGCCTCCTCAACGACCGGGTGCTGAAATTCCGGGAGATGCGCGACTGGCTGGCCATGGCCTTCGAGGTGAGTCTCCTCCAGCCCATCGGCGAGCCGTCCTTTGGCAATCTGCGGTTTTGAGGGCTTCGAAATTGGCGGTCTCTATCTATATGGTGAAACCTTCAAATCCCCCTAAATCCCCCTTTTTCAAAGGGGGACTTTAACCCCCCTTTGAAAAAGGGGGGCAGGGGGGCTTTTTAGACGTCCGAAGTGGAACAATAGTTGTTCAAGGATGCTTCGCCTGTTCGGAGCTTCGGACACAGGCCCAGCAAAAGATAAAAAATGAGGAATTTCTATGGCTTTGATGGCATACCCGAAAAAAGTGGTTCTGAGCGATATCACGGTCAGGGACGGCTTTCAGCACGAAGAGAAGTTCATCCCCACGGCAGCCAAACTCTGGGTGGCGGAACAACTGGTGCTGGCCGGTTTTAAACGCATTGAAGTCACCAACTTCGGCAGTCCCAAGGGGATGCCGCAGTTTCAGGACGCCGACGAGTTGATGAAGCGGCTCCGGGGCAGCAAAAAGGTGGGCCAACTCCTGAAAGACGTGGAACTCACCGCCATCACCATCCGGGAGCGGGCGGTGGAGCGGGCCATCCAGGCCCGCCGGGAGGGCTACGGTCCCGACCGCATCCTGTTCATGGTGTCCACCAGCGAATCGCACCATAAGGTCAACTCCGGTCTCTCCCTGGCCGACTACTGGAAGATGTGCGAACAGTACATCCCCCTGGCCCATGAGGCCGGGATCAAGGTCTGCGGCACGGTCAGCACCATCTGGGGCTGCCCCATCGAGGGTCCCACGGAGCTCTCCAAGGCAGTGGAGTTCACCCGGCGCTGGCTGGAGATCGGCGCCGACGACATCGAACACGCCGACCACGACGGCTCGGCCCCGCCCGATAAGGTCCATGAATATTTTTCCATGATCCTGGCGGCCATTCCGGACCCGGCCAAGCACCTGGCCCACTTTCACGTGACCCGGGGCTGGGGGCTGGCCAATGTCCTGGCGGCCTTGGTCGCCGGGATCACCCATTTCGAATCCACCCTGGGCGGCATCGGCGGACAGCCGGCCAACTTCGTGGATGGGGTGCCCGTAGCCGGCACCGGCGAATACTACTATCAGGACCCGAGCATCACCGGCCTGGTCGCCACCGAAGACCTGGTCGTCATGTTGGATGAAATGGGGATCGACGTCGGCGTGGAGGTAGATAAGGTCCTCAAGCTCGGCCGCATGGTGGAGCGCATCGTCGGACGGCGGCTGCGCTCGGAATGCGCCCACAGCGGCCGCATCCCCAAGACTCTGACCGGGCGCCGGTAGGGGGGCCACAGCAGGACGGCCCGCCACGGATCCCATAGAGTATCAAAGTCCCCCTTTGAAAAAGGGGGATTTAGGGGGATTTCAGGAGGTTTAATTAAATCCCCCCTGCCCCCCTTTTACAAAGGGGGGGAAAACCGTGTGTAGCAATTATTAAGCATCACTCAAGATTTAGCGAATTCAGCGAAAGGAGGAAGGACGGAAAGTACACGGCTCAGTGGCAAAATTCGGCGGCAACGACCATTGATTAACCCGCTAGGCAAGGAGCTACTGGAATGAGCGACGGCAAAGCATATCAGGATTTTTTGAAAAACAAATTCGATATCGGGCAACTTTTTGACAAACCGGAACCGCTGGCAGGCGTCAGGATACTGGAGGTCTGTTACGTGGTGCTGGGGCCGGCGGCCTGTGACTACCTGGGGGAATTCGGCGCCGAAGTGATCAAATTCGAGGGGCAAAAAGGCGATCAGATGCGCTTTGTCACCCCCTACGCCTACTTTTGGAAGAATATGTCCCCCGGCCTGGAAATAGAAAACCATAACAAATACTGGGTCGGCATGCACCTCGGCCACCCCCAGGGCAAGGATCTCTTTCAGGAACTGGTAAAAAAGTCCGACGTGGTGGCGGACAACCTCACCCCCGGCCGCATGGCCGAGTGGGGCCTGAGCTATAAGGAACTGAAAGAAATCAACCCCGGCATTATTCAACTGCACGTTTCCGGCTATGGCAGCTGGGGTCCCTGGACCGGCCGGACTTCCTATGACGCCGTGGCCCAGAGCATGGGCGCCCTGTCGCCCATCACCGGCTTCGAAGATCGGGGGCCCATCAAATCGGGCGTCTGGATCGCCGACTGGATCACCGGACTGAGTTGCGCGGTGGCCATCATGGCGGCCCTGAACTACCGGGAGCGGACCGGGGAAGGCCAGTTCATCGACTACATGCAGGTGGAAAACGTCATCCGCTGGCTCGACTGGACCTGGCTTTACGCCCACAAAACCGGCGAGGACCGGAAGCGCTCCGGCAACCGGGACCTGGCCATCTGTCCCTCCGACCTGTTCGAGTGCCAGGACGGCTGGGTAGCCCTGGCGGCCTTCAGCAAGCCCGAGTTCAAGGGGCTGTGCGACGCCATGGGCCAGATGGAGATCTATGACAAGTTTGCCGATCCCACCGCCCGCTTGAAAGACGCCAAGCCCGTGCTCGACATCGTCGCCAAGTGGGCCAAGACCAAAAAGGTGGACGAGGTCGTGGAGTTGGGCGACAAATACGGCTTCGCCGCCTCCCGGGTCCTGAGCGCCAAGGACGCCTATAGCAACCCGAACTTCCTGCAGAGAGGCGCCATCCAGGAATACGACGACCATCTTTACGGCAAGATGCGGCAGGAGTGTTATCCGCCGAGAATGAGCGAGACCCCCAGCAAGGTGAAATGGAGCAGCCGCCCGGTGGGGTTTGATAACCGCTACGTCTTCCAGAAGATCCTGGGCCTGCCCCTGGAGGAGATCAAGCGGCTGGAATTCGAGAAAGTCATCTTTGGAGCGAATCCGGCTGTCCCCTCGCAGGGTCCGCCGGCTGACTGGGATGGCAAGAGTGGCTTGAAGTTGCCGTAACCTTAGGCTTCCGTAACCTTTCTGGGAGGAATTAGCATGGATGACAAAAAAATTGTCGGTTTGGCGATCAACCAGGAATTTGCCCGGTGGGCCTACCGGGAGACCTATCCCCCGGATGCCTACAAAAAGCCGGAAGCCCTGGATGACATGCTCGTGATCGATGCCAGTTACGGCAACTTTGCGGGACTCGTCACTTCCTCGATCCTGGCGGAAATGGGCGCCGAAGTGATCCGCATCGAGCCCCCCGGCGGCGACACGGCCCGGAAGATGTCGCCTTACGGCATGATGATCGAGGATTCCGGCCTGGCTTACATCGTCGAGGCCAGAAATAAGTTTCACGTCACCCTGGACCTGACCAAGAAAGAGGGCCAGCAGATGTTCGCCAGATTGGCCGGCAAGGCCACGGTGGTCATCGAGACCTTCAAACCGAACTACCTGGACGGCCTGGGCCTCGGCTACCGGCAACTGAGCGTCGCCAACCCCGGCCTGATTTACTGCGGCATCAGCAGCTACGGCCACTACGGGCCGGAAGCCGTGAAACATGCCAACCAGCCGGACTATGACATCGTCGATCAGGCCCGGGGCGTCATCATGTCCATCACCGGCGAGCCGGACCTGGACCCGGAAATCGACCCGACCTACAAGCGGCCCATGAAGCACGGCAACTGGATGGGCTGGTACGCCGGCGGTTCCTGGGCGGCCCTGGGCATCCTGATGGCCATGTTCCATAAGCGCAAGACCGGTAAGGGGCAGTTCATCGACTGCGCCCCGCCGGAAGGCCTGCTGTCCATCGCCAATTACAGCCTGCAATATTTCCATATGTCCGGGGAAACGATGCCCCGGGCCGGCAACTATGACTACGCCGTCTTCCCTTACACCTACGTCAAATGCAAGGACGGCTACACCTTCATTTCCGGCTTCACCGACCCCAACTGGACGGCCCTGTGCGAGATCATCAACCGGCCCGACCTTCGGGAGCAGTTCCCCACCATGAAGGAACGCCTCACCCCGAAGAACCAGCCGACGATCCAGCATCAAATTGAAAAATTCACCGAGAACTACACGGCCGATGAAATCCAGGACATGATCTACCTGTACAGCAAACGGGACGACAAGAAGGGCACGGTGGTCTCGGGCCGGCTCGAAAGCCCCCTGGACGTGCTCACCCGGGAACACTGGCAGGAGCGGCGCACCTTTCTCAAATGGAACGACCCGGTCTACGGCGACCTCCTGATTCAGAATTCGGCGTTCAAGGCCATGACGCGGACCCCCGGCCGGATCAAGTGGGTCTGCCGGCCCATCGGCGCGGACAATGAGTTTATCTATCACCGCTATCTGGGGGTTGGCCCCACCAAGCTGAAGGAGTTGCAAAGCCAAGGCGTGATTTGAGGCGTCGGGGGCGGCGAGCGCGCCGCCCCGACTAATTGATTCGTAGCCGCAGGCTTTAGCCTGCGCTGGTTAAAGCCTGCGGCTGCTTTGGACAATTCTCAAAAATTTTAGATCCTCTAATCTGTCATTCTGAGGGAGCGGAGCGACCGAAGAATCTCTCTTTGGTGGCACGGCCTTTCCAGGCTGTGCAAAATAAATTCCCGCACAGACTAGAAAGCCGGTGCCACCAAAACCCGAGATCCTTCGCTTCGCTCAGGATGACAAAAATACGTTTTGCAGGAATATCATAGGCAACATTTAGGTGCTATTCACAAGGAGGTCGATTTGCCAGAACAGGTGGAACTGCACTTCACCCATCCCGATGATTTCCGCCAGTGGGTGAGGGAGAACAAATCCAGGGATACGGTGGAGAAAGTCATGACGGAGCAGGAGGCCATCTCCCGCTTCGTCCCGGACGGGGCCTATCTGGCCTACGATTTTTCCTCCCTGACCCGGGGGCCCCAGGCCCTGATCCGGGAGATCATCCGGCAGCGGAAACGGGATCTCTGGATCTGCGCCGAATTCACCCTGCACGATTCCCCGCTGTTGGTCGGAGGCGGCTGCTGCACCAAGATCGACGTGGGTTTCCTGGGCTACGGCAGCTACATCGGCCGCGCCGTCTGCGAGGGCCGGGTGAAGGTCTTCGACAATACCAACGGGGTGCTGGCCGCCCGGCTGCTGGCCGGGGCCCGGGGCGTCCCTTTTCTGCCGCTGCGCAATTTCCTGGGCACGGACGGCTTACAACACTCCGGGGCCAAGGTCATCAACGACCCCTTCACGGGCGATCCGGTCTGCCTGGTGCCGGCCCTCAACCCCGACGTCTTCATGATCCACGTGCACCAGGCCGACGTCTACGGCAACGCCCGCATCTTCGGGACCAACCTCTTCGCCCTGGAGGCGGCCATGGCCTCCAAACGAGTGATCGTCTCCGCCGAGGAAATCATCGAGCCCCTGGAGTTCCGCAAGGATCCGGGCCGGACCACCCTCCCCTTCTTTCTGGTGGACGCGGTGGTGCACCTGCCCTACGGCGCCTACCCCGGCGCCATGCCGGGCCGCTACGAAATAGACCTGGAACATGTGGACCGCTTAAACGCCATCCAGACGGAGGCCCAGATGCAGGAGCACCTGGAGCGCTACATCTACGGCGTCCAGGATCATAGCGATTTTCTGGAGAAACACGTGGGCTGGCCGAAGCTCAAGGACCTGGCCCGGAAGGCCTCCATTAAAGAAGGCTATCACTGAGATATGTAGGACAGGCGCCCTCGCCTGTCCCGGTTAAGGGGTTAGGAGTCATACCCTCTCTGCCCACAAAATTCTGCTAGGATGGAAAAATGTAGAACCGCCGCCCTCGGCGGTTTCTACGGCGAGGGCGCCGGCGCTACATTTTCAGAAGAAGAGGTAAAAATATGGCGGTAGTGGAATTTACCGATACGGAATTCATGATCTGCTCGGCGGCCAGGCTCCTGGAGGATAGGAAGACCGTCTTCGTCGGCTGGGGCATGCCCCAGGTGGTGGCCATCCTGGCGGAAAGGCTCTACACCCCGCACCTGGTGCAGCTCTTCGAGTTCGGGGCCGTGGGGCCCCAATCCCTCACCCCCTTTATCCGGGGGACCATGGGCGGCCCCAGCAACATCTACCGGTCCCTGCAGTGGATCAACATGAACTGGGCCTTCTCCTACGCGGCCACCGGCTATATCGACTACGGCATGCTGGGCGCGGCGCAGGTGGACCAGTTCGGCAACCTCAACTCCACCCAACTGGGCGGGACCTACGAGCGGCCGGGGCGGCGCTTTCCGGGCAGCGGCGGCGGCAACGAAGCCGCCTCCTTCGTCTGGAAGACCATCGTCGTCCTGAAGCACGAGGCCCGGCGCTTTGTCGAGAAGGTGGACTTTCTCACCTCCCCCGGCTATCTCGATGGCCCGGGGGCCAGGGAGCGGGCCGGGCTGCCCCGGGGGACCGGACCCTGGCGGGTGGTGACCTCCAAGGCCCTGTTCGATTTCCACGAAGACACCAAAAGGCTGCGCCTCATCGGCGTCCTCAAGGGCCTGGACCCGGCGGAGGTCATCTCCGGCATGGGCTTTACGCCCCATATCGCCGCCCAACTTAAGGAGCTCGAGCCCCCCAAGGGGGGTGAGCTGCACCTCCTCCGGGAACACATCGACCCCTCGGGCATCATCATCCGGGGCGAAAAGATGCGGGTGGAACGCTAGGCCTGGGGGATTCTCGTAGGGGCGGACCTATGTGTCCGCCCTGGTAGCCGCAGGCCCAGACAAAAAACCTGCGCCGGGGCGCGGCTCAGCCGCCCGGTCTGTTTCAGGGCGCCGCCGGCTGTGCCCCGACTGGCTCGATGCCGTATTTTTCCAGGCGGTAAATCAGGGTGGGTCTGGAGATGCCCAGGAACCTGGCGGCCCGGGTCCGGTTGCCGTTGCTCAACTCCAGAGCCTGAATGATCAGGCCTTTGATCAATTCCTCCAGGTTCAGACCCGTGGCGGGCAGCTTCATCTCCGCGGCAGCCGCGGCCTGGGGGCCGTTCCCCGGCTGCGTCAGGCCCAAAAAGCTGAGATGGGCCGGTTGGATTTCCTCGCCCTCTTCCATCAGGATCACCCGCTCCACGGCATTCCGCAGTTCCCGGACGTTGCCCCGCCAGGGGTAATCGAGCAACAGTTGCCGGGCTAAGGGCGCGATGGCGCGAAAATTTTTGCCGAATTTTTCATTGAAGCCGTTCATGAAGAACAGGGACAGAGGCAGGATGTCGACCTGGCGCTCCCTGAGCGGCGGGATGGTGATCCTGGCCACGTTTAAGCGGTAGTAGAGATCCTCGCGAAAGCGTCCTTCCCGGCATTCCAGCTCCAGGCTCTTGTTGGTGGCGGCGATGATGCGGATGTCCACTTTTCTTTTCTGGGCGCCGCCCACCGGAAAGAATTCCTTTTCCTCGAGGAAACGGAGCAGCTTCACCTGGGAAGCAGGCAAAAGTTCGCTGATTTCGTCCAGGAGCAGGGTCCCGCCATCGGCCGTTTCCAGCTTACCCTTCTTGCCTTCCTGGAGACCGCCGGTGAAGGTCCCCCGTTCGTAGCCGAACAGTTCGCTTTCCACCAGGTCCTTGCTGATGGCCCCGCAATTGATGATCACAAAAGGCTTATTGAACCGGTCGCTGCGGCTTTGGATGGTCCTGGCGATCACTTCTTTGCCGACCCCGGTCTCCCCTTCGATGAGCACCGTGGTGTCGTAGCTCTTGGCCACCTTGTTGGCAAACTCGATGGTGCGCTTGATGGCCGGACTTTCGCCGATGATGTTGCCGACATTGAATTCCTTAAGGTAATTCTTGCGCAGTTCCTCCACTTCCTTTTTGAGCTTCAGATTGTCCAGGGCCTTTTCGACGATGATCTCCAGTTCCTCAATTTCCAGCGGTTTCACCAGATAATCATGGGCCCCCATTTTCATGGAGGTGATCACGGTTTTGACGTCTTCATAGGCCGTCATCATGATCACCATGAGTTCCCGCTCCAGGGCCTTGATCTGCTGCAGCGTCTCGATGCCGTCCAGACCGGGAAGGCGGACGTCCAGGAGCACCAGGTCCACCGCCTGCTTCCGGAGCAGCTCAATGGCATCCTCTCCCCTTCCCACCACCAGGGTGTCATACTTTTCAGAAAGGACATTCTGGAGCGAATTCTGCAGCAGCTTGTCGTCGTCGACTATCAGAATCTTATAGCGGTACATCTAGTCCCCCGGCCGGCTGGATGGGAAAGCTCAAAATAAAGGTGGTGCCCCGGTTCTCCTCGCTGACCACGTCAATGGCGGCGTGGTGCTGTTCCAGGATCTTATGGACAATGGACAGGCCCAGCCCGGTGCCCTCCGGCTTGGTGGTGAAAAAGGGATCGAAGATTTTGGAGAGGTTGAAGGGCGGAATGCCGCCGCCGGTGTCCATGATATGCAAGGCCAGTTGCCGCCGTTTCTTTTGATCTTTGCCGACAGTGCCTTTGATCTTGATGCTCCCCCCGGCGGACATGGCCTCCAGCCCGTTGAGCAACAGATTGACCAGAACCTGCTGAATCTGATGCTCGTCAAACACCACCTCGGGGAGGTCTTCCGCCAGGTCCAGGATGACTTCGATCCGTTTCTTCCTAAGCTGGGAGTCCAGCAGGGAAATGGAATTCCGCAAGACCCGGGCAATGGAGTCCCGCTTCAGCGCCGGGGTCGAGGGCCTGGCAAAATTGAGCATGCCCTTGACCAGGCTTTTGATCCGGTCAATGCCTTCCAGGGTGTCGGCAACCATGTTTTTGGCGGCCAGTCCCAGGGGCAATTTCTTGGCCAGCATCTGCACGTTTAAGCTGATGCTGGCTAACGGGTTCCTGATTTCGTGGGCGATGCCCGCCGAGAGCTGGCCGATGGAGGTCAGCCGGTCCATCCGCCGGATCAACTCCTCGGTTCGCTTGCCTTCGGTCAGGTCCCGGACGATGAAGATCAGGCCGATCCGGTTGCCTTGATGGTCCCGCAGCCAGGAAGAGGTGATGCCCAGGGTTAGCTGGCTGCCGTCTCTGCGGCTCTTGCGAATCTCCTTGTAATCGATCAGGTCGTCCTGATCGATGGCCAGATCCACCAGTCGGACGATTTCTTCGCCAAAGACCTCAGCCGCCTTTTGGCCGAGGGCATGCTTCCTTTTCAGCCGGAATAATTCCTCCGTCCGGCGATTGATGGAGGTGATCTCCTTTTTCATGTTGACGGCAATGACGCTGTTCGGCGAACTCTCCAGGATATTCTCCCGGAAGTTGCGTTCAGTCATGACCTGGCCATAGAGCCGGGCGTTTTTGATCAGGCTGGCGGTGTGCCCGGCATAGATCACCAACACCTTCAAGTCGTCTTCGGAAAAGGCCGCCTGGTTGACGCTGTCCACGTTCAGGACGCCCAGGACCTTGTTTTCACTGATCAGCGGTACGGCCAGCTCCGACTTGACCTCTTTGATGGCCTCCACATAGCGCGGTTCCCGGCTCACGTCCCGCACCAACAGCGGCACCCCGTTGGCCGCCACCCAGCCGGCGATGCCCTGGCCCACTTTCATCCTGAACCTGGCGGTATCCAGCCCCTCATAGCCGATTTGGGAAGCGACGCGCAGGTGCTGGTTGTCGTCAGCCACCAGCAGCAGGGCGCAACTGGAGGCCTTGGTGATCTTCAGGGCGCTGGCGCTGATCACCCCGAGCAGCTTTTGGAGATTGATGGTGGAACTGGTCTTCCGGCTGATTTCCTGGAGGGCCAGCAATTGCCGGATCTTTCTCTGGTTCTGTTCCTGCAGCCGGGCATTTTCGATGATCACGCTGGCCTGGTTGGCAAAGGTGGAAAAGGAATCGATGTCCTTTTTGGTCAAGGTCAATTTCTGGTCCCGGCGATCCGCCACGATCAGCCCGATGGTGGCCTGTTTGATCTTCAGGGGTACGATAATGGTGGCCAGCCGCTTCATGTTTTGGCTGATCTTGAGGTCCAGGGGCGTGGCCCGGGGGTCGTGCACCATATCCCGGGAATAGATGGTTTTGCCGTAGCGGGCCACCTTGGTGTCCATGCAGTCATGGTCCGCCAGGCGGTAAGGCTTGGTCAGGGCCCGCTCGGTTTCCTCGGAGTTGAACCCGATCAGGTACTTGCATTCCAGCAGGCCTTTGTCCTTGTTGGTGAGAAAGATGCCGACCCGGACGAAGCCAAAAACCTGGGCGGTTTCTTCGACGATGCAGGTCAGTATCTTGTCGACGGAAATGGGACGGGTCAGCAGGCTGCTGATTTTATGAATCGAAGACAGGAGCCTTTCCTTGGTCTTCAATTCACTCAGATAATGACTTGCACTCAGTATCTTGGCCATGGCGCCACCTTGTCAGAACTCCCCGGTTAAGGCGAAAACTCAATAAAATCATTATAAAATAAATCCTCCACAACCTCAACCGCTGGCCCTACCGCACCGCCTTCTTCTGAACCAGCACTGGCGAGCAAAAATGTAGGACAGGCGCCCTCGCCTGTCCCGGACAGCCGGGGGCGGCTGTCCTACATTACTCGTTTGTGCGGCCGTGACCTCTAGGGGCGGCTCTCGAGCCGCCCCTACACTCACCCCCCACTGTCTCATATGCTACAGAGGTGAAGCTAATCCTCTGACTCAGCTAACTTGCGGTAATATTTACTCTTAATACTCACCTTGAGTGCTACTCGAACCTCGAAGCCAAAAGTGCAGCATTTGCTAGAGCTTGCCCTTGGCCCCACCTTTTCTTGTGCAGAAATTTATCCTTGTATTTCAATCGGTTATCCCAAGCAAACCACTGGTACAGCCCTTGCAGTAATGGTTGAGGTCTAGCCGGGCGGGCCGATTGGCCCGACCTGAACAAGAAAAACGCCCCTGGGGCTGAGGCGCATCGCCGGGCAGCCGAGAGGAAAAAATTATGAGAGAAGTAGCGGTGTTGGGTGTGGGCATGACCAAGTTTGGGCCGTCCAGCCTAAGTTTGCAGGAACTCTTCGCCGAAGCGGCCCTGGAAGCCATCCGGGAATCAAATCTCACCTCCAGGGACATGCAGGCGCTGGTCATCGGCAATGTGCTGGGCGATTTCGCCGAAGGCCAGATGAACCTGGCTCCTTTGTTGGCGGACGAGATCGGCATGAGCGCCCAGGCGCCGGCCACCCGGGTGGAAGGCGGCTGCGCCTCGGCTTCCGTGGCCTTTCGGGACGCCTTCATGTGGGTGGCCTCCGGGTTCTATGACATTGTGATTGCCGGCGGGGTGGAGAAATTCACCCATATGGGCACCCCGCAGGTAACCGGGGCCCTGTCCATGATCGAGGACAGCCACTATGAGGAATTCACCGGCCTGACCTTCCCGGGGGTCTTTGCCATGCTGGCCCACCAGTACGCGGATAAATACGGCCTGCCCCTGGCGGTGCTCAAGGAACGGATGGCCCGGGTGGCCGTCAAGAACCATCACCACGGCACCATGAATCCCCTGGCCCAGTTTCAAAAAGAGATTTCGGTGGAGAAGGTGCTGGGCAGCGCCATGGTGTGCGACCCGCTCCAGGTCCTCGACTGTTGTCCCATTTCCGACGGCGCCGCCGCCGTGGTCCTGGCCAGCCGGGAGATTGCCGAAAAGATGGTGGCCAAGCCCATTAAAGTCCTGGGGGTGGGGCAAGGCAACGGCCGGCCCTATTCCCGGCAGCAGGATTTCACGGTGATGCGGGCCCGCCTGGCCTCTGCGTCGCAGGCCTACAAGATGGCGGGCATCGAGCCCAGGCATGTGGACGTGGTCGAGTTGCACGATTGCTTTACCATTGCCGAAATCGTCGCCAGCGAATGCCTGGGATTTTTCGAATTCGGCAAAGGCAGCCTGGCCGCGGAACTGGGCGAAACCAGCCTGGGAGGCCGGATTCCCATCAACCCTTCGGGCGGCCTCAAGTCCAAGGGGCATCCGGTGGGGGCCACAGGCTGCGCCCAGGTCTATGAGATTACCAAACAGCTCCGGGAGGAGTGCGGCCCCCGGCAGGTGGACGGGGCCCGGATCGGCATGACCGATACCCTGGGCGGCACCGGCACCGTAGTGGTGAATATCCTGCTCGGCCGCTGAGCATAGGGAGATTTCATGTACAAGCTGACCCACGTCCAGTACTTCGAAGCGCTGAAAGAGAATGTGCTCAAGGGCTTAAAGTGCCTCGATTGCGGCACCATCACCGTGCCTCCCAAGGCCGTCTGCGACGACTGCGGCTCCACCAACCAGGAGATCACCCAACTCTCCGGAGACGGCACCATCAAGACTTTTACGGTGATCCGGGTGGCTCCCGAGGGCTTCAAGGCCCCCTACGTCGTGGTCCTGGCCCAGCTCCGGGAAGGCCCCTGGCTGACGGGGCTCTTGAACAGCCTCGATCCCGATAGCGTAACCATGGAGATCATCGGCAAAAAGGTGAAATTGGGGCACCAGGTGGTGCAGCATATGAAGCATACGGCCGGCGAGGGTGTCGTGCCGCTCTTTTCCCTGGTTGATTGAAATAATTTTATTGTAGGGGCGGGTTTCAAATCCGCCCATGCGGGAACGCCAGACCTGCAGTAAGGCGCTGGCATTAAGGCAGATGGATTAAAGTCCCCCTTTGAAAAAGGGGGATTTAGGGGGATTTGAGATGCCATTTAGAATCCCCTCAGCCTCTTTTTCTAAAGGTTACCCGAGAGGAGACCAAGACCAGATGCAGATAAAAACCGTTGGCGTGGTGGGCGCCGGCCAGATGGGCAACGGCATCGCCCAGGTGGCGGCCATGAGCGGGCTTATGGTGCTCATGAGCGATATCACCGAGGAATTTGTGCAGCGGGGTTTGAAGACCATCACCAAGATCCTGTCCAAAGGCGTCGACAAGGGCAAGCTGAGCCCGGAAGAACGGGACGCGGTCCTCGGCCGCATCAAAACCACGGTTAAGCTTCAGGATATGGCCGGGGCGGATCTCAGTCATCGAGGCGGCCACGGAAAACGAGGCGCTGAAGTTTCAGATCTTCCGGGAGCTGGATGCCGTCTGCGCGCCCGCCGCCATCCTGGCCAGCAATACCTCCTCCATTCCCATCGGCCGCATTGCCGCGCAAACCGGGAGACCCGACCAAGTCATCGGCATGCACTTCATGAACCCGGTGCCGGTCATGGAACTGGTGGAGCTGATCCGGGCCCTGACCACAACGGACGAGACCTTTGCCCTGACCCGGGATCTCTGCGTCAAGTTCGGCAAGACGCCGGCGGAAGCCGGCGATTATCCCGGCTTCCTCATCAATCGCATCCTCATGCCCATGATCAATGAGGCGGCCTACTGCCTCTATCAGGGCGTGGGCACCCGGGAGAACATCGATATCGTCATGAAGCTCGGCGCCAACCACCCCATGGGCCCGCTGGCCCTGGCCGACCTCATCGGCCTGGATACCTGCCTGGCCATCATGGACACCCTGTTCCAAGGTTTCTGCGATTCCAAATACCGCCCCTGTCCGCTGCTGCGCAAATACGTGGAAGCCGGCTGGTTGGGGCGGAAGGTCGGACGCGGCTTCTACGAGTATAAGTAAAAGAAAAAATTCACAAATGAACTTTAAATTGACATATTTGTTTAAACTCAGGTAGGATACGGCCACCAACCTCAACCGGAATGCCGACTGTGAAGTTGCATCTCCTTGGACCTTTTCGGGTTTTGTCGACCTCAAAAATATGCAAGCAATTGGCTGGCCTTCACCGTGCTTATCATCCGGAAGATTTCCATCCTTCCTCAATCTCCTGGGCCGGTTAAATGACGGTTTTCCCTTTACTTTCGCTGGGTTGCCGGATTGTCAGGCGTGCACCTCGGAGAGCCCGTCGCCTGACGGGCCGACCGTTCACATTATATGTTCCAGCTTGAACCGCGGAGCAGAGCGACGAGAGCCCGACCTTGGGACCGCGGGCGAGCGGCTATGGGAAAGTTAAGGTGATCCCGTCTACCGGGAGGTGGCCGGGTCCGGCGGCTGTTTCTGGCACACGTAGGCTAAACCGAGAGCTATTTCCACTACTGGAGAGGAGGGGCTATGGCAAAAGAAGAATATTTTAAATGGGCCGAGTCCGTGTTGGACCCGTCCAAAACCTTTGAAAAACCGGAGGCTCTGGCAGACATCAAGATCGTGGAACTCTGCACCTTGATATTGGGGCCGTCTCTGCCGGCCTACCTGTCGGAACTGGGGGCGACGGTTTTCAAGGTCGAACTCCCCGGGGCCGGGGATACCATGCGGTCCCTGACCCCCTTTGCCAAGTTTTACAAAGGCAGCGCCTTCGGCTATCTGAAAGAGGCCCGCAACAAGTACCATATCAGCATCGACGTGCGGGTGGACGAAGGCAAGGACCTCTTCCGGGAACTGGTCAAACGCTCCGACATCGTGGTGGAGAACCTCCGGTCCGGCACCATGGATAAATGGGGCATCGGCTACCGGCAACTCTCCGAGATCAACCCGAAGATTATCTATATCGCCTTGAATGGTTTCGGCCAATGGGGCCCCTACGAGGCCAGACCGTCTTTCGATGCCATCGCCCAATCCGAATCGGGCATGGCCTGGATCACCGGCTTCCCGGACAAACTGCCCTTGAAGTCCGGCATCTGGCTGGCGGACTATTTCGGCGGCCTCATGGGCGCCGTGGGCGTCCTGGGGGCCCTGGCCCACCGCGACCGCACCGGCAAAGGCCAGTATATCGAGTTTTCCCAGGCGGAGAACCTCATCCGGGTAATGGATTGGACCTGGCTCTATCAACATCTCAGCGGCAAACGAGCGGGAACGCTACGGCAACCGGGATGTCTCCATCTGCCCGGCCGATATCTTCCAGGCCAAGGATGAGATCGTGGCCATCGGCGCCGCCACCGACGGACAGTTCCAGGGGCTCTGCGCGGCCATGGGCCTGCCCCAACTGGCCAAAGACGATCGTTTCGCCACCCACCCGGCCCGGCTAAAGGAAAAAAACGCCGTCGAGTTGTTGGCCACCATCCGAAAATGGGCGGCCGGCAAGACTTACGAAGAGCTCAACCACCTGGCCTGCAAGCACGGCTTCGGGGCCCACCGGGTCTCCAAGGCCAGCGATAAGATGGTCGATGACCACCTGATCCAGCGGAACTTCACCTACACGGTCAATGACGCCATCTTCGGGCCGACGGTGGAAGAAGGGATCGCCCCGAAACTTTCCGAGACCCCGGGCCGCATCAAGTGGGCCGGCAAGGCCGTGGGCTTCGATAATGAATTCGTCTTCAGACGTTTTCTGGGCATGACGTCGGAACAGATCAAAGGCTTGAAGGAGCGCAATGTCATCGGCAAGTGGGCCGATGCCCCCGGCCGCAAGCCTCCCGAGGATTGGGACGGTAAAAAGGGCGTCATCCTGCCCTGATTACTTGCTGCCATTGTCAGACTCTGCCACCGACGCATTCATAAGGAGATAGATCATGCCGCACCATGAAGACGATAAAAAGACCTGGCCGGATTGGATCAGGGAAAAAGACGATCCGGTTCATGCTGCCGGTAAACCCGAGGCCCTGGACCACCTCACCGTGCTGGATTGCAGCTACGGCAGCATCGCCGGCTGCTTTGCCAGCTCCATCCTGGGCGAACTCGGCGCCAAAATCATCCGCATCGAAGCCCCGGAAGGCAATCCCGAACGGACCTTCTCGCCTTTTGGCATCATGCATAAAGGCACCGGCCTGGGCTACCTCAACGAAGGCCGCAACAAATTTCACATTACCTTGAACCTGCAAAGCAAGGAAGGACAGGAGATCTTCAAGAAGCTGGCCAAACGGGCCGACGTGATCATTGAAACCTTCCTGCCCGGCGTGATGGATAGTTGGGGCATCGGCTACCGCCAACTCAGCGTCGACAACCCCAAGCTCATCTATGCCGCCATTTACGCTTACGGTCAGTTCGGGTCGAAAGCCACCTGCGGCAAGGCCGATGTGGACGTGGTCTGCCAGGCCTTTTCCGGGGTGACCGCGGTCACCGGCGAGCTGCCCGAAGATCCCGCCCACCCGAAGCCCTCCGAAGTTCCCACCAAACAGGGCAACTGGATGTCCTGGTACGCCGGCGGCGCCTTTGCCGGCCTGGCGATACTGGCGGCTGTCCACTTCCGGACGATCTCCGGCAAGGGCCAGTTCATCGATGTGGCCCCGCCGGAGGCCATGGGCCGCTTGATCAATTACAGTCTCACCTATTTTCAGGAGTATAAAGAGGACATTCCCCGGGTCGGCAACTACGACGTCGGCGTCTTCCCTTACACCTATTTCAAATGCAAAGACGGCTACGCCTTCCTGTCGGGCTTCTCGGATATCAACTGGAAGGCCCTGTGCACCATCTTGAAGCGCCCCGATTTGCGGGAGCAATTCCCCACCATCTTCGATCGGCTGAACGTGGACAACATGAAGGTCATGTACAAGGAGATCGAGAAGTGGACCACGGCCCGCACCTATGACGAAATCTACGACGCGGTCATGGACTACAACAAGAATATCGGCGTCGGCATCGTGGTGCCGGGCCGGGTGACGCCGCCCATGGAAACCATGAAGACCGAAAACTGGTGGGTGCGGCGTTCCCTGGAAAAGTTCACCGACCCTTATTACGGCGAATTGACCGTGGCCAACCAGGCCTGGAAGATGACCGAAACCCCGCCCCGCCTCAAATGGCTCTGCCGTCCGGTGGGCGGAGACAACGCTTATATTTACAGCCTCAAACTCGGTCTGGGACCGAAACAACTGGAGCCGCTGAAGGAAAAGGGCGTTATTTAGCCGTCCAGGAAGACTTAGTGACTGCCCGGCTGACCTTAACGGGCCGGAAACACTTCCACCAGGTTGAAGCAGCTAAGCATAATATAGAAAGGAGGGACACCATGACATTCGACGAGATTAAAGCGGCGGTCATGAACCTGGATGACCAGGAGAAATTGCGCGTGGTGCGGGAGTTGCTGCCGGCCATCTGGCCGAAAATCGTCTGTGACGAACCCTGCCTCGGGTTCCTGAGGAAGCTGGTGGACGAAGCAGCCGTGGAAGAATACAAAAAAGAGCACATGGACGGTATTTAGGGCTAGCATCGAACTTGCATCTCGGAACGAGAGCCATCCAAAGGGAGGATAGTATGGCAAGTCCAGGAGCACTGCGGCCGCGGTGGGGGCAGCCCGTGACGGGTATTGTCTCATTTTTTGCCTTTTTCTTCATCGCCTGGTTTATCTGGTACATTTTTAGTGATCCCCGGGGGCCGGTTGGTACTTTTCCCTACCCCTTCGTGCTCTATTTGGCAATGATGATTTTGGTGGGCCTCTGGCAGCATATGTTTTTAGGGGACTGGCCTTTTCATAATTTATCCCAGCCGGCCCGAGGCATCGTCGAAACCATCTTTAACCTGGTCCTGGTCTGGTTTGTCATCCACGTGGTCTTTTACCGCATCCTGGGGCTGGGCTTCAACTTCCTCAGCGAATCGAACCTGGAATGGTTGGCCGCGGCGGGCAAGACCGTGATGCCCGAAGGGGTGGCCGGCACCCTGAAGCTCGAGACCCTGATCAACCCCGCGGCCCATTTTGGCGAACGGGCGGTGGTCTGCTTCGTCTTGATCGGCTTCTTCAGCTATCCCTACACCACCATTCTGTTCGGCAAATGGCCCATCCGGCCCAGCGATCTGAAACAGCCCGAGGCCGGCCTGGCCGAGATCGGCTGGTGCACCATGCTGACCATGTTCTACTACACCATCCTGATCGTGCCTTTCTGGGGCCTGATCTACGGGGTGGTCTTCGGCAAATCTTACGCCCTGGGGATCCCCTGGTGGGGCGGCATCGCCGGCATCATGCACGTGCACTGGGTCTTCGGCTGGTGGGAATGGTGCATCATCGTACTCTTCATGACCCCCAACGTCTGGCGCATGAAGCCCTGGTCCCTGATCAAACTGCCCCAGCCCTGGAAAGGCTTTATCTCCCTGATCCTGACCTTCGTACTCGGCTATATCCTGGCCTTGATCTGCGTGAATATCGCCGGCACCTGGCTCGACATGGGAGAGGTGGCCAAGCACCTGCCTCCGGCCGACAAGGGCATCCCGACGCGTTTTCTGTGGTATCACGCCGCCGAAATCGCCGGTTTCACCCTGATCCCCTTCCTCATCTGGCACCACTATTTCGATGACCTGGCGCCCGGCAAGGACGTGGATTCCTGGGGAAGCTTCTGGTTCCGGACCATCGGCGTCGGCGTCCTGATGATCCTGAACTACATCTTCTTCTACTACGTCAACTTCGGTTACTGGGGCCTGGGCAATCACCATATGGCCGGCGATGTCGCCGAACGGGCCCTCACCGGGGAGTCCCTCATCTGGAATTTCTGGTGGATTATTCCGCTGCTGTGGAACGAATGGTTCTTCCACAAATGGCCGTTCTATGTCCATGAACATTAAGGGGCTTTTGTAGGGGCGGCTCTCGAGCCGCCCCTGCAAAGGAACCACGCTAAAAAGCCTCAATGAACGTTAAGAACCAAATCACCGCGGCCCTGGCAGGGGTGCGCATCCTGGATCTGTCACGACTCCTGCCCGGGCCTTTTTGTACCATGCTGCTGGCGGATTTTGGCGCCGACGTCATCAAGGTGGAAGAACCTCGCCGGGGCGACTACATCCGGGAGTGGCAGCCCAAGATCGGCAACAACAGCGGCTTCCACGTGGTCTTGAACCGCAACAAGCGCTCCTTGACCCTCAATCTCAAGTCCCCGGCTGGCCGGGAGATCTTCCGACAGTTGGCTGACCAGGCCGATGTGGTCCTGGAAGGCTTTCGGCCGGGGGTCATGACCCGCTTGGGCCTGGATTATGAGAGTCTCCGAGCCCTCAACCCCCGGCTGATTTATGGCTCCCTCTCCGGCTACGGGGACCACGGCCCCCGGTTCCAGCGGGCCGGCCACGATATCAACTACCTGGCCCTGAGTGGGGTGTTGTCTTATAGCGGCCGGGACGGCCGGCCCACCGTGCCGGGAGTGCAAATCGCCGACCTGGGCGGCGGCGCCCTGCTGGCGGCCTTTAGCATCGCCCTCGCCCTGCTGGCCCGGGAGCGCCAGGGTGCAGGGCAGTATCTCGACATCAGTATGCTGGACGGCTCCTTCATGTGGAATTGCCTGCGTTGGGGTCAGTTCCAGGCTGATGGGAAGCTACCGCGGCTGGAAGACGATATGCTCAACCATGGCTTTGCCTGCTACAATCTTTATGAGACCAGGGATGGCCGCTATATGTCCCTGGGCGCCCTGGAGCCCCAATTCTGGAAAGCCTTCTGCACCGCCGCGGCGCACCCGGAATGGGATCAGGCCGACTACATCGAGCCCGGCCCCCATCAGGAACCCTTGAAAGAGGCAGTGGCGGCGCTCTTTAAACAGCGCACCCAGGCGGCATGGGTGGCGCACTTCGCAGGCCACGACTGCTGCGTGGAGCCGGTGTTGAACCTGGAGGAAGCCTCAAACGACCCCCATATCCAGGCCCGGCAGCTGGTGGTGGACCTGCTGCACGAAAGCTGGGGGGCCTACCGGCAACTAGGCATCGCCCCGAAGTTTTCCCGCACCCCGGGAACGCTGCGCAGCCACGCTCCGGACCTCGGCGAACACACCGAGGCCATTCTCCGGGAGCTGGGATACCAACCGGAGCAAATTAGCGAACTCCGGCAGCAGGGCGTGGTTTAAGGGGACCTGGACAAAATGGGGCTCAAACAGACAATAATTAGGTTGTCATTCTGAACGGAGCGAAGCGAGTGAAGAATCTAGATTCTTCGCTTCGCTCAGAATGACATTCTATCTCTTGGCTTCAAACTACTGTGAGGCTAAACCCGAAACGAGGTATAAATGCAATTTGACTTAACCGACGAAGAACGCATGATCCAGGAAATGGCGGCCAAATTTGCCCTGCGGGAACTGCGTCCCCAGGCGGCCGAATTGGACCGCACCAAAGATCGGTCCATTCTCCTGGGTAACCTGAAAAAGCTGGCCGACCTCGGCTTCATGGGGCTGAACCTGCGCGCCGAATACGGCGGCGCCGAAACCACCACGGTGGCCTTCAGCCTGGCCATGACCGAACTGGGCAAGGGCTGCGCCTCCACCACGGTGACCACTTCGGTGACCAATATGGTGGGTCAGGTGATCCAGTCGATGGGCAACGAAACCCAGCGGCGCCAATACCTGCCGCCGCTCTGCAGCGGCGAATACCCCGCCGGCGGTTTCGGCCTCACCGAAGCCGCGGCCGGCTCCGATCCCGCCGGCATGCGCACCACGGCCACCCTCGAGGACGGCCACTGGCGGCTGAACGGCCGCAAGATCTTCATCAGCAGCGGCGAGTTTGCCGGGGTCTTCGTGGTCTGGGCGGTCACCGACAAGGACGCCCCCAAAGGCAAGGGGATCAGCGTCTTCCTGGTGGAGCCGGGCTTTCCCGGCTTTGCCGTGGGCAAGAATGAGCCCAAGATGGGCCAGCGCGGCTCGCCCACCAACGAATTGATCCTGGAAGACTGCCGGGTGCCCCGGGAAAACCTGTTGGGCGAACTCAACAGCGGCTTTCGCCTGGCCCTGGCCGAACTGGCCGGCGGCCGCATCGGCGTCGGCTCGATGGCCCTGGGCATCGGCCTCGGGGCCATGGACTATGCCAAAAATTACGCCAAAGAGCGGGTGCAGTTCGGCCAGCCCATCGCCGGGTTTCAGGCGATCCAGTGGATGATCGCCGACCGTTACACCGAACTGGAGGCGGCCCGCCTGCTGCTCCTCCAGGCGGCGCACCTGAAAGACCAGGGGAAATTCTTTTCGAAAGCCGCCTCCATGGCCAAGCTCTATGCCACCGAAGCCGCCAACCGGGCCTGTTACGACGCCGTGCAGATCCTGGGCGGCTACGGCTATTCCCAGGAATATCCGGTGGAACGGCTGGCCCGGGACGTCCGGGTGACCACTATTTACGAGGGCACCAGCGAGATCCAGCGGATGATCATCGCGCGGGAATTGCTGAGATAATTCCTCCCTCAGCCCTCAGTCATTTTTTCCGGGAGTTTCACTATGCCAAAAAAAGCCTCAGCCAAGCAAACCACCAGTCAAGCCAAGGTGCGGTTTGTCACCGCCACCACCCTGTTCGACGGCCACGACGCCTCCATTAACGTCTTTCGGCGCCTGCTGCAACGCGCCGGCGCCGAGGTCATCCACCTGGGCCACAACCGCTCCGCCAAAGAGATTGTCTATACCGCCATCCAGGAGGGGGTGCACGGCATTGCCGTCAGCTCCTATCAGGGCGGGCATATGGAATTCTTTAAATATGTCAAGGACCTGTTGGATCAGAACGGCGTCGGCTTTATCAAGACCTTCGGCGGCGGCGGCGGGGTTATCGTCCCCGAGGAAATCCGCGAGCTCGAAGACTACGGCATTACCCGGATCTACTCCCCGGAAGACGGCCAGAAGCTGGGACTGCTCGGCATCATCCAGGACATGATCGATCGGGCCGCCACGGTCAAATTTCCGCCTCTGCCGCAGGATTGGCAGGAAAAGGTGCGGCAGCGTCACAGTTTTGTGGTGACCCAACTGATTTCCCTGGCCGAAAACAATTATCAAGACAATGGCCAGGGCTTCGCCCGGATCAGGAAAGAGTTGCCGCGTGCTCCGCAGCAATCGGCCGTCATCGGCATCACCGGCACCGGCGGCTCCGGCAAGAGTTCCCTGGAAGACGAGTTCATCCGCCGCTTTTCGATCCACTATCCGGAGAAATCCATGGCCATCATCGCCATCGACCCGACCCGCAAGAAGACCGGCGGCGCCCTGCTGGGCGACCGCATCCGCATGAATTTTGTCAATCCCGAAAAGGTCTTCATGCGCTCGCTCGCCACCCGGGAGTCGGCCAGCGAACTCTCCCTGGCCCTGGAAGATTCCATCAATATCCTCAAGGCCGCGGGCTACGACCTGATCATCGTCGAGACCCCCGGCATCGGCCAGGGGGACGTCTCCATCACCAAGTATGTCGACCTGGCCATCTATGTGATGACCGCGGAATTCGGCGCCCCGTCCCAACTGGAAAAGATCGACATGCTCGATTTTGCCGACCTGATCGCCATCAACAAGTTTGATCACAAAAATTCCCTGGACGCCCTTAGGGAGGTCGGCAAACAATACCGGCGCAATCACAATCTCTTCGGGACCCCCGACGACACCCTGCCCATCATCGGCACCGTGGCCAGCAACTTCCAGGACCCCGGCCTCAACGTCTTTTTTGAGAGGGTGCTGTCGTCCTTGAAAGAAAAGGGCCTGATCGATTGGCCCATTCCTAAGGCGGTCAGCTATTCGCTGCAGGAGTCGTCCAAGTCCGCCATCCTGCCCACCCAACGGCAGCATTATCTGAGCGAAATCGCCAGCACCATTCGCAGCTATCATGAGAAAACCAGAAAGGCGGCGCGGCAACTCCATAAATTTGAAGCCATCCAAACCGTCAGCCGGGAATTGGGGCTCGATCTGGCCGCGCCGGCCGCCGAGGCGGAGAAGCAGATCGACCATGAGATTATCGACGCCCTGGCCCGATGGGAGGACATCCGGGAGCAGTACTCCAAGGACGAATTTGAGGTCAAAATCCGGGACCAGGTCAGCCGGACCAAGCTCTTCAGCGAATCGCTCTCCGGCCTCAAAATTCCCAAGATCGCCCTGCCCGCTTTTGACAGCCTGGCCGAAACCTTGAAATGGCTTAGGTGCGAGCATCTGCCCGGCTATTTCCCCTATACCGCCGGCGTCTTTCAATTCCGCCGGGAAGGGGAAGACCCCAAGCGGCAATTCGCCGGGGAAGGCCCGCCGGAGAAGACCAATGCCCGGTTTCATTACCTGACCAAGGATGATGACGCCAAGCGCCTGAGCACCGCCTTCGATTCCCTCACCCTGTACGGCGAAGACCCGGCCGAAGAGCCGGACATCTTTGGAAAAATCGGCGAAAGCGGCGTCAGCATCTGCACCCTGGAGGATATGAAAAAGCTCTATCAGGGCTTTGACCTCTGCGCCCCCAATACCAGCGTCTCCATGACGGTCAACGGGCCGGCGCCGATCCTCCTGGCCTTCTTCTTCAATACGGCCATCGACCAGCAACTGGATAAATTTAAAGAGGAAAACGGCCGCGAGCCTAATCCGGAAGAACGGCAGCGGATTCGGCAATTGGTCCAGGCCAACGTGCGCGGCACCGTGCAGGCGGACATCTTAAAAGAAGACCAGGGCCAAAACTCCTGTATCTTCTCCGTGGCCTTCGCCCTGCGGCTCATGGGCGATATCCAGCAGTATTTCATCGATAATCGGATCAGGAATTTCTATTCGGTCAGCATCAGCGGCTACCATATTGCCGAAGCCGGGGCCAACCCGGTGTCCCAACTGGCCTTCACCCTGGCCAATGCCTTCACCTACGTGGAATATTACCTCAGCCGCGGCATGAACATCGATGATTTTGCCAAGAACCTCTCCTTCTTCTTCTCCAGCGGCATGGACCCCGAGTATAACGTGATTATCCGGGTGGCCCGCCGCATCTGGTCCATCGCCATGAAATATAAGTACGGGGCCAGCGAGGCCAGCCAGCGGCTCAAATGCCACATGCAAACCTCGGGGCGTTCCCTGCACGCCCAGGATATGCAGTTTAACGACATCCGCACCACCCTCCAGGCCCTCATGGCCCTGACGGACAACTGCAATTCCCTGCATACCAATTCCTACGACGAAGCCGTCACCACCCCCACCGAGGAATCGGTGCGCCGGGCCATGGCGATTCAATTAATCATCACCAAGGAATACGGCATCTTTAAAAATCAAAACCCGTTGCAGGGCAGTTTCATGATAGAGCAATTGACCGACCTGGTGGAAGAGGTGGTTTTGAAGGAATTCGACGCCCTCAGCCGCCGCGGCGGGGTGCTCGGCTCCATGGAAACCTATTATCAGCGGGGCAAAATCCAGGATGAGTCCCTCTATTACGAGCTCAAAAAGAATACCGGCGAGTACCCGATTATCGGGGTCAACACCTATATCAGCCCCAATATCCTGGCGGAAAATTACTGCCGGCCGCCCACCGAGTTGACCCGCTCCACCTATGAGGAGAAACAGGCCCAACTGGATAATCTCAATAACTTCAAGGAAAGGCATCAAGGCGCAGGCCGCGGCGGGCCTCGAGGCCCTGAAACAGACGGTCTTGAGCGGCGGCAACATCTTCGCCGAGCTGATGGAGACCGTCAAGGTGGCCAGTCTGGGCCAGATAACCCAGGTGCTGTATGAGGTCGGCGGCAAGTACCGCCGCAATATGTAATCACCACCGATGTTTGGTGGGGCGGGCGTCTCGCCCGCCTTAATCGGCACAGGCTGGAAAGCCTGTGCCACCATTCCCTCTCTTTTTCGGAGAGGTGTTTGTAGGGGCGGTTCTCGAACCGCCCAGGAACCAAAGAGGGAAAATCCCATGCAATATGATCTGACCGAAGAACAGCGGATGTTGCAGGATATGGTGCGGCGCCTGGCCAAGGAGCAGGTGGAGCCGGGCGCGGCGAAACGGGATCTCGAAGGCAAATTTGACTGGGAGATGGTGGATCTGCTCCGGGAAAACGGCCTGATCGGGGTCGATTTTCCCGAGGCTTACGAAGGCACGGGGGCCGGCCTCCTGGCCCTGGCCATCACCGTGGAGGAACTCTCCCGGGTGGACGCGGCCTGCGGGCTGGTCCCGGCCGTGCAGGAACTGGGCAGCCTCCCCATCATGCTGGCCGGCAACGAGGCCCAGAAAAAGCAGTTCCTGCCCAAACTCGCCGCAGGCGTTCAACTGGCCGCCTTCGGCCTGACCGAACCCGCGGCCGGCTCCGACGTGGCCCGCCTGCGCTGCAAGGCGGTCAAAGACGGCGACTCTTACGTGATCAACGGCACCAAGACCTTCATCTCCAACGGCGGCGTGGCCGAGATCATCACCCTCTACGCCCTCACCGATACCAGTGTCTCGGCCCATAAGGGTTCCAGCGTCTTTGTGGTGGAAAAAGGCACCCCCGGCTTCACCGTCGGCAAACATGAAGACAAGATGGGCATCCGCTGGTCCGACACCGTGGAGCTCATCTTCGAGGACTGCCGGATACCGGCGGCCAACCTGCTGGGGCAGGAGGGCCAGGGCTTTCATATCATGATGAAGACCCTGGACTTTTCCCGCCTGGGGATCGCCGCCCAGGCCCTGGGCATCGCCGCCGGGGCCCTGGATTACGCCGTGGCCTACGCCAAGGAGCGGGAAACCTTCGGCCAGCCCATCATCAAGCATCAGGGGGTCGGTTTCAAGCTGGCCGACATGGCCATGCGCACCGAGGCGGCCCGGCAGTTGCTCTACAAGACCTGCTGCCTGTTCGAGGAGCAGCCCAAGGACATGAGCCGCATCAGCCCCCAATTGATCAAGCTGAGCGCCATGTCCAAGTGCCTGTGCGGCGACGTGGCCATGTGGGTCGCCACCCAGGCGGTGCAGGTGCTGGGCGGCTACGGCTTCGTCAAGGAATTTCCGGTGGAGCGGATGATGCGCGACGCCAAGATCACCCAGATCTACGAAGGCACCAACGAAATCATGCGCCTGGTGATTTCTAACACGCTTTAATGGCAAGGGAAATAGACTGACAAATTCGCCAGTCTATGTATAAAATATTATCTATAAAGTATTTTAGCGATAGTATTGGTCAAAAGTTCCTTCCCTCTTATCCCCCTCTCCCCCGGCGGGGGGAGAGGGTTAGGGTGAGGGGGGGCACCAACCGGCTTGGCTGACAAGCCTTAAATTACTGCGGGGATAGGATAGAGCCATGTTCGAAGCATATCCCAAGGAAGTTACCCTTAAAGATGGCGCCAGTCTCACTCTGAGACCCATGACCAGGGACGATCAATACGCCCTCTACAGTTTTTTTATCGGCCTGCCGGAGGACAACCGGCGCTATCTCGGCAATGATGTCACCGACCGCAAGCTCCTGGAGAAATGGGCCCGTAATCTCAATTACGACCGGGTCCTGCCCATCCTGGCGGAGTACGAGGACCGGATCGTGGCCAACGCCACCCTGCACTACCAGACCTTCGGTTGGGGCCGGCATATCGCCGAAGTCCGGGTCACCATTACCCCGGAGTTCCAGGGCCGCGGTCTCGGCGCCTTGCTCCTGGCCGAGCTGTCCCAACTGGCCGCCAGCCACAAGGTCAAAAAGCTGCTGGCCCGCATCGTCACCACCCAGGCCCCCGTCATCAAGGCCTTTGAAAAGGCGGGGTTCGGACTGGTGACGGAATTAAAAGGCTACGTCAAAGATATTCACCAGAAAACCTATGCCGATATTGCCCTGCTGGTGAAAGAATTAAGTTCCGGGAACAATTAGCATTGAGTAAAGGAGGATCTATGCGCCAGGTAGTAATTGCCAGCGCCGTGCGGACTGCCGTCGGCAGCTTTGGCGGCACTTTGAAGGACCTGCCGGCCGCGCAGCTGGGAGGCGTAGTCATCAAGGAAGTTTTGCGTCGCGCCAGAATCAGCTCGGAAAAAGTGGACCAGGTGTTTATGGGCAATGTCCTGATGGCCGGCCAGGGCCAAAATCCGGCCCGCCAGGCCGCGGCCAATGCCGGCATCTCCCAATACACCCCGGCGGTGACGGTGAACGTGGTCTGCGGCTCCGGCCTGGAGTCGATCATCATGGCCACTCAGGCCATTCGCGCCGGGGATGCTGAGATCATCGTGGCCGGGGGCATGGAGTCCATGAGCAAGGCGCCCTTCGTCCTGACCCAGACCCGTTGGGGCCAGCGCATGGGCCATGGCCAGCTCCTCGATACCATGGTCCACGACGGCCTCACCTGCTCCTTCGGTGACATCCATATGGGCATCACCGCCGAGAATGTGGCGGAAAAGTTCCACCTCAGCCGGGAAGAGCAGGACGCCTTCGCCCTGGAGTCCCAGCGCAAGGCGGAGCAGGCCATCAAATCCGGACGCTTCAAGGATGAGATTGTCCCGGTGGAGGTGCCCCAAAAGAAAGGGGAGCCCCTCCTCTTCGATACCGACGAATACCCCAAATTCGGCACCACCATGGAAAAACTGGCCAGACTGCGGCCGGCCTTCCGCAAGGACGGCACCGTCACCGCGGGCAACTCCTCCGGGGTCAACGATGGCGCCGCCGCGGTGCTGGTGATGTCCGAAGAGAAGGCCGTGAAGATGGGCATCCGCCCGATGGCCCGGATCGTCTCCTACGACTGCCAGGGCTGCGAGCCCGAATTGATGGGCATGGGGCCCATTTACGCCGTCCGTAATGCCGTCGCCAAGGCCAAAGAGGCCCTGGGCAAGCCCATCGATCTGATCGAACTCAACGAGGCCTTTGCGGCCCAGAGTATCGCCTGCCTGCGGGAATTACACCTGGACCCCAAGATCGTCAACGTCAACGGCGGGGCCATTGCCCTGGGGCACCCCGTCGGCTGCAGCGGTACCCGGGTGATGGTTACCCTGCTCTACGAGATGCAAAAGCGGGATGCCCGGGTGGGCCTGGCCGCCCTCTGCGTGGGCGGCGGTATGGGCTTTACCATGATCGTCGAACGCAGTTGGTTTTTCTGATTCACCCCAGCAAACGCCGGAGACCACAATGAACAACCTTGCAGGATTACTGATCAAAACTTTTCCCAAGCAGGTCAAACTGGAGGACGGCACCGTCATCACCTTGCGTCCTCTCTTGAAAGATGATGAACAGGCGTTCCTGGCCTATTTCCAAAGCCTGGAGCCGGCAGAATTGGCCCGGCTGAAAGAAGAGGTGACGGACCCCAAGGTCATCGAACACTGGGTCGAAAATCTGGACTATGACCTCATGCTGCCCCTGATTGCTCTGCATGGGGAACGGATTATCGGCGCCGCCTCCTTGCAATTCAACCTCAGCGCCTGGACCAGGCACAAGGCTGAGGTGAACCTGTCCACCGATCCCCAATTCCGGGCCAAGGGCCTGGGGACCTTGCTGATCCAGACCCTGGAGGAGATCGCCGCCAAACTGGGTCTGGAGCAGCTTACCGCCGAGATCCCGCCGGAATTGGACAAGGCCTTCTACCTGTTCGAGAAATTGGGCTTTGCAAAGGCCGCGGTCCTGCAAGGCTTTGTCATGGATAAGACCGGCCACGAATCGGATATCGTCTTGATGATCAAGTCGCTGGCCTCGGCGTAAACGAGTTTTAGCCATTGCTGCGGGTCCCAGAGGCTGCCTTTAAGGCCGGCCCCGGCGCTCGCCCCCACAGTCTATTTTGGGTGCCGCACTCCAGAAACCATTTGCGGCCGGAGTCCGCCTAATCCCGGATCAGGAGGTCGTGATGTCCTATAACAACGTGCTGTTCACCCATGAGGCCGGGGTCGCCACCCTGACCTTCAACCGCCCGGAAAGGTTGAATGCCCTGAACGCCGAAACTATGGCGGAGGTTGCCGCGGTCCTGGAGCAGACGGCCGGGAACCCGGAGATCCGCGTCTTGCTGATGACCGGCCAGGGCCGGGCCTTCATCGCCGGGGCGGACATCAATGAATTTCTTAAGTTCGATCCCCTGACGGCCAGACAATTTGCCGATACCGCGCATGAGATCGCCCATAAGCTGGAGCAACTGCCCATCCCGGTGATCGCCTGCGTCAACGGCTTTGCCCTGGGCGGCGGTTGCGAAATGGCCATGGCCTGCGATATCATTTATGCCTCGGAGGCCGCCAAATTCGGGCAGCCGGAGGTCAACCTGGGAATCATGCCGGGATTTGGCGGCAGCCAGCGTCTGGCGCGCCTGGTGGGGAAAGGAGTGGCCAAGGAGATGTGCCTCACCGGCCGCCTCGTGGACGCCGCCGAGGCCAAGGCCATGGGGTTGGCGGCCCGGGTCTTCCCCGCCGCCACTTTCATGGAGGAATGCACCAAAGTGGCCCGGGGCCTGGCCGCCAAAGGGCGGCTCTCTTTGCGGGCCATCAAACAGACCATTGACCGCGGCTTTGACCTGGATTTGAAAAACGCCTGCGCCCTGGAGGCCGATGCCTTTGCCCTGTGCTTCGCTTCTCCGGACGCCAAAGAAGGCGCCGCGGCCTTTCTGGAGAAACGCCAACCCAAGTTTTTATGATCCCTAAAAAAATCCGGCCTGGCCGGTCTCTGTTGAATCAGTTGCAGAAAGGAGAACAACGTGGATGTCGTAGTCTTGCTTAAGCAGGTGCCCGATACGGAAACGGTGATCAAGATCGAGGCCGACGGCAAAGCCATTGCCACGAGCGACATCAAATGGGTCATCAATCCCTACGATGAGTATGCGGTGGAGGCGGCTCTGCGCCTCAAAGACAGCCAGGGAGCCAACGTCACTATCCTGAGCCTGGGACCCCAAAAGGCGGTGGAATCCATCCGCTCCGCCCTGGCCATGGGCGCCGATCAGGGCGTCCTGGTGGATGATCCGGCCATCGAGGGCAGCGACGCCCTGGGCAAGGCGAAGGTATTGGCCGCGGCCCTGAAGGGCATACCCTTTGATCTCATTTGCTGCGGCCACCGGGCCGTGGATGATGATGAGAACCAGGTGGGCATCATGGTGGCCGAGCTTTTGGACCTGCCCCATCTGGCCCTGGCGGTGGCCCTGGAAGTGGCGGACGGTAAGGCTCAGATCGAGCGGCCCATCGAAGGCGCGAAGTTAAAACTGGAGGCCCCGCTGCCGGCCCTGGTCACCCTGGGCGGCGCCCATGCGGTCTGGAATCCCCGCTATGCCTCGCTGCCCGGCATCATGAAGGCGAAAAAGAAACCGCTGGCCGTCAAAAAGCTCTCCGATATCGGTCTGGCGGCGGATCAGGTGGGAGCCGCGGCCGCCAAGATCAAGGTCGCCGAACTTACGCTGCCGACCCCGCGGCAGGCCGGAGTCCTGGTGCCGGGCGACACCGCCGGCAAGGCCAAGGAGCTGGTGCGCCTGCTCCACGAAGAGGCCAAGGTCATTTGAGTACAGGGATTAGGGTTCAGGGTTCAGGGATCAGTAACGCCTGCTCCAGGAAACCCGACTCCCCCCTCTCCCCCTTTCAAAGGGGGAAACTTCGCGGCCTCGCTTTCGACTTGGCGGCCTCGCTTTGAAGTCCCCCTTTGAAAAAGGGGGATTTAGGGGGATTTAAAAACCCCCAATCGCCAGAAATTTTTGTTGAACACACTATAAACCTGCTACCTAGGCTTATGAATATAGGAGGCGACATCATGGCACAGGGAGTATGTATAATCACCGAATTTCGCGGCGGCGCCTTTCGCCGCGTCTCCTTTGAGGTGGCCAGCGAAGGCCGCCGGCTGGCCGACGCCCTGGGCGAGCCCCTCACGGCCATCGCCCTGGGCGACGGGGTGGCGGCCGCGGCGGCCGCTTTGGGCCAGTACGGGGTGGAGAAGGTCTATGCGGTCGACCAGCCCCAGTTGAAAGATTATCTGGCCGAGACCTATGCGCCGGTGGTGGCTGAGATCCTGCAAACCGTGCAGCCCAAGGTGGTGCTCAGTGCGGCCTCGGTGGACGGCAAGGATCTGAGCGCCCGGCTGGCGGCGCGCCTGGGCGCCGGCCTGGCCCAGGACTGCACGGCCTTGAAGATCGAGGGCGGCGCCCTCAAGGCGAGGCGGCCGGTCTATGCCGGCAAGGCCCTGGCCTGGTATGAGTGGGCCGACGGCGCCTTCCCCCAGATGGCCTCCTGCCGGCCCAACGTGATGGATTGCCTGCTGCCGGATGCCTCCAAAAGCGCCGCGGTGGAAACCCCGGCGGTGACCCTGCCGGCCGCCAGGAGCCGGGTGGTGAGCGTCGAGGCCGCCGCGGGTAAGGTCGACCTGGCCGAGGCCCAGGTCATCGTCTCCGGTGGCCGCGGCCTGAAGGGCCCCGAGCATTTTGCCATCCTGGAAGAACTGGCCCAACTCCTGGGCGGCGCCGTGGGGGCCTCCCGGGCCGCGGTGGACGCGGGCTGGCGCCCGCACTCCGACCAGGTGGGACAGACCGGCAAGGTGGTCACCCCGACCCTCTACATCGCCTGCGGCATCTCGGGGGCCATCCAGCATCTGGCCGGCATGGGCTCCAGCAAGTTTATCGTGGCGGTCAACAAGGACCCCGACGCCCCCATCTTCAGCAAGGCCGACTACGGCGTGGTGGAAGACCTCTTCCAGTTCGTCCCGGCCTTCATCGAGGAATTGAAAAAACTCAAAGCAGCTTGCTAGGATATTCATCGTAGGGGCGAACCTGGTGTTCGCCCCTCTGTAATCAGTGGTCGACACCAGTGCATTGTCATTTGTCATTGTCAAAGGAGACCAGGGTCTCCTCTCATCCCCTCTCCCCCGACGGGGGGAGAGGGTTAGGGTGAGGGGGGATCGTAACTGCTCCTGGCTACTGACTACTCAAAATGGAGGCCTTAAACATGCAACCGGGGCATTTTCCGGCTAATATTCTGTTTTTACTCATTTTCATCGCGGCCATCTACTTTTTTTGGTTAACCGCCAAAAAACTCTACCACATCCTGCTGCTGGGGCAGCCGGAAGACCGCTTCGACCAGTTGGGCCGTCGCCTCTGGGGCGTGGTCACTTTTGTCCTGGGACAAAAGCGGGTAGTCCGGGAGCCGTCCGGCTGGGGCCATTTCTTCATCTTTTGGGGCTTCGTCATCATCAGCATCGGCAGCCTCGAGACCTTTGGCGTCGGGCTTTATCACGGCTTTGCCTACTGGAAGATCCTGGGCAAACCGCTCACCGCGGTCCTGTATCTGCTGCAAGACCTCCTGTGCGCCGGGGTAATCGTCGCCCTCTACTACGCCATTCAACGCCGGTTTGTGCTCAGGCCGGAACGGCTGCGCTTTCGCGACCAGGAGGCCCACGACCAGGAGGCCGGCGTCATCATCGGCCTGATCCTGGTGTTGATCGTCCTCCTGTTCGGAGCCCGGGCCGTGGAATACCGGCTGGCCCAGATCGAGCCCGGCCACTATTTCCCCCTGACCGCCTTCATTTCGGTAATCCTCTCCGTGCCCTTTGCCTGGCTGTCGGAGCCGCACCTCCTGGAATGGTACAGCTTTTTCTGGTGGGGCCATACCCTGCTGATCCTGGGCTTCCTGGTCTATATCCCCTTCTCCAAGCACCTGCACCTCCTGGGCGCCATTCCCAACGTCTTCTTCCGCCGTTTCCGGCCCTTCGGTGAACTCACCAAGATGGACCTGGAGGACGAGTCGGTGGAGACCTACGGCGTCTCCAAAATTGAGGAATTTACCTGGAAGCAGAACCTCGATCTCTACGCCTGCACCGAATGCGGCCGCTGCTCCGAAAACTGCCCGGCCAACCTCACCGGCAAACCCCTGAGCCCCAAGGAGACCATTCATAACCTCAAGCAGCACCTCCTGGCCAAGGGCAAGCTCCTGCTGGAGCCGGGCGAGGTCAAGGAGGGCGAACCGGCCGCGGGCGCCGCGGCAGAGCTGGGCAAGGCCCTGGTGGGCGAGGTCTGCCTCCCTGACGAGATCTGGTCCTGCACCACCTGCGGCAACTGCATGGAACACTGCCCGGTCTTCATCGAGCACATCCAGAAGTACGTGGATATGCGCCGCTATCTGGTGCTCATGGAGAGCGCTTTCCCGCCGGAGGTCCAGACGGTCTTCCGCAACTGGGAAAACAACTCCAATCCCTGGGGCCTGGCCTTCGCCAGCCGGGGCGACTGGGCCCAGGACCTGAAGGTGCAAACCCTGGCCGAAAACCCCGAGGTGGAGTACCTGTTTTACGTCGGCTGCACCGGCAGTTTCGACGAGCGGGGCAAAAAGGTGACCGCCGCCCTGGTCAAGCTCCTCAACCAGGCCGGGGTCAGTTTCGGCATTCTGGGGGCCGAAGAGAAGTGCTGCGGCGAGACGGCCCGCCGGATCGGCAACGAGTATCTGTTCCAGTCCATGGCCACCGAGCTGGCGGAAACCATCAACGGCTACGGCGTCAAAAAGATCATCACCACCTGCCCCCACGGCTACAACTGCCTGAAGAACGAGTACCCCCAATTCGGCGGCAACTGGGAGGTTTACCATCACACCGAAGTCCTGGCCCGGCTCGTCCGGGAGGGGCGGCTTACGCCCCTGCAGCCCCTGGACAAAAAACTCGCCTTCCACGACTCCTGTTACCTGGGACGCTATAACGGCCTCTACGAGGAGCCGCGCGCCCTGCTGAACGCCATTCCAGGCTTGCGCCTGCTCGAAATGGCGCGCAGCCGCAACAAATCCTTCTGCTGCGGCGCCGGCGGCGGCCGGATGTGGATGGAGGAGAACCTGGGGGTGCAGAAAATCAATGAGGCCCGGACCGATCAGGCCCTGGCCGGCGATCCCCAGCTCATCGGAGTCGCCTGCCCCTTCTGCACCATCATGTTCGAGGATGGCCTGAAGGCCCGGGGAAAAGACGAAACGGTCAAGGTCCTGGACGTGGCGGAACTGTTGGCCCTGTCCGTGGACCTGAAGGAGTAAGAGCCGCCGGCCTTGCCAGGTTGCCGGTCATGAGGCAGCGCCATGTCCAAGCTCGGTAAACGCCCGGTCCAGGAGGTCCTCCCGGAGGTCACCTGGGATAAGATCGCCCCACCCTACCGGGATTACCCTTACTTCCAGGGAAGCGAAATTTATCCCTTCCGGCCCCACGCCGACGGCTTCGATCTGGTCAATGCCTGGTGGTGCATCGAAGCCGCGACCCTGGCCTACGCTGACCTGGATTTTGCCGGGGAGAGATTTCAGCAGGCGGGCCTGCCGGAAATCGAATTTTTCAGCGGCCGCAGCACCCAGTGCTATGTGGCCCATAACGACGATTTCCTGATCCTGGCGTTTCGCGGCACCGAGATCCGCCCGCGGGGGGCTGGCTCTGATTTTGCCAATATCATTGCGGACCTCGAAACCGACGCCCATATTGCCCTGGTGGAGTGGGAGCAAGGCGGGAAGGTGCACCGGGGCTTTAAAGCGGCCTTGGACGAGGTCTGGGAGAGGCTGCTCGCTTATCTCCGGAGTAAAGAGACGGCTCGCCGCACCATCTGGTTTACCGGCCACAGTCTGGGCGCCGCCCTGGCGACCCTGGCGGCCCGGCGCTATGACCGGGTCCGCGGCCTTTACACCTTCGGCTCCCCCCGGGTCGGGGATCTCGACTTCAAGCAAGCCTTCCTGGTCCCCGCCTATCGGTTGGTGAATCACGACGATATTGTGACCCGGGTCCCGCCGCCGCCGCTCTATCAGCATGTGGGCCACCTAAAATATCTCGACGGCGAAGGCCTCCTCCACGACAACCCCGAGACCCGGGAGACCGGCAATATTTTGTCGGTCCTGGCAGCTTGTTTTGATGCCGCGATCCCCAGCGCCCTGGTGGATCACGTCCCCACCCTTTACGCCACCCAGATCCGGAATAACCTGCCTTAAACCGGCCGAGCTTCTTGGGAAGCCGGCGCCCCATCCCTAAAAAGCGAAGACCGCCCCCAGCATGGGGCCATGTAACCAACCACGGGCCGTGATGTCCTTGTTATTGCCACTTGCGGAAAAATAACGGCCGCGATAGCCGCCGTAGATTCTAATATCTTTATGCACCTGGTAACCCACCAAACCTGATAGATCGGTGTCCACATTGTTATAGGCGACAAAGCCAAAACCGCCGCAGTCGGCTGTTAAGAGGAGATTGAGCTTCTGGGTAAACCAGAAGCCGACCCGCAGGCCTGCATAGGGTTCAGCAATCGAGAGGCTCGCGGAATCGAACCAGGAACCGCCCCGGCTTATTGCCTCCCGGCCGAAAGGACCGGTCAGGGTGGCATTGAGGCCCAGGCTCGTGGCCTGATTGTAGTAGATGTAGCGCAGACCGCCCAAAAGTTCGCAGGACACCACGGGCAGCGGCTTGTCGGCATTAAGGGGCACGGTCCCCACCAAATAGCGCACCCCCACATCCTGCCAGAGAAGCCGGGTCCAAACCTTCAAGTCGCCCGAAAGTTGCAGACGCACCGGAATGGTCACCGGCACCCGTCTCAGATTTATTTTTAGTTCCTTAGCTCCGCCCGCACTGATGGAGTCGCTGAAATACATAAAATTGGTGTCTGAGGTTAAACCCCACCTGCCATTCCAGATCTCCACTTGGCCCATGCCCCCAACAACTTTGCTAAAAAGCAGGGGCACGACGTCATACCAGGGCACATCGACCACGGTGGTGCCGCTAAATCTCCCCTGGTGGCTGATATCAATATGAGCCCCCGGAATCCATAAATAGGGGGCCAGAAAAAACTGCCAACCCTCCTTATAAATGGGGAGGCGGTCAGCTTCATCAACGGTGGCAGCCTTCTCCTGGGCGCCCGGCTCTTCCCTGGTTGCCCCCGGTTTCTCCTGTGAGTAAGCGGCCGAACCCAGAACGAGCAATAAGATGATGATAATCGTGGCTTTCAGTCCCCTCATGGCCTCCCCTCCCCCAACGATTGTGCCCCAGGGCTTTCCCGGCGCCGGATATTAGAAAGCTTTACTCCCGGGCGGAGGTTTCGTCATCCTTGCCGCCTCCCTCTCCAGGTTAACCCACGTAATCCCGTTCCGTCCAGCTTTTCAGGTTCCTCGGGGTTGACCTTTTAATCCCTTCTTTGCCGGGGTCCAGAGGCGCGCTTGTTCCGCCGGGCCTGCGTTCCTGATCATTCACCCTCGCTTCTGGTAGGATTATCTGCGCTTTGCAGGGTTGGTATTCTATCAGCACGAAACACAGAGTGGTTAACCAACATGAAGCCAGGTGCCGCATCGTATTATTACGCATAGCTTTCTCCTTTGATGAAGCGATTAAGGGCAGGAGGCCAGGGGGCTTAGGGGGCCCGAAGCCCTTCTGGAAAAAGGGCTTGAGTACGTCTGCGCCCTGCCCCGAAGCATGAGTAGATAGCTATGCAAAAAATATATTCTCAAAATTCAAAATCAACTTTGTAATAATTTTTTCCGGAAAAAAGCCCTGAAAGCTCAAACGAGGCCGCTGATTCAGAAATTTACACTGCCGCTGAGGCCGGGCTGAGGCGCCGGTTCAACGAAATGGAGAGAATGGGGGCAGCACCGGGCGCCTGCGGAGGGAGATACCGGCCGATCAGATCTCCGGAATTTAGAATTGATTTATAAAATATTTCTGTGCTATCCTGCGTTAATGAGCGGCATGGGCCTGGCAGAGCAACCTTTGCCGGATTGCCTTCGGGATGGAGGTCCGAAAAGCTTTTTTTGACCGCCTTGGCCACCTTTTCCTCGTAATCTCGGATTACTAGTGCGAGCCGTGCGCACCCCATCAGCTTAGAAAAGTTCGATCCGCAGAAATTCCAGCCGGCCGCAAGTCGGCTTTTTCCCGCCCAGGCCGGTCTGGTTGAGGAAGCCCCATTTTATGGCGGAACCGCGCCTGACGCTGGCTGTCCCGGAGCAAACCCACCCATAAATTGATCAATTATTGCTCATTATTGTTTAATTTCATGAACATCTTGCGGAGTCAACCACCAGTCCATTAAAGCAAAAACACAAATATTTTTAGATACTTATTAATTGGCATAAAAAATGCTTCCCAATATAAATGTGTTTGAAGTTGGTTTTTTTATTTTTAAAAAATAATTAACAATTTTTTTTATGGTCCACAAGGTCGGAATGTCGTCAATGAGATTATCAATTAAGGACTTGGGGCAGGTTCAAAACCTGCATATCCTGGTTAGGCGCCAACTAGGGTGTTTCAATTACCTGGAAGCGCTCGCAGCTCAAGAGGCGGTTAATTTCGGTTTAATTTCCGGGCAATCACAATGACCACGCGGATACTTCTTGCCACTGAATACCCCATTGTTCGCCAAGAACTGCGCACCTTCTTGGAAAAGGAACCGGATTTTACCATCGTGGCAGAAGTCGACACCGGAGAGGCGGCGGTGTGGTCGGCGTTGGCAGCGAAGCCTGATGTGATTATCCTGGATCTGGCCATGTGCAAGGGGCCCGACCCGGTACATCAGCTCATGGCCGCGGTCCCTGCCGCCAAGGTGATCTGCTTGTCCATGCATGCCGACCGGAGATTCGTCCTGGAGGTCCTCAAGGCCGGAGCCATCGGCTATGTCCTCAAGGAGCATGCCTTTGAAGAGTTGGCTGCGAGCATCCGGGCGGTCCGGACCGGTAAGACCTATATTACCCACGATCTTTTCGACGCCGTCATCCAGGACTACATCGAGCTTTTGCGGGATAGTGAGGTCCGCTTTCGCTCGATTTTTGAGAGTTTTTCCACCGGCATCGCCCTGATGGACAGCAAAAATCGGATAGTGGAGACTAATCCGGCCTTGCAGGCCTTGCTGGGCTACGACCAGGATGAACTGCTCCATAGGGAACTAACCGACTTCTTTGAGCCTGAGGGAGTGGTCAAATGCAAGAGCTGTTTTAACGATCTGGTGGAGGGCAAGCCGGGGCCTCATCTGGTGGAGATAGAGTACCGGCGTAAAGATGGCCGCCTTTCTTGGGGCCGTCTGTCGATATCGCCTTTCCGAGGGGCAGGCAGTGAAGGCCAGGTTACTATTGGTCTGTTGGAAGACATCAACGATCGCAAACAGGCGGAAATCAAGGTTCAGGACTACCAGGAGAAGCTCCTTTCGGTGGCGCAGGAATTATCCCTGGCCGAAGAGACTGAAAGACGGCGTCTGGCCAATGGGTTCCACGACGACGTGGGGCAGCTTCTGGCCCTGGTCCAGATCAAGTTGGGATCCCTGAGACAATCGGTTTCATCCGACCAGACCGAGTCGCTTGACGAAATCCGGCAGATCCTCGGGCAAACCATCCGATCCGTCCGCTCTCTGGGTGGTGAACTCAGCCCGCCCGTACTCTACGAATTGGGCTTTGAGTCTGCCATCGAATGGTTAGGGGAAAAGCTTCAAGAGCAGCATGGTATACAATTCTCGGTGGTGGCGGATCGGAGCCCCAAGCCCTTGAGTGACGAGATCCGGGTATTCCTCTTCCACCTGATACGGGATTTGCTGGCAAATATAGTAACGTACGCCAAACCGAGCAATGTCTCGATTCTTCTCAACAGCACTGATGCGGAAATGAGGATTACCGTCGAAAATGACTGGTCCGCCGAATCACCCTTGTTAACTTCTGACCATCCCTGGGTTTTTAGCATCAGGGAGCGCTTGAGGTATCTGGGAGGAAGCCTGGAGGTGGAGTTCGGTCCGGGCCGCACCACCAGGATTTCCCTGCTGGTGCCCTGATTTTCCCTTTCTTGCTGCCCTGCCACTGCCTTTGATCCCGGACACGCCATTTACCCGGTGATTACGGCCGAACCAATGTCAGAACGGGCTGCGGCTTCCACCGCAGCCCGTCTTTTTCTGGGAGAGAGCCGACCAGAAGCACCCCCAGCTTGCCGGGTTTCTTCTGGTCGGATTAACGCCTGCCCTCAATAACTGACCTGAAAGACTACCTGAAAGCGCTGGTCGGTCCCCAGATTGCCCCCATTGGAGGTCGAGCTGACTGCCCGGGCATTCTGCGTTGAGGGCCAGGTTGTTCGCCGCCGGCGCCGATGGTGCCGGGAGGGCCGAAATTCGTGGCATAATCCTGGCCGTACCAGGTTTTTTCATAGTCAACAAGATCATATTGTTCTTGTAAAGATGGTAGGCCACGCCGGTGATCATCTTGGTGTATTTGGATATTGGCGATTGTTTGTTGGTGTGGTGAGTTGTTGGTTCCTGCCACTACCTTTGATCCCGGACGTGCCATTTCCCGGTTATTATGGCCGAACCGGGTGATCAGAACGGGCCGCGGCTTCCACCGCGGCCCGTCTTTTTCTGGAGAGAGCCAACCGGAAGCACCCCACCACCTTGAGCCTGCCAGGTTTCTTCTGGTCGGATTAACGCCGAAGATCAATAACTGACCTGAAAAACTACCTGAAAGCGCTGGTCCGTCCCCAGGTTGCCGCCATTGGAGGGCGCGCTGACTGCCCGGGCCATTCTGCGTTGAGGGCCAGGTTGTTCCGCCGCCGGCGCCGATGGTGCCGGGAGGGCCGAAATTCGTGGCATAATCCTGGCCGTACCAGGTTTTTTCATAGTCCAACAAGATCATATTGTTCTTGTAAAGATGGTAGGCCACGCCGGTGATCATCTTGGTGTATTTGGCAGATTCGGCGATCTCATGATTCTGGTCGGCATTGAACCAGTCCGTGCGATAGAAGACATGCAAAGGATACTTATCACTCCCCGACCAGAGAGCGACCGGCACCTTCACATCGCCGAACACCGAATATCCTCGGGTCCACAGGGAGTCGGCCCTGATCCCGATGGGCTTCGGTCCGTTCGGCTGGGTGATCCAGTTGCCGGCCTGGTTGCCCTTGGAGGCAAACACCTGGGCGGTGAGAATAAACCAGGGATTCTGGTAGCTCAAATACCCCATATTAACCACCCAGTCCGGGTAGTATTGCACCCAGGCCGGGCCCGGGAATGAAGTGTTAAATTGGGTGCGGGTGCTGGAGTTGCCTTTCCCGTACAGGCCGAAGTAGGTCGCCTGCAATCCCGGCAGATAGTCCGGCAAAGGCCGTATGGTGACGCGGTATTCCGGCACCTTGTTCTGGTTGACCTCGGCGGCACTGTAGCCGCAGCCGTTGTAAACCCCCAGATGATAACCGCCGTAGCGTCCGTCATAGCCGGCATTGCCCGTTTGTTCTTCGGCGTTGGCTAACTGGCCGCCGAAATTACCCCGGATGCTCGCCCCGATATCCGCGGAACTGAAGACCCCGGCCCGTTCAATGGGAATGGTGCCTTGACAGCGGTAAGGGTAGACCGTCTCTTCAAAATCATGCCAGGGGGTATGGCCCAGACCGACTTCAGATTTATTTTGGGTCAGGAAACTCCCCAAATTGGGTGGCCTGAGTTCGGCATAGAGATATTTCTCCCGCACCAGCCAGCTTTGGTTGGCGGTATCCTGGAAGATGTCCGTGGTGGACCGGGCCGCCAGCCAGGGAGTAATCTCCTTGGTAACGGTCAGGTAACCCCGGGTGAGCGTCCATTGGTCTTCACCCACATGGCCATCGACGTTGCGCCCGAAATTACCCGAGTTGGCCGGTGGCCTACCGGTCGAAGTGGTAAGGGGCCCCCTGAAGGTGGGCCGATCCCCCGCCGAATAATCGATGTAGGCCAGGACCCCGACATTCAGGCCTTTCAGGGCCTTGGAAATCCCGCCCAGACCCAAATCGGTGTTATTCTTGGCCACCACCGCCTGGGCCTCTTTGCTGGCCTCGGCCTTGGCCTCGACTTTGGCCTCGGCCTTGGCTTCGGTTTTGGCTTCCTGCTTAACCTGCTGTAGCTCCTGGGCCCGTTTGGCGTCCTCTTCGGCTTTCTTCACCCGGTCGATTTTACGGGCCTTTTCCTTGATTTTCTGAGCCTTCTCCGGCGTGATGGCCCCTTCGTCCACCATCAGGTCCAGCAGCTCGTCGGCACTCACCGCCCAGGCCGGCGTGGACCACGCCAGATTGGCCAGAGCCAGGCACACCAGCAGCACCACAGCCCAGATCCCCGCCCCCCGTGGTTTCCAGCGCAGTGCATCAGTGGCAACCACGGATGCTCGCGCCGAACTCCGGTTAACATGATTAGCTCCCATCCCCTTCATCCCTCCTGGCTCTCGAGATTTTTTTCCAGACCACAGCGAATTATCCGGCACCTGTGTTGCTAAATGGATTGCAGCCGATTAATTCTTGGTTAAGGCGGAAAGAAATGGCTCGCGGCGCGGAGATCGCCCATCAGCCTTCCAGCTACTGACTTGCCGCGTAAAACCGGCCCCAGGTAGTGCTCAGCGGGAGGCTGGCTGCTGCTGGCTTAGAGGTGGCCCAGGTTCAAGAGGAGCGGGGACTGGAGCTTTATAGACTTTAGGTATTATTTGCTTACTTAACTAGGGCAACCCGGCTTCCATAAACAATCTTGTTCCTGGCAGCCGGACATGGCCTGGTAACAAGGGGAGTTCCCTTCCTTGGCCTGGATGGCGCGAATCAGGTCGGCTTTCCTTAGCCGGGAGTAATTTTTCACCCCCAGGACGCGGGCTTTTTCTCTTATCTGATTAATCGTCATGGTGGATCACCTGCTTGGTAAAACGGTTCGGCCTCAGCCAATCGGTTCGGTTCCCGGGCTTAGCGTGACCGGCTCATATTTCGTCCGGTTGAAAATCTTGACGTTGGCATATTGAGCTTCCGGATGATCGGCTACATGACGTATCCAGGAGTCTTCCCGCGTCTCTCCCGCCCGCACCTCAATAATGGCCGGGCGCACGTTAAAATACTCCTTTAACCTCCTGAACCATTTGCCTTGCTGAATTTTTTTCAGGCTTCGCATGATTGGCGTCTTTTCACGGCGAGTAGACTTTCTTGCTGTGGAATGCTATTATGGATTTATTTAGGTTTCATTTTACTTTTGTAAAAATTTAGTTAATAAAGCTGCAAGTATGAAATCAGGTTTCCGGTTTCCGGAGCTGGCAAGATAGGTTGGCGCCGGGATGGTCCCCCTGGCCTCGGGGGCAATTGAGGGTCCCATGGGAGTCATCATTGCGATTGTCAACAACAAGGGGGGCGTAGGCAAGACCACGGTGGCCTGCAACCTGGCCCATGCCCTGGGCCTGCTGGGGAAGAGCGTCCTGGTGGTGGACCTCGACAGCCAGTGCAACGCCACGACGCTCCTGATCCCAAAAGAAGACCCGCCCCGAGCCGGTCTAGATGAACTGCTCCAGCCGGACGGTCCCGAAGCGCCCCTGGAGGATTATCTCCTTAGTACCCGACTATGATAACGTCTTTTGTCTCCCCAACGTCCCGGAGACGGCCTCGTTGGAGCCCCAGCTGATTCTGGGCGCCCCGGAGAGCTTTTTCCGGCTGCGGCGCCGGATCAGAGACCAGGCCCGGGGCCGCTTTGATTTCACCCTCATCGACACCCCGCCTAACCTCGGCGCCTTTGTGCTCTGCGCTTTGATTACCGCGGACTTCGCCCTGATACCCATTAAGGCGGGCAGCGCCTTCAGCGTGGAAGGTCTGCTCAAGGCGGTCCGTTTGATCAAGGAAGTACAGGAGCGGAACAACCCGGATTTGCGCTTCCTGCGCCTGCTGATCAACCAGATGGACCGGCGCACACTGATCAGCCGGACCCTGACGGCCCAGATCACCGGGGCGTTCCGGGAGGACCAGATTTTTCATACCACTATCCCGGTCAACACCGCCTTTGAGCGGGCCGAGGCCGCCGGGAAAACCCTGCTGCGCTATCAGCCCGGGACCACCGGCGCCGGCGCCTTTCTGGAACTCGCCCTGGAACTTCTGGACATCCTCGCAATGGCAGCCGACTCTACAAGGAGGCAAGCCACATGACCGACTCCGACGAGCAGGGGCAAAAGACGGCCGACCGTGGTGGAGGCCTTCAACAATGTGCCCGGCATCCTGGAAAAAGCCCGGCGGGCCGTGGATGACGTCACCCGGGAAGCCCGGAACCAGGGCGGCGGCGGCGAAACTCCCAAGGCCCCGGAGGGCCGGAAAAGCGGCGGGGCCGGACCAAAGCGGCCCAAAGCCGCACCCCGGAAACAGTCTGCCAAAGCCGGCAGCCGACCACCCAAGCCTTCCCGGCCCCCTGCCGCCAAGGAACCGACGGCCGCCCCGGCCGCTTCGGCCCCGGACCTCTCCGCCAGGCCGCAGTTGGGCTTGGCGGATTGCGGCATCACGGTGAAACATGCCATCCCCGGGCGCATTCGCTTGCGCCTCTACCAACTGCTGCACAACGAGCCCCTGGCCGCCAAGCTCCCAGCCCTGCTGGCGGCCGTACCCGGGATAACCTCAGTGGACGCCAGCATTAACACCGGTTCCCTGCTCATCACTTTTAGCCCCGGGGAGCTGGCTGCGGCTGGGAGTAAACCTTTGGCCGGGGTCATGCACCAGTTCTTCCCCGGGCTCGATACGGAGAGCCTGATCAAGCGCATGCTCGGCGGCTGATCTCCTGCCGGCTTCCGGGTTTTAAATTACCTGACCATGGTTAAAAGAGGTTCCCGTGGCCATTTGGGATGGCTGGATAAAATCTGCGGTTCCTGGCTGGCTCGTGGCCTTGGTGGCAGCCGCGGCTGCTCCCATCGTGCTGCCGGCGCTGGCCGGGATCGCCCGGCCGCTGGCCAAGGCGGCCATCCGCCTCTATCTTGAGGTGGCCGACGATGTTCGGGAAGTCGTGGCCCAACACCAACCGACGCGGCGCCCGCCGCCGGGCCTGGTGCATCACCTGCTCCGCGGCGGGACCGAGGAGTTGGTGACGCAGGGATTAGAGGTCGAGGCGGAGGACACGGTGGCGGAGACGCTGGTGGAATTGGTGGCCGAAATATTATAACCAGCCGCGGCGAAACCTGCTCCGGCTTTACAGACCGCCTGGAGATGATTATCTTAACCAAACACCAAGCCCTGATCAGCTCACTTAACCATGAGCAGCTCTCCGGTCTCCGGCTTTTCACCGGGACGAACCAAGAGTAACAAGGGGTTTTTTTGGAGGAGAATCGCTGTGGCCTTGTATGATGACGTCGTTAAATTTGTCTGGCCCAACGCCCTGGTGGTGCTGGGTGTGGGATTACTGGCGCCGGTGCTCTTGCCGGCGGCGGGCTTCGTCTTGCGGCCTCTGTTCAAAGGCGTGGTCAAGGCCGGCCTCACCGTCAAGGACATGGCGGCGAGTTTCGTGGAGGAGACCGGGGAGCAGGTGAGCGACCTGGTGGCTGAAGCCAAGGCCGAGCACTACGCCAAACCCGAAGCCTGAGACAAACCATTGCCTTAGATAGATTCCCGCGCCCTGAAACCAGGTGTCCCCGTCGCCGGGTCAATTCCAAGGCGAGGGTGGGCCTGTCATGTTTAACTCTTATTTGCCCGTCCGCTGGCGGCGTTACTGACGGTAGCCGGGGCCGCGGTGTTGGCCCCGGTGATCTTTCCCATCATCGGGGTCATCCTTAAGCCTCTGGTCGGGCCGGTGACCAATCTTTATCTCGACCTGGCCGATGAGATGGCCGACGCCTTTCTGGAGCGGGAAGAACGCTGGGGGGTTATCAAGCCGGGAGCTGACGAAGCGGAACTGAAAAGGTTGGTGGAGGAAGTAGCTGAAGATAAAAGTGAAATTATGCCTAGACGCCACCGCGGCCGGGCGCCTGGTGGAAAAGCTTTAAGGCCTCCTGCCTGGCGCGGCCCGGAGGCGACGAAAACCTGGTCGTGAAATTTAAGCTCGGCCAAGCGCCGGCGGCGACCTGGAACACCCATACCCCGCTGGGCGCAGTCATCCGGGCTTACACAAGGAGCAGCCATGGTAACCGCCAAGACTGAGCCCCCAGGCTTCCGGTTTCCCTGGCTCCAAGGGCTTCTGCCCCTCGATCGGTCCCGGCTGCCCGCCGACATCCTGGCAGGCATCACCCTGGCGGCCCTGAATATCCCCCAGGCCATGGGCTACACCAAGATCGCCGGTACCCCGGTGATCACCGGTCTTTATGCCATTTTCATTCCCATGGCCCTCTTCGCTCTTTTCGGCTCATCCCGGCACTTGGTCGTGGGGGCCGACTCAGCCACCGCCGCCATCCTCGCCGCCGGTCTCCTGGGCCTGGCCGCCTCGGGCTCGTCCGAATATATGGCCCTGTGCGGCCTGCTGGCCCTCATGGCGGCCGGATTCCTGATCCTGGCCCGCTTAATCGGGTTGGGCTTCCTGGCGGACTTCCTGTCCCGCACCGTACTCGTGGGGTTTCTGACCGGAGTGGGCCTCCAGGTAGCCCTAATGCAGATTGGCGGGATGCTGGGACTGCCCCAGGGCAGGCTCAGTCCCATTGACTGCCTCATTCAGGTTATCCGGCATCTCCACCGGACGAACTTCTACACCCTGGCCACGGCTGTGGCCGTCCTGATAATGATCCTGGGGTCTCGTAAAATTTCTAAGAAATTTCCCGGAGCCCTCATTGCGGTGATCGGCGCTATTACCATAAGCTGGGCCGTGGACCTGTCCTCTTACGGGGTGGCCACCCTGGGGCCGGTCCCAAGCGGCCTGCCAAAATTCGGTTGGCCGCAGGTGGATTTATCCGCCAACCTCCTGCAGAGGCTCCTGCCTACGGCCTTTTCCATCTTTGTGGTGATCCTGGCCCAAAGCGCCGCCACCTCTCGGGCCTATGCCTCCCGCTACAATGAGCGCGTGAACGAAAATACCGATCTGGTGGGTTTGAGTCTGGCCAACGTCGGGGCCGGACTTTCCGGCGCCTTCGTGGTCAACGGCAGCCCTACCGCTTCGGAGATGGTGGACAGTGTCGGCGGCCGCTCCCAGTTGGCCCAAATCACCAGCAGTCTCATCGTGCTTTTGGTGCTGATCTTCCTGACCGGGCCTCTGGCCTACATGCCGGGCGCGGTCTTATCCGCGGTCGTGTTCCTCATCTGTGTCCATCTCATCGACGTCAAGGAGCTAAGGAGGATCTATCGGGAGCGGCCCTGGGAATTCTGGGTGGCCATCATCACCGCGGCCACCGTAGTCCTCGTGGGCGTGAAGCAGGGCATCCTCCTGGCCATGTTTCTGTCGCTGCTCAGCCACACCCGGCACGGCTACCGCCCGCAAAACGCGGTGATCGTGGCGGCCCCGCCGGAAGGCTGGAAGGCCGAGCCGGTGACCACCCAGGGCCAATTTCTCCCGGGGCTGCTGGCTTACCGGTTCACTCACGGCATGTATTATGCCAATGCCGAGCAGCTGTCCGAGGAGGTCACCGAGCTGGCCCAAGAGGCGAACCCGCCCCTGGTCTGGTTCTGCATCGACGCCGCCGCCGTGGACGACATCGACTACACCGCGGCTGCCACTTTGCGCTCGCTCTACGCCATCCTCCGGGAGCGGGGCATCAGGCTGCTATTTTATGAGGTCTCGGCTGAGGTTTATGCCCAACTGGAACGCTCGGGGATAACCGACCTGGTCGGCCGGGACGCCTTCTATGCTACCGGAGGCGAGATAATCAGCGCCTACAAGGCAACCCACAGGGCGTCATAACCATCGGGGCAGGCCCGTATCTTCACTTGCGGAGGGTATTAATGGGCAAAATGCGGGAGCGGCTCTTTCAGTTCGTCTGGGAGCTGCATGACCGGAGCCGGGCGGGTATCTGCATCATCTTCGGAGTCGGGGTCGCGGTTCTGGACAACCAGTTGCTGGGTTGGAAGTGGGAGACCTCTTTTCTGGTAGGCTGGATTCTGGGGGTAGGCGGCTACCTGGTTCTCCTGGGTATCGTCATTGTTAGTGCCGACGGGCCCATGACGCAGCAGCGCGTCTCCAAAGACGAGCCGAACCGGATGGCCTTGCTGGTTATGACGGTCTTTCTGTCGATTTTCGGCACCGGCATCGTGGGCGTGGTGCTGACTGCGGTGGGCAAACACTCCACGGGGAATTCCCGTCTCCTGCTGGTACTGAGCGTGTTCGCCGTACTGTTGTCCTGGTTTTACTTGCACACCGCCTTTGGACAGCATTACGCCCGGCTCTATTACGAAGCCAAAGATATCCACGGGCACCCGTTTAAAGAAGGCAGGCGCAGCGGCTTTCATTTTCCGGGAACCGAGACCCCGACTTATCTTGATTTCCTCTATGTGGCCTTTACCCTGGCCCTGACCTACTCTATGAGCGATGTCAATGTCGAATCCGAACTGATGCGGCGCACCGTGCTCCTCCACAGCCTGGTCTCATTTTTCTTCTACTCCACGGTTCTGGCCGGGGTTCTGAACGCCATCGTCACTTCCTGAGCAGCTCCGCCAGAGCTGCCCCTGAGTTCAGACCCGGGGTACTTCATCATGCCTGTAGGCGAGGGCCTACTCCCCTGCTGTGGCTGGTTCTGGAGCTTGCAGGCTGGCAACCTCCTGCGGCTGACTGTAGTAGCGGATGGCGCTTTCGCCGATCAAGCGGGACGTAGTCAAGGCCGCCACCCCTCCAGTGGCCATGGCGACCAGGGGATGGAACCCCAAAGCGTCGGCCACGAAGGGCGCGCCCACCGCCACGCCGGTGCCGGCCACCACCGCCGCCATCTCCGGAACTCGCGCCTCATCGTCGATATCCTTGCCGTACAGCAGGGCGATCTCCAGGATGAGGTAGAGGTGCATGCGCACCAGAGCCGAAGTCCCTCCCACAAAACCCAGAAGTTTCACGGCATAGCCGACTACGGGGATCATCGCGGGTAAATCGAGGATCAACCCTCCCAGGAGCGAAAGCTGGGCCTGGGCGCTGATGAGACGGCGGGCCCGCTGCTCCAGGCCCTCCTCCGGATAGCGCTGATTGATGTCGGCCACCACCTTGCGCACGCGGTCTTTGCGCAAGCGCATGAAGAAATAGAAAAAATCATCGGTCAGGCGGCTTTGCCTGGCGGGTAAGGGCAGCGCTTCAGACATGGGCTTGATCCTTAATTAGCGTTGGGGAAGTTGAACCACAATCTTTTTATCAAAAAAAGCTCTTTTTGTCTTTCAGAATGCAAGGCATCCCGGGCAGCCACTTGCCGGTTTTCTCTCGATAACTTCGGTAGCTCTCACCAAACCTGGCCTCCAGCAATCTCTCTTCATAGCTGGCAAGGTAATTATAGAAGATGCAGATAGCAACCCAGAGAAGCAGAGAAAAAAGGGAAAACGTGCCCAGCGCCAGACCCAGGTAAAATAGGATGCTCCCGAGATACAGCGGGTGCCTGACATACTTAAAGGCTCCGGCGGACCTCGGGCCGCTGGGGCTCGGCCCCTGACTGGCCACCGCATGGCCTGACTTGACCAGGAAAGCGCCGCCGGCCAGGCAAGCAACCAGGAAGGTTAGCCGGATATACCGCGGCAAGTAAGCGGCTAGGAACGTCGAGAGGCGCAGAAAAAACGAATCTCCCAGCCACACGATCAGAACCCTGAGGTTCCGCCGCTCAAGCCTGAATTGACATTCCCCTTGTCCATGATTAGGTTGCTAACAAACACCGGAACCTGATGCCAAACCTCAACTTCTCGCAAAGCGCGCCTGTCCGGATAGGGGGATTTGCCGGCGGTTTTTCCTCTGCTCAACCACTAGACCCGGCATTGGCCGGGGACTTGCCGCTCAGGAGAGTCGACATGCCCGAACTCAGACCTTGGGATAAATACAACGAAGCCTTGCTGGCCAACGTCCATCCGCTGGACTGGAAAAACCCCGAGCCCGCCGCCGGTTACAACCTGGTGGTCATCGGCGGCGGCACCGCCGGCTTGGTGCGCGCCGCGGGCGCCGCGGGGTTGGGCGCCAGGGTGGCCCTGGTGGAGCGGCACCTGATGGGCGGCGACTGCCTCAATTACGGCTGCGTGCCCTCCAAAGCGGTGATTCGCTCCTCCCGGATTGCCGCCGACCTCCGGACCGCGGAGCGCTTCGGGGTGAAAGTGCCGGCCGGCGCTGAGGTGGATTTTCCGGCGGTGATGGAACGGATGCGGCGTCTGCGCGCCCAAATCAGCCGGCACGATTCCGCCCAGCGCTTGCGCGACCTCGGGGTAGATGTCTTCTTGGGAGAGGCGCGGTTCACCGGGGCCAGGACGGTCGAGGTCACCGGACAGACCCTGAACTTCACCAAAGCCGTGGTGGCCACCGGCGGCCGGCCGGTGCAGCCGTCCCTGCCGGGAATCGACGCCGCGGGTTTTCTCACCAACGAGACGGTCTTTTCGCTGACCGAACGGCCGCCGCGCCTTTTGGTCATCGGCGCCGGGCCCATCGGCTGCGAGTTTGCCCAGGCCTTTCAGCGTCTGGGGTGCCAGGTCAACCTGCTGCACAAGCACCCGCTGATCATGAACCGGGAAGATGGCGACGCCGCCGGACTCATCCAAAATATCTTCTTACGGGAAGGGATTAATCTCATCCTCGAGGCCATACCGGTCCAGGTTGCGCCGACCCCCACCGGCAAATTGGTCCGCTTCGAGAGTGGCGGCGCCACCGGAGAACTCGAGGTGGATGAGATTCTGGTGGGCGCCGGCCGAGCTCCCAATGTGGAAGACCTCAATCTGGAAGCCGCCGGAGTGGAGTATGAAGCCGGCCGCGGCCGGGGGTGCTGGTCAATGATTATCTGCAAACCACCAATCCCCGCATTTATGCCGCCGGGGACGTCTGCCTGCCCTACCAGTTTACCCACCTGGCGGAGGCCGCCGCCCGCATCGTCATTCAGAACGCCCTGTTTCTCGGACGCAAAAAATTCAGCGCCCTGACCATCCCCTGGTGCACTTACACCGATCCGGAAGTGGCCCACGTGGGGCTGAATGAAGCGGCAGCCCAAAAGCAGGGCCTCGCCTTCCAGGTTTATCTCCAGCCGCTCAGCGAGGTGGACCGCGCCATCCTGGACGGCGAGGCCGAAGGCTTCGCCAAAATTCTGGTCAAAGCCGGGACCGACCAGATCCTGGGCGCGACCATCGTCGCCCGGCACGCCGGGGAAATGATCAGCGAGGTCTCTCTGGCTATGGTGGCGGGATTGGGCCTGGGAAAGCTGGGTGCGGTCATCCATCCATATCCCACCCAGGCCGAGGCCATCAAAGGCGTCACCAATCTCTATAACCGCAGCCGCTTGACCCCGCGGCTCAAACGCCTGTTCGCCAGATACCTGGCCTGGCGGCGTTGACTTTGGGCTGCGACTGACCTTCCGGGCGCCGGCCCAGGTCTCGCCGGGCCGATGCCCCTCCACTGCCCCCGGCTGCTAAAAATCACCCAGGTCATGAACTTGCAGCTCAACCGCGGAGCCCTCCTGCCTCAACGGGGCCTGGCCGCCCGGCCGGCGAAATCGACCGCGGCGCCCGGGAAGGCCAAGAAAAAAGAAGATAAATCAGGAAAAAAAGAGTAAAATTATTCCCGGTAAGGCTAGACTCCCGATAGCTTTTGCACCAAAATTTGCTGATTTTCTATAATCCCAATTGCAACTTACCCAGCCGAAATCGCTAAGGACCGGGTATGGCTATGCCGGCAAAAAGTGGGACCTGGGGACCATGGTTCGCCGCCCTGAACGGCAATGGTCTGAGTCATAATGGATCGGACAAAGGCAATCCTCAAAAATATCCTGGCAATTCTTTTGGGGCTGGTACTGGCTTTCATGGCCCTGGAGATTATGCTGCGAGTCTTTCAACCGGTGGAATATCGGGTCAGGGGAAATAGGATTGTCTTACCTCGAAATAAGAAATACATCTTTACTACTGATAAGACTGACGTATTTGACCGAGTAATTTACTTCAGCAAAAACCCGCTTGGATTCAGGGGTGACCTGCCTCCCGGGAATTTTGCCCAAACCCTTACCATCGTAACCGTCGGCGGCAGCACTACCGAATGCATGAATATTACTGACGGCAAGACCTGGTCGGATATCTTGGCGAACCGACTCAAGCAGGAGTTTAAACCATTCTGGCTCAACAATGCGGGATTGACCGGAAATTCGACCTTCGGACACTTGGTGCTGATGGAGGATTATCTTATTCCATTAAAGCCGAAGGTGCTGGTTTTTCTCATCGGGGCCAATGACCAATACTTGTTGGATTACTGCGAATGGGATAAGAAAACCTTAAGAAAACCGTGGGTTAATCTGCACTCGGAGATAATCGATACCCTGGCGCACTACAGTGAGGTGGCGCATTATATTATAAATTTCAGCCGGTACTTTAAGGCCAAGCACATGGGTCTGACTCACGGCAGTGTCGACTTTGCCGCGCTAAAAACCCGTGATATTCCGGATGAAAAACTGCAGGCGAACTTAGCCGCTCACCGGGCCAACTATCTCGAACCCTACGCCCGCAGAATCCAAAAACTGATAGACCTTTGCCGGCTGCATGGCATGGAACCGGTTTTTGTCACCCAACCCATGATTTATGGTGAGGGTATTGATCCGGTATCCGGGGCGGACCTGGCCAGGGTTGCCGTCGGAGATGATAACGGCAAGACTTCCTGGGAGATCTTGAAGCTTTATAACCAGGTACTGCGACAGGTGGCCGCCCAGAATCAGGTGCTGCTCATTGACTTGGCCGGCAAAATGCCGAAAAGTTCACGCTATTTTTATGATACCTTTCATTTCACCAATACAGGATGTGAGTTTGCGGCCGCAACCATTCATGAACAACTGGCTCCATTCCTGTCACAAAAATTCCCGCAATATGTTAATAAAGATTAGCCGCGCCAGAATTTGGGTAATAACCGAAGGCCCGATCAAACCGGGGAGGGTTTTATAAGGCTGTGATGACGGCTTTTTCGCGGTGCGGGACCAGTCATCATCGCCAGTTACGGGTGACCATGGATGCTACTTATTCGCTCTGATTCAATTAACCGGCAAATCCCCATGTCCTATCCCCGGCTCTGGCTGCACCGGTTTTGGTTGGCCTGGGAAATAGCCAAGGAGTATCAGCGAGGCACTCTCGAAGATATTGAGACCCAGATTCTAGTCCATAAGAAATTAGCGGATATCATTAAGGGCTACATTAACCAGGACCTGACCAAGGTAAAAATTCTGGAAATCGGCTGCGGCCAACGGGCTTCGCAAACTTTGCTCTTTACTACCGACGGTGCGGACGTGGTTGGCGTCGATATCGAAGTCCCCACTTTTAGCCTCGATCTGCAAGTCTTTTTAAACGTTCTCCGCTTAAATGGCCTTGGACGCGCCCTGAAGTCATTGGGTCGACATCTATTCTTCGATTCCCAGTTTTTCGAGCAACTCGCCGCCCGCTACGGCAAACCTCTTTCCATGGATAAGGTCAAGGTGCGGGTGATGGATGCCACCCGGATGGACTTTTCCAGTAATTGCTTCGATTTTATTTATTCTAACATGGTTTTTGAGCATATCTCCCAGGTCGACTCGGTGGTCCGGGAGTTGAACCGCTTGTTGAAACCGGAGGGTATCGCCTGGGTTAATGTTCACTTATTTCATAGCTTATCCGGCGGACATCACAAGGAGTGGACCAATCCCCGCTCGACCCGGCCGCACCGGGTGCCTCCCTGGGATCATCTTTTGGAAAACGCCTATCCCATTCAGATCTTCTTAAATAAACTTACCCTGAATGACTATCGACGCATATTTTCGCAATATCTGGAGGTGGTGGAGGAAAGTTGCGTCACCGAGGGTGAGGAAATCTTGACCCCCGATTTGGCGGAGCTTTTGGCCGAAAAAGGCTACTCTCGAGAAGATCTGCTCACTCGGGAAATAACCTTTCTTTGTCGGAAATTTCGGGGTTGAAGATCAATATGTATGCTTAAACCCACTCCAAAAAAACTGCATCTCGGTTGTGGGCCCACCGCCAAAACGCCGGCAGGCTGGCTCAACCTCGATGCCTCCTGGAGTGCCCGGCTGGCAAAATATCCCGTCTTGAGAAAATTGCTGAGCGTTTTTCGGGTACTCCCTCGCGGACTATCGGACCATCCCTGGGCGGCGGATATCTTCATCCACGATATCAGGAAACCCCTGCCTTTTGAGGATAATTCTTTTGCCGCGATCTACGCCGCTCATCTGCTGGAACACCTCTACCCCGATAAAGCTCAGGCTCTCCTCAAAGAGTGTTATCGCGTCTTGGAGCCCGGGGGGGTATTGAGAATAGTGGTCCCGGACTTAAGAGTCATTATCAATGACTATGTAAAAGCCACCGCAAATAATGGTGCGCCGGCCGGAGAGCATCCGTATCCGGCTGATACGTTAAGCCAATATTTCTTCATCCAATATCCGTCTCATAATATTCTTTATGAACTCTACGCCAAGTTAACGGATTTTCATTCCCACAAGTGGATGTATGATGCCGTCTCTCTGCGCGGCTATTTTAACGGGGCCGGATTCGTCGAGGTTCAGGAAATGCAGGTGCAGGAGAGCCGCCTGACTGACCTGGGGCAGGTGGAAGATCCCTCTACATCTGGTCTGGTGGTGGAAGGCCTAAAGCCGGGTGCTTGATCAGCCGGGCAAAAACCCGAGCACTTCCGGCGCCTCTCTTCCGAAAATCAGGGTCTCGGCCCGGCAACCTTCATTTGGAGCCGATAATCGCCAAAACGGCCAGGAAAACGCCGCCGGATAATATGACCCAATTATTGGTCAAAATTTTGTGGGAGAGGTCAGTAAAATTCCTGTTCATGAGGATATCCTTTCTAAATTAGCCGGTTACTCAGATTAACCCGCAAAAAGCCAGGTTGCCTGCTTTCCAGACAACCTGGCCTCTTCCTTGAGACTCGCCCGCCTTTGGTTGGATCAACCAGGCTCACTACTTAATTAAGTTCACCCTAAATTTAATTATCCTCACTTCTGCCGGCAAGCTAGCACAAATGCCTAATTCGCTGGCGTAAAACTACCTAGCGCCGTGAAGCCTTATTCCTAGATACCCGAGTGCGGGCTTGGGGGTCCAGGCGGGGATGATCGGAGGTCAGGCGTTGACCTCCTGCCAGCAGTCGTAGGGCGGGAAAGCGAAGCGCATCCCGCCTTCAGGTTTCAGCCTAGCTTGCAGAAGGGAGAACACGGCCTTTGGCCATGGCGCTTTTGGGAACACGTCATCCGTGATGTGGGTGCCTATAATCAGCGCTCAGGCGTTGACCTCCTGCCAGCGCTTGGCAAAGTGGAGGAAGACGTACATGGCGATGGCGGCTACGATGCCGGCGATGGCAAAGGGCGTCCAGACGCGGCTGGGATCGTATTGGTCCCACAACAGCCGGGTCACCTGGGCCGGGGTCTGCCCCAGCCGCTCCGTCAAGGCGGCGAAGGCCTGGGACCGGTCCGGCAGCTGGTGCACCTTCAGCACCTCGGACAGGTAGCGCAGGGCCAGGC
>CAWCOX010000007.1:0-244873 GCA_963797235.1 uncultured delta proteobacterium
ACTCAGGGCCAGGTTTATATTTTCACCAATGAGCCGCCGGAGCATCTTCTCGAGGTCGCTGACTACGCTATTGAGGTTGACCACCTGAGGTTGCAGCACTTCCTTGCGACTGAAGGCCAGAAGCTGCCGGGTAAGCGCCGCGGCTCGATCTGCCGCTTTTCTGATTCCTTTGGCCTGATGGTAGAGTGGATCATCTTGCCGCAGGCCAGTCATCATCATCATGTCAGCATAGCCCGTAATGGCCCCCAACATGTTGTTGAAGTCATGGGCCACACCTCCTGCCAGCCTCCCTACCGCTTCCATCTTTTGGGCGTGCAGAAACTGTTCTTCGAGTCGCTTGCTTTCGGTGATATCCATGAAGTATCCCAGGGTGGCGCTCTTCCCCTGGTATTGGATAGGGGTGACCGTCTCCATAACCCACTTGATTTCCCCGCCGTTTGTAATGTTCCGGTATTCGTATGGGGTGAATCTCTCTCCCCGTAACATCTTCAAGGCGTTCCTTCTGACATCCTCCCGATCTTCAGGGTGAACTAATTTCCAAAAGTCCAAGGTTGACAATTCTTGGTCATCATAGCCGGTGATGGTATGAAACGACTGGTTGGTCAAGACAAATTTCCTATTTTGCAGAAGATAAATTCCTACCGGCGATCCGGCGATCAGACTCCTCGTTAAGGCCTGGTCCTCCTTTTGCTGGGAGATGTCCCTAAAGGTTAATACCCCTCCAATCACCTCACCGAGTTCCAGGATGGGAGCAAGTGCGTATTCCACTGTGAAACTGCCGCCATCCTGGCGCCAAAAGACTTCGTCGATGCCATAATACGCCTTACCCTTTTGAAGAGCCTTGTGTAGTTTGCATTTCTCGACTGGATACGGGCTACCATCCGGTTTGGAATGATGCCAGGTAGCATGACTGTTATGGCCTAAAAGTTCTCCGGCTTCATAACCGAAAAGCTTGGCCGCAGCAGGATTGACAAAGGTGATGCCACCCTTTAGATCGAGACCAAGAATCCCTTCCCAAGCTGAGTTCAGAATTAGTTCATGATGACGCCGAAGTTGTGACAGCTCTCTTGCAGCCTCCTTACGCTCGGAGATGTCTTGCATGAAACCTTCAAAGGCCACGATGTCTCCCTGGTCATTACGAATGGCCCGGGCATTGTCTGAGATCCACAACTTTCCACCATCTTTCCGCTGAATTTGATATTCGAAATCCTTGACAAAGCCATCCCTGGCCATCAGGCGCTCAAATTCGACGCGGCGTTGCGGGTCAACGTATACTTTAGTTTTGATGTCGGTAATACCTGCCATCAGCTCTTCCGGAGACTCATAGCCGAACATTTTAGCCATAGCCGGGTTGGCGACGCGATAACGTCCTTCTGGGGTGCTCTGAAAGATCCCTTCCACGGCATTATCAAAAATGCTTCGATACCTCTCTTCAGCCTTTCGCAGCGCCTCCTCGGCCTGCATGCGTTTGGTAATGTTTCGCACATATTCGATAACTTGCTGTACCCGACCAGTCGCGTAATCAATCAGAGGAAAGGCATGAATCTCCATAAACACGAGAGAACCGTCAGCTGCGGTGTTCGTAAAAATCTTCTCAGCGGCTCGACCTGTCCGGAAAACTTGCTGAGCTGGACAAACCCCACAAGGTTCACTGTGGTTATGAAAAACCTCGTAACACTTTCTCCCCACCATTGGCTTGGTGAAAGGAAGGTTCTCAATAGCCCGGTTTACCCGGATGATGTTAAAATTCGAGTCAAGGACGGTCAAGCCATCTTGAATATTGTTGAAAATGTCCCTCAGGAATTGTTCATTATTCCTTAGCGCCTCCTCTGCCTGCCTGCGCTCAGAGATATCTCTAACCAGGGTTAAGAATCTCATCCCGTCTGCGGTGTTTATTGCAGAGGCATTGATCTCTACCGGAATGGGCTGACTATCTTTTCCGGCAAAATCAAGCTCAAGATTTTTGACAAAACCGGTTTTTAAGCAGCTTGTTAGCGCAGCAGCGGCTTTTTCTTGGTCTGGCTTTGCCGTCCACTCCATGACGTTTTTTCCTAAAATCTCATTTAAGTTACGTCGTCCGGTCAGCCTCACAAACTCCATATTGGCATCGACCACCTGACCTATAGGGTCAATGATCACAAAACCGGTGTTGGTGGTCTCGATCAACCCCCGATATTTTTCTTCACTCTCCCGCAGGGCCTGTTCTGCCCGCTTGCGCTCGGTGATCACGTCGAATAAGGCCACAAAGTGCTCTTTTTGCGGGCTGTATACCGAGATCGAAAACCACATTTCTAGGGCCTCAACGTAGGTCTCAAACCGCTCAGGTATGCCCGTCAATGCTACCCTGCCATAGGCTTCGAATAGCTGCGGATCGGATTCTCGTAGGCCTGGAATGACTTCGGAGACCTTTTTTCCTTTCACATTCTCTAACCCGGTCAAGGCTTCAAAGGCAGGGTTGACGTTGAGGTAAGTGAAATCTACGGGCCGACCGTCCTCAAAAGTCATCTGGCAATACGCATATCCGTTCAGCATGTTCTCGAATAAAGACCTGTAGTGCTGTTCACTTTCCTGCAGCAATTCCTCTGTCTGCTTGCGCGCCGTAATGTCCACTGTGAAGATCCGCAGTACCTTAAAAGGCTCGGCAAAATATATGTGCTGGCTGAACACCCTATCCTCTATCCTCGACTCGCGGTAAAAAGACTTTTTCTGCGTATCTCTAATGGCGGCAACAATTTCCCCAAGGTCCTCAGGGATTAAATCTCCCAATTTGACATCCGGCCCCATTTTTTCGATGGTCATAAGCGCGGCCTGGTTATAGAAAGTGATACCGCCGAATAAGTCTATTTCAAGAACCGGGGAAGGATTCATTTGAGGAAAGGAGGCCAGGCGCCTGATTTCTTCTTCAGCCCGCTTGCGCTCGGTGATGTCGAGAGCTGTAAAAGTGACCCCTTTCGAAAGATCGGTTGCATCCAGGGCGGTTGAACTCAGAATGAGATGCACAATATTGCCGTCCTTCCGTTTCCAGCGGGTTTCGACGGTTCCGGTGCCGCGTTCGGCGATCTGTCGGTACTTCTCGCGCCCTACGTACTCGTAATCTTCTTCCGTTAAATAGAGCATACGAGCACTTTGCCCTACCAGTTGCTCACGTGAATACCCTGTCATCCGACACAGGGCTTCATTGGCTTCTTGAATGACGCGGTTGAAGACCAGGCCAAAGCCCACCGGTGCGGCCCGGAAGATACTCCGTAATTTCTGCCGGCTCTGCTGCAGTGCTTTTTCAGTCTGCTTGCGTTCTACAGAATAGTACAGAGCCCGTATCAAAACGTCCCCATTAACCTGATCTTTTACCAGATAATCCTGGGCCCCTCCCCGGACTGCTTGAATTGCCAGGCTTTCATCATTCAGGCCGGACAGAATTACGATGGGAATATGGGACGCTTCTTGATGAATCCTGACAAAGGTTTCAAGGCCCTCGCTGTCGGGCAACCCGAGATCCAATAAAATAACGTCGACATTGGTATTGTTCTCACTCAGGCGCTTCAAGGCCTCGGATAGTTGGGAGCAAGACTCGATTTCTATTCGAGCCGAAGGAGATTTCGCCAAAGAATGGCACAGCAAGACTACGTCGTCCGGGTTGTCTTCAATCAGCAGGACTTTTAGAGCCGTCTGCATCATCTTCTGGATTCCTTCTGAGGAAGTTGCATCCTAAGCCAGTAATTTTTTAAATGGTCCTTTGGCTTACTCTTTGATAACATATTTTTCTAAAATTATACAACAACCTTATTTACTTAGGAGCAGTTTTATTTGTGGGACGACCTATTAACCCGAGTAGGGTGCCCGGTAAGCTGAGCCTGGGAAAAAAAGAACCAGAAATTTATAAGCCGCCCTCGATAGAGGCTAACTTGCCAAACCCTTCTCTTATCACCGAGCCGGCAAAAAGTGCAGATATGATCCCATATCCTCCCAGGGCACTTGTAGGGAGTTATTTCAGTATATCCAATTGGCTAAGAGAGCAACAGGGAGGACCACATGACCCAATCAGAGCAACTTCTCATGCAGGCTTTTGCCGGCGAATCACAGGCCAACCGCCGTTACCTTCCTTTTGCCCAGCAGGCCGAGAAGGAAGGCTACCATCAGGTGGCCAAGCTCTTTCGCTCCGCGGCCGAGGCAGAGACGGTGCATGCCCACGCTCACCTTCGGGCGCTTAAAGGGGATTAAGAGTACGGCAGAAAATATGAAGACAGCCATATCCGGCGAAACCCATGAGTTCACAACCATGTATCCGGCAATGATCGGCACCGCCATAGTAGAAGGCAATAAAGAGGCAGAACAGTCCTTCAAGTATGCCAATGAAGTGGAAAAAATCCACGCAGACCTCTTCGAGAAGGCCTTGGCCAATTTGGACAAGCAGTCAGGAATGGATTATTGTGTCTGCTCTGTGTGCGGCTTTATTTGGGAAATCGAGTCGCCGGAAGAGTGGCAATTGTGTGGCACCGAAGCTAAGCATTTTTTCAAGATGGAGTAAAAAGGCCGGAATAGACATGTTGATTATAAAGAGGGGCCGGAAAATGTGAGGTATTGGGATTAAAGCCAATGCCTCAAAGAAATGATATGTTATAAATATGTAGCGATTTCAGGTTGTTGATAAGTTACTGATCATAGCAGAAACTGACACCCCAGCTTGCCGACCTCACGCCCCTTGATTCGGCAGAGCGAAATAAAAGGTCGCTCCCTGCATACTTTACTTTCACCCAGACGCGGCCGCCCTGCTTATGGATGATCCGCTGGACAATGGCCAGGCCGATGCCGGTGCCTTCGTATTCCTCCAAGCGGTGCAGCCGTTGAAAGGGGGCGAACAGGTTATGAATATAACGTTCATCAAAGCCGATGCCATTATCTTTGATGTAGTAAATATTCTCGTTCCCTTCAGTCCGGCCGCCCACTTCAATGATGGCGGTCTCCCGGGTCTTGGTGTACTTGATGGCGTTACCCAGCAAATTCATCATGACCTGGTACACCAAGGAATGATCAGCATAGGCGGTAGGCAGTTCATTAACCGTTAAGTGCAAATTCCTATCAGGCGCCTCTGATGTTAAGCGTTCAAAGGCCTGTCTGGCCATATCGCCCAGGTGTAATTGTGTCTTTCTCATCGGCTGCCGTGTCAGGCGGGATAGGGCCAAAAGATCGTTGATGAGTTGAGTCATGATCTTGGTATTGCTGCTGACGACATTGAGCAGCCTGAGAGCTTCGCCATCCAGTTTGTCAGCATGTTCGCCCATCAGCATTCGGGAGAACCCTTCTATGGCCCGGATATGGGTCTTGAGGTCATGGGCCACGGAATAGGAAAAGGACTCTAGCTCCTGATTGGTGGCCTCCAGTTCGGCGGTACGTTCCTTGACCCTTTGTTCTAACTCCGCATTTAGCTTGACAATCTCGACTTCCGCCCGCTGGCGCTCGCTAATTTCCTCCTCGAGTTGCGCTACCGTCTCTTCCAGTTCGTAGTATGCCTGCTGCAAGGCCTGCTCACCCCGTTTGCGCTCAGCAATGTCCCACCAGAGATCACCCAGAGTAGACAACATCTCGATATCACGCTCATGGTAATCTGAAGGTTTGTTGCCCACGCCAATGATGGCCACGATCTTATCGCTCCTCAGGATTGGCACCACCAACTCCCGCACTACTGGGGCATGGCCAGGGGGCAGGCCTTTGCGATGGGGTCAGCGAGGCGTAGTCGTTATGAATGACTGGCCTCCGCTGGTGCACGCATTCCACCCAGACGCCGGCTTCGGCAATATCATAATGCCGGCCCTTGCCTTCTGCCGTGCACATGTTCTGAAGCGTCTTAGTGGACCAGGTTTGGAGGGAAAGAGTTTGTTGATCAGCCTCGACCAGATGATAAAACCCTATGGTGCTGCCGGTAAGCGCCTCCAATTCGTCCAAGGTCGCTTGGGGAAATTCTTCCAATGGAATGCGATTCGGCCAGACTTCAGCAGCTTAAGGCGGGCCTTCATGATTTTCTCCGCCTGTTTACGCTTAGTGATATCGATGCCCATTTCTAAAACTAAGGGAGAACCGTCCGAGTCGGTAAAGGGATAATGGAAGTTCTGATAATATCTGCCTTCGGGGCCGGGCCACTCCCAGACCACCGGAGTTCGGGTGTGAAAAACCTGCATGCCTTGACATTCCGCACAGGGTAATTGGCGGCCCTTAAGTTCATAACACCGCTTTGTCCCTGGATCACCGAAGCGCCGCTTAAATTCCCCATTGACAAAGGCAAAGGTATAATCCGGCCGGAGCAAGGAGACATGGGCAGGGATACGCTCAAGGACTTCATATAGGCGTTGCCGCTCGGCCTGCAAGCCTGACTCGGCCTTTTGCCTATCGCTCACTTCTTCTTCTAATTGAGCAACCGTCTCCTCCAATTCCTCCGTGCGTGCCGCCACCCGCTGTTCCAGTTCCGCATTTATCCGGCGCAAAGCCTCTTCGGCCTGCTTGCGCTCGGTGATATCAGAAGTATAGATGCGAGCCACATTTGGATTTGCTGAGAAATAGATGTCCTCAGCAAAAATCGAGTCGCCAATCCAAACCTCACGCTTGAATAGATTTGTCCCAGTTTCCTGGGCCGCTTTCAGAATCGCCCCTATGTCCTCGGGGAGAAAGGCTTCGACAAGACCTCCCGAACCCAACCTCTCAAGGGCTTTAAGGGTTCCCACGTTGTAAAAGGTGATGCTCCCGGATTGATCGACTTCCAAAATAGGATTAGGATTTAATTGGGGAAACGAAGCTATATGCGCAATATGCCGTTCAACCTTATCTCGCTCGGTGATATCGATACCGGTTCCGATTACAAATTCAACCTGCCCATCCTTGACTAGGCCCGTACTAGACCAAGCAATGAGGCGAAGGCTCCCATCCCTGGCGACCCAATAGTTTTCATGAGTGTTGGGAAGATCACCAGAAAGGAGGTGATGAAAAACTGCCCTGACTCCATCTGATTCTTCCAGTGTGAGGAATATATCCCAGAGGGGCTTGTTTTTCACTTCGGCAAAGCTATAGCCTGTGGTCTCCTCACAGGCACGATTGAATCGGATGATCCTCCCTTCCCGGTCTAACACCACCACTAGGGCACCAACGACGTCCAGCAGGGCGGAACTTAAGTCTCGTTCATCCTTTAGAGCCTCTTCGGCTTTATGGCGCTCGGCCAGAAGTTCTGTCGCTTGCCCCAATTGCTGCCGCAACGATTCCAACTCAGCAATGAGCCGCTTTTTGGTTTTATCTCTGTCCTGCATGGTGATCTCATGAGAATCACACTATTGAAATTGCCCACCATTAGACCCATTATATTATACTTTGGGGGTGGAAAATATTCAATTCAGCAATTACTGCTTCGCTGCGCTCCCTGATAAACTCCGCCTTGGTCACTGGCTCTTCTTACCTGGCTAAGCCAATGGGCATCATCAATCCAGGAACCGGACAAAAGACTCTCTTTTTAATGGTACCCTTAACCAACCCGAGCAAGCTTCAATGGTCGCCGTATATCTTGCCAGAATGGGCAGTTATCGTCTGAGCGGGGAAAAATGCAGATATGTTTTGGCTATGGATGTCTTTCGCTGCGAGGATAAGTTTCTGGTAATAGCAGCTATCATCATTTTTGATGTACACATCAAAACAGGAAATTTGTGGTTGGGGAGATTACTGGATTTGGAAATAGGTCAGGCTCTGCCTGGCCCTCAGTTTTCCTGGCATCAAATTGGGGATTTACATTTATCTAGGTCATATGGGGCCCCCTATTTGTAAAGACTTAATTATTTTTAGTTGGCTAAAGCCATGCCCTTTGTCGCAGTACGCCACCACCGCCCGGTCGCGTCCTTCTTCTTTGGCTCGATAAAGTGCGGCATCCGCTGCCCGGATAACTTCTTTGGCGTTTACGCCATGATCCGGGAAGATGGCCACGCCGGCAGAGATGGTGATGGGCCTAAGCGCCTGATTCTGGGTGTGCAGGCGCTTAATACTTTCGGTGAGTATTTGGGCCCGTTCCAGGGCAACTTCCAGGGAAGCGTCGGGTATAATCAGGAGAAACTCCTCACCCCCATAGCGGCAGGCGACATCTTCCCGGCGCACCAGCTCCTGGATCATACGCCCCACGGCGACCAGGAGCTCATCTCCGGCGGTATGGCCGTAAGTGTCGTTGTATTCCTTGAAATGGTCCAGGTCCATCATGATGACCCCCAGGGGTGATTTCTGGCGCTTGTTCCTGCTCAGCTCGCGTTCGAGAGTCTCATCCATGTAGCGGCGATTGAAGAGGCCGGTGAGGCCGTCTCGAATGGCCTGGTTCCTTAGGGTCTCTCGGAGCTTTAGATTGGCCAGGGCCAGGGCCATCGTCTCAGCTACGGTGGTGGCAAACTGGCCGACGGGCTTCATCTGCTCTTGGTCCTCCGGGGTATCCTTGCGCAAATAAAAGATGCCCATAATTTCACCCTGAGCCATCATGGGCACGCATAGGTAGCTCCCGGGCGCTTCAGAAGAGACGTGGCGGCAGTTCATGCAGGTTTTGGAATCATGCACCAGATAAGCCCGGGTTCGCCTCAAGGACCAGCACTCATCCTGGCCGAACATCATCTCCAGGGAAGCATTCTCGCCCCAGATGGAGGTCATCTCAAAGAGGTTTTTGGATTCATTGAGGATATAGAGCGCTCCGCCGAAGCTGGGGAAGAATTGCGGCATGAAGTGGGCGATGGCGCTGTAGGTTTCTCCGGAGGTCCGACATGACTGGAAGACATCACCTATTTCCTGGAGCAAAGCCATATTGCGGTTGCGCTGTTTGGATTCGTCAACCAGAGCCTGAAGTTGTTCATTAGCCGAATGTAATTTCGCTTCTCTGTCCTTTACCTCTGTTAAATCTCTGGCTACAGTGACGCTGCCCATATTCTCACCGTTTTCATCACGCAGCACCTTGATGGAAAGACTGCTGGGGAAAGTACCACCATCTTTCCGCTTCATGGTAATTTCATAATTTTTGACATAACCATCTCGGCGCAGTTGGATGAGCATTTTAGCCAGTTCTTCTTTATCAGCATACTGATCGAAGACCGGTTTTCCCTGAAGTTCTTCGAAGGTATATCCGTAGATTCCTTCCGCTGCCTTGTTCCATCTCCTGACAAGCCCCTTGGAATCGACGATGCCGATTCCTTCAGCAGAGCCTTCGAAGACTTTCTCCAGGTGTTGATCGGCCCGCTTGAGTTCCGCTTCCGCTTGCTTGCGCCAGGTAATATCCCGGAACGACACCACCACCCCCACTATCTGACCATCTTGGTTAATGGGGGTAGTCAAATAGGCCACCGGTAGTGGCGTGCCTCCCTTGGTCCAAAATACGTCATCAGTTATATGACTTTTTTTCGCCGTCATGAGAGTAGCATGCACAGGGCACTCCTCCCGGGGGTAGGGGGTGCCATCCGGTTTTTTGTTATGGATTAGTTCATGTAAGTTTCTACCCATCACCTCTTTAATCTCAAATCCTGTCAAGGCAAGCGCGGCTGGATTGACAAAAGTGACGTTACTAAATCGGTCTAGGCCGAAAAGACCTTCACCGACAGACTTCAAGATCAACTCATTTTCTCGATAGGCCTTTTTGTGGGTGATGGTCCACCATGCAACTCCCCCCACCAGCAAAGAAAAAATTGACATAGGAGCCAAGATCACCAGATGCCAGGGGAACAGATAACCTAATAATTCATGGGCCGGTATGAATCCCACCAGGAATAAAGGAGTATCCTTGATCGGCGTCCAAGTGGAGATCATCTCCACCCCGTCAGCCATTTTGAAGTTAAAGTATTCCCGCTCTCCCATACTGGCGATATTAGGCAGAACCGAAGATATATCGGGCCCATTTGCCTGGGTAGGGAAATAAAAGTCATCTTGACTGGAAAAAATCCTGACGGTCTTTTTACGTAACTGGCTGTCGGTGCCGATGAGGTGTTTCTCCATCGTTTCGATGGAGATCCAGGCAATGATTTGACCGGAGTAGGTCCCCTTAAAAAAGTATGGGCTGGAGACGATTAACTCCGCTATATTATTCAGTCGTTTGACCAGAATAACCGGGTCAGATCCTTGAGGCGTCAGAAATTCTTGGTATTTTGCCCCTGGCTGGTCTAAATTGGGATTCCTTTGACTGTCTAACAGGCATTCTCCGGAACTGTCGATAAAAACGAAGCGGGTATAAATCGGGTCTTGGCCCAACATCCTCTCTTTCAAGACCAGATCCAAACTCTCTCGCATAGCAATGAGACTGGCCTTGAGGCCAAACTCCATGGACATTCCCAAGGCCTTATTCTCGAAGAAAATGGAAATTTCTCGTTTGGCAGGGAGATTCTTTAAATCATATTTTCGTTCCGAATAGAAGTAACTCAAACCCGCGGCGCGCTTTTCCAGATCTTGCTCGAAACTTTTCAGGACGGAGTCGCGTAATTTAGTCTGGGCGCGGTAAACTTTCACCCATAAGGAGGAAAAGCACATTACAAAAGCAAGGCCCGCTAAGGTTATCTTTAAGTAGGGACTGCTTATAAGGTTTTGACGCCGGGTCTTCAAGTCTGATATTCCTCAGTGGGGGTTGATTCCGACTTAAGGTGTCGCATAACTCAGGTCTGATTTGCGGGTGCCGGCTCCTCGCTCTTCATCTTCCCCAAACTAAGAGGCCGGCACTATTTCCCTTCGAAGAAGTCGCGGTAATAGTGAAAGACCTTGGGATAGTAGCGCTTGACTAAAGCCAAATAGGTTCCATCCGCTTTGGCCTGTTCCAGAAAAAGGTTGAAGGCGTACCGCAATTCCGGGGCATCCTTGGCAAAGGCGCAACCCATGTATTGCTTTGGGGTAATGGGGCCGATGATCTTGATCTTGCCGGGAAATTTATCCAGGGCTACCAGGGCATCGGGAACATCCAAGAGGGTCAGTTCCGACTCGCCTTGGATTACGGCCGGCGCCAGATCATTGAGGCTTCCCGGGAACAATTTTATCCTGGCGCCCGTTTCCTTCAGGTTATACAAGGAAGGGTCGAGGCAGGTGCTGGTCTTGCCCAGTAGGGAACGTCCTTTGAGCAGGGTCCTGACCGCAACAATATTCTTCTCAACTCCATCATGGGGAACAATGGGTTTGATCAGTGAATCCGCTTTGGCCACCAGCCAAATCTGGCTGGGAAAAGTGGGCGTGGAAAAGTCCACAATTTTTTTCCGCCAGGGTAATATGGTGAAGCCATTGGCAATAATATCACCTTTGACCGGGACTTCCTCTACGACTTCGATCTCGTCGCCCTTGGCTTTCACCTTCTTACCGGTCAGGTCCTCAATGACACTCGCCCAGGAAGTCGCAACATATTCATACTTAACGCCCAGATGTTGAGCAAAGAGTTTGACCATATCCACGTCCAAACCGTCGCCGCTGCCAGTGACGAAATTGGCATATGGTACGCCCAGGTGCCGAATAACGCCCTTCCCTTGATTTCCTTCAGATCGGCTGCGAAGGCGGAACTGCTTAGCAGCAAGGACAGCAGCAGCGCGAGAATCACCTGGATTCCTGTATGGAGGAGATGTCCATTTTTCTTGTTCATTGGAAACTCAGGTATTAAATTTATTGGTTATTGCCGAGACCGCGACCCAAGACCGCGGTGGCCTATCTTCCACTTTTCTGCCTTTGCTGGTTACTCCGTGGACAACTCATGGACATTAAGGGTGGGAGCCTCGAGGCCCTCATTCTTGACGGCAGAGCACATCCTTAGATACTTTTGGCCCCTTCTATCGCCCCCCACCCCGCTGCTCTCAATAAAATATTATCTAAAAGAAATTCCAATAGAGTCAATTGCCATAGAGTTTGCCAATATATTGATGAGAAAGAAATCAGGGAATGCACGAAATTGTTTTCCGATTTACCTTATTTATAGAAAGGGAAACCCTGAAATGGGAATGCCGCAGGAGCCTTCTCTGTACAACTGCCATTTCTCCAGCAGTGATGGGATCATCGTTTTTAGTTGGGCGTGATACCAGGGTTGCACCACCTGTTGGCATCGTCACATTACTGGGAGAAGGGGTTGCTGGTTCTGAGGGTACGGCGGGTTCCTGGGCTTCAGAAGCCATGGAAGCCGATGAGGCTGTTTCTATTTCAGGGATAAATATGGGTGGGCAGGAAGAGTTTGCTCTGAAGAGAGCCTACCAGTAACAGCAAAAATCTTGCCAAACCAGTCTCTTATCATCGGGCTGGCCGAAACTGCAAAAATGCTTCTGCCGCACAATTGCCTTTACTGGTGCTTCACAGAAGTTATAGTGGCTACAAAAAAGGCAGAGCCAGAAACGGCCCTGCCTGTGCTTGCTCAGGTTGATCGGTGAAGCCAAACATCAGGAAACAATGATAGGGGGCTGACCTTTTTCGACAGCCTCAGCAGATATTCATTTACAAGTCTTGAAATCTACCTTATTTTAAATTACTTAATACTTTATTAAGGACTCTACTTAATTCTGAGAGCCCATAAGGCTTGACTATGACTCCTTTAAAGCCATACTTGGCAAATTCGGCCATTACACGGTCGTCGGAATAACCGCTGGAAACGATAGCTCTTGCTCGGGGATCGATCTCAAGCAGTCTCGCCATGGTTTCTTTGCCCCCCATGCCTCCGGGGACGGTGAGGTCAAGAATTACCGCTGCAAATGCCTGTCCAACCCCTTGCGCCTGGACGAACATTTCTATTGCCTCGCCACCATCTCTGGCAAACACCGCTCCATAGCCCAGTTTGGTAAGCATTCCCCCTAATACTTCCCGCACCATCTCTTCATCGTCCATTACCAGGATTTTACCTTTTCCAACAACTAACTCTGTATCTTCTTCGGGTTGAGGGATAACTTGTTGCTCAACTGCTGGAAGATAGATATTAAAAGTTGTTCCCCCCCCTGGTTTTGACTCCACTGTAATATGACCGTGATGTTGTTTAATAATAGCGTAGGTCGAGGCTAAGCCCAGGCCGCTACCATTCTGTTTGGTGGTAAAGTAGGGGTCAAATATTCTCGGAATGTGCTCTACCGGTATGCCCATCCCCTGATCTCGCACCGAGATTTTTATATACTTGCCGGCGCTCAGAGGTAAATTGCTATCTGTCCCTAAAGTAAGGTTCTCTGCCCAAACCTTAATCGTCCCGCCGGTAGGCATGGCTTGAATGGCATTGATAGTCAGATTCTGGAAGACTTGCCCGATTTGCCCAGGGTCGGCTTCTATCGACCAGAGATTTTCTGGGAAAGCAGTTCTACACCGCACCGGTGAACCTGCGCAGGTAAAAGCGATGGATTGGGTGAGGAGTTCCGCAACCGAGAAGAGTCTTTTTACTGGCGCCCCACCTTTGGCGAAGGTAAGCAGTTGCTGAGACAAAGCCTTGGCTCGCAGGCACGCCGCTTTTGCCTGAGCTAATCTGTCTTGAACCTGGGGGCCAATCTTGTCATCCAGCACAGCTATGCCAATATTTCCTAGTATAGCAGTAAGAATATTGTTGAAGTCGTGGGCAATACCCCCAGCCAGCGTGCCCACCGCTTCCATCTTTTGCGCCTGAAGATATTGTTCTTCCAATTGCTTCCGTTCCGTAACATCTCGGGTCACCCCCACCATTCCCCTAGGCTGGCCCTGGGAATCCTTGAGGAAGGAGCCTTTGACTTCAATATACATGCTCTTAGACCCATCCTTGAACCGAAGCTCTAGTTGGGGAAACATAAAATTAGGGTATTCCTGTCGCACCAAACTTCCCGGAGAGAGGACCTCTGCCAGAGTCTTATTACACAAATCCATTGAATCAGGGGTTAGTAATTGATCTAGCGTCATGCCCACGAGCTCTTTATCACTATAGCCGGATATGCTTTCGCAAGAGGGGCTGGCATAGGTGAACTTCCAGTTCAAATCCATGGTCCAGATTACGTCGATGACGTTTTCGGCAAGTAAGCGGTATTGCGCCTCGCTCTCCAGCAGGGCCTGTTCCGCCCGCTTGCGCGCCGTGATGTCTCGGACAAATACGAGCTCCCGTATATGATCCCCATGAAGAATATTGGCCACAGTGCATTCCACATCAACCAGAGAACCATTTTTTTTCCGATAATGAGGCCCCGGTGTACCTTCTGAACCTTCTCGGGCACATGCCTCCCCAGGCTCCAGGGACCCCGGAGCCGTGACCTTATCGATCTCCAGACCGACTAGTTCTTCCGACTCATAGTCTAGCCATTGGGTCATAAAAGGATTGGCGTCTATAATCTTGCGGGTTTCCGGGTCATAGACAAACACCGCCTCGGGCGCCGCAACGAACATGGCCCGGAAACGGGACTCGGAGGCCAGAATGTGATTGGCCCCTTCTCGAATGGACAGATTGATGCCAATAGAGACCAGGGTTAGCACCACGACAAAAAACGCCGCGGCGATACCCAGCATGCGATAGAATACCACCAGATTGACCGGAGCCAGTGATACGAGAGACCATCCCGGCGCCGCCGGGGCATTGATGGCTTGCCGATGAAATAAATAATTCTTGCCGGCAATTTTCACCTCGATCCCATCCTTCAGGGGCTGGGGAAAAACCGACTCAAAATTGGCGGTGCCGTATTGGGCTTTAAGACCCGCTCGATCAGCCAGGTTCACAGGCCACAAACTATGATAGTCAAGACTGGGACGGCTGCCCAGGAATACCACCCCGTAGGGATCTATGAGAAAGGCAGGATCGCTTTCTCGCAATTCCTGTTGAAACCTATCCAGCGTCGTTTTGATGGCCGCAATTCCCACAATCCTCCCCCCCGGGTCCCGCACCGGATAGGAGGCAAAGAAGCCCCGTTTTTTCGAGACAACCCCCAGGGCGAAATAGCGGCCGGGTTGGCCCGCTATGGCCTGTTGAAAATATGGCCGAAAGGTATAATTATGGCCCACAAAACTGTCCGGTGCGTCCCGGTTGGAAGAGGCGATGCAGGTGCCGGTCTGGTCCAGGATAAATGCCGGAGAGGCCTCGAATCTCATTTGGTATCTGTCCAGCACTGAGTTGGCCTGGGCCGTGGTCTGGGGCGATCTTGACAACAAGGCCGGGGTAATCCAGGGAGACCCCGACATGGCTTTCACCGCGGCTTCAGCTTCTTCCAGTTCGAAAGTTAGGCGCTGGAGGATGAGTTTACCTTTGGAGACATAATCTTTCCGGACCTGTTCCCGGGCCATATTGCCCATGAATTGCGTGAAAAACCAGCCTGCAACGAGGATTAGTGCCAGGGAGGAAACGACCCCATAGACATAGTGGATCCTGGATCGATAGGAGCGTTCATGGGACGCCGGCTGCGACATCTCGAAATAACCTACGATCATGACAGTGGTCCACAAAGCCAGCACCCCTCGCACCAGCTGTATCGGCAGGCCCGTGAGGGTTGAAAACGTCTCATAATTTACCGCCGTGGCTGGCAAGAACCCTGCCCGTGGCACGATCAGCCCAGCAGCCAGGCCGTAGAGCAACAAACTGCCGCCACCTGCCAGAAGCCAGGGGCGGGACCGGGAATCGACCTGCCTCCCTTCGGCAAAGAGTGCCCACGCGGAACATAGGCCCCCTCACTAGCCCTATGGCATACCTGGTGGTGGCGTTCAAGCCGCTCCAACCAGACAGAGCCCCCAGGCATGCTCCCAAGGCCAAAATGACTAAAAGCCAACGCCCCGGTCCCTGGCCTTTGCGGCAAATCAGGCCTAGACGGCCGAATTCCACCAGGAAGAGGAAAGATGCGGTCATGACGGCCCAACGACAGGCGGCAAACCATACCCCATCCGGCCAGGCAAGGGCCACGAGGTCCAACCACTCGCTTAACCCATGGGTGAAGCCGAAGAGGGCCAACCACACCCAAGGAAGCCGCTGGTTAACCTCCTTGGAGAGGATATAAGAAACTACCCCCAGACCAATAAAGGCCAGGCCATAAAAGAAGAAAATGTAATCCATCTGTCCCTGGAACCAGTTATTCATACTTTTCCATCCTCCTGGCCGACCAAAAATATTCTATTCTTCGGCATGGAGTGAGATAATATTGGCAACCCGCCTCAAGGGGAAATAGATCGACACCTGCCGCGCAGGTCAGCATTTCAGCTTATATAATACCCAAATACCATTTACAAAAAAACCCGCCTCAAAAAATCTTGGGACTCCTATGCATGAGAATGACGCCCGTGAACTTAGCCGAAGAGTAATCGCCAGGAGAGGGCCTTGGTCCGAGCCTCATGTCATGGCACCAACAGATTGCGTGGCAATCTTGGCTGAAAATTTTGTCCAAGAAGGTTCTTGAGCTTTTTGGCAAATGACTATTAAAATTCGTGCAAATATGAAATGAAAATTTTTCTAAATCTAACCTTATAATAGTGTTAGAAAAATCTTGAAAAGATCCAATCTGTCGGGCAAAGCTTGCCATTGAAGGGTGATCGAGAAAGATGGCCAGACTTGCGGGCGGTGGCATTTTCCTTGTCGAGCACCAGGATGCAGGCGGGAATACCGGTGCCGTAAAAGAGGTTGGCCGGGAGGCCGATGATCCCCTTGAGGTAGCCGGAGCGGACGAGCTTCCGGCGGATGACAGCCTCGGCATTGCTTCGGAAGAGTACGCCGTGGGGCAGGATGCAGGCCCCTTTGCCCGTACTATTCATCGAGCGGATGATATGGAGCAGGTAGGCGTAATCGCCCTGCTTATTGGGCGGCTCGCCCCAGGCGAAGCGCTGGAAGGGGTCGCGGGCCGGCATGAGGCCGGTGCTCCAGGTCTTGTCGGAGAAAGGGGGATTGGCCACGACGTAGTCATATGTGCGGAGCCCCTCGCCATCCTTGAACTTGGGAGCGGCGAGCGTGTTGCCCGGGAGGATGTTCGCCGTCGGAAAGTCATGCAGGATCATGTTCATGCGGGCGAGACCGGCGGTGGTCACGTCCTTCTCCTGCCCTTCGAGGGTGATGTGCTTGCCCGCCTGGGCGGCCACTTTCAGCAGTAGCGAGCCGGAGCCGCAGGTGGGGTCGTAGGCCGTGGTGGAGGCTATGGTGTTTTCCGGCGAGATGCCGATGACCTTGGCGATGACGCGGCTGACCTCGGACGGGGTGTAGAATTGCCCCTTGCTCTTGCCGCTCTCGGTGGCGAAGTGCCGCATGAGATACTCATAGGCATCGCCAAGGATGTCGTCGTGCTCGGCGCGGTTTTTCGAGAAATCAAGCGCGGGGTTCTCGAAGATGCCGATGAGGTTTTCGAGGCGCTTAACCATCGCATCTCCCTCACCAAGCTTGTTCGGGTCGTTGAAGTCGGGAAAGTCGCTGAGGGCTAAGCTGGAGTTGGCGTCGATGAGCGGCTGGATGACCTGGGTGTTGATCTTGTCGCCGATGTCGCTCTTGCCTTTGAGGGCGACCATGTCCTTGAAGCTGGCCCCCGCCGGGATGGTGACCGGCGGGGCGAAGTCGTCCGAATTACCGTATTTGTCGGAGATATATTTGATGAACAGCATGAACAGGACGTAGTCCTTGTACTGGCTGGCGTCCATGCCGCCGCGCAGCTCATCGCAGGAGGCCCAGAGGGAGGAGTAGAGGTCGGATTTTTTGATGGCCATGTGTGTTCCTTGGAGAGGCAGTTATTTTCATTGTGTAATTTCCTATCTTGGAAGTACAGTAAAATACAACATTGTTCGGCAATATCCAACAGGTAGTATGATTGAGGGAGGAAAAGATGGCCCGCCACTACTCTACCAGGGATTTCTTCCGCCAGATGCCGAATGTCTTGCTGGCCCGCTACTTTCAAGGATCGGGGATTGTTTGGCGATCTTGAGTTCGCCGCCATGAAGGAAGGCAAGCCGGATGAGTTATTTGCGGCATGGCTGGCTCTGCCAGACAATCAGCGTAACGCGATGGATACGGAATTTCGGGACATCTTCGAGATGAGCTGTGAAAAGGGCTTTAGGGCAATCATTGACGAGGCGACCTGGCAAATGCAGGAAGAGCCGGATGGCCATCAGGTCATTTATAGAAATGCTGTCGGCCCTTTCCAACCACTATGAACGGGCGATGATTACCTATTTGGATCACAATATCCTGTGGAGGGGGGCGACGCTCTTCTATCATGCGGATACGCTGCCTTATTGGCGGAAACGAAAAAATCTTTCCCACCGATCAGCAGCGGTGGACGAGGCCAGCATTCAGCAACTGGCCGACTTGATCCGCAACTACTTTCATCACGCTGAGGGTCGGGGCAAAAACTGCGTGGTGGAGCCCTTCCGCCGGGGCGAGCTGGACTATTTCTTCGCTTACCCTGAAGACTATTCACAGCAAAGCATCGAGTGGGTGGATGGGGAGTTTGACCGTCGCCCGCACAATCCCGCCTTCGAGGTCATTTATGTCTACTCACAAAAGGAAGGCTCGCTAGACCTGAACTTTCGTGGCTCCTACAAGTCCATCGAGCCGCTCCAGGGGGTGTTCGCCCAGGCGATACTCAAGCTCGACGGACTACCGACCGATCCAAAGGACGAGCGCGTGTATGATCTGAACCCACTCCTCCAGAAGGGATTTAATTTCAGCTACGATGCCGGAAGCGGTATCGAAAGAGTGACGGTAAAGAAGCTGCGCCTCTCTTCGCGGGTGAATAGGGGCGACCGGATTACCCTGGAAGCCGATTCGTTCGATAATCCTGATGCCGTCTACGATTTACTCGACGAGATCAGAGCATCCTTGCGCCTGAGTATGTACAGCGTCACCCAGGTGGAGTTGGCCGCTTCGGTGGTGATGGATGTAGACAAGCCGGCAAAAACGGTGACCATCCGCATTACTTATCCCAACTCCTGCTCGCTCAGGTACGACGAGATCGGCCTCAGGCTGCGCGCCATGCTGGAAGCCTCTGGGATCGAACCCAAGGAGCAGGCCGAAAACGCCGGGACTGAAGCATGAAGCCGGTGGATGCACTGATTGAGCTATTGGACCGCGTAGGCGCCAACCAAGGCGCTGCTGTCCTGGTCAATGACGACGAGTTGCGCCAATGGCCGTCCGAAGCGGTTAAGGCTATGCAATCACAAAGGCTGGTTGCCAAGGCACGCCCAGCTGCCAGCGCCATCTGCCCTGGGTGCGAGCTCCAGTGTGTGATGCCGGTGCATACCGTGCCCGCCGCAGCACGCAGTGCGGTGTCGTTCATCGTTTGCGACAAGCGCGACGACACCAACAGGGTGCCCGTTTCTGCCGGTCGGCTGATCCAGTGGCGGTGCAACGCTGAGTTGGTGTGCGGATTTATCGCGCACTGCCTGGGATTGCGCCGGAGCGACAGGCAAACGGCCAACGCCAATCAGTGGGAGATTGGTGTCGCCACCGGTAATAAGCGCGGCCAGATGCTCTGCCTGGAAGCCAATGGCGAGTTGATCCTGGTAGTTGGCGGCAACAAGGTGCCATTGGCTGAGTTGATTGCATTTTGCGACGGGCAATACTCGCTTGACGGCGCCATGATTCGCCGGATGGTGGATGCCGCGACCACGGCCGACAACCGCTACACGCCAAGCCAGATCAAGCGCGAGGCCCGCAAGCTGAAGACCCAGGAACTGCATGCAAGCTGGCAGAAAAAATATCGTGAGCTGAAACGCAGTAAACCCGGCAAACCCGATACCTGGTATGCGCAGCAGATTGCAAAAATGGACATTGCCCAGCAACACGATCCCGAGACCATCCGTAAAAACATGAAGAAGTGAAAAAAGCTGGGCGGAATTTTTTCGCCCAATCCGCCCGCCCGCTATCCTTTTATTTTCCTGCTCTCTACGTCATCCCCTCACCAGCGTTCCATCCTTAATGATCCATCGGAGAAATATCTAACCATGTGATTTTGCGAATAATGCTGTGCTGGTGCCGGGTGTTGCACAGGCATTGCATCGCCCAAATCGCCATATGACGCTTCATTCAACAATCCACTACAACTCTAGGAGGTTTAGAGATGAAGCGTACCATACTAAGGATTCCGGCCGTTAAGTTTGAATCAGGACTTTCTCGCTCCACTATCTATCAGCGCATTGCGGAGGGACTGTGGACAAAGCCGGTGAGTCTTGGCGCCCGGGCGGTGGGGTGGCCTTCCGATGAAGTCGATGCGATCAATTCCGCGCGTATTGCCGGGAAGACTGATGAAGAAATCCGCGCTCTGGTGGCGAAGCTGGAAGCGGCTCGCAAGGATGCGAGGCAATGGTGGCGGTGATTACGGCGGTGAGGTAAGCGATGGGAAAACGTCACCCCAACCACCGGCTCGTAAAAATTCACCGCAGCTATACGGTGGAAGAGATCGCCAAGTTGTTCGGCATTCATAAGAATACTGTGCGCCGCTGGGTCAAGGACGGGCTCGCCACCACCGATGATAAACGCCCCATGTTGATTCTCGGTCATGTCCTAGTGGCATTTCTACAAGCCCGCCGCGTAAAAAACAAGCAGACTTGTAAGCCCGGAGAGCTCTATTGCGTCCGCTGCCGCGCCCCGAAACCGCCTGCCGGCGACATGGCAGAATATTTTCCGATTACCGAGAAGTTCGGCAACCTCGTCGGCATTTGCCCGGACTGTGATGCCTTCATGAACCGGCATGTCAGCCTGGCCAAAATCGGGCAGGTCCGCGGCAGAATGGACATCAGCTTTCCGGAAGAATTGCGACAACTAGATGAGAGTGCTAACCCCACCCTGAACAGTGACTTCAGATAGGGGAACAGCGAACCATGAAAAAGCACTATCCAGTCAATGAACGGATCAAGCGAAAGTACTTCGCTTATTTAAAGGAAGCCAAACGTCACGGTGAGCCGATGGTCGACGCAGTGGCGAAGGCTTTGAGTCGCTTCGAGGCTTATACCAGGTATCGTGATTTCAAGGCATTTCACTTACAGCAAGCTGTTGCCTTCAAAAAGCACCTTGCCGAGCAAAAGGGACAGCAGTCAGGGGAGAAATTGAGCAAGGCGACCTTGCTTGCGACACTTACTCATCTCAAACGATTTTTCCAGTGGCTGGCGTGGCAACCGGGCTACAAGTCCCGGGTGCAGTATGCTGATGCCGAGTACTTCAATTTGTCTGACAAGGATACCCGGATCGCTACAGCTAAAAGGCAACAAAAGTTTCCGACCCTGGAGCAGATCAAGCATGTCATCAGAAAAATGCCGGCAAGGCAAGGAAATTGAGCGCCGGAATCGCGCTCTGGTGGCATTCACGCTGCTGACTGGTGCACGGGACAGTGCCATAGCCTCGATGAAGCTAAAGCATGTTGATCTGATCACGAACAGCGTCGATCAAGATGCGCGGGAAGTAAAGACAAAATTCAGCAAAACCTTCAACACCTTCTTCTTTCCGGTGGGTGAAGAAGTCCACGAAATTGTGGCAGCGTGGGTATCATATCTCCGGAATGAAAAGCTATGGGGCAATGATGATCCACTATTCCCGGCGACATATATTTCGCTGGGGGCTACTCGCCAATTTGAAGCGACAGGGCTGACACGGAAACATTGGAGTAGTGCCACGCCCATTCGAACAATCTTTCGCGAAGCCTTTGCCAATGCTGGCCTGCCATATTTCAACCCACATAGCTTTAGGAATACCCTTGTTCAACTCGGCCAGGATATTTGCAAGACCCCGGAACAGTTCAAGGCGTGGAGCCAAAATCTGGGGCATGAGAAAGTTTTGACGACCTTTCTAAGCTATGGCGAGGTTGCGTGCCAGCGCCAGGGGGAAATCATACGGGACTTGGCAGCACCTCAACAGGCCTTGCAACCGGATGCCAACGAAATCGCTGAGGCAGTGTTCAAAAGATTGCGTGAGTCTGAGGTTAACATGCGGGCTAAAAGGACGGACCTGTGATGCAGAAGGTGAATCATACTGCAGAGGATGGCTAATCTGACGGGAATCTTCATGCCTTCATAGCCAATGAGGGAACAACCAAACGGTGCGGTCCATTGCGACGCGCAGGGCGACAATATAGTGGCAGGACAAACCCCACAAATAGATAAAAATTTATTTGGTCAGAGATATTTATTATTTTGGGGGTCGTTTTGGGGGTATTTAATATTTGTCTATCAAAAAAATGCTTTAAGTTACAGATAATTATACAATCAGTTTAATGGACCCCGCCCAATTTAGATTAAACGATTTCAACAAGATAGGGGCCTCGATGGCCCCTTTTTTTGTGTCCCCGGATCGAATCGGGAGGTACCTTTTTCGACAGCCTCAGCAAAAATAAAAAGAATATAAAAAGGGGCGACCCGGCGGGCCGCCCCTTGCTTGCGTCTTGGCGCGGGATTCTGCTTACTCCCAGGACTCCTCTATCTTGCTGAGGACCGCCAGCTTCAGCGGCTGGACCTTGCGATAGACCTGGTCCGGCTCTTTCTGGTGCCCGTCCACATAAAGCAGGTCATGCTCGATGGAGACGCCGAAGAGGCGCTCATTTTCCTGGAGGTAAGGCAGGATCAGGTTCCAGTCCGCGGCGCTGAGGTCGACGATCTCGCCGCCGTTCAACTGCTCGTCCACCACCTGTTGGTAGGGGTCGCGGATATAGAGGGCGCCGCCGGAGGCCAGGGAGAAGAGGTTGGAGCCGGGATACGGGTTGTTCAGCGGCCGCAGGCGTCCCCGGGGGTCGTACTCCAGGCCGTTGACGATGACGAAGCCGCCTTCCTTGAAGACGTCGCCGGCCATGAAGGATTCCGCCAGGAAGTCCAGGGCGGTGCCGTTGATCACCACCCGGGGGCGGCCCACGGCGTTGATCAGAGGCCGGCCGGCGGCGTTGCCCATAATGTAGACCTCGCCGCCCTTGGCGCCGTACATGAAGGTCTGGCCCACGTCGCCGTGCACCACCAGTTTGCCCCGCTTCATGATCTGGCCCAACTGGTCTTGGGCGTTGCCGTGGATCCGAATGGTCATGCCGTCGATGCCGGAGGCCAGGTAGTCGCCGGTGCTGCCGTAGGCGTCGATGACCACCTCATCGGTATTGAGCCCCAGGCCGCAGCCCAGGAAGCGCTGCCCTTTGTAGCCGTAAGTGAGGAATTGCCTCCAGCCCAGCTCAAAGGCCCGGCACAGCAGCCGGGCGTCGCAGTCGTCCCCTTCCGGGGGAAAATCGGCGGCATCCAGGATCAGGATAGCGTCGGCCTGCTGGGGCGCCACCAGTTGTTCCCGGCTGTCCCAATCAACCCGGCGGTAGAGGCTGGCATGGTTTTCGCCCACTGTCGGGGTATCTTTCAGGATCCGGGTCAAGGTCTCCATGATGAGATGTAGAAGGTTGCTGCGCTTCTTGTCGCCCGGGTCGTAACGGCGATCCAACAGCAGGGTCAGACCGTTGATGGCCGCGGCCTTGAGGGCGTCGCTTCCGGCAGCCTGGTCGCTGACCGCCGCCAGGAACTCCCGGAAGGTGGCATAGGAGATGGTGGCGGCCCGCTCCCGGATCGCCCGGTAGAGTTGCTCCCCGGTCGGGTCCGTAAGAGCCCCGCTCACCAGGCGCACCGCCTCGGAATCCGCTTCGAGGCTGATCTCCAACATCGTGCCGTTCCAGGGGCGCTGGTGCCAGGGCACGGTCTTGGGCTTGCCGAACTTGTCGTGGCAGGAGAGCACCCGGCCGCCGTTTTTGGGCTCCAGGGAGAAGATGAAGGAGCCGCCGTCGGTGGCGCTGCCGCCCCGGGCGTTCCAGTAGAGGTCGGCCACCGGGCAGACCCGGGGGTCTTCCGCCGCCAGACTGGCCAGGGTGGCGTCGATGGCCTGCTTTTCCGAGCAGACCAGGCCGATCTGCACCTCGCCGTCATGCAGGGCAAAGACCTGGGGCCGCAGCATGGAGGTGTCGGTGATGCCGATGAGGTCGAAGCTCTTCCGCTCCGGGTCGTTCCGGGCAATGATGAAGAACCAGGGACCGTCGGGCGAGCCGTGGATGTTGGCGGCCTGGAGCTGCCGGTAGACGTGCTGCCGCTCCGGGGGCAGCAGGTCGAAGTCCCGCTCCGTGGTGGGGGCCATGGACTCGATGACGTATTCCAGGGGATAGCCGTAGAGCCGGTGCCACAGATCGAAGGTGAGCACCGCCACCTCCGTGTCCGTCAGAAACTGGGGATAGAAATGGCGCTGGCTCAGGTACTCGCTCACCGAGAAGTAGTTGGCGAAATCGCCGTTGTGCACCAGGGCGGTGTTGAGCGCCGCGAAGGGGTGGGCGCCGCCGGGGTGCCACACCCGGCCCCGGGTAGGATAGCGCTGGTGGGCGATCCAGACATGGGCCTTGAAGTCCAGCAACTGGTAATAGTAGGCGGCTTCCTCGGCATAGCCCACGATCTTCAGGATCAGCATGTTGCGGCCCTGGGACATGACGAAGGCCTTCTTCTCGCCCAGGGAGGCGTAATAGGCCTCGTTCAGCTTGTAGCAGTTCTGGGCCACATACTCGTCTTCCACCTTGCGCCAGGCCAGGCCGTAAAGCTTGTGCTGCTGGATGAAGTGCTGCAAAACCTCGGGCTTGACCCGCACGAAATATTGCCAGACGTCCGGCGGCTTGACCACCAGGCCCTTAATGTCCTGCCAGTTGTCCACCGTGGGCTGGCGCCGGGCGTGGTCCACCCGGAACACCGGGGTGATGAACCGGGCCTCCACCTGCTGGCGGGCCTCGGTATCCAGATAAGCGATCTGGATAAGGTAATCGTCATCCAGGATCTCCTGGGAGACCCCCAGGGTGGCCGCGTCCAGGCCCACCGCGGCGATGCCGCCGCCCTTGCCGTTGCCCCGGTTGTGCATCTGAATGGAAGGGGTGACGATATGCCGGCCGGCCACCGGCACGCTGGCGGCAAAGCCCGTAACCCCGCAGCCGCCTTCGTCCGCGGCCTTCTTGACCTCGCCCCGCTGGATAAGGCGAGGTGAAATCGCGGCGGGTATCCAGGAGGGCCAGGCCGGGGTGATTATGCAAGTTGCGATTAGACTTCATTGATTCCCTCTTTCAGCCCCCGGGTGACCATCCCCCCCTTTGTAAAAGGGGGGTTAGGGGGGATTTTGCCTTTATCTTTTATCTTTTAGCTGAAAGCTGACCGCTGACAGCTATCTTCTGACCACTATCTTCTCAGGTCGTCGTCCACCGGCCCGTCAAAGTAATCCAGATGCGCCAGCACGTCGGTGCGGCCCACCAGTTCCCGGATGCTCCGCAGCCCCAGGCGCCGCAGGATCTCCTTCAGGGTATAGCTCCAGGAGTAGTACATGTTGCTGATCCGGTCGGTGCCCCAGTCGATGGTCATCAGGTCGACCAGCTCCGGGTCGGTGGTGGCGATGCCCCGGGCGCAGCCGCGGCCGGACTCGCAGTTATGGCAGCGCAGGCACTCCAACGCCACCAGGTCGGCGGTGCCGATCTGCACCGCGTCGGCCCCCAGGGCGATGGCCTTGGCCAGGTCGAAGGCGCTGCGGATGCCGCCGGAGGCCACCAGGGTCACCTGGTCCCGGATGCCTTCGGCCTTGAGGAACTGGTGCACCTTGGGGATGGCGTACTCCACCGGCATGGCGATATTCTTCTTGGCGATGTCCGGGGCCGCGCCGGTGCCGCCGTAGCTGCCGTCCAACTGGACCACGTGCGCCCCGGCGTAAAAGCTGCCCACCGCCACCATGTCCACGTCGGTGGGGGTGGAGACCTTCACCGACACCAGGGCCCGGGGGTTGATCTCCTTGATCCAGTCGAGGTGCTTCTTGTGGTCTTCCACTGAATAGACGCTGTGGAACGGGAAGGGCGAAAACAGGGAACTGCCGGGCACCGATTCCCGCATGCGGGCCACCGCCGCGGTCACCTTGTCGCCCAGCAGGTGGCCGCCCAGGCCGGGTTTGGCCCCCTGGGCGTACTTGAACTCCACCATGCGCACCCGCTGCAGGGTGTCCTCCCGGACCCCGAAGAGGCCGGTGGCCACCTGGGTGACGATGTTGTCGGAATAAGGATAGAGGTCTTCGTGGAAGCCACCCTCGCCGGTGGATACCATGGTGTTGAAGCGGACCGCCGCCCGGATGCGGGACAGGATGGTGTTGAGGGAAACCGAGCCGAAGGACATGCCGCCGCCGTACCAGGGCACCCCTATCTTGATCTGAGGCCGGCCGTCCCCCCGTTTGTTGAACTCCACTTCCAGGGAGATGTCGTCGTGGCTCAGTTTGAAGTCCGACCGGTGCTTGGGAAAGAGAAAGCGCATTTTGTCAAAGCCGCCGCCGGAGCCGCCCAGGCGGTATTCCAGGTCGGTATAGGGGAGATTCCCCCATTCCGCCTGCCACCAGGTGCTGAGCAGCAGGTCGGCGGGCCAGCGCTTGTCCCCCAGGGTGCTGTACACCGGGTGGATGCTGACCCGAAGGGCGTGCTCCGGGCACTTGTTGACGCAGTAAAATTCCTTGTCCCGGCAGGCCAGGCCCAGGCAGCGGTAGCTCTTGGGCCGCCGCAGGTAGCTGCCGGACTTGGTATGGACCCCGTAAGGGCAGACCTCCACGCATTTGCCGCACTTGATGCAGGCGGATTCGTTGCGCCACACCCGGAACTTGCTCAAGGGGGTGCGGAACCGGCTCGGGGTGGGAACCGGTCGCCAGGGCTGGCCCTCGGACCAGGCTTCCTCAGGAACGATTTTTTCGGCTAGTGACATATGATCAGTCTTCTTCAATTGAGTAGTTTCGATTTTTATTCCTGGTAGGGGCAGGCCTCCGTGTCCTGCCCATCAATTCGTAGGTTGGCGGACACGGCAGGCCCGCCGCCACCAGGAGCCTCTTACTCGCCCACGCGCCGGCTCTCGCCTTCCGGCCGGGAGAAGAGCGGCGCAAAGATCTCTCTATCCAGGTCTTCCTTGAACATGATCCGGCCCACTTCGCCCCGGAGGCGGCGCACCTCCCGCATGCCCATGGCGCCCATGACTTCCAGGAGCTGGTTGTTCCAGGCGCCCACCAGGTTGACCATGCGCTGGGCCCCCCGCTTGACGTTGAGGTTCCCCAGGTCGATGGGGCAGGGGTTGTCATCCTGGCATTCCTTGCACAGGCGGCATTCCAGGGAGAGGAGCAGGGCGGTGTCGGCCAGGATGGCGTCGGCGCCGCAAACGATGGCCTTGGCCACATGCTCCGCCAGGGCGATGCCGCCGCCGGCCAGCAGGGTGACCGCGTCCCGCAGCCGGTCTGCCACCAGCTTCAGGTGGCAGCGGCGGATCAGATCCTTCAGGTGCAGCTCGCCGGCGTCTCCCACTCCCCGGGCGTGGTCCGAGCCCGCCAGGTGGAGGACCTCGGCGCCCGCCGCGGCCAGGGCCGAGACCCGCTCCGCGGCCTTGCTGTCCGCCGGCACCCTGATCCAGACGAGCAGGTGCGGGTGATGCTGCTTAATGGCTTCCATCTGGGCCACCACGCCGGGGTGGTCCGGAATCTCCACCGCGGGCACCTGGGCCAGCAGCGGGTCATCCCAATGCTTGAAATCGGCCGGCAAGATCGGCACCAGCCGGTGGGCGGTCGGCATCAGGTCCTCGCCGATGCTCTTCCGGGGCAGGACCGCCAGGGTGCCCAGGTCCTGGGCCGCGGCGGCCATGATCAGGCGCAGCCGGGCCGGGTCGGCGCTCACCGCCGGTTCCCCCAGAATCACCGGCAGGGGAATCTCCATCAGCGTCGTCGGCGTAATCTGCATCTCGCCCTGGTCATCGAAGGCCAGGAACATGGGTTTGCGCCCCAGGTCGACGGTGGTGCTGATATATTCCCGGCCGTGGATGCCGTCCCGGGTGGGCCGGACGATCTCCGACATGTCGGTCCAGCAGGAGTCGAAGCCCTCGCCGGCAAAAACCCCGCCGTAGCCGGCCCCGGAAACCGGAATTTTGCCGGTTTCCGCCTGGTTCCAGGTCGTGGCGATGATCTCCGGCGTCCAGTAGGCGTCCCCCAACTGGCGGTACTGGGGGTTCATGGCCTTGAAGATCAACTCCTTGGGGCAACCCTGGACGCAGCGGTAGCAGTCCCGGCACATCGAGTCGATGGTGTCGGCGAACTGCGTCCGGTCGAAGCCCCGCTTCCGGTAGGCGTCCACCGGACAGACTTCCTTGACGCACTTGGCGCACCTTAAGCAGCCTTCGTTCCAGTCCATCACCGTGCTTTTGCCCGGGGGAGAGAAACGGGGCGGCACCTGGCGTACGTGAATATGGTATTTTGCTGGCAAAATCCTTCTCCTACTCAAGCTTGAATCTGAAAAGTTATTATTTTATCGAGCAAAATTGGGAAAGGGCACCAACGGGGAAAGTCGAACTCGAAAATCGGCTTTTTGGTTTCGAAATTTAAGTATCATGGGGTTTTTCTCTCTCGAAACTTGAAACTCGAAACTTGTTTTATCCCTTTACCTCTTTCGCCTTTTACCCCTTTAGCCCTTGCTCTTAAGACGGCTCTCGCCCAGGGTTTCGAGGCGGGCCTTGACTTCTTTAATTATCGCGGCCAGGGCCTGGCTCTCACCCGGAGTCACCAGGGAGCGTCCCAGGCGGTCGGTCTCCAGGCCGATCTCTTCCAGATAGTCCTGGACATATCTCACCCGGCCTCCCAGGCGGCGGCTGCCGTCCTCGTAACGGCAGGAGGCCTCAGCGCAGCCGATGACCCAGACCAGGTCCACCGGGGTCGCCAGGGTGCGGAGCAACTGAAAAGACTCCACCTTGCTGCTGCAAGGCTCCACCAGCACCCGCAGGCGGGCCTGGCTCTTCCCCCATTTGGCCTTGAGGACTGCCGGGTCCGGCACCGCTTGCTGACATGCGTAAATCACCACTTCCATCGCCATAGACTTTTGCCTCAAGGGGCCGGAATTGCGCCGGCTCCAGCGAAATGCAGGCCAGGGAGGGGTCCCTCCCTGGCCGCGAGAGTTATCGTTTAAATATGCCATACAAGAACAGGAATTGCAACAGTTTGCGGGGCGCCGTTGCCATTCCTGAGAGCTTACATTAATGTCAACTATTATGTCATGTGGTGCCGGGATCGGCACCCGGGCAACCCGGTTCCTGCGTCTTTCTCAGTCGACCTCTTCCCGGGTGACCGCTCCCGCGGCCATGCCGCTTATTTGCCCGCCCGCTTCTTCCTTTCGTCAATGTCGCCGGGGTACATCACGGCGTCGTGGCCCCGCTCCCGGGTGCGGATGCGGATCACTTCATCCACCGGATAGACGAAGATGAGGCCGTCGCCGGCTTCGCCGGTATAGGCCGCCTTCATGATGGTGTCGAGGACCTCGTCCAGGTTCTGTTCGCTCAGGATGATATTCACCTGGATCTTGGGGAGCAAATCCACCTGGTAGCTGCCGGAGCGGCCCGCCAGGCTGATGCCGCCCTGGCGGCCGTGGCCGCGAATCTCAAAGACGTTCAGGCCCACGATGCCCATCTCCTTCAGGGCCTCCTTGACATCGTTGAGCTTGTCTTCCCGAATGATGGCTTCGACTTTCTTTAACATATCAGCCTCGTATTTGTAGCCGCAGGCTTTAGCCTGCGCTGGATGCCGCAAATCGGTGTTTTAGCTGAAAGCTGACCGCTGAAAGCTGACAGCTCTTATGAATACGCCCGCTCTCCATGAGCGCTGATATCCAACCCCACTTCCTCTTCCATGGGGGTGACCCTGAGGCCGATGCTCATGTCGAGAAGCTTGGCTACCACGTAAGTGACCCCAAAGGCGAAGACCATGGTTACCACCCAGGCCAGGGCCTGCACCGCCAGCTGTCCGGGATTGCCGTAGAACAGGCCGTTGCCCCCGGCTTCGTTGACCGCCACGGTGGCGAAGAGGCCGGTGGCGATCATGCCCCAACTGCTGGCCATGCCGTGACAGGCCCAGACGTCCATGGACTCATCCAGGTTACGATTCTGGCGGAAGCGGATGGCGTAGTAACAGATGACCGCGGCCACCGCGCCGAGGACCATGGCGGCCAGGGGAGTAATATAACCACAAGCCGGGGTCACCGCCGCCAGGCCCACCACCATGCCGGTGGCGATCCCCAGGGTGCTGGGACGCCCGTCCAGCCAGCCCAGGAGCATCCAGACCAATCCGGCCGCGGCCGCCGAAGAATTGGTGGTGAGCAGGGCGTTCACCGCCACCCCATTGGCTGCCAGGGCGCTGCCGGCGTTAAAGCCGAACCAGCCCACCCACAGCAGGCCGGCCCCCAGGACGGTGAGGGGAATGTTATGGGGCTCCATGGGAAACCGGCCGAACCCCTTGCGGGGACCGATAACCAGGGCGAAGGCCAGGGCGGAAAACCCCGCGGCTACGTGGACCACGGTGCCGCCGGCGAAGTCCAGGACCCCCAGGTTGTTCAGCCAGCCGCCCTTGCCCCAGACCCAGTGCGCCAGGGGGTCATAAACTATGGTCATCCAAATCAGGCTGAACAGGAGAAAAGATTTAAACCGCACCCGCTCCACAAAGGCTCCGGTGATCAGGGCCGGGGTGATTACCGCGAACATCATCTGGAAGGCGGCGAAGAGCGCGTGGGGAATAGTCTTGGCGTAATCGGGGTTGGGGGCCGCGCCGACGCCGTGGAACCCCAGGAAATTGAGGCCGCCGATGAGGCCGCCGATGTCCTTGCCGAAGGCCAGGGAGTACCCGAACAGCACCCACTGGACCCCAACCAGAGCCATAAAGATGAAACTCAGGGTCAGGGTGGACAGGATGTTTTTGCGCCGGGCCATGCCCCCGTAAAACAGGGCCAGGGCCGGGGTCATCATCAACACCAGGGCGCAAGAGACCAAAATCCAGGCGGTATCACCGGAATTAACAGGATTGTTCATTTAGCATCCCTTTTTGGTTACACAAATGTAGGAGGGCGGTAAAACAAACCAAAACGCAGGCCAGGGGAATTCCCCCTGGCCTGCTGGCATTCAGGCTTCCGGTTAAATCGGCAAAGCAGTTAACCGAGCATTACATGATCGGCAGATATTTCTCGATCTCGTAGGCGCTCACATGGGTCCGGTAGGCGTCCCATTCGATCTTCTTGTTCTCGATGAACTTGTTGAAGATGTGCTCGCCCAGGGCTTCCTTCACCACTGCGCTCTTTTCGACTTCCTGCACGGCCTCATAGAGGCTGCCGGGCAGTTCCTGAATTCCCAGCTTGGCCCGTTCGGCGGCGGACAGATGGTAAATGTCCACTTCCACCGGATCGGCCAGCTTGTAGTTCTTTTCAATGCCGGTAAGGCCGGCGGTGATCATCGAGGCGAAGGCGAGATACGGATTGCAGGCCGGGTCCGGGGCGCGGTATTCGCAGCGGGTGGCCGCTTCCTTGCCGGGTTTGTACATCGGCACCCGCACCAGGGCGGAGCGGTTGCGACGGGACCAGGCCACGTAGACCGGGGCCTCGTAACCCGGCACCAGGCGCTTGTAGGAGTTGACCCACTGGCTGCAGATGCCGGTGATTTCCCGGGCGTGCTTCAGCAAGCCGGCGATATAGCATTTGCCTTCAGCCGACAGATTATACTTGTCGCTGGCATCGTGGAAGGCGTTCTTGCTGCCCTTGAAGAAGGACTGGTGGGTGTGCATGCCGCTGCCGTTGATCCCGAAGATGGGCTTGGGCATAAAGGTGGCATAGACCCCATTGATCATGGCGATGGACTTGACCGTGGCCTTCATGGTCATGACCTTGTCGGCCATGGCCAGGGCTTCGTCATAGCGCATGTCGATTTCGTGCTGGGACGCCGCCACTTCGTGATGGCTGTACTCCACCCGGATACCCAGTCTCTCCATGGCAAAGATGGTGTGGCGCCGGAGGTCGGCGGCCTGGTCCAAAGGCGCAGCGTCGAAATAGCCGCCGGTGTCCAGGATCTCGGTGCCAGTGTTATCCGCAAAGTAAAAATATTCCAGTTCCGGACCCAGGAAAGAGGTGTAGCTCTTCTCCGCCGCCTTGGCCAGCACACGCTTCAGGGCATAGCGGGGATCGCCGGGATAGGGGGTGCCGTCGGGCTGCAGGATGTCGCAGAACATCCGGGCCACCGGCCGCTCATCCGGGCGCCAGGGCAGGATCTGAAAAGTTTTGGGGTCGGGCTTGGCGATCATATCGCTTTCTTGAATGCGGGCAAATCCCTCAATGGAGGAAGCGTCGAACCCCATGCCTTCGGTCATCGCCTCTTCCAATTCTGAAGGGCGGATGGCAAAACTCTTCATGACTCCCAAAATGTCCGTGAACCAGATCTGGATAAAGCTGACTTCTTTGTCCCGGACGACCTTGAAAACATCCTCAACCGTCTGGCAGGTTTGACAGTGCACGTTAATCCTCCTGAGAATAAGATTATTTGGTTCAATCAAGCAATTTTTATACCAAAACTGTTTTTAAGTAAAGTCAATGGCTTAGCCAAATACAACTTACATATTTGTAGAAAATCGGCATTTTGAACTGACAAGTTTGAATGTTTCTTCACTAATCGACCGGCTCTCGGGGGCGCCGCGGACCACCAGCAAAGCTGAAATTGGGAAGAGTGGAAAAATTCGGTTGAGGCGAGACCCGGTTTGCTTCTCCAGGAAAACCAAGTTCTCCCGGCTGCCTTCTATTAATTTTTTATCTTAATCATTGGCCGCACCGCAGACAACCGGAGAGGAGGATTTTTCTGAAAAAATTTTCTTTCAACTCGTTCTAAAGTTGCACATGGGAACGGATGTGATTTGCCAGGCTTAGCCTGGTGGGGCTAAAGGGCGTTCTCAAATACAATTATTATTTTCTCAATTATTGAACCGTGAGGTCCGTCATGATCGCTTGCCTGGTCTCATCAGAAAGCTCAACCGCCGCAAAATACCCTTCAGGATAAAGATAATCCTCACCTGATTCGTCAATCACCCTTACATAATGATTTTTTTCCGCCTCCGGGTCGGGAAGTCTGACGTAAAGCTTGCGTTTCTCCAAAGAGGCCGGATAATCATCATTGCGAATGCAGATAACGAATGGCTGTTTCATGCGCTTAACCTATAAATCGCTTAATTTTGAATTCTTTCTTGCCGATACCCGTTGCTTCATACCAATGAAGTTCAACACGCCATTGTGAACCATCCTTTAAGCGAACCGTAGCAAGACCTTTGCGTTTGCGCCAGCGCCCTCTGCCATAAACTTTGTTAAGGCGGGATAGCTCTCGGATAGCACGTCCAGAGGAGAAGGTCTCTATTGAAGTAAGCTTGTCGATAATTTCAAAATCCATGCCACCTCAGACCGCCCGGAAGGTCCGGGTTTCGATGCTGTACTGCTTGATCTTGTAGCCCAGGATCCTGAGGCTGGTGTCCAGCAGATGCGCCGCTTTGCTCTGGTTGCCCCGGGTCTGGCGCAGGGCCTCGGTGATCAGCTCTTTCTCCAATTTCTCCACCTGGGAGGCCATGCCGCTGGTGGCGGAGGCGCCGGGCTCCTGACGCTGCAAAGAAGCCGGCAGGTGCACGCTGAGGATGGTGTCCTCATCGCAGACCAGCACGGCCCGCTCGATGATATTTTCCAGTTCCCGGACGTTGCCGGGCCAGGGATATTGCATCAGCAGGTCCAGGGTCGGAGCCGACAGGCGTTTCACCGGCTTCTGGTGCTCCGCGGCGTACTTGCCGAGAAAATGGTCCGCCAGTAAGGGGATATCGGCCATGCGCTCCCTGAGGGGCGGCAGGTAGATGGGAAAGACGTTGAGGCGGTAGTACAGGTCCTCCCGAAAGGCCGCCTTGGTCAAGGCCTGCTCCAAATCCCGGTGGGTGGCGGCCAGCAGCCGGACGTCGGCCTTCAGAGTGGTGGTGCCGCCCAGACGGGTATACTCCCGCTCCTGGATGACCCGCAGCAGCTTGAGCTGGACGTTGGGACTCAGGTCGCCGATTTCGTCCAGGAAGATGGTGCCGCCCTGGGCCAGCTCGAAGCGGCCCGCCTTGCGCTGCAAGGCCCCGGTGAAGGCGCCCCGTTCGTGCCCGAAGAGCTCGCTCTCCACCAGGGTCTCGGGCAGGGCGGCGACGTTGACCTTGATGAAGGGCTTGTCGGCCCGGAGGCTGTTGTAATGGACGGCCGAAGCCACCATTTCCTTGCCGGTGCCGGATTCGCCCCGGATGAGGATGGTGGCGTTGCTCTTGGCCACCCGGTCGATCATCTCGAAGACCTGGCGCATGCGCCCCGAGGTGCCGATAATGTTGCCCATCTGGTAGCGCTCCTGCAACTGGCCTTTCAGTTTCAGGTTCTCGTTTTGGAGACGCTCTTTTTCCCGGTCGATGAGCAGCAGGTTGTTGACCGTCTGGGCGATGATGGAGGCGATGATGGTGAGCAGCCGCAGGTCATGGTCCAGGTCCAATTCCCGATGCAGGCGGTCCACCGACAGGGCCCCGATGGTCTGGTGGTTGATCTTGACGGGCACGCAGATAAAGGAGATTTCGTCCTTCTCCCGGCTGCCCCGGGAACGGGTGCGGTTCAGAAATAAGGGTTCCTGGCTGACCACCGGGACCACCGCGGGCTCGCCGGTCTCCACCACCCGGCCGGTGATGCCTTCCCCCAACTTGTAGCGGCCCCGCTTGCGGGCCTCGGCGGTGAGGCCTTGGGCCACCTCGATCTGCAGCTGCGAGGTCTCGGGGTTGAGGATGGAGATGGTCCCCCGGCGCATGCCCATGCGTTGGGCCAGGATCTGCAAAATCCGCTGCAAAGCCCGGGGCAGTGGGCCCGGGGCGCTCAAGGTATCGGTAATCTCGTAAAGCAGGGTCAATTCGTCATTCATGCCTTTTACCCTGAAGAATGCCTAGATAGTTTTGTTTCACTTTCGTTGACTTAAGATCGAAATACAATCAAAATATATACGAAATTGTCATTTTATCAAGCAAAAAAGTAATGTTTCAGACAGATGCCTGCCTGAGACGCCCGGAGGCGGCCCCTCTGCCGGTGACCGGCCCGGCGCCTCGCTCCACGAGCGGTCCCCCGCCTTGGCGCCCGCCCGCGGGTCTTTCTTCTTGACACTATCCCAATAAGTAATTAAAAGTTAAACACTTAATGGACTCGCCCCCATGGCCCTCCAAACCGGGAAATGGCCGGAGCTTTGCCGTCCGCGGTTGGGGGTGACTGGGGGAGGTGGCTAAGGTTCGGCCAGCACTAAGGATATTCACTGCCGCCCCGCCGTGAGGGGAGGCCATAAACCGAGGCTCTTACAGAGATCTTAGGCAGTTAATTTCGGATGAGCGCACCTGGCAGACCAGACAGTCTTTTTTACCGCACCGGGCATACGGCCCTGGGCTTCGCCGATTATCTGGGGAACCTGACCCTGTTCTTCCTGGAGGCCTGCCGCACCCTGCCGCACCCGCCCTGGTTCTTCCGGGAGATTATCGCCCAGATGTATTACCTGGGAGTGAAGACCTTGTCTCTGGTGGCGGTGGCCTCCCTGGCGGTGGGTTTGGTCCTGGCCATGCAGATGGTTAACGTCCTGGCCATGTTCGGGGCCAAGGACTATATCGCCACCAGCGTGGCCTTCACTTTTTTCCGCGATATGGGCCCCTTGCTGGCCGGGATCATGTTGGCCTCCCGGGGGGGGGCCGGCATCGGCGCAGAGCTGGGTTCCATGCGGGTTACCAGCCAGATCGACGCCCTCACCGTCTCGGCCGTCAGCCCCATGAAGTACCTGGTGGTTACCCGCATCGCCGCCTGCATGCTGATTATGCCTCTGTTGACCATCGCGGCCAATCTCATCGGCATTCTGGGAGGGATGATCATCGGCCTCACCCAGGTGGGGATGAGCTTCGACTATTACTATTCCCTGACCATCAAATACCTGGAATTGCGGGATGTGCTCCCGGGGATCTTCAAAACCTCCATTTTTGGCCTCATTATCGGCACCGTGGCCTGTTTCCACGGCTATACCACCAAACACGGCACTTTCGGGGTAGGCCAGTCCACCAAGACTTCGGTGGTGGTGGCCATCCTACTGATCCTAATTGCTGATGTCTTCCTCACCAAACTCACACTCCTCCTCTGGCCTTACTGAGGCAGGGGGGCTGTTGACGGCACCGGAGCCCGGTGCGCCGTTGATTTCCTTCCGGGGAATCCATAAGGCCTTCGGAGACCTCGTAGTGCTTAAAGGAGTGGACCTGGACGTGTCTTCCGGGGAGACCGTGGCCATCATGGGGCGCAGCGGTTCCGGCAAGACCGTCCTGACCAGCATGCTGGTGGGGCTTAATTCTCCGGATCGCGGCGTCATCAAGGTCGCCGGGATGGATCTCAGCCGGTTTCAAACCGACGACGACTGGCGGAAACTGCGCCTCAAAACCGGCTACCTGTTTCAGGGCTCGGCCCTGTATGATTCCATGACGGTAGGAGAGAACGTGGCCTTTCCCATGGTGCAGCACACCGACTGGAACGAGGCGGAAATAGCCCGGCGGGTGGCGGAGAAACTGGAGCAGGTGGGTCTGGAGGGCACTGAGGCCATGGAGCCCTCCGAACTTTCCGGTGGCATGCTGCGCCGGGCCGCCCTGGCGCGCAGCCTGGCCCTGGACCCACAGATCATCATCTATGATGAGCCTTCGGCCGGTTTGGACCCGGTGACCGGCGCCGAGATCGGGGAGCTGATGCTGAGCCTGCAGCGGGCCCTCAAGGTCACTTCCATCGCCGTGACCCACGATCTGCACCTGGCCGAACTGGTGGCCGACCGCCTTGTTCTGTTGCATGAAGCTCAATGGGTCTTTCAGGGGACCTATGATGAATTTCTCCAGTCCTCCCATCCGGAGGTGTTGCGCTTTTTGCACCGGGAGCCGCCCCCAGAGGATAACCAGAAATGAAAGATTCCCGAAGATATGAAACGACGGTGGGCATCTTTGTGCTGGCCTCGCTGCTGGCCTTGCTGATCATGGTGTTTGTCATCGCCCGACAGGAAGGGCTATTTCAGCAATACGTGGAGTATCGGGCGGTCTTTAAAAACGTCAGCGGGCTCAAAGCCGGCTCCGAAGTCCACCTGGCCGGGGTGGCGGTGGGCAACGTCAAGGCGATCATCATCAGTCCCGACGGCACTACCTTGGTGACTTTTCATGTCATCAAGAAATACAGCGAACAGGTGCGGGCGGATTCCCAGGCCTCCATCGGCTACATGGGCCTGCTGGGGGACAAGAGTCTGGACCTCACCGCCGGCACTCCCGCCAAACCACAAATTCCTCCGAATGGGCAGGTGGCTTCCATCGAGCCCCTGGACATCACCCAGCTGCTGGCCAAGGCCGGACCCAGCCTGGAGGATCTGCAAAAAATCCTCAGCAACCTGGCCACCCTCACCGATTCTCTGGTGGGCAGAAAAGCTGGGATGGATAAGACGCTCGATGCCATCCAGGAGATTGTAAATAAGATCAACTCCGGCAAAGGCAGCCTGGGCTTGGCGGTCAACGATCCGAAGCTCTACCATGAGACTATCGAAACCATTGCCAAGATCTGGAATGCCTTTGACGACATAGAGAAGGGGAAGGGGGCGATGGGCATCCTGGTCCACGATCTCAAGTTCAAGGCTCAGATGCAAAAGACTATGGAGAACCTCGAGGCCACCACGGTGGTTCTGAGCAAGAGTTCCGCCGATTTTAAGGAAGCGACGGTACGGCTGCCGGAGATTTCCAAGAAATTGGATGACTTCCTGACCGATCTGAAAAAGGCCGGCAAAGGGCTGCCGGGACTGGTAACTTCCGGCGAGACCACCCTCAGTGATGTGGATAAGATCTCCAAGGCGGCCCAGAAGTCCTGGCTACTCCGGAAAAATGTGCCGAAGTCCAAGGAGCGCACCATCCGGATGGATGACGATCCGGGAAAGGACTAATCATGCCGGGATACGGGCGTTGGCTATTGGTGCTTTGCCTGGTGGCCTGGGGCTGCGCTTCGGCGCCAACCAAGGAGAACTTGCAGAGCCAGGCGGTGTCCCTGAACGACCAGGGATATCAGTATTATCGGCAGAGCCGCTTCAACGTGGCCAAAGCCAAATTTGCCGAGGCCCTGAAACTCAATCGCCTCATCGACCGCCGGGTGGGTATCGCCGCCAACCTCAACAACCTGGGGGTCATCGCCCAGGAGCAGGACGACCCGAAGCAGGCCATGGTTTACCTCCAGGAAGCCTTGGAGATCAACCGGGCACTGCACGACCCCTCCGGCCTTTCCGAAACCCTGAACAACCTGGGGCTGGTCCAGCTCTCCCAGGGGCGGGTGAACGAGGCGCAACAAGCCTATCTGGAGGCCCTGGACCAGGCCCGGCTGCTGCCGCCGGGAGGGTTGCTGGCCCTGTCCCTGACCCATCTGGGGGACGTGGCCCGGGTCCGCCGGGATTACGATCTGGCCCTGAACTATTACCACCAGGCCCTGAGAGTGGATGAAGACCGGAAAGACACCCGGGGCCGGGCCCTGCGCTGGGAGCGGCTGGGGCGCACCTTCCTGGATCTAAAGGATTATGCCCGGGCCGACCTTTATCTGCGCGACGCCCTGCGGGACTTCCGGCGTCTGGAGGATACCGACGGCCTCGCCGACACCTTGCAGGACCTGACCCGCCTGGCCCTGGCCCAGGGGGATAAGCCGGCGGCGGCCCTCAACGGCCGGCTCCTGCTGGAGATCTACCAGGCCCGGGGCCAGGAGCAGGAGGCTGCGAAACTGGTAGAGCTTTTGAAGGCCGGCGGGGTAGGGCAGCCATAAGGTGGTCTATATTTTTAAAAACTTAAAACTCGGAACTCGAAACTCCTAGATGGATATTTTCCTCCACTGGATCAAACACGTCATCAAGACTTATAGTTACCTGGGGGTGTTCGCTTCCCAGATGCTGGGCATGTTCGGCCTGCCGGTGCCGGACGAGACCATCCTGACCTTCACCGGCTTTCTCATCTTCAAAGGCATTATGCATCCCCTGCCGGCCTTCCTGGCCGCCTACCTGGGCAGCATCTGCGGCATTACCCTGAACTACCTGGTGGGACGCTACATCGGTTGGCCCTTGCTGCATAAATACGGCGCTTACCTGCACCTCAACGATAAGAGGATCAACCAGTCCCATCGTTGGTTTGAACGATACGGCAAATTTGCCTTGTTTTTCGGCTATTTTTTCCCCGGCGTGCGTCACCTGACCGCTTTTACCGCCGGCGCCTCCCGCAATGAGTTCCGGATTTTCGCCCCGTACGCTTACAGCGGCGGCTTTTGTTGGGTGGCTACCTTCCTGGCCCTGGGTTATTTCCTGGGGGAGGGGTGGCACCAGATCATTCCCCAGGTCCAGTCTTACCTGTGGCTGGTGGTGGGGCTGGTAGTCTTCCTGGTCTTGGGCTACTATCTGGGGCTGCGCCTGCGAAAATATGGCCGGCGAACCTAGAGGTTGAGTGGCACAGGCCCCGGCCTCTGCCCCAAGTGACAAATCTGGCTGAGTGTTGACTGAGGCCGGGCCGGTAACTACCTTTAACGAGAAAAACAGCAAAAACTAAAAACTGAAAACCGCGACTGTGGAGGCGAGCGATGTTTGGGCGACGTATGCGACTGTTCAAGCTCCTGGGTTTTGAGGTGCGCCTCGATCTGAGTTGGATCGTCATCGCGGTGCTGGTGACCTGGTCCCTGGCCAAAGGCCTCTTTCCCTCCTATTACCCGGACCTGGATAAAGAGGTTTACTGGGCCATGGGAGTGGCCGGAGCCCTGGGTCTCTTTGCCTCCATCGTCTTCCACGAATTTTGCCATTCCCTGGTGGCCCGCAAGTTCGGCATGCACATGAAGGGCATCACTCTGTTCATCTTCGGCGGGGTGGCGGAGATGGGAGAGGAGCCCCCCACCGCCCGGGCCGAATTTTACATGGCGGCGGCCGGCCCGGTTTCCAGCCTCTTGCTCAGCGGTGTCTTTTATTGGCTTTACCGGCTGGGCCTCAGCGCCGACTGGAACCAGCCGATCAGCGGGGTGCTGGGTTATCTCTCCATGATCAACGCTCTGCTGGCCGTCTTCAATCTCCTGCCGGCCTTTCCCCTGGACGGCGGCCGCATCCTGCGGTCGATTCTCTGGGGCGTCAAACAGGACCTGCAATCGGCCACCCGGATCTCCGCCGGGATCGGCTCCGCCTTCGCCATCATCCTGATTGTCCTGGGTATTGTCTCGGTGCTCCAGGGCAACGTCATCGCCGGCCTCTGGTGGTTTCTGATCGGCCTGTTCCTTAGGGGCGCGGCGCAGATGTCCTACCAGCAGCTCCTGGTGCGTCGGGCCCTGGAGGGCGAGCACATCAGCCGCTTTATGACCACGAGTCCCGTCACCGTGCCGCCCACGATCACGGTGGCTAAACTGGTGGAAGATTATGTCCTGCACCACCATTTCAAGATGTTCCCGGTAGTGGAGGATGGGCGCATAGTCGGCTGCGTCACCACCAGGGATATCAAGGAGATTCCCAAAGAGAAGTGGGGTGAAGAGAGTGTCGGCGAGATCGCCGAACGCTGCCCTCCGGAGATCTTCATCGCCCCGGAGACCGACGCGGTCGAGGCCCTGGCCATTATGAACCGGACCGGCCTGAGCCGCCTCCTGGTGGCGGAAGGCGACAAGTTGGTGGGACTCCTGACTCTAAAAGACCTGTTGGCCTTCCTCTCCCTCAAGGTGGAATTGGAACGCTAACTAGTGGCCCAGGCCTCCGGCCGGTGACGGGTGGCACCACCTTCTGGTCTCTAAGGGCAGCAGGCTGGAAGCCTGCTGCCGCGGTTCATCGCAGCTGAAATAGCCCCCCGAAGCTGATATTCTTCCAGGTCCCGGCCCCGCCCCAGATTTTTCCGATTCCAGCCAGCTCATTAATCCAGAACGGGATAAAAATGGGCAAAAAATTGGCTTCCCGGCCGGCGAAACATGACAAGCGGCCGAAAATCATCTATAAATTATCCTTAGTGGAAGCTTGGACGCCAATGAGTAAGGGCTACAGGGAGTTGCGCTGATGTCGGCAAAGCTGAAATTTGACAAAGTTCTGGTCGCCAACCGGGGCGAGATCGCCGTGCGCATCATGCGCTCCGCCCAAGAGCTGGGGCTCAAGGTGGTGGCCATCTACGAAGAGACCGACAAGAACGCCTATCACATCATGCGGGCCGATGAGGCGGTCTGCATCGGCTCCGGCCCCCGCAAAGACTACCTGGATATCCGCAAGATTATCGCCGCGGCCAAAGAGACCGGCGCCCAGGCCATTCACCCGGGCTATGGCTTTCTGGCGGAGAATCCCGACTTCCCGGAGGCCTGCACCGAGGCGGGCCTGGTGTTCATCGGGCCGCCCCCGGAGGTGATCCGCGACCTGGGCAGCAAGGTCATCGCCCGGAAGATCGCCCTGGAGACGGGCCTGCCGGTGATCCCGGCCACCGCCAACCTGCCCCACGGGGACCTGGGGGAACGGCAGGCCGTCGAGTTTGCCTCCCAATACGGCTATCCCCTCATGATTAAGGCGGTCTCCGGCGGCGGTGGCCGCGGCATCCGCCAGGTGGCGGATGAAAAGGAGCTGCTGGCCGGCCTGAAACGCTCCCGCTCCGAAGCCCTGATGTCCTTCGCCGATGACAGCATCTACCTGGAAAAGCACGTCCGGCGGCCCCGGCACGTGGAGGTGCAGATCCTGGCTGATACTTACGGCAACGTGGTCCACCTGGGCACCCGCAACTGCTCCATCCAGCGCCGCCACCAGAAACTCGTGGAGATGGCCCCCGCCGGCCTGGCCCCGGCCCTCACCGCCGAAATTTGCGCCGCCGCGGTGCGGGCGGTGCGGGCCGCCAATTATCTCAGCGCCGGCACCGTGGAATTCCTGGTGGACCCGGACGGCGCCTTCTTTTTCCTGGAGGTGAACACCCGGCTGCAGGTGGAACATACCGTCACCGAGATGATCACCGGCATCGATATCGTCCGGGAACAGCTCCTCATCGCCATGGGCGAGCCCATCAGCTTCACCCAGGACCAGATAGTGGAGCGGGGCTACGCCATCGAACTCAGGATCAACGCCGAAGACCCCAAGAACGACTTTCTCTCCAGCCCCGGGATGATCCGGGTCTATCTCTCCCCCGGCGGCCCCGGGGTCCGGCTGGATGGGGCCATCTATCAGGGTTATGAAATTACCCCCTTTTATGATTCCATGATGGTCAAGCTCACGGTTTACGGCTTCACCTGGCGGGAGGCGGTGGACCGCATGTCCCGGGCCCTCAAGGGCTTCCTCATCGTCGGGGTGACCACCACCATCCCTTATTTTCAACAGATCGTCGAGGAACCGGATTTCATCGCCATGCGGCTGGATACTTCTTATATCGACCAACACCCCGAACTCCTGGACTACCAGGAGGAGGAACGGGGGGTGGATAAGATCGCCCGCCTCATCGCCGAGATCAACGCCCACGAGAAGAACCCTTACGCCCAGTAAAAACCCTGTAGGGTGCGCACTGCGCACCAAGTACTGTAGGGTGCGTTCCACGCACCAAATAGAGTCAGGATAACGCCAGTGGCCAGTTGCCAGGGGCCAGAAAACAGGAAACAGTCATCATGGAAGCGCGTATCACCAGAGCGATGCCGCCGGCCGCCATCCTCGACACGCTGCGGCAGGCGGACGGCTATTACCTGTGCAACAGTGAGCGGGACGTCTCCCAATCCGACTTCAAAAACCGGCTGATGCCCATGACCAGCGTGCGCGTGGCCCCGTACCGGGAGGCCGCCGGCTTCTTCTCCGTGGAGGTGAGCGGCGGCGCCTCGGTGCACATGGACCTGATGCGCCGGCTGGTCAACCCCTTCCAGCGGCTGCGCATCACCCGCAAGGCCATGCCGCAGACCCTGCTGCAAACGGTCTGCCGGGGGGCCTCGCTCTTCGGCTACCGCCACTATCCGGAAAACGTCATCCGCCTGGTGGTCCAGGAATTTGCCCGCTACGTGGACGTCTGGCGGGTCTATGATTTTCTCAACCACGTGCCCAACATGATCCCGGTCTTCGAAGAGGTGCAGCGGTCCGGGCGGCTCCTGATGCCCAGCATCTGCTTCTCCACCGGTCAGGAGCACACCGACGCCTACTACGTGGCCAAGGTCCGGGAGATCCTGGCGGTCACCGGGCCCGACGTCATCATCTCCATCAAGAATTACGCCGGTTTGGGGACCCCCAAGCGTATTGGCCACCTGGTGGAGGCGCTGACCCAGGCGGTTCCCGACCTCATCCTGCACTACCATGGCTGCAACACCGACGGCAACGACATCGGCCGTATGAGCGCCGCGGTCCTGGCCGGGGTCAAGATTTGCGACGTGGCGGATCACGGCTACGGCTCCATCTACGGTCAGGCCCCGGCCCTCACCCTGATCCAGGCCCTGGAGGACTATAACAAAGAGCCCGCCGGGGTCGATATTGCCGCCCTGATAAAATCTTCCGACCTGCTGCGCACCGAGCGCAAGATTTATGAGCCCTTCGAGAGCCCCTTCCGGGGCCACGACCCCACCGTGACGCACTACAAGCTCACCGGCGGCGCCGTGGGCAGCGCCTTTGAGCAGGCGGACAAGGGCGGCTTCCTGGACCGCATGCCCCAGATCCTGGAGGAGATGGGGCGGGTGCAGGTGGAGTTGGGCAACTGGTGGTCCGTGACCCCGGGCTCCCAGATCATCTGGACCACCGCGGTGAACAACGTGCTTTACGGCCGCTACGAGCGGCCCTCTCTGGACCTGAAGAACCTCCTCCTGGGCCGCTACGGGCCGCTGCCCTTCTATGAGCCCGAGGGCTGGATTTACGAAAAGGTCCTGGAATATCAGCGCTACGACGGCAAGCAGTGGCCGCAGATCCTGGCCGGCGAACGGGGCCTGGTGAAGCCGGTGGAACCGGACCTCGAGCAGGAGCGGAGCCGTTTGCAGACGGAATTGGGCCGGCCGGCCTCCGATGAGGACCTGGCCCTGTACCTGCTGTTTCCCTTCGATGCCGCCTCGTATTTCAAGTTTGAGGCCCAATACGGCAAGACCTGGCTGCTGCCGCCGGAGGTCTGGTTCCGCCGGGGCGGTTTCAAGGACGGCGAACGTATCGGCTTCACCGATGAATACGGGGTGCCCCATTACATCGAAGTGGTCTCCACCCGGCGGGAGGGCAACAACGTGCTCACCACCCTGGTGGTGGACCACAGCTTCCAGACCATCAGCGTCCAGGTGGAGACCGGGGATAAATCGGTAGCTTAGTGTGGCGCTTCGAGAGCAGTCTGGCATTAAATCGATCAAAAATCTGAGGGCTAAGGTTTTAAAGTCCCCCTTTGAAAAAGGGGGATTTAGGGGGATTTCAGGAGTGTTGTCCTGAGCTGCGGCCTGTATGACAGTTATGGCGTCTCAGCCGGGCGGGCAAAGCAAAGGGCTATGGTATTGTAGGGGCGGTTCTCGAACCGCCCTTTTTCATTATTGGTTAATTAGATCGGTCAAAACATTTAACAGTCCACCCGGTTTGGGGTCTAACCAATCAAGGCCGCCAAACCAGACCCGGAGCGGCCCCGGCAAACTCACCTCAGGTAGTTTTGCCGATTTTCTCAGGAGGATATGCACATGCAGAAGTGGTCCAAGACCTTGATGGCCGGGGTACTCGCCGGCAGCCTGCTTTTGGGCAGTTTGCCCGCCCTGGCGCAATCGACCTACGACCCGAAAATCGATGCCCGGGAGCAGCGCCAGCAAGAACGCATCCAGCAGGGGGTCCAATCCGGCCAACTGACCCCGCGGGAAGCCAATCACCTGGAGGCGCAGCAAGGCCGCATCCAGGCCAGGGAGGATCGCCTGAAGGCCAACGGTAATCTCACGCCGGCAGAGCGGGCCAGACTGACCCGGGAGCAGAACCGGGCCAGCCGCAACATCTACCAAAAAAAGCACAACGACCGCACGGTCGCCGCTCAGTAAGTAACGCTCACCGGGCTGACCGGGGGGCTTCGGCCCCCTTTTTATGTAGAACCGCCGCCCCCGGCGGTTTCCGTGGTGGGGCGGCCGTCCCCGGCCGCCTGCTTAAAGGACCCCATCTTTCATTCCTGACGAAGCAAAGCGACCGAAGAATCTAGTATTTCAGCTTAATTGATCTCCGCCACTCTGTTCTGAATGCTTCATTTATCCAGATAAACTTTAAGCCCGGCGGATTGTTTTATGGGCTGCCGGTACTTATTTTGTGACCATGAGCCCCGCTGCTTATCAACCTGACTGCCATCCGGAAGATCGGCCGTGAACGTCCTGATCATTGCCGCCAACCGCAACCGCCATCCAGCCCCGGTTATCCCCTACGGCGCCTGCATGGTGGCCGAAGCCGCGGCCGCGGCCGGCCAAGGTGGGTTTCTGGACCTCATGTTCACGTCCGACCTAAGGCAGCGTTGGCCAGCACCTTACAAAAAAAACCGAGGTCATCGGCCTGTCGGTCGCACCTGGACAACAACGATATGCAGGCCGGTGGAATTCGTCACCGTGCCGAGGTGACCGCACTGTGCGGCAACTTTCGAGGCCTTAATCTGGGAGGCCGGCGGTGGGAGTCATGCCGGAATCGCTCTCGCCGCATCCAGGCCACCTGGGTCCTGGGGGATGGCGAGACGTCTTCCGGCCCTGTTGCGGGCCTTGAACAATGGCGGCGGCTTTGAGGGCGTGCCGCGGCTCGCCTGGCTGGACCAGGGCCATTACCACACGAGCGCCGCCGTCCGTGGCGACCTCAGCCACCACCTCTGTACCCGGACTACCCCGCTGGCTCGACCTTAAGGCCTACCGGGCACTGACCTCGGTGCCGTCCAGTCCAAGCGGGGCTGCCCTTTTTTGTGTCTATTGCACTTACCCTCAGCGAAGGCCGGGAGTATCGCTGATCCGCCGGAGGAGGTGGCCGCGGCGGTGCAGCGCCTGGCCGCCATGGGTTGCCGCATCTCGAATTCGTGGACAACGTCTTCAATGCGCCCTACGATCACGCCTGGCGGTGCGTAATATCTGGCCCGCAGCCGTCCGCCGGTGCGCCTGCAAACCTGGAGCTGAACCCGGCCTTCGTTGAGACCGGCTGCTGAGCGCCATGGAGAAGGCCGGCTTCGTGGGGTGGTTACGGCCGAAAGCGCCGCCGACCGGCCTGGCCGCTGAAAGGTTTTACCGCTGACCAGGTGGACGGGCCGCCGCCGCCATCCGCCGCAGCCCGCCTGCTCTGGATCTTCAGCGCGGACCGCAGACCTCGGCCCGGTATGGAAGTCTCCGTTCGCCAGGACCGAGGCCGGGGATTCCTACTTCAGTGGGTATCAGGATTTATCCCGGCCCGACTGGAGGCCATCGCCGGCGGCAGGGGATCTGAACGGCTCCGGCGAGGCGATGTTGACCGGTTTTCTATTCTCGGCGGGCGGCCGGCCGGTGCGCCGCGCGCCCTGCTTGCGCGGCCCCTGCCCGGCGCCGGCGGCCCGCCGCGCCGGCGGCGCCGGCCGCGGAGGCCCCCGGGCCCGCCGCGGGCGCCTGGGCCGGGAAAACGGGCGGCCGGCAAACCGTCTCGTAGATGGAAATCCGGGCCTTGCATCTAAAACTCGAAACTAAACTCGAAACTCCTCCGAGGTCTTGATGCGCCCAGCCCTAAGCCCGCCGTCCGCCTGGCCGCGGTCGCCACCGCCACCCCCCCTATACGGCGGACAGCGGAGGCGGAGGCCCCCGGCAACGGCCCGCGGCGCAGCCGCTCCCCCCGGCGCGCGGAAACCTGGCCCACCCCAGACCGGCAGCGCCGCGCCTGGGCCCCCCGAGCCGGTGGCGGAAGACCCGGACCAGCGCAGAACGCCACCCCGGGCCTGGACCTGCCGAACGGGCCGGCCGGGAGGCCCTGGAACGCGCCGGCCGGCGCCGGCGGACACCGGCCCGGTGGTCAACACCTGCACCGGCACCTCTGCCCGGCCCCCAGCTACCTCATAGAAAGGCTCAACCTGCCCCGGCAGATCCGGGCTACGACCTGGTGGGCGGCGGCTGCGGCGGCGCGGTCCCCATCCAGGCCGCCCAGGAATATCTCCTGGCCCGGGGCGAGGGCGCCGCCCTCTGCGTCGCGGTGGAGATTGCAGCGCCACCTTCCACCTGGAGGACGACCTCAGCCTGCTGCTCTCCAACGCCCTGTTCGGCGACGGCGCCGCGGCCGCGGTCCCTGGACCAGGCCCCGGGGCCTGGAACTCGTGGCCCCAGCAGCTTTCATGCGCCCGAGGACCGGGAGGCCATCCGCTACGTCCATAAACACGGCCAGCTTTACAACCAACTATCCCGCCACCTGCCGACCATCGTCAATAAGGCGGTGGCCCAGGCCGTCCGCCACGTCTTGGAACCCCGGGGCCTGACCGTGGCCGACGTGGCCCACTGGGCCCTGCACGGCGGCGGCGACAAGGTCCTGACCGCCGTGGCCCGGGAACTCGACATCCCGACAAACTCCTCCCAACCCGGGACATCCTGGCCCGCTACGGCAACATGTCCTCCCCCTCGGTCCTCTTCACCCTCAAAGAAATCCTCAACAACGGCCTCCGCCTCGCCGACTGGGTCCTCCTGGCCTCCTTCGGCGCCGGATTGTCAGCGCACGCCTTGCTGCTAAAATCGACTTAACCGGTAAATTAGTTGAGCGTTTTTTTCAAAATTTTCCATTGGCATGATTATCATTAGGCCGAGCTAAAGAAATTGCTTTAAGCCAAATAAAACCGCCACTTACAAAACATGCCCTCCGGGTGCTTATCCGGCGGTGCAAACACACACTCCGTCTGAATCCGTGGATCGATCTCCTGGGCGAAGCTTGAGAATTCCCGGCGGTGCATCTCCTTGCAGTGATATTCCTCCAGGCCCCGCTGCCGCCGGGCCTCCTGGGTGGGGCAAGCGGGCACGGTGATGATGACTTCCTCGGGCTTTGCCTCAATCTGATAGCCCACCAGAATGTGCCAGGGCCAGTAGCGCAGGGCCCGGACGAAGCCCCTTAAGCCCCGCTCCTGGATGTCAAACCGCTTTAGGATATCCCTGGCCCCCAGGCCTGCCACCCGGTCCCAGACCTTTTCGTTCAAGCGGTCCGCCGTGGCCGCGTCAAAACTTTCAGTGATATAGAGATACCAGAAGGAGTCCATCTGCCGGTAATGCCGCAGCAAAAACTCGAGATACTGCCGCAACTCCGCCGCCTCCATGCCCTCAAACCTCGTCAGGTCCATATTTTTCCTCACGCCAAGACGCCAAGATGGACCGGCGACGGGAGACGGAAGACGGGGGCAGGATGGGGCCATCCTTCGGTCTCCGGTCATTTTGGCTGACAGCTGCAAGCTTTTGCTATATGCTCGAATCCTACAACTGAACTCCGTTTCACGTCAAGCCCAATGGATTTACTTCCCTTCACCCTGAGCTGGACCCCGGTGCTGCTGCTGGCGGTGCTGGCCGTGGCCTTTAAACGCTCGGCGCTGGAGCTTTCCCTTTACGGCCTGGGGTTCACGGCCGCCCTGGCCTATCTGGCCTTTCAGACGCCCCTCTCGGTCATTTTTCTGGCCGGGCTGGACGGCGTGGTGACCACCCTGCCGCTGCTGCTGGTGGTCCTGGCGGGCATCCTGCTCTGCAACCTGCTGGTGGCCGCCGGCGCCATCGACCGCCTGGTCGCCTGGTTCCTGCAGGGGCTGCGCCACCCCCGGCACCGGCACCTCTTCATTACCCTGGGCATCGGCAACTTCATGGAAGGGGCCAGCGTCATCGCCGAACCCATCGTGGCGCCGATGCTGCGCGCCGCCGGGGTGAGCCCCGCCGGGGCCGCGGCCCTGTCCATCATCGGCTATGCCGGCCTGATGAGCCTGGAGATGGCCGGCATGATCATCACGGTCCTGGCCCTGGTCACGGGTCTCCCCCTGCTGGACCTGGCCGTCGCCACCGCCTGGTTGTCAGTGCCGGCGGTGCTGGCCATGGCCGCCTGTATCCCCTGGTTCCTGCCCCCGGGCGACGGCGGCTGGCATCTGCTGCCCGAGGCCCTGGGGGCCGGGCTGCTGGTGAGCCTGGTGGTCCTGGCTGCGGTCCTCACCGTGGGGGTGGCCTTATCCGGCATGGTGGGCGGCCTGGCGCTGATGGGCGTTTTGTTCCTCCTGGGCCCCCGGCGCCATAACTTCAGCCGCCAACTCGGCCGCGACCTCCTGCCCTTTGCCTGCATCTTTGTGCCTCTGCTCCTGGTGAACACGGTGCCCTGGCTCCACGACCTCACCAGCCGCCGCTGGGTCTTGGACGTGCGCCTGGTGCCCATTCACCGGATCACCCTGACCCCTTGCTTTTCCGCCTACCTATACCTGTTTCTGGCCCTGGGGGTGGCGCTGGCGATTTTCCGCGAGGTCCAGCGCCGGCCGGTGCTGGCCACCGGCCTGAGCCAGGGCTGGCGGGCCCTTACCGCCATGGGCCTGTTCGGCGCCATGGGCCAGATCATCGCCTATTCGGGCTACGCCGAGGGGTTTGTCAGCCTGACCGAGGCCCACAATATCCCCTGGGTGCTGGCCATGGGGCTGAAGGCCTATACCGGCAGCCTCTACCCCGTGTTCGTGCCCCTGCTGGGCTGGGTGGGCACCTTTCTGACCGGCTACGGCGTGGCCTCCCTCATGCTCTTCGGGGATTTGCAGGTGCATGCCGCCGCTTTGCTCCACGTCTCGGCGGTGAACCTGGCTGCGGGCCTCACCGTGGGCGCCGCCCTCGGGTCCATCTCCTCGCCCTTCAAGATCGCCATCGCCGCACCCATGTGCGGCGCCCTGGGGCAGGAAGGCCGGATTCTGCGGCGCACCATCCCCCTGGGTCTGGCCGCCTCCTGCCTCATCGGCTTGATCCTCTGGGCCTTATAACGCGGATACCTGGGAAGCTGGTCGCCCTAGCGGGCTACGGGCCGCCGCTGAACTAAGTCTTTTCCCGCCAATAAGGTTCGACAACTCTCTCTCATTTTAAAGATTCCCCAGTTGCTGCCGATTGACTAGTCAGGCCAATAGGCCCGCGGAGAAAGCCGCGCTTTATCTGGTTGGGGATTCACCAGCCCGGATATTTCTTGCGGTGGCGGGAGTTAAGATCGGGGGCCAGGGCGCGGGCCTGTTGCAGTTTGAGACGGTAAATGCCTAAAGCCGGCCTGGAATGGAGACCATGGTGCCTGCAAAAAAAAGCTACGTCATTATCCTAATGGCCGTCTTGGTCATGATCGGGGTCGGCGCGGCCTATTTTTTTCGGTCAACCGGGCAGAAAGAATTGCATTTGATTCCCCAAAAGAGGGCGGTCAGCGCCGCCGACCCGGCTTCCGGCGCCGAGGTGGGCACCGGCTGGAGCGTTAAAGACGACCCCGGCGAGGCCATACGCGAGGCCCTGGCTATGGCCCTCAAAGCCAAGAAGCAGCCCATCCCCGACTTTGTGGCGCTCTTCGCCTCCTCCGGGGCTGACCTCAAGAACATTCTTGCCGAGGCCCGAAAATTCTTGGGTGACAAGACTAAAATCTACGGCGGCACTTCCGATTCCGAGGGCCTCATGACCAACCGGGGCTTTATCCACGCCGGGGCAAGGGATTCTGCCGCAAACCAAAAGGTCATAGGCCTGGCAGTGATGACGGTAACCTCGCCAGATATCGTCTTCGGGGTGGGTTCAGCCGATTTCTCCCGCTATGCCAACCCCAAAGAGGGCGCCAAGGCCGCCATGAGGCAGGCCCAGGAAAGTGCCGGCAAATCTCCTAAGGAACCGCCTCAGGCAGTTCTGGCCCTCATCTCCCGGGGTTTTGAGGATGACGCCATGGAGGGCATTTCGACAGTGGCGGGCCAAGTCCCTCTGTTAGGCGGTACCACCGGTGGCCCCAAATTTGCGGTTTTGGGGGACCAGGAAGTTTTTGCTCAGGGCATTTCCCTGGCAGTCATCTATACCAAGCTGCCGGTGGGCTGGGTCTTTGAAGGCGGTTTCGACGCCCAGGAAGGCTACTCAGGGGTGCTCACCAAGGTCGAGGGCGCGACCATCCTGGAAATCGACGGGCGCCCGGCCCTGGACGTTTACGATGAATGGTTGGGGGGCAAAATCAAGCAGCTCCAACAAGAAGGCGCTAATCTAATGAATTTCAAGAAATTTATGATTTTAAATCCATTTTACCGACGCTTTAACTCCCGGGAGGGCCAGGATTATTTCCTTTTTTCGTATGCCTGGCCCCATGACCTTACCCTGCAGAATAAGTCCATGGAGGCCTCCGCCAACCTAAAGACCGGAGATGAAATCCACCTGAGCCACGGCACCTTGGAAAGATTACTCAACCGCATCGGCAATCTGCCGGTCAATGCCCGGATTCAGGGCGGCATTAACCCCGAAAAAAAGGCGGTGCTGGCCTTCGGGGTTATCTGCGCCGGAGTGATGCGGGTCGTCCCCGATAAAGAGCGCGAGACCATGGTCCTGTTGCTTGACTATGCCAATCACGAAGTTCCCTTTATCGCCCCGTTAACCTGGGGAGAACAGGGCTATTTCCTGGAGTCGGCTACAAACACGGCAATCTGCTGACCTCTTTTCTGGTTATTGGTGAGAAGGAAACCAAGTAGATGAAGCTGTTCTGGAAAATCTTCATTGCCGTTTTCCTTACTCTGGTCGGGGCGGTGTTTATCCTCGCCTATTTCACTACCGTCAAGCAGATCACTAGTGCTGAGCAGCACCTCGTGGGACAATATACCACCACCGGAGAGGTCCTTTCCCGGGAGATCGAGCATTACCAGGTCGAATCCAGATGGCCTTTTGAGAGATTGCAAAGCCTTACGAAACAGGAAGGCTTCTTGTTCTGGTGGGTGGTCCGGGAGGACGGCGTCATTCACCTGGCCGACCAGGCTGCGATGATGGGCACTCACGCCCGAGACTATTTCCCCAGATTAGATCGGGCGATTTCCAGGGTAAGGTGCTGCTGAACCGGCGGGAAAACTATGGGTTATTCATCACCCCGCTGGAAATCGGTAAAAAAAAGTGGACCTTCTGGCTCGGTTTTTCCCTGACCCAAATCTGGGAGATCAAGAAAAACATCATCCTTTTGAGCTTGCTGATCTCCATGGCTGCCTTCCTCGGACTGGGAAGCATCCTTTACATTGTGATCGGCCACTTTGTGAAGCCCATCGGGGACCTGACCCTGGGCGCGGCTTCCATCGGCAAGGGAGATCTGAGCAATAGGGTGGAGATCAAGTCGAGAGATCGAGATCGGGCAACTGGCCGACGCCTTCAACCAGATGGCGGCGGACCTCGAGATGACCACGGTTTCCCGGGATTATATGGACAGCATCCTGGAGACCATGCCGGGCGCCCTGATCGTGGTGGACGCCGACGCCAGGATCATCACCACCAACAGGTCGGCTTGCCGCATCCTGGGTTACGCCAAAGTGGAGCTCATCGGGGCGCCTATGGCCAGGGTCTTGGGGGAGGACCAGTCCCTCGGCCCGAAGCTGGAGAAGCTAATCGAGGCAGGCGACTTAACCAATAGGGAGATCAACTACCAAACTAAAGACGGCTGCCAGGTGCCGATGTTTTTAAGCAGCTCGGTGCGGCGGGATGCAGCCGGACGAATCAGCTATATCGTCTGTGACGCCCTCGATATCAGCAAGCGCAAGAAGTCCGAAGCCGCCCTGGTAGAAAGTGAACGTCGCTTCCGGGACATAGCCGAGAACTCGGTGGAATGGATCTGGGAGGTGGACCAGCACGGCAAATACACTTACGTCTCTCCGGTGGTGGAAGATTTGCTCGGATACCAGCCGGAAGAAGTGCTGGACAAACATTTCTACGACCTGTTCCATCCTGAGGATCGGGTAGACCTCAAACAGGGCGCCTTCAGATTTTATTCACTTAAATTGCCCTTTCGGGATCTCATCCACCGCAATGTAAACCAGCGGGGGGAAACCGTCTGGATTTCCAGCAGCGGGGTGCCCATCCTCGATGAGCAAGGTAATCTCAAAGGTTATCGCGGTTCGAACATCGACATTACCGCCCGGCGTCAGGCCAAGGAGGCCCTGCGGGCCAGCGAGCGCTTCCTGGCCAATATCTTCGACAGCAGCCAGGATGGCATCAGTATCATCGATACCGACTTCAACATCTTGCGGACCAATTCTGAAACGGAAAGAAGGTTTGCCCCAGCTCTGCCTCTGGTAGGGAAAAAATGTTACACCGCCTACCATGGACGGGATAAGCCGTGCGAAGAGTGCGCTGCCCTACGGACTATGCAGACCGGCCAAGCCGATTTGATGTTTGAGACTATCAGGGGCAAATCAGGGGAGATCGCCGAATGGTTGGAAATTCGCTCCTTTCCCTTGTTGGATCCGGCCACTGGCAGGGTTAGCGGGGTCATTAACTATCTCCGGGATCTCACCCAGCGGGAACGAGCCGAGGAAGCTTTGCGCCTTAGCGAACCAAACCTGCGCCAGTCGCAAAAAATGGAGGCCGTCGGCCGCCTGGCCGGTGGCGTGGCCCACGACTTCAATAACATCCTGACCGCGATTATCGGTTACAGTGAACTCTTGCAGGGGAAATTCGAACTAGCCGATCCGCGCCGGGGATGATCTGGAGGAAATCCGCCGAGCCGCGGAAAGGGCCTCCTCCTTGACCCGTCAGCTCCTGGCCTTCAGCCGTAAGCAGATCTTTGCCCCTAAGGTGATTAATCTCAATAATCTGATCCTGAACCTGGATAAGATGCTGCGGCGCCTCCTCAGTGAAGATATTAAACTGAACACCATCCCGGTGGAGAATCTGGGAGAGGTCATGGCCGACCCCGGCCAGATTGAACAAGTCATCCTCAACCTGGCGGTCAATGCCCGGGATGCCATGCCCCGGGGCGGGGTGATCACCATTGAGACCCAAAACGTCTTTCTGGATGCGGCTTACGCCCAAAAGTACGTGGAGGTGGAACCGGGCGATTACGTGATGCTGGCGGTAAGTGATACCGGCAGCGGTCTGGATGAGGCCTCCCGGACCCGCATCTTTGAGCCTTTCTTTACCACCAAGAAGTTGGGCCAGGGCACCGGGCTGGGGCTCTCCACCGTCCACGGCATCACCAAGCAGAGCGGCGGCCACATCACCGTTTACAGCGAAGTGGGACAGGGCGCCACCTTCAAGGTCTACCTGCCTCGCCTCAGCCGGCAGGTGCAGGCGGAGGCCGCCGCCCCCACCAGCTGCACCTTTGACCGGGGCACGGAAACCATCCTGCTGGTGGAGGACGAAGACATGGTGCGCCAGGTGGCCCGGCGCATCTTGGAAATGCACGGCTATACCGTGCTGGAGGCCGCCTCTGGCCTTGACGCCTTGCTGGTGAGCCAAAAGGCCCCGGGCTCCATTCACTTAATGCTCACCGATGTAGTCATGCCCGGGATGAGCGGCGGCGAGACCGCGGAGCGGCTGCAGGCCCAACGGCCGGAAGCTGAAGGTTTTGTTCATGTCGGGGCACACCGAAAACTCCATCGTCCACCACGGGGTGCTGGACCCGGGGATCGCCTTTATCCAAAAGCCCTTCAGAAGTGACCGGCTGATCCACCAGGTCCGCCAGATGCTGGACCAACCCCTCCGAGCCGACGGCCTGGTCAAACTCCAGAGAACCGCACCGCCGGGATTCGGAATTTAGCGTCCGCCCCAAAACTTCTCAAGAGCAGGCAGATCGATAAGGCCCCAGGGCGCCTCCCATAACCGGCTGCCTTTGGCCTGGCTTCGGGGTGTTTAAATCTCTAATTTCGCGCCTTGACTTTGACATGCTTGTACTTACATTGATTACAAGCATTGCGGTCATCACCCTCTAAGTCAGGCTCGACTTCGCGCCCTTTTTCGGTCGAACCGGAAACTCAATTATCTTCGTTAGTTAATCGCACCTCCCATGCCCCAAACGGGTTATGGTTCTGTCATTCAGGCGTTTTCGACGGTCAATTTAGTCTAGAAGGAGAAGGAGCATGAACGGGCAATATGCAGGGAAGCGCCAGCCGGCCCAGGATGAGGGTCAACCAGTTGAGGGCCGCTCCCTGAGGCAGCAACCGCTGGCTCAGGTGGGGAAATGGGAATGGCATTTATTGACTAAACAATTTATTTGGTGTGCTGAAATGTACCGGATTTTAAATCTGTCTCCGCAACCTTTGCCCCTGCGGACCGGCCACTTTTTCAATTGTGTCCACCCCGAAGATAAGGACCGGGTGGTGCGGGCCTTTGGACAGGCCCTGGTCGGCGAGCAGCCTTACCGCATTGAACATCGCATCGTCTGGCCCGATGGCTCGGTGCGCTTCGTGCAAGGGGAAGCCGAAGTTAAATTTGATCAGCGCGGCAGACCGGTCAGCATGTTCGGGACTATCCGGGATATCACCAGTTTTCGTCAGTCCGGAAAGGTCTCCCAGAAATAGGCTAAACCATGGACCCTGAGTGTTTCATTCCTGAGAATGAAAATCCCCCCTGCCCCCCTTTTGCACAGGGGCGGTTAAAAGTCCCTCTTTGAAAAAGGCGGATTAGGGGGATTTTGGTTTTCACGTTAAAACTTATGAGAGTGATCAGAATACCCGAGGGATTACTCAAAATCGTTTAATTTTATACGGCAGGTGGCGGCGCCAATAGAGCAGGGATTAGCTTGATCACCGAAATTCGTCTCCAGGTAAAGGGTATGATGCAACAAGGGGGCTTCACCTGAGCCGGTTGCCCCGACGCCGTGCGCGCCGAACTGCTCAATTTGACCGGCCTGCTGGCGGTGCAGTATCACGCCGGCCAGGATTACTTCTCGGTGCGCTTCGAATCCGTCTTGGTTAATTTGGCAAGCATCTTCGCTGCCGTGACCGCGGCCGGCAAAAAAATGGGGCGGGATTACCTCCCGGAGGTCATGAGTTAGGCCGCCGGCCGGAAGCCTTTAGGACCCTCAAAGCCCGGCAGGGGAGGGGGCCCGGGACCGACCCCCTCCGTGCCGGGGTGGGCTACGGCCTCGCCGCGATAGTCTTCTTTAAATCGGGTTTGGAGACCTTGCCCATGGCATTTCTGGGCAATTCCTCGATGATCACCGCTTCTTTGGGAACCTTGTAAGTGGCCAGCCGCTCCTTGCCCCAGGCCCGCAGCGACTCGGTGGTCAGGTTGGCGCCTGCCCTCAGCACCAGGGCGGCGACGATCCGCTCCCCCCAGACCTGGTCCGGCACTCCCACCACCGCAACTTCCTTGATATCCGGGTGCGTCAGCAGGACCTCCTCGATCTCCAGGGCCGAGACCTTATAGCCGCCGGTCTTGATGATGTCCACACTGCTGCGGCCGAGAATGCGGAAGATGCCGTTTTCCACCACGGCCACGTCGCCGGTCAAGAACCAGCCGTCCCGGAAGGCCTTCTCGGTCTCTTTGGGCCGGCCCCAGTACTCCAGAAAAACCGTCTTCCCCCGCACCACGATCTCTCCCGGGGCCGCGGGTTCCACCGGCTGCCCCGCTTCATCCACCACCTTGGCCTCCACCCCCGGCAACGGCGTGCCGACGCAGCCGGGGTAGCGCTTCCCGAGCAGCGAATTGGACAGGCCCATGCCGATCTCGGTCATGCCGTAGCGCTCCAGGAGGATATGCCCGGAGATCTCCTGCCACTTCTCCAGAATAGGGACCGGCAAGGCCGCGGAGCCCGAAACCATAAGCCGCATCCCGCGGCAGCCGGCCGACAGCCGCTGCCGTTCGGCCGGGGCGGCCTTCTCCCAGGCGTCGATCAGCTTCACGTAGACGGTGGGCACGGCCATGAACAGCGTCAGACCGCCCCGGGCGATGCGTTCCCAGACCTGTTGGGCCTCGAAGCGGGGAATAATCTCACACACCGCCCCGACCCAGAGGGCGCAGGCGATGACGTTGACAATCCCGTGGATATGGTGCAGCGGCAAAAATTCCAGGATGCGGTCAGCCTCGGTCCAGCCCCAGGCCTCCACCAGACTGGTGATCTGGGCGGCGATGTTCTCATGGGTCGAGACCACCCCCTTGGGCTTGCCCGTGGTGCCGCTGGTATAGAGAATCATGGCCCGCCGGGCCGGCGCCACCACCGGCAGCGGCCCAGGAGCATGTGCCAGGGCTTCGGGGCTCGTCCCGAATCTGATCCCGCGCTCGGCCGCAATGGGCCCGACCAGGGCGGCATAGTCCGGATGAGCCACGACCACGGCGGGCTTGGTGTCATCAATGACGTACTCCAGCTCCGGCCGGGGATGGAACAGGGACAACGGCACGGCAATGCCGCCGGCCCGCCAGATGCCCCACTGCAAGGCGACGTAATGGAACCCCTGCGGCGCCAGGAAGGCCACCGGCCTCTCGTTCAAGTCCTGGCTGCCGTTCAGCAGAAAGGCCGCCACCCGGCCGGAGGCCTCCAGGAGTTGCCGGTAGGTAAAACTGCCTTCCGTGGCCACGATCGCCGGGCGTTCCCCATATTGTTCGGCCCGCGGCACGAGTAGAATCGACATAATGCCTCCACTATTGCAAGGTTTCTCAGGTAAATGGTTGGTGGATATCTTTCAACCAAATCCCCCCTTCCTCCTTCGGAATTTAAGTCCCCCTTTGAAAAAGGGGGATTTAGGGGGATTTAAGTTTTTGCCTTCAAGCCTTCTGACCAGCCGATTTCAATAGCCCAAATCCTCGCCCACCAGTTTGACGTGGATGCGGTTTTCATAGCGGTGGCCCTCGATAATCGACCACAGGTTGCAAAGCCGGCCGGGACTGCGACAGTCGGCGCACCGGCCGGTCTCGGCACAGGGCGTCTCGCGGTTGAGCCGGATGGCATTGATGGGCGCCGCCAGTTGTTTCACCCGGGCCATGGCGCTCTCCAGATCCGGAGTCACCTTGTTCAGGCCGACCACCAGGATAACCTTTTCCGGTCCAAAACACATGGCGGCCACCCGGTTCCCCGTGGCATCCAGGTTCACCAGCCTGCCGTCCATGGTCAAGGCATTGGAGCTGGTAATCAGGAAATCGGCCGTTAGTCCCCGGCGCATCAAGGCGTAAGCCTCCTCCGGACCGACCCCGGGGGCAAAGGGATTGAGGATTTCCACGCCGGCTTTCCGGTCCAGAGCCTCCCACAACCCCATCTCCACCAGGGACATGGAGCCGCAGCGGCTCACCAGCGCCCCCGAGGGAATCATGGCGACAACCTCTTCCCTGGCCTGGGCGGCCGTGGGGGCATAGCTCGCCGCCATTCGGCGCTTGTTAAGTTGCTTGACCAGATGTTCGGCCAGCTTTTCCCGGTATTTGATTTGCGCTGCGTCCATAATCTCTCCCCGCCGTGGCCGCGGTCAGCAGACCGGCTTGGGCGGCTTCAGGGCCAGGCAGCACAGGCAACCCAGCAGGGCTGAGGCGGCCAGGACATAAAAGCCGCTCACAAAGGTGCCGCTTAAATCAACCAGCCGGCCGATAATCGGCGGCATGATCATGACCCCGGCGGCGCCCCAGGTGTTGACAAAGCCCATGGCCACCCCGGGGGTGGCCGGACAGTTGTCCCTGGCCCCGTTAAAAATGCCGGCAAACGGCAAACCCGCCATGACGCCGGTAAAAATAATGCCCAGAAAGGCCATGGTCAGCGTGGTGGAGAGGCCGATCCAGACAAAGCCCAGGGCCAGACCCCCACAGGACAGCACCAGAAGCGGTTTGGTGCCCATCATCTTTTTTCCCAGGATGAGACCGCCCAGGGGCCTGGAGATGATCCCCAGCAACAACACGGTGGAGCCGATCATGCCCGCGGTCTTCGGGGCGAGATGGATGCTCTTGATCAACAGGGTATTGACCCAGACCCCGGCCGCGATGATGGCGCCGAAGCTCCCCATCTGCGCCATGGAGAGCAGCCAGATATTGGGATTGGCGAGGACGTTGGACCAGTTGATCTTGGGAGCGGTGGTGTGGCTGGGGGTGTCGGGCGCGAACCAGAACCACAGCACCGCCAACAGACCCGCCATGGCGCCGGTGACCATGAAGACGTTGTGCCAACCCACCGCGGCCAGCAATTGCGGGATGCCGTAGATCACAAAGCCGGACCCCAGCAGGATGGAGCCGCCATAGACCCCCTGGGCCCTTTGGATCTCTTTGCCGGCAAAGAAGGTGGGCACATACCGGGCCCCGGCGATGAAGGCCATGCCCGTGCCGATCCCGATGATGAATTTCAAGACCAGAATCGCCGTATAAGAGTCGGAAAAACCGATCAGAACGTTGCCCGCGGTAATGATAATCAGGGCCCAGAAGGCTACCTTTTTGGCCCCGAGCTTATCGGCCAGCGCCCCTCCGGGTATCTGCAGGGCGCCGTGGGAGAGAAAGATGGCCGTGGTCAGAAATCCCGCCAGCGCCAGGGTAATGTGTAAATCCTTGACCAGGGTGGGTACCAGCGGGCCATGGTTGGTATAATTGGCTGAAAAAACAAACCCCAGTGCCGTCACGAACCACAAAGCCTTCCATCTTTGCGCCCAAAAGGCTTCCATATCCATCTCGTTCCCCTTTTTTTATAAAAAAATGAAGAAATGCTGGCAAAGTTGACCTCAATGTCTGGACTCGCACCCCGATTCACTGAATGAATAATTGGCTCTATCTTTCTCACTCACCTCCCGACCGTGATTATTGGGCGGCCCAGTCGACCCTGCACCGCCGGAAAACCTTAAAAGAAATCCCCGGACAGAACGTCGTTTAGCGCCGCGCCCAGGGATAACCTGTGGAACCTTGACCAGAATTGTCAAAGGACGTAAGGTCTATCACGCTTTGTACCCGGCCCCGGCGGTGTTCTCCGCACCAAAGGGGCATTTTATTTGTGGGGACTTTTCTAAACTTTCTCCACCCGGTCCGGCTGTCTCCCGGCTTCCCCGGCATCGTAACTGGCCAGGGCGGCCCGTTGCGCCAGCAGATGGTCGTGCATGATCTTCTCGGCCGCAGCCGGGTTCTGATGGTGAAACGCGGCCATGAGCAGCCGGTGCTCTTTCAGGGAAGCCTCCAGGCGGCCGGGCAGCATCAGCTGCCGCCCCCGCAGGAGCTTGAGGAATTTGCGCAAATCCCCCACCGTCTTCTGCAGCCAGAGGTTGCCGGCCAGCTGCTGCACCGCCTGGTGAAAGATATAGTTTTGCTCGTAATAGCGGTCGATATCCCCGGCCGCGGCGAATTTTTCCAGTTTGGCATGGATGTCGTCCAGGCGCTTCAGGTCGGCGGGCCTGGCCTTGCGCACCGCGTCGTAGGCACAGCGCCCCTCCAGCAGGGCCATGACCGGAAAGATCTCGTCCAGGTCCTGTTCGGTCAGTTCAGCCACGAAGCAGCCGCGCCGGGGTTTCAGGAGCACCAGGCCCTCGCTGTTCAGCACCTTGAGGGCCTCCCGGAGCGGGGTGCGGCTGATGCCGAAGGATTCGGCCAGGGCCTGCTCGTCGATCCACTCCCCGGGTTTCAGATCGTAACTGTAGATCCGCTGACGGATGCGTTCGGCGACCTCCTGATAAAGCACGACCGGAATGATACGGCTGTTCATGGCAACTCCGATTGCATTATGCATGCATAATTATGAATTATTATACCGCCGCGCCGCTTCTTTCAAGAGAATTTTACTCCGGCGGACCCGGCGGCAAATTATATTTTGACGAATAACAGAACGGGTAAGCGCCGGCTGATCGCTGACCTATTCAAAGGGTTCGAATGAACCTAAAAGTCCTGTTTCATAGTTAAGTGCCCTCTGATCCCCTCCCCCTTGAGGGGGGAGGGTTAGGGTGGGGGTGGGATAAGCAGAATTTTTGGCAAGGAATATCAAAGGGCGGCCGGGATTGTCCCGACCGCCCTGGATTTTTTGAGTCCGACTAAAAGCCGGTGGACTTACTTTTTAAATTCCCGGTGGCAGGCGCTCATGCGATCCACCAGCGCCTGCAGTTCCTGGCGCATCGCCTCCAACTGGCCGCCGGCCACGGCTTGCTGTAACTTGTCCACGTGGGCCAGATATTCGGCCATCAGCTCTTGCCATTCCGGTTTGACTAATTTAGCGAAGAGCAGGGAATTTTCCACAAAATCCTGCACCGTCTTCTGGTCCGGCACGCTTCCTTCCCTGATCAGGCGTTGCAGTTCTTTAAAGGGGTGGCTCAGCCTGGTTTTAACGGCTTTCAGCTCGAGGGATTCCTGGGGGCTGGCCGGCTTCGGAACCGCTTGGCGGTCTGCAGCCGTCGGCCACCGCAGCTTGATTTTGGCGACCACCTCGCCCTCTTCTTCCTTGAGGTGCATAGTGCCCTCCACCTGCTCCGGCACCGTCCAGACGCGGGTCTCGCCCTTTAGCTGGCCGCCTTGCACCTGCTGGCTCAAGTCCGCAAGGAAGTCAGCCAGTTCCTGTCGGCCGAATCGTTTTTCCACTTTGATTCCCATGCCGGTCTCCCAAAATGAATGATTATCTGCCACGACAACCAATATAAAATAGGAATCGGGATTTCAGATACAAGGGGCAGGCCTCTCAATTGAGCTTGACCTGGAGGGGCGGAACAACAAGAGGTAGCCGATGTAATCCGGCGTAATCAGCCCGGTTGTCTTTAAAAGAAGATTAGGATTGCACTCCCGGTCGCAGTAAATAATTTAATAAAAGTTATTGAAGGTAAAACAATTTTCATATTGACAGGCGCATCAATGTGGGGGAAGAATTGGCATTGTCCGGTACGGATCAACGCCTTACAGGAAAGGTGCGGTATGCCTTGGTATCATGGAAAACGAGCCACCATCGCCGCTTGCCTCGTTCTGGTAGCATTTTCCCTGTTTTTTTACGTGCGCGTTGTCAATATGGTATGGGATTTTTCCACCTGTTCCACTCGGGAGAATCGGCCGATAGCCTCAGATTTTGCCAACCATTGGTTAGCTGCGAAGCTCGTCCTTTCTGGCCATGCAGCACTTATTTATAACCATGATGCCACGAATACCATTCATAAGCAATTATTCGGGCCGCACCTCTTGTGTGGCAGCGGCTGGTACTATCCTCCTTTTTTCTTATTCGCAGTGGTGCCGCTGGGGATGCTCCCGTACCTTCAATCATTCTTCGTATTTATAATCGCGGCTCTTATCATATATTTATTCGTCTTATCTCGGATCAACTCTCAGCCGATTGTATTATTGCTATGCCTATTTTTTCCAGGGACTTATGAGAATTTCATTTTTGGACAAAACGGTTTCATTTCCGGCATATTATTGGGAGGAGGACTGCTGCTCCTTGACCGCTATCCTATTATAGCCGGTTGTTTGTTTGGCCTTTTGGGTTATAAACCTCCGCTGGTAATACTGACCTTCATAGCCCTAGTTTTTGGACGTTACTGGAAGACCTTAATCAGCGCCTTTGCCACCATTATAATTTTGGCATTAGCAAGCCTGGCAGTATTCGGCTTGGAAGTATGGCTAGAATACTTTAGAGCGATGTCTGTTCCAATGAGACTAATGCTGGGTGACACTGTTCCGTTTGGCCTGGTGCCGACCTTTTTTGCGGCTATCCGTAATGCCGGGTTCGGAGCCAGAGTCGCTTATCCGGTCCAGGGGGTGGTGATGGCGATGGTGCTGGCCGGGGTGGGCTGGGTGTGGCAAAAAAAGCTCCCCATTACTATCAGGGGGGCGGTACTGGTTTTAGGAACCCTCTTATTTACCCCCTATTCCTTTGTCTACGACCTTGCCATCCTGGCTCTGCCTCTCTTATGGCTCTGGGAGGATGGCCGGCTCCACGGCAGGCTGCCGGGGGAACTGATCCTCTTACTGCTGGGATGGCTTTTGCCTTTTGAGGCGCGATTTTTTAATTTGTTCAATTTCTTTCAAGGAAAATTGCAAATCGCGCCGTTAATTCTGTTGGCGCTGTTCTTTCTCGCCCTGGCCAAGGCAAGGACTGCCCTGGACCGGAGAGCCGCTTAATCTCGCCCCTCAATTCCCTTCGCGGTTCTCTTCAATATACTCACCTTCGGCATTCACCGACCAGGGGTCCACCTTCTCCCCCAGCATGGCCCGGGCCGCCAACATGCCGGTCAGCATGGAATGGTCCATGTTATTGTAGCGAAACTGGCCATACCTGCCGATGCAATAAAGATTGGGGAATTGGGCCAGCCACCCTTTGACCAGGGCCAGAGGTTTTTCGTAGCCGTCTTCATACATGGGGTAGGCCTTGGCATAGCGCACCACAAAGCCGTCGAGCCAGTCTTCCTGGTTATAGAACTTCAGGTGGGACAGGTCTTGACGGGCCAGGTTGATGAGGCCCGAGTCCGATAAGTTCCACAAGTCGTCCCCTTCAAAGCAGAAATATTCGAAGCCCGCGGAACTGGTCCCGGCAGCAGGCACCATGGCCGGACTCCAATTCGCATAAAGCTGCAAACGGCCGGCCGTGACTTCGGGGCTGTGGAGGTAGATCCAGTTATCCGGCAGGGTGGTCTTCGTCTTAAACAGCAGATTAACCGTAATGATGGAACGGTATCTCAGTGACCGGGCCGCCTCCAGCACTGCTTCCGGAGCCTGCGGCGACATCCTGAGGACCAGTTCGCTGATGGGCATACTGGAAAAACAGTGCGAGCCCGGCGTCAGTTGGTCGCTGCCGCCATTGCGGGTCAGCACGCCCGTCACCTTATCCTGGTGATGCCGGACTTCCACCACTTCCTGGCCCTGGCGGATTTCTCCGCCGGCGCGGCTCACTCTACGGCACATGTCTTCGTACATCTGGCCGGGTCCCAGACGGGGATAATGAAAGCTATCTATGAGGCTGGCCACCTTGCCGCTATTTCTCAATCCCAGCGCATTGATCAGGGCCCGGCCCAGGGAGAGATTGCGGATCCGTTGGGCGGCCCAATCGGCACTGAGCGTGGCGCAGGGAATACCCCAGACCTTCTCCGTATAAGTCTTAAAAAATATGTTGAACAGCACCTTGCCGAAGCGGTTGGAGACCCAGTCGGCAAAACTCACTTCCGGACTGACCGGAAAGGCCTGGGCCTTTAGATAGCTTAAGACGATCTTGCTGGATTCCAGCGGGCCCAGTCCGCTTAAGGCGTTGCCGACGCGCAGTGGGTAATAGAAAAATTTGCCCCGGTAATAGATGCGAGACAACCGCTGGCGCAGTAAAAACTCGCTGCCCAGGGTATTTTCCCACAACGCCTGAATCTCCTTATTCTTCGTAAAGAACCGATGGCCGCCGATATCACAGCGGAACCCCTTGTATTCCACCGTCTTGCAGAGCCCGCCCATCTGCCGGTCCTTTTCTAACAGCAGGCAGGGAAGCTGGCGCTCCACCAGGGTGTGAGCCGCAGAGATTCCCGCCGGTCCCCCGCCGATGATCAGCGGTCTCAGGTCAGACATGCATGCTTCTCCAAAATAATCGAATCGGCCGATTGGTTTTCACACCCGGCATTCAAAACACTAGCCGGAAATTTGTTCACCCCCATTGAGCGCTCCCCCTCTGGCAAATGGATTACTCTTTTTACAATGATCTCCCCAAATCTTCCACCCCTTAATTTAGCCGCAGCGGGATTTCTGCAGACGCTAAAAATTCTGGACCATATCGGGCCGGTCCATGGCTGGTAAGCCTCAAAAAATACGAGTCTACCCGGCGGACCACCTCCGTTGGGCGGGCGCGATCGCCGGTCTCGGAAAATTAGGGTGAAGGGAGTCTGGCCCCTGTGGAACGAACTGGATCAGGTTGTCGGCCTGACCAACCGCGCTCCTGTCGGGAACTGACCCGGCCCTGGGCCGTTTTTTGGATCGGGGTTTTCCCTTAGGTTGGCGGCCGATGCCTATAAATAAATTCAGGGTTCTCGAAGGTAAAAATCAGGACAACCCTGATTTACCTTCCCCTTTAGATAAACCATATTAGCCTCACAACAAAGTTCAGCACCACGGAACCAAAAAACCCGATAAGGAGGTAAGGTCAAACTTTAAACAAAGAAAAGCCATGGCAAGGACTGAAGTAAAGTTAATCACCCTCAAAAGAGACTGAAGATTTAATTAACTCAGAGCTCGCCATAAAAATAATTGGAGAAAATAATGAACGCTCTCAGAAATTTTGTCAAAGATGAATCCGGCGCCAGCGCCGTGGAGTATGGTCTTTTGGTTGCTTTGATTTCCGTGGTCATCATCGGCGCGGTCACCATGCTGGGGCATAGCATCAGCACCATGTTTACGGGTGTTGCTTCCACTATTGGCACCGTTCCGGTCGCTTCGTAAGTTTTGGTTCAGGGGGTAAGGCCTAAGTTAACGCCTGTTGGGCCTCCCTGGAACTGGTGAACCTGGAAAATCAAGCAAGCATGCTGAAAAGCGAGGCGGGGAGCAGTGATTTTCCTCCCCTGGGACATAGGAGGTCACGATGTCAGGTATGATCAGAAATTTCTTCAAGGACGAGTCCGGGGCCAGCGCCGTGGAGTATGGCCTGTTGGTGGCTTTGATCGCCGTGGTCATTATCGGCGCGGTCACCCTGCTGGGGCAGTCAATCAGCGGCATGTTCACGGGTGTGGCTAGCACGGTTAGCGGCATTCCGGTCTCTTCGTAAAGTTTTGGTTCAGGGGTCTGGGGCCCAGGTTAACGTCTGCTGGGCCTCCCCCTGGAACCGGTGACCTGGAAAATTAGCCGACTACGCAAATGGCCCATGAACCTGACAAAGCTGTTAATGCCCCATCTCTACAGGGAGCGGTTTTCCCATGATAGAAAACTTATTCAAGGATGAATCTGGGGCCACTGTTGTGGAGTACAGCCTGTTGTTGGGCCTTATTGCTATTGTCGTCATGGTAGGGATAATGGCTCTTGGTCATTCACTCTCAACCCTGTATACCAATTTCGCCACCAGGGTATCAAGCTTTGATACCACGGGTTCCTGACTCTGGTACGGGCAGTTACAACAGGAGTGCGATCGCCATGGAAACCTCGATACTGTTGCAGTTACTGGGGGTTACGGTCTTAATCGGCCTGGCCTCCACCTACATTAAAAAACTCATTTGAACTCAGGAAGAAATTAGTCCTGAGATGCTGGTCTTACCGGGGATGGGGACGAAGGTGGTTGGGAAATTCTTCGCCCCACCCCGCTATTGTGAGGAGACCACCCGTGCAATTTTATGGGCCCGAAGCTCAGACCTGGATTGCTGCTCATGAGAGCCTGATTATTCCTCTGCTGATTGCAGCCTGGATCTCATGGAGCGACCTGCGGACCAGGAAAATTCCCAATTACCTCACTTTGGGTGCGGCACTGGCCGGCTTGCTTTACAATCTGGCCGTTTTCGGGCTGAGTGGTTTAACGTCGGGTATTCTTGGTTTGCTGATGGGTTTCGGGTTTTTGATCCTGCCTTATATCTTGGGCGGGATGGGCGCCGGCGACGTCAAGGCCCTGGCGGCCTTGGGAGCCTGGCTGGGACCGTTTGGCACCCTGTGCCTGTTTTGTTATATGGCCATCGCCGGCGGGTTCATGGCCCTGGGAGTCTTGCTCTGGAAAGGGCTTCTTTGGCAAAGGCTCCTGAATCTGTTTCTTTGCAGGGATAAAGTGGCGGCTCTGTTACCAGCCCAGAAGACCCCGGGTATTCCTTATGGAGTAGCCATGGCTCTGGGCATGCTGGTCCTACTGGTGACCGGGGGGATCTGACCTATGAGGCTACGTCTGCAAAGGATTGCGGAAGCTGACGGGATGGCAGTGGTGGAGTTCGCCATCATCCTCAGCGTCTTTCTCATGATGCTCCTGGGGATCATTGAGTTTGGCTATGACTGGTATCTGAAACACGCCCTGACCAACGCCTCTCGGGATGGGGCCCGTTACGGGGTGATGTATAAGACCAACACCACCACCAACCTCCAGATCTATCCAAGCGGCCTGCCTTCCGGCAACTGGAGCACCATCGCGACCGTGGTGCAGAACGAATTAAACGCGGAGCTGCCCAGCGCCATTGCCGGCACCGTTCAGGTCACGTGTTCAGGCGCCGCCTGGACCTCGGCGACTCCGAATCCGGGAGATCCACTTACGGTCACCGTGACCGCCACCAAGGACTGGTGCGCCCTGGGTGCTTTGATACCCAGTTTAAGTAACATGACCGTTGCGGTCCAAACCACCATGAATTTAGAGTGAGCGCCATGCTGAACTTACCCAAAGGTGTTTCTTACATTTTTATCGCGGTAGTGGCAGGTGTTGTGGCTACGGTTGGTATTCGCAGCTATGTCGCCCGTAAGACCTATGTTGCCCCCATAGCCACCGGCCAGGTGGTCGTGGCTACCGCCGATGTCTCGCCGGGCAATGCCCTGAACGGCATCTCCGTCAAGATCGCCACCTGGCCCAAAGAGCTGATCCCGCCTCAGGCTGCTTCGGCTTTAAGCCAGGTGGATGGGCGGGTGGCCTTGAATCCCATTTCCAACGGGGAGCCTGTCCTGTTCGGCAAGCTGGCCCCGGTGGGCACCGCCGCCGGCTTGAGCAGCTTGATGGGAGAGGATAAGCGGGCCTTTACGATCCGGGTCGATGATGTTTCGGGAGTGGCTGGCTTTATTCACCCTGGGGACAAGGTGGACATCCTGGCGGATATGAAATTGAACCAAAATGAGAGCTTCTCCAAGACCATCCTGCAAAACGTCAAGGTCTTGAGCACCGGCCAGATCTGGGAGCAAAAGGGCGGGGATGGCAAACCCACGCTGGTGAATACCGTCACCACGGAATTAACCCCTCAGCAGTCGGAGATTATGAATCTGGCCAGCAATGAAGGGAAGATTCGTCTGGTGCTCAGAGGCCGCCGCAATGAGACCATCGTGGAAACTACTGGGGTGGCCAGCTCGGCCCTCTTTGGCAGTGCCAGAAAAGAGGAAGTGGCCAAGGAGCCTGCGTTGAAAGAGGCGAAGCAAGAAGAGCGCAGCGTCGAGGTGATTAAAGGCATGGAGCGCTCCAAAAGCACTATCTAGTTGAAGGAGCGCCCGGCGGGGAACCGCAGGCCGGACTCGCTTTGCGCCCCCCTTGGCAGTAACTGGCTTTTCCGTAGTCTCTCAGGGCCCCAAGGCAATTAATTTAGAGGCCCTAAGGTCGCCGCAGGCTGGCAAGCAGGAGAACACCACTGGCGTTCTCCAAGTATTTCGGCCCCGATTTCCGTGGTTTGTCAGCCACCTGGGGCATTAGGCTGGAAGCGCAAAAATTAAAGAAAACTCCGGAGCTGCCGGGGGCCTGTGAAGCCCGGTAGAGTCCGCAAAAGGGAGTAACAGTGCAGTCTGAAAATTTAACCATTTCAGTACTGTTCGGGACTGGCGTCCAACGGCCGGAGATCCAGCAGGTTCTGGAAAGCCTCCCTCAACTGAAATTGTTGGAGCAGACTTGCGATCCTAAGAATTACTCCAGTCGGCACCAGGGGAGCTGGCCGGACCTGGTCCTGGTGGAGATGGATGGGGAAAATACCATTCCCGCCTGGTTGGAGAAGCTGCCCCAAGACCTGCCGAAGACCCCGGTGTTGCTCTGTTCCCACAACCGGGAACCGGAGTTTCTGATCAAGGCTATGCAAGTGGGAATCAGAGAATTCCTGCCGCTCCCCATGGTTCTCGTCGATTTGGAAGCCGCGGTAAACCGGGTATGGCTGTCCCGCCGGCGGCACCAGATGGCCGAAAAGACCGATGGGCAAGTGATCGTGGTCACCGGACACAAGGGGGGCTCGGGGAGCACCACCGTGGCGGTCAGCCTGGCTATCGCCCTGGCGGAGCAGCATCCGGACAATTTGGCTCTGGTGGATTTGGGCCGGCCCTTCCCGGATGTGGGAAATTTTCTGGACGAAGACCCCAACTATACCATCCTCGATTTAGCCCAAAACCTGGCCGACCTGGATCAGTCTTTCCTGCAGCGGATCATGCAGCCCCATGGGACTAACCTCTTCGTTTTGCATGGGATTCAGGATTTTCGCGAACAAGAGAGCATCGAATTGGAGGCCTTGGCCAAGATCTTCAAACTGCTGCGCAGCACCTACCGCTATGTCATCGTTGATCTGAGCCATTGGCTGGACGAGTTTTTCCTCCAGGTGGTCATGGAAGCAGACCTGGTGCTGATGCTCACCGGCCTCACCGTCCCGGATCTGCGCAACCTGAAAAGGCTGTGGCCATCGCTGTTGGAATGGTACCCCGAGCGGCGCAAAATCAAACTGGTGGTGAACCGGTTCGATCGCGCCAACGGCTTGCAGCTGAAGGATCTGGAGCAACTGCTGCAGCAGAATGTCTTTGCCACCCTGGCCAGCGATTATATGGCCATGATGGAAACGCTGAACCGGGGGACGCCTTTGGGCCTCACCGCGCCGCGTTGCAAGCTGTGGAAGGGCATCAAGGCCCTGGCGGATCAAGTGCTCCGGGAACTGCCGGGGGGAGAGCTCGAAGAACTGGGCCAGGAAGCTTCATCGAAGCGGAAATACTGGCCTTTTTAGGGGAGTAAGCCTCAGTGAGTTGGATGGGTTATAAAAAAGATAAGAAAGGGGTGAATCTGGTTAAACCGCAAGGCACAGGAATGTCTGCGGTTAAAGCGCCCACGGTTCAAGAACCGACTGAACCGAAGCTGGTGCCGGTTCCCAGGAAGGACGCAGCTCGAGAAGCCAAACTTTACGAAGTCAAAAAACGGGTCCACCATGTGTTGCTGGAACGCCTGGACCTGAGTGCCCTCGAGGAATTGGATGAGCAGGTGCGCGCCCGGGAGATCCGTACAGCCCTCGGGATGCTGCTCTCGGAAGAGGCAGAGCCCCTCAACATGGGGGAAAAGAACCGCCTGGCCCGGGAACTGGAATTCGAAATCCTGGGTCTGGGTCCCCTGGAGCCGCTTCTGGATGATCCCACCATTTCGGATATCCTGGTCAACCGCTACGATCAGGTCTATGTTGAACGGCGGGGCATGCTGGAACCGACGGATATCAGGTTTCAGGATAATGACCATCTCCTGAAAATCATCAACAAGATCGTCAGTAACGTCGGCCGCCGCGTCGATGAATCCGTGCCCATGGTGGACGCCCGGCTCCCCGACGGCTCCCGGGTCAACGCCATCATCCCGCCCCTGGCCCTCGACGGGCCGATGCTCTGTATTCGTCGCTTTTCCGTCTCCCGCCCCTCGCTGGAAGATCTGATCGAGAAAGGCAGCCTCACGGCCCAGATCGGCGAGGTCATCAAGGCCATAGCGGTGGCGAAGTTGAATGTCATCATCTCCGGCGGCACCGGGTCCGGCAAGACCACCATGCTCAACATCCTCTCCGGCTATATTCCCTCCCGGGAACGGATCATCACCATTGAGGACTCCGCCGAACTCCAGCTGCAGCAGGAACACGTTTGCCGCCTGGAGACTCGGCCGGCCAACGTCGAGGGGAAAGGAGAAATCACCGCCCGTGACCTGGTGAAGAACTGTCTGCGGATGCGGCCCGACCGGGTGGTCGTCGGCGAGGTGCGGGGCGCCGAAGTCATCGACATGCTCCAGGCCATGAATACCGGCCATGAAGGCTCCATGACCACCATCCACGCCAATACCGCCCGTGACGCCATGCTGCGGTTGGAGACCATGATTTCCCTCTCGGGCATCAGCATCCAGGAAAAGGCCATGCGGCAGATGGTTTCCTCCTCCGTCAACGTGGTCATTCAGCTGGTCCGCCACAGCGACGGCGGCCGGCGCATGACCTCCCTTTCGGAAATAACCGGCATGGAGAGCGGCGTGATCAGCATGCAGGATATCTTCGTCTTCGAACGTCACGGCATGAATGAACAGGGCATGATTATGGGACGCTTTGTGGCCACCGGGGTTCGTCCCAGGTTCGCAGACCGCTGCCGGCTCTTCGGGGCGCCCCTGATGGATGGGATCTTCACCCCCCCACCCCGCGCCACGGGTAGCTAAGGCGCGACCACCAGCCTGAGGAGAAGGTCAATGGAGGACAAAAGCCTGCTTAGTATGGGCGGCCTGGATTTTATGTTGGTCCTGGGACTCGTGGGGGCTTTTGTGGGGGTGTGCCTCTTGGTCACCTACCTCAACTTAAGGATAATCGAACCCTACCGCAATCGGCGGCTAATCCAGAAGCGGCTCCGGAGCAATAAGCGCGAACAGGAGTTCCGCGCCCAAATCTTCAAGGCCTACCAGGACTCCCGCAGCAGCCCGGTCATCAACCTTTTACAGAAATTGACCGGCTGGGGCAAGGTGGATAACCTGCAGCGCCTGCTCCTCCAGGCCGATATCTATCTGGCTCCCGGCGTTTATATCTGCATCGTCGGCCTCATGGGAGGCCTGGGTTTTATCGGCGGGATGCAGAGAGGCGGCTTTTGGCCCTGGGGTCTGGGGGCATTCCTGGGGTTCCTGCCCATCTTCGTCCTGCGCTGGAAGAAGAGGCGCAAGACCAGTAAGTTCGAGAAACAGATGCCGGAGGCCATGGAACTCCTGGCCCGGTCGCTGCGAGCCGGACACACCTTGCAGTCCACCCTCGAGTTGGTGGCCCAGGAAATTCCGGCCCCGCTGGGGAAGGAGATGCGCGTCACCTATGAAGAACAGCGCCTCGGGCTGAGCGTCTCCCAGGCCTTGCGGCGCATGTCGGACCGGGTGTCCAGCCAGGATCTGCGCTACTTCGTCACCGCGGTCTTGATCCAGGCGGAGACTGGCGGCAATCTCGCCGAAATTTTGGATAATATCGGCACCCTCATCCGGGAGCGGCTGAAACTGAAAGGCAAAGTCACGGCCCTGACGGCTGAAGGCCGTTTTTCGGCCCTGGTCCTGGTTGGCTTGCCCATGGTGACCTTCCTGTTCCTTTACCTGATTAACCGGGAATATATCATGGTGTTGGTGAACGACCCCTTGGGCAACAAGATCTTGTACGCCGCGATCACTTTAATCGTCTTGGGGGCCCTGATCATGAAAAAAATGGTCAATATCAAGGTTTGAGGAGGAACTCATGGAAGGCCTCGACTGGCTCACCTTGATCGGCACTTTTCTATCCGGAACTTGTCTGGTTTACGGGGTCTTGCATTATGTCGGCACCCGGCGGCTGGTAAAAACCCGATTCAGAAGAGTCACCGAAAAGGAGATGCCCCTTTTGCAGGGCGGCAATGACACCCTGCTGAAGAGTCTCCTGGATTGGGTCTCCTCCTTCGGCAAATTTGCCGCGTCGAATAAGGAAGGGGCCTCGAAACTCAGGGCTGCCCTGCTGCAAGCCGGTTTTAGACATCCCAAAGGCACCGCCATCTATTATGGTCTTCAAGCCCTGGGGGCCTTCATCCTGCCCGTGCCCTATTTGCTGTTCAACGTCATGAGCGGCACCATGACCTCCGGCAGTCTGGGGATTCTCCTCCTACTGGCGGGGGCGGGATTTTATCTGCCGCGCTATATCCTGAAGTTTAAGACCTCCCGGCGTCAGGACGGGATTGACAAGGCCCTGCCGGACGTCCTGGATCTGCTGATCGTGCTGCTGGAGGCCGGGCTCTCCTTACAGTCGACGCTCAACCGGGTGTCAGACGAGGTGCGCCCCATTTCCATGGACCTTTACCATGAACTGCACCTGACCAACGCCGAACTGCGCACCGGGATTAGCCGGGAGACGGCCTTAAGGAATATGGGGGAGCGCACCGGGGTGCAAAGCGTCAACTCCCTGGTGGGTATGATGATTCAATCGGAAAAGATGGGGACCAGCATGTCCCAGGCCTTGCGGGTTCATTCCGGCTTTCTCCGGGTGCAGCGGTCCCAAAAAGCTGAGGCGATAGCCGCCAAATTGCCGGTAAAAATCATGTTCCCGATGATGGGTTTTATCTTCCCGGCGATCTTTGTCGTGGTCCTGGGACCGGCGGCGATTAATCTGTTGCATAGCGCCTTTTTCTCATCCATGGGCGGAGGCGCCAAGTTTTAGAAGGCCAACCGCAACCCCTGCCAGGCACTGGATTTAGGAGCATTCCCGAATGGAAAGCAGCACGCCGACCAGAATTCTTCTTGCCGATGAACACCAGGTGGTCCGGCGTGGACTACGCTCCCTATTGGACAAGGAAGCGGACTTTGAAGTAGTGGAGGAAGCGGACAGCGGGGAAGAGGTGGTGCGCCTGGCCAGAGAGGCCAAGCCGGATGTGGTTATCCTGGATCTGGGCATGCCCGGGTTGAAGGGGCTGCATCCGGTGTATCAGATAGTGGCCGCCGCCCCCGCCACCAAGGTGATCGGTCTCTCCATGTACGGGGACCGGAGATTCGTGGTGGAGGTCCTCATGGCCGGCGCCTACGGCTATGTCCTCAAAGATTATGCCTTTGGGGAGCTGGCCGCGGCTATCCGGGCGGTCCAGAACCATAAAACCTACATCAGCCAGGGTCTCTCCAACCTCGTCATCCAGGACTACATCGAAATTTTGCGGGATAGCGAAGGCCGCTTCCGGACGGTTTTTGAAGGCAGCGCTGCGGGCATCGCCCTCCTGGACCGAGAATGCCGCATAGTGGAATGTAACTCTGCCCTCCAAGACTTACTCGGTTATAGCCAGGATGAATTGAATGAGCTGAAGTTTAGCCACTTTGGTCTGCTGGACGGCGGCGTCGGGTGCGAAGAGCTCTTTACCGCATTGCTGGACGGGAGCCGCAAGTCTTTTCAACTGGAAAAGCAATATAAGCGTAGGGATGGGCGTTTGTCCTGGGGCCGCCTGACGGTCTCCCTTTTTCGGGGCGTCGGCAATGGGGGCCAGTTCGCCATTGGCATGCTGGAGGATATCACTGACCTGAAGCTGGCGGAAACCAGGATTCGCGACTACCAGGAGAAGCTGCGTTCCGTGGCCCTGGAGCTCTCCGTCACCGAAGAGCGGGAACGGCGGCGCCTGGCCACCGATCTGCACGACCATGTGGGGCAGATTTTGGCCCTGGCGCAAATCAAGTTGGCAGCCGTGCGGGGAGCGGCCTCCGCCAGCCTGGCTGCACCCGTGGATGAGGTCCTGCGTCTCCTTGAACAGACCATCGATTACACCCGTTCCTTGACCTTCGAACTTAGCCCTCCCATCCTTTATGACCTGGGGTTTGAAGCCGCGGTGGAGTGGCTGGGGGAACTGCTTCAGAAGCAGTACGGCCTGCGCCTCAAGGTGGCCGCGGATCGGAATCCCAAGCCCCTGGACGATGAGATTCGCGTCCTCCTCTTTCAACTGGTGCGGGAATTATTGGTCAAGGTCGTCAAGCGCAGCAAGCCCAACAATGTCGCGGTCCTCATCAACCGGAACTGCAAAGACATGTGGATCAAGATCGAAAATGACGGCGCCGCATTGGACCTGGCCGCCGCATCGTCTTCACCGTCTCCCGACGAACTCGGACTCTTCAGTATCCGGCAGCGCCTGAAATACCTGGGTGGGCGCCTGGAAGTGGAAGCCGCGCCGCCTCAGGGCACGCTGTTGACCATGGTGGTGCCGCTGAAGTTTTAAGTCCCCCGCCCTGCAGTCATTCCTGGCCCTTCGCCCCACGTTTCTCCGTAATTGACGATTTTTACTGCTCACTGCACTGCTCACTGACCACACCCTATCCTGCCTCGCTGCCCCGCTATTTCCTGGACAATGTGGCGCATCTCAGTTAAAATCCGGCTAAAAAAATGGTCCGTCCGGTGGGCGGACTCTCCTTGCGGCCCGGCGCCTGCTCCAAAGCTTGGGCCCGGGGCTCACTCAAGAGGCCACAATGAAACGTACTTTGTTACTCAACCCGCCGTCGTTTCAGGACTTTGACGGCGGCGCCGGCTCGCGCTATCAGGCCACCCGCGAGGTCACCTCCTTTTGGTATCCCACCTGGCTGTGCTACCCGGCCGGACTCATCCCGGAAAGCCGGGTGGTGGACGCCCCGCCGGAAAACCTGACGGTGGCCCAGGTGGCCGACCTGGCCGGCGATTTCGAATTGGCGGTGCTCTTTACCTCCAGCCCCTCCTTCCAGCACGACCTGGAAACGGTCAGCCGTCTCAAAGCCAAGAATTCCCAACTGCAGGTGGGCCTGGTGGGTCCGCAGGTGTCCATCCTCCCCCAGGAGTCCCTGGTCGCCGGCCCCCAGGTGGATTTCGTGGCCCGCCGGGAATTCGACTATGCCGTCACCGAAATCGCCCAGGAGCGCCCCTGGAAAGAGATTCTGGGCCTCAGCTACCGGGAAGGCGACCGCATCCATCACAACCCTGACCGGCCCTATCTCGAGGATCTGGACGCCCTGCCCATGGTCACCGAGATCTACCACCGGGACCTGAAGATCGAAAACTACGAGATCCCTTATCTGCGCTACCCCTACGTCTCTTTTTATACCGGCCGGGGCTGCCCGGGCCGTTGCGTCTACTGCCTCTGGCCCCAGACCTTCACCGGCCACCGCTTCCGGGTCCGCAGCGTGGCCAACGTGGTGGCCGAAGTGCGCCGCAGCCTGGAGCTCTTCCCCCAGGCCGCCGAGATCTTTTTCGACGACGACACCTTCACCGCCGACGGCGAGCGGGCCCGCCAGTTGGGCCGGGAATTCCGCGCCCTAAAATTCCTCTGGTCCACCACCGCCCGGGCCAACACCTCTTACGAGACCCTGAAGGCCATGAAGGAAGGGGGGCTCCGGCTGCTGGTGGTGGGCTTCGAAACCGGCGACCCCCAGGTCTTGAAAAACATCCGCAAGGGCGTCACCCTGGACCTGGGCCGCCGCATGGTCAAGTGGTGCAAAGAACTGGGCATCCAGGTGCACGGCACCTTTATGGTCGGCCTGCCGGGAGAAACCCGGCAAAGTCTCGAGGCCTCCATGCGCTTTGCCTGCGAACTGGACCCGGACACCATCCAGGTCTCCCTGGCTACGCCTTACCCGGGCACCGAGTTCTACGACTTCTGCCGGGAACAGGGCTACATGCAGGACGACGCCCTGGTCCACGGCCAGACCGGCTATCAGACCTGCGTGGTCGATTACCCGGGCCTGGCCGCGGCCGAGATCTTCGCGGCGGTGCCCAAGTTCTACCGGCGCTTCTATTTCCGGCCCAGCTACATGGCCCGGGCGGCCCTGGTGATGCTGCGCGACCCCGGGGAGCGCAAAAGGCTGCTCAAGGAAGGCCGGCAGTTTTTGAGCTTCATGTTCAAGCGGCGTCAGTGTCCGGACGCCAAGGCGGAGGCCGGCTCTAGTTGTCGATAACGGTCAAGGAGATTCTGCACCTCATCCTTCAGGGCGGTCCCGGCTTCTGCCAGATCGCCCTGACCAACGCCTGTAACGCCCACTGTCGCTTCTGCAATTTTCCCCAGGTGCCGCCCGCTTCCCGGGTGATGGCCGATACCGCCCGGCTTTTCCAGGGGCTGGCGGCCCTGCACCAGGCCGGGGTTCAATATCTCTGCTTCACCGGCGGCGAACCCCTGCTCCACCCGGATCTGTTGCCGGCCCTGGAGCGCGCCCGCCAGTGGGATATTAACACCATCCTCTGCACCAATGGCTCCTTGCTCAGCCCCAAGCGCCTGCAGGAACTCCAGGCCGTCGGCCTGGAAACCCTCATCATTTCCATGGACGCCCCTTCGGCGGACCAGCATGATCGCCACCGGGGCTTGCCGGGCCTGACGGATCATATCCGGGACCTGCTGCCCCTCATGCGCCGATACCACCTCAATCCGGTGGCCTCGGTGACCCTGAGCCGGATGGTGGACGACCTGGAGGGCATGGTCCAATTCCTGGCCCGCCTCGGTTTCCAGCGGGTCACCTTTTCTTATCCGGTCACCCGCCTGCACTCCTCCTACCTGGGGTTTGCCGAGCATAATTCCGTGGACTTCACCACCGCAGAACTGTACCGCTGGTTTGGCCGCATCAAAGACCTGAAGGCCACCTCGCCCCTCAACATCCTCAACCCCAAGCTGGGGCTCACCGATCTGCAGCGTCAACTGGAGCAGCGCCCCGGCCGCTTTCCCTGCCTGGCGGGCTACAAATATTTTTTCGTGGACTGGCATCTACAGGTCTCCCGCTGCCACTACCAGGCCGAGACCTTATGCCCCCTGGAGGAAATCCACCGGCTCGCCCCCATCCGGGACGACTGCCAGGCCTGCACCATCGACTGCTACCGGGACCCCAGCGTCTATCAGTACCTGGCGGTGTCGGTGGCCGACGGCCTCTCCGCCCTGCGCCAGGGCAAGTGGCTCCAGGGTCTGGGCACCCTGCTCCATCCCTATAATTTCCTCTCCCTGGCCGCGCTGCTGGAGGGCCGCCACTGGGTGCGGGGGTGAAGGACCGGGGACGGGAGACCGGGGACCGAAGCTGTGCTCCCGTCCCCCGTCTCCCGTCCCCCGTCTGCCGTCCTCCCCGCACCGTCATCTTCACCGCCGACGATTTCGGCCTCTCCCCGGCCTTGAATGGCGCCGTGGCCCTGGCCCATCGCCGGGGGTTGCTGCGCTGCGCCAGCCTCATGGCCGGGGGGCCGCACTTTTTAGCAGCCGTGCGGCTGGCCCGGGACTTGCCCGACCTCTGCCTGGGCGTGCACCTCACCCTGATCCAGGGCCGGGCCGTTTTGCCGCCCCAAAAAATTCCTCATCTGGTGGATGCTCAGGGTCGCTTCCTCAATGATCCGGTAAAGACGGGCTGGCGGTACTTTTTTCAACCCAACCTGCTGCCGGAGATCAAAATGGAGTTGGCCGCCCAGATTGAGGCGCTGCTCCGGGCTGGCCTCTCCCCCTGGCATCTCAACAGCCATGTCAACCTGCACCTCCACCCCAAGATCTTCCCCCTGGTGCTGGACCTGGCCCGGGAGTACCGCATCCCGGCGGTGCGCCTGGCCCGGGAGGACTGGCGCACCACCCTGGCCCTGGCCCCGGACGGGCCTTTGCCCAAGATCGCTCAAGGGCTCATCTTCAGCCTGCTCTGCCGCCGGGCCGCGCGGCTGGCCCGGGCTGCGGGGCTCATTTTTAACGACCGGCTTTTCGGCCTCTTGAATGACGGCCGCATGACCGAAACCTATCTCCTCGGGTTGGTGCCGCGCCTTTTGCCCGGGGTTACCGAGATTTATTGCCATCCCGGCCTCTATGCCGATGCGGAGTTGCAGCATTGGGCCCCGGCATACCACCGCCAGGCCGAACTGGCCGCCCTCCTCAGCCCCCGCCTCCGGGACGCCCTGGCCGCGGCCGCTATCGAATTAAGCGACTTCCGGGAGCTTTCTTTCACCACAGAGGCACAAAGGACACAGAGGTTCACAGAGTAAACTTATAAAATTTTTTGCGCATCTCTGTGTCCTCTGTGTCTCTGTGGTGAATCATTTCCCACATCCTTCCTTGACGCCGCCGCCCTTGATTCTTATTTTCTAGGCAAGAAATCCGCAGGAGGAAATTTCTCGTGGCCGAAGCAACCAAGCCCCAGTGCGATGTGGATCCGGTGTGCAATCTCGACCTGAGCGCCATGCACGGCAAGTTCGCCTATGACTTTGAAGATGAAACCTACTGGTTTTGCTCGGAGGCGTGTAAAGACCAGTTCGCGGCCCAGCCGCAGAAATTCATCCAGGCCGGGGCCCGGCCCGTCTGCAAAGTGGACCCGGTGTGCAACCTGGACCTGAAGGCCATGCACGGCAAGTACGCTTACGATTTTGAGGACGAAACCTACTGGTTCTGCTCGGAGGCCTGTCGGGAGGAGTTCGCCGCCCAACCGACCAGGTATCCTAAGAAAGCCGGGAAATAATCCAGGCTTCAGCCTGGGCAGACAAAAAATTTGGCCGGTCGTGAAATGCAGCAGGGTAGGGGCGGTGCGAAAACCGCCCCTATTTTTTTTGATTAAACGAAAAAAAGGGGCGACCCAACTGGTCGCCCCTTTCTAATATTTTTCACCACAGAGGTTCACAGAATTTTAACAAATATTTCTCTGTGCCTCTCTGTGCTCTCTGTGTCTCCGTGGTGAATCTTTTTTTTCTTTACCCCAATGCCGCGATGGCGTCCCCCCGGAGCCGGGCCCCCATGGCTGCGCTTTCCTGGACGATCTTCTCCAGATCGGGGTTATTGGACAGGTAAAGATTGAAGATGTGCCCCTGCAGGCCGATGGCGATGGGCTCGATCATCTCCTCCGGCAGCACCAGGGCCCTCGACTTAGCCCGAGTCTCCGGAGCGGCGATCTCGATCACCCCTTCCTTGCCCCATTGCCGGAAGATGGCAGTGAACAGCGCTATCGGCCAGGCGCAATCCGTCACCACCACGACTTCGGCGGCCTGCATCGCGTCGCGGCTACCGTTGAAGGAGATGGCCAACCCGCCGCCGGTCCGCACCGCGGCCAGGGCCTGGACGTCGGTGCTGTCAGCGCCCACGTAAATGGTGTCCGCCAGGGTGAAGCCGGTTTGGGCCAGGCCGTCGGCCACGGCCTTGGCCTTTTCCGCCCCGCCCACCGGCTTGACCTCCCGGTAGCTGGCGCCGATCTCCAGCTGCGGCAGACGTTCCAGGAAGATGCGGTCCAGGCGGGCCACAGCCTCCTGCACCGGTCCGGCGAGATCCGTCAGCGCCGCGGCCCCCGGGGGCAATTCGACGGCCGGGACCGCCAGAATTTCCGCTTCCAGGCGCCGCAGCTCTTCGGCTTCCGCCGGGGCCAACTCGTACCGGTCCAGGTCCAGTTCGGTGCCGAAGATATGCGCGGCGTCGAACCCCAGCCTGGCGCCCACCGCTTCGGCAAACTGGCGGTAGTTGGTGCTGATCTCGAAGATGGGAAACTTAAAACCATGCAGAAACCGGTAAGCCTCCTCCGCCCCGGCCACCAGCCGGAGGTTTTGGCTGGAAAAATCCCGGATCATGGCATTGCTGACGCCGTGCGCCTTGAGAAACGGCAGGATGAGCTTCAGAATGTCGCCGGCCTGGTATTCCGGCTGCCTGGCAATATCCGCCAGGTAGTCGCCATAACGGCTCACCTGGCTAAAGAAGCGGTCGCCGTGCGGTTTGATAAACTCCCGACAGACCTCGAAGGCATGGTCATTGAGGGCCAACGGCCCTTCGCAGTCCGTATTTAACTGAATTTGGAGCATGCATTCTCCTTAAATTAGGCTACAAAAAAGACTTACCACCAAAACACCAAGGGCACCAAGAATCTTGTAAAACTATCCTTGGTGAACCTTGGTGTTCTTGGTGTCTTGGTGGTGAAAAATCATTTCTTTATAAATATTCTCTCTGTGCCTCTCTGTGCTCTCTGTGTCTCTGTGGTGAATCTGTTCTTCCTTCTCCCGTCCCCCGTCATCTGCTCACCTCAATCGGGCAATGATCCTTTCCAATACCCGCTTATCCGGGTAACCCTCCCGCCCGGCCCCGCCCAATTTATAGGCCGCGGCGTACTCCGCCAGGCGCACCGCCTGCGGCAGATTGAGGCCGATCAGCAGCCCGGCGAGATAGCCGGCCGCGAAGACGTCGCCGGCCCCCAGGGTGTCCACCGGCTGCCCCTCGAACGAGGCCGGAATATCCAGATACCGCACCGGGGTAAGCAGCCTGGCCCCCAGGGAACCCCGTTTGATCAGGATGATGGGCGGGGCCCAGACCGGGATGGCTCTGCAAGCCGCCCCCCAGGAGGGTCCATTCCGCCTCGGTCACCAGCAGGGTCTCCACGTGGTCCAGCAATTCTTCCAGGACGCCCCGGCCGCGGCGGGCGTAGAGTTCCCCCGGGTCGAAGGTCAGCCGCGGGCCGCCCTCCAGGCGCCGGGGGATCTGCCCCTGCACCGCCAGCGGGCCGTCGCCCGCAAAAGAGGTGAGGTGGAGAAACCTGGCCTGCTCCAGCTCACCCCAGGGCAGATCACTTTCCCGCAGTTCGTCGTTGGTGTTGGGCGCCACCAGGATGGTGCGCTCGCCCTCCGGGTCCACCAGGATATAGGCCCGGCCGCTTTCGCCGGCCGGCACCACGTAGTCCAGGTTAACCCCGCGCAGGCTATCTCTGATAAAAATCCCGTCCTGGTCGGTCCCCAGCCGCCCCACCAGGGCCGCCGGGAACCCCAAACGGGCCAGGGCGTAAGCGGTATTGGCCGCCTGGCCGCCGCCAAACCGGCCGGAGGGCCGGCCAAAATGGCCCAGCAAGTCCCGGAGCCGGGCCTCAGCCTCTCCGGACAGCGCCTCTTCCCCGCCCCGGGTCAAGCCGGTGCCCCAATTTCGCAGGAACCCGGCCAGGTCAGCCACCTGATACACCAGATCGACGTTGATGGACCCCAGGCAAAAAACTTGCGGCTGCATCCCAGGAAGGTATCAAGATTTCCCTGGCGGGTCAAGGCGCGGCCTTTGTAGGGGCGGTTCTCGAACCGCCCTGCTTCCCGGTCCTAAGCTACTCTTTGGGAACCAGAACCTTTGTAGTCGCTGGACTTTATCGTGAAAATCAAATCCCCCTAAATCCCCCTTTTTCAAAGGGGGACTTTAAAACCCCCCTTTGAAAAAGGGGGGTAGGGGGGATTTAAAATTCTAACCTGAAAATCCGGGCGGACACTTAGTACCTGCAGGGCGGGAAAGCGCCGCGCCTCCCGCCGTTACCAATTACGGTTGCCTTCGATGCCGATTAATTTTCCCCTCATTGCCGTAAGAATCTCCAGCCCCCTGGATTTTCGCTTCGGAATTACTAAATTATAAAATTAGTGAAATTATCGAGGGAGAGCGATGCATCGTCTCATCAAGATCAGGATCATCCGTGACTTCGAACACCTGGAGGAACGCTGGCGTTGCCAGCCGGACCAGCTGTTCGAGTCCACCCGCACCCACGTCCACTTCCAGCCGGCGGCAGATTTCTATGAAACCACCCAGGGGCTGGTGGTGCGCCTGGAACTGGCCGGCGTCAAGCCGGACTCCCTCTCTCTCTCCCTGGCCGGCCAGGAACTGGTGGTCCGGGGACACCGGCTGCCGCCGCCGCCGGCCGGCATGCGGCGCTTCATCCACCTGGAGATGGGCTTCGGCGCCTTCGAGCGTCGCTTCATCCTGCCCATCGCCATTGACCCCCAGGGCGTCCAGGCCCGGTTTACGGATGGCATCCTGGAGATTACCCTGCCCCGGAAAACGCCTCAATCTCGCCAGATTCCGGTGAAGCAGGCAGACCCGGACTAAACCTTCACGGAGACCACATGGCTACTGAAGAACAAGATATCCAAGCCCCGCTGCTGGGAAACCAGGAAATCCACCCCGGCCCCCGGGTGCTATCCATATTGCCGATGCCGGACCTGGTGCTGTTCCCCCGCATGATCATGCCCCTGGTCCTGTGGGACGAGCCGTCCCAAAAGCTGGTGCAGGAGGCCCTTTTTCAGGACAAGATCATCGGGGTCCTGGCCAGCCGGGGGAACAAGGTCGAGGGCTATGGGCCGGAAGACCTCTATCAAGTGGGCACTGCCGCGGCCATTCTGAAGATGCGCAAATCCGAGGACGACGCGGTCCGTCTGCTGGTTCAGGGCCTGTACCGCTTCCGGGTGGAAGAGTGGCAGGGCTTCGAGCCCTATTTCGCCGCCCGGATCGACCCGATCTCGGAGGAATACGAACCCGACCTGGAGGTGGAGGCCCTGCTCTCCAACGTCAAGGGCCTCTTTTTGAAGATGATGGAGCTCTCCCCCATGCTGCCGGCCGAATTGGGCACCCTGGTCCGGGAACTGAGCGACCCCCGTATTCTGGCCGACATCACCGCCGGCAGCCTCAATATCTCCAAGACTGAAAAGCAGGAGTTACTGGAGACCGTCGCGGTCAAAGAGCGCCTGCTCCATGTCCTGACCCTGGTCAATCGGGAGATCGAAATCCTGGAGCTGGGGAAAAAGATCCAGTCCGAGGTGAAGACCGAGATGGATAAGGCTCAGAAGGAGTATTACCTCCGGGAGCACATCAAGGTCCTGCAACGGGAATTGGGCGAAGGCGAGGAAAAAGGCCGGGAAAACGAGGAACTGCAGGTCCGCCTGGAAGAGGCGGACTTGCCGCCCCACGCCCTGAAAGAGGCGGAGCGGGAAATGACCCGCCTCAAGCGCACCCCGCCTACCTCGCCGGACCACCAGGTGATCCGCAATTATCTGGAGTGGATGATCGAGCTGCCCTGGAGCAAGTCCACCGAAGACAACCTCGACCTGCCCCAGGCCCGGCAAATCCTGGACGAGGACCACTACGACCTGGAGAAGGTCAAGAAGCGCATCCTGGAATACCTGGCGGTGCGCAAACTGAAGCCCGACATGAAAGGCCCCATCCTCTGCTTCGTGGGGCCGCCGGGCACCGGCAAGACCTCCCTGGGCCGCTCCATCGCCCGGGCTTTGGGCCGCAAATTCGTGCGCCTCTCCCTGGGGGGGGTGCGGGACGAGGCCGAGATTCGGGGCCACCGCCGCACCTACGTGGGCGCCCTGCCGGGCCGCATCATCCAGTCCATGCGCCGGGCCGGCTCCAACAACCCGGTCTTCATCCTGGATGAAGTGGACAAGATCGGCGCCGATTTCCGCGGCGACCCCTCCTCCGCCCTCCTGGAGGTCCTCGACCCGGAGCAGAACAACTCCTTCTCCGACCACTACCTGGACGTGGGCTTCGACCTCTCCAAGGTAATGTTCATCACCACCGCCAACCTGCTGGACCCCATCCCGCCGCCCCTGCGCGACCGCATGGAGGTCCTGGAACTGGTGGGCTACACCGAAGAGGAGAAGCTGGGCATCGCCTTCTCCTACCTCATCCCCCGCCAGTTGGAAGCCCACGGCCTGACCGCCGAGATGCTGGAGATCGCGCCTGCCGCGGTGCGCCTGGTCATCGCCTCCTACACCCGGGAGGCCGGGCTGCGCAACCTGGAGCGGGAAATCGCCTCCCTCTGCCGGGGCGCCGCCCGGGAGATCGCCGAAGGTACCACGACCCAGGTCGCGATCAATGAAGCAGATGTGGCCACATATCTGGGTCCGCCCAAGTTCTTCCGGGACGCCGCCCTGGAGCACCCGGAGCCCGGGGTGGCCACCGGTCTGGCCTGGACCCCCAGCGGCGGCGACATCCTGTTCATCGAGGTCCTCAGGATGCCGGGCACCGGCAGCCTCAAGCTCACCGGCCAGTTGGGCGACGTCATGAAGGAGTCGGCCACCGCGGCGCTTTCCTATATCCGGGCCCGGGCCCCGTTCCTGGGCATCGAAGAGGACTTCTTCGATAAAGCCGACCTCCACATCCACGTGCCCGCCGGCTCCATCCCCAAGGACGGACCTTCCGCCGGCGTGGCCCTGCTCTGCGCCCTGGTGTCGCTGCTGTCGAACCGCCCCATCAAAAAGGGCCTGGCCATGACCGGAGAGATCACCCTGCGGGGCCACGTCCTGCCGGTGGGCGGCATCAAGAACAAGGTCCTGGCCGCGCACCGGGCCGGCATCAAGGAGATCATCCTGCCGGATCAGAACCAGGTGGACCTGGAAGAGATCCCGCCCTCGGTGCGGGAGGAACTCATCTTCCACCCGGTGGAGCGCCTGGACCAGGCCCTGGAGATCGCCTTCCCTCCCCGGGAAAAGTCCTGAAATACTGGATAGTTTCCGTAGGGGCGACCCGCTGGGTCGCCCTTTTTGAGACCCCATGAACTATGTAGCTTATTTAATTCTGGGCGCCTTTCTCCTGACGCTGGTCATCCTGGCGATACCCGTCTCCCTGGGATACAATTCCGCCGAAAAGTGGTTCCAGGTGACCTGGCTGGGCCTGACCATAACCAGGCGCCTGGGGCGGGAGAAACCGCTGACCGGCCGGCGGAAAACCGGCCAAAAATCCGGGAAAGTTAAGCGCGGCGCCATCCTGCCGCGCCTGTGGCGACAGCGGGAACTGGTGACGGAATTAATCGCCCGGTTGGGGCGCTTTGCCTCGGAAGTCTGTCGGACTCTGAGCTTTCGGGACTCCGAGGCCAGCCTATCCCTGCCCGATCCCATGTGGAACGGCGTGCTCTATGGGGTCCTGACCAATATCCGGCTCCAGAATGTCGACCTGTCGGTGAATTTCGAAAACCGCAATTACGCCAGATTGTGGGTCACGGCCTATCCTTACCGGGTGGCCTGGAAACTGGCGGGATTGCTGGTCCGCTTACCCTATCTTCATCTGCTGAGGTTCGCTTGGAGCCTCAAAAACCAAGTCAGAGAGGTTTAATGTCATGACCGCCGTTGCCTCAGAAATTATCGGCAAACTGATGGAAGAACTGCGCAGCGTTGCCCGGACCGAAACGATCCTGGGCCAGGAAATTAAAGTGGGGGAATACTCGCTGATTCCCGTGTCCCGCATTTCTCTGGGCCTCGGCGCCGGCGGCGGCCAGGGCAGCGACAACAAAAAAACGGGCGAGGGCGGGGGCGGCGGCGGCGGGGTGGTCGTCACTCCCATCGCCTTTATCGTCAGCAAAGGGGAGGATATCTCCTTCCACGCCATTAAACCGGGCGGCTTTCTGGATGGGCTTCTTTGAACAGCTGCCCTCGGTCGCCGAAAAGATTATGGCCAAGGCCCAGGGAACTGAGGCCAAAAAACCCGAACCCGAAGCCGGGTAATCCTGACCCAGGAAAAATAGGAAAAATGGTGGGGCCGGGAAGAATGGTGGGACGGGCCTCCCCGCCCGCCACTCTTTGTAGCCGCAGGCTTTAGCCTGCGTCATCTTGGCCCGGTCAGCCCCTGGCCGCCAAAAAAAATTCTCTCTTCTGGTAGCACCGGCGTCTCGCCTGCGCTTAATGTAGGGTGCGCACTGCACACCATGATCTGTAACCGATAGCCCAGGCTTTCCAGCCTGTGCCGGCAAAGCCATTTTAATCGGAGGAAAACCCATGGCCACCTTTACCTGCGAAAAATGCGGCAGCAACATCGACACCCGCTGCAAACCCCAAAAGTGCACCGCCTGCGGCGAGTCCGGCACCATGTGCAAAGCTGAAACCGCCGCCCCGCCCAAGAAAGAGAAGAAGTAACTGCCTGGTGGCGCCGGCGTCCCGCCGGCGCCGAGGCAATGGTGGGGCGGACCCCGGGCCCGCCAGGCAGGGTGCGCCCCGCGCCCCAGAACCAATTTATAGGGCGGGCTGTGCCCGCCGTTTCTCGCCTGCGCCCTCGGCTATCACAGGCTTTCCAGCCTGTGCCTGATGCCGCCTGCGACCTGCACCACATATTCATGGGTGCTTACTGGGGTTCCTCTTTATCCCCTATCCCCCAAGGGGGAGAGGGTCAGTGCTGCTCTGAAAATGTCCAGCGAAGCGCGTCTTTTCAGCATAATTCGCTAATTAAACCTAATTAATTTGATAAACCTGGGACAGTTGGCCGCACCGGGTGTTTCACAGCTAATAAATTTTGCGGTAATTGTGCCGCATCGGTGCCGCTGGGAGCCGGGGTGGTTTTACCGACAACCCGCTGTATTTCCTGAACAATCCACCTGAGGAGCGCGGCCGTTGCGGAAAATAAACCATCCTTGTCTGGTCCATGGATAAGCTTGCGAGACTGTTCCTCCTGCTCCCTTTGTGACATGGACAGTGAGAAGATTCCAGCCAGGACGAGATGTTTGACTCAAAGATGATCTCACGCCAAGACGCCAAGTCGCAAAGGCGAGGCGCAAGAATCGGGAGAACGGCCCACCCGAAATGGCGGGCGGGACGCCCGCCCCACCAACTTTTTCTAGAGAAATTTTGAGCCTATGTTTATCACCCCCCTTTGAAAAAGGGGGGCAGGGGGGATTTAGATAACCTCCTGAAATCCCCCTAAATCCCCCTTTTTCAAAGGGGGACTTAAGAATCGCCATTCCCATCTGTTGCTGGTTTACGCATATATTTCATATCCGTAGAAAGGTTTTAAAATGCGTCCTAACAACCTGGAGGCCCATTCCACATTTTCTTCCTTTCCTCGCCAACTTATGGCATCATTAGCCATAATCTATCCAGGGTCATAATTATTTTGCCCTTCAACTGACAACCGGCTACTGGCCACTGACTACTGAATTTAAATGATTTACGGCATCGGAGTCGACCTGGTCAAGGTAGCCCGCCTCCAAGCGGCCATCGAGCGCTACGGCGAGCGCTTCCTGAACCGCGTCTTCACCCCCCGGGAAATCGCCTATTGCCAGCGCCAGACCCGGGGCCGCGACTCCGCCTTCGCCCTGCGCTTCGCCGCCAAGGAGGCCTTCTCCAAGGCCCTGGGCGTCGGCCTGCGCCAAGACGGCATCCGCTGGCGGGAGGTGGAGGTCATCCCCAACCCCCTGGGCAAACCCGAAATTTCGGTCAGCGGCCGCGCCGCCGACCTCTGCGCCGCCGCCCACATCACTAACATGCACCTCTCCCTCACCGACGAAAACGACCAGGCCCTGGCCGTGGTGATTTTGGAGAAATGAAGTATAGCAATGTCATCCCCGGCCAGGCGGCCCTGTTTCTCCTGGCCCTGCGCAACCGCCTGGGCCGCCGGCGGTAAAGGAGCGTGGTAGCGCGGCCTCCGGCCGGCGATTTACAGGCTGGAAGCCGGCGCTACCGCGGAACAGCCGAGGGCGGCTGTTCTCCATTTTATTTCTTTGCGTCTTGGCGACTTGGCGTGAGATATCTTTGCTTTGCCCTGGCGTGAGCTATCCTTTGGATAATCCCGACGAAAGACTAATCGTCTACGGCACCCTGGTGCCCGGCGGCCTGTATCATTATCTGCTGGCGGACCTGCCGGGCACCTGGGAGCCCTGCGTCATCCGGGGCCAGATGGGCGAATATTGGGGCTTCAAGGCCTTCCAATACGACGTCCACGGCCCGGAGCACCCGGCCTGGCTCTTGACTTCGCAGGCCTTGCCCCAAAAATTCCCGGAACTGGACGCCTTTGAAGGCGAGCCTTACCGTCGGATCATCATCCCGGCCCGGGTGGGTATGCGCCGGGTCCGGGCCCAGATCTATGCCGCCCGGGAGCTGGCGTAAAATTCTGGGGAGGGGCGGCCGTCGCTGGCCGCCAATCGGTCGGCAGGCGGGGACGCCTGCCCCACTGCACGGAGGCCCGCCCCACCAGTGATTGGCACCAGGCAAAGGAATCTATAGCTGTTGCCAAAAGTTGTTTCTTAGCCCCCCTCACTCTAACCTCTCCCCCCGTTGGGGGGGAGAGGGGATAAGAGGAAGAACTTTTTACAGACGCTATAACTGGCGCCTCCTTGTTATTCTCAGGCCGCACCCTATTTTATAAAAAGGAGGAATGGCCATGAAAAAAATCTGGATCGGCATCACGCTCGGGCTGGCGGTGGTCTGCCTGGCGGCCGCCGCCCCGGCCCAGCAGACGCCGCCCACCACCTCCGGCGGCTCGGGCATGGCCCTGCTCAATCTCGAAAATACCGTGGCCCTGCACGGCTACGACCCGGTCTCCTATTTCGAGCGGGAGCAGCCCAGGCGGGGCAACAAGAGAATCCTGGAAAGGCTGGGAGGCGCGACCTACCTCTTCGCCTCCTCGGCCAGCCGCTATACCTTCCTGGGGAACGCCCCGGCTTATCAGCCCCAGTTCGGCGGCTACTGCGCCACCTCCCTGGCCCAGGGCCGGCTGGAAGATATCGAACCCGAAATCTTTGTCATCTTTGACCACAAACTTTATCTCTTCAAAGACGACGCGGCCCGGGCGCAGTTTCTGAGCGACCCGAGAGGGACTATTGCCGCGGCGGCGCACAACTACTTCGAGCAGGCCCAGAGGCAGCGGAGCCATTATTAAAAAGGTGGCCGCAGGCTTGATCGTGAAAACTTCAAATCCCCCTAAATCCCCCTTTGCCAAAGGGGGACTTTGAACCCCCTTTGAAAAAGGGAGGCAGAGGGGATTTTTCATTCCGCGGGGCTCAGACTTTTGTCATTCATAAACAGCGGCCGCCCAGCCATGGCCTCGGTGGTGGAAATGGCCTTAGTCGTCTGGCTAGGCTGCTTAATGGCAATTTTATTCCCCGCCGGGGCCGGGGCTGCGGAGGCCTTCCAAACGCCGCAGCCGGGCCGGGTCTGGCAGTTCCCCGCCGATCACGGCTCCCACCCGAAGTATAAAACCGAGTGGTGGTATTGGGTGGGGCATCTCAAGTCCGCGTCCGGCGAGACCTTCGGTTACCAGCTCACCTTCTTCCGGGCGGCCCTGGGCCCGCCGGACCCGCAGGCCCGTTCGGCCTGGCGCCTGAACACCGTCTATTTCGCCCATCTGGCCGTAACCGATCCGGCCCGGGGCCGCTTTCTCTTCCGGGAAAAGGCCGGCCGGGGCGCCCTGGGGCTGGCCGGCGCTGAGGCGGGACACCTCCGGGTCTGGCTCGACGACTGGCAGGCGGAACAGGTGGGGGAGGCCATGCACCTCCAGGCCCGGGACGAGGGCCTGGGGCTGGACTTGACCCTGACGCCCCTTAAACCCCCGGCCTTGCACGGCGAAGGCGGCCTCAGCCGCAAGGCGGCCGCATTCCGACGCGGCCAGCTACTACTATTCCATCACCCGTCTCGATACCCAGGGCCACCTGACCCTGAATGGCCGCACCCTGGAGGTTGACGGCGTCAGTTGGATGGACCACGAGTTCTTCAGCCGCGCCATGGCGCCCGAATCGGTGGGCTGGGACTGGTTCGCCCTGCAATTGGACGACGGCCGGGAGGTGATGCTCTATCTCCTGCGCCACCGGGACGGCAGCCTGGACCCGGCTTCCTCCGGCACCCTGGTGGAGGCTGCCGGGAAAACGCGGCATCTAACCTTAAACGATTTTCAGGTAAAGACCACCGGCGTCTGGAAGTCCCCGCACTCCCAGGCGGCGTATCCGGCGGGCTGGCAGATCAACCTTCCCGGGGCCGGGCTCAACCTCACCCTGGCCCCCACCCTGGCCGACCAGGAGGTCCGGGCCGGCGCCCCGGCCAAGGTGAGCTACTGGGAAGGTCAGGTCAAAATCCGGGGCCAAACAGAGGGGCAGGCCATCACCGGCCGGGGCTACGTGGAACTCACCGGCTATGCGGGCCCCATGGGAGGACGGTTTTGAGGGCTTGGGTAAAAAAAAAGGGGCCAGCCGCGGCTGGCCCCCTGATATTCTATATCTAGAATCCCTTTTAATCGGGCGTTATCGTGTCAGCCAGCGGTCGTTGCGCACCGTCAGAAAGGCCCAGGGCTGGACCCAGTTGAGGAAGAAGAAGGCGAAGTAGGAATAGAGAATGCCGTAGATGAACTCCAGGTCCCGCTCCTGGTGAATGTAGTAGTACATCCAGACCAGGGTGAAGACCCCCAGGCCGGCAAAGAACTTCACCATGACGATGGGGTAAATGAAGAAGGAAACCAGCAGCATCCCCAGGAAGAGGTAGGTCAGGGGGAACTCGATCTGGGTCATGAAGTAGTCGATGATGGGCAGCAGCCGCTGGCCTTTGCGGTAGTTGCTGAAGATGAACTTCAACTGGACCCAGTTTTCCCGGAAGTTGCTGCGATCCCAGCGCAGGTACATCTTGCACCAGGCCGCGGTAAGTTTCCGGCACCTTGGTGTAGACCAGGGCGGTGCGCTGATAGACCGTGTGGAAGCCCTGGCGCAACACCAGGTTGGTGAGGGCCCGGTCTTCGCCGATATTGGCGGGCAGGCCCAGGAAGGTCTGCTGGCGCCATTCTTCCAGGATGGGTTCCAGGGCCGTGCCCCGGTAGGCGGACAGGGCGCCCGGGGTGCAGGTGACGAAGCCGTACATGCTTTGTGAGGCCCGCAAAAAGTCGAAGGCCAGGACGAAACGTACTGCCAGCATCCGGCCCATGAGGCAGCGGACCCGGTTGAAGACCTTGACGTTGCCGGCCACCGCGCCCACCCGGGAGTCCTGGAGCATGGGGGCGATGACCTGGCGCACCGTGTCCGGTTTGATGAGGCTGTCCGAGTCGATGGTGACGAAGAACTCACCCGTGCCCTGGGTAAAGCCGGCATAGAGGCCCTCTTTCTTGCCCCGGTTTTTAGGGAAGCGGATGGCCTTGACGAGTTTGGGAAAACGCTTCTGGGCCCGTTCGATGTAAGTCCAGGTGTCGTCCTTGGAGCCGTCGTCGATGCAGATAATCTCCAGCCGATCGGCCGGATAGTCGGAGGCGGCTGCGGCGGCAATGGACTTTTCCACCATGGCCCCTTCGTTGTAGGCCGGGATAATGACCGTCACCCGGGGCAGGCGCCCTTTGGGCAACGCATAAGGCTTATAGCGCCACCAGAGGACGGTGCGGACCAGCTGGAAAGCCAGGTAGGCCAGGGTGAAGCCGGCCCCCAGGGCCATGACGGGCGAGCCGAAGCTCTTGCTGCTGAGCAGTTGGAGATAGCCGTTGAACGAGCCGACCTTAAAGGCCACGACGAAACAGACCGACAGGATCAACGGGACCAGGATCTTGAGCACCAGGTCCAGAACCTGAATCCGTTGCTCTTCCTTGGAACGCCATTTGCCCTGGGGCCAGGGAAAGGCGAAACTGGTGGTGCGCATATGGGGAAAACCTCGGTATGAACGATTAGAATCTTACGGGCTGATCTTATGCAAATGGCTTGCCAAGCAAAAATAAAAAACGATTAGTTAACTCCCTGGAATAACGATTGAATTATTTGAGACAATTTTGTGCAAAAATTTTAGCGCGCCGATATTTCTCTACTTGAGAGAACGGCTGGGAAGCATGATAAAAATTTCTCAAATTGATAATAGAACCGGCCGCGCCCCGAAAAATCTCCCGGCCAGCGACCAAAATCCCCGGCGGCCGGGAGGGGAGGGGTAAAATTATTTTGCCGGGGCGAAAAACCTGGATAAAAGAAAACAAAAATGACCATTTTCTGCAGACGATCAAAGGTGCGGTTCACTTCTCAACTATCTTATGGTAAAAAGGGTTGGGAAAATGGTTAGGTTATTGGATCAATTGTTGGGGCGGAGTCCCGGATTTTAAGAGATCAGGTAAACCTATGGGAAATAATCAGGCACCACCGGCAGCGGAAGAGGCAAGCGGGCTGAAGCTCTGCGAGATAGGGCAGGAGGTCGTCATTCCTGCCGGCGCCCGCATCGTCAGCCAGGGAGAAACCCCGGAATTTTTCTATGTGATCCAATCCGGTCGGGTGCGGGTCTTTCGAGAGACGGCGGACCACATCCGGACCCCGCTGACGGAATTGAACGCCGGGGCTTATTTCGGCGAAGTGGCCCTGGTGACCGGCCAGCCTCGCACCGCCTCAGTAGAGGCCGTGGAAGAATCCGTCCTGATCAAGGTTTCCAAAGAAGAATTCAACCGGCTGTTGGACGATAATCCCAGACTGGCCCGCCATATCATCAATCAATTGGCCAGTTGGTTGGTGACCGGGGATAGTCGCCTGGAAAAAGAGGTGGTGCACCAGGTGAAGCTGCGCCAGGTCTCCTGGTTCGACTATGCCCTCATGATCGGTCTGAGTGTCATCTTTGGCGTGATCTTCAATATTTACAACGACAATGCCATTCCGCTCATTTACGGTTGGGGCGAAAAGAACGTTATTCCCGAGATTTCTCTGAGCCAGGCGCAGGAAGATTATAAGAAGAACGAGGCCATTTTCATCGATGCCAGGAAAAGCGCCTTTTTTGAGCAGGAGCACATCAAGGGCGCCATGAACCTGCCGCTGGTCCTGTATGATTTGATGTTTCCCATGTTTCAGTTCACCCTGGAGCAGACCCCGGGGGGCAAGGACAAGCCCCTGATTGTCTACGGCGGTTCGTTTAGCCGGCGGTTCGACGTCGAACTGGCCCGCCTGTTGAAAAACAAGGTTGCGAACCAAGGTGATGGTGCTCCAAGACTACTCCGGCTGGGAGCGCACCTTTCCCCTGGAAGAGAAGCCGCCCAAAGAAGCCGCCGCCATCTCGCTGGGTCTGGCGGGTCTGCTCGAATCGCTGCCGCTGGCCATTTTTCTAATCATCTTAATTCCTCCCCTCCGCCGCAGCCCTTATCTGTCGGTGGCTTGCCGGCTGCTTCTGGGGGCGATCTTTATCGCCTTTGCCCTGAGCAAAATCTTGCGGCCGGCGGTCTTTGCCTTGAATACGGTGGATTACGGCATGATGCCCTACTGGGGGGTGAACCTCTGGGCCCTCGCCTTGCCGTGGGCCGAACTGGTAGTCGGGTTGTTCCTGGTCCTGGGCATCCGCACCCGGGCCGCGGCTACCCTGATCGGGGCCATGGAAATTATCTTTATCGTCGGACTGGTCAACGCCATTTTTCACCATCTGCCGATTAACTGCGGCTGCGTCGGTGAAGTGGGCGAGCCGGTGAACTGGTTGAAAGTCCTAAAGAATACCGGCGGGTTAGTCATGTGCATCCAAATTTTCTTCTACGATCGGTTTTTTGTTTTGGATCGTGGAGGCTTCACCTTGCGGGATAGATCGATATGAAGAGAGAACTATTGAAGCTAGCTGCGGTCCTGGTTCTGCTCCTGGTTGCCCTGGGTTTGGGAGGTTGCGGGGAGTCCCGCTCTCCCTTCGCCGGGACCTATCGCTCTGAGGAGACCTTTGCCGGGAACAAATACGTTGACCTTGAGCTGAAAGAGGATGGCAAGGGGACTTGGGCGCTGGCGGGGAAAACCGTGGAATTCACCTGGCGGGTGAACGACGGCAAGGTCTGGATGTACCTCAAGACCGGGGGCATCGTGATCGCCACTCCCAGCGACGCGGGCCAGAAATTGTCGCTGGACATGACCGGCGACTGGCATCCCGGTTGCCCCCCCAATGCTTGTGTGACCTTTAAGCGGATCAAAGAAGGAGGATAAGGCAATTTTTAATCTGGCAACCCCGGGGGCGAAAATCAAGACGTTGAGCCTTCTGGGAATTTTTATACTGGCCATGGTCAGCCTGCTCAGCCCTCGGATGGGTTGGGGAGCCGCTACTGTGGAAGTTCGCCGCCTGGGTTTGAGCCGGGTGGGAGAAAACACCCTGTTGACCATCGTCCTGGACCGGACGGCGGAGCCGCGGATCACTGCCGCCAAGACCTCGGGAAAACCCCAACTGGTGGTGGAATTCCCCCAGGCCCGGGCCGCGCATCTGCCGACCCGCCTGGAAGGGGATGATATCTTGGTGCAGCAGGTGGACACCCAGTCCGCTCCCGGGGGGGTGAGGATCACCCTGGACCTGTTCCCGGACCAACCCTACTCTTTCTGGCGGCAGAATCGACCCGGCATCGGCGGACAGACCCTGTTCATCCTGGGTCTGAAGCCCGACACCTCGGGCCGCGGCCTGGCGCAGTTGCCGCCGCCGGCGGAACCGGCCCCGGCGCCCGCCGCGCCCGAGAGCCCTGCGCTGCCGGCGAGGGAGCGGGGGTATGAACCGACCCCGCCTCCGGCGGAGCCGCCCGTAGAGGAGTACAAGCAAGCGGCGCCCACCGGGAACGCGGTCCCCGGCAGCTTTGCCGATTTGCGCCAGCTCCTGCCCCGGGCCGGAGCGCTGCTGCAAAACCTGGAAAACGAAGGCTGGAGCGTCGCCGAATCCCATAACTATGACCGGCCGGGCCAACGCCAGTTCCGGGATTTTACCCTGACCAACCAAAAGTATCCGGAACTGGCGGTGAAGATCGTTTATATGCCGGCCAATGCCCCCGGAACTCCCAATATCGGCATTGTCAGCCTGACCACCGACAATTGGACGAGTGAGGCCGCCACCAAGTATCAGAGCCTGCGCCAGTGGAGTTTCGGCCGGATTAAGAAGGACTATGAGGATATCGGCGACTTCTTCGAGGATGCCTTGAAACCCCTGCGGGTGACCCTGCGGGAAGAGACCAAGAACCTGGTGCTCAAAGATGCCGTGGTCTTCACGAATTTTGTCAAGGCCGCCTCCGGCAACCCCCAGGTGGCCGAGAAAGTCATGAGCCACGTGCGGGAGAAAGTGAACCCCCGATTCGAAGGGGTGCAATACACCGTCTCGGAAAACCCCCTGATCATTCTCAATCAGGTGGATTTTCTTTATGTGAAGGTCTATTTTCTGGATTCCAAGTAAGGAGGTGGACCGTGGCTAAGGAGATTACCATCTTCGGCAAGCAGTCCTGACCCTTCACCCTCAAGGCCCGGGAGGCCAAGAGCAAGGAGGGTTTTACCGTAATTTATAAGGATGTGCTCCAAAATTCCCAGGCCATGGAGGAGATGCAAAGCCTCCTCCCGGGCAATCGCCGGGTGCCGGTGCTGTTGGAAGACGGCCAGGTGAGCATCGGCTTCGGCGGCGCTTGAAAGGCTTAAGCCACCCGCGGTCGCGGGTTTGAGGCCTGAATCTGAGTAATCGGCTGGATCAAAGGCCGGGGGCGGTAGCCGCCCCCGGCCTTTTTTTTACAATTTCTCCCCCCGCATCGCTTTGCAAAATTACTTAGTGACCATGTCCCGGTGGCCGGGAACGGGAAGTGGGCGTAGATGCTGGTCGGGACCACAATTTTTCCCCGGTGGGCGCTGAGCCCGGAGGGCAAAGGCTAACTAAGACAAATAAAATAATTATAGATTGGATAACATAGCATAATATTTATATAAATAGACATAATTCGCATCATTAAAGCTTAAACTTTTTGCTGGTAGAAAAAGTCCCACTCTGAATCAAAAAATGAGCTAAATGCTGGAAAATAACCCCATTATCGGCAAAATGAGAGGAGTTTTTGCCAAAGATATCGCGAGGAAAGCGTGACTGAATTTATTATGGCGATTTAAATTAAATAATATCAATTAGTTATAAATATTAGTGAAGTTTTTTCTTGACAGGCCGATTCATTGGCCATAATATGGTGCCAACAATCACAAAGGTCCTTTGGGTCGTGCGCTAGTGCACCTAACCAATGGCTTTTGGGGATAGGAACCTGAGACCGGGCGGCCGTCAATACCGGGGATGTACCCCGGCGAAGCGACCCTAGGCTGAAGGCGTCAAATTACTACCATGAAATCCGGGGCTTCGGCCCCAAATTTTTCCTGGCGGTTCCTTTTTCAAGTTTTCCCCAGCCATCTGAAGCAAGCCTGAACTGTCTGTAAAGGGAGGGAGCCATGAAAACGATGGCCTTAGTTTGCCTGATCGGGGTTGGGGTAATCTGCACCCCTCGACCTACCATGTGCGTCACCATGTCCATAGTTACGGTCACGGCTTATCACCATTGCCCGGGCTCCAGAGGCATTACGGCCTCGGGGGAACGGGTAAGGAGCGGCATAATTGCGGTCAGCCGGGATCTGGTGAATAATTTGAGTCTCGATTTTGGCGATCGAGTCTTACTGCATGGCTATGGGGTATTCCAGGTTCAGGACCTCATGGCCTCCCGCTGGAACAAAAGAGTAGATATCTACCTGGATAACCAGAGAAAAGCCTGCGATTTCGGATTGCGGCGCTATGTAGTCCTGGTCAAACTCGTCTGACTAAGCCTGCCGTTATTTAACTCGCTCGATATAAGCGCCGGTGCGGGTGTCCACCTTGACCCGGTCCCCTTCATTGATAAACAGGGGCACCTGGACGGTGGCGCCGCTTTCCAGGACCGCGGGTTTAGTGCCCCCGGCGGCGGTGTCGCCCTTGACCCCGGGTTCGGTCTGGGCGATGGCCAGTTCCACGAAGTTGGGCAGCTCCACGGCCAGCGGCTCTTTATTGAAGAAGAGGACCTCGACGTTCAGGTTGTCGATCAGGTAGAGCCGCCCGTCCCCCATCTGCTCTTCGGTGAGCATGATCTGCTCGTAAGTCTCATTATCCATCATGCAGTAGCGGTCGCCTTCCCGGTAGAGATACTGCATCTCCTTTTCCTCGAGGTCCGGCTTCTCCACCTTCTCTCCGGAGCGGAAGGTTTGGTCCACCACCCGGCCGTTGAGCAGGTTCTTCAGCTTGGTGCGGACGAAGGCGCCGCCTTTGCCGGGTTTGACGTGTTGAAAGTCCACGATGACATAGGGAATCCCGTCTATTTCGACCTTTAAGCCTTTCTTGAATTCAGCGGTGGAATACATATCTAACTATCCTTCCTTAAGATGAAATCTCTCCCCCAGGCGCCTCGGTGCCGACCGGGCGCGGCTTCGGCCAATCCCAGCCGCGGGGAAATTTAGCAGATAACCTGCAGGGCTACTGAACGTTGTTGGAGCCGGGTTTGGGCGCCCCCTCCAGAAAATGCCAGGCCCACGACTGTTGGCGGGCCTCCGGCGGTTCTCCGGGTTTGGCCTGAGGTTCACCTGCGGGGGCCACACTGGGCGCGGCGGCTGGAGCGGTCTGCTTGCGTTCCCGGCCGGGAGGCAACTGAAAGATTATTTCGTTTTTCTTGACGAAATTCAACTCCCGCCGGATGAATTCCTGGATCATTTCCGGATCGTTCCGCAAGCGGTCAATGGTGCGGGTCAAGCGGGCGTTTTCTTCCGCCAGGCGGGCGTTGTCCTGATCCAGGCGGACCCGTTCGTGCCGGAAGCGATAGATCTGGTAAAGGCCGCGGTGGCTGAAGAGCACCAACGTCACCACCAGCAGCCCCAGGGCAATGGCTACCCCGGCGAAAAATTTAGGTCTACCCTTGGCCTCGGGGCCTTCGACCTGAGTAGTCGACGAAGTCATGTTCTCCCCCTAACCCAGACTTCTTGCCTGAATAATGCCTGAAAAATCTGACAGATGCAAGCAAAAACGGCTGTTTTAGAGGACTTAGCCCGGCGAAAGCGTTTTTTTTACCGGCCGGGCCGGCCCCGGCGTCAATCTTCCCCAGGTCTCTCCTGGGCGGCCCGAATCTGGTCCAGGATACCGTTGACAAAGGGGCCGGAGTCATCGCTGCCGAAGCGTTTGGCCATTTCTATAGCCTCGTTGATCACCACTTTGGGGGGGACCTTGCTTTTTTTGAAAAGCAGTTCAAAGGCGGCCAGGCGCAGGAGGTTGCGGTCCACCAGGGTCATGCGCTCCAGACGCCAATGCTCGGAATAACGGACGATGAGGGCATCCAGCTCCTCCAGGTGGGAGGCCACCCCTCGCACCAAGTTCCGGAGATAGGCGGGAGTCTCGCCATCCACGAGGCTTAGCTGAATTATCCGGCGTACCGGACCGACTCTGAGGCCGATGTTTTTGAAGGGAATCATGGCCGAGCGGGCCCTTCTGGCTCGAAGAATGAACAAGGGTCCGAAATGTCCCCAGAACGGCTCCACCGCTTCGGGCAGGCGTTCACCGGCAAATTCGGCCTGATAAAGGAATTGCAGCGCCCATTCCCGGCACTGGCTGCGGGAATAAGCCGCCAAGAATCAGGCCTCCAGACCCTTCAGGAGATTGACCATTTCAATGGCCGCCTCCGCCGCGGCGAAACCCTTGTTGCCCGCCTTGCTGCCGGCCCGCTCGATGGCCTGCTCCAGGGTGTCGGTGGTGAGAATCCCGAAGGAAATGGGCATACCGGACTCCAGGCTCACCATCGCGATGCCCTTGCTCACTTCCGCGGCCACGTAATCGAAATGGGGCGTAGAACCCCGAATCACCGCACCCAGGCAGATCACGCCGTCATAAGCCTTGGACTGCGCCAGGCGTTTGACCACCACCGGAATCTCCCAGGCCCCGGGCACCCGCGCCACCAGGAGGTCATCTTCCGCCACTCCCTGCCGCCGCAGGCAATCCAGGGCGCCCTCCAGCAGGCGCTCGGTAATAAAGGAATTGAAGCGGCTGACCACCAGGGCGAATTTCAGGCCTGCACCGCTGAGCTTGCCTTCTATGGTCCGCATCGTTCCCCCTTTTTGGTGTAGCAATGTCCTTGTGAAATTAATTCGTGAGGCCAGGATTTCCTTTAGGGCTAAAAGAGAAACGGGTAAGATTCTTAACCCCTTTCGCTTTTTCCCCCTGCCTTAACTTTCCACCAGTTTCAACAGATGCCCCATCTTTTGGCATTTGGTTTTCAGGTAATTGCGATTCACCCGGTTGGGCGGGATCTCCAGGGCCACCCGCTCTACCATGTTGAGGCCGTAGCCTTCCAGGCCGATGATCTTCTTGGGGTTGTTGGTCATCAGGCGCATCTTGCGCACCCCCAGGTCCCGGAGGATCTGGGCCCCGATGCCGTAATCCCTGAGGTCCGCCTTGAAGCCCAGGGCCTCGTTGGCTTCCACCGTATCGGCGCCCTGGTCCTGCAGTTCATAGGCCCGCAGTTTGTTGACCAGGCCGATGCCCCGGCCCTCCTGGTGCATATAGAGGATGATGCCTTTGCCTTCGCATTCCACCAGTTGCATGGCGGCTTCCAACTGGTCGCCGCAGTCGCAGCGCAGCGAATGGAAGACGTCGCCGGTGACGCACTCGGAATGGACCCGCACCAGGACCGAGTCGGTGGGGTCGATCTCCCCCTTCACCAGGGCCATGTGCTGGTTGTCGTCCACGTCATTATCGTAGGCCACCGCGGTGAACTCACCATAGTAGGTGGGCAGCTTGACCACGGCCCGGCGGTGCACGAAGGACTCGTGGCGCAGGCGGTACTCCACCAGGTCGGCGATGGTGGCGATCTTGATATCATGCTCGACCGCGAATTTTTCCAGGTCCGGCATCCGGGCCATGGTGCCGTCGTCCTTCATGACCTCGCAGATGACCGCGGCGCCCTTCAGCCCCGCCAGGCGGGCCAGGTCCGTGGAGCCCTCGGTCTGGCCGGTGCGCACCAGCACCCCGCCCTTGCGGGCCCGGATGGGAAAAACGTGTCCGGGGCTCACCAGGTCTTCCGGCCGGGTGTGATCCGCCACCGCGGTGAGAATGGTGGTGGCCCGGTCGGCCGCGGAGATGCCGGTGGTCACCCCCCGGCGGGCCTCGACGGACACGGTGAAGGCCGTCTTGAAGCCCGACTGATTGTCGCGCACCATCTGGGGCAGTTGCAGGCGCTCCACCAGGGGCGGATCCAGGGCCAGGCAGACCAGGCCCCGGCCGTAACGAGCCATGAAATTGACGGCCTCCGGGGTCACCAACTCCGCGGCCATGGTCAGGTCACCTTCGTTTTCCCGGTCTTCATCGTCCACCAGGATGATCATCTTCCCCTGGCGGATATCTTCGATGGCTGCTTCAATAGGTGCGATCGACATAGTTAAATTCCTGTTTCTGTTTATATTATTTCCAGTGGCACAGGCCTCCGGCCGGTGATTTTCTTCTAACTGCTAACTCCTGCCTCACTTACAAAAACCCGTGCCGGGCCAGCAGCTCAGCCGTGACCCCCTCCTCCTGCGGGGCCTCTCGCCCCAGCATCCGGGCCACGTACTTGCCGATGAGGTCCGTTTCCAGGTTGACCCGGTCCCCCACCTGCAAGGCGGCCAGGGTGGTTTCCTTAGCGGTATGGGGGATGAGGTTCACCGTGAAGTTGTGGCCCTGCACCGCGTTTACCGTCAGGGAAACCCCGTCCACCGCGATGGAGCCCTTCTCGATGACGAAGCGGCTCAAGGCTGCCGGCAGCTCGAAGAGTAATTGGACATGGGCCGGACCGGCGCGGCGCTGCCGCAGCGCCCCGGCCGCGTCCACGTGGCCGGTGACCAGGTGGCCGCCCAGACGGTCGCCAAGTCTAAGTGATCTTTCTAAGTTTACCCGGTCGCCCACCTTTTTCAAGGGGAAAGTGGTGCGGGCCAGGGTCTCGGGCGACACCTCGAAACTGGCCGCGGGCGGATCAATGGCCACCACCGTCAGGCAGGCCCCGGCCACCGCCACCGACTCCCCCAGCACCAACTCTGCGGCTGGAAAGGAAGTCTTGACCACAATCCTGAGCCCCTCCGCCTGGGGCCTGAGCCCGACGATCTCTCCCACCCCTTCCACCAACCCGGTAAACATAGCCTATCCTGAAGCAGAGAATTTGTTTTGTTGATTTTACAATATCTTAGCGCCCAGGGAAACCCATAAAAAACGGCGTCCCGAAGGCCGCCGGTATTAAAGAGGATTGTTGCGGGGCGGTTCTCGAACCGCCCCTGCACTGCATATCCTTCGGTGTCATGACTAGGCATTAAGCTGACAACCATAGAATCGCGATTAGATTTGATCGGACCTTAGGTGCGAAATTTAAAAGGTAGCATGATCTGGATGCAGTTATGAAAGGCATATCAAAAATCAATTATTTTAAATGAAAGCGCGCAGATATAGCAGTGATCCGCTATTAGCAGCAGCAGCAGTCTTTCTTTTCATGGCCCGCGGTCGGGCAGTCACGGTAACCCACTTCTTAATTCCATTCCCAATTCGCATACTTGAGTCATGGGGTGGTATTTTGCACCCAGATTGCAGATAGTCGATGGAGAACCGGCGCCATAATAATGTTAGAACGCATTGTGCTCGGAAGCATTTCCAATAAACCATAGCTTTCAATAATCGGTGAACGTGAAGAGATTGATCGCTATACCTGTCAGGCGCGGCCAGGTGGCGACAGTGTTGAACTGCTGTTCCCTCAGGCTGATTTTTCGGGCCAGAGCTTTTGCTTGGGGAGGCAGATCTATTCTGAAAAACGTGGAGGGTGTCCGGGGATTTCACCTCATGGCGATCGAATGGGAGCAGAAAGTCCCCGAGATCGTGGAAAGGGCGGGGTCTGTTTACCGGGAACCATGAGTACATCAAGGTCTTTGCCCAGCGCAAGATCGACTTCATGAAGAAATACCACATCAAACAAATGATCATGCCGGATTGCGGCGGGGGGTCGTATGGTTGCCGCGTGGGGATGAAGTTGTGTGTCAAGGAGAACCCGGCGAATGAGATTAACTATCTCTACCTCATATGAATATTTGGTGAAGCTCATCCAGTCGGGCCGGATCAAGCTGGACAAGAGCGTCAACACCGGAAAAATCTTCACCTGGCATGACTCCTATAAACACGGCCGGGAGCTTGGCGTCTCTTTTGATGAAGAATAGGCCTATGATTATTGCAGCCCGCCTGAAGCTCGTAGCTGTATAAGAACTGGTTCTTTGAGGTCGATTTCTCACCATCGGTCACAGTTCGTTCTGGTTGATCGGCAATGTGCTCCCTGGCAGGGTAGGCAATGTCTTTAGGCTGGGTTATTTTCACGGGCGGAAGGCCGATACAGGGGGAGTTCCACGGCGAAGGTCGTCCCTCTGGGGCTGGTTTCTTTTACCCGGATACCTCCCTGGTTTTCTTTGATGATGCCGTAGGCGGTGCTCAAGCCCAGTCCCGTGCCTTTTCCCGTGGCCTTGGTAGTGAAAAATGGGTCGAATACCAGGGGAAGATCCTTTTCCGGAATACCCCGGCCGGTGTCGGCAACTTCAATATAGGCTTTCTGCGCGGGTTTATTACGATAGGTCCGGAGAGTCATGGTGCCTTCGCGGTCCATGGCGTCGACGGCATTCAAAACGAGATTGACGATCACCTGGCTCAATTGATCCCGATCCCCTTTGATCAGGATCATATCCCCTGAAAGCTCTTTCTTGATGTGCAGGCCCGTGAAAACCTTTGTGTCACGAATCAGGTCCAGGCCGTGTTCAAGGAGCGTGTTGACGTGGAGAATCTCCTTGCTGGGGGTTTCCTGCCGGCTGTAGGTAAGGAGATTTTTGATAATTTTGCCGCACCGCCTGGCGTCCTCACAGATGCAGGACAGACTGTGCCGCCGGGGGTCATCCTGTTCCAGGCTGTCCAGCAGGAGATCGGCGTAGAAAATAATGCCGGTCAGGGGATTGTTGATCTCATGCGCCACCCCGGCTGCGAGTTGACCGAGAGAGGCCATTTTTTCGGCCCGGGAGATCCGTCTTTGCATTTCCTGCAGGGCTTGTTCGTGTTTGACCTTCTCCCTTAAATCATTAAACAACCCGACGGTGGCGGTTTCCTTGCCGCCCTCGTAAATGATGGCGGCAGTAAATTCCACCGGGATCTCTTCACCTTGAGCATCAACCATAGAGACTCTGCTCAGGTGCAGCTTGCCTTTACCCCCCATCCTTTCATCCCGCAGGATTTTCATGATTTCCCTGGCATAACCCGGCGGGTAAAGGTCCTTGACGGTTATTTTGGCCTGGGCCTCCGCCAGGGAATATCCCGTCAGTTCCTCGGCGGCGGGATTCATGGTCATGATCCTGCCCCGGCCATCCGCGGCGATGATGGCCGTGGTGGAACTCTGGATAAGCTTCTGGGTGAAGTCCTTGGCGCCCGACAGCTCCCGCTCGAGCATCTTCAATTCCGTGACATCATGGATACATTCCATGACATACAGAACCTCGCCGGCCTCGTCGAGGATCGGGGAGAAGACCCGGTTGTCCCATTTTTCTGTGCCGGCGCCGGTGGTCACATACTCCAGGACGGAATGTCCCTGGCGGTCTTCCAGGACCTGGGCGATGGGGCAAGTTTTCAGCGGACAGGGCTCCAGGGAATTGTAGAAAAAATCATGACAGGTCTTGCCGACAATGTCTTTCTTGGTGGACTTGAATTTCTCCATGAATTTAGCGTTCACGTCCACGACGGTCTTGTTGGGTTTCAGGATCAGGGAGGGAAGCGAAAGGCAGTCGAAAAGTCTGTTTTTCCAGAGGTTTGGATTTTTCATGGTTGGGTTTCGCCGTACCGGCTAACGGTCAGATTCAATCCGGCGAACCGGCGGTCCTGTTGGCGGCAGCTCTAAGATTGTACTGTTTAATCTTGTTGTGGAGGGTAACCCGGCTGATTTCCAGAGCCTCCGCGGCCTTGGAGATATTCCCGCCATGGAGGAACAGGATCCGCTCGATATGGTGTCTTTCGTTCTCCCGCAGCGATTGCGGCATGTCCTGGGCTGAAGACCGGAAGAGAAAAGCAAAATCATCTTTGGTGAGGTGGCGCCCTTTGGCCAGCACCACGGCACGTTCAACGGCATTTTCCAATTCACGGATATTGCCGGGCCACGGATAATTTTTTAGCGCATTAATGGCCTGCTGATTAATGCCGGCCACCGGCTTATTGGTTTCTTTGCGGAGGCGCTCCAGAAAGTGCTGTGCCAGGACAGGAATATCGTCGATGCGGGCATGCAGGGGGGGGATTTCCAGTTCAATGACATTCAACCGGTAATAGAAATCCTGCCGGAAGGCGCCGCGCTCGATTTCCTTGGCAAGGTCCCGGTGGGTGGCGCAGATGAGGCGAAACTCCACCGGGATGTCCTCAATGCCGCCGACCCGATGGAAGGTTTTTTCCTGGAGCACGCGAAGCAGATCGATTTGCATTTTTAAGGGGATTTCACCCACTTCATCCAAAAAGAGGGTGCCTCCCTGGGCCATCTCCAGCCGGCCTTTTTTGGCCCTTCTGGCCCCGGTAAACGCCCCGCTCTCGTGCCCGAACAGCTCGCTTTCCAGGAGGGTCTCAGTAAAGGCGCCACAGTTTATGGGGATAAAAGGCCCGAGGCGGCGCTCGCTGGTAGCGTGTATCGCCTTGGCCACCAGTTCCTTGCCGGTCCCCGTTTCGCCCCGCAGGAGAACCGGTGAATCGAAGGCGGCCACCTGTTCGATGAGTTTAAACAGTTGCTGCATGCAGCTTGACGCGCCGATCAAATCCTCACAGTGGGCCCGCCGTGCCACCTGCTCCCGCAGGTTCTTCATTTTCATCGATAAGCCTTCTCTGGTTCAGGAGCCTTTCCAACAGGCAGGCCAGGTCGGCGGGTTCAAAGGGTTTGGTGAGGTAGTCGGCGGCGCCGCGTTTCATGGCGTCAACCGCGGTTTCAATGGAGCCGTACGCCGTGATCATGACCACCATGGCATGGGGGCAGTCCGTCTTTATGCTGTCCAGCACTTCCAAGCCGTTCACATCGGGCATTTTAATGTCGAGGAAGATGAAATCGTAGTCCTTCCGGTCCAGCATATCGAGGGCAGCCCGGCCCCCATCGGCACCCTCCACGTCGTAGCCCGACTTTTTAAACCAGGCCACCAGGGATTCCCGGACTATCTTTTCATCATCGACAATCAGTACCTTCCATCTGCCGCTCATAAATCTCCTTTGCTTCAGAATGTGGCGGGCCCCGGCGAGAATGGCACGACGGGCTTTGAATCGCCTTGGCAACAACGCCGCCAGAACTGAATTGGGCCATTCCAATGGATGAATCGCCTATAGATATCATTATGCTCAATATCAGTGCAAAATCAATACCCAGCAATAACCAGCATCATGCCGGGGGTATCGCTCCAGACCCTGCAGCCAGGGGCTGTTGACCCGGGTGGGCCAATAGATTCCCCAGGACCGGCATGGACAGTTTTCCACTCAGGTTTTCAAGCGCTATTAGAAGTCGGACAAGGCATTGGTGCGGCCATGCGCGCTGGCTATGCGACTGCCAGAACCTGGCCGAGGCGTAGAAGGATCTGGCCCGCAACAAATGCAGGTGTACAGTTTCTTAACACCTGCAGAAAACCTGTACACCTTATAAACTGGCGCAATAGAAGGCCTAAGGGGGCTCAAAGCGAAGCAGACAAACAAGAAGCTTAACAATCGGAATGCACCCCCTGGAGGTCAAGGCACATCCCGATAATTCTTCTTTTTTGCTTGTGCGCCCGCAAATTGCGACGTCCAAGCCCCGGTAGGGCTTGACAATGATTGCTCCATTTGAGCGTGGCATGGATATTGTAATTAGGGTATTGCGAAAAACAATTCAACTGCTACTCCGCAAATTAGAGAGCGCCTGCTCTATTGCGGGGTGCGAAATGAAGGAGGCAGGATATGAAAACGAAAGGCGAACCGAAAGGCCAGGGAGTGCGGGTTTTTTCCATGAGCGACAACCAGTGTATCTGGATGAAGGCCGGCGTGGTAAATTTCAAGATCTGCGAGAATGCCTTCGATTGCACTTCCTGTGCCTTTGACAAGGGCATCAGCAGAAAGATGGCCCAAAAACCGACTGCCCTGGTCAGCTGGAAGGAGGTCATGCGTCAACCCCATTTAAATAAGGAATGCCGGCACATGCTGACGGGCCGGGTCATTTTCAAATTGTGCCCCCACAACTTCGAATGTAAAGACTGCGCTTACGACCAACAGCTGTATGACTACGACATGCTCCTCTCTGAAGAGGACCTGCCGGCTCATGCCGCCGCCCCGATGAAAAAGGTGGCCGGCTTTACGGTGGCCGATGACTATTACTACCACAAAGGGCACAGTTGGGCCCGGATAGAGCATGGCGGTTTCGTGCGCCTGGGCCTCGATGATTTTGCCTGGAGGCTGCTCGGCCGGCCCACCGATATCTCCCTGCCCACCATCGGCGCCAAGCTCAAGCCGAAGCGAGAGGGGTGGTCCATCAAGAGGGAGAACATCACCGCGGAAGTGCTGTCGCCCATGAGCGGCGTCGTTATGGCGACCAATCACGATGCCCTGCGGCATCCCGATGCTGCGAAAAAAGACCCTTACGGCCAGGGCTGGCTGGTGGTCATCGATCCGGTGAGCGGCCTGAGAAGTAAGACCAGGAAGCTTCTTTTCGAACAGAAGGCGGTTGCCTGGCTCAATACCGAGGTCAAAAAGCTGGAAGACATGGTGGTGAACGTCCACGGAGTCCCGCTGGCGGCAACCGGTGGTGAAATAGTCGACGATATTTACGGGAACCTTCGTGATATCAGGTGGGAAGACCTCGTGCACACGTTTCTTCACACCTGAGCGCAACAAAAAAAATGGCGGTGCGGTTCGCAGCTATACGGGCAGGTTTCTCATGCCCTGGCGCAGTGCGAAACTGCACCGCTCACAAAAGGAGATGTCCAGGTCGTCGAGGTGGGGGAGCCCGCAGCTATACTGCATGAGGCATTTGGGGGTCTCACAATGGTAAAGGGAAAAAGTGTGCGCCAGCTCATGGAGGGCGACCTTGGCCAGGCGCTCATAATAGATGCCCTCCGGGGCCAGGCTCCCGGCCTCGTTGTGCTTCAGGCGGAAATCGGAGACGATTGCCAGGCTTAGCCCCAACTCCGCTTCCCCGAATACAAAGGTCAGGATCGGCGTGCAAAGATCCACGTCGGTGACCGCCAGGACGCGGGATTGGCGTGGGAAGGGCAATTGGGCCAGGTACTTCAGGACCAGCCCGACATCATATTGACCGCGCTGACTCTGAAACGCTTCTGCCGGGATGGCCACCGCGGGGAGCATCTCGACTGGAGCCTCCAGCAGGGCTTGAATGTTCGCGGCGATCACCCGGAGCACCGTCTGCGGCATCCGGCCCATCCTGGTCAGGCCGATGGACAGGGCCGGCGGTTTCTGTCGTGGCGGTGACGGCATATCAAGTAGCCTGGGGGGATGTGCAGGTCAAAATTTCCAGTAATTTCAATACAAGGATTCCAGCAGGAACTGAAATCCCCCGCTTATAGATCTCAATGTAACAAACATAGATTTTTTGTTTGATGCATTCAACTAATTTGTAAAATTTTACCTCAGGAGTCCCATCCGCTTCTCCAAATGGATGATCCTGAAGCGATAGGGATTGCCAGCAGCATCTGCAGGTATGAAGACGCCTATTGTTTTTTAACCTGTGTGAAATATCATAGAAAAGTGATATCTTAATATCAGCTATGATTTGATTTGCTACAGTTAGTAGGCTTTTTCCCAGAGTAGCGGAATTGACAGGTGGACCGGCTCCTTTCCCGGAGTTTTCTTCATGAGTCCTTTTAAACTCAAATATAATCTCGGCATTGTCGGCGCGGGCCGGCAGGGGATGTCCATCCTCGAGGCCCTGGTGCCCCCCCGCCAGGAAGATGAATCCCTGCGGGTGCTGGGCGTGGCCGACCTCAACCCGGAAGCTCCCGGCATCTTGTACGCCTGGCGCCACAATCTTTTGGTCACTGCCGATTGCACCGAGCTGCTCAAGCTGCCGGACCTGGACATCGTCGTCAACGCCACCGGCCGTCCCGAGGTGTCGCGGCAATTGAACGAGCAGCGCTCCGAGGCCTCATCATCCTGAATGTTGACCGGCCGTATTCCGGGGAGAATTTCTGGGACCTCATCTCCATGGAGCTTTCCTCCCAGGAATTGCCCCCTTGAGCCTGGGCATCGTGGGGGGCGGCAAGGCGGCGCAGGAGGTCCTGCAGCTCATTACCGGGGACCCCCGCCACAAACGGCGCATCGAAATCCTCGGGGTGGCTGACCCCGATGTTGGGGCCCCGGGAATGATCCTGGCCCAGAGCTTGGGATTCCTACTTTTCAGGATTATGCCCTACTTCTGGCGGAAAAACCGGATCTTATACTGGAGCTTACCGGCAATCCTCAGGTGCGGGAGCAGGTCAACCGGCAAAAAGACCCGCATACCCAAATTGTCGACCACATCAAGGCCCGCCTGTTCTGGGACCTTTTGCGCTGTGAAGAAGACTGCCTGCGCAGCAGGGTGGAAAGCGACATCAAACTGGCCGGCCAGCGCATCCAGTTCCAGACGATTTTTGACCACCTGCCCGATCCGGTGCTGGTGTTGAACCCCAAGTATATAGTGGAGGAAGCCAACCTCAATTTTCTCAACCGGTTTGGCAAAAAGGCGGAGGACGTGGTCGGCAGGCCTTGCTATGAAGTGTTCCATGGCTTTGACGAACCCTGCGACCGCCGGGGCTGCCCTGTCCCATGGGGGAGGTTCTGGAGAATGCCAGGCCGTCCAGGTATCCAGCGCACAATACCGATCGGCGAGCGGCGCCATGAAGAAATCACCATGTCGCCCATCTGCCCCCCGGAGCGGGCCAAAAAGAAATTCATCGAGGTCATCAGGGACGTCACGCCCCGCCGGCAACTGGAAGAAGCCCTGCAGACTTCCGAAGAAAGGGTCCGGCAGACGAGGCAAGGTTTTCCTGGAGACCATCATCAACGGCATCGAGGATCAGATGATGGTCCTCGATCTCGATTACCGCATCGTCGAGGCCAACCGGGCCCTACTGCAGATGGTGGGCCTGAGGCGGGAGGAAGTGGTGGGCAAACACTGTTACGAGGTCTCGCACCACCTGGAAAAACCCTGCACTACCCCGACCACCCCTGCCCGTTAAAGGACACCCTGGCCACCGGCAGGGCGGCCTCCGCCACCCACGTGCATTTCGACAAGGACAGGCCGGGAGCATTACATCACGTGGTGTGCCACCCCATGTTCGACGACAAGGGACGGGTCCGGCAGGTGATTGATCTGTCCAGGGATATCACCCAGGAGATCACCACCCGCAATCAAAGGCTGCACGACGACAAGATGACCTCGCTGGGGAAGTTATCCGCCAGCGTGGTGCATGAAATCAACAACCCCCTCACCGGCATCCTGAATTTCATTAAATTGATGCAGCGCCTGTTGGCCAAACCGGCCCGGGGCGGGGAAGAACTGAGCAATTATCCACCTACCTCGACCTGGTCTATAAGGAGACCTCCCGGGTCAGCAAGGCGGTGTCCAACCTCCTGGTCTTTTCCCGTAAGACCAAGCCGGAATTCAGGCCGGTAAACCTGAACGCGCTGCTCTCCGAGACCATCTCGCTCACGGAATACCAGATGCGGTTACAGGACATCACGGTGGAGCGCCGGTTCGCCGACAACCTGTTGCCGGTCATGGCGGACCAGGGCCAGATGAAACAAGCCTTCTTAAACCTCCTGCTGAATGCCATCGATGCCATGCCCGGCGGCGGCACCCTGACTCTCACCACCAAAAACGGCGGGGGCCAGAGCGTAGTGGTCCAGATTGCCGACACCGGGGTGGGCATTTCCAAAGAATGCTTTTCGCATATCTTCGAACCGTTTTATACCACCAAAAAAACCGGCTCCAGCGTTGGCTTGGGGCTTTCCGTGGTGTACGGCATCGTCCGGGACCACAAGGGCTTCATCAAGGTGGATAGCACCGTGGGGCAGGGGACGGTCTTTACCGTCAAATTGCCCGGCGTTAAACCGGAGGATTAAGTGCTGCCGCATAAAAAGATCAAGGTCATGGTGGTGGACGACGAACTGAGCATCCGCGAGTCCCTGAAGGGCTGGCTGCAGCAGGACGGCTACCAGGTGGAGACCGCGGCCGGCGGCCCGGCGGCCCTGGCCATGAACGCCGAGAGCCGTTTCGACATCATGCTCATCGACGTCAAGATGCCGGAAATGGACGGCTTGACCCTGCTCAGAAAGCTCAAGGAGACGGACGCCGATATTGCGGTCGTCATGATGACCGCCCACGGCGCCATTCAGGATGCGGTGGAGGCCATGAAGCTCGGGGCCTACGACTACCTGCTCAAGCCCTTCGACCTCGAGGAGTTCAGCCTCACCATCGAGAAGCTGGTGCAGATGCTGAACCTGGCCATGGAAAACCTGATCTTGAAGGAGCGCGTCGCCACCATCACCAGGTTTGAAAAACTGGTGGGCCAATCCCCGCCCATGGTCGAGCTGTTTGAAGCCATCGTCGATGTGGCGCAGACTGACGCCACCGTGCTGATCACCGGGGAGACCGGCACCGGCAAGGAACTGGTGGCCCGGGCCATCCACGCCCAGAGCCCGCGGTGCTACGCCCCCTTCATTGCCATCAACTGCGGGGCCTTCACCGAGCAGCTCCTGGAGAGCGAGCTTTTCGGCCACGAGAAGGGGGCGTTCACCGACGCCCAATACACCAAGAAGGGCCGCCTGGAGATGGCCAATGCCGGCACCCTCTTCCTGGACGAAGTGGGCGATATTTCCATGAAGATGCAGATTGACCTCTTGCGGGTGCTGGAGACCCGGGAGTTCAGCCGGGTGGGTGGCACCGCCACCCTGCGCAGCGATTTCCGGGTCATCGCCGCCACCAACCAGGACCTCCAGGAGGAGATCCAGAAAAAGACCTTCCGGCGGGACCTGTTTTACCGCTTAAACGTTATTCACCTCCAGGTGCCGGCGCTCAGGGAACGGCCGGAGGATATCCCGCTGCTGGCCCAGCATTTTCTGTGGCGCTATGCCACCGAGACCAACAAGAAGATCGACTCCATCCAACCGGAGGCCATGGCGGCCATGCGGCGCTACCCCTGGCCGGGCAACGTCCGGGAGTTGGAGAATGCCGTCGAGCGGGCCGTGGTCATGGGAAAAACCCGGCAGATCAAGCTCAGCGACCTGCCTCTGGCCATTCCCCTGGAGGGCGCGGCCGAGATGGAAAAGTTGTCCCTGGAAGAGATGGAGCGCCAGCATATTGCCCGGGTCCTGGCCACAGGAGGGGGCAATCTGTCCAACGTGGCCAAGATCCTGCACATCAACCGCAGCACCCTCTACCAAAAGATCAAGAAATACGGCCTGGCGCCTTGAACCACGCCGGCTCCTTGCACCCTCCATGTCACCTTGCGGGTTAAATGGCAAAGCGTCCCTTTATCGGCCTGATGGCTTTAGACCCCATCGATCCGGACATCCTCCGGCACCTGCGCGCCGCCCTGTCTAAATTCCTGCTGCTGCCGGTGCGGATACTCCGCCCAAGCCCCTGCCGCTCAAGTCTTACCATGTGAATCGACAGCAATATGATGCCATTCAGCTCCTGGAATTCCTCCTGGACGAGGTAAAAACCGATGCCTTCCGGATCCTGGGGGTCACTGCCAAAGACCCATCCTGACCTTCTCTTCGGTGATGCCCAGGTGAACGCACCGCCTCATTCGCTGTGCCTCCCCGGGCGATGCCGCGGGCTATCCGCCCGGCAGGTCTATGAGGCGCCTCATGATGCTGACCTCCACGAACTGGGGCACCCTTCGGCCTGGAGCATTCCCGAGCATCTTAATGAAATTTTCTTCGACCTGGAGAAGCTGGACCAAAGACCCCTGGCCTTGTGCAACTATTGCCGGGTCATGCTGGCCGACTACTTTGGGACATGGGCCTGCTGTCGCCCCGCCGGCTGCAGGGCCTCAGGACCAGCCCTCCCCCGCCCTGGAAGTAGCCTCCTGCCCGCCTGCCTAAGGTATGTACGGTTAAGCGGTGTGCAGGAATTCGTGCACCAGGCGGGCCCATCCCAACTTGGGGAAACTGCCGAAGACGTCATCGATCAGGGTGCCTCCCGAAGGCAGGGTAGCGCCGGCTCGGCCTGCAGCATGCCCAGCAGGCGATGGGTCTCGCTTTCGATCCAGGCAATGTTGCACTGGCCGAAAAGCATCTTCTCCAAATCCCCCTTTAAATTGCTGGGAGTGACGATGAACAGCCAGCCCTCGCCGTAGGGATCGTCATGGGCCAGCCCCGGAGCTTTCCGGACCTGGGGGTTGACGGCCTCGATAACCCCGTCCAGAGGTGCCAGGATCTGGGCCTTTTTCCGGTGCGGCTGATGGTCAGGAAAGGTTCATCGGCCTTGAGGCGCTGGCCGATCTTCGGCAAACCGATCCTGGTGGCCGCACCGAATACTTTCTGAGAGAAGTCGTCCAAGCCGAGGCGCACCCGGCCGGCGTTCTCCAGGGCCACCCAGGTATGGCCGCGATGCAGGAAGTTGGAGACGGGCACCTGAATACCGAAGACTTCATGTACCTGGGGTTTTTCCGGAGCCAGGAAAAAATCGAACTGCTCTTCAAGGAGCTCATCAAAAGAACACTGATGGCAGAGACTGGACTCCATGAACTGGCATTCCCGGCTTTCCCCGAAACGCTGGCGCATCTTGTTTTCCCATGGAAACGTCTTTGCTCCCGGTGCCGCAGGCTTCTCCGCCAGCTGCCGGCGGACCAGATGTTTGCTGGCGGATTCAGTCATGGCCCTGTCGAATTCGCAGGACTGGCAATCAAAGTCACTATCACAGAGCTTGAACTGTATGACCCCGGCATCCATCCATATGCAGCGTTTTTTGCTTTCGATAATTTTCTCTGCCATGGACTTAGCTCCTAACCTGAGAACTTTGGTGGATTAACACAATAATCAGGTTTGCCCAAGCACCTGCCTTCCCCTCTATAGCGAGGGTGAAGGCAGGAGAAATGAACGCTGTTCTCTTGATTTTCAGGCCCCTTTCTTCAACTTCGCCCTGGGGATGAAACCCTTTCTGGCCAGGTTTTTCAGGAAGAATATGGACCAGGGGCTGCCAGCCCAATTCCTGGTAATTGCCAGAGAAGTCGTTAATGATGGCGCCGCCATCAGGTAGGGTAAGTCGAACCGGGTATCCATTATGTTCATCAGTCGGTGCGATTCCTGATCGATCCAGGCGACCACCTCCTCGCCGGAGAGGAGATTATCCAGATTGCAGCGGAGATTGATGGCTCTATGACGGGAAACAACCAGCCCTCCCCGTAGGGATCATCATAATGGACTGGGGTTTTGCTCGGACCTTGGGGTTGATCGCATCAATGACGCCGTCCACCGGGGCCTCAAAGGAAGCCTTATTCCCCTGGCGGATCAGAGCCATGCAAATATGGTCCTGAAAGTAGAGCTTGCCGATCTCCGGCAGCTTGATTCCTCCGCCAGGCCCAGGGTTTCTGGGAGAAGGATTTAATTGAACCCGTACCCGATCGTCGCCCTCAAGCGCCGCCCAGGCATGGCCCCGGTGCAGATAATAATTCTCTATGGGCACTGGAAGCTCAAAGACATCTCATCTGTGGCTGAGCGATATTTTGCTGAGCATCATGACCTGTTCCTCCTTAAAGGAGTTGCCTTAGTTCGCTTGTGCCATCCTCAGGGCCAAGACTGCGCCAGGGTTGGCTGCCCTACTTTCCGTGCCGCAGGCTTCCCCTCCAGCTGCCGGCGGACCAGATGTTTGCAGGCGGATTCAGCCATGGCCCGGTCGAATTCGCAGGACAGGCAATCGAAGTCACTATCGCAAAGCTTGAACTGGATCACCCCGGCATCCATCCATATGCAGCGTTTTTTGGTTTCGATAACTTTCTCTGCCATGGGACTAAGCCCTCAACTTTGGTAATTGCACACAATTTGCCCGAGCTACCTGCCTCACCCTTCCCCACGGAGGGTGAGGCAGGCAAGAGGAGAAATAACGCCTTTCCCTAATTTTCAGGCCTCTTTCTTCAACCGCACCTGGGGGATGAAACCCTTGCCGGTCAGGTTTTTCAGGAAGAATTCATGGACGGGGGCCGCCAGTCCAATTCCTCGTAATTACCAAAGACGTCGTCAATGATCGCGCCGCCGTCCGGCAGGAGTGAAGCCAAGCCGGGTATCCAACAGGTTCAGCAGGCGGTGCGTCTCCTCTTCGGTCCAGATGACCGCGTCCTCGCCGGAGATCAGTTTCTCCAGATTGTGTTTGAGATTGAGGGGCTTGACCACAAACAACCAGCCCTCCCCGTAAGGATCATCATGAATGAGACCGGGGTTCTTCTCGATCTTGGGGTTGGTGGCCTCAACGACGCCATCCACCGGAGCCTCAAAGGAAGCTTTGTGCCCCTGCCGGAACAAGGCCATGCAAAGATGATCCTGATAGTAGGTCTTGCCGATCTCCGGCAGCTTGACCCATTCCGCCGGGCCCAGAAGCTTCTGAGAGAAGTCATCCAATCCAACCCGTAGCCGATCGTCGCCTTCGGGCAGTACCCAGGCATGGCCCTGGTGCAGATAATAATTCCCGCTGGGCACCTGAAAGCCAAAGATCTTCCGCATTTCCGGCCGCGTGATATTTAGCTGAGGCATCATGACTTGTCCCTCCTTAAGGGATTTGCCTTGTTTGCTTAATCCATCCTCTACCAAAAATTTATAGCAGAAGGTCCGTTATGCCTTCGGTTTGACGGGCACCAGGCGGCTTATGACGGAGTCCCTCGGAACGTTGCAGATCGATGCGACCTGTTTCGGATCAAATCCCAGGCAGAGGGCGAGCAGCTGGTTGTAATCGAAAACCGGTATCTTGTAGCGCTCTTCGCCCAGCTGTTGATTGAGGGTATTCTGAACCTTTTCCATATGCATCAGACAGGTGATGCAGGAGACCGCGATAAAATCGGCCTTGGTTTCCTCGAGTATGGCATCGAATTTTGTTTTGGCAAACTCGATAGCCTGCTCCGGGGTGCTTTTCATGAAGCCGCCGGCTCCGCCACAGCATTGCAGTTCACGACTGTAGCTGTCCACCTCGGCTCCCAGCGCCTCCACCAACCGCCGCAGGCCCTCGGGCGCCCGGGGGGATTCTTCAAACCCCACGACCTCGCTCGGGAACAAGGTATGGCAGGGATACTGGACGATGCCATGGAGTCCCTTGAGACTCTTTTTGAGCTGCGCGGCGATCTTCTCCGGGCCTATTTCCCTGAAAGAGGACCTCGGAGACATGGCGCACCTTGGATTTTCCCGTGACCGACCGCCCGGTGGGTTCGAGCAGTTCATTGACATGCGCCAGCTTTTCGGCATCATGCATCAAATGCTCCCGTCCCATGCGCAGGGAACTGTAACAGGAACCGCACTGGACGACGAAATCACACCCCTTCTGCTCGGCAATGGAAAGGTTCCAGCCGCTGGTGGCCATCCAGGCCTCCTCATCGGCAGACGGGAAAGAACCGAAGGCCGGACAGCAGACATAGTTGTCGGCATCCACCAGCTCAATGCCCAGAACCGGCATCGACGCCCTGATGGCCCGCTCCACATCCGGCCGGATGGCAGGTGTATTACAGCCCGGGAAGAAACATAGTTGCATCTTTTGTCCTCGTGTATGAATGATCGCCTCAAACCCGGCGGCCGCGATCATTGGCGGTTCCCCGCTTTTCATCCCTTGAACATATAGTCGTTGTCGCTGACTATCTGGGTCTTCATGAGCATTTCCTGAAATAATTCCAGTTGCTCTGGATTATTGGTTATGGTGGTCAATTCAGGCAGTCCTAGCGACTCGCGTAACTCCATGTTCACCCCGACAGCCTGGGTATAGCCCCGCTTGTAGATCTCGACGATGGCCGACGGGATCAGGGTCTCATCGTTTCGGCACTGCCATTGCCGAATGGCGAGAATCATCTCGAAGGGCATGACATTCATCGGGCACATCTCCTCGCATCTGGAACAGGAGACACAGGCCCAGGGAGTGTCATCCATCGAGGAGGTCCTCCTCCAGTCCCAGGATCACCTTGCGGGCCAGGTTTCTGACCAGGAGCGGCGGATCCCCATGGGAGGCAGGACATCCGGATACGCAGGTGGTGCAGTTGAAACAGTAATGGAGATTACCCGTGTTATAGATATCTATCCAGAGATTCTTGGTTGATTCTTCTGCCAAAACCATGATCGTGCCCTCCTATCTCAAGCTTGTTGAGAGTTGACTGTCCATGAGTTTGGCATCGATGGCAGCCATCAACTGTTTGTCACTCCAGCCCTCTGACTTCGGCCGCATTGTTCTGGCACTCAACCGCACACATGCCGCAGGCCTGACAGGCGGCCGCATCGATATCGATGCACTTGTCCGCCTCATTATACGATCTCGCCCCATACGGACAGATGTTCACACATCTCTGGCAGCGCACGCACAAGGCGTCTTTCACTAGGGAAGTGACCGCGGCTGTATGCACCTCGCGTCCGGACAGATAGGTATAGGCCTTCTGGGCCGCGGCTTCGGCCTGCAGGAGCACACTCTTTAGCGGCATCGGAGAATGGGCCGTGCCGGCAAGATAAAGTCCAACCTTCTGAAATTCGATCGGGCCGCCATTTTGAATCTGCTTCGGCCAAGAACCCGTCCTCGGTCAATGAAACTCTGAAGGCATCGGCAAGTCTCTGGTTTGACTCTTCCGGATCCACGCCGGTGGAAAGAACCACGAGATCTGCAGGCAACTCCATCTCTTCTTGCAGGACAGGATCCATGAATTTGACGACCGATTTGCCCTCGACCATCTCCACCTGAGGCTTATTATCCAGGCTGTAATTCATAAAAATGATGCCGGCTGACCTTGCCTTGGTATAGTACTGCTCGTAAAAGCCATACGTCATGATATCGCGGTAGAGAATGAAGACCCGGGCCTCGGGATTTTGCTCCTTGATCTTCAAGGCATTGCCAATCGCTCCCATGCAGCAGATACGGCTGCAGTAGGGGCGCCCCTCCTTCTGCCGTGAACCCACACACTGGATCATCACGACATTCTCGAGTTCACCGGCATCGATATCACCGCTGGCCAGACCTTTCCTCAATTCCGCCTGGGTCAGCACCGTCTCTGAGGTCCCGTAACCGTATTCGGTTGTGGCGCCCTCATGCCCGCCCGTGGCCATGATCACCGCACCGTGATGCAGATACGTGTCTTCTCCACTATCCTTAAAATGTAGTTTTGGTCTCGAAGGAGCCAAGGGTGCCGACGGTTTTCTCAACCTCACAATTCAGATGGACCGTGATGTTCTTGCTTTCGAACACCTTTAGCTTCATATCCGTAGCCATCGCCATAGGAGCCAGGCCATCAACCGTATGCTCCACCTGGGTACCGAGATACCCGCCCAGGTGCGCTTCCTTTTCAACCAGATGAACCGGCACACCCCGATCGGCAAGTGAAAGGGCGGCGTGCATCCCGCCGATACCACCACCGATAACCAGGGCGGTCTGGTTGATCGGCAAGGTGCTCACCTGCAGGTCAGGTTTAAACTTGAGCTTTTCGAATATCCGCTTTGACTTCCTTCGCGGTCCGGAAGGTCCAGTCCTCGGCCATTGGCTCGACCATGCCTCTCCTGGCAATTCCGAACAGATCAAAGATCTCCACCATGGAGGAGTTGAATCCTGCCTTCCTTGCACTATTTTTTAGCTTCCGCCTATACATGAAAGGCTGACAGGCCCCAATCAGCAACCGATTGCCTTCTGTCTTGCCGAGGAGGTCAACGAGAGCGGTTTCTCCATCCGCCTTGCAGATGGAATCGATGACCTGGACCGCACCCACTCCCGGGTAGCGTTGCAATTCTGCACTGAGAAGCTCGTAATCGAGTCCTTCTGCACCGGCCTTTTCACCGCATTTACAGAGGGCAACCGAGACCAGGGGCAGTTCCCGCCTATGGGAGTCCGGCTCGGCAATTTCCTCCTCCTGCGTCGTGTCCAGGCCCAGGGTGGTCAGAAATTTGGTGGCCTCGCCCGCCGCGGCAATACCGCTGGTCATGGCCTCACTGACATCCGTGAGCCCCATCAGGGAGCCGCAGAGAAACAGGCCGGGTTTATCGGCAACCTTGACCTTTGACTGCTCAGTAGCGATAAGGCCGCGCGAATCCAGCGGGGGATTCAGCAGATCGGCCCATTTCTTATGGGTCTCAAAGGGTATCTGGCCCGTTGACATCACCACCAGATCGTAATCCTTCACAAAGAACTCGTTGGTCTCGGGATCGAGATAACGCATCGCCAGACTGCCGTCAGGCTTGGCCATAACCCCCTGCACCCGGCAGCGGATAAGCTTCACCCCATGCTCGTCGACGGCCTTATCTCTATACTGTTGAAAGCCTTTGCCAAAGGTCCGCATGTCCATATAGAAAATGGTGGTGTCAACCTCCGGCCCGCCTTTTTCCTTGGCCAGGACGGCCTCTTTCAGTGCGAACATGCAACAGATGGAGGAACAGTAGTCTCTGTTCTGACGTCTGTTCCGCGATCCCATGCACTGGATCCAGGCAATGTTTTTCGCCGGCTTGCCGTCGGACGGCCGTCTGATCACGTCACCCTGATACGTGCCGGAACCGCTCAGCATCCGCTCAAAGGCCAGTGAGGTAACCACATCCGGCGATACCGCGTATGACTTGGCGTCCTCAAACTCTTGCGTATTATAGAGCTTCACCCCGGAAGCCAGGATAATGGCGTGGACCTCCCTGGTCTCCGCCTCGTCCTGGGCATCCAGATTGATGGCACCGGTCGTACATACTTTGAGGCACTCACCGCAACGGGTACAGGCCTGTTTGTCGATGAGCAGCATCTTCGGGGTATTATGCGGGACCGCCTGGTAGATTGCTTTCCGCTTTGTCAGCCCCTGGTTGAACTCATCCTCGACCTCAACCGGACAGACGTCGAGGCATTCTCCCATCTCGTTGCAGATGGCCGGGTCGATGAAGCGAGCCTTTTTCAGCAGGTCGACCTTGTAATTCCCCGCATCGCCTTGCATCGAGGTGATCTCCGTAAACGGCAGGATCTCGATATTTTCATGAAACAGGCTTTTGCGCATACAGTACTGCGAAGCATACTCGCGGCCCACCAGGGGCAACATTCTGCACATTCCGCAATGATCAGTCGGGAATTGGTAATCAAGTTTGGCCAGGATACCGCCCATCTGGGGGGAATCATCGGTCAATACGACCTTATAGCCCGATTCAGCTAACTCTATGGCCGCCTTGATCCCAGAAATGCCGGCACCAGCCACCAAGACAGTGCCTGTAGGCTTCTTTTCAGCCATAATAACGCTCCTATTTGGCTTGACCAGTCACTTCAAACAGCTCATCCGATTTGAAGCCAGCCAACGGCTGTTCTTCATTGACCGATCGTCCTGCCTGATAGTTGAATCGGGCCTGGGTTTTATCGGCACATGCCCTGAACATCGGCATCAGATCAATATCATTCGGGCAGGCACTCGTACACTGACCGCAACCGACACAGAAAAGGCTCATATGGTTCATACGGGTCAGATGATAGAACAAGGTGTCATTAGGCATCTTCAGCATACCGCTTTGATCCGCCCACATCATGAACTGCTCGCCGTTGTGCCGGAAGGTATCCGTGATGAAGACACATTCCTTGCAATAGCAGACCGGACAGGCAACCCGGCAATTGTAGCAGTTGACACAGGGGGCCAGTTTGGCTGCCAGCGCCTCAAAGCTGTTGACCTCAGCCCGGAATTCAGTAAATTTTTTATCCCTGGCCTCGGTACGCGCCGCCACCAGCTTCTTCACCGCCTCGTCCCTGCCGGCAGGAGCTGCACCCGGCTTCAAGCCCGATTTTTCCAGGGCTTGCTCACCTTTTTCGGTGATAGCTTCGATGAAGACCGTGCCGTTTTCCGCGCCGATGGCGCCCAATCTCATATCGACATTGTCAGCCGCCGGAAATTCACAGATCTTGCAGGCGCCGGTGATATCGAAATCCGATGTGGCGGTCTTGCCGGCCTGGGCGTTCTCCAGAAAAGACTCGGAGGTCCCTCCCTGTTCCTGGAATTTGGCGAAATCGGTATTTTCATAGCGGCCGAGACAGTCCATCCCGATCAGCAGGACATCATCGAGATTCACCTGCTTTAATTTAGCGAGCTCAACCACCGCCCGAATCTCACAGGGGCGCAGGACCATGGCGATCTTGCGGCCGGAGGGGCGCGAGGTAAGCGATGAAGCAATCTTGGCACCGCTTACGGCCGCGATCGGGGCAAAAGGGTCCACCTGCGCGGTATGGGCCGCAGAGGTCACGAGTGACAGCCTGACCCCTTGCTTAGCCTGAGCCATCGGCACCAGGACGCCCTCAACCGCGCCATTTTCCAGCAGGCGTTTGAAAAATGCGGCCAGTTCCTTATTCATTTCGTCTTTCTTAAAAGACAATTTAGCGGATTTAGCCATTTTCAGTCATCTCCGTATCTTCAAACTGCCATTTGACCCAGGTTCCGCAGGGGGCTTGGTCCGAGCTGCTTCAATTTTGCAGTCATGTCATTGGCGACTTCCTTCAGCATGGTTCCCTCACTGGCGGCGATCCACCGAAGCCAGAAGCGGTCTTCACCAATCCCATACTGTTTCATGACCTCGGTGAGGTTTGCCACCCGGCGCCGTGCCTTCAGGTTGCCATTGATGTAATGACAATCCCCGGGCCAACATCCGCCGATCAAGACACCATCCGCGCCATTCAGGAAGGCCTTGAGGACGTATTTCGGATCAACCATGCCAGTGCACATAACCCTGATGATCTTGAGGTTGGGCGGGTATGAAAGACGCGAAGTACCGGCAAGATCCGCGGCGGTGAATGTGCACCAGTTACAAAAAAACGCCACTATTTGGGGTTCAAACTCGCTCATCGCATAAACTCCTTAGTGAAGTAAAAGCCCATCTATTTCCGCAAAGATCTGCTTATCGGTAAAGTGTCTCACCTTGGCGGCGCCGCTTGGACAAGCGCCGGAGCAGCTTCCACATCCTTTACAGATAGCGCTGTTGACCTCACTGATCCCGAGATACGTGTTGAATTCGATGGCCGAATAGGCACAGAGCCCGATGCAGAGTTGGCAACCGACGCAGATGTCAGGATCGATACTGGAGATCATGGGCGGGATCTCAACCTGACCCGCAGAGGTCAACGCCAGGCATTCCGCCGCGGCGCCCTTGGCCTGGGCCACCGTGTCCGGGATATCCTTGGGCCCCTGGCAGGTCCCGGCCAGGAAAACGCCGCTCGTGGGGGTGGATACCGGCGCCAGTTTCGGGTGCTCCTCCTGGAAGAATCCGTCCGGGCCGATACCTATGCCGAACTTGCGCATCACGTCGTCGTGCGTCGGGCCTGGGTTCCATGGCGGTGCAGAGGATGACCATCTCCACCTTGACCTCGATCAGGCGGTTGGAAAGGGTATCCTCGCCCTTAACGGTCAGGATGCCGTTCTCATCCTCGGTGATGGAACCGGACTTGCCGCGGATCATCTTGACTCCTTCGGACTGGACCTTCTTGTAGAATTCCTCGTATCCCTTGCCGAAGCAGCGCATATCGATATAGAAGTTATAGATCTCGGTGTCGTGGCCGCATTTGTCTTTGAGCAGATGCGCGTATTTCAGGGCGTACATGCAGCAGGTGCGGGAGCAGTATTCATGGTAGTTTTGGTCCCGGCTGCCGATGCAATGGAGGATCGCCACGCTCTTGGGCGCGGCGGTGAACTTCAGGGGGTCCTTCATATCCCGTTTCAGGAGTTTGCCGGATGTCGGCCCGGTGGCGTTGGAAAGCCGCTCGAATTCGATATTGGTAAAGACGTTCCGGTACTTGCCGTAGCCGTACTGGGTCATCTTGGACGGGTTCATCGGGTCAAAGCCGGTGGCGATGATGATGGAGCCGACGTCGATGGTCTCCTTCTTGTCGGTCATCTCATGGTCAATGGCCTTGGCCTGGCAGGCGTCGACGCAGAGCTTACACTCGCAGCAGCCGCCGCAATCCACGCAGCGGGCCGCCTCTGCTCGGGCCTGCTCCTCATAGTCCCAGCTCGATTTCCTTGTAATTGTCCATGCGCTGGGCGGCCGGCAGGACCGGCATCTGGGCGCGGGGCACGGATTCGATATTTTTTGGGATCGCCTTCCAGTGGCTTCCGGCGGCTTGGCGGGCCTGTTTTCCGCCAGTTCCTCACCCAGCAGATATTTTTCTATGGAGATGGCTGCCTGCTGCCCCGCGGCCACGGCGTTGACGGCAATGGAGGGGCCGGTAAACAGGTCGCCGCCGGCAAAGATGCCCGGGAAGCTGGTCTGGTAGGTCACCGGGTCGGCCACCACCGTGCCCCAGCGGGTCAATTCGATGCCGTCCGTGCCGTCAAGGAAACTGCTGTTGACCTGCTGGCCGATGGCGGGAATGATCATGTCGCATTCGACGTCAAATTCCGATCCGGCAACCGGGACCGGTCTTCTTCTGCCGGATTCGTCGGGTTGCCCAGTTCCATCTTGATGCACCGAAGTCCGGCGACCTTGCCGCCGTCGGTCAGGACCGCAACGGGCGCCACCAGCAGTTCGATCTTGATGCCTTCTTCCTCCGCGGCCCGGATCTCATGCTTCGCCGCCGGCATCTCCGACCCTGCTCCGCCGGTAGAGCATCGTCACCTCGGAGGCACCCTGCCTGAGGGCCTCCCGGGCCGCGTCGATGGCGATGTCGCCACCGCCGACGACCACGACCTTCTTGCCGGTCTTGACCGGTTCCTGGCGATTGAGCCGGCCGAGATAATCGATGCCGTGCAAGACGCCTTCGGCATCCTCGTTTTCGATTTTCAACTTCAGGCTTTTCTGGGCGCCGGCTGCCAGGTAGACAGCCTTGAATCCCTCCTCGAAGAGCCCGGCAACCGGGCGATCCTTGCCGATATTGACGCCCAGTTGGATATCCACGCCCAGCTTCTTGATGTAGTTGATTTCCTGTTCAAGGATCGCGGGCGGCAACCGGTAGTCCGGGATACCGGACGGAGCATGCCTCCGGCAAAGGGCGCCTTCTCGAAGATTGTCGGGTGGTAGCCTTTCTTGGCCAGGAAATAGGCGGCGGAAAGCCCGGCCGGACCCGCACCGATGATGGCCACCTTCTCGGTTTCAGGCTTTTTCTCGATGGCCGGCACCGGCAGGGTGTCCCAATCCACCTGGTCGGCGGCGAAGCGTTTCAACTGGCAGATCGCCAGCGGGGAATCGACCTCCTGCCGGCGGCACTGGGTCTCACAGGGCGCGGGGCAGATACGGCCAAGGGAGCCGGGAAGCGGCATCTTTTCCATGATCACGTTGAGCGATTCCTGATACTTGCCGGCCTTGATCAGGGCGACAAACCCTTGAATATTGATGCCGGCCGGACAGGTCTGCACGCAGGGGGCCCGATCGTTTTTATCGATCGCATAGCGCACCGGCACCGCCTGGGGGAAGGAGATATAGATGGCCTTGCGCATCTTCGTCCCGACGTCCCATTCGTTCGGGGTCTCGACCGGACAGACCTTGGCGCAGTCTCCGCAACCGGTGCAGTTCGTCTTCACATAGCGGGAGCGCTGATTGACATTGACCTTAAAGTTGCCGATAAAACCGCTGACGCTCTCCACTTCGGTATTGGTCATCAAGTGGACGTTTTTGTCCTGGCCGACGGCCACCATTTTCGGGGTACCGATACAGGCCGCGCAGTCCAGGGTCGGGAAGGTCTTGTCATACTGGAGCATGTGCCCCCCGACGGTGGGCTGCCGTTCCACCAGATAGACCTTATTGCCGGAGCTGGCGATATCCAGGGCCGCCTGCATGCCGGCGATGCCGCCGCCGACCACCAGGGTGTTCGGATTGACCGAGAATTTGCTGGGGAAGAGCGCACTTTGATTCGTGACCCGCATCAGACCGGCCCTGACGAGGACGATCGCCTTGGCGGTGGCCTCATCTTCGCTTTCCGTCACCCAGGAGCCATGTTCGCGGACACAGACCATATGGAAGGCCCGGTAGGGGTTCAACCCCGCCCTCTGGCAGGCGGCCCGGAAGGTTTTTTCATGCATGCGGGGCGAGCAGGAGGCCACCACCACATGGGTGAGGTCTTGATTCCTGATTTCCTTTTCGATGAGATCCTGTCCCGGATCCGAACACATGAACAGATAATCTTTGGCAACTAGACACCCGGGAAGGTGGCCGCATATGCCGCCACCTCCTCCACCCTGACACGATAGGCGATATTGATCCCGCAGTGGCAGATGAAAAACCCGATTCGCTCAGACATGAAGGTCCTCCTGAGAAAGCCCCATATTGTTTTTTCCGGTTTTGGCGAAGGTGTCCGACAAATCAACCGACTGCAGAAGCAATTCCGCTATATCCTGGACTTTTATCTTGTTTCCGACACCCAGTTTCGCGATGGCCTCATTGAGCGTTCGGATGCAGTAAGGGCACGCGGTGGCGATCACCTCCGCACCGGTCCCGATGGCCTCTTTGACCCGAATCTCTCCAAGACTTTCCTTGCCGACGCTCTCCTTCCAGGGCCCGCCGCCGCCGCCGCCACAACAGAAGCTCCGCTCCCGGCTGTTCTGCATTTCAATCAGTGTAGCGCCGGGTATGGATTCAAGGATTCTCCGGGGGGCATCATATATGGCAGAATGTCTGCCGAGATAGCAGGGATCATGGTAGGTCACTTTGAGGTCAAGCCTGTTGACGGGTTTGATGGAACCCTGCTGAATGAGTTCATCCAGAAGCTCGGTAGAGTGAACATTGGCTATCTCCTTCAGCCCTTCATAATTTTTCTTGAATGAATTCAGACAGTGAGGGGAGAGGGTCAGGATCTTGGAGACACCTGCCTCCAGAAACATCTCGGTATTCTTCCTGGTGAGATCGGCGGCAACATCCGCGGCTCCGATTTTATCGGCCATGTCACCGCAGCAACTCTCCTTGGTTCCAAGAGTTCCATAGGAGACCCCGGCATGGTCGAGCAGGCGCAAAAGAGCGATACCTGCCTTTTGGCTGCCTTTATCGGCGCTGGTGTCATAGGCCGTGGTACAGCAGGTGAACAGGCAATACTCGTGTTCTTTGGTATAAGCCGGCAGCTTTGCGCCCTTGGCCCAATCCAGGCGATTTTCCTTTTCCTGCCCACGGGTTGCCGTCTTTCTTCAGACTCTGCACCGGTGCATCAAAAGATTTCGGCAGGAAGCCGGCCTCGACGACCTGGCGGCGGACGGATTTTATCAGATCAACGAGCCGATACCGCGGGGGCATGTTCCACACAGCTGTTACAGGTGGCGCAGGTCCATGAGGCCTCATCGACGGAGACGTTGGTGGACTTGTCCAGGGAGATATCGCGGAGGATCTTCCGGGGACTGTAGCTCGTCACCTCGCCCCAGGGGCAAACCCCGGTGCAGGCGCCGCACTGCATGCAGCTCTGAAAGGTCTCGCCGATATCTTTCCGGATCGCAGCCAGGTCACCGGAGAGTCACGCTGGGCCTTTTCTTTGAGAGTCGTGAGGAAGATGGCCAAAGGTCGGTACATCAGATGTGAGAGCTTCCCGAAGGGCAGCATGAGGGTGAGCATGCCCACAGTGATGGCGAGATGAATCACATAGGTCGTGTAGGTCATCCTCGGCAGCCCGGCCAGCCGGAACAGGTGGACCATGATGCCCGTGACCGCAATGGCGACAATCAATCCCAGAAAGAACAGATCGGTAAAATCGGAGTAGCGGTGGATCTTCTTTTCCTTTTTGAACCAGCGGCTGTACAGCATGGTGGTGGAGCCGAACATCAGGGCGATGGTGGCGTAGTAGCCCAGCAGCCTGGTCCAATGGTAAAATGGATGGACAATATCGGTCTGGAAGGTGGTCAGAAACGCCATGACCAGGATTTCCATGGACACCCAGCCGGAGAACAGGAAGACATGCCGCCACCAGGCGCTGCCCGGGCCGGTGCCGCATTTCCGCCAGCGTTTCTGGGTGAAGTAGTTGAGGAAGAACACCGGCGCCTGGGTTACATAGAGATGCAGCGGTATTTTCGTACCCCGCATGATTTGACATACATGTTGGCCGCGTTGGAGAACATCATCACAAAGACGAAACCCATCATGATCTGGTCGCCGAGGTGGATCCAATGAACCGGAGCGAAGGTGTTGAGCTCCACGCGGTCGGTAACCACCGGCCCGTGAAAGAGCAGAAAAAGCATGACGACGAAGAGTCCAACGCCGAGAAAAGCGGCCATCTCGGTTTTGGGGGACGTATAAAATCTTCTGGCAATCCCGGTCCAGTCATACTGGGTCATGAGCCAGCGCCGAGTCGCCATCATGGTCTCGGCGGGTTCGGCGCCTCTTGGACAGTCGGTATTGCAGTCACCGCAATAATAGCAGAGCCAGGGTTCCGGGGACTCCAGCAGCTTGTCTTTCAGGCCGAGTTGGAGATAGCGATAGATTTTCCGAGGAAACGTGTTTTCCCCGGAGGACAAAGGACAGGCGGAGGCACAGTTGCCGCATTGCATGCAGGCTTCCATGTCCCTGGCCCCAAGTCTCTCGACCTCGCGGTACAAATCAGGGCTGACATTGTTTTCCTTCACAATCTTCCCCTTGAAAGTTCACACATGGCTGTTCCTTCGCTTATAACGAGAGCAAGACGCATGCCATTTAAATAACTTATTGATTTATCAGGATAATATAGATTTACCCGAAGCTCTCAAGCGCTTTATTTGTCGAAAATCCAACACACCGGAGGGATTAAGTAAGTTATTAATTTTCCTAAAGAAATAATTGTTGGAAATTCCGACAGCCCTCTAAAAGGCCCTGTGGTCGATACGAACAGAGGGAGGATGGCGATAGCCGAAGAGGAACCTATAGAGACCGGAAAGGGGATTTCCGGCCTCGGTTGCTGCGGAGCCGGTGGTGTCGCCTGAGCTATGCCTTATGACGAGGAGTGCCTTGGTGGCTAAATGTCTGGAGATTGAGCCCTGGAGCGAAGCGGAGGAGGCAAGGGCCCTCAATTTCCGCCTCGTCCAATTTCAGAGAGATGGCATTAAATTGGAGGAGAAATAGGGCCGGAGAACACCGGATTTTTTTGTTAATCGTTAATCAATGTCCGTCATGTCAACCTGAGATAAATCTTATACTCAAACCGATTATGAAACTTAAACCGACCATCCCTTCAATCGCGGCTATCTTGCCAAACTCTTCTCTTACCAACTAGCCGGCCGAAATTGAGCCGAATTGTAGATATGATCTCTATATCCTCCTGCACATTTGTGGGGAGGATGGCTTTTGTTGCCTGCGAAAATAGCAAGCCAGAACATCAGGAGGGATAGGTTTTATTTTCAGTCAGTTGATAAATATTTCAACAAAGCAGTTTTTTCTTCTAAAAAATCCCAATGCATACTTCAGTAAATGTCTTTCTTCGAAGGCTCCACTGAGAAAAAGAAGTTTTCCGGGTGCTTCAACTCCAGGCCGTTTCCCTCCCCCGGGGGGGAAGGGAAACGTAGAGTGGTAAAAAACCTTTTATTTTAAGATACGTTCGGAAAACGCTGGTTTGTCAGCCGACCACCGGTTCCTTAAAGAGTGTAGTCGCCTTCCATATCCAGCCGGAACTCGCCGGGTTTGTCGGTGGGGGTCACCGTAAAGGTGCCGGCGCCCTTGAGGGTGCTCAGCTTGCCGATGGCTTTGTAGACCTCCCATTTCCCTTTGGTCCCGGAGCCCATTTATCTCCACGAAATTTGGAATAGACCGTGCCGTTCTCATAAGTGGTCGCGGCATAGCCGGTCATGGGCCCGTCGCCTTTGGTGCGGTCGTGATGGCCGACGCTGCGGCGAGAGACAAAGGCCCCGGCTACTCCGGGGGTATAATTGATGGGCTCGCCTTCCATTTCAGTGAGCATCAGGGTGTGGCCTGGGACATCGCCCACCGATAGCATCTCTCGGCGAGTGACGAAAATTTTAAAGCTGGCCTTGCGCTGCATGGTGTTTCCTCCTTTGGCAGTGCGGTGATTATGGATGCAGTCAGCGGTCTGAGTCTGGGCTTGGGGCGGCAGACCCGGATATGGTCAATCCGTACCGGAAAGCCCAGCCTGGCCGAAAGGGACAACGCCGTGCTCAGGATCTGCCCGCCACCCTCGATGCAACATCAATCGAGGATAAAGATTACCTCAAACCTGACCCGATAAGTAGCGATTTTATTATCCTTGACCTTCACCCGCTGATTTAGTATGCGCAATCCGGTTATCCCCCTCAAGGTCTCGGTGGCCCGTTTAAAGCCCACCTGGAGAGCGTCTTCGAAGCTAATTGGGGATTCAGCAATGGCCTGGGTGACACGGGCGACATGTTCAGACATGGCGTTCTCCTTTATGGGTTGGAAACCCGTACCGCCGCAACATGAACTTTAGGAAACGGCTATTCCAGGATGAAAATGACCTCCATCTTCACCCGGAAGGTGTTAATTTTGTTGTCCTTGACCGAAACCCGCTGTTCCACAATCCGCAGGCCAGTGATGCCCCGCAGGGTGCTGGCGGCCCGGCCGAAGCCGATCTGCACGGCGTCCTCAAAACTTTTGGGAGATTCCGCGATGATGTGGGTTACCCTGGCGACATTAGTTGCTGACATAACTCGACCTCCTTGGCGATATTCCGGCGCAGAGCGGCCGATCCAGTTCATGGGCTCTGCCATGGGAACCAGAGACTGATTAAAGATAAGGTCGATTACTCCCTTTGCAATGCAGGGAGGCAGTTTCCCCGCCGGAGTTTTTCTCCGGCCCGGACTCAGAGCGGGAAGCGAAGGTTGCAAAAGACTCCAGAGATTTCTTGGTCCTGATAGGGGATCTGGTTCAGGCCGCCCACGGCGGCGAAACCTTTGGGGCAAAGGCGGCACGATGAGCAGCGGCCGCAGGCTCGAGACTCGCTCCGGTAGCACGGCCAGGGAGTTCCAGGGGGCCTTGAGTTCCAGAACCAGGCGGTTGATACCCGCCTTGTCTATGTGGATTAAGGGGGTATGGATATGGATGTGGGTCTCGGGGCGGGTGCCCAAGCGGCGCCTCGATGGTGACCTGGCTATCGGCGCAATAGCGAGTATCTTGCCAAACCAGAATCTTCTTTGAAATATCAATTAATTATATATATGATCTGGATAATGAAAGGTGTTTTGGTAGGGGGCCAGTATGGAAAAATTCAAAGAGTAAGCATGTCTGAGAGTTTTAGACTTGGCCGCCATGGGTGTCCGGTCAAGCCTTGGCTATTAAGCCTTAGGCCATAGTGATTTCCGGGCTCAGGAAGACTAAAATCTTTGAAGTAGGGGCGGCTGGCGAGCCGCCCCTGCCGGCTTTAGGCCACCGTCACTTCCTTGCTCAGGAAGACGTCCTGGATGGCGTTGAAGAGTTCCACCCCTTCCTTCATGGGGCGCTGGAAGGTCTTGCGGCCGGAGATCAGCCCCATGCCGCCGGCCCGCTTGTTGATCACCGCGGTGCGCACCGCGTCGGCCAGGTCGTTCTTGCCGGAGCCGCCGCCGGAGTTGATCAGGCCCGCCCGGCCCATGAAGCAATTGGCCACCTGGTAGCGCACCAGGTCGATGGGGTGGGCGCTCGTCAGCTTGGTGTAGACCAGCTCGTTGGTCTTGCCGAACTTGGGGATGGCCTTGTAGCCGCCGTTACTCTCCGCCATCTTCTGTTTGACGATGTCGGCCTCGATGGTCACGCCCAGGTAATTGGCCTGGCCGGTGAGGTCGGCGGAGGCGTGCATGTCCCCCTGCTCCGTCTTGAAGGCCGAGTTGCGCAGGTAGCACCAGAGGATGCAGGCCATCCCCAGTTCGTGGGCCAGCTTGAAGGCCTCGCTGATCTCCTGGATCTGGCGCCGGGACTCAACCGAGCCGTAATAGATGGTCGCGCCCACCGCCACCGCCCCCAGATCGAAGGCCTGCTCCACGCTGGCGAACAGGGTCTGGTCGTAGAAATTCGGGTAGCTCAGGATCTCGTTGTGATTGATCTTGACGATGAAGGGGATCTTGTGGGCGTATTTCCGGGCCACCGAGCCCAGCACCCCGAGGGTGGAGGCCACGGCGTTGCAGCCCCCTTCCAGGGCCAGCTTGATGATGTTTTCCGGGTCGAAATAGATGGGGTTGGGGGCAAAGGAGGCCGCGGCGGAATGCTCCACCCCCTGGTCCACCGGCAGGATGGAGAGGTAGCCGGTGCCGGCCAGGCGGCCGTGGCCGAACAGCGACGCCATGGAGCGCAGCACCCCGGGCGAGCGGTCGCTCAGCATGCAGACCCGGTCGATGAAGTCCGGACCCGGCAGGTGCAGACTCTCCTTGGGAAAGCCGGTGCATTTATGATTCAGCAGGTTGTCGGCCTCAGAACCTAACAATGATTGAATTTTTTTGAGCATCGCCACCTTGCCACCTCCTGAAGGACGGTTTTCGGTTTATTCTGGTTCCCCAGCTCCAGCTTGGGAACCCATTTGATGCAAAGCTCCAGCTTTGCGAGGATGGCAAAAATATTATGATTGCCAAAACACGGACCCTTAATTAATAATAAGACGCCCCCAAACGTAGGCAAGGGCAAATAATTTTTCTAGTTTTTATCCCCCGCGGTCAGCTCCAGGGCCACCTGGGCGGCCCGGGCCGAAGCGCCGGGCTCCTGCAGGCGGGCGATGACCCGGGCCAGGCCCCGAAAGATGGATTGCAGACGCTCCCGGTCGGCCATCAAATCCAGAACCTCCTGGGCCAGACGCGCCGGGGTGAAGTCATCCTGGAGGAGTTCCGGGAACAGCCGTTCGCCGGCCAGGAGGTTGGCCATGCCCATGTGGTCCACCCGGACCAGGCTGCGCGCCACCCGGAAGGTCAGGGGCGACACCCGATAGACGATCACCGTGGGCGTGCCGGCCAGGGCCGCTTCCACCGTGGCCGTGCCCGAGGCCACCACCGCCAGGTGGGCCGCGGCCAGGGCCTCATAGGACTGGCCGGAGATCATCTTTAGATGCAGCCCCGGCGTCCCCGCCGGTCCCGGCCCGGCCGCATGCCCTGCGTCTTCCGCGGCCGCCAGATCCCGGACCAGCGCCACCGGGGCCGTGGAGGCCAGGGGCAGGAGGAACTGGACCGTAGGGATGGCGGCCCGGAGCAGGCGGGCTCCGGCCAGCATCATCGGCAGGTGGCGCTCAATTTCGCTGGCCCGGCTGCCGGGGAGCAGGGCCAGGGTGAGGCGGTCGGGGTCCAGGCCCCATTCGGTCAACAGTTCGCGGCGGTCCCCCTGGGGCGGCAGGCCCTCCAGCATCGGGTTCCCCACGTAAGTCACCGGCACCCCCCGCTGCCGGTAAAATTCTTCTTCAAAGGGAAAGATCACCACCATGCGGTCCACCAGGCGGGCAATGGTGCGCACCCGGTAGGTGCGCCAGGCCCAAACCTGCGGACTGATGTAGTACATCACCGGCACCCGGTAAAATTTGGCCAGCCGGGCCACCCAAAAGTTGAAGTCCGGGAAATCCACCAGGATGACCAGGGCAGGGCGCTCGGCCTTCAAGGCCCGGCCCACGTCCCGCAAAGCCCGCAGCACCGCGCCCAGCCGGCCCGCCACCTCCGAGAGGCCCATGACCGCCAGCTCCGAGGCGTGGCAGAGGAGGCGCACTCCCTGGGCGGCCATGGCCTCGCCGCCGATGCCGAAAAACTCGGTGCGGGGCGCCTGCGCCCGGATGGCCGCCACCAGTTGGGCCGCGTGGCTGTCGCCGGAAGCTTCGCCCGCCACGACCAGAATCTTTTTATGGTCAGCCATATATTCTATCGAAACAAAAAGCCGGTACGGCGGCCCTCATGGGAATGCAGGGGCGGTTCTCGAACCGCCTAGGATTAATCCTCTTTCCCTTTCGCCTTTTCCCCTTCATTTTACCCCTTGGCGATCTTCATGGCCGCCATGATCTCCAGGGCCAGATTCAGCGCCTCGCGACCGGCTGACCCGCTGATCGGGGGCTCCTGGCCGGTCTTGATCGCCTGCACGAAGGCGATGATCTCCTTGTTCAAAATGTCTTCCGGGGGGAAGCGCCGGGTTTCCAGGGCCACCCCGGGGATGGGTCCCATGGCGCCTTCTTTTTTGAAGGCCACGGTCAGTTCCCGGTTCTCAAAATCCACGGCCAGATAGGCGTCACTCTGGAACAGCCGAAACTTGCGCATGCTCTTGAAGGACATGCGGGAGGCGGTGAGGTTGGCGATGCAGCCGTCGGCGAACTCCAACCGGGCATTGGCCAGGTCGATGCGGTCGGTGAGCACCGAGATGCCCGCGGCCCGGATCTCCTTCACCGGTGACGACGCCAGACTCAAGATATGGTCCAGGTCATGAATCATCAGGTCCAGGACCACGTCCACGTCGGTGCCCCGCTCTTTGAAAAACGCCAGGCGGTGGCTTTCGATGAACCGGGGTCGGTGCGCCTTGGCCTTCAGCTCTTCCATGGCCGAGTTAAAGCGCTCCAGATGACCCACCATCAGGAGGCGCCGGCGCTCCCGGGCCAGGCGCACCAGTTCGTCGGCTTCGGCCACGGTGACGCTGATGGGCTTTTCCACCAGCACGTGACAGCCGGCCGCCAGCGCCTGCCGTACCACCTCAAAATGACCGGAAGTGGGCACCGCCACACTCACCGCCGCGGCCTCCCGCAACAGCTCCTGATAATCGGTGCAGGCCCTCGTCCCTAAAGCCTGGGCCACCTCGACGGCCCGGGCCTGGTTGAGGTCGGCCACCCCCACCAGTTCCGTGTCCTGCAGATGGGCATACTTCTCGGCGTGGAAGCGGCCCAGATAACCGACGCCGACGACCCCGACCTTGATGGGAGCCTCGTCCATGATGAAATAATTCCTTATAATGGAAAGAAAATTGTTTTTCGCCGGAGCTGACCTGTTATTCCGCTAATTCCAGGCGCATCCCGGGTGTGCCTTGGCCGGCAAAGCTTGGCAAGCCAGCCCCATCATACCGGAAAAGGAGACCCTTAGGCAACGAAAACTGCGGGAAACCATTTGACAAGCGAGTTGTGAAGCGATAAAAAATCTTCAAGCTATCTTTCTGGAGGAAGGATAAATGGTGGAAAAGGCGAAATTTATCTGGCTGGACGGCAAGTTCATTCCCTGGGACGAAGCGAACGTGCACATCATGACCCATAGCCTGCATTATGGCCTGGGAGTCTTCGAGGGCATCCGGGCGTACCATTGCCAGGACGGCCGGACCGCCATCTTCCGTCTGAAGGAACATGTCCGGAGACTGTTCGACTCCGGCCATGTCATGCAGATGGATATTCCTTTCTCCCGGACCCTGATCGAAGAGGTTTGCGGCGATATCCTGCGGCGCAACGGTCAGAAGTCGGCCTATCTGCGTCCCCTGGTGTTCGTGGGCGACGGCGTCATGGGCCTGCATCCCCAGAACAACCCCATCCGGACTACCGTCATCAGCTGGGTTTGGGGCGCCTACCTGGGGGACGAGGGACTGGCGAAGGGCATCCGGGCCAAGATTTCGTCCTTCTCCCGCCACCACGTCAACGTCATGATGACCAAGGCCAAGACCACGGCCAATTACGTCAACTCCATCCTGGCCAAGCGGGAAGCCACCTCCCTGGGCTACGACGAGGCCCTGATGCTGGATACTGACGGCTATGTGGCTGAAGCCTCCGGTGAAAATATCTTTATCGTCTCGGACGGGGTACTGCGGACCCCTCCCATCACCGCGGTGCTCTCCGGCATCACCCGGGCCAGCATTATTACCCTGGCTCAGGATTTGGACATTCCGGTGCGGGAAGACATCTTCTCCCGGGATGAGCTCTACCTGGCCGACGAGGCCTTCCTCACCGGCACCGCGGCCGAGGTTACCCCCATCCGGGAAGTGGACGCCCGGATCATCGGTCCGGGGAAACCCGGCCCCATCACCCAGAAATTGCAGGCCGCCTTCTTTGACATCGTCAAGGGCAAGAACCCGCAATACCAGGAGTGGCTGACTTATATTTAAGGCGGTTTTCGGTTTAAAGAAAAATAATGCGAAAGGGCTTGGCGATTGACTCCTCCAAGCCCTTTTTTTTAACTTTAGCTTTTACAGAAAACCGTATTTATTCGGCGCCGCAGTCCTTCAGATATTGCAGCATGATGTCGGTTTCGGTAATCAGGCCCACCAGGTGGTCGCCCTCCACCACCGGCAGACAGCCGATCTTCTTGTCCATCATCAGCCTGACGGCCTCGCATATCTTGGCGTCCGGAGAGATGGTGGTTACCCCTTTGACCATGATGTCCTTAATGCGCAGGGTCTTCATCAGGTCCCGGGAGGCCTGGCCGCCGTAGCCCAGGGCCTGAGCCAGGGAACTGCGGAACAGGTCCCGCTCCGAGATGATCCCCGCCAGCCGGCCGCCGTCCACCACCGGCAGATGTCGAATCCTGCCCAGGCGCATGATGTCATTGGCCAGACTCAATTCATCATTGACATCCAGCGTGGCTATTTCCTTGACCATTATTTCCTTGACCGTCATTCCTTATCTCCCGGAGGCGATGTTTGCCTGATGAGCAATCCTGCTGCATTTATCTGGTTCAGCTTCCGGTAATGTACGAAATTATTCCGCGGGAGGCAAATCATTTGGTGGCGGAGGCTTGCCAACCCGGAACGGCCCTGCCCATAACCGGCGGCATTTTTCTCAGCGCCAACCGCCCTACAAGGAGGCCAGCCACTCCCGGCCCCGAACGCTCAGGTCCGCCAAAACCTGAAAACCGCGGCGGGCTTCGTCCGGGCTCAGATATCCCATGCCGCAGGCCGGGGTGAGCAGGGCCCGGCTCAGGATTTCTTTGAGGCCCGTTTTTTGATCCTGGGCCAGTTGCGCCACCTGTTGGCTGAACCGCAGCCAGAGGCTGTCGGCGGTTTCCTGGCTAAACTCTGCCGCTCCCGTGGGCACCAGGCCCCAGGCCAGCCAACCGCCCCGGGCGAAAAATTTGGCCAGCGCCTGATCGTAGAGGCGCAGACTATCAAAGTAACCATGGGAGTCGAAACTGAGGATATCGATGGGCGCGGACAAAAGCAGGCCCCAATCGGTGTTGCCGCAGCAGTGCATACCTACGGCCACCGGCCCTTCGACGGCCTGCCGCAGTTCAGCTATGGTCTGCCCGATGATCTCCAGAACCTCTTCCCGGGAGATGGGCAAATAGGCGGAGCCGAAGCCGGTGAGGAAAGGTTCGTCCAGGAAGATGACCGGGTCTTTACCCAACTCCCTGAACTTCCGGGCCTGCCAGGCGGCCTTGCGGGCCAGGCCCAGGCAGGCGGCCTGGGTCAGCTCCCGGTCAAACAGCATGGCCTTGCCTTCCCGGTCCTTGACCATGCCGGCGAAGGTCACCGGTCCGGCCAGTTGGCCCTTCAGGGCCCGGCAGGGAATTTTACCGTCAGCCACGGCCTGCAGCAGGGCATAGAAGCCGTGGGCCTCATCTTCTGCCAGGGCGAAGGGGTCCAGATCGCCGGACATGGCCGCCTCATAAAATTCGGCCAGGGCCTCATCCCGGGGGCGGTCCGAGTCAACCTCCACGCTGCGGGCCGCGGCGTCCAGCTTCAGGGCCGCCAGACCCCGGGCCGACTGGGCGGTCATCTCCTCGGCAAACCCCAGGCGCACCATCTGCGGCCAGTAAGGCACCTGCGGTAAGGTCTCCAAAATCAGGGCCGCGGTCTCTCCGGGATCGGTAAAAGGCACCGAACCGATGCCGGTGGCAGCCATAGGCGGCAGGGTCAGCATATCAGGCCCCCTTGAAGATTATCTTAAGAAGCTATGCCTTTTCCCCAGTCTTGTCAATACCGCCGTCTGGGTTGAGAAGATCGGGGCGGAAGGAGAAAAGGCCGACCCCGGCTGGGTCGAAATACCGAATCGACCCTCTGCTTCCAGCCCCCTGCGGTTTATGCTTGCAAATTGTCAAAAAAGTCTTATTGATATATCTGGTATATGCAAGCAAGCTTCCCATCCTGGACCCGGAACCTGAACCGAACTGATGGGCATTGAAGGAGGGAGATCGAGATGTCCCGGAAAATCCTGACCTTGGCGCTGGTGGTAATCATCGGCCTTTCCCTGGTAGGTTGCCAGACCGAGAGCGGTTACTATGACCCGGGCCGTTCCGCCGGCGCCGGCGTCTTGGGTGGCGCGGCCACCGGTGCGGCCCTGGGCGCCATTATCGGCGCGGCCACCGGTTCTCCGGCTACCGGTGCCTGGATCGGCGCCGCCGCCGGCGGCCTCGTGGGCGGCGTCGGCGGTTACCTCTATGCCGAGCATAAGAACAACGAGATCCGCGACCAGCAGGCTGCGGCCGCGGCTTATAATTACCAGCCGTCTCAGGGCAATTATGTGGTGAATATCGACCAGGCGTATGTCGAACCGGCGGTGGCCTCCCCGGGGCAACAGGTTAACCTGGGGATGCAGTATACCATGCTGACGCCTGCCGGCGAGCCGGCGTCTCTCACCCTGGTGCGGGAGGTGCGCTATCAAGGCCAGTTGGTGGGGCAGCCGTATCAGACCACGGTGAGCAGCCCCAACGGCAGCTTTGGCGATTCGGTGGCTTATTCCCTGCCCAGGAACGCCCCTCCGGGTAACTACACCGTCACCAGCCGGCTGGTCAGCAGTTACGGCAGTGCCCAGAAAGATTCCTACTTCACCATACAATAAGCTCTGCCAATCGGGGGAAAGGGCAGACCAGGAAGCGGGGTAATCCGCACTGGGCCGCTTTCCCCCACCAATTTGGGGCAATCATTAGTCGGATCACGGCGTTTCTCCACTGCTTGGCCCCTGCCGGGTTGACAGCCTGCCGTCTTTCTGTTAAATATACTTTTTTATCTTACTCTCCTTGCCCTGGGCCAGAGGCTCCAGGGCCACACGGCCATAAGGAGGAAGAATGCGCCGCTATGAATCCGTCTGGGTGATGAATGGTGATCTCCCGGACGAAGATGTCAAGGCCACTGTCGACAAATTCACCCGTATCCTTGCCGGTCAGGAAGGCATCCTGGTGAGCGTCGAAGAATGGGGCCGCCGCAAACTGGCTTACAAGGTTCAAGGCACCACCCGGGGCTTTTACGTCCTGGTGGACTATGCCGGGACCCCGGCCACGGTCAAGGAACTGGAGCGCAACTACCGCATCGACGACCGCATCATCCGCTCCCACACCGCCAGAAAATCCGATAAAGTAAACCTGGAGGCCTTGCAGGCGGAGATTGACGCCCGGGCCAAAGCCACCGCCGCCGCAACCTCGGCCTCGGAAGCGGCAGCTGCAGCCGCCGCCGCAGCCTCGGCAGCCGCAGCCTCGGCAGCCGCAGCCCCGGCCGTCGAGGCCCCACCGGCGCCGGTTGAGGCCGTGGCCGCCGAGTCCGACGCCCCCCAGGGCAGGGAGGAATAACCATGCCGGTGATGCCTCGCCGCAAACGGAAACAATTTTATGTCCGGCGCAAGGTCTGCCGCTTCTGCGTGGATGCCAACTTGCCCATCGACTACAAGGACGTCAACACCCTGAGGCAATTCGTCACGGAGCGGGGTAAGATTATTCCCCGGCGGATTTCAGGCAACTGCGCCCGCCACCAACGGCGGGTTACCCGGGCCATCAAACAGGCCCGGTTGTTAGCCCTGATTCCGTACGTCCCCGTGCCGCCGTCGACTTGAGGTCCGGAGCAAAACCGTGCCTTCGGGACGCACCCTCTCCATCTGGTTTGCCTGCTTAAGCGTCCTGCTGCTGATCTTCACCGCGGCGCAACTGAGCCCGCTGGGTTCGCTGCTGGCGGCCATCCTGGCGCCCCTGCCGGTGCTCTTGGCGGGCTGGCGCCTGAAAGATAAGGGGGCGTTGGCCCTGGTTCTGGCCACGATCGCCTTCATGCTGGTCCTGAGACCCGGCCTGGAGACCCTCTGGCAGAATCTGGGATTCCTGAGCCTGCTGCTGATGGGGCTGCTGTTGAGCGTCCTGCCGAACCGGGGCCTGTCTCCCACCCGGGCTATCTTGGCCACGGTGCTGATTCTGAACGGCCTGGCCCTGCTGCTGTTGGTGGGACAGGCCTGGTACCAGGGGATCACCCTCCAGACCCTCGTGGTCCAGCGGGGTGCGGAGATCATGCAGTCGGTGCACCAGGTGCTGGGGGAGGGCGGCAGCGCCGCCCCGCTGCTCCCGGGGGTCTCCCAGGCTGAGGCGGCAGCCGTCTTGCAGCGGCTGTTGCCGGGCCTGGTGGTCACCAACACCGGGCTGGTAGCCTGGCTCAATGTCGTGCTGCTCCGACAACTGACGGCGGTGGCGACTGGCTCGAAGCCCGAGCCGCCCCTTTACTATTTCGCCTTGCCCGAATGGCTCATCTTCGGAGCCGTGGGCGCCGGGTTCATGATGTTTTTGCCGGTGGCCCCGCTTAGGGTCATCAGCCTGAACCTGCTGCTGGTCCTGGGGGTGCTCTATTTTTGCCAGGGAGCCGCGGTGGTGTCGGCCTGGTTCAACCGCCTGGGGCTGCCTCGGATTTTGCGGGTGATCGGCTACCCCCTGATGTTTTTGAACCCGCTGTTTTTCTTGATTATCACCCTGGGATTGCTGGACCTGTGGCTCGATTTTCGCCGGCTGCATCAGCAACCCGGGGACGCCGGAGGAGGAATCCAAAGTTGAAGGTCATCCTGACGAAAGACATTGCCGCCCTGGGTTCCCTGGGCGCCGTGGTGGACGTGGCCCGGGGCTACGCCCGGAATTACCTGGTTCCCCAGGGTCTGGCCATGGAAGCCACCCAGGGCAACCTGGCCCGGGTGGAAAAGCTGAAAGGTAAATATGCCCAGATCCGGGCCAAGGAACAGGAAACCGCCCTGGCCAAAGTCGCCGCCCTGGAAGGGGTGAGCGTCAGCATCTCCCAGCGGGTGGGCGAAGGCGAGCGCCTCTATGGTTCGGTCACCGCGGCCATGATCGTTGAGGCCCTGGCAGCCAAGGGCTTCGACCTCGAACGCAAGCAACTGGATCTGGAGGAGCCCATCAAAAAACTGGGCTCTTACGAAGTGGCCGTCCGCCTGGCCCCGGAAGTCAAGGCCACCATCACCGTGGAAGTGCTGGCCGCGGCCGAGTAGCATTGTCAATTGCTTGGGGCAGGGGCAAAGGACCGGCCGCACCGGCTCTGGCCGGTGGGCACCCTTGCCCCCAGCCCGAAGCCTCTCCGCCAGTCTCCCTACTGAGTCTGGTAGCGCCGGCGTCTCGCCGGTGCTCTTTAAATTTTATTCCATAAGATCAGGATAGAGGCACGATTTTGCCTCTCAGTAGGCGAAAAAGCCTCTTTGATTTCTCTCCAGGACCCACCTAATCTCTTTTAAATCTGTAACTTGATATTAAAGTTGCTAACTTTAATCCGCCTCTCAGCGCCGCAAGAGAGATGTGGCCCATTTGCAATCCAGGTCGCTTTTCGATATGATTTTCTCCGAAACCACGCTGGGCCCGAAAGGCCCGGCGTGCCGGGTCCGAAATAATTGTCGATTTAAATCAAGTAGTTAAATCGACCCACCCGCTACACAGTTGCTATCCCTGGAGATACATGCCTAGAAGCCCCCGGCGCATGGCCGCGGCCGCGGCGGAAGCCGACGCCCCCGGCGGTTACACTCCTCCGGCCAATCCCGAGGCCGAGCAGTCGGTCCTGGGGGCCATCCTGGTGCGCCCGGAGGTTCTGGACCGGGTGGCCGACCTGATCGAGCCCGCCGACTTCTACCGGGAGGCCCACGGCCGCATCTTTCAGGCCATGTTGGACCTCTACGGCCGGGGCGAGCCGGTGGACCTGGTGACCGTCACCGCCCTCCTCAAGGAGCGGAACCAACTGGAAGGCGTGGGCGGGCCCGTTTTTCTGGCGGCCCTGAGCGAACAGGTGGGTTTCGCGGTCAACGCCCCCAAATATGCCAACATAGTGGGCGACAAGGCCATTCTGCGGCGGCTGCTGGACACCACCCAGGGGATTGCCGGCGCCTGCTTCGCCCCGGTGGAGGACGTCGCGGAGTTTTTGGACATGGCGGAGCAGAAGGTCTTTGAAGTGGCCGGCTCCCGGGTCCGGCAGGGTTTCCAGCCTTTGGGCAGCCTGGTGGAAAAGGAGATCGCCAACCTGGAGGCCATCTGGCACCGGGAAGCGGGCCGCATCACCGGGGTGCCCAGCGGCTTCGACGACCTGGACGGCCTCACCGCCGGTTTCCAGCCCAGCGACCTGATCATCATCGCCGCCCGTCCCAGCATGGGTAAGACCGCCCTGGCCCTGAACATCGCCTTCAACGCCGCCTACAAGCCCCAGGTGCCGGTGGCCTTCTTCTCCCTGGAGATGTCCAAGGAACAATTGGTCCGGCGTCTCCTCTCCAGCATCGGCGAAGTGGACGCCTCCAACCTGCGCCGGGCCTTCCTGAGCACCGCGGAATGGGCCAACCTCCAGACTGCGGCCGGCTTTCTGCTCGACTGCCCCATGTACATCGACGACACGCCCGCGGCCACTCTCCTGGACATCCGGGCCAAGGCCCGCCGCCTCAAGGCGGACAACAAACTGGGTCTGCTGGTCATCGACTACCTGCAACTCATGCGGGGCCGGGCCGACGCCAACAGCCGGGAGCAGGAGATCTCGGAGATTTCCCGGTCCCTGAAAGCCCTGGCCAAGGAGCTGAACGTCCCGGTCATCGCCCTGAGCCAGCTCAACCGCCGGGTGGAGGAACGCCCCAACAAACGCCCGCAACTGGCGGATTTGCGGGAATCCGGGGCCATCGAGCAGGACGCCGACGTCATCATCTTCATCTACCGGGACGAAGTCTACCGGGAAGACTCCCCGGACAAAGGCACGGCCGAAATCATCGTGGGCAAGCAGCGCAACGGCCCCACCGGCAAAGTGAAGCTCCACTTCCGGGCCAAATACACCACCTTTGTCCCCTATGAGCGGGAGGAGGCCCCGGCGCAGTATTGAGTTTCCGACCACTATCCGGTGAGGCGGCCAGGGACGGCTACCTCACTTCCTTATTTCCTGGTCTAAAAATGTAGCCCCGGCGCCCTCGCCGGGTAGTGAACGGCCGATGGGCAGGCTGTTCCAATTTTTTTCTTTTCTTTGCTGTCTTTGCGTCTTGGCGTGAGATATTATTTCCTTTGATGCCTCCAATCTCCGCCACCGTCGCCCCCCGCCGGGGCTTGCTGCTCTTTACCGTCTGTCTGGGGGCCTTCATGGCCACCCTGGACACCAGCATCGTCAATATCGCCCTGCCCCAGATCGCCCGGGAATATCACAGCACCCTGTCGCAAATCTCCTGGGTCATGGTCATCTATCTCCTGGTCAATCTCTCCCTGCTCCTCACCAGCGGTCGTCTGGGCGATCTCCTGGCCCCCGGGCGGCTCTATCTTTTAGGGCTGCTCATCTTCACCGGCGCCTCGGCCCTCTGCGGCCTGTCCACCGGCCTGGCCTGGCTGGTGGCGGCCCGGGCCCTGCAGGGGCTGGGGGGGTCCCTGATGTTGGGGTTGGCCCCCAAAATCATCGCCGTCACTTACGGCGAAGGCGAGCGGGGTCTGGCCCTGGGCCTGTTCTCCACCGCCTTTGCCGCCGGGATCAGCGTGGGCGCTCCTCTGGGCGGCTTCATCACCCACTACCTGGGCTGGCCCTATATCTTTTACCTCAATATTCCCATCTGCGCCCTGGCCCTGGTGGTGGGCGTTCGTCCCCTGGGAAGGCTCCGGTCCCAGATGGCCTGGAACTGGCGGGCCTTCGACCTTTGGGGCTCTTTGCTCCTGGCCTTGGCGCTGGGCTCGCTGCTTCTGGGCCTGACGAAGGTAAGGGAGACCGGCTGGGGAGACGGCCTGACGCAGGCTGCCCTGGCCCTGGGGGTGGCGCTGGTCCTGGCGCTGATCTTTCTGGAGCGCCGCCAGCCTAATCCCCTGATCCATGGCGAGCTCTGGCGCAGTTGGCCCTTCGTGGCGGGCTCCGCGGCCGTGGTCCTCTGCTTCGCCGCGGTGATGGGGACCTTCTTCCTGCTGCCCTTCTTCCTGGAGCAGGTCTACCGCTATTCTCCGGTCCAAACGGGGCTCTTGCTCAGCGCCTTGAGCCTCACCAACGCCGCGGTGGCCGGCGTGGGCGGCTACCTGGCGGACCGCTGGGGCAATATGTTGGTGCTCCGCGCCGGCTGTGTCCTGATTCTGGCCGGTCTGGGGTCGCTGCTGTTCACCGGCAGCGGCGAAACCACCCCGGGCCTGGCGGGCAGGTTCATCCTCCTGGGGCTGGGTTTCGGGCTCTTCCAGGCCCCCAATCTGAGTGAAATTCTCCGGGGGGTCAAGCCCTCCCTGGTGGGCCTGGCGGCCAGCACCAATGCGGTGTTAAAGAATCTGGGGGCGCTCACCGGCATCACCCTGATGGTGGCGGTCTTTGCCTGGATGCAGGCGCAGCCCGGCGGCCCGATCCCGGCGGCCGGCCCGGGCCTGACGCCGTTTCACGGGGCCTTCGCCACCGCCAGCCTGGTGGCGGCCGCGAACCTGATCGCCACCCTCCTGCCCCGGAAGATAGAACCAAAATAATTCTGGTTAACCCGGAACCCCGCCTTGCTCTAATCTAGGCAATTTAAACTAGTTGCTGAATTATTAAATCTCATATCAATTATTTTCAACAAGGACAGAGATAACTGATTGATAGCAGATAGCAACACAGTCAAAGGCGGACCCTTGCGGGGACCAAACCATGATTTCTCGGACCAACCGGGGAAAGCTGTTTCAACTGGATATGGGTGAAGGAACTTAAGGCAGGGCCACTGAGGCCCTGCCTTTTCATGACACTACGCGGCCATGATCCTGCGCCCGGAAGCTGCTTCGCCATGTAATCTCATGTTATTGCTCATTTTTCGTCAGGTGCGCAGATCAGTACCTTCAATCGAAAGGCTCACGTTGAATGGATTGAATTGTTTGATCAGGCGCCATAGCCCCCATCGACCGCCAGCACCGCTCCGGTGATATACGACGCACTCGGACTGGCGAGAAAAGCGATCGCCGCCGCGATCTCCTCGGGCCGCCCATAGCGACCGAGGGCTGTAGTCGCATGGAGGAAATCTGCGAGGGGGCCGCTGGTGGGGGCCATTTCGGTGTCGATGGCGCCTGGCTGTACCACATTGACGGTAATTTTCCTGGGGGCCAGGTCTCGCGCCGCTCCCTTGGTGTAACCGATGATGCCGGCCTTGGTTGCGGCGTAGTCGGCAAAACCAGGGAAGCCCACGTGAGTGGCCATGCAAGAACTCACCGAGATGATCCGGCCGCCTTCACCCATCACCCTCGGACCCCGGCCCGGATGGCAGCTACCATGCCACCGACATTGACCGCGAACTGTCGGTCTAATTCGGCGAGATTATTCTCCGGATTATCCACCGTACCCCCGGCAAAGACACCCGCGTTATTGACCAGAATGTCGAGGTGACCGAAACGTTCCACGACCATCTTGATCAACCCCTCAACTTGGGCGGGATCGGCCTGGTCGGCCCTGAAGGCCGGCAGCGCGGGCGCCCTTGCCCTCAAGTTCTCGAACGACCTCCGCCGCTTTGTCGGCCGAGGCCACGTAGCTGATGGCCACGTCGGCGCCGTCGTCGGCGAGAGCGCCTGCCGTCGCCGCGCCAATGCCTCGCGAGCCGCCAGTGACCAGGGCAACCTTGCCTGTAAGTGGCTTCGCCATCAGAATATCTCCTTATTTAAATTCTAGTGAACGCACCTTGTGACGATTCCGAAGGTTGAGATCGGGTATCTGAAAGCCGTGATTCTCAGAGTCTGTTGGCCCGGTTTAACAAATAGAGGAGAAGGATCGTGGGGCCTAGTGGAGGCTATGAGGAACGTGGCTTTCGGTATTGCCTATACGGTAGGTGCTAAGATCCCCATGTCAATAGAACTCACGGGGCACCTTCAACGGCACTCTTGCCAAGAATTCCTTCAGCGTCCCTCGCGGTGACTGTGAGATGGGTGAAAATCCTTTCATCTAGCTCCAAAGGGCAAGCTGCTACCCCTTTGGCCCGCCACGTCCACCACCTTTAAAATACCTTGTAAGCTGCAACACATCTTTTGGTACGAGACGTCCTATTGCCCCGAACTATAACAGGCGATAAGAATGGTCTTGTCCGGACGCAAAAGAAAGCCCGTGGCATGAAGATACATTTCTTCTTTATCGTAATAAGCCCCGGTGATTCTCGATATTTCCTCTGCGACCAGGCCGTAACCGATTGGATAGGTGATCCCATGTCTCTCAATCATCTCTTTCGCCTTATCAATGGGGTCAACCGATGCTGCGGCGAGCTTAATCTGCTCAGATTTGAGTTCCTGATATGATCTTTGGAAGTCAGCCAACTGCTGATTGCAGAAAGCTCACCACTCACCACGATAGATCAGGACTACACTGTATCCCTGGCCCATTCCTTCAGGAAGCTTCAGCTTTTCCCCGGAAACCAATGGAAACTCCATTTTGGGAAACATATTGTCGGTATCTAAATACGCTGTTCCTATTCGTGCCATATCACCCTCCTTTATTTCTGTTTTTTGTAGAGCCTCAAAGGTAATGCCTATAGGATAGGTATGAGGATTGTCGTGTCAAGAAGCCGGACCCAGTGGGATATGTGGGAACTCCAATACTAGATCTCCTTAAACTCCCTGAGCAAGATAGTGACTATCTTGCCAATATCTCCAATTCGTTAAAAGTTGCGATAAGATACCGCCACCCCTTTTAAAAAAAATGGGAGGCGCGGCTCTAAAACCGTGCCTCCCTGCGGTTTGCTGGTTATTAACTGGCCCGCGTTCAGGCGGTTTTTATTTCGATCTTGCGGGGTTTGGCCTTCTCGACCTTGGGCAGGACCAGGTGCAGCACCCCGTCTTTCATGCTGGCCTCGATCTTGCCCTGATCGATCAGGCTGCCGACGTGGAACTCCCGCTGGAAGTCCCCGGTGTAGTACTCCGGCTCGATCATGGTCTCACCCTGGCCGACGGCCGGGGCCACTTCGCCGGAAATGACCAGGTGGTTGTCCTTCAGGTCCACCGTCACTTTATCCGCGGCCACCCCGGGCATATCGGCCACCAGGACCAGGGCCTCGGGGGTCTCGAAGATATCCACCGCCGGCAGAAAGACGCGGCCGGGGCGGACGCGCTCCGCCTGGGCCGGAGCCTCTGCCTTGGCCTTGACTTGCAGTTCTTTTTCAGCCATGAATCCTCCTCAAAGACGCAGGCTAAAGCCTGCGGCTACAAAACCAATTAGCCGATCTTAGGCCATCTTGACCTGGATCTTGCGGGGTTTGACTTCTTCCGGCTTGGCCAACTTGATGCTCAGGATGCCGTCCTTGCAGGTGGCCTCCACCTTGTCGGCTTGAATCCGGGCCGGCAGCGGCCACGACCCGCCGGAAAAAGCCGGCTTCCCGTTCCCGGCGGTGATAGTTGACCTGCTTTTCCTCCGTGGGAATCTTCCGTTCGCCCCGCAGGATGAGGCTGCTGTCCTGGATGGTGATTTCCAGGTTCTCGGCCTTGACGCCGGGCAGTTCGGCCCGGACATAGAGATGATCCCGGTCTTCGGAGATATTCACCAAAGGATATACTCCCCCCTGCCAGGGCGAGCGCTCCAGGCCGAAGGCGTTCTGAAAGAGTCGGTCCATGCGACGCTGCAGTTGCTCCAGCTCTCGGAGGGGATCCAGACCCGGTTCCCGAAAAATGATAGGCATGATCATGCTCCTCCGCCTCTAGAAAAGTTAGTAACCCATTACCATTTATATTAATTAAGCATGGTAATTCTTAGGGTCAAGGGCTGGGGCGGTTGAAAAATCTGGGAAATAATCTATAAATATAAGAATAACTTAAGCTTCGGAAGGATGACACATGATGTTCTCATGGCCGGAAATCGCCTGGGTGCTGCTGGATATGGACGGCACCCTGCTGGACAAACACTTTGACGACTATTTTTGGGAAAGCCTGGTGCCGGAGCAGTATGCCCTGCGGCAAGGGCTGGCCCTGGCGGACGCCCGGGATTTGGTCTTCGCCCGCTATAAACAGCAGGAAGGCACCCTCAACTGGACCGACATCGATTTCTGGTCCCGGGAGTTGGACCTGGATATCCCGGCCCTGAAGGAGGGCATCCGGCACCTCATCGAGGTGCACCCGGACACCGAGGATTTTTTACGGTTCCTGCGGGCAGCAAGGCAAGCAGGTGGCCCTGGTGACCAACGCCCATTACAAGACCCTGTCCTTAAAGATGAATCATGTCGGCCTGTTGGACTACTTCGACGAGGTGGTCTCCTCCTTCGACTTGGGGGCTCCCAAGGAAGAGCTGCGGTTCTGGGAGATTTTGCAGGAGAGATTGGGTTTTGACCCGTCGCAGGCCCTGTTGGTGGACGACAACGCCGAGGCCCTGGCCGCGGCCCGGACTTTCGGCATCAAATATCCCTATTTCAAGGCCAAATCCAGCTCCCGGCAGGAGGCCGAATCCCACCCGGACTTCCCGTCCATCGAAAGCTTCCATGAACTGATGGAATAAAAGCAGGGCCACTAAAGACAAAGCGTCAACCGCGGCTCTCTATCCCTGGCAATCCCTTCCTACTGACCAATTTAACGGGCAGGTCAATCCCGGTCAAATTCCCGCGGCGGGAATTCGAATTGTTATCCAATCGTATACCCGCCCCTCAGGGCTCTCTTGATAAGTTAATAGATCTTGGATTTAACAAATTTGTGTTATGGGTGGCTTGGTCTTTGAAGCGTTTAAGGCCTCGGACGGATCATCAATCAGCGTCTTAGCTTCATCGACCGGAATCTGTAAATGTTCGCACCAAAGCCTTGCCACCCAATTCTTTATTAGGGCAGGGTCCATGAAGGCGATATTCATTTCCGAGTGGAACCACATGCTCGTGAAGGCGATATTGGCCGAGCCGCCGGTCATTACCGCCCAATTGGGGGTGAACACGGCCATAGTCTTCGAGTGAATATAGGTTTCGCTGTAGATGAATTTTCCCGGGGTCCGAGGATCGGGCCGGCAGTTGCCCAAGGTGAGCAGCGCCACATTTGGATGACCCGCCACCAGCTTAGACTGGTCCTGTAAATAAGAGATCCTCTCCCATTCAATTTCAACTTTTCCTAGAAAGGTGCCCTCGTCCGGCTTCCAGGTCAGGAGGGCAATAATCTTGGCGCCTCGTACGGCAGCCTCATGGATCTCGGAAATAATCCCGTGGTCGAAAAAGTATTGGTTTTCGATATAAACCAGACTTCCTGCTTGGGCTGCCCTCAGGGCGTTCAGATACAGCTCCCTGATCCCCGTGTCTCCATCCGGATGCGCGGGGTAGGTGTTCGGGGCGATGGTCCGCAGCACCTGTGCTTCTATGCCGTTGGGCACTTCCGGAATCTGGTCCGCAGTGACTGGAGGCACCACATACGAGGTCACGTCGGCATGAGGGATGGTGGCGCCATTAAAGCGTTCCACGAAATTAGCCAGCACGTCGCCCACCGCGGGTCCCTTAATCCGGTAGAAAATGTCATGGAGCGGCGGATTTTTTCAAGCCTATCTTGAGCGGATACGGATATTTCCACTCCACACGTCGATGATCCAACGAATCGTGGGCCGGGGTATCCCAGTAAGCCTGCACCGGATTGATGCCGCCGACAAAGGCCACCCAGCCGTCTCCACCGTCGTCCATGATGTAGGTCTTTTGATGATGACAGCCAAATTCCGCTGAAAAAGCAATATCTTTGGGATCAAAGAGGTCAAGCACCGAAGTATACGTGCCATTAAAGCCCGGAGCTTTGTCCCAGCGGGCTTGAATGCTGCCGGGTCCTTCATTGATCCCTGAATTTGGCTGGGCCGGGATCTGGAATGGTGTCCGGGGTATGGAGTGCGGGCTGCCACACCACCATGCGGACGTCAACCCCGTCATTGGCGCGAGACGTCAGAATGGTTAACAACGTTTCCTCGCTCTCCGGAACCAATAGGAAATCGAGATCACCAAAGGAAATCGTCAGATAGATGAACTTCTTCGCCTTCTTAAAGGCATCGGCAATCTCTTTGTAGGCCGATTGACCATCAATGAGAATCTGAATCTCATTGTCCTGGTCGCGGCGGATAAGACCCTTTTTGCGCCCAGAGAGTGGATGTTGGGTCGGACAATTAGCACCCCCTAAACGGTGTGATAGAAAGTTCCCATGGTATGTCGCATTCGACCCTCTGGCCACTACCCTAGGCGGACACCCGTTTAATCCGCGCCCCCAGGGCGGCCAGTTTTTCCACCAGGTGGGCGTAGCCCCGGTCCAGGTGGTAGACCCGCAGGACTTCGGTGGTCCCGGCCGCGGCCAGGCCGGCCACCACCAGGCAGGCGCTGGCCCTGAGGTCGGTGGCCATTACCGGCGCCCCCTGGAGTTGGCGGCGGCCCCGGACCACGGCCAGGTTGCCGTTCACGGTGATGTCCGCCCCCAGGCGCCTCAGCTCGCTGACGTGCATGAAGCGGTTCTCGAAGATGGTTTCGGTGATCACCGAGGCGCCCCGGGCCACGCTCATCAGGGCCATGAACTGCGCCTGCATGTCCGTGGCGAAGCCGGGGTAGGGGTGGGTGCGGATATCCACTCCGGTGAGGTTGCCCCCGGAGTGCACGGTGATGCTGCTTTTCGTGGCGCTGAGGCGCACCCCGGCCTCGGTGAACTTGCCCATGATGGCGGTGAGATGAGGCACCGGGGCGTTCACCAGGGTGACCTCGCCTTTGGTGATGGCCGCCGCGGCCAGGTAGGTGCCGGCCTCGATGCGGTCGCTCATGATGGTGTAGCTGGCCGGTTTGAGGTCCCGGACGCCGTGGATGGTGAGGATGTCGCTGTCGATCCCCTCGATCTCGGCCCCCATGGCCACCAGAAACCGGGCCAGGTCGCCGACTTCCGGCTCCATGGCGGCGTTTCTGATCACCGTGGTGCCTTTGGCCAGGGTGGCGGCCATCATCAGGTTTTCGGTGCCGGTGACCGTGACCGTCTCGAAGTAGATCTCCGCGCCGCGCAGGCGCCGGGCGTCGGCCTCCACGTAGCCCTGGGCCAGATCGATCTTCACCCCCATGGCCTCCAGGGCCTTGAGGTGCAGGTCGATGGGCCGGGCCCCGATGGCGCAGCCGCCGGGCATGGACACCCGGGCCTTACGGGCCCGGGCCACCAGGGGCCCCAGGACCAGGACCGCGGCCCGCATGGTCTTCACCAGTTCGTAAGGGGCCTCGTACCCCTCCAGGTCCGAGGTGTCGACCAGTAGGGGCGGACCTGGTGTCCTCCCTTTTGCAGGGGCGGACCTGCGGGTCCGCCCTTTTCGGCCTCGCCCTCTTTAAACCGCACCCCCAGGTTGCCCAGGAGCCTTTTGCAGGTGCGGATGTCGGCCAGGGGCGGGACGTTATCCAGGCGATGCTCGCCCGGGGCCAGCAGGGTGGCGCACAAGATGGGCAGGGCGGCGTTCTTGGCCCCGCTGATCAGCACCTCCCCGTTCAGCGGCAGGCCGCCTTCAATGACGATTTTATCCATATCTTAGAGAGTACCGAAAAAGATCCCTGTAGGGTGCGTTCCACGCACCAGATTTAGTGGCACAGGCTTCCAGCCTGTGTGTACACCGGCCGGAAGCCGGTGCCTTTACCCCTATAGCTTACCGAAAAACTCGCTGATGTCAAAGAAGACGGTCTTCTTGCTGCCGTCCTTCAGGTCCAGGTCCATGCGGTCGTAAACCTTGCCTTTTTCTGCAGGACGCTCTGGCGCGTCAGCATGCCAAGCCTCGTTTTCCCGGCCAAATTTCTTTTTCAGGTAGGAATATTCCGCCGCGATGCCCGCCATGGCATTGGGCGCCCCCAAAATGACCACCGCGGTTTCCGGGGTGTCGCCGGGCCCGCCTTTATAGGTGATCTGGGATTTGGCCGGTGGTTCGGAAGCGGGCTGCGCGTAGGCCGGTTGGTTGCCCGGAATCAACAGCCAGGGCGGGTTGGAACAGAAGGCGCTCAAAACCATTAGGCCAAAGACCATCCGAAAAGTCTTAATCATCAATGACTCCAGCTTTATTGTTCATAGATGAGATCGAGCAGAGTGGGCGATTTAAATTCCTGGCGAAATTGCCGGATTCTTTTTTCCGCCAGGTGGACATACTGCGGTTCAATCTCGTAGCCCACATATTGACGGTTGTCCAGCAGCGCGGCGATGGCCGTCTGGCCGCTGCCCATGAAGGGGTCGAGAACCACTTCGTCCTCGTAGGTGTAAAGCTGGATGAGGCGGTGGGGCAACTCCAGCGGAAAGGGGGCCGGATGGCCCACGCTCCGTGCCGAGACGGTCGGGAAGTTCCAGATGCTCTTGGTGAGTTCCAGAAAATCGTCCCGGGAGATGGTGGCTCTTTTCTGCGGCTTCTTGCGGGAGAAACTGGCTTTGCAGAAGATCAGCAGGTATTCGTGCACATCCCGGAGCGTGGGGTTGGCCGGCGAGCGCCAGGAGCCCCAGGCGGTGGAGGGTGAGGCGCTGGCGGCTTTGTTCCAGATGATTTCGCCGCGCATCAGGAAACCCTGGGCCAGCATGTCCCGGACGATAAAGGCATGCAGGGGAATATAAGGTTTGCGCCCCAGGTTGGCGACGTTGACGCAGGCCCGGCCGCCGGGCGCCAGCACCCGGTAGACCTCGCGCCAGACCCGGCCCAGAAACTCCAGATAATCGTCCAGGGTGGCGTCCTGGTCGTATTCCTTCCCGACATTATAGGGCGGCGAGGTCACCATCAGGTGGACGCTGTTGTCCGGAAGTTCGGCCATAGCTTCCGAGGATTTACAGAAAATCTGATTCAAGTTCACCGCGGCTATGGGGTTCTCCGCACAGGAAATCTCTGATTCCGGGGGCAGATGGGCATATAATTTACTGGCGTAAAAAGACGAGGCATCGTGCGAGATATGCCCCGGGGCGCCGAAGGCGCTGGTGCGGGTCTTCTTCTTGGCAGGAGGATTTTTCATTATCCTTGCGTCTTTGCGCCTTGGCGTCTGGGGCGTGAGACAATTCTCCCGCCCAGGTGCCGGAAGCCGCCCAAGAGTACAGGCCATCCCCTTGATTTTACCTTGGTTTACGCTCATCGGTATGGTAGGATGATTATTCATGAGCTTTCAGCAGTCAGCAGTCAGCTCTCAGCAAGACAACCAGAATTTACTAACCTTCAGGCTGATAATTTTTGATTTTTGTAATAATGCAACTAATTGCTTTGATTTAAAAAGCTGACGGCTGAAAGCTGATCGCTTTTCGATTATACTTGCAAAGTAGATGGGAAGAAAAGGAAAATCATGAATCCCTGGATATTGGCGGGGTTGGCCTCCACCTCCTTCATCGTGGCCCTATCCGGGGCCTTGATGCCGGGGCCGCTGCTCACCGTGACGGTGGGGGAGGCGGCCCGGCGGGGCTTCTGGGCCGGACCGCTGATTATCGTGGGCCATTCCCTGCTGGAACTGGCCCTGGTCCTGCTCCTGCTGGTGGGCCTGGGGGCCTGGCTGAATCAGCCGGTCATTCTGGGCACCGTCGGCGTCCTGGGGGCCGGGATGCTGGGCTGGATGGGTCTCATGACCCTGAAGGCCTCCCGCCGCGGCCGCCTGGAGTTCGAGGCCAAAAACGGCTCGGGCCTGAACCCGGTGCTGGCCGGGGTGCTGATGAGCGCCGCCAACCCCTACTGGCTCCTCTGGTGGCTCACCATCGGCCTGGGCTACGTCATGTTTGCCATGAAATACGGCGTCGTCGGGGTGGCCCTCTTTTATCTGGGGCACATCCTGGCGGACTTTGCCTGGTACACCCTGGTGTCCGGGGCGGTGGCCCGGGGGCGGCGGTTCCTCTCCGACGGCCTCTACCGCGGCTTTCTGGCCGGTTGCGGCGTCTTCCTGGTGGGCTTCGGCGGCTACTTCGCGGTCCAGGGAGTGAAGTTCTTGCTGAATTCATGAATTGTAGGGGCGGACCTGCGTGTCCGCCCTCGGGCGCACGCTAGGTGCGCCCCTACGATAACGTTGCATTATGCTGGAGGCAAAATGATCCAACAAGGCCTGACCGTCGGGTTGCTGGAGGTCAATTGTTATATCATCGGGGACGAAGAGACCAGGGAGGCGGTGGTCATCGACCCGGGTGGGGATGAGGATGAAATTCTGGAGGCCTTGAAACACCACCAGTTAAACTTAAAATATATCATCGACACGCACGGCCATTTCGACCACGTGGACGCCAATCAGCCCTTGAAGGCGGCCACCGGGGCCCAGATCGCCATCCACGAGGCGGACGCCAGGATGCTGGACCAGCCGTCGGCGGAGGCCATGTCCTTCACCGGCAACCGTCTGCGCCTGTCGCAGGCCGATATTTTGTTGAAGGAAGACGACATCATCAGCTTCGGCCCGTACCGGCTGAAGGTCCTGCACACCCCGGGCCACACCCCCGGCGGCATCAGCCTGGTGATGGAAGGGCACACCGACGTTTACGTGGGCGACCTGCTGTTTGCCGGCTCCATCGGGCGCACCGATTTCCCCGGCGGCTCCTTCGACGACCTGATCAGCGCGGTGCGCACCAAGATCTTCACCCTGGGCGATGACTACAACGTCTATCCGGGCCATGGCCCCGTCACCACGGTGGGCCACGAAAAGAAGTATAATCCGTTTTTTTGAGGGATGGGCGGAAGGAAGGGGAAACGGATTTACCACAGAGACACCGAAAGGACACAGAGAAAGCACAGAGAAATGAACATTTTCCTCGGTGTTCTCTGTGCCTCTGTGGTGAGCTTTTTTTGAGGAACGGGCCGAACCATGATCTACACCGGCAAGCGCATTCTATTAGGGGTTACCGGCGGCATCGCGGCCTATAAGGCCGCGGAGTTGGCCCGGCGGTTGATCTGCGCCGGGGCCGGGGTGAAGGTGGTCATGACCGCGGCGGCCCGGGAGTTCGTGGGGCCGTTGACCTTCCAGGCCCTGACCGGCGAACCAGGTGGCCACCGCCATGTTCGGCCCGGAGGCCGAGCCCCTGGAGCACGTCTCCCTGGGGCAGCAGGTGGACGCCATCGTGGTGGCCCCGGCCACGGCCAATCTGATCGGCAAGCTGGCGGCGGGGATCGGTGACGACCTGCTCACTACCATCCTGCTGGCGGCCACCCGGCCGGTGCTGCTCTGCCCGGCCATGAACGTGGAGATGTGGCGCAATCCGGTGGTCCGGGAGAACCTGGCTCGCCTTCAGGCCCGGGGGCTCCAGGTGATGGAGCCGGCGGCGGGGGAACTGGCCTGCGGCGCCGTGGGCCTGGGCCGCTTGCCGGAGCCGGAGCTGATCGTGGAGGCTGCGGCCCGCCTGTTAAGCCGCCAGGATTTTGCCGGCCGCCGGGTCCTGGTGACCGCCGGACCGACTCATGAAGACTGCGACCCGGTGCGTTTTCTGACCAACCGCTCCAGCGGCAAGATGGGCTATGCCCTGGCGAAGGTCGCCTGGCGCCGGGGGGCGGAGGCGGTACTGGTCAGCGGCCCCAGCGCTCTGGCCGCGCCTTACGGGGTGGAGCGGCTCTGGGTCAGATCGGCTCAGGAAATGCTGGCCGCGGTCCAGGCACAGTTTCCCGCGGCCGATGCCCTGCTCATGGCCGCGGCGGTGGGGGATTACCGGCCCGTGAATTGTGAGCTCAAAAAGATCAAACGGGGCCGGGGCGAGGCCCAATTTCAGCTTATCCAAAACCCCGATATCTTGCGGGAGATCAGCCGGGTCAAGCAGCAGCAGGTGGTGGTGGGGTTTGCCGCGGAGACCCACGATCTGGAGGCCGAGGCCCGGCGGAAGCTCAAGGATAAGAACCTGGACTTCATCGTCGCCAATGACGTTACCCGGAAGGATGCCGGCTTCGCGGTGGACACCAACCAGGTGACCATCCTGAGTCCGCAGGGCCAGCCCGAGCGCCTGCCCCTGCTCAGCAAGGAAGAGGTGGCGGAGCTGATCCTGGACCGGGTGGCGGAAATCCTGGCGGCCAGGGGCCGGGAGGGCAGGGGGGATGGCTGAGGACCCGGTGGTGGACTTGCGGGAATTGGTCGACGGCCTGTCGGAGTGGCTCCGCTACCAGCGGCGTCTGGGATGGCGGGGCCTGCCTGCGGAGCCGGCCGCCGCGCCCAGCCCCGGAAAGGAGCCCCAGCCCGAAAAAATTCCCACCCTGGAGGAAATCCGGCAGGAGATGGGACGCTGCCAGCGCTGCAAGCTCTATCCCGGCGCCAAAAATCTGGTCTTCGGGGAGGGTTCTCCCAGCGCCCGGCTGATGTTTATCGGCGAGGCCCCGGGCGCGGAGGAGGACCTGCAGGGGCGGCCGTTTGTGGGCGCCGCCGGGCAGGTCCTGAACAACCTGCTGCACAAGCTGGGTCTGCCCCGGGAAGAGGTTTATATCACCAACGTGGTCAAAAGCCGGCCGCCGGAGAACCGGGACCCCGAGCCGGATGAAATTGCGGCCTGCCTGCCGTTCTTGAAGATGCAGATCGCCGCTATCCAGCCCAAGGTGATCGTCACCCTGGGCAAGATCGCCACCCAGGCCCTGCTGGGCACCAGGGAGCCTATAACCAAGATGCGTGGGCAGTGGCAGCGCTACGACCACACCCGGGTGATGCCCACCTTTCACCCCTCTTACCTGCTCCGCTTTCCGAAGGAACGGATTAAGACCTGGGATGACATGCAGCAGGTGATGGAGTATCTGGCGGAATCAGCGGATTAGTGGTCAGCTTGCAGTAATCGTCTGGCAACAAAGGCCAAAACCGGCGAAGGTCGCCCAGAGACAAGAACATTTTATGAAACACTTGCTAAAGCTGGCTGGTCTCGTGCTTTTCGCCCTGTCTCTTCAGGCCGGGCTGGGCCTGGCGGCAGGACCCCGGCCCGTTTACGTCCTGCCCGCGGTGGGCTCCATCAATCCCGGTCTGGCGGAATTTATGATCAACGGCATCCGGGAGGCGGAGAAACAACAGGCCGAGGCCCTGGTGATTCAGCTGGACACCCCGGGAGGCCTGGACAGCTCCATGCGGCAGATCGTCCAGGCCATCTCCAACGCCCGGGTGCCGGTGATCGTCTATGTCTCCCCCAGCGGCGCCCGGGCCGCTTCGGCCGGCGTCTTCATCACCGAGACGGCCCAGGTGGCCGCCATGGCCCCCGGCACCAACATCGGCGCGGCGCACCCCGTGTCCATCGGCATGGGCAAGATGGACCCGACCATGGAAAAGAAGGTGCTCAACGACTTCGTGGCCTACGGACGCGCCCTGAGCGAGGAGCGGGGCCGGAACCCCGATTGGATGGAGAAGGCCATCCGCCAGAGCGTCTCCATTTCGGCCTCCGAGGCCCTGAAACTCAAGGTCATCGATCTAATGGCCGACAACCTGGACGATTTGCTGAGCAAGGTCAACGGCCGCCGGGTAATGGTGCACGGACAGCCCTGGGTCCTCAAGACCGCCGGGGCGCCGGTTAAGGAGATCCCCGAGGGCCTGCGCACCCGGCTGCTGAAATACCTCGGCGACCCCAACGTCGCCTTCATCCTGATGATGATCGGCCTGGCCGGCATCTATTTTGAACTGGCCCACCCCGGGGTGGTGCTGCCCGGAGTGATCGGGGCCATCTCTCTGCTGCTGGCCTTTTTCGCCTTTCAGACCCTGCCCGTCAACTATATCGGGGTCCTCCTGATCCTGCTGGCCTTCGTCTTTTTCATCCTGGAGTTCAAGATCGCCAGCTACGGGCTGCTTTCCCTGGCCGGGGTGGCGTCGCTGTTTCTGGGGGCCATCATGCTCTTCCGGGGAGAGGGCGGCGGTATGGACGTCTCGTGGGGGGTGCTGATCCCCACGGTGGCGACCGTTTCCCTCTTTTTCATCCTGGTGGCGGGGATTGTCTTCCGCAGCCATTTGCTCCGCACCATGACCGGAACCGCGGGCATGGTGGGAGAACGCGGCGTGACCGTCACCCCTCTTGCTCCCGAAGGCCGGGTCTTCGTCCATGGTGAATACTGGCAGGCGGTCAGCGACGAGCCCCTCGGGGCCAAAGAACCCGTAGAAATTCTGGAAGTCAAGGACCTGAAGCTCCGGGTGCGCCCGGCGCCAAAAAAATAGTAAGGAGACGGATATGCCATTCGGTACTGCTGGCTTGGTGATCGTGGTCTTGGCGTTCTTCTTTATCATCAGCGCCATTAAGATCCTGAACGAGTACGAGCGCGGGGTGATCTTCCGGCTGGGCCGGGCCCTGCACTTTGCCAAGGGCCCTGGGTTGATCATCCTCATTCCCATGGTGGACAATCTGGTCAAGGTCAACCTGCAGTTGGTGACTTATGAAGTACCCTCCCAGGATGTCATCACCCGGGACAACGTCACGGTGAAGGTGAACGCCGTGGTCTATTATCGGGTCATCGACCCCCTGAAGGCCATCATCGAGGTGCGGGATTACTATTCCGCCACCCAACTGCTGGCCCAGACCACCTTGCGCAGCGTCTGCGGCCAGGTGGAGTTGGACGACCTGCTGGCCGAACGGGAGAAGGTCAACGCCCAACTGGCGGAGATCCTGGACAAGCAGACCGAGCCCTGGGGCATCAAGGTGACCCTGGTGGAGGTGCGTTCCATCGATTTGCCCATTGAAATGCAGCGGGCCATCGCCAGGCAGGCCGAGGCGGAGCGGGAACGGCGGGCCAAGGTGATCAACGCCGAAGGCGAATTCCAGGCCGCGGCCAAGATGGCCGACGCCGCCCGGGTGCTGGCCACCGAGCCCATGTCCCTGCAACTGCGCTACCTCCAGACCCTGCGGGAGATTGCCGCGGAGAAGAACTCCACCACCCTGTTCCCCATCCCCATCGACCTGATCACGCCCTTCATCAAGTTGGCGGCGAAGCTGGATAAAGAGTAAAACCGGGTTTCATTTGGCGGTAAAACGGCTAAATGGTCTTTTGGGGTTGAGTAATTCGGGAAAAATAGTTAAATTAACCTGATTCGGAGAATGAAAGAGGGTAGGGGCCTGGCGGCTCCGCCCCTCCATCGAAATATCGGGAGAGGAACCATGGCCAAGAAGGAACGCAAAGAGAAGAAAGAAAAGCCTCTGGACAAGATGACCGCCACCGAACTGCGGAAATACGCGATGGATCTGGGCGAGATCAGCGGCGTCCACAGCATGAACAAAGAGGAGCTGCTGAGCGCCATCAAAGAGGTGAAAGGCATCAAGGATGAGGGCAAGGCGGCGGCCAAAACCACGGTGAACGTCCGGGAACTGAAGGAAAAGGCGCAAGCCGCCCGGGCCAAGAAGTTGGAGGGCATTGCCGCGGGCGCCCCCCGCAAACAGGTCGATACCCTGCGCAAAAAGGCCAATCGCTTGAAGAAACGCACCCGGAAAGCCGCCTAACCATTCTGTCATCCACCATTTTAAGGATGGTTCATGAAGTACCTCATTGTTCTGAAGAAGACAGCTGAAGGCTATAGTGTTTCTTGCCCTGGTCTACCCGGGTGTTGGTCCCAAGGCGACACCGAAGCGGAGGCCATGGAGAATATCCAGGATGCCATCCAGGAATATCTGGCCGCGGTGGCTGCTTCGGTTCAAGGTGAAGATGTGCGGGAAATTGACGTAGCCGTGTAAATATGCCGAAGATTCCCGGCATTAACCATCTTCAAGCCATCAGAGCCCTGGAAAAGGCAGGTTTCACGATGGTGCGCCAGGGGCGAAAACATGTGGTCATGTCTAATGGTGTTCGCTTCCTGACCATTCCTCGCCATAATCCCATCAATGCCTATACCTTGGGCGGCATCGTGCGTGACGCGGGGTTGAGCATTGATGAGTTTTTCAAGTTACTTTAACGCCATGCTGCGCCAAAAGGCCAATCGCCTGAAGAAGCGCACCCGGAAAGCCGCCTAGCCCCAGCCGGCTGCTTCATCTGCGGCAAGGCCCCGAAGGTCAAAGACCCGGCGGGCTGCTTGCCGAAAAAGTGTCCAGGAGAGAATGAGCTCTTCTGGACATTTTTTTTCCTTGTGGTGTTCTAAGTAGTGAACCAATCATTTGGCCAATGTTTCATGAATAGAACTAAAAAGGTTCTAATTTTGGATTAAAATTGCAAATTTTTCCAGAAAACCAAGTATTCTAGAAAAAAATCCGATCAGATGCAAAGATGGAAAGGCCCCTCAATAGTCTGGGTTTGGGGAAACCAGGCATCCCCCAGGTACTCTCAGACCATCCCTGCTGGTTCCTTTGCCGAAATTGGCACAAGAGGTGCATTAATAACCGCAAATCACGCCTATTCGGGAGAAGGAGTAGTTATGCTAAAAATTGTTAAGCTAATGATCGTTCTATCGGGGCTGGCCATGCTGCTTCTGGCCCCCGGCATCGTCGCGGCTGACTCCACCATGACCCTCACGGACAATACCTGGATGCAGCCCTGGCAATCCGGGGCGGTCTCGACTTATGCAGGCTGGAATAACTGGACGGTCTCCCCGATCGCCAGTGACCCGACCGCGTGGGAAGTCAGTAAGGTGACCATAAACTGGACCGGAGCCAATCTGGAGATGCAAATCTTTACCAACTACCCGCTAGCCGGTTTGGAGGGCGCCGGCCGGACGGATATCGCCCTGTCCCCCGGCAGCGGCGGCAGCTTCAGCTATGGTATTGACCTGCGGAACTGGAATGCGCAACAAAGCCTCGCCAACATCTATTCGGGGGTCTCCTGGAATAATCCTAACGCTTATTGGGCGTCTACCGGCGATATCTATACGGGCGCTTACAATCCCACGGGGGTCACTACCGACCCCAAGGTGCCCAACACCGTCATCGCCGGTTATTCCGGCATCCTGGGCCAGGCCACCGTGACCTTCGGTAATGCCCCGGCGGGCAGCGGTTCCACCTATCTGTGGGACATCTTATTTCCCGCCGGCTTCAACGCCGACGGCAGTTGGAATCAGTTCGACTTTACCCTGGGGTCGGGATCATGCGCCAACGATTTTTTTGCCGGCACCGCTACAGATGGTAATGCGGTGCCCATTCCTCCCAGCTTCTTGCTCCTGGCCACGGGTCTCCTGGCCCTGGCCCTGCTGAGCTATGGCAAGAAGGCCGGGATCTTGCGGTAAGACCGGAAGTAAGCCAGGTATCTGACGATCCAACGGTATCGGCCTCGATACCCGTAAACCGGCAATCTCAGCAAACCAGGCAGGACCGGCGACGGTCTTGCCTGGTTATTCTTTTTTGGGGGTAATACCAAGTTGCGCCCAAAAAAGTAATATCTATTCTGTCATTCTGAACGGAGCGTAGCGGAGTGAAGAATCTCTCGTTGGGAAAAAGATAGATTCTTCGCTGCGCTCAGAATGACAAATAATACCTGTATGACAGCAACTTGGCATAAGGGAGGAGCGCCGGTGGAATTCGTAACCCGGCACCCAAGGTTAAGCGCCTCAAGTCTAGACTTAATGCCTGGAAGTCTTGGCCGTTAAAAAGTCCAGTTGAGCATATTGAATAAAAAAGAGCAGGGCCGCCAGGCCCTGCTCTTTGGGGCATAAATCTAAAGTTCTTACAGGCCGGGGAAGATCTTCACCGCGTTCATGGCCAGTTCGTAGAGGGGGCCGGGGAAGATGCCGATGAGCATCACCCCGGCGGCGGTGACGGCCAGCACCGCGGTGAGGCCGGGCGAGAAGGTCACCGGGCCCAGGTCGGCTTCCGCGGGTTTCATGTAGATCAACACGGTGATGCGCAGGTAGTAATACATCGACACCAGGGAATTCATGACGCCGATGATGGTCAGCCAGATAAAGCCCGACTGCACCGCGGCGGAGAAAATATAGAACTTGCCCACGAACCCGGCAGTGGGCGGCATACCCGCCAGGGCGAACATGAACAGGGCCATGGCCGCGCCCAGGGCCGGATGCTGGAAGCCCAGGCCGGAGTAGTCGTAGATATTGAGGTAGCTGTCCTTCTTGCGGCCCACCAGGATCACCACCCCGAAGGCCCCCAGGTTCATCAAAGTATAGGCTAAGAGATAGTAGAGCAGGCTGACGGCGCCCAACTGACTGGCGGACACCAGGGCCACCAGCAGGTAACCGGCGTGGGCGATGGAGGAGTAGGCCAGCATGCGTTTGATGTTGGTCTGGGCGATGGCGCAGACGTTGCCGATGGTCATGGTGGCCACGGCCAGGACCCAGAGCATCATGTTCCAGTCCATCTTCATGGCCGGGAAGGCCAGGAAGAAGACCCGGGCGAAGGCGGCGAAGGCCGCGGCCTTGACGCCCACCGCCATGAAGGCGGTGACCGAAGTGGGGGCGCCTTCATAGACGTCCGGGGTCCACATATGGAAAGGCGCCGCCGCCACCTTGAAGCCGAAGCCGACGATCAACAGGCCGATGGCCAACAGGGTCATGGGCCGGGCAAAAGCGTGTCCGGCCAGGGCCTTGGGCAGCTCATCCAGGTACAAAGTACCCCCGGCGGCCCCGTACAGAAAGGCCATACCGAAGAGCAGGAAGCCGCTGGCGAAGGAGCCCAGGATCAGGTACTTCAAAGAGGCTTCGTTGGAGCGGGCATCTTCCCGGAACAGGCCCGCCAGGACGTAAACCGCGATGGACATGACCTCCAGACCCAGGAAGAGCATGATCAGGTGGGCGCTGGCGGCCATGAACATCATGCCCACGGTGGCGAAGAGCAGCAGGGCGTAATATTCGCCCAGGTTCTTGTCGTATTGCTCCAGATAAGCCCGGCTGATCATCACGGTCAGGGCGGTGCCCAGGAAAAAGACCAGATAAAAGAACAGGGTGAAGTTATCCACGTAGATCATGCGGGCAAAATCGGTGCCTTTGCTGCCCCACATGAGATAGGTCTGCACGGCCGCGGCGGCCAGGCCCAGCAGGCTGAGCTGCGGGAAATAGGCCTTGCGTCCCCGGGGGGAGAGGGCATCCAGCAGCAGGATGACGATGGCGGTCACCGTCAGGATCAGCTCCGGCCCGATGCTGTTCAGGTGGAAGTTGGGGATGTTGATGTTCATGGCGCCACCCCCTTCGAGACTTGGGAGATCTGAGTGGCCTTGGCCTTTTCCATCATGGCAATGAAGTTATCCGTGGTCGCCTTGGTTTTATTCAAGAAGGTGCTGGGGTAAACCCCGATCCAGAAGATGAACAGGATCAGGGGAGCGAAGATGGCGATCTCCCGGCAGGAGAGGTCTTTCAGTTCCCGGTTCTTCTCGTTGGTGACTTCGCCCCAAACCACCCGCTGGAACATCCAGAGCATGTAACAGGCGGAGAAGATGACGCCGGTGGCGGCAATGGTGCCATAGACCATATTGGTCTTGAAGGTGCCGAGCAGGATGAGAAATTCGCCGACGAAGCCGTTGGTGCCGGGTACGGCGATGGACGACAGGGTGACGATCATGAAGATGGTGGCAAAGATGGGCATGGTCGTGGCCAGGCCGCCGAACTCGGAGATCATCCGGGTGTGCCGCCGCTCATAGATCATGCCGACGCATAAGAACAGAGCCCCGGTAGAGATACCGTGATTGATCATCTGAATGACGCCGCCCTGGATGCCCGCGCACGGTGAAGGTAAAGAGCCCCAGCATGACGAAGCCCAGGTGGCTCACCGAGGAGAAGGCGATGAGGCTTTTTCATGTCCTTCTGCATCATGGAGACCAGGGCGCCGTAGACGATGCCGATGACCGCCAATATGGAGAACAGCGGCACGAAGTAGTGGGCGGCCTGGGGGAAGAGCGGCATGTTGAAGCGCAGGAAACCGTAAGTCCCCATCTTCAGGAGTACCGCGGCCAGGATGACGGAACCCACGGTGGGCGCTTCGGTGTGGGCGTCCGGCAACCAGGTGTGGAACGGAAACATGGGCACCTTGATGGCGAAGGCCAACCCGAAGGCCAGGAACATCCAGTACTGCATGTTAAAGGGGATGCCCAGGCCGTACAACTTGAGGAGATCGAAGGTGTAGACGCCGGTGGTCTTGCCGTAGTGGAAATAGAGGACCAAAATGGCGACCAGCATCAGCACCGAGCCGAACATGGTGAACAGGAAGAACTTGATGGCTGCATAGACCCGCCGGGCCGGGTTGCCCCAGACGCCGATGAGCAGGTACATGGGGATCAGCATCACTTCCCAGAAGACATAGAACAGGAAGAGGTCCAGGGAGACGAACACCCCGATCATGCCCATCATCAGGGCCAGCAGGCAGACCATGAACTCCTTGACCCGGGTCTGAATGTCCTTCCAGGTGGCCAGGACACACAGCGGGGTCAGGAAGGTGGTGAGCATGATGAGCAGCAGGGAGAACCCGTCTATCCCTATGTAATAGCTGATGCCGTAGCCCGGAACCCACTCATGACGCTCCACGAACTGCATGGCCGCCGTGGTGCTGTCGAAGTTAAACCACAAGGGCAGCGAGATGATGAACTCCAGCACCGACACCCCAAAGGTGACGCCTTTGAGGACCTTGTAGTTCTTCCGGTCCAGGAAGAGCAGCAAGCCTATCCCCAGGAGGGGGAAGAAGATCAGGATGGAGAGGATTGGTAGTTGCATTGAGCCCCCCCTAAGGTTAGCGTCCGATTAGATAGCCCGTGACAATCACCACTCCCGCGAGGATGGCCAGGGCATAGTTTTGTACGAAGCCGGTTTCCAGTTTGCGCAGATGGCTGCTGAACCAGGCCACGAGGCCGGCGCTGCCGTTCACCGTGCCGTCGATCACCGTCTCATCCACGCCGTGCCACAGGAAGTCGGAGCCGTTCTTGATGGGCTCCACCACCGCGGCGTCATACAGTTGGTCGATGAAGTACTTATTGTAGATGTACTCGTACAACACCGGAAATTTCGCGGTGATGCGGGCCGGCAGGTCCGGCACCTTCATGTAGCACTTGTAGGCGATGAAGATACCCACGCCGGCGATGCCCATGCTGAAGGCCATCATGAAGATTTCAAAAGACATGGCATGGTGCGCTTCATGGTGCAGGAGCGTAATGGACGGCGCCAGGAACTCCTTGAACTTATGGGCCCCTTCGATGATGGGGAAGCCCACCAGGCCGCCCACCACCGACAGGCCCGCCAGGATCATCAGCGGGATCGCCATGGTCTTGGGGGACTCGTGCGGATGGACCTTGTGGTGGTCGAAGCGCTCTTCGCCGTAGAAGGTCATGAAGACCGCCCGGAACATGTAGAACGCGGTAAGGCCGGCCGCCAGGGTGGCGACGCCCCAGTAGAGGATGTGCCCGTCTACTAAAGAAAAGAAGAGGATCTCATCCTTACTGAAGAAGCCGGCGAAGGGAAAGATGCCGGCAATGGCCAGGGTGGCCAGCATAAAGGTCCAATAGGTGATGGGCATGTACTTCCGGAGGTTGCCCATGCCGCGCATATCCTGCTCGCCGTGCATCCCGTGGATCACCGAGCCGGACCCCAGGAAGAGCAGGGCCTTGAAGAAGGCGTGGGTCATGAGATGGAAGATACCGGAGGTAAAGGCGCCCACGCCGCAGGCCAGGAACATATAGCCCAACTGGCTCACGGTGGAGTAGGCCAGAACCCGTTTGATGTCGTATTGCGCCATACCCATGGTGGCGGCAAAGAAGGCCGTGAGCAGGCCCGTCACGGCCACGACCGTCAGGGAGACGGGGGCCAGGACAAACAGGGCGCTGCAGCGGGCCACCATATAGACGCCGGCGGTGACCATGGTGGCCGCGTGGATCAAGGCGGACACCGGAGTGGGACCTTCCATGGCGTCGGGCAGCCAGGTGTACAGGGGAATCTGGGCCGATTTACCGGTGGCCCCCAGGAAGAGGCACAGGGTGGCGGCGGTGATGATGCCGGCCCCCACTGGATAATGAGCCGCGGCCGCGAAGACGTCCTTAAAATTCAGGCTGCCGAAGCTCCAGAAGATGATGAACATGCCCAGCAGGAAGCCGAAGTCGCCGATCCGGTTGACCACGAAGGCCTTCTTGCCCGCGTCGCTGGCCGACTTCTTTTCATACCAGAAGCCGATGAGCAGATAGGAGCACAAACCCACGCCTTCCCAACCCACGAACATCAACAGGAAATTGTTGGCGCTCACCAAAAGGAGCATGTTGAAGACGAAGAGGTTGAGATAGGCGAAGTAGCGGGGGAAGCCCGGGTCATCGTGCATATAGCCGATGGAATAGATGTGGATCAGGGTGCTGACGCCTGAGACCACCAGCAGCATGATCAGCGACAGGGGGTCAATCAGGAAGGCCACCTGCGCCTGAGAAGGTGCCGGCGGAGATCCAGGTGAACATCACCTTTTGGACGCCCGCCCGGGCCTCATGGGGCAGCTTCAGAAATTCCAGGAAGATGGCCACAGTGAGCAGGAAACTCAGGCCCACCGCGGTGGAAGCGATAATCCCCACCACATTCTTGGGCAACTTTTTCCCCAACAGGCCGTTAATCAAAAAGCCTATGAGGGGGAACGTGGGTATCAGCCAGACATAATCGAACATGAGGTTCGCCTCACCACTTGAGGATATTCAGGTCGTCAACGTAAATGGAGCCCCGGTTGCGGAAGATCGCCACAATCAGGGCCAGGCCCACTGCCACTTCCGCCGCGGCCACGGTCAGCGTGAAAAATACGAACATCTGCCCGTCCACCGCCTTAAAATAATCGGCAAAGGCGATAAAGGCCAGGTTGACGGAGTTGAGCATCATCTCAATGCTCATGAAGATGACAATGGCATTGCGCCGGATAATGACGCCGATCACCCCCAGGGTGAACAGGGCCACGCTCAGGGCCAGATAATAAGTGACGGGCACTACCATCCTTATTTCCCCCAACGGCTCATTTCAGCCGGGTTTTGGCCAGCACCACGGCGCCCACGATGGCCACCAGGAGCAGGACCGAGGTGACCTCGAAGGGCAGCAGATAATTAGTGAACAGGCTCTGGGCGATTGATTCGGTATTGCCCAGGCCCGGGACAAATTCCCTGGCCGCCGGCAGCTGCACCCGGGTATAGGCGTAAATCATGACCAGGGCGGCAAAGCCGGCCAGGATAATGCCCGCCAGCTTTTGCCCATAATAGGGCAGGCGCGGGGCCTCTTCCGGACGCCGGAGATTCAGGAGCATGATGACGAACAGGAACAGGACGATGATGGCCCCGGCATAGACGATCACCTGGATGGCGGCGATGAACTCGGCGTGGGCCAGCAGGTAGATCCCGGCCACCGCAAAGAAGTTGACGATGAGCCAGAGAGCGCTTCTCAGGGGGTGAGGCTGAAAGACCACCAGGCCGCCGGAGATCAGGGCCACTGCACCCAAGACGAAAAACAGGGTCTCCATCCCTCAGGCCTCCTTAGAGCCAATCCTTCAGCCGCAGTTTCGACTCGGGCTGAGTGGCGGTCTCGATGTTAAGAATCAGGGCGCTTTTATCTTCCTGGGCCAGTTCGTAGGCGTTATTCAACTTAATGGCCCCCTTGGGGCAGGCCTCCTGGCACAGACCGCAGAAGATGCAGCGCTGCAGGTCGATGGTGAACTGCACCGGATACTTCTCGTGCTCCGTGCCTTCGGCGGCCACGATGCCCCGGATGGCGTTACTGGGGCAGACCACCATGCACAAGGTGCAGGCCACACAGCGGCGTCGGCCGTCCGGGTCGATGGTCAACTGCGGGTGTCCCCGCCAGCGGGGGAACATCTCCCGCTTTTCTTCGGGATACTGCTGGGTGATGGGCTTGGTGAACACCATTCGCAGAGTGGTGGCCAACCCTTTGAGGAAAGGAATAATCATGGGCTAACCCTTGAGAAATAAGATTACGGCCCCGGTGCACAGAATGTTCACCAGGCTAAGAGGTACGAGGACCTTCCATCCCAACCGCATGAGCTGATCGAAGCGGAAGCGGGGAAAGGTGCCCCTGACCCAGATGAAGAAGAAGACCATGGCAAAAGTCTTTAACATGAACCAGACCACCGGGGGCAGCACCGGACCTTGCCAGCCGCCCAGAAACAGGGTCACGATCAGAGCCGAGGCCACGATGATGTGAATATACTCACCCATCATGAACAGGGCCCATTTCATCGAGCTGTATTCCGTCTGGAACCCGGCCACCAACTCGTTTTCGCACTCGATCAGATCAAAGGGGGTGCGGGCGCATTCGGCGAAGGCCGCAATCAGAAAAATCAGGAACCCCAGCGGCTGATAAACGATGAACGGCATGCACTTCTGGGCTTCCACGATCTTCACGGTGCTCAGGGTGCCCGCAGATCATCAGCACGCCGATGACCGAGAGGCCCAGGGCCAACTCGTAGCTGACCATCTGGGCGCTGAGGCGCAGGGCCCCGAGGAGGGAATATTTATTGTTGGAGGCCCAGCCGCCCAGGATCGCTCCATAAACCGCCAGAGAAGACACCGCAAAGATATAGAGCAGGCCCACATTGACGTCGGCGAGCACGCCCTGATTTAAGGCCGGCGGCGGTGAGATCGATCTTGTGGCCGAACAGGGATGATCTCCGGAGGCAGGATGGCGCTGGAGAACGGGATGGCCGCAAAGGGCAGCAACGCGGTCACGGCAGTGAGCAGAGGCGCCAGCATGAACAGGATCTTGTTGGCCCCGGGAGGCGTGAAGTCCTCTTTGAACATCAGCTTCAGCACGTCCGCCATGGGTTGCAGCAGACCCCAGGGGCCCACCCGGTTGGGGCCGTAGCGCAACTGGATGAACCCCAGGACCTTACGTTCCAGCAGGACCGTATAGGCCACGCAGGTGAGCAATACGCCCATCACCACGGCGATTTTAACCAGACTAAGTATGATCAACAGGGGCAGATTCATCTTCTCAACCCTTTTGGATGGTCACGCGCACCAGGTTGGAGTTAAGCGTCAAGGTTTGGGCCGCGGGCGCGGCGAAATGTTCCGGCAGGAACACCACACCCGCCGGCAGGTCCACGGCCAGGGTGACGGGGACGCTGACCTCGCCCTGGGAAGAGATGACCTTGGCGGTGTCGCCTTCCGCCAGACCGAGGCCGGCGGCGTCCTCCGGATTTAGCTTCAGTTTGGCGCCCGGGGTGACCGACAGGGTGCCGCAGGGATGGTGGGTGGTAAAGGAGCCGGAGTGTTGCAGGGATTTTCCCACCACCAGGGCGAAGGGCCGCCGTCCGGGCAGGCTGACGTCGGTCTCGAAGGGCACGAAGGCGCCGTTCAGGACCAGCTTAAAATCCGGACAGGGGGCGCTGAGCGCGGGTTTCAACCCGGCCCACAGCGGCATCTTCTGGGCCACTTCCCGGAAGATGTCCTTGGGATTGCCGTATTTCAGGGCAAAGCCCATCTTGCCCCCCAATTGGCTGATGATCTGCCAGTCGGGGCGCACTCCGTCATTGGCTCACGGCCTTATTCAACAGCCCCAGTTGGCCGGTGCTGCTGATGAAGGTGCCCTCCTGCTCGGCGTGCACCGCCACCGGCAGGACCACCTGGGCCAGTTGGGCGGTATCCGTCAGAAAGGCGTCCTGTACGACGATAAACGGCACTTTCTTCAGAAGCTTCTCGACCCGGCTGCGATGCGGCAGGCTCCTCAGCAAATCGCCGCCCAGGAGATAAAGGGCCTGAGGCGCCCCTGCCTCGCCCTTTTCCAGGAGGTTCAAGATCTCCTCCAGGTCCGGGCCGGGCTCGGCGACCGGGTTCTTTGCAAAGAAGGAGCCGCGCGTTATCGGCATTCAGGGGCAGGTAACCGGGCAAGCGGCGAGGCAGGACGCCCATCTCGCAGACGCCCCGGGTGTTGTTCTTCTCGGCCACCGGATAAAGGGCGCTGCCGGGAGTGCCGGGTTTGCCCACCAGCAGGAAGAGGTTCGGCCAGGGCCAGGGCGTTCTGATAACCCTTGTCCTGGGCCTCCAGTTCGGTGCCGAAGATGATGGCCGGGGCCTTAGCCTGGGCCATCAGGGCCACGGCTTCGCTGATCTGGGCCTCGTCTACGCCGGTCTTGGCGGCCACTTCTTTGGCGGTGAACTTTTTGACCGCCTCTTTGAGCTCATCCAGGCCGGTGGCGGTCACCGCCGGCGTCCAATCGGGATTGGCGCTCAAAAAGGCCTTAATCAGACCGGCGACCAGGATACGCTCGGTGCCCGGCTTGTAACGCAGGGACAGGCTGGCGTAGCGGTCGAACTTGGTCTTGCGGTTGTTGGCCACCACTAATTTGAAGCCCTCTTTCTCCTTGGCTTCGTGGAGCTTCCAGCCCAGGGGCGGCAGTTCCGGGGTGACGTCGGCGCCCAGAATCAAGACCATATCGGCCTTGGGCAGGTCGTCCAGCTTGCCGAGCACCGCCAGGGCGCCGCTGATCTGGGCCTCAGCGCTGAGGCTGAAGGGCGACTCATAGGCGGCCGGCCGGCCCGGGGCGGTCTCCACACCCGTAACCGTGGTGTGGCCGAAAACGTCGGCGATGCCCTTCAAGGCCCTGAGGTAGTTGAACCTGGCCGGGTTGTCCAGCTGGTTGGTGCCCAGCCCGGCCCGGAAGAATTTCTGGAACAGGTAGTTGGCTTCGTTGGTGGCCCGGGGCGAGCCCACGCCGTAGATGGCCTTGGGGCCGACTTCTTTGAACTTGGCGGCCACCAGGTCCAGGGCCTCGTCCCAGGAAGCCTCCCGGAACTTGCCGTTCTCTTTGATCAGCGGAGTCTTGAGCCGGTCGGGCGCTTCCACCACCGGCCAGCCGAAACGGCCCCGGCCGCAGAGGAGCACGGTCTTCTCATTGCGAGCCCGCAGGATCTTGCCGTCCTTGGTGTGCAGCGAATAGTTGCAGCCGCCGCCGCAGAAGGGACAGGCGATCTCGGTCTTCTCCACTTCCCAGGCCCGGGCCCGGTACTTCCACTGTTTGTTGATCAGGGCCCCCACCGGGCAGATGTCGATGCAGGAGCCGCAGAATTCGCAGTTCAGGGGCAGCTCGCCGCTGGAGAGCTGGGTGAAGTAGCCCCGGTGCGCGAAGTTCCAGGACCAGGCGCCCACCCGTTCTTTGCAGATGCGCACGCAGCGGCCGCAGGTGACGCAGCGGTCCTGGTGGCGCTCCACGAAGTTGGACTCATAGTCGAACCGGGGGGAGAGCTTCACTGCGTCCAGGTCCACTTTTTTGATGCCCAGGGCGTGGGTCAGGTTCTGCAGCTCGCATTCGCCGCCCTTGTCGCAGATGGGGCACTCCACCGCGTGGTTGATGAGGACCAGCTTCATCAACTCGTCCCGGATGGCCTCCAGCTTAGGCGTGGTGGTGGTGACTTCCATGCCCTCGTTGACGTAAGTGGCGCAGGCCGGCAGAGGCCGGGGTGGTCCGGGCTTCACTTCCACCACGCAGATGCGGCAAGAGCCGATGGGGTGCAGGGCCTGATGGTAACAGAGAGTCGGAATGAAGATCCCGTTCTCCCGGGCTACATCCAGGATGGTGGAACCTTTCTTGGCCTGGACGGCCCGCCCGTCGATGGTCAGATTAACCATAAGTCGATCCTGTGTTCGTTGCCGGATATATGTTTAGCCGTTTGCCTAAAGTGGGGTGCGCCCACCGTCCTGTAAAGAAAATATTCTGGCGGGCAAAGAGCGCCCGACTGGTTCTTCACGCTTATTTCCGGGGTAACTGCTCCGAAGCTTGGACTGAGTTCTCCTGGCCTTTCAGCCTTACTCTCCCAATTTCACCAGCGACGTTACCCGATAGGTGGGCGATTTGCTATCGCCGGCATAACTCGGGTCGCAGGTCAGCTTCACCTTCCAGCCGATGCCCTTGCTCATCTTGGGGGTCACTACCCCCGTCGGCCCGGCCTGCTCGATCAGCCCATAGTGCACGGCGTCCTCAGAGCTGAGACGGAACTGGGCCCTGGCGTTTTCCTCCAGGCGCAGGATATAGAAAGTCCCATGTTTGGCGATATCCAGTTCCGTGCCCTTGGCGATCTCGGCGATCGTGCCGGTGAAAACCTTGCTGCCCTCGCCGAAGATCGGCCCCAAATCGACCAGCAACAGTACCAGCACAAAAGCAATTATGAGCCTGTTTCTGCGATTCAACAAAATCATTTCCTTGGGCGCTAGGCGCTTTTCTTCAGAATACTTTGCGCCAGCATGTTGCCCTAAACTGATAGCTGATAGCTGATAGCTATCTATCCACGTCGGCCAGGACGATGTCCATGGTGCCGATCAAGCGCGATCATGTCCGACAGCAGGCGGCCCCGGGACAGTTTGTCGCAGGCCGACAGGTTGATGAAGCTGGGGCCCCGGACCTTGAGCCGGAAAGGCTGGTTGCTGCCGTCGCTGACGATATAGAAGCCCATTTCGCCCTTGGGCGCCTCGATGCACTGGTAGACTTCCCCCGCCGGCGGCCGGATGCCGTCCTGGATCAGCAGGAAGTGGTGGATCAGGGCGTCGATTTCGGTATAGACCCGCTCCTTGGGCGGAAGTGACACCTTGGGATCGTCGCATTTAATGGTGCCGGGCTCGGTCTGCTGAATCTTTTCCACCGCCTGGCTGACGATCCGGGCGCTCTGGAGCATCTCCTGCATGCGCACCAGGTACCGGTCGTAGGTGTCGCCGTTTTGCCCCAAAGGCACCACGAAGTCGAACTCTTCATAACTGGAATAGGGGTTGTCCCGGCGCAGGTCCCAATCGATGCCGGAGCCCCGGGCCATGGGGCCGGACCAGCCCCAATCCAGGACCTCGTCCTTGGACATGGTGCCGACGCCGACCGTGCGCTGTTTCCAGATGGCGTTCTGGGTGAGCAGGGTGTCGTAGTCCTTCCAGCGTGTCGGAAATTCCTTGGCAAACTTCGCCGACCACCGGCAGGAAACCCTCGGGCAGGTCCGCGGCCAGGCCGCCGATCCGCATGTACAGCGGGAACATCCGGGCCCCGGACACCATCTCGCACATGTCCATGATCTGTTCCCGCTCCCGGAAGCAATAGAAGAGCGGGGTCATGGCGCCCAGGTCGTGGCCGTGGGTTCCCAGCCAGAAGAGGTGGGAGGCGATCCGGGTCAACTCCGCCAGCATTACCCGGATGTACTGGGCCCGTTTGGGAATTTCCACCCCCAGGAGCTTTTCCACCGCCAGGCAGAACCCGAAGTTGTTGACTTCCCCGGCCAGATAGTCCAGGCGGTTCATCAGGGGCATGCACTTGTGGTAAGTGCGGTATTCGCACATCTTCTCGATGCCCCGGTGGAGAAAGCCGATATCGGGGTCGGCCTTGAGGATGAGCTCGCCGTCCAGCTCCACCAGGACCCGCAGCACCCCGTGGGTGCTGGGGTGCGAAGGCCCCACGTTGAGCTGCATGGTTTCGGTGCGTGGCATGGTCTGCGCTCTGATTCATGGTCTTTCCATGTAGCCGCAGGCTTTAGCCTGCGTGATTTTGATCTTATGGCGAAAATGCGCAGGCTAAAGCCTGCGGCTACAAACTACAGTCCTCGGCTTTACAGCCCCCGCAAGGGGTAATCCTTCCGCTGAGGGTGCCCCACCCAATCCTGGGGCATGAGGATGCGGCGCAAGTCCGGATGGCCCTGGAAGCGAATCCCCATCATGTCGTAGGCTTCCCGTTCGTGCCAGTTGGCCGTGGACCACACCGGCACCACCGAATCCACTGCCGGCGCGGCGTCGTCGGCCATGAAGGTCTTTAAGGTGATCCGGTTGTGGTAGCGGTGGGAATAGAGGTTATAGACCACGGCGAACCGGGGGCTCTGGGGCAGAAAATCCAGACCGGCGATCATGGAGAGATACCGGAAGGAAGTCTTGTCCTCATCCCGCAGGGCGAGGCAGATGTCCACCAGACGCCCGGGCTTGACCACGATGGTGGTCTCCCCCCGAAACTCCACCACCTCCACCACCTCGTCGGGAAACTTCGCCTGGAGCAGTTCCACTGCGGCGCTCATGCTGCCTCCTCCCGCCGGGCCTGCAGGCGTTCCTTGTACTGGGAGGTCAGGAACGGATCCTTCAGGATCTTTTCGTGCAGCTTCAGAATGCCGTAGAGCAGACCTTCGGGCCGGGGCGGGCAGCCGGGCACGTAAACGTCCACCGGCAGGTACTGGTCGATGCCCTGAACCACGGCGTAGGAGTCGAAGATGCCGCCGCTGGTGGCGCAGGCGCCCATGGCGATAACCCACTTGGGCTCGCTCATCTGGTCATAGACCCGCTGGATGGCCGGCATCATCTTCTTGCACACCGTGCCGGCGATGATGATCAGGTCGGCCTGGCGGGGCGAGGCCCTAAAGGCCTCCATGCCGAAGCGGGCGATGTCGTAGCGGTTGGCCGCGGTGCAGATCATTTCGATGGCGCAGCAGGCCAGGCCGAAGGTGGCGGGCCAGAGGCTGTTTTTGCGGCCCCAGTCCACCAGCTTTTCCAGCGTGGTGGTCAGGACGTTATAACCAAGATGTTCTTCTATTCCCATTCAAGGCTCCCTTACCCCACACGTAAACCAGGCCCACCACCAGGATGCCGACGAAGACCAGCATCTCCCAGAAGCCGAACCAGCCCAGGGGCTTGAAGACCACGGCCCAGGGATAGAAAAAGATGGCTTCAATGTCGAACACGATGAAGAACATGGCGATGACATAGAAGCGCACATTGTAGCGAAACGGGCGTCGCCGATGGGGTCCATGCCGCATTCATAGGGCAGGTCCTTGGCGGGGAAGTGCTTCTTCTTGCCCAGCAGTTCGGACAGGAGCAGCATCACTCCGATAGCCCCGATGCAGATGATCAGGTACATCAAAATCGGCAAGTAGTTGAGCAACATAGGGCAACCTTTGATTAATTGTTGCTGGTGGCACAGGCTTTCCAGCCTGTGCTATTCGCCGCCACAGGCTGAAAAGCCTGTGCTACCCATTACAGTTCCAAGGATATATATTCAGCAAAACTCTTAATCTGCGGTACAGGGATATTATCTTCCCTCATCCCTTCGAGATGAAGCTTTATGCCCTCTTCCATCCGTTTCAATACTTCTTCTCTGGTCTTCCCGGTTGCGACACATCCGGGAAGGTCCGGACAATAAGCCGAATAATTGCCGTTGGCTTTTTCGACTATTATTAAGAAGCGCTCCATGAGAATTACTCTCTTATTTTCAATCCGGCCTGCTTCAAAATACTGTTCAAGGTTCCCGGACTTAAATCATCCTTAAGATGACCAGCAATGGTAACGCGTCCCGATTTATGGTGATGTTTATATTGCCTATGACTTCCCGGTATCCTGTGTTTAACCAAATACCAACCATCTGCTTCAATTATCTTAATCGCCTCTCGAACCTTCAAGATGTTTTCCAGATGGTATTTGCGGTGTGGGGGGTATCGATCCTCCCCAGATTTATATCGCTAATGTGCGTGTTCCTCGGCCTTGCAGACCCCCAACGGGCATTTGCCGTCCAGGTGGGCCTGGTACTCGTCGGCGTAGCGCTCGATGGTGGTCTTGATGAAGAACAACGGGCTCATCCCCAGGGCGCAGTTGGAGGAATCCATCATCACCTGAGCCAGGGAGATCATCCGGTCCAGGTCGGCCCGGACACCTTTGCCGGCCGCCACCTTGCTGATCAGTTCGTACAGGGCCCGGGTGCCCCGCCGGCACGGCAGGCAGAAGCCGCAGGACTCGTGCTGGAAGAAGTAGAGAATGGACTTGACCACGTCCACGATGCAGGTGGTGTCATCCATGACCAGCATGGTGCCGGAGCCCAGGGCGCCTTCGGCCATGGCCATGGCCTTGTATTCCATGGGGGTGTCCAGGTGCTCATCCTTGAAAAAGCCGAAGGAGGCGCCGCCGGTCTGGCAGGACTTGTATTTGTGGCCGGATCGGACGCCGCCGCCGTACTTGTCGATGAGCTCCCGCACCGTCATGCCCAGGTTGGCTTCGACCACGCCGGGCTTATTGACGTGGCCCACCACCTGAAAGATCTTGGTGCCCCGGGCGTCTTCGGTGCCCTTGGCCTTGTACCATTCGGAGCCGTGCACCAGGATGGCGGGCACGGTGGCCAGGGACTCGACGTTGTTGACGATGGTGGGTTGGTTCCACACCCCGACGACGCCGGGGAAGGGCGGTTTGACCCGGGGGTTGCCCCTTTTCCCTTCGATGGACTCGATGAGCGCGGTTTCTTCGCCGCACACATAAGAGCCGCCGCCGGTCTGTACTTTAATGTGGTAGCTGAAGCCGCTGCCCTGGATGTTGTCGCCCAGGAGATTCTTGGCCTCCGCGGCTTCAATGGCCTTATTGAGGCGGTACATGGAGAGGTAATACTCGCCGCGTACGTAGATATAGCCGTAGTTGGCGCCCACCGCATAGCCGGCAATGGCCATGCCTTCCAAAACCCGGTGGGGGTCGCCTTCCATGATGTAGCGGTCTTTGATGGTCCCGGGCTCGCCTTCGTCGGCGTTGCAGACGATGTATTTGGGCGTGTTCGGGTTGGGCTGGGTGAAGGACCACTTCAAGCCGGTGGGGAAACCGGCGCCGCCCCGGCCTCGCAGGCCCGCGTCCTTGACGGTGTTGACCACCTCCACCTGGCTCATGCCGAGGGCCTTTTTCAGGCCGTCGTAGCCGCCCCGTTCCAGGTAGGCGTCCAGGCTCAGGGGATCGATCTGGTCGACGTTGGCCAGGAGCACCAGCTCATCGCCGCTGGCGGTATAGTCGCTCAGGGCGTTGGTGGTGCGGGGCAGGGTCTTATAGTCCACGGTCTTGCCGGCCCGGTAGTCGGTCAGGATGTTCTTGAGGCGCTCCGGGGTGAGGCGGCCGAAGACCACTTCGTTGATCTGCATGGCCGGCGAGATCTCGCAGACGCCCAGGCAGGCGGTGTGCTCCAGGGTGAAGAGGCCGTCGGCGCTGGTATCTCCCACGTGCTTGAGGCCCAGCTCGGCCTTGGCCACTTCGACGAGATCATCCGCGCCCCAGATGTGGCAGGGCGGGGATTCGCAAAAACGGATGATGAATTTACCCCGGGGCGTCGGCGAGAACATGGTGTAGAAGCTCATGACGCCGTACAGATAAGGGTAAGGCACATCCATGCCCTGGGAGATGAGCTGCAGGGCTTCCATAGGCAGCCAGTTGCCGCACAGCCCCTGCACTTCGTGCATCGCCGGCAGCAGGCCGCCTTTGACGGCTTTATGCCGGGCCACGATTTCCTGGATGGCGGCTGCTTGCTCGGGGCTTAGCGGGGCGCTGACGGGGCGTTTGATCTCCAGCATGATTGATCCCGTTAGGTTTCTTGTGAAGAATTTCTTTAACTCCCGACTTTTTTAATCCGATTCAGCATCACTGTCAAGCATTTTTTCAGAATCCAGCCGGGCGCTGCTGAATTTTGGGAATAACCTGCGGGGGAAAAGACCATCGTTTGGCTAAGGCAACGTGAAATTATTAACATTTCCATAAGGAGGATGGGTCCGGCCAGACCATTTTTAAATAAATCAACCCAGTTAGGCCCAGCTAATTGACGAGCCTGAGCTAGCGGCCCGGTAAATTTTCAAATGAATCCCAGCAGGTCAAATAGCCAGAGCAGCAGGACACCTATAGTGGTGGTCACCAGGGTAACCGGAATCCCGGCCAACAGAAAGTCGCGAAATCTCAAGCCGGCTTTTTGCTGGGCCCCCTGGGCCACTATGACATTGGCCACGCTCCCGAACAAGGTCAGGTTGCCCGCAAACGTGCTGGTCAGGGCTAGCAGCAGCCAGAAAAACTTGGGATGGCTCATCTGTCTGACCCAGTGGCTGACGATGATAACCAACGGCACATTGGAAAAAAGGTTGCTGCCCAGTACCTGTGGCGGTGCTGAACAGGGTGAGAGTCCTGAAGCCGATCTCGGTGCCCAGATAATGTATCCACCCTTCCAGCAGATAACCTTCTGCCTTAACCAGGCCTGCGACCACCACAAACAGACCGGCAAAGAACAGCAGCAGAGACCAGTCCACCTGTACCAGGGCCTCACGGGGCGGACGATTGGCCCAGACCAGGAGTAACGCCGCCGCACAGACGGAAGAGACGTCCATCGGGGCCCCCAGCAAGAAGGCGGTTATCAAGCCGACGAAGATGCAGAGGGATTTGATCGCCAGGCGCTGCTGCACCATATCCTTCAAGTCAGTTAGCTGACATTGCATCATGGCCGGTTTGAGAGAGCGCCGGTAAAGCAGAGATAATATCAACCAGTTGGCCGCCAGGGCCACAAGGCCGATGGGCACCATGCGCAGGGCGAAGCCCGCCCAGGTCCAACCGGAGGCCTCTCCGATAATAATATTTTGCGGATTGCCGGTGAGCGTCATGACGCTGCCGATGTTGGCGCTGGTGGCCAGGGCCAGCAAAAAAGGGATGGGCCGCAGCCCGGCCTGGGTGGTCACCTGGAGCAGCAAAGGCGTGCCCAGCAGACAGACGGTATCGTTCAGCATCAGGGCCGAGCCCAGGCCCGAGGCAAAAACTACTATGGCCAGCAGTTCCCGGGGGTTGCGGCAGCGATTCAAGACCTTGAAGGCCAACCAGGTGGGCAGGCCGCTTTGCATCAGCACCGTGAGCAAGACCATCAGGCCGAAGAGGATGGCCAGGGTGCCAAAATCAATGGCTCTGTGAGCTTCGGCCCGGCTGAGCGAGCCGCTGATCACCATCAAGACGGCACCAATTAAGGTGGCGGTGGGGCGATCCAGCTTGCGCGGGCTGTTTTCTCCCAGGGAGACCAGGACATAAGTCAAGATAAAAATGAAAGTGGCGGGGTTCACAAGGCCTCTTTTACCTGCCAGGTTTGCCTAAGTGTCCTTGGTCTCGGGCACCAGGGACCAATAGACCAGGAACGCAAAGGCCGCCATCGCGGCGAGAAACAAGAATCCGGCATTAAAGCCCCAGGCATTCACAATATAGCCTGAGACCAGATTACTGAGCGCGGCGCCGGTGCCTTGCGCCGTCATAATGACGCCCAGGGCGAGATTGTACCTGCCGCTGCCTTCGGTGAGATCGGCCACCACAATGATAAATAAAACTCCGAAGATACCGGCTCCGATCCCGTCGAGTAGTTGTACCGCAACGATGTAGAACGGGTGGCTGACTCACGGATATAGAGGAGGCCGCGGAGGGGCAGAACGGCAAAACCGATTAAAAAGACTGGCTTTCTGCCCCAGCGGTTTCCGAATTTCCCGGCCCAAGAGGCCACGGGAACCATGATCATTTGGGCGGCGATGATGCAGGCCGACATAGCGACGGGGGCTAAGCGTGTCATGGCCCGTGGAAAGCAATTCACCGGCTAAGCGGCAAGCATGGCAGCATTGGCGAAATGAAAGAGGATCACGGCCAGGGCAAAGACGAGGATCTTCCGATCAGTGAACAAGGTGCCGATACTCGCGGCAGTCACTCGCGTTATCTTGACCTTTCCGGGATCGCAGCCCGGGCTCGAAGGTAATCGATGTCATTTTTTCTGATGAATAACACGGAAACAATACTGCCTACGGCCAGCAGGGCGATAGAATAAAAAATCCATTTCTGTCCCGAAAAAATATCCGACTATGCCAGCCAATAAGGCCGCGGCGACATTGCCCGCATGATTGAATACTTCGTTGCGGCCGATGCGAGGCGCGAAGTTTTGATGAGCCACAATGCCCAAGGTAATCGCGGCAATGGCTGCAGGAAAGATGGCGTCAACGACGCCGTTGATGACCTGTGAGGTCAGGATGAGATAATAGTTGGGAAAAATCGTAATGCTTATGCAACTAACGCCCACCAACGAGGCGGATACGGCAACCAATAGGCGCTTTGGGTTGAACGGCATCGACCAAGGCGCCGCAGGGGGTTTGAGCGACTAAAGTGGCAAGGCCCATGATGGACAGGACTAACCCGATTTGGCCGGAGTGCCAGTGCGAGCGTGGACATGAGGTAAATTGCCAGGTAGGGGCCGACGCCGCCGCGCACATCCGCCAGAAAAAAATTGAGATAATCGAGGCCGCGCAAACTTTGGCTGCTCGGCGTTTTCTGTCCGTTGGTATTCGAAAACATTAGGATTGATGAATCGTGGCTCGTTGGTTTAACGCCCGTGAATGCCGAGGTGCCTTGGCACCGATACGTAAGCACATAACCAGCCATCCGGGGCGCGTTTAAATTAAAGATGAGCATCATCGAGTCAAAGGGAATGGACTGAATGGATTATTGTGCGGGGAATTTCAGTTAAGATCTGGTAGAAAGGAAAGATGCTTGGAATTGGCCAATGTTCAAAATTTTATCAATTTTACGAAGTGGCTTCCCAGGACCTTCAGCCAGGCGCCGCCTTCCCGGAGGGCCATTTTGCCCAGCCACCAGTAACGGCGTTGCCGCCAGTAATGGCGGACCAGCCCCCGGGCCGGCAGGGAATGGACCAGGATGCCGTGGCGGGCGAAGCAGCCGCGGAAGAGATAATGGGCCCGGCGGAAGTGCAGGCTGTCGCTCACCAGCCCCACCGCCTTGGCTCCCAGGCCCTGCACCAGGGGCAGGGTGTTGGCCGCCGAGGCCGCGGTGTTGTGGCTGGCTTCCTCCAAAACCAGGCAGGCCGCCAGCTGCTCCCGGGCTTCCAGTCCCCAGTTATCCTGGGTCCAGGCGAGAGACCACCTGGCCATGGCCCGGGCCTCCGAAGTGGCGGTGCCGGGCCGCCGGCCGCCGGTGAGCAGGACCCGGCAGCCGGGATGGTGGCTCCCGCCGCCAGAGGTTCAGGGCGTGGCGCAGGCGGAGCTGCGCCACCCGGCCGGGCTCGCCCCGGGGATTGAGGCGGGCCCCCAGGACAATCACGCAATCCAAAGGCGAATAGGGATACATAAACTTAAGAACTTGCGAAAGTCTTTATGTAGGACAGCCGCCCCCGGTTGTCCAGCCAACATGTAGTCTCTTATGCAGGACAGCCGCCCTCGGCTTTCCTGCCAATATGTATCCGCAGGAAAGTCCATAGCGCGGGAAAACGCCGCTCCTCCAGCCTTTGGCATAATCATTTAAGCAAGACCGTAGGGGCGGACCTATGTGTCCGCCTTATGTGTCCGCCCTCCCGTAGGGTGCGTTCCACGCACCATCAATTGTAGGTCAGGCGCCCTCGCCTGCCCGAAAACAACTCGGAGGAATGCTGTTGCAGAAAATTAATATCCTATCTTATATAACCATAGAACCGTGGCGGAGGCCAGCAGACAATAGATCCCGAAAAGCTGCCAACGGCCCTGCTCCAGCCAGCGGGTGAGCCAGCGGAGCGCCAACAGGCCGGCCAGGCAACTGAACACCATGCCCAGGAGACTGGGCAAAAAGAGGGCGAAGAGGCCGCCGCCCTGAGCCGGAGCCACTGCGTGGGCCTTCAACAGGCGTAAGACCTCCCGGACGATGACCGGCGGAGTCAGCACCACGGCCAGGGCGAAGCTGAACTCCTCTACCCGCTCTTTGTTGATCCCCAGGATCAGTCCCGTGGAAATGGTGGCGCCGGACCGGGAAAAGCCTCGAAAAGGCAGACAGAGGCCCTGCACCACGCCGATCAGGGCCGAGCCTTTCAGGTCCCGGCGGGCCGGGTGCCCAGGACGCTCGGCCCGCAGCCCCGCATAGATAATCAACAGACCCACCACCGCCAGGGAGATGCCGATCAGGACAAGGTTTCCGAAGATCAGTTCGATCTCCGCATGCGGCACGTCCCGGAGCGCAAATTTCTCGATCAGAAATTTCAGGGCCAGCCCGATAATCCCGGTGAGGACCGTGGCCACGGCTACTCGCTGGCCGAAATTCCACATCTCCCGCCGTGACGAGAAATAGTTCTCCCTCCAGGCCCGCCAAAAATAGAGAATCACCGCCACCATCGTCCCGGTGTGCAGCATGACCAGCAACAGCGTCATCTCCGGCCGGGTGGGATCGAGGCCCAGCAATTTCTCCGCCACGATGACATGCGCCGAACTGGAGACCGGCAGCAGTTCAGCCGCCCCCTGGACCACAGCCAACAATAGAATTTGTAAAAGTGACATATTTAATGGGCTTCCGGGCCCCAAACTGTACTCGGCCCGCCTTTCAAGTAATTTAACTCAAAGCGTCCTGGACTGGTTACGGTAATCCTCTTTAGCGCTCGGTCCGACGTTTCTTCCGCAAAGCCCGGGTCCCGGCCTTCCAGGCGGGCTCCGCTTTCTTGCCGCGCGGCCGGGGCGGCTTGCCGGCGGGCTGAGACAAATCCAGCAAAAAGCTCCCTGGAGTCGGCGCGGTCGGGGCAGCTTTGGGAACCTTGGGCTTCACCTCCTGCACCAGAGGCACCGGCAACTGCAAAAAATCTCGTGGCAGACTGTTGGTCAGAAAAAATTCTTCGCCATACCCGGTAAATTCGCTCCCGGCTTTGGCGGCGGCCTGGGCTTGGATGGTGACCAGAATCGGGGCGGGGGCGCGGCGTTTCCCCAGCTTCAAGGCGGCCTCTTTGCTGCGGGCCAGCAGCAGTTCCTGGCCGACCGGCGCCTTGAGGCCCTCCTGCCAGACCCGCTCGTGAGCCTTGGCTGGAATGGCCAGGTAGAGCAGGGCGGGCGGGGCCTCCCCGGGGCGGCGCCGCGGCAGGGGGCCGGGCTGCAGGCAGCGGATCTTCTCCTCCGCCACCTCGAAGGCCGGCGGCTGCAGGAGCGAGACCACCTGGTCCAGGTGGTGGCGCCGCACGAAGCCCCAGCCCGGCTCGTGGAGCAGGGCCTGCTGGAGTTGCTTGAGGCTTACGAAACCGTCGGCATCCAGCACCAGGCCGAACTCGTCGGGGCGGTGGCCCAGGATGTAGGCCAGCATCTTGGCCAGGGTTTCCAGTTGTCGGGGCAGCTTCATGGAGACTGTTTTCTGTTTGCCTTTGCTGTTTTCTGTGCAGGCCAAGGCCCACTACCAAACCAGACAAATCGCTGAATCTGTAACCGAAATCTCGTGAAGAGACCTTAAAATCATACCAGGAAATACCGAAAACAAAAAACAGAAAACCGGAAGGTTGACAAATCAATTTTCCATAGTTATTTTATACTAGTTAAGGGAACAAATATGGGTCAGCGTCAGTTTCATCCGCAGCACAAGGAGCTTTTACGCGAAGCGGCGGTCATTGCCGAAGAGATGACCTTCGACTTCTTCAAGCTCAGTTTGGCCCATTGGCGCCGGGCGCGCTACGATATCCTGACCCTGGAGGGCCTGAACCGGGAGGAGATTTCCCCCCACGCCCACGCCATGGTGGCCAAATACAAGGGTTGCCCCCCCAACTCTTCGCTGCAGTCGGCCGTTTTCGACTTTTACCGGGTCTGTCTCCAGGACCACAACATCCTCAAAACCCTGGAAGCCAGCCCGGAGCTCTCCATGTTTCCCCTGCTGCTTTATATCGTCACCCACGAACTGGTGCATGTCATCCGTTTCAGCCAGTTTCTGGCCCTGTTCGAGGCTGCCGAAGAAGAAAAGGCCTTAGAGGAGACGCGGGTGCACCGCTTGACCCAAAAAATCCTGCAACCCTTGAATTATCTCGACTTACCCGCGGTAATTCGCTACTATAATTAGATTGGCAAGGAGGTTTGGCAGCATGCCGATTTACGAGTATCAGTGCGCCGCTTGCGGCCGGGTGGAAGAAAAATGGCAGAAGATTTCCGAAGACCCCCTCACCACCTGTCCGGTTTGTGGCGGCAATCTTAGCAAGCTTATCAGCAACTGCGCCTTTCATCTGAAGGGCAGCGGTTGGTATGTGACGGATTACAGCGGCAATCGCACCGGCGCCGCGGCCGGCGGCGCCTCCGAGGCGCCCAAGGCCGCCGACAGTACCGATGCCGCCCCGAAAAGCGTCGAAGCCAAGACGGCTGAGCCTGCGGCTCCCGCCAAGAAGTTTAAGTGAGGCCCCAAATGTTGATGCTCCCCGGTGGGGAGAGCAAGGGAGCCACGGTTGGCTGAAATCAAGAGTGCCCTGGAGTTGGCCCTGGAAAAGGCCGAGCGCTACGGCAAGGCCTCTAAAGAGGAGATGGCCGCGGCTGGGTATCAGGATCAGGGCCGCCAGCTGGCGGTGAAGTTCCTGAGGGGCGAAGGCGATCTGGAAGCGGAGCTGCAGAACCTGGCTCCCGAAGCTCGGGAAGCGGCCCGGACCGCGGTTAAAGAAGTCTTCTTGCGCAGTGTCGGCGTGCCCCGGAACGGCGAGGGGGATGAACGCCTGGGTCGGTCCCTGGACGGGCTGATGCTGGCCGCCGTCGACGCCAAAGAGATGGCTCGTTGCCGGGCGGAGTTGCAACAGCTTCAGCAGCAGTTCCTGCAATACCGCAACAACGCCATGCAGCAACTCAAGGCCAGGTTCGCCCAGACCCTCGTCCAGACGCAGGCGGCCATGGAGGCGAAAACCGGCCAGCGGATGCAACTGGAGGCGGAGCAATTGCCCCAATTCCAGGAGGAATGGCGGCGTTTCCAGGGTCAACTGCTGGCGCAGTTCGAGCCCATGCTGGAGGATTTGAAGGCGAGAATGCTGCGGGCTTGAGGAACGAACATTATTGGCGCAATTGGCGCAAAAACAGGGCGGGCTTACCCCGCCCTTTTTATTTATGTTGGCACAGGCGTCATGCCTGTGCTGCGCAGGCTAACTTTTCATGGCTCTCTGGGTTCATAACGAAGGATAAAAATGTAGAACCGCCGCCCTCGGCGGTTCCTGCGCCGGCGAGGGCGCGGCGCTACATATTTATATAATAGCCCACGCCTGCAAATGCCTTCGGCTCGGTGGCCCAGCCTTTCCAGGCTATGCAGAAAATGCGCCCAGGCTAAAGCCTGGGCCACCAAAACATTTAATATTTAGTCTGTTGCTGCCAGCCCATAGATGCGCCGAAAATTGGCGCCCAGGACGGCCTGGGCCTGAGCCGCCGGCAGGTTCAGGTCGAGGATCTTGGCCAGTTCGAGTTGCGGTTCGCCGAAGGGATGGTCGCTGCCGAACATCAGGCGGTCACTGCCGTAGCGCCCCAGAAAATCCTCAATTTCCGGAAGACCCGCGGTGGAGGTGTCGGCGTAGGTAAAGGGCCGGTCCCAGACGCCGGCCTTCCTCAAGGGCCCATAGCCGCCGTTTAAGCCCCCCAGGTGCGGGATGACCACCGGCAGGTCCGGGGCCAGACGTTCCAGGACCAACAAGGTATTGTTGAAGGATTCCTCCAGCAGGATGGGGAGGCGGCGCTCCCGCACCACTTGCAGGAACTCCCCGCAGCGGGGGTGGTCGTATTGGTAGCGCGGCTCCTCGGGGTGGCGGTGCCACTTGATGGCCACGTACTCCGGCCCCAGGTCTTCCCAGGCGAAGTCGTTCCAGACAAAAAAATAGGGGTAGAGGTCGAAGCGGCCGGCCGCCCCGGACCGGCAAGCTTCCCGCAGGTCCAGGAGATACCGGTGCGCCCGGCGGCGGCAGGCCTGCCAGGCGGGAGTGTCGACGAAGGTCGGGTCGCGGCGGTCGTAAACATCCTCCACCGGCGGGATGATGCCGACGCCCCGGATGCCCGCGGCCGTAAGCAGGGGCTGTTTTTTCTCCCAGCCCCAGGACAAGTTTTGCACCCCGCAGTGCAGATGGCAGTCGATGATCTCGAAGCTCATGACACTAGAGGATAACATAGACCCGGAGGCCGGGCCAGGGAAGTTCAACAGGTGAGATGCAGGGCCGCGGCCAGGTGGCTTTGGTCGGCGCGCTCATTGAGATACCGGGCGGCCTCCTTGGTCGGCCGGGCCACCAGCTCGATCCCTTTATCCTGCAAATAGGCCACCAACTCCGGGTCCAGCCGCATATGGCCCGACTCGCCGGTGCCCACCACCAGTACCTGGGGCTTGGCCGCCAGGACCTCCTCCAGGTCCGGCAGTTGCAGCAGGTGCCCTTCCAGGCGCCACCAGTCGGGCTTGATCTGCCCCGGCCAGATGAGGAGGTCGTTCCGGTAGGTTTTGCCGTCAATGACGATGGAGCCGAATTCGTAGCTGTCGATGTGCATAGTTTTAGCTACCGCCGGCCGCCCCGCCAGGGATCAAAGTAGGGCGGGGTGTACCAGTACTCCAGGTTCGGGTCATAGCCATACCACTCCCGGGGCACCGGATAATACCATTTTTCCCATCTGGGGCCCTCCCAGAAATGAATCTTCTTGGCCTGCAGCAGCAGGAAGCCGTTTTTCTGGCCCACCACCACCCCGGCCACCGTGACTCTACTCTTGGGCTGATAGGTGTCAGGGCTCAGCCACTCGTCGCTCTCCACCAGGAAGGTGCCGCCGGAGGCGGCGGCGGCGGGAAAGAGATGGCTATCCAGATCATGCTGGTCCATACTGAGCAGGCTGCCCTGGCCCAGGGGCTCGACCTGCATCACTTCCCCGCCCAGGATCCTGGTCTGGCCCTGATAATTTGCCGGATGGGCCGCCAGTTCGGCGAAACCAACCTTGGGCCCGGTCTCCGGCTGCATGTTGGTCGAGACGCTCGAGGCGCACCCCGCCAGCGCCACGCCGGCCCCTAAAATGAGCCAGCGAATCATTTGCATAACGGCCTCCACGATCTGGAGATTATTATCCTTAATGATAAGACCCCCGGGGGCGTTAACAAGTTAAACGGAGCAAAAGGTTTTGGACGTAAGCGCGACCGATGCGCCTGTAGGGGCGGCTGGCGAGCCACCCCTACAAGATGCGAAGAAGATATGTTAAATTGGCAGGATGAAACGAGGCAAACAACCGGACCCGGAAGTCCGGGTGCGTCTGGATAGGGTGGCGGTGGTCTTGTTCCGGCCGCGGCTGGCGGAGAACGTCGGCGCGGTGGCCCGGGCCGCCTGCAACATGGGCCTCAAGCGCCTCATCGCGGTGCAACCCCTGGACCTGGACTTCGACCGCATGGCCATGCTGGCCACCGGCCCGGCGCATGGAGTTGTTGCACCGCATGGAGGTCCACGATGACCTGGCCGGGGCCCTGGCGCCCTTCCAATACGTGGTCGGCACCACGGCCCGCCTGGGCGGGGTGCGCAGCGACTACCTCACCCCCCGGGAGGTGGCCCAAAAGCTCATCGAGCTGACGGCCGAGAACGACATCGCCCTGCTCTTCGGGCCGGAGAACTTCGGCCTCACCAATGAGGAACTCCCCCTCTGCCACGCCCTGGTGACCATCCCCACCGCCGACTGCTCCTCCCTGAACCTTGCCCAGGCCGTGATGGTGCTGGCCTACGAACTCTTTACCGCACTGAGTTCCAAACCCCACTTCAGCCCCCGCCTGGCCAATACCCGGGAACTGGAGTCCATGTACGCCATGCTCGAGGCGACCCTGGTGAAGATCAACTTCATCTCCCACCTGAACCCGGAGCACTGGATGTTCAACGTGCGCCGCCTCTTTTCCCGCCACGGCCTCCGGGCCCGGGAGTCCCAGGTGATCAAGGGCATCTGCCGCCAGATTGACTGGTACGTGGGAAAGCGCTTGGAGGACGGGAAGAAGTAGATTTAAAGATGAAATGGAATTTTATGAAGATAATTATTTTTTTATAAAACGAGTAGGGGGAATATCATCTATAGTCTTGTTGCACTCTGATATTTTATCAACTCCACCAGGGCAATTATGCCCCCATAGTAGACAAGAGTTTCGGGTTGTTTCTTCAGTCAGGGGCATTAACTCGATGCAATGCTCCCATTCACATGCCAAGCCATGTTGTTTGTAATCAGGATTTGCTGAAAAATTAACTGAATATCCTATTGAGAAAGATCTGTTAAGCTCCTCCATTAAATCTATAATCTCCATTGCTTCTTCTTTTGATATCAACGCACCATGAATTGCTTCGTTGCACATTCTAATAATTTTGTGTAAAGCATTAGTTTGATCATAGGATAGTAATTCTTTTCTTTTGATTGCTTCAAGTGTCTTTGAAATAGAATATCTTTGTTTATTAGGAATTTCCAAACAATCTGCAAGCAATTTAAGCTTTCGTTCAATTTCAATGCGTAATGCTGCTAATGCTAATACTGGGTCTGAGTCTAATAATTCTCTTATAGAAGATACTTTAAAAGTCTCGAATTGTAAAATCTTGGCTTTCCCAGCATCCTCAGCATCTTTAGCTTTTTCGACTGATAATTCTACTAATTCTTGAGTCTCACGAATTTCATCTTTAAATTCAAATTCTGCACCTGGAAACTTAGCTTTTCTTAGAAATTGAGCAACGAATGGTATTGATAAAATAAATAATATTGAAATTGAAATCAGATCAACTTTAAACACATTGGACCAAAAACCATGAACTATAATCAGTCCCGCTCCAATTGCAAAGATGATCCAACGCATAATGGCCATAATAATCCCGTTACAATGAAATTTTATGTGATTTAAGACTAAGCAATTTTATGATGATTTCGCGTATACATTAAAAAAGGGCAAGATTCAAGGAATTATTATAGCTAAGTCGCCCAGAAAAATCTCTACGGCTTATAATACATCAACTGCCGGGCATGAGGCGCCACGGCCGCTTCCAGGGTCTGCTGCTCTTCGGGACTCATGGGCTTGAACCCACGGGCGGCCGCGGCCAAGAGATTCACCTGCTCCGGTTTGTCGGCGCCGATGACCACCAGGCTGACGGCCTGGCTCAAGGCATAGCCCACCAGTTCCCAGGCCAGGGCGTCGGGGTCCTCGGCCATGCGGGGCAACTGGCCCCGGCCCAGGACCTTCATGCCGATGACCCCCAGTCCCCGGGCCAGGGCCTCTTGGGCCAGGGGCAGGAAGCTGGCGTGGGCGGGTTCCGCCGGATTGACCGGCAGCAGCACCGTATCGAAGTCGTAGAGGTCCAGGGCCTTTTTCAAGACCGCCGGGTCGTGATGGCCGGTGACCCCGATGAACCGGGTCCAACCCTTCTCCCTGGCCTGGCGGAAGGCCTCCAGGGCCCCGCCGGGCGCGCCTAAAGCCTCCACCTCCGCCATAGTCCGCACGTCGTGCACCTGCCAGAGGTCCAGGTGGTCGGTGTCCAGGTTCCTCAGGGTGACAGACAGATGGGCCAGGGCCTCCTTGGCGGTGCGGCCGTGGGACTTGCTGGTGAGGAAGATCTGGTCCCGGTGGCCCTTCAATCCCCGGCCCAGGTAGGCTTCGCTGCCCGAGTAGGCCCGGGCGGACTCGAAGTAACGGATGCCGGACTCCAGGGCCGCGGCGATCACCGCCTGGGCGTCCTGCTCAAAGTCATAGGTGCGCAGCACCCCTTCTCCCCCCAAACCCAGGATGGTGGCCTGGTGGCCGGTACGGCCCAGGGGGCGGGTCGGTATGGGCATAATCTGCTCCTTATCTTTACCACCAAGAACACCAAATTAGATTTCTTGGTGAAACTTGGTGCCCTTGGTGTGCTTGGTGGTGAGAATTTTGCCAGCCTTGACAGGCAGGTGTCGCCTGTTATTCTAAACATAAGATGCCTGAATCTAAAGTAAAGATTGCTTCGCCCTATCCGGCCCTGGCCGCAGCCCTGGGCAAGGTGCCGCGCGCCAGCGGCGTCTATCTGTTCAAAGACGCGGCCGGCAAGGTCATCTATATCGGCAAGGCTGTCAATTTGCGGAACCGCGTCGGCTCTTATCTTAAGACGCCGGACCGGCACGACCCCAAGACCGCCCTGATGCTGAAAAAGATGGCCCGGGTGGACTTTCTCATCACCGCCGGCGGCCGGGAGGCCCTCATCCTGGAGCGCAATCTCATCAAGGAGCACAAGCCCCGCTACAATATCATGCTGCGGGACGATAAGAACTATCTCTGCCTGCGTCTGGACCTGAAAGAGGAGTTCCCGGCCTTGAGGTTCGTGCGCCGCTTCAGTCCGGACGGGGCCCTCTATTTCGGGCCTTATACCGCGGCCGGCTCCGCCCGGGAAACCCTCAAGGTGATGAAGGAGGTCTTCGGAGTCCGCACCTGCAAGGAGCGCCGCCTGGCGCCGCGCTCCCGGCCGTGCCTGGAATTTCAGATGGAACACTGCCTGGGTCCCTGTGCCGGGATGATCAACGCCGCCGACTATGCCCAGGCCGTGCAGGATGCGGTTCTTTTCCTCAAGGGCAAGAGCCGCCCGCTGCTGAAAAAGCTCAAGGCGGACATGGACCAGGCCGCGGCCGACCTGGAGTTCGAACGCGCCGCCACGCTGAGGGACCGCATGCGGGCCATCATCAATACCCTGGAACGCCAGGACATGGCCCGGCCCAGCTTCAAGGATCAGGATGTCCTGGGACTGGCCCAGGATAACGGCCAGGCCCTCATCCTGGTGCTGTTGGTGCGGGGGGGGCTGCTCACTGGCAGCCGGGACTATTTCTTTGCGGAGTTACCTCCGGACTGCGACCTGCTGGGGGCCTTTGTCAAACAATACTATTCCGAGGGGCGGCCTTTGCCGGACGAAATGCTGCTGCCCCTGGAGATTCCCGACCAACGGTTGCTGGAGATGCTGCTCAGCGAAGAGAAAGGCGCGCCGCTGCGACTGCTGGTGCCCCAGGCGGGCGAGCGGCTGCGGCTCCTGGACCTGGCCGCCGAGAACGCCGGGGCCGCCCTGAAGCGCCGCCGGACCCCGCCGGAACCGGTCGCAGCCCTCCTGGACCTGAAAGAAAGGCTGAGCCTACCCCAACCGCCCGGTCGTCTGGAATGCCTGGACATCTCCACCCTCCAGGGCGAGCAGCCGGTGGGCTCGCTGGTGGCCTTCGTGAATGGCGCCCCGGAAAAATCCGGTTACCGGCGTTTCCGCATCAAAGGGGTGGCCGGCCAGGACGATTACGCCATGCTCCGGGAAGTGACCCGGCGCCACTACGGCAAGGAGGGCCAGATCCGGCCGGACCTGCTGGTGGTGGACGGCGGCCGGGGGCAGTTAAACGTAGTCCTGCAGGCCCTGAAAGAGGTGGGCCGGAGCGACCTGACGGTAGTGGGTCTGGCCAAGGCGGGGGTGCAGCAGGGTTTTAAGGAGGTGCGGGACCGCCTTTTTCTGCCCGGCCGCAAGAATCCGCTCTTTTTGCCGGCCAACTCCCCGGGCTGGCTGCTGTTGCTCCGGCTGCGGGACGAGGCCCACCGTTTCGCCATCACCTACCACCGCAAACTGGCCCGGAAAGAGTTGGTGGAGTCGGTCCTGGACCGGATACCCGGCATCGGCCCGGTGCGCCGCAAACGGCTGTTACAGCATTTCGCCAATCTCGAGGCGCTGCAGGCGGCGTCGGTGGAGGAGGTGGCGGGCCTCCCGGGGTTTAATCGACAGGTGGCGGAGAAGCTGAAAGCAGGACTGGCGGGGGGAGGGGAGGGGATGTAGGGGCGGACCTGCGTGTCCGCCCCTTTTGTTATCTGGGGCTGGAAGAATCGTAGGGGCCGGTTTTAAAACCCGCCCCTACCGAGCCTCATGGGTTGCGCTGCCCGACGCCGCACCGACCACCATCTGCCTTAGGCGGGAGGCGGGTCGGGGTGGGCGTGCGGCGTGCCGAGGTAGGGGAAAACCTTGAGAAGGTCAGTATGCGGCTTGAGTCCGTCGGGCGGGATCTTGCCGTTCGATAGCATGGCGAGCCGGTGTGCGGCGACGTGGTCGGTGAGCAGGCGGCCGTTCGGGTAGCCGCCGGGCTTGGCGGGATCGAAGCTCAGCATGTCGGGCAGAGCCCCCTCGGCATCGATCAGGGCTCTGGCTTCGGCGCTGGAATAGCCCCCGACGTGCCCTAACGTGTGGATCATTTGGTCGAGGAAGTGCTCCCGGTCCTGAGCGGGCTCTCCCCGGTTGAATTCCGGTTTGATCTCGTCGGTGAAGAAGAAGTTCACGAAGGTCGGGTGGCCGGAGCGATCCACGGGCACGAGCTTGCCGGCGCGGCGAATGCTGACCCGCCCCCAGATGCGCACCCCGGGGTTGCCGCCGAGCAGGCGCGTCGGTAGCTCGAACGCCATGCTGAACACGTTATAATTGGCAAACAGGTCTTTGCGGCTCCAGCGGCTCGGGTCCGGAGTTCCCTCGTATCCGGTGAAGTTCTTGCCGCCCTTGTAGTCGAACATATTCAGGACGCCGGCGAAGTCAATAAAGAAAGCGTCACTGCGAAGTCCGACGAAGCAAGTGTAGGGGCCCGAGGTGTGGATTTGCGGCTGGGGACCGAACGACACCTCGATGTCTTTGAAAATCGGCTCGCCGGCGGGCTCGGCCGAACGGGCCTCCGGGCCGGTTGCCAGGTAGACGGTGGCGCGTTGCCGGCCGTCGCGCGGTTCGGAAAAAACCAGGATGAGCGCCAGGTCGGTATCGAGGTCGCCATTGTTGTCGATGTTGATCCGGTACACGGCGTCGGGGTGGAACTCCGCCCCCTTGGCGAACGAGTTACAGTTAAGGATCACCACGGTCCTCGATGCGTCCGTCGGTGCTTGAAAGACGTAGAGATCGGTGAGGTCGAGTCGAGTGTCTCCTTCGGGAGGACCAAGGTTCAGGCCGGTGAAATGGTTCGACATGGTGTTCTCCTTTCGATAGAATAGCGCGTTAGCGCCTGGTTAGCAGCATTTCTTACCAATCGTCGCGGGTGGAGGAGGGGAGATAATGGAGGGCGCAGTCTGGTCGGTTTAAGTTATACGATAGTGACCGTCAGGCACCCTGTCAAGAAGGCCCGCCGAGCTTGGGGAGGATTGCGGAGGATGAGATAACTGCTTCAAAAGGCCAAAGGGCGACCCCGCGGGTCGCCCTTACAATTCTCTGTGAACCTCGGTGTCCTTTGTGTCTCTGTGGTGAGAATTTTTTTCTAAAGCGGCTGTTCGTTGACGGTCTGGGCTTCGATCTGTTCCTGGGTGAGGCCGAAGCGGCGGTCCCGCTGGCGGTAGGCCTCCAGGGCGGCGTGGAAGTCGTGCTCCCGGAAGTCGGGCCACAGGGTCTCGGTGATGTAGAGTTCGGTGTAGGCCGACTGCCACAGCAGGAAGTTGCTCAGGCGGCACTCGCCGCTGGTGCGGATCAGCAGGTCCGGGTCGGGCAGCTCGGCGGTGTAGAGGTAACGGGCGAAGAGGGCCGCGTCGATTGCTTCGGGCTGGAGGCGGCCGGCCTGGACCTCCCGGGCCAAAGCCTGCGCGGCCTGGATGATCTCGCTGCGGCCCCCGTAGCTCAAGGCCAGGGTCATGATCATCTGGGCGCCAGGCGCGGTGGCGGCGATGGTTTGGGCCAGTTCGCGTTGCACCGCGTCCGGGAGCTGCTTCAGGTTGCCGATGGCATTGAGGGCGATTTGATTGTCCTGCATCTCGGGGAGTTCCCGCTGCAGGTAGCGGCGCAGAATGGCCATCAGGACCCGGATTTCCAGGGCGGGGCGCTGCCAGTTCTCTTCGGAGAAGGCGAACAGGGTGAGGTAAGGGATGCCCAGTTTCCGGGCCAGGCGGGCGATGACCCGGACGGACTCCACCCCGACCAGGTGGCCCTTGATGCGCAACAGCCCGCGGCGCTGGGCCCAGCGGCCGTTGCCGTCCATGATGATGGCCACGTGACGGGGAAGTCCGTTACGGCCCGGAGGATGCGAATTATTAGCCAAAAGTCGACTCCGGACCTTCAGAAGGTCATGATCTCCTTCTCTTTTTCTGCCGCCTGCCCCTCCGCCTTCCTGATAAAATCATCCGTGATCTTCTGGACCTCGTCCTGGCCTTTGTGGGCCTCGTCTTCGGCGAGCAGCTTCTCTTTCTTCATTTCCTTCAGGTCTTCGTTGGCGTCCCGGCGAACGTTGCGCAGCGCCACCTTGGCCTCCTCCTCCATCTTCTTCACCATCTTCGCCAGGTCCTTGCGGCGCTCGGTGGTGAGGGCGGGGATGGGCAGCCGGATAATCTTGCCGTCGTTCATCGGGGTCAGGCCCAGGTCGGACTTGAGGATGGCCTTTTCGATGTCGCTGAGCACAGTGGGGTCCCAGGGTTGCACCGTCAGCAGCCGGGGTTCGGGGGCGGCCAGGGAGGCCACCTGGGCAATGGGCATGACGGCGCCGTAACAGTCCACTTTGATGCCTTCGAGCAGGGCCACCGAGGCCCGGCCGGTGCGCACCCGGGAGAGATCCCGGGCCATGGCCTCCAGCACCTTGTCCATCTTGCGCCGGGTTTCTTTTAAGACGTCATCTTTCATGGTTGGGGCTTCTCCACCACGGTGCCGACTTCCAGGCCGAGCACCACTCTTTTCATATTTCCCGGTTCCAGGAGTTTGAAGACGACGATGGGGATGTTCTGCTCCATGGCCATGGTCACCGCGGTGGTGTCCATGACCCGCAGGGACTTGGCAATGACCTCGAGGTAAGTGAGCCGGGAGAACTTGCGGGCTTCGGGGTGCAGGACCGGGTCCCGGTCGTAGATGCCGTCCACCTTGGTGCCCTTGAGGATGGCCTCCGCCCCGATTTCCGTGGCCCGCAGGGCCGCGGCCGTATCGGTGGTGAAAAAGGGGCTGCCGGTGCCGGCCCCGAAGATCAGCACCCGGCCTTTTTCCAGGTGGCGGATGGCCCGGCGGCGGATATAGGGTTCCGCCACTTCATTCATGGTGATGGCGGACATGACCCGGGTGGGTACGCCGGCCTTTTCCATGGCGTCCTGCAAGGCCAGGGAGTTGATCACCGTGGCCAGCATGCCCATGTAATCGGCCACGGCCCGCTCGATCCCCTGGGCGCTGGCCTCCAGACCCCGGAAGATGTTGCCGCCGCCGACGACCACGGCCACCTGGACCTTCAAGTCCACCACGGCCTTGATCTCCCGGGCAATGGTCCTCAGGGTCTCGGTAGCCAGGCCGAACTTCTTCTCCCCGGCCAGGGTCTCGCCGCTGACCTTAAAGAGAATTCGGTGGTATTTGGCGGTTTCAGTCATGGTGTTATTCTAAGTTATCTCCCGTATTAAGGGCAAAAAGGGCTGAGTGCTGAGTGCTGAGTACTGAGGTACCATTGCTTTTCCTCAGTCCTCAGTCCTTGCTTTTCCTCAGTCCTCTCAGGCGCCCACCTGGTAACGGGTGAAGCCCTTGACCGTCAGCTCTTTGCCTATCTTCTTGCCCACTTCCTGGAGGAACTGGGTGACCGTCTGGTCCGGGTTCTTCACGAAAGGCTGCTGGAGGAGACAAACTTCCTTATAAAACTTCTCCAGACGGCCAACCACCATCTTTTCGATGATATTGGCGGGCTTGCCGCTTTCGCCGGCCTGGGCCGCATAGATGGCCTTTTCCTTGGCGACGGTGTCGGCGTCCACTTCCTCCCGGCCCACTGCCAGGGGATTGGCGGCGGCCACCTGCATGGCCAGGTCTTTAGCGGCAGCCAGGGCCTCCGGGGCGGTCCCGCCGCCGCTCAGTTCGATCATCACGCCGATCTTGCCGCCGTGGTGGATGTAGGCCGCCACCAGGTCGCCACGATAGCGGACGAAGCGCCGTACCTCGCATTTTTCCCCGGTCTTGGCGATGACCTCATTGACATAATCGGACACGGTCAGCCCGGGCTGATGCGCCGCGGGCTGGGTCAGCAATGCTTCGACGGTCTCCAGGGCCGCGGCGGCCAACTGCTCCGCCAGCCGGGAGCCCAGTTCCTGAAAGGAGTCGGTCTTGGCCACGAAATCGGATTCGCAGTTCACTTCCAGCAGCACGCCGGATTGGTGGTCCGGGGCGATATGAGCCCAGATCGTGCCTTCCGAGGCGGCCCGGCCGGCCCGTTTGCCGGCCACGGCCAGGCCCTTCTGGCGCAGGTAGGCGATAGCCTCCTCCAGGTCGCCATTGGTTTCCTTCAAAGCCTTTTTACAATCCATCATCCCAACGTCGGTCTTGTCACGCAGGGTTTTTACCATTTCAGCGGTTATTTCCATGATCATTCCCCTTGCCAACTACTATATGTCAATCAACAGAAAATTTTCTCAGGATAAGCCATCCCAGAAAACGGATAAAAGGGGAGAAGGTTAAAGAAATGTTTCCTTCCTTTTCCCCTTTACGCCCTGTCCCCCGGTCTTTTAAGCCTCCGCTTCGGGCGTCTCTTCGGCCGGGGCCTCGGGTGCGGCAGCCTCAGCGGGCTCGGGAGCCGGCGCCGGCGCCGGCGTCGCGGCTTCGGCTTCGGCCATGGCCGCGGCCGCTTCCTTATCGATCTGGCCCTGGAGGCGCTCTTCCGCCAGTTTCTTGCCTTCAATCACGGCGTCGGCAATGCGGGAGGTGAGGAGGCGGATGGCGCGGATGGCGTCGTCATTGCCCGGGATGGGCAGATCGATCTCCGTGGGGTCGCAGTTGCTGTCCACGATGGCCAGCAGGGGGATGTTCACCTTGCGGGCTTCCAATATCGCGATGTCTTCCTTGCGGGGGTCCACCACGTAGACCAGGTCGGGCAAACGGCCCATATTCTTGATGCCGCCCAGGGAGCGCTCCAACTTGGCGGCCTTTTTCTCCATCATCAGGATCTCTTTTTTGGGGAAGCGCTTGATGGAGCCGTCTTCCTTCATGGACTCGAATTCTTTCAATTTGGCAATGGAGCGGCTGATGGTCTGGAAATTGGTGAGCATGCCGCCCAGCCAACGGTGGTTGACGTAGAACATGCCGCAGCGTTGGGATTCTTCGCGGATGGCGTCCTGGGCCTGCTTCTTGGTGCCCACGAAGAGGACCACCGCGCCGTCGGCCACCTGCTCCACCACGGTATTATAAGCGGTCTTGAAGAACTGCACGGTCTTTTGCAGGTCGATGATGTGAATGCCGTTTCTGGCCCCGAAGATATAAGGCGCCATCTTGGGGTTCCAACGGCGGGTCTGGTGGCCGAAATGGACGCCGGCCTCCAGCAATTCCTTCATAGTGACGTAAGCCATGGTACTTCCTCCGGTTTTTCCGCCGCTCCGCCGCCGGCGGGGCCACCGGACGCAGGTCGCCTCCGGCACCAGCCCGCCCTGGCGGGGCGTGAGTAGTGTATTTAAAATCCATTTTTTATAACAGAAAATCAGGAACCTAACAAGGATTTTTGCTGGAATAGGCCTCCGGTCCGGTGAAGACCCGTTGAATCAGGGCGCCCCGCGCCCCCCCCCAAATTCTAAGCGGTACAGACAAAAAACCTCGGCGGGCGGGCAGGTGGCCCGAAACTCTAAACTCCGCCGGGGCCGAGCCGGCAAATACTTTAGAGATGATTTTCCTAGCCTCTAAGGGACATTTTGTGGCAAGGATGACGTGATGGGCCTGCGAGAGAGGGAAGCCGGCACCTCCGAGGAGAGCGCCAGGCATTCCTCCGGCTAAAAAGCGAGGACCTGATCCGAAAAACGGGTTGCGGTAGCGTAGTCTAGAGCGCCAGGCCAACCGTCTCAATCGACCATCACTTGCTTCAAAATGTCGAGGTTGTCCAGGGCCAGGCCGGCACCCAGCGCCACCGCGGCCAGGGGATCGTTGGCGATTTTAATGGGCAGGCCCGTCTCCTGTTTCAGGAGTTCGTCCAGCCCCTTCAAGAGGGCGCCGCCGCCGGTCAGGTAAATGCCCCGGTCCACGATATCCGCAGCCAACTCCGGTGGGGTCTGTTCCAGGGCGATTTTCACCGCGGCGACGATGGCGTCGATCTGGTCCTGGATGGCCAGGCGCACTTCGTCGGAATTGATGTGGATGATCTTGGGGATGCCGGCAAACTGGTCCCGGCCTTTGACATCCATGGATTCGCTTTCCCCCGGGTAGGTATTGCCGATGGTGGTCTTGATGATCTCGGCGGTGCGTTCCCCGATGAGGAGATTGTAGGTGCGCTTGACGTATTGCAAAATGGCTTCATCCATTTTGTCGCCGCCCACCCGGACCGATCTGGAATAGACGATGCCGGCCAGGGAGATGACCGCCACCTCGGAAGTGCCGCCGCCGATGTCCACCACCATGTTACAGATGGGCTCGGTGATGGGCAGGCCGGCGCCGATGGCCGCGGCGATGGGCTCTTCGATGAGATAGACTTCCCGGGCTCCGGCTGATTCCGCCGATTCCCGCACCGCCCGCTTCTCCACCTGGGTGATGCCGGAGGGGACGCAGATGATGATGCGGGGCCGGATGAGGGACCGGCGGTGGTGCACCTTCCGGATGAAGTGGCGCAGCATGGACTCAGCGATTTCGAAGTCGGCGATAACCCCGTCCTTCATGGGGCGGATGGCCACAATGTTGCCCGGGGTGCGGCCCAACATCATCTTGGCCTCCCGGCCCACCGCCAGGACCCGGCTGCGGTCCCGGCCGTTTTTGCGCACGGCCACCACCGAGGGCTCGCTCAGGACGATGCCTTTGCCCTTGACGTAGACCAGGGTGTTGGCGGTGCCCAGGTCGATGGCCAAATCATTGGAGAACCATCCCATGATGTGATCTAAGAACATCTCTGCAGCTCCAGCACCGGGATCGGGCTTAGGGAACAATTAAGCACAAGCCGCCGAAATAGAGAGAGTCAATTAACCTGTCAGTCCGGATCAATCGCCGGGTAACTTGCCGAGCCATAACTGCCCCAGGGCCCGGGACGACCTCCACTTTTCCGGGTTGGCATTGGGAATAAAGCTAATTAAATGTAAATCGATCTGCTCTCTCGAAAAGGCCGCCAACCGACATCCTTGTCAGTTGGCGGTCTGTTTGTGGTGGACAACTTGACTTGGAGGTATTTATAGCATGTACCGGGAAGGGAAGAATTGCTATGAGTAGAATGACCATTCTCATATGGTCATTTTGTTCATATGGCAATCTTCAAGCAATAAATGCTTGGGTGGAAGGTCAACGATCGAGCCCGATCAGGAAAGCCGGATAGAAAATCATGGATTGATGCACCTCACGAGCAGGCGCGCTTAGCGCACCAGGTAGATCAAGGCGATGATCACCCCGGCGGTGACCACGATGCGGCGCAGCGCCGCCGGTTGGATGCGCCCGGCCAGACGGCCGCCCAGGGCCCCGCCCGCCAGGGCGCCCACCATCATCACCAGGGCCGCGGGCCAGACGATTTTCCCCGAGAACACGAAAAAGACGGCGGCCGCGACGTTGATGCTGAAGGCGATGATCTGCTTCAGGGCGTTCAGGCGGGTGAGGGTGTCTTCCAGCACCAGTCCCAGGACGGCCAGGACGATGACGCTGAGCCCGGCCCCGAAATAGCCGCCGTAGATGGAGGCCAGAAAGACCGGCAGCACGGTCCAGGCTTCATGGGGATTGGCCGAGCCATTCCGGACGGCCCGGTTCACGAGCCAGGCGCGCAGCCGCTCCTGGACGGCCAGTAAGCCGGTGGCCAGGAGGATCAGGTAGGGCACCAGGGCCCGGAACATGGACTCGCCGGTGTTCAGGAGCAGGAAGCCGCCGGCGATGCCGCCCAGGACGCCGGCCGGGGCCAAAAGCCACAAGTGGCGCTCATGGCCGCGCAGGTCGCGGAACTGGGCAATGGTCCCCCCCAGGTAGCCCGGGCACAGGGCCACGGTGTTGGTGATGTTGGCAGGCACGGCGGGAAGCCCCATTGCCATGAGCACCGGAAAGGTGATGAGGGTGCCGCCGCCGGCCAGGGCGTTTACCGCGCCGCCGGCGATGGCCGCCAGGCCGATGAGCAGGTAGGAAATTACGTCCAAAATTATTTGGTCCTGTTTCGAAAAGATGGTCTCACGCCAAGACGCCAAGGCGCAAAGCTAAGTCGCAAAAATGTGAAGTGCGCCGTGCGCAACCAGCATGGCGGGCGAGACGCCCGCCCCACCAGGCTTATTCATGATTTACGGGCAGGCCGAAGGCCCATAATGATTATCCTGTGCTCTAAAAATTAGGGCGGACAGGCCGGTCCGCCCCATGGAATTCTCTCTGGATAATTTTGTCATTTTTTGACAATTAAGCAAGCCGGTCGCGGCCTGTTTTGCAACAACACCGGCTGGAAGCCTGCGCTACCAATGATTATCGCGTGTTGCCAAGCTAACCCACCCTGATCCTGGCGTCCAGGGCCAGGAGGCCGGGTTGGCCGTGAGCCAGGCGGACCGGGTTGAGGTCCACTTCCTGGATCTGGGGAAACTGCAGCATGCCTTGGGACAAATCCGCCAGGGCCCGGCTCAGGGCCTCCAGGTCGGCGGGCGGCTGGCCCCGGAAGCCGGCCAGCAGGCGGCCGATCCGGGTTTCAGCCACCAGGTTCCGGGCCTGGGCCGGGCTGATGGGGGCCACCCGGAGGGCGACGTCCGCCAGGATCTCGGTTTCGATGCCGCCGGCCCCGAAGGCCACCACCGGACCGAAGGATTGATCGCGGCGGGCCCCCAGGAGCGTTTCCCGGCCGCCGGCGGCCTGGGCCATGACCACCACCTGCCAGGTCTCGCCGGGAGGCAGGCTTTGGGCGGCCAGGTCAGCCAGTTGCTGGTGGGCGGCCAGGACTGCGGCGCGGTCCTGGAGGTTCAGGAGCACGCCGCCGGCTTCGGTCTTGTGGATCAGGGCGGCGGCGGCCAGTTTCAGGACCACGGGGTAGCCCAGGGCCTCGGCGGCCGCGACGGCCTCCTCCGGGCTCGTGACCGCCCGCCAGGGGGCCACCGGCACGCCCAGGGCCTCGACGACGCTCAGGGCCAGGGGCAGAGGCAGAAATTCGTCCCGGGCCTGGGCCAGCAAGCCGGAGATCTTTGCCGCTCCCGGCAGGGGCGAGATCGGCGCCAGCACCTCCAGAGTGGACCGGGCGGCCCGGTCCCGGCTCCAGGCCAGGGCCCGGACGGCCTCCTCAGGAAAGCGAAACACCGGCACCTTGAGGGTGTCCCGGAAAAACTCCATCTCATCCAGGGTGCAAAGCACGGTGATGGCCAGGGGCTTGCCGGCTGCCTTGGCCAGTTCAAGGCTGCGTTTGGCCATCTCCCGGCCGGCGGCGACCTCAAAGTCGGCCATGGGGCCGTAGTGGAGCAGAATGGCGTCCACTTCCGGGTCACGGCAGACCGCGGCCATGACCTCGGTATAGACGGTGAAGTCGAAGACGTCCCCCAGGTCGATGGGATTGCTGGAGTGAATGACCCCGGCCCGGGAGTGGCTGCTGATAAAATCGGCCAGAGGCTTGGCCAGGGGGGGCAGACGGAAGCCATAACGGCGGCAGGCATAGGCGGCGACCACCGCCTCGCCGCCACTGCGGGAGAAAACCATCAGGCCATTGCCCTGTACGGGAGGCTGCCCCACCAGCTTGGCCATGGAGAGAAAGTCCGCCTGGTCCGTGATGTGTACCAGGCCGCCCTGGCGGCAGGCGGCCGCCACCACGTCCTCGTCGGCGGTGAGAGAGGCGGTATGGGATTGGGCGATGGCCGCAGTCTCCGGTCCGACGTTGGCCGCGTGCAGAAAAACCGGCTTATCGGCCCGGCGGGCGGCCTCCAACAATCCCCGGCCGTCCGCCACGCCTTCCAGGTAGACATAAACCGCGGCGGTCCCCGGATCCTCGAGGAAATAGGCCAGGGCCTCGTTTTCGTCCACATTCAACTTGTTGCCCAGGCTCAGGAATTTGTTGAAGCCCAGGCCCTCCCGGGTCATCCAGGCCAGTAGATGGGTGGCGACGCCGCCGCTCTGGGCGATGATGGAGATGTGGCCCAGCCGGGGCATGGGGCGCACCCAGGCGAAGGGCAGGGCCAGACCGTTCTCCATGTTCATGCAGCCCAGGCCATTGGGCCCGATCAGGCGTATGTGGTACTTCTGGAGAAGGGCACGAACCTCATCCTCGAGGGCCAGGCCGGCCTCGCTCATTTCGGAAAAGCCGGCGGACTCCACCACCACCCGGGAGATCCCCAGTTCGCCGCAGTCCTTAAGGAGGCTCGGAATAAAGCGGGCTGGCGCCAGGATCACCACCAGGTCCACCGGCTCAGGCAGGTCCCGCAGGCTCGGGTAGATGGGCCGATCAAACGCGGTGCCGGGCTGGCGTCCCACCAGGAAAAACTTGCCCTGGTAACTGAATTGCAGCAGGTTATGCACGATCCCCCGAGCCAGGTTGTCGGGGCTCTCGGACACCCCCACTACGGCCAGGCTGTTGGGATAAAAGAATTTTTTCATATATCCCCTGAGTCTATATTTGGTAAGTTTTTGAAATAATATAAAATATAAAGAAAGGAAGTAACCCCTAAATTGACTAGAGGCGCCTGCCAGCGGGGGTGCGCCCCAAGATTATTCATCCCACGCGGTTCCTCGAGTCATTGAGGTCTCTGAAACACCGGCGGGAGGCCCGCTCTGTCAAGGTTTTTTTATAGGCACCCAACATCCGGAGAGGTATATGGCCTACGAAAAATGCGCTGATGTGAGCCAGGAATTTTGGAAGGAACTGGAAGAACGTGACCCCGCGGAAGTAACCGGCCGGACCGGGGTAATTTTTCAGGATGGGATATATCACCTGCCTTTTCTGGAGCGGGAGCTGCTCCTGGATCCGGCCCGGCGCGAGGTCCGGTTAAACCCGGCGGCGCCGGGTGATCCGGGGTTCCGGGCCTGCCTGACGGCTCTCAGCTACCTGCTGCATCTGGACCCCAAGGCCTTGGGGCCCGGCCTCAGCCCCCTGGCCTTGCCGGGCGGGGCCACCTTCTTTCGAGGCCACCACGGCCTGCCCGACGCTTCTCTGGCGGCCCGGTTCGGCCAGGATCTGGCCGGCTTTATGGCCGCCGGCCGGAAACTCCAGGCTGAGACCCGGCCGGCGGGGGATGCCGCCCTGGCCTTGCGGGTCTTTCCGGGGCTGACGGTGGAGGTGATCTTGTGGCGGGCGGATGAGGAATTTCCCGCCCAAGTATCCTTCACCCTGCCGGCCCACCTGGACCGCTTCTGGTTCCTGGACGCGGTCTGGGGCTTGCTCAACCTGGTGGTCCAGGAACTTCTCAAGGCGGGTGAGCCCTAAGGAGTAAGCAGCGAGCAGCGTTTCGGCCATGGGCCCAATAATATGAGGACCAAAATAGTTGGAAACTCGAGGACTAGAAAATACCGCAGCCGCCAGCCGGCCGGATGAAACGAGTTGCCGGGCGATCCTGGACGCCCTGGGCGATGCCGTCCTGGTCCATGACGCGACCACCGGTGAGGTCCGGCAAGTCAATCGGAAGCTCTGCGAGTTGTTGGGCTATGGCCCTGAGGAAGCGCGCCGCTTGAAGATCGCGGACCTGGTCAGCGAGGGCTATCTTCCTCCGGAGGCCGGCCCGGCAGGCCGAGGGTTGCCACCGGGGCCCCGGAAATGGTTGGTCAGGGATCGCTCCGGCCGGCAAATCCGGCTGGAAGCCAACCAGACTTATGCCGTCCTCGAGGGTCGGGAGCAGGTTTGCACGGTGCTCCGTGACCCCAGCGGCGGCCAATCGGCCCTGACCGACCAAAAGGAAGATCAGTCCGTTTACCAATTGGCGATGGAAGGCTCGCTGACCGGGGTCTATATCGTGCAAGCCGGCAAATTCATCTATGTCAATACGGCCATGGCCCGGGTCTTCGGCTACTCCCCCGAAGAGATGGTGAGTGGCCGGGTGGCGCCCCAGGACCTGGTGCATCCCGGCGATCTCGCCCTGGTCCGGGAGAATTTGCGCCAGCGGCTGGCGGGTGAGGTGGACTCCCTGCATTATACCTTCAAGGGGCAGCGCCGGGACGGCGCCATAATTTACTGCGAGGTCCTGGGAAACAGAGTGGAGTACCGGGGCAGTCCGGCGGTGGTGGGCACTCTGTTGGACATCACCGCCAGAAAATGCGCCGAAGAGGCCCTGAAGGCCTCGGAAGAGAACTACAGCGCCATCTTCAACGCCGTGGATGAGGCTATCGCGGTGGTGGACCTGGAGACCGGCAATTTTCTGGACGTCAACCAGAAGTGGTGCCGGATGACCGGGTTCAGCCCGGAAGAGGCCCGGGGTTTGAATGTGGCGGCCCTGTGTACAGATGAACCGCCGTGCACCGGGGCGGATGTCCTGCAATGGATCAAGGAGACCTCGAAACAGGGACCGCAGCTTTTCGAATATATGGCCAGGACCAGGGAGGGCAGGCGCCACTGGGTTGAGGTCAATTTAGGGCGCCACCTCATTGCCGGTAAGGAACGGTTGTTGGCGGTGGTTCGGGATATCACCGAACGCAAAGAGGCGGAAGAGGCCCTGCGTATCTCCGAGGAAAATTACCGCGCAATTTTTAATTCCTCCAACGACGGGATTGCGGCCATAGAAATCGAGACCGGCAAGTTTCTGGACATCAACCGCCGCTGGCTGACGATCACCGGCTATGGGAAGGAAGAGACGGCGAAGTTGACTTTTGCCCCCTTTTGCCTGGGCGAGCCGCCATTTACCCAGGAAGATGGCTGGGACTGGTTCAGGAAAGCCACGGCAGAAGGCCCGCAGGTCTTTGAATGGCGGTTCAAAGATAAACGAGGCAAGCTGCAAATGGTGGAGGTGGGGATGACCCGGACCTCCATCGGCGGGAAGGATTGCATTCTGGCTAATGTCCGGGATATTTCGGCGCGCCAACATGCCGAGGAGGAACTGCGGCTCTCGGAGGCCAAATACCGCAACCTGGTGGAACAGATCCCGGCCATTACCTTTGTAGCGGCGATGGACAGTCTGGGCTCTCCGCTTTATATCAGCCCGCAAATCAAGGACGTCCTGGGCTTCACCCCGGAGGAATGGCTGGCCGACCCGGAGATCTACCGGAACCAGATCCATCCCGAAGACCGGGACCGGGTGTTGACGGAGTTGCTCCTCAGCTATTCCCAGGGCGGGCCTTTTACCGCAGAATACCGGATGCTTTCCAAGAGCGGCCGGGTCGTCTGGATACGGGACGAATCCAGGGCGGTGCATGACTCCAAGGGGCGGCCCCTGTTCGTGCAAGGGGTGGTCCTGGATATTACCAAACGCAAGAGGTCAGAGGCGGCCTTGCAGGAGGCCAACAGCAAGCTTAAGGCCCTGGTCGAGGCCTCGCCGCTGGCCATTGTCGGCCTTGACCCCCATTGCCGGGTGATTACCTGGAACCCGGCGGCCGGGTATATCTTCGGCTGGCGCCAGGACGAGATCATTGGTCGTGCCTACGCCATCGTGCCTGAAGAAGAAGTGACAAAATTTAAACAGATGTGGCAGCGGTTGCGGCAAGGCGAGCCTTTGTTGGGCATAGAGTTGCGCCGCATAAAAAAGGATGGTTCCCTGATAGACGTCAGCCTGTCCATGGCGCCCCTTTATGATGCGGCCGGCGACTTCGCCGGGGCCATAGGAATTTTCGAAGATATTTCGGCCCGCAAGCGCACCGAAGAGGCCTTGCGGGCCAGCGAGACCCGCTTCCGGGCCATGTTCGAAGGGGCGCCCATCGGCATCGCCGTGGCCGATCTACAGCGCGGGACCATCATAGGCAATCCGGCCTTACGAGAGATGGGCGGGGGCTTCAGCGAAGCAGAGATCAGCTGGATAAAAGGGGAGGAAGCGACTCACCCGGAAGACTGGGAGGCCGACAATGCCCTGTTCACCGAGTTGATGGCCGGGAAAATAAACCGGTTCCAGAAGGAGACCCGCTATCGCCATAAACAGGGCCATTGGATCTGGGCGCGTCTCAGCGTCTCCCTGGTGCGGGACGTGGCCGGACGGCCTCAGTTGGCTATCTGTATGGTCGAGGACATCGCTCAACGTAAAAAGGCGGAAGAGGCGGCCGCTGAAATCCGGCGGCAGCAGGAAGCCATCTTAAGCAATATCCCCGACAGCGCCTGGCTGAAGGACCGGGATTGCCGCGTGATCGCAGTGAACGAGCCGTACGTCAAGGCCTGTGGAAAGGAAGCCCAGGAACTGGTAGGCAAGACGGACATGGAGATCTGGCCCCCGTATCTGGCCCTCAAATATCTGGCCGACGACCGGGAGGTCATGAACAGCGGCCGGCGGAAGCGGGTGGAAGAGCCGGTGGAGAACCTCCGGGGCGAGGTCTTCTGGGTGGAGACCATCAAGACGCCGATCTTTAATGAGCACCACGAAGTCGTCGGCACCGCCGGCATTGCCCGGGATATCAGCGCCCGGCGCCGGATGGAAGAGGCCCTGCAACAGGTCAGCCGGGCCCTCAAGGCGGTCACCGAATGTCATCAGGCCCTGCTGCGGGCCACCAATGAGGCGGAACTGCTAAGCGAGGTCTGCCGGATCATCGTGGAGGTGGGCGGCTACCGCATGGCTTGGGTGGGATTCCGCCGGCAGGATGAAGCCCGGAGCGTGGAGCCCATGGCGCATAAGGGCTTCGAAAAGGGTTACATCAACTCCTTGAGGCTCACCTGGGCCGACGTGAAACAGGGACGGGGACCGACAGGCACCGCCATTCGCACCGGCAGGCCGGCCATCACTCGCGATACCCAGACCGACCCCGGGTTTGCGCCCTGGCGGCGGGAGGCCCGCAAGCGCGGGTTTGCCTCGGTCCTGGCGCTGCCCCTCAAGGACGGCGAAGCCTTCGGGGCTCTGACTATCTATGCCACCGAGCCCAATGCCTTTGATGACGAGGAGATTAATCTGCTCATCGGCCTGGCCAACGACCTGGCCTTCGGCCTCAAGACCTTGCGCACCGACGTCGAGCGCCGGCGGGCGGAAGAGGCCCTGCGGGAGTCGGAGACCAAATATCGCAGTCTGATGGATGGGGCCGGCGATGCCATTGTGCTGGCCGATTCCCAGGGAAAGATCACCGAAGTAAACCGCAAAGCGGTAAAATTGCTGGGATACCCCGAGGCGGAGCTCCTGGGCATGCATTACAGCCAGATTCATCCTCCCCGGATTGGTGACCACGTCAGGGAAAACTTTCAGGAAATCTTAACCTCGGGTCGAGGAGCGCTGCACGAGTGTCTTGTCAGACGCAAGGACGGCGAGGAGGTTCCGGTGGATGCCACCCACAACATGGTGGAGAACGGCGACCATGAGGTGGTCCAGGCGGTCTTTCGGGATATTACCGAGCGCCAACGGGCCCAGGAGGCCTTGAGGGATTCAGAGCAGAAATTGCGCCTCCTGGCCTCCCAATTATTGACCATCCAGGAGAAAGAACGACGGCGGGTCTCCCGGGAGCTGCACGATGAGCTGGGCCAGGCCCTTACCGTCCTGAAGATCCACCTGGTGGCCATTGAAAATAAGTTGCGCCAGGATCAGGCAGACCTTAAATCAAGCTGCGAGCAACTGCAGAATTATATCGACGTGGTCATCGAGAACGTCCGCCGCCTGTCCCGGGACTTGAGCCCGTCGATCCTGGAAGATCTGGGCCTGTCATCGTCTCTGAAATATCTGGTTGAGGAAACCTGCCGGAATAACCAGATGCTCTATACGGTGGTGGCCATGGATGAAATCGATCACCTGTTTTCTCCCGAGGCCAGGATCAATATCTACCGCATTTTTCAGGAATCCTTGACCAATATCGTGCGCCACGCCGAGGCCAGCCGCATCGACGTTGAGATCAAAAGGGAGAATGACCTGGTGACCTTTCGACTGAAGGATGACGGCAAGGGTTTCGACCTGAAGAAGGCCCGCTCCCGCGGCCTTGGGAAAAAGGGCCTCGGTTTGACCGCCCTGCATGAGCGGGCCTTGATGTCGGGCGGCAGCCTCAACCTCCGGAGCCGCAAAGGCAAGGGCACGGAAATTACTCTAACCATCCCTATCCAAGAGTAAGGAGAAGAGATGTATCGCATCGTCCTGGCCGAAGATCATGCCCTGGTGCGGGAAGGCATCAAGAAGATCCTGGAGGATTTCGCCGACCTGCAGGTGGTGGGGGAAGTCGGCGACGCCCTGCAGCTCCAGGAACTGCTGCGGACGGTGAGCGCCGATCTGGTGGTCCTGGACATCTCCATGCCCGGGATGTCGGGCATCGTGGCCGCGAAAGAGATCAAAAGGCGCTATCCCCAGGTCCGGGTCCTGATCCTCACCATGCACAAGAAGAAAGAGTACCTCAACGACGCGATTGCCGCCGGCGCCGACGGTTATCTCTTGAAAGAAGATGTGGGCCGGGAGTTGGGCTCTGCCATCGACAAGATTCGCCGGGGGATGATTTACATCTCTCCCCTGCTCTCCAACGAATTGACCAGCCTCTTCGTGCAGAGCCGCCGCATGGCTCCGGAGATCCCGGCAGAGCCCCTCACCCCCCGGGAGATCGAGATCATCAAACTCATCGCCGAGGGCAAATCGAGCCGGGAGATTGCCGATGAGTTGTTCCTGAGTTTCCGCACCATCCAGAATCACCGCACCCGCATCATGCGCAAGTTGAATCTGAAGAAGAATACCGACCTGGTGAAATACGCCATCCAGATGGGTTATATCCCCGGCGGCGGGTTCTGAAACGAGGCGCGGGGTCTTGGCACAGTTTAAATGCAACTATCTGTAATATTAGCAATAAAAACAGCTGACGAAAGATTGATGGAAAATATAGAGTACTTTGCTCTAATCAAAAAGAGTACTTTGTCTCTTTAATCTTGGTCGGAATTGTCAATAATATATTAGGGAAAGATTAATTAAAATTTTTGGGAATGGAAGGGATATGGCACACCTATACAAGAAGGTTAAAAAAGGGCATGAATACTATTACATCCGGGAGACGCAACGGGTTTATGGCAAGCCGACTACCATAAACCAGGTCTATCTGGGCACCGCCGACAAAGTCGAGACCCTACTGGGCCGCGGCGGGTTTTCTCCCAAGGAATTCGGGTCGGTCTTTGCCCTCAACGAGCTGGACAAAGATTTGGACCTGGCCGGGATCGTTAATGAGATTCTACCTCCCAAGAAGCGGACCAAAGGTCCGTCCCTGGGAGAACTGGTATTCTACGCCGCCTTGAACCGAGCCATCGCTCCCACCAGTAAGAGGCAACTGGCCACGTGGTATGAAACCACCGACATTCAGCGTATCCGGCCGTTGCGACTGGAGTCCCTGAATTCCCAAAATTTCTGGAACCATTGGGATCGGATCAGTGAGAACGACCTGGAAAGGATCGCCGTCTCCTTCTTCAGGAAGATAAACTCCCTCCTGCCCAATGGCGACCGGCAATTGGTTATCGAAGCCACCAGGCTGCAATCGGCTCCTAAGGCTCCCGGGACCCTGGATGAGGAATTGGGGGGCGAGGAGTTTGCCCAGCGGACCCAACAGCAGCCGGGTATCGGCCTGGCCCTGGTGACCGAGCGGAAGAGGGGGGTGCCCCTTTATTATCAGACTTTCTCCTCCAACTTCTCGGAAGAGAAGTTCTTTGAACGCGGCCTGGATGACGTGTTGGACCGGGTTAATAACCTGGGGGTTCCGGTCAAAGATATCACCCTGCTGTTCCACCGGGGCCTGGATTCCGAGCCCATGGTCAATCGGCTTAACAGCCAGGCAGGGCTGCACTTCGTCGCCGCTTGCACCTCGGATTCCGCCCCGGAGTTAACCAAGATTTCTCTGAAAGAATTTTCCCCCTTGCCCTGCCGGGCCAACCAGCGCCTCAGCAACCTGGATGGTGAAGACGACAAGGTGTTGTATTATGAAACCCGGGCCGATTTTTGGGGACACTCCCGCCGGGCCATCATCATCTTCGACCCTAAAACCTTCCACAAGGCATACCAGGACCTGGGCAAGAAGGTGCAGAAGGTGCGTAAGGAACTTGCCGCTTTGCAGCAGCGCTCCCTGGCGGAAAAGGCGGGAGAAGACGTTGCGCAGGCCATCAAAGACCATCTGGTCCAGCTGTGCGGGCGGCTCAGGCTCAGCCCCGACCTGTTCCAGTTGAGTTTCCCTCGGGAAAATGGCCAGGTCAATCTGTCCCTGCAGCTCAATCACCGCCAGATGGCCAGCAACGTCCGCCATTTCGGCAAAAATATCCTCATCACCGACCGGGAAGATTGGGAGGCCGCGGAGATTTTCGAGACCTTCACCAAGCGTGGGGGGCTGGAGTCCCAGCGCCCCGCCAAGGCCTCCGGCCAATGGGCCGATCACACGCCGGATTCCGCCGATGCCATTCATGTAACCCACATGCCCTTGTACCACTGGACCGGCTCCAAGATCCGCGTGCATCTCTTCGTCTGTGTAGTGGCCATGACCTACCTGGCCCTCTTGAACCAGCGCCTCAATGCCAACGGCTTTTCCATCACCTCCCAGGAGGCCATGGACGAGTTGCGCGCCATGCGCACTGCCATCTTTCAAGAGAGCGAGGATGGCAAGCTCAAGCGGATGCTGGACAAGGTGAGCGACCGGCAGGCCGCCATCCTCAAGGCCATGGGCTACCAGGTCCAGGATGGCAAGGTTTTGCCGCTGTAAACCAGAGTCACCCCAACCTATAGTCAGGCTCAAGCAGACGCGGCCCTCCCCGGGGGGGCCGCGTCTTTGCTTTGGCCGGATTTTTTAGGTGGCTAAAAGGGCGAGAACTTGCGATATTCAACGCTGATCACCCTTTCCGCCGGCATAGCTCAGTGGTAGAGCAGCTGATTCGTAATCACAAGAACCAGGTCAAATCCAGATCAAAGTCCAGATCTTTTAGGGCCTTCAACTCTATCCCCAGGAATTCCGGGAGCCAATCCGACTCGGATGATGTTCATTTTAAATTATCCCCAGGTCGATGCCGAGTGCCTTTTTTCGAGGCGATTATGACGATGACCTGCCGGGAAGGGCAATTTTGCATTTCAAATTAGGAACCCTCAGAAGTAGCCTGACCATCTGTTTCACACCGGGGTCTCCGGCCCCGGTCCCAAGGGCAGGAATGTCTGATCTTTGAGTAGTCGCTGGTTATAAGCCGTGAGCACATCTTCAATTTTCAGGATGCCCACCAACACTTTATCCCGGGGCGGCAAGACCACCGGGAGAGATGAAAAATTCTTGTGCTCCAGAAGGTGCAAGGCCACCTCAAAATCATCTTCGGGGTGCACGGTAACCACCTCCGAGGTTTTGAGATCCCGGGCGGTGAGCGTCGCCATGGCTTCTTCTCCTTTTCCCAAGACCCGCCGCAAATCCCAGAGGGTGAGCACACCGCTCAATTCGTCTGCCTCATTGAGAACCACGAAAAACGGGTAAGGGCTATTCTCGGCCCGTTGCATGATTTCTGCCAGTGGGGTATCCTCGTGGACCACCTCCATCTTTTTGGTGATGTAATCCTTCACCTGCATGGTTTGTAGAAGATGGACCTCCTTACCCCGGAAAATCCTGATTCCCCGGCGCAGGAGCTTGGCTTCGTAAGTTGAATAGCCGTAAAGGGATTTGACCACCTGAAAACTGGCAATGCAGCTTACCATGGCGGGCACAATGATTGCGTGGCTGTTGCTCAGTTCGAAGATGATCACAGTGGCGGTGATGGGCCCCAGAATGGTGCCGCTGACCAGGGCCCCCATGCCCACCAGGGCATAATCCGAGGGTAAAAGGTTCAGCCCGGGAAAGACCTGGTTGGCCGCCAGGGCCAGGGTAGTCCCCAGCATCGCCCCCAGGAAAAGGGAAGGCCCCATGATGCCGCCACTCATGCCGGAACCCAGGCAGAGCACCGTGGCCAGATATTTGGCACACAGGAGCAGAACCGCGCCGGTCAGGGCAAATTTTCCGGTCAGGCTCATATTGATGCACTCATATCCCACCCCCATGACATGGGGAACGGCAACCGCCAGGATTCCCAGTCCCAGCCCCCCCAGGGCGGGCTTGAGCCATTCCGGCAGGGGCAGCCGGCGAAAGGAGCTCTCGACGGCGTAGATACCCCGGGTAAAGGCGATTGCCACCAGGCCAGCCAACACGCCCAGTGCCAAATAGATTAAAAGCTCGCTATTGTGATGGAAGCCAAAGGAGGCCACGGTGAAGGAGGGAAAGTCCCCCAAAAACTGTCGGGAAATCAAGACCGCAACGATGGCGGCGATCACGATATGTCCTAAGTAAACAATCTCCAGATCCGCCAGGATGACCTCGATGGTGAAGAGGGCCCCGGAGATTGGGGTGTTGAAGGTGGCGGCAAAGGCCGCGGCCACCCCGCAGGCCAGGCAGATCCTGCCCTTGCCGGTACTGAAATTGAATAACCGCGTCATGAACGACCCGATGGCGGCGCCGATGCCCACCACCGGACCTTCCCGCCCCACCGAGCCGCCGGTGGCAATGGTCAGACCGGTGCACCAGGCCTTGAGCAGGGCCATGCGGGGTGAGATGTGCCCCTCCCGCAGAGCCGCGGACTCGATTACCTCAGACACTCCCGGTCCTCGGGCTTCCGGTGCCCAGAAGGCGATCACCGGTCCCACCGCCAGTCCTCCCAGGACGGGAATCAAGATTCGGAGCCACCAGGGAGCCGCCAGCACCCGGGCCATAAAATGGCCGTCACCCGGCCATGCCCCCCATTGCCCCACCTTGATGAGGGCCAGAAACCCCAGTGCCCCCATCCCGGACAAGGCCCCGATGATGATGGCCAGGAGCAGGAAGAGCAACTCTTTGGTCTGGCGGCTCAGGTTCATGGGTTCTCGACCGTTTCTCCTTCCCCTCATGTGACGTAAGTTTGAGGTTGCGGTTCGAGCTGCGTTACTTACCGGTGGCGATGTAGGGCTCGACCATCTTCGCCGGATCGACGATGCGGTCAAACTCGGCCTCCGTCACGAAGCCGAGTTTCAGCGCGGCATCCTTCAGCGTCAGGTCGTGCTCCATGGCGTAGTGCACGATCTTCGACGCCTGGTCATGGCCAATGACCGGCGAAAGCGCCGTCACGAGCATCAGGGAGCGCTCTACGTCCTCCTTGATCTTCTTCAGATTCGGCTTCGTACCTTCAACCAGAAACTTGCGGAAGTTTGTGCAGCCGTCCGTCATGATCGTGATCGACTGCATGATGTTGAAGATGATCAGAGGCTTGTAGACGTTCATCTCCAGATAGCCGCTGCCGCCGCCGAACCCTACCGCCACGTCGTTAGCCATCACCTGCACGGCCACCATCGTCAAGGCCTCGGCCTGGGTCGGGTTCACCTTGCCCGGCATGATCGAGGAGCCCGGCTCGTTCTCCGGGATCAGCAGCTCGGCGAAGCCGGCCCGCGGGCCGCAAGACATCAGCCGGATGTCGTTGGCGATTTTGTAGAGTGACACGGCCAGCGTCCGCATCGTGCCGGAAAGCTGCACCAGGGCGTCGTGGGCGCCCTGCACCGCGAACTTGTTCGGTGCCGTGACAAACGGCAGACCCGTGAGCCTGGCGATTTCCGCGGCGGATGCTTCGGCGAACCCGGGCGCCGAGTTGATGCCGGTGCCCACCACCGTGCCGCCGAGCGCCAGGCGGTAAACGCCCCTCAGCGCCTCGTCGAGCCGCTCGAGATCGTCCGCCAGCATCCCCGCATAGCCCGACCATTCCTGCCCGAGCGTCAGGGGCGTCGCGTCCTGCATATGGGTCCGGCCGATCTTAATGATGTCTTTCCACTCCAGGGCCTTCGCCGCGATGGCGTCGTGCAGCGCCTTCACGGCTGGCATCAGCCGCTGCTTCACGTTGACCGCCGCCGCGATGTGCATGGCGGAGGGAAACGAGTCGTTGGACGACTGCCCCATGTTGACCTGGTCGTGGGGGTGAACCGGCGTCTTGCTCCCGAGCGGCGTGCCGGTGAGCTGGCAGCAACGGTTGGAGATCACTTCGTTCACGTTCATGTTGAACTGCGTGCCGCTGCCCGTCATCCACACATGCAGCGGGAACATCTCATGATGTTGGCCGGCAAGGATTTCGTCACAGACCTGAACGATCAGCCTGCAGGGCTCGTCGGCCAGCCGCTTGCCGGCATGGTTGGCGATGGCGGCGGCTTTCTTCAGAATGGCATACGAGATGATCATCTCGCGCGGCATCAGGTCCCTGCCAATGCTGAAGTGCTCGAGCGAGCGCTGCGTCTGTGCGCCCCAGAGCCTGTCGGCAGGAACATCGACTTCGCCGAGGCTATCGGTTTCCTTGCGAATGTCACTCACGTTGCCTCCTCCGTTTTCTCTCTCGCACCGCGCGACTGCGCTTTGTCGGCCGCGGGGTTTTCTCCTAATTCTCGTCTTCGGTTCTCATTACCTTTTGAGCGTGATTTGTTTATACCTTAAGGACGGGAGCAGGTCGGCGTTCATTTGCTGGCAGTTAGTTTTCCTTGAAGCGCGCTGCATTGCGTGTCAGGTGGCAGCTGCCTTTAGCCGGCCCTCGACTTTAGAGTCCAGATTGCTCATTATGATCCTAATCCTTCCCTTCTCTTGAAGTGCCCGCTCAGAATAGTTCCGGGATGACATTCGTGCCTTTCTAAAAGGGGATCAAGGGGTTATCCGCAAACTGGCGTGTCGGCTATTAGGCAGTGGTGATATCTTCGGTCAGATTACCTCGTTTCCATTTCCCAATGATATCGTCCCGTGGTCTGAAGCCACGCCGGTTTCAGGCTCCTCTTACCTGGTCCAGGCACGCTCGGTAGTGGGGTTGATATCACGAAGGTAAGGCGGAAAAAGGTCAAAGTGGGCCGCGCTGCGCTTTCCCGGCCAAAAGTCACCGACCAAACAAAAACTGCAAAAATGATCTCTCTATCGATGTCTTTAGCTTGATTTGGGGTGCGGCTCCTCGATAGCTCCAAAGGGCAAGTGCTACCCCTTTGGCCCGCCACGTCCACCACCTTTAAAATACCTTGTAAGCTGCAACACATCTTTTGGTACGAGACGTCCTATTGCCCCCGAACTATAACAGGCTATAAGAATGGTCTTGTCCGGACGCAAAAGAAAGCCGGTAGCATGAAGATACATTTCTTCTTTATCGTAATAAGCCCCGGTGATTTTCGATATTTCCTCTGCGACCAAGCCGTAACCGATTGGATAGCTGATCCCATGTCTATCAATCATCTCCTTTGCCTTATCAATGGGGTCAACCGATGCTGCGGCGAGCTTTATTTGCTCAGATTTGAGTTCCTGATATGATCTTTGGAAATCAGCCAACTGCTGATTGCAGAAAGCTCACCACTCACCGCGATAGATCAGGACTACACTATATCCCTGGCCCATTCCTTCAGGAAGCTTCAGCTTTTCCCCGGAAACCAATTGAAACTCCATTTTGGGAAACATATTGTCGGTATCTAAATACGCTGTTCCTATTCGTGCCATATCACCCTCCTATATTTCTGTTTTTTGTAGAGCCTCAAAGGTAATACCTCTAGGATAGGCATGAGGATGGTCGCGTCAAGACGCCGGAATCCCTAGCGCGGCAGAGGGCAACCATGAGCCGGCCTCACAGACTCAGACTTGGAGACGAGGCTTAGCAGCTTTTGATTTCCGGCCGGTGACAATCCCAGGCTGTTCAGTTCCGCCTCCAGCCCCGCCCTATTGCCGTAGCCGGCGACGTAGCCGTTCAGGCGCGCCGCCGCGGTGGACGCCACCAAATCCCTGGTGTTGGGATATCTCTGGGTCAATTCATTTAGCAAAACCGGGTCCCGTCGCAGGAAGTACTTCTGATGGTAGTCTTCGGCCAGGTAAAACTCGCCGGCGGGAAGGATTTGAGTAAAAACTTCGCCCTTGATCCTGGCCGCCACCTGGTCTCGCGTTTCCAGCGCCAAGCGTTTTTGTGTCTCGTTATGGTAGAAAATGGCGGCCTGATATTGCCGGGACCAGGGACGGGAGCCAGGACTATGGCCCTCCCAAAAAATCGTCAGCAACTCTTTATAGGAGATCAGCCTGGGATCGAAATCTATCTGCAAGGTCTCAGAATGATCGCCCAGATGATGATAAGTTGGATTCCCGGTGGTTCCACCGGAATATCCTACCCGGGTGCGTACCACGCCTTTGAGGACCCCGAACCGGGCGTCCGGACCCCAGAATCAGCCCAGGGCGAAGGTCGCAGTTTCGGTTTTGGCCGGCGCCGCAGCATCGATAGGGGGTATTGCTGTTCCAACCATCATTGTGATTCCTTCCTCGGTCCCCTGCCGGCTCTCACTCGCAGCAGCAGCGAGAAATGGGACGGTAAGGACTAGAACTGCTGCCAAAGAAAGCCTGGCAATTAATATTTTTTTCACCATGTACCCGACAACCTCGAATAGATTGAATTCGTTGCTAATTTCCCGGCTTACCGCCGCCAGGCCAGAAACCTGGTAAACATCCTTTTCACCCCCGGGGTCAGTTTGGTCCGGTTGTACAGATCGCCGGTCTGGCGGATGGCCTCCGCCTGGGTGGGATAGGGATGAATGACCGAAGCCAGAGCGCCCAGGCCAATATTGCCCACCATGGCCGCGGTGACCTCGCTGATCATCTCGCCGGCATGGCGGGCCACGATGGTGGCGCCCAGGATCTTGTCGGTGCCTTTCCTGACGTGAATCTTGACGAACCCTGCTTCCTCCCCGTCCACGATGGCCCGGTCCACTTCGCTTAAAGGCTTGATGAAGGTGGTGATCTGGATGCCCTTCTTTTGGGCCTCTGCTTCGTTCAGGCCCACATGGGCCACCTCCGGGTCGGTATAGGTGCACCAGGGGATGGTCAGGGCGCTAAACTTCTTGCGGCCAAAGAATAGGGCATTCTGGATGACGATCCGTGCCGAGGAGTCAGCCAGATGGGTGAACTGGTAGGGGAGACAGATGTCGCCAGCGGCGAAGATGTTATGGTTGGTGGTTTGCAGCTTGTCATTGACCAGCACGCCCCGGCCTTTCCCGGGCTCATACATCACCCCGGCCGCTTCCAGGTTGAGGCCTTCCACGTTGGGGGCCCGGCCGGCGCCGATGAGAATTTCATCGACCTCGATCTCGCCCTTTTGGCCGTCGCTTTCATACTGGACCAGCTTGCCTGTGTCGGTTTTGGTAACCTGAAGGGGCTTGGCATTGAGGATCAGACTGATACCGTCCTTTTGAAAGGTCTTCTGGATGAGTTCCGCCGCATCCGTATCTTCTTTGTTCATGATGCGGTCATATTTATGGAGTAGGGTCACTTGGCAGCCCAACCTTTGGAAGGCCTGGGAAAATTCGCAACCGATGGGGCCGCCGCCCATCACCAGGAGGCGCCCCGGCCGCTCCGTCAAGGAAAAGACTGTCTCATTGGTGAGATAGCCGGCTTCCGGCAATCCCGGCACCGATGGGCGCACGGCCCGGCCGCCGGTGGCGATGACCGCCTTTTTAAAGCGCAAGGTCTTGCCTCCCACCTCCACCGTATCCGGCGCGGTAAACTGGGCCTGACCCAGGAAAACATCCACCCCTAAGCCCCGGAAGCGCTGAGCCGAATCGTTGTGGCTGATCCCCGCCCTGAGGCGCCGCATGCGTTCCATGACCGCAGGAAAATCCACTTCAGCCGCACTCGAGACTTTTAGCCCAAACAGGCCGGCATCCCGGATGTCAGCATAAACTTTAGAGGAGCGGATGATGGCCTTGGACGGCACACAGCCGACATTGAGGCAGTCTCCACCCAAGAGATGCCGCTCCACCAGGGCCACTTTGGCCCCCAGGCCGGCGGAGCCGGCGGCGCTCACCAATCCGGCGGTGCCGGCCCCGATGACCACCAGGTTATAACAGGGTTGAGGCTCGGGGTTAATCCAGTCAGGCGGCCGGACATTAGCCACCAGAGCTTCATTATACTGATCCAAGGGGCTGACCTCGGGCATGGCGGCCGGCTCTTCTGCCGCCGAGACGCCACCCGCGCTCTTCATCTCCTTCATCTGCAGTTTGTGCCGGGCGGAGCGCACCAGGAAGGTCAACAAGACCAGGACCGCCCCAAATGCCACCACCAGCGCCCAGGGGATCTTTCCCTGGGAAAAGGCGCTGGTCACCGCATCCGCACCCACCACGTAAAGAATGGTACCCGGCAGGGTGCACGACCAGGTGTAAAAAACATAAGTCCAGAAGGGTACCTTGGTGAGTCCGAAGCCGTAATTGAGCAAATTGAAAGGAAAAATGGGCACCAGGCGGGTGAGGGCCACCATGATGTCGCCGTGCTCTTCGGTCAATTGATCCAGCTTTTTGAATTTATCGCTTTTGGAGAGCCAGTTGGCCACCCCTTCCCGGGCGAAATAACGGCCGATCAGGAAGGCCAGGCTGGCGCCGATGGTGGCGCCGATATTCACCAGGATAACTCCCACCACCGAGCCGAAAAGGGCGCCGGCGGCAATAGTGATGGCGGCGCCGGGCAGGGCGGCCACCACCGCGACGATGTAGATCAGAAGAAAGACTATAGGTCCCCAGGGGCCCAGGGTGACGATCCAATCCCGCAGGGCGCCCAACTTTTCGCCCACGTTGAAAACCTTAGCCAGGACGAGGATGGCCACGAGAACTGCGAGGAGTAAAATCGGCCGCCACCGCCCGCCTTTCTTGGCCGCGGTTTCAGGTGGACCTGCGAGCGTTTGACTTTCCTTTTTTTCCTTACCATTCATATTGTTCCCTTTACGAAGCCGTGAGGAAATTGAACTTAAGAGGCCACCTCAGCACCTTCAACCCACCTTTCCTTAATTTAGGCTCCAGCTTCATGTTGAAAATACTTGCGCAGAGAAAACAGATCATAGCGTTCAATCAGCCTGGGGAACAAAAATAGGAGTGCGACCATGAGCCCACCAAGCACTACCACTGTTCCACGACTTGCCGACAAGATGGATAACCCGAAATAATTGTAGGCAAAGGTTATGGGCAGCATCCCTGCCAGGGTGGCCAGGGTGTAAGCCCTTACAGACATCTTGGTCAGACCGGCTCCGTAGCTGACGAAACTAAAAGAAACCATCGGCAGAAGCCGGGAAACGAAGATAAATTTGGTCAACAGAAGGTCGGAGCATGGGGTGCAAAAGTTGATGTGCCCGGAGAGATGCCTGGAGACGAATTCGCGCCCATAATACCGGGAGATCAAAAAGGCGGCTACCGCTCCCCCCAGAGCGCCAGCGGCACAGTAAGCAGTTCCCAACATCGGACCGAAAAAGGCTCCGGCGACGATATCCAGAGGCACACTGGGAAGGAAGGTGATTATCACCGTCAGGGCCATGAGGATCATGAGGATGAGAGGGGCAAAGATGCCGGCTTTTTCCAGGACTGCTTTGATTCGCTCGGGATGGAGTAGAAATGCCAGAGTCTGGAAATATTCTCCTGAAAAAAGGAGCAGCACCACTATGGCCGCCAGTGCCCTTTTGAGGAAAAAGGAACCGTTATTCATGCGATGGAGATCCTTAGCGGGCATTGGCATTCAATCCTGCCGCGCCCATTGCAACCACAGACCCGCAGGAATTGCCCAAACGAAATTATAGAACAGCACGAACAGAGGCGTGAGCACGCCCAATTGCAGTCCCAAAACGCCTGCGTGCGCTTGGAGGGGGAACACCACGAATAATTGTACCAGAGAGGGACCTATACTGAAGATGAGCCCCTTGACCAGAAAGGACAGCCGGCCCAGGGGAATCAGAAACATCAGACCCCAAAGCCCGCCCCACACCAACTTGGGGTAGAGTAGGCCGGTGGTCAAGGGCGGGGCGATCTGGACCCCCAGGGCCTGGGGGATTCCTAACAAACCAAAAAGCCAGATTACCAGGCCGTTGAAGAAGCCCCCCCAAAGCCCTGCTACAAAGACCAACGAGAGATTTTTCACGGAAAGTTTCAAGACATTCTCCTGTTCAGCTATCTTCCCCTTAAACCAAAATTATCTCGACCACTTAAACGGTTTTATCGGGATATTTCCTTCTAATCAGGTTGGTCCCCGGGCGCTCCACCTGGTTTGACGCGAAACTCCCTCGCGTCATGGCCAACCCCAACCCAACGGCAGTTGCAACTTCAGCGCCTGGACGTCTACTTCGCTGGCTTATACGCCAGCGCGATCCGCTGGAACACCTCTGCCTGTGTAGGATAGCAGTGGACCGTCTCAGCCAGCGCCTGCATCGTCAGCTTGCTCGTGATAGCCAGCGTCAGCTCGCTGATCATCTCCCCGGCGTGCGCCGCCACCAGTGTCGCCCCGACGATCTCGTCGCTTCCTTTGCGGGTGTAGAGCGCCGCGAACCCCTCCTCTTCACCATCAATAAAGGCCCGCTCCACCTTCGAGAGTTCCAGGCGATGCGTGTCCAAGGCGACACCCTCCTCGGCCGCCCGGACCGGGGTCAAGCCAACAGTGGCTACCTCGGGGTCGGTGTAGGTGCAGTGCGGGATAACCAACTCGCGCGCCGGGCGGTTCGCTCCGTCCAGGGCGTTAGCGACACACAAGCGCGCCGTCGCCATCGCGGCGTGCGTGTACTTTTCCGGGAACGCCACGTCGCCGGCGGCGTAGACGGCCGGGTTGCTCGTCCGCAGGGACGCATCGGCCTCCACGCCTCCATCTCTTAGCCGTATTTCCGCAGCCTGAAGCCCCAGGTCTTCTACGTTGGCCTTGCGCCCGATGCCCAGCAGAAGCTTGTCATACTCAAGTTCCCGCGTTTCGGACTGGCTCCGCACCGTCAGCCGGCCGTTCGCCGTTCGCACCGCCCTAAATTCTAGGTGGAGGCGTATGCCATCGCGCTCGAACTGGCGGCGCACCACCTCGCCCGCCTCCGGCTCGTCCTTCGGCAACAGGTTGCTCCTGGAGTGGACCAGGTCCACCTCGCTGCCGAGCCGGCGAAATGCCTGGGCTAATTCGCTCCCCATTGGCCCGCCCCCAAGTACCACCAGCCTCCGGGGGAGCTCGGTCAGTGAAAAGACGGTTTCATTGGTTAAGTACTCGCCCTCTTTGAGCCCCTCGATGGCCGGCGCTACGGGGCGGGCGCCGGTCGCGATCACCGCCTTGGCGAAACGCAGCTCGCGACCGTCTACCGTCACTGCGTTTGGCTTGGTAAAGCGGGTCTGGCCGAGGTAGACGTCTACCCCTGCCCCGGCGACCACTTGCACGGCGTCACCGGCACTGCTCATGGACCGGATGCGGCGGACTCGCTCCATGACCTTGGCGAAATCGACTTGCGGGGGTGTGGTGAGCCCGAAGCCAAAATCGACCCCCCGCCTGGCCTCGTGAACGGCGCGAGCGCAGCGGATCAGCGCCTTGCTTGGCGTACAGCCGAAGTTGACGCAGGTCCCCCCGGTCAGAAACCTCTCCGTCATGGCGACGCGGTGGCCGCCTGCTGCGCCCGTCAGTGCGGCGATCAGCCCGGCTGGACCTCCACCGATGACCACGAGATCGTAGTCGCCGCCGGGCGGGTTCTGCCAGTTCGGCGGGTGGCCCTGATTGATCGTGCGCTGGTTATTTGCATCCGCGGGTAATAATTCTATGGTCATTGCGTATCCTTCTTGCTGTTTTCATGTTGACTGAAAAAAGACTCAATGATTCGGTCAGGCGCTAAGGCCCCCGTCGACCAGCAGCACTGTGCCAGTGATATACGACGCCCTCGGACTGGCGAGAAAAGCGATGGCCGCGGCGATCTCCTCAGGCCGCCCATAGCGGCCGAGTGCGGTATGCGCGTGGAGGTAATCGGCAAAGGGGCCGCTGCTGGGGGCCATTTCGGTGCCGATCGCGCCTGGCTGCACGACATTGACGGTAATTTTTCTGGGGGCCAAATCCCGGGCCGCACCTTTGCTGTAACCGACGATGGCGGCCTTGGTGGCGGTGTAATCGGCCAGACCGGGGAAGCCCGTGTGCGTGGCTACGCAGGAACTCACCGAAATGATCCGGCCACCTTCACCCATCACCCTCGACGCGGCCCGGATGGCAGTGACCATGCCGCCGACATTAACCGCGAACTGCCGGTCGAGGTCGGCGAGATTGCTGTCCGGATTATCCACCGTACCTCCGGCAAAAAAGACGCCCGCGTTATTGACCAGAATGTCGAGGTGACCGAAACGTTCAACCACCATCTTGATTAAAGCCTCAACCTGGGCAGGATCAGCCTGGTCGGCCCTGAAAGCCGCGCTGCGGACCCCCTTTCCCTCAAGTTCTCGAGCAACTGCCGCAGCCTTGTCGGCCGAGGCCACGTAGCTGATGGCGACGTCGGCGCCGTCGTCGGCGAGCGCGTGTGCCGTTGCCGCGCCGATGCCCCGCGAGCCGCCAGTGACCAGGGCAACCTTGCCCGTAAGTGGCTTCGCCATGAGAATATCTCCTTACTTAGAATTATAGTGCACGTACCTTGGGCCGATTACGAAAGTGAGATCGGGTGATCTGAAAGCCTGGATTCCCGGAGTCTGTTGGCCCGGCTCAGGTAATGGAGGTCGAGGGATCGTGAAAACATTGAGGGTAGGGGATGTAGGGGCTGCCTATAAGGTAGTTGCTGAAACCTTCATGTCAAGAGAACCCACCAATGGTTGGAAGGCAAAGAAATCCGGAACTCCTTATAGTTCTTTGAGGGATAGTGACTAGGCCCAAAAAAATTGCCCTAGAGCTCGTCTACCTTTAAGCTCGTTTTTGCTCGTGAAAAGGAAAAAAGCTGATGAGAAACAATTGCACATCGAGAAAACGGACTTAATTTTCCCGTAAGGCTTTCACCTCCCCCCTAATCTCACCTCCAGTTAGCCTCATCCTATAAGCCTGGGTTCCAGGAGAAAAGATATGGTCGATAATGGACCTAAGCATGTGATTATTGTGGGTGGCGGCTTCGCAGGGCTGGGTTGCGCCCGCAAACTCGCCTCCCACCAAGAGGTTCGGGTTACCCTGATCGACAAGAACAATTACCATCAGTTCCAACCTCTGTTGTACCAGGTGGCCACTTCTATTTTGGCGCCCGACGATATTGCCGTCTCCTTACGCAAGTTATTCCACAAACACCCCAATGTGGACGTGAAGCTGGCCGAGGTGACCTCAGTCGACCCCAAGACCAAGACAGTGACCGCAAGCTCCGGCGAGGTCTATCAAGGGGATTACTTGGTCCTGGCGGCAGGTTCGCAGCCCAACTTCTTCAGGACCCCAGGGGCCGAGGAGCACTCCTTCCCCCTTTATTCTCTTAATGACGCGGAGCGGCTGCGATCCCGCATTCTCCAAGTGTTTGAAGACGCTGATCGCGACCCGACGCTCGTTGACCAGGGTGTGTTGAACTTCGTCATTGTCGGGGCGGGGCCCACCGGCACCGAAGTGGCCGGCTTCTTAGCAGAAATTATTCACACCGCCTTCTCGGCGGAGTACAAAGACCTCGCGGTTACTGCGGCCAGGGTCTACCTGATTGACCATGGGCACGCGGTGCTCGCACCCTTCTCCGAAAAGGCCCACGAATATGCCTCCAGAGTGTTGAAACGTGACGGTGTACAGATTCGGCTTGGCACTTCCGTGCAGGAGGTCGGCCCAGGCCATGTGGCGCTTTCCGACGGCACCCATATTAAGACCCAGGTGGTGATCTGGGGCGGCGGCCTGAAGGCGGCGCCGTTGGCCGGTAACGTCGGCTTGCCGGTGGGGCGCGGCGGCCGCATCGACGTAAGACCCGATCTAACGGTGGATGGGTTCCCCGGTGTTTACGTGCTGGGGGATTTTGCCAATATCCCCAGTCCTGACGGCGGCACGCACCCACAGCTCGGATCGGTGGCCCTCCAAACCGGGACTTGGGCGGCCCAGCACATTTTATATGAGATCAAGAGTATCGCCCACTGGTCGTTTCATTACCACGACAAGGGCATCATGGCGATGATCGGCCGAAATGCCGCCATTGCTGAGATCGGCGAGCACCGCCACGAACTGCACGGTCCGGTGGCTTTCGCCGCATGGCTCGGAGTGCATGCCCACCTGATGACCGGGATGCGCAACCGGATCGAGGCTTATGTGGAATGGGCTTGGGATTACTTCACGAGAAGCCCAGCGGTCCAGGTTCTTGACCGCTCCGACGCGGCCCGTATCGACTGGGGTGAAGACGAGAATGACGATGGGGATGGGGAGGCCCGACAGGAAGATAAATCCTGATAATACTTTTGCTCAGGGATATTGGTGGCGCCGAGACCCGCCGGACGGCCAGCCGGAGCTGATTCTCATCGGCACCGGCAGCGAGGTGCCCCTCTGTCTCACGGCCTGCGAGCAGCTCTGTGCCGAAGGCCTTCAGGTGCGGGTGGTCAGTGCCCTCCTGGGAACTCTTTGATGAGCAGAGCCAGGATTATCAGGACCGCGTCCTGCCGCCGGCGGTTACCGCCTATCCGTCAGGCCGCGGATGACATGCCGCCATATCAGCGTCTGCTGGGCGATGCCATGCGCGGCGCTGCCGAGCTCTTTACCCGGGAAGACAGCGTCGAGGCCCAATGGCAGGTGGTGGACGGGATTTTGGGAGGCGTAACGCCGTTCTATCCCTACGAGCCGGGAACCTGGGGACCGGATGAAGCCTACCAGCTCATCGGCAAACACGGGCCCTGGCTGAACCCGCGTTTGTCGGGGAGCTAGTCATGACCGAGACGCCTGACCTGCAATGGCTGGTTCGCGGCGCGCCCATCCGGCACGGAGAATATCTACAAGATTTACGCCGAGAGCTTCAAGGATGAGAGTCATTTGGACGCCATTGTGCACGAGGCCCAGCAGATCGTGATCAAGGCATTGGCCGGGGCCACCAAGACTTGAGCCGGACGTTCTTTCAGACCATGGCCGAGTGGTGTTGCAGCCCGGATTAAGCTTGCTCCAAATGAGGTCAATAAAAAAGAAATAATCGGCAACGTAAGAGACTCCTTGGGCAAATATCACAAAATCTATCCCCAGATCGCTTCAGACAGCACGGTCTGTCTTGATTTACAAAATCGACATTATAGGACCGAGAGTATTCATATTTTCCTTAAGGGATCAAGGTTATGGTCAAGAATTCAAGAATGATTTGGAGATTGGCGCTCTTCCTGGCAGCCGCAATGCTCATCACCTCGACCGCTCTCGCCGAGAGCTGCTCTGCGTTTCCAGGCAAGAAATCGGTGGGGAAGAGACGGTAGGGCAATGCTTGGCCAAGGGAGACCAATTCGCCATCATGGATGACCAGGGCCGCGTGCGTACGGTCGGCCCGCAGGAAATGGAGGCATTGAAAAAGTACCACCCCGAAATATTGGAAATGAAAGCATACGGCCTGAAACGTAAAGAGGGAGCCCCCGAAATCCCCAGAGAAAGGCCGACGTATCGGGTAACTCCTTCCTTTCAAGAAATGGGTCCCGGCGGCCCGGTCCGGTGAATGGCCTTGCTGGAGAATAAAGCAGAGCAGCGTTCAAATGCAGCCGTGCGCCCTTTAAGCGTGTCATGGTTCAGCTGGGGTATTATTCTGCTAGCTCTGGCGCTGGCCGGAGTATCGGTCTACTATACCCTGGCACGCCACACAGTCGGAAAGACCTGAAATACCGGGGTGAGGGACGAGACTTGAACCAGCAGAATAAGCCCTGAATATTAACCTCCGCCTTCTTTTACCGGCGAATAATTGTCCGCGTTTTGTTCGCAGAAGCACGGACAAAATGAGCAATTTTGATTAAATTTGATCGATTATTAAGGGTTGCCAAAAAGCCCGAAACCTGCGATAACCAAAGCCTATAAACCTTTTCGCCGGCATAGCTCAGTGGTAGAGCAGCTGATTCGTAATCAGCAGGCCCAGGGTTCGAATCCCCGTGCCGGCTCCAGTGAATTCAAGGGGTTAGCTTAATTGGCTGACCCCATTTTTGCTTTTGGGTACCAAGCTGGGTACCATTTTATTAGTCATTAAGCTTCTTGAGATAAGTTCGATCCATCGACGGCCCTTTAGAGCAATCACTGAAAAGAGAACCAGGAACCGATGGGCAATCATCTGGGCACCCTACCGCCTTGCTCTTTTAACTGCCCGGCCGGAAGGGCGTATAGTGGCGGGGTATCAACTGCTCCTACTTTCCCTTTTCCTGATCTATCGAGGTAGTCAGGCCAGTCCCCTTGAGGAATACCTACCCCTCCTGAGAAGGGAACCATATCAGGAGACTGGCTTAAATTCTAACCGGCCTTCTCACAACCCCGGCAATCTTGACTTTGTACATAGTAGATAATCGTTAACCTCGGAGAGGGATGGCGGTGTCCAACTTTTTAACAATACCTTTCCCTCCGAAATTTGTGCTATCATCCCTCCATCAGAAAATTTGGCTAAAAAAAGAAGAAGCTTCTCGGGGTTAAACTCGGGACGTCAGGTCCCAAAAACATCTTTAGACTGCAGTGGCCCAGGTTGCCGTATATTCTCAGATTAATAGAGACATATGTAGGAATGATGGAAGGGCGCAAAGCGGCAAGGTGCGTCCTTCTCGCGCTTTTTTGGCTGCTCCTTCCTCTCCTGAACGGGTGCGCCACCATCCCCTATGACTACCCCCGCACCCCCTCCATCGCCCTTTACCTGCCTGAAGCGACCTCCATGGGGAAAAAAATTCAGGCGCAGGTGGAGGAGAATCATGGGGCTTCGGGATTCTACCTCCTATTCTCCGGGGAAGATGCCTTTTTTGCCCGGATCCGTTTAATCAACCGGGCCGAAAAAACCCTGGACCTGCAATACTATCTCTTTAGCGCCGACCTCACCGGTAAGTTCATGCTGGACCGCATCATTGCCGCGGCGGAACGGGGCGTGAGAGTGCGACTCCTCCTGGATGATTGGGGCGAAACGGCGGAGATGGATCGGTTCCTGGCCATGATGGAAATCTACCCCAGCATCGAGGTGAGGATCTTCAATCCCTTCGGAGGTCTCCGGTCAAATCGGCTGACCCGCTCGCTCGGGGCGCTCTTTGGAGCCAAAAGGCTCGAAGGGCGGATGCACAGCAAGGCGTTCATCGTGGACAACAGCGTGGCCATTGTGGGTGGGCGCAATATCGCCGATGAGTACTTCGGGGCGAGCAGCGGCGCCAACTTCAGCGATATGGATATCATGGCCGAGGGACCGATTGTCCGCCGGGTAAGTGCGGCTTTCGACGACTACTGGAACTGCGTGCTCTCGATACCGCTCAAGGCCCTGGTATCACACCGGCCGACTAACGAAGAGGTTCAGAAAGCTCGCCACGACCTCGAAGCCGAGAGTGAATCCCTAAAAAAATCGAGCTATGCGGAAAAGGTGCGGGAGAGCGACCTCTACCTCCTGAAACATCAGGTGGAACCCGGCATGATCTCTTTTGTCTGGGCGCAGGGGGAGGTCCTCTTTGACGATCCGTTGAAGGTTATCAACTCAGCTGACCGAGAACGAACCGGTAAAATGAGGCGGGAGCTCAAGGCCTTCCTGCAAGAGGCCCAGAGCGAACTGCTCATGGTCTCACCCTACTTGGTGCCCGGCAAGGCTGGGGTGCAATGGTTTCAGAAGATGCGGGACCGCGGCGTCACGGTGAAAATAATTACCAACTCCCTGGCCTCCACTGACTCATCGGTGGCCCAGTTCGGCTATATGCGCTACCGGAAGGACTTCCTCCGGATGGGCGTAGAACTTTATGAGCTCAGACCGACGCCGAGGCCGCGTGGAAAAGAAGAACATTTCCGAATCGGCGGCTCGTCCAGGGGGTCTCTGCACGCCAAAACCATCGTCCTGGATGGCCGGTCGGTCTTCGTGGGCTCCTTCAACCTTGACCTCCGCTCGGCGAGATCCGATACTCAGAACGGCATCGTCGTGCACAGCCCGGAACTCGCAGAACAGGCCGCCGGCATCTTTAACAAGGATGCCTCCCCCACTCGCACCTACCGGGTTTCTCTCGGGGGAGATGATAGACTCGTTTGGGTTGATGAAGAGAAGGGCCGGGAGGTGCGCTATTACCGGGAACCCCTGGCTGGGTTCTGGCTGCGCTTTTCCGGGCGATTCTTTTACCTGCTTATCCCGGAAGCGATGCTGTAAGGAGGCCTTAGCTAGAAGCCGCGATCCTATCTCATCTCTGCTTGACTCAAGATACCCGATTCGCCAGATAAAGGGCAAATCAGAGATGGATTGTTCTCCCCTGCTCGGGAAGGTCAAAAATCTGAGGAGACCTATTTTTTTAAATAGGTGGCGTGTTATCATGCTCCTCATGGGTGGGGTTGCTTCGCAAAGAGGTCGGTTGCGAGGTTCGAAAAATAGTTCCAGATCACCAGAGTTAAGGCAGCCAGCGCCTGGTTCCGCCGACTATCGGTTAGTGAGGAGTTTTACAGCTATGCGGGCTTTGTTGGTATGTCCCGAATTTCCCCTGTCCTTTTGGAGTTTCCAGAAATCTTGCCGGCTCCGGGGTGCTAAAACGGTTAATCCACCCTTGGGTTTGCTTACGGTGGCAGCCTTGCTGCCCTCGGAATGGGAACTGCGGCTGGCCGATCTCAACACCAGAAGCCTGACCGAGGAAGATTGGCAGTGGGCCGAGCTGATTTTGATTTCGGCCATGTACATTCAAAGGGCGGGCTTGTTGGCCCTGGTGAGGGAAGCCAAGCGCCGCGGCAAAACCGTCGTCGCCGGAGGACCTCACCCCACTTCCCTCCCTGAGGCCGTCCTGGAAGCGGGATGTGATTATGTGGTGCGGGGTGAGGGGGAGACCGCGATTCCTTTGCTTTTGGAGGCGATGAGACAGGGAAAGACCGGGATCATCGAACACGACGCCAAGCCGGACCTGACGACCTCGCCGATTCCGCGCTTTGATCTGATGCAGTTGGACGATTACGCCACCTTTACTATTCAGACTTCCCGGGGCTGCCCGTTTGACTGCGAATTTTGCGATGTGGTGAACCTTTTCGGACGCATACCCCGTTACAAGACCCCGAAGCAGGTCATCGCCGAACTGGAGACCCTCTACCGGCTCGGGGTCAGGGGATCCGTGTTCATTTGCGATGACAACTTCATCGGCAGTAAGAAGCACGCCCGGGCCTTCCTGCAAGAACTCACCCCCTGGTTGAGGAGTCGGGGTGAACCCTTCAGGTTCTTGACCCAGGCCTCGGTGAACCTGGGGCAGGATCCGGAAATGATCGACCTCATGACTGCGGCCAACCTGAGGGAAGTTTTTATCGGGATCGAGTCTCCGGATGAGAATGTCCTGCAGACCAGCCACAAATATCACAACATTAAGAACCCGCTGCTGGAATCGCTGTACAACCTCAAGAAGAATGGCATGGAGGTTATTGGCAGTTTCATCATCGGCCTGGACGGGGAAACGAAAGGGGCCGGCGAGCGCATCTGCGCCTTTATAGAACAGACTGACATACCCGTGACCATGCTTGGGGTCCTGCAGGCCTCGCCGCACACCAGCCTGTGGCATCGATTGGAGAAAGAAGGGCGGCTGCGCCGGGATGTGGGAGATGACGCGGGGACCTTCTCAGCCTTGAACTACGAACCAGATCGACCGGAAGCCGAGATCATGCAGGAATACGTCGAGGCCTGGGACTACCTGTATGAACCCTCCCGTTACCTGGCGAGGGCCTACCGCTATTATCTGGCCATGCGGCCGGTTCGCCGGGCCCAGGCGGTCGGCGCAGGGGGCACCTTGCCAAAGGACCGCGTCCCCGAGAAGGGACTGACTTGGCGCCGGATCTTAATCGAAATTAAGGCGGTTTTCAAAGTTCTCTGGTGGCAAGGGGTGCGGCCGTCGTACCGGCGTCAGGTCTGGACCCAGTTGCTCGGGATGTGGAGACAAAACCCGACACGGTTCAAGCAATATTTCGTGACCTGCGTCGAGGGAGAGGATCTTTTCGACGTGAGAGAGATAGTGCGGGAAAAGGCCACGGCCATCATCAAGGAGCGGCAGATAGAGGTTCACGCGGCGCAATCATAGCATGGCACGGTGTTCCAGACCTTGCCGCTTTCAAGCCCTGCTAATATTTTTCATTTCCGCTGCGGTCGAAAGACGGTTTTCGGCCAATTTCGAGAAACAGTTTTTCTTCGACTTTCTGCAGCCGGCCCTGCGCTGCTTCTATTTTTTCCATCACTTCCGAAAGTCCCATTAGTTTAGCGCTTAATTCTTTTAGTTTGGTTTTGGCTTCCAGAAGTTCCTTTTTAGCTTGGGCTATTTCCCTTTTGGCTTCCGGTTCGCTCAACTTTCACCCCTCCTTTGATCCGGCGCCGTTAGCTGCCGTGATCTGGTAGGCCGGCCCCCCTGGCACTAATGGCCGAAGTCAGTCAGATAATTACGCAACGCGCAGTTGCGCCAGCGAGGCCCGGGCGCTGCCACGGCTTATATCCGGCACGATCTTCAATTCGACTTCCGTGACACCGTCGAGCTCGACGTCGTAGTCTTCAACCTCACGCACCGCCTCCGGCGGACTGAAGTTATACTGCTGGCGCACAATCTCACGGTACGACTGGCCGCCGTCTGGTGACCACCGTAAAACGAACTCTTGCGTGCGCTCCCGCTCACCTTCATGGAACACTAGATGTATCCGTCTGAGTCTCAGCGGCTCATCAAACAGGAGGCGGATCGTCTGCTCCTTAGACTGAGCAGCCCGCCAACCCGAGCCCGTACCCGGAATCAGTGCCGCTTCAATCGGGTAGTCGGCATCTTCGGACGTGACTTCGACCTGGGCCAGGCGTTCAAGGTCTAGCCAGTCGGGCTCGACGGCTGAGACCTTACGAGGGCCAGGACCGATAATGCGCTTGCGCATAGAGTACCTCCTTATTTCTCACTCAACGTAACTCATAACGACGAAATTCAGCAACGCGGTTTGTCCACCTGATGCAGTAAATTAATTCAGGTTGTAAGGTTAAATTCAATCATAAGTAACTTTGACATGATGACTTTATAGCCAACAACTATAAACAAGATTATCACTTTATTTTATTATAAATATACTTATTTTGATCATTAGGAAAAGTCATTATTAGCTTAGCTCCTTCAGTGGATAGAAAAAACGTTCCCCAATCATCGGAAACAACTTTTATCTGTCCATTATCGAGGACGTTCCACCTGCCCCGCGTATCGGAAGAGTAAAATTCCAAAGTGTCATTGCTAAATATTTCAAGATTCCCCCATTTTTTTTCGGCAGTCTCATTAGGATGTTTAAACTCGCTATTTTCGATCATTTCTTGTAATAGCCATTTGCCAATTATTGAGGCGCTGTGGTTGTCAGCGCCGGCCCACGCCGGGATGCCGGCGGGGTCCCGCAGTTTCAGGCTCTTGTTGCCCTTTTTCACCTCTGCGGCGATAATAGCCGCTTTCCCTTGAACGCTGATTTGGGAGCCGGTGATCTCCACCTGATCCTTGGGCGCGAAGGCGAGGTCTTGTTTTTCGAGGAACCAACCGGGACCCAGGTACACCAGGATGCTCTCCTTGCCCGTCTTCAGGGTCAGGCTCAACCCGTAACCCGTGCCCCGGCCGGTGATCTTGTCCACCGACACTACTTCGCCATTTACCGAGCCTACGGTTTTCGGGTCGTACATCCGGTCGTACCCGGCCCCTCCTTCCGGCCCCAGGTCCCCCTGGTTTTCAGACCCGCAGGCCATGGTGAGAGCCAGGATGAGCACCAAAGCCGCCATCGGAGCGTTTCCCTTCATCCCTCTGATCTCCTTAAATGGGTTTCTCCGGCGGGGCTGGGCCTCCGAGCCCGTGTGGCAAATCTTTTATAATCACCTAACGTTTTTCTCCTTAGAGAATTGTTTGGCCATTACCTTGCCGTTGGCAAATTGGATGGTAATGGTGGTGCCATCGTTTTTCCAGGTGGACGTGGTGCCGGAAAATACCGCCACATCCACACTGGACGATTCCGTGGGTTCCCCCAGGATCGCCGTCACTTCCGCCTGGGTCATGCCGGTGCGAATCTTGTCGAAATTTTCCTGAGTAAGCCGCGAGGTGCCGCAGGCAGCAAGGCAGAGGGAGAAAAGCACGATTATGGTTAAAATCGCCGGCTTTGGGGAGCGAGTCAGGTCCATAAAATTCCTCCAAAATCTATCAGGGTTGGAAACTCTTAAGGTGATATCAAGTTAGTTAGTCAGTCGGAGATGTCAAACTCCTGATTGAGGTTGCCAGGCTGGAGTCGCTTATCCGCAGACCTGGAAGAGCTATCCTGCCCAGATTGTCTAGTTAGTTTGCCTCCGGAAAAGCCTCGTGCCGACAACCGGTCTTTTCGCCGGATAGATAGCTGCGCTGCGGGTGGCGAGACGATATTTAATGGCGAAGTGAGGCGCGGCAGGTGATCGAACGGTCTTAGGGGACTTAAGGGTGCCATCAAGAAGCGCCGGCTTGGGCTTGGACCGCATTTGGGTGATAAAGTCAGGGATAGAGTTAATGCCGCGCCCAAAATTAACCGGCACACCTCGTCTGACCTTAACAGGTATTTGCCCTAGTATGAGTTGTCTTCTTCCCTGGGCAATTCCTCATAGCTTTCCCCCTCAAGGTCAAGCCTGATAGTCTCTTAACCAAGCCACCAGGTCAGGCTTATAGAACCGCCACCCCTTGCCCACCTTGCGGGATGGCAGAATTCCCCGCCTGGCATAATCCCGCACCGTGAAGGGCGTCAGCTTCAAAAACTTGGCCGCTTCCTCTGTGGTCAGGACTTGATCTTCCATTTCGACCTCCATATGTCAGTACATATAATCATCAAATTATATTAGTCAATATAAAAATATCTAAATTATTATAAACCAATATAAATTATTACATACTAACAAATTTAAGGGATAAAGCCTTGACTTACTCCTATTGGTGATTATTTTAAGATCAACTTTCATGGCATCAGGGCTTGGGGCTGGCCGCCCACCCGCTAAGGGCCTACGCTTATGAGGTCCAAGTTCAGGGCCTTGTCGTCGAGAATAGGGTGAGGCTTCAGGGGTTAAGCTCGAAAACCAGGTGCCCGGCAGCAATTTTGGACAGATGCAGATGGGCTGCCGCATAATCGCAGGTCCAATCTCCAAACCAAGGAGGAGTAGATCATGCCTTTAATCCATGTAGTGGTGGTCTTGATCGTAGTTGGTGTGCTTCTCTGGCTCGTCAACTCATACATCCCAATGGCGGGCTCCATTAAGTCGATCTTGAATGCTGTCGTGGTTATTGCCGTGGTCATTTGGCTCCTGACCGTTTTTGGGCTCATGGGTGAAATCTCCAATATCCGAGTGGGCAAGTAACTGTCTTGGTTCAGGTTGGTTTCAAGCAGCAATTTTGGACAGACGAAGTAATCGCGAATTAAAGGAGAAGCACATGCCCTATCAGCCATACCTAGCTCCAGTCGTGGCCTTAATCGCCGGGATAGTGATCTTGATTCAACCCGGCCTGTTGAGCATCATTGTAGCGGTTTACCTGATTGTCATAGGCATACTGGGTCTGATGGGGGCGCGGCCCACGGGGTTTTGGCGCCGCTAATCCTGGCGCGGCATAAAAAGCAGATCTTTGGGACTGGCAGGGGGGCAGATGAGCAAGATCATGGGACTGGGGGCGGCGATGCTCCTGGCAGGTTTATTGGTAATCCCCGGCAATCTTTGGCTCGCGAGCCAAGTCCTGGCCCAAACCGAGGCGCAGACGAGTGAAGATCAGCAACTGCAAGAGTTACGGCAGAAGCGGCAAGAGGAACGGCGGGAGCGCGAACGGGTGGAGACACCCGGCGAGCGCCGGCAAGACGCCAGCAAGCACCAGCAGGATGCCGACAAGCGCCAGAAAGCCGCCGAACAGCGCCAGCGGGAACTCGAGGAAGAAGAGAAATAAGACCGCGAACCATACTACCAGAGGAAATTTGCATGAACCGAGTAACTAAACTATCAACGTGGCTGGCCTTCTGCCTGTTCAGCGCCGCGGCCCTGGCTATTTTCCCAGGCGCCGCCGCGGCCCAGACTTTGAACATCAGCATCGAATCCGAGACTGGCGGCTCCCCCCCGGGAGCGCTGGTGGTCACCGATCCTTTCGGAGAGCGGACGGGGCCTTATGCCCCGGACATCCAGTTGCCCAATCCGGAGAGCGGCATTTATCACCTGCGGGTAAACGGCCTGAAAACCGGGGTTTACCTCTTGATCCTCAAGGCTTATAGCGACAACGGCGGCACCTCGGATGTGCGGTTCCCACATATGAGCATCCAGGACGGAGAGGTCCATCACTATACCATCAGGTTTTCAGCCAGGGGGCCTAAGCTCGATGTGCGGCGGACCCGGGTAACAGAGTAAAGTTACCCCAGGTTGCAGGTTCAACCGTTCGCTTGCGGCCAGGCCGCGGCCTAACAAAATTCAACCCCGAGGAGGACAGTATGTCCGTTGAATCAGCCAGAGCTTTTGTGGAAAAGCTGAAGAAAGATTTGGAATTCAAGAAGCAAATCCTGGCCGCCGAGTCTGCTGCCAAGAGAAAAGAGCTCATCAAGAGCGCCGGATTCGATTTCGAAAGAATGCATCTGGACTCTTTGGTAGACGAGCTCACCCCGGAAGAAAGAGCTGCCTTGATGGTGTTGTGATTGGGCTGCCGCAGAAGGCGAGATAAAACTCTATTACCAAAGGAGAGGATAACATGAAAGGTAAATTCAATTTTAAGTTAGCGGCGCTCTGCGCCATCCTGGGTGCGATGCTGGTCATGCCCGCCCTGGGACAGGCCAAAGAAGAGGAAGGGGCGCACTACAAGGAACAAAAAGCCCAAATGATCAAAGAGCTGAAGCTATCTCCTGAAAAAGAAAAGGCCATGCTGGCGGTGGAAGCTAAGTATGCGGCAGAGCGCAAAACCATCATCGCCGGCGTGAAGCAAGCTAATGATGATTTGCAGGCGGCCATGGCGACAGCCAATCCGGACGAGGCGAAGCTAAAGGAAATGGTCAGCGCGCTGACCGCCGGCCAGGATAAATTGTTTGCTTCTTTCAAAAATCAGCGGGACGAGGAACTGGCGCTGATGACCCCGGCTGAGCAAGCCAAGTATCTGCTAGTACTGGGGCAATGGCGCCAGAAAATGATGGATAAAGGTAAAGAGAAAGCCGCCGGGAAGAAGAAATAGACTGCCAACTCTTGGGCCCTGCCGTTGGGATTTGCCGGGCCCTTAGAGCAATAACGCTTTAGATCACCTTGAGCTGAGGCAGCCAAGCAGGCAGCGGCCCGGGGGAGTTGCCGGAGGGCATAGTGCCGGCCGGTGACATTGTCAAGGAGAACCTCTATGAAGAAATTTTGGTTAAGTCTAGGGCTGACCCTCATGCTGACGTGTTGGTGCGGGGCAGGATATTACGGCTTTGGAACCAGTCCAGCTTTCGGACAGGACTATTATTCTCAAGGCTTGTCTTGCAACCCCAGCGACCCTTCTTGTTACCATGACTATTATGCCGCGCCATATGCGGACCCACTTTCCCAATTGCTCTACTTTGTCGCTCCACCGGTAGAGCGGGACTACCGCTATGAGGCGCCCCGGCACTACGAGCACCAAGAGGGCAACCGCGGGGACAGAGGCCGCGGGCATGAAGACCGCGGGCATCAAGACCACGGTCAACGCTAATAAAGCATAACCGGGCCGGTCACCTTATGGCAGCCCACAAAATGGTTATCCATATATCCCTACCGCTACCCACGGTAAGGTGATCCGGGGAGCCAAAGGAGGAATACAGTGTTAGGAACAAATTTAATAAGGAGATGGTAAATGTTCCCAACTGTTTATCTGACGCCGGTGGTCTCACTGATTGCAGGAATATTAATTCTTGTGATACCCAGGCTCCTGAACTTCATTGTGGCGATTTACTTAATTGTCATAGGTATCATAGGTTTGATGCATCATTAACCGGACCCAGTGTTTCAAAGCAGTGCCTCGTCATCTTTGACCAAGCTTTCGACAAAAGGAGATGAAAATGGGACTGATTGTGCTCGTTATTATCATTATTTTGCTCGTGGGGGCCTTCCCCAGGTGGCCTCATAGCCAAAATTGGGGCTACGGTCCGAGTGGTATCCTGGGGACGATCCTGATAATTGTTCTCATCCTTTTCCTCCTTGGGCGGCTTTAAGAGGAGTGAGGGATCCAAAAGAAGGTCCAGGCCAGCGATGCAGGTGGCTGGCCAGGAAACAGGCTGGCGTTTTCCAAGACTAGGTAACGCTCAACGGGATGAAAGGCTCATACAAACATAAATTTCACCAGGAGGAAAAAGAATGAAAGTAAGAATTGCTTTAGTGACTCTGCTGTTGGTGTTGGTCCCCTTTGGGATGGCCATGGCGCAACAACCTGGAAACCTATACGATACCCTGGCGGCCGCCGGGAACTATAAGACTTTCTTAAGTATGGTGGATAAAGCCAATGTCCAGGAATTGAAGTCGATGGCGGGCCCCTTCACGGTTTTTGCCCCCAATGACGCGGCCTTCGCCCAGATGCCCAAGGAAACCATGGACAAGATTATGGGCGATCCGGCCATCGTCAGAGACGTGGTTTACTTTCACATCACCCCGGGCAAATACGTGGAAAAGGATCTGCCGGATCTGAAAGAATGCAAGACCCTGTGCCCCACCGACAACGCCGGGATCATGCAATTCCATAAGATGGGCGACAAATATATGGTAAATAACGCGACCATCGTCCAACCTGACGTGATGGCGTCCAACGGCGTGGCCCAGGGTATCGACGCCGTTATGCTGCCCAAATTTGCCCCCCCGAAGAATCTCTAAAAACGGGGAGTTTTTAAGGTAGGAAGCTGGTCCCGTTTAGCGTTACCTGGTCTCGGAACCGTACGCGGACAATTTTACTAGTAATAACCACAGGGGCCTTCGGGCCCCTGTGCCCTGACTTTCCATATTTTAGCTTGACCGGCTCGAAGACAGGCTGTGACCTTCCAGGAAAGATGAAAATGGCAAATAGCTCTGATCAAAATTGGCTGGTCTCGCAGTCTGCGCGCAGGCAGGCGGAAGAGGCACTGCTGAAAGCGGGGGCCTTGCAGAAGGCGATTTTCAACAGCGCCAACTTCTCGAGTATCGCCACCGACGCCAAGGGCGTCATTCAAATATTCAATGTCGGCGCCGAGCGTATGCTCGGTTACACGGCTGCCGAAGTGGTGGACAAGATCACCCCGGCCGAGATTTCCGATCCGCAGGAGGTGATCGCGCGCGCCGCAGAGTTGAGCCTCGAGCTTGAAACCACGATCACGCCAGGTTTCGAGGCCTTGGTCTTCAAGGCTTCGCGCGGCATCGAGGACATCTACGAACTGACCTACATCCGCAAGGACGGGAGCCGCTTTCCGGCCATCGTGTCGGTCACGGCGCTGCGCGACGCGCAAGACACCATCATCGGCTATCTGCTGATCGGCACCGATAATACGGCGCGTAAGCAGGCGGAAGAGGCTCTGCTGAAAGCGGGGGCCTTGCAGAACGCGATTTTCAACAGCGCCAACTTCTCGAGTATCGCCACCGACGCGCAAGGGCGTCATTCAAATATTCAATGTCGGCGCCGAGCGCATGCTCGGCTACACGGCTGCCGAAGTGGTGGACAAGATCACCCCGGCCGAGATTTCCGATCCGCAGGAGGTGATCGCCCGCGCCGCCGAGTTGAGCCTCGAGCTTGAAACCACGATCACGCCAGGTTTCGAGGCCTTGGTCTTCAAGGCTTCGCGCGGCATCGAGGACATCTACGAACTGACCTACATCCGCAAGGACGGGAGCCGCTTTCCGGCCATCGTCTCGGTCACGGCGCTGCGCGACGCGCCAGGCACCATCATCGGCTATCTGCTGATCGGCACCGATAATACGGCGCGTAAGCATGTGGAAGAGAAACTGCGCTGGACCGAGGAAAGCTTCCGGTTAATGGTCGAGAGCGTGACCGACTATGCCATCGTCATGCTGGACCCGGAGGGGCGGGTGGTGAGCTGGAATGCCGGAGCGGAGCGGATCAAGGGCTATAGCGCCGAGGAGATCGTCGGCCAGCACTTTTCACGGTTTTATCCCCGTGAAGACATCCAGAGCGGCAAGCCCCAGCGCGACTTGGACGTGGTGGCAGCCAAGGGACAATTCGAGGACGAGGGCTGGCGGGTGCGCCAGGACGGCTCAACCTTCTGGGCGAACGTGGCCTTCACGGCGATCCGGGATCAATGGGGCAATCTGCGCGGCTTTGCCATGCTGACCCGCGATCTGACCGAGCCCATGAAAATTGAAGCGACCCTGACGAAAGCCAAGGATGCCGCCGATGCTGCCAATCAGGCCAAAAGCGCTTTCCTGGCCACCATGAGCCATGAGCTGCGCACCCCGATGAATGCCATTCTCGGTTACAGCGAAATCTTGATGGAAGACGCCCAAGATAAGGGGCAGGAAGATTTTATCCCCGATCTGCAAAAGATTCATGCCTCTGGTAATCATCTCTTGAGCCTGATCAACAATATTCTCGACCTGTCCAAGATCGAAGCCGGCAAAATGGACCTTTTCCTGGAATCTTTTGGTATTTCCCGGGTGATCGAAGATGTCGTCAGCACCATCAGGCCGCTGGTGGAAAAGAACGCCAATACTCTTCAAGTTCACTGTGCCCTTGATCTGGGCATTATGCATGCCGACCTGACCAAGGTCAGGCAATCCTTGTTTAATCTGCTCAGCAATGCTTGTAAATTCACCGAAAATGGCACCATCACCCTGGAAGCCTCTCGCGAGCTCGTAGGCGGCGTCGACTGGATTAAATTCAGCGTCAGTGACACGGGTATCGGCATGGCCCCGGACCAGATGGAGAAACTATTCCAGCCTTTCGTTCAGGGCGATGCCTCAACCTCCCGGAAATTCGGCGGCACCGGGCTGGGGATGACCATCACCCATCGCTTCTGTCAAATGATGGGAGGAGAGATCAGCGCCAAAAGTGAGCCCGGGACGCGGCACTACCTTTACGATTCGACTCCCGGCCCAGGTCAAGGTCCAACCCCCGGCAGCAGCTCCTCTCAGCGAATCACCTGAGCCGATGGTCCGCGGAAGGCTCGAGTACGGTCCTGGTCATTGAAGATGATCCGGCTACCCGTGATCTCCTAAAACGTTTTTTGAGCAAGGATGGTTTTCGCGTGAAGACCGTTTCTGAGGGTGAAGAAGGGTTGCGCCTGGCTAGAGAACTCCATCCTGACGTCATTACGCTGGACGTGATGATGGCGGGCCTGGACGGCTGGGCGGTGTTGACGGAGCTCAAGGCCGATCCTGCCTTAGCCGATATACCCGTAGTAATGCTGACTTTCGTGGATAATAAGAACCTGGGCTACGCCCTGGGCGCCTCGGATTACCTGACCAAGCCGATCCAGCGTCAGCGACTGCTGGCGGTTCTGGAAAAGTATCGGCGTCAGCCGCAACCCGGTCCGGTTCTGGTCGTCGAAGACGATCCCGATACGCGGGAGATTCTCCGGCGTTTGCTGGAGAAAGAAGGGTGTCAGGTGATCGCGGCCGAGAATGGGCGCGTGGCCCTGGAGCGCCTGGCCGAGAGCCAGCCGATGTTAATTTTGCTGGATCTCATGATGCCGGAGATGGACGGGTTTCAATTTATCGACCGCGTGCGCCGGCACGAAAACTGGCGGACCATTCCCATCGTCGTCGTCACCGCCAAAGATTTAACGAAAGAAGACCGCTTGCGACTGAATGGTTATGTTCAGGAGATCATCCGAAAAGACGCGTGTCCGCGAGATGAGTTACTGGCCGAAGTGAGCGAATTGGTGAAATCCTGCCTCAAGAAGAGCAAGTCAAAAACCGGTAACAGACCTGCTAAGAAGGTAATTGCCTAAGGAGCCAAAACTGCATGCCCAAGATCCTTTTGGTAGAAGACAATGAAATGAATCGAGACATGTTGTCGCGGCGCTTGCTCAAGGCTGGCTTTGAGATGGTCCTCGCGGTGGACGGCGAACAGGCAATCGATCTGGCCCGCTCGGAAGCCCCTGACCTGATCCTCATGGACATCAGCCTGCCCGGCCTGGACGGCTGGGAAGCGACCCGCCGCCTCAAAACCATGCCGGAAACCCGGTCCATTCCCATTATTGCCCTCACCGCCCATGCCATGGCGGGAGACCGGGAAAAATCTTTAGCCGCGGGTTGCAATGACTATGACACCAAACCCATCGACTTTCGCCGGCTGGTGGAAAAAATCCAAGGTTTTTTAGGCAAGGAGACGACTTAGCCAAACCATGTCCACCACCGAATCCGAACCCGGCCAGACTGAAACCCAGGAAACTACTCCGGCCGTTCAGAGAACTTCCGGGCCAGAAGCTGAAGGGGAGCAAAGCCCGCAAGCCCTGTGGGCCCATCTGCGTCATGAATTGCGGACGCCCCTGAACGCGATCATCGGTTATAGTGAAATGCTGTTGGGAGACGCCGCTGATCCGGGCCTGGCGGATTATGTCTCCGACCTTAACCAGATTCTCTCTGCCGGCCAGCAACTCCTGGAGATCATCAACGACCTCCTGGACCCAAGCCGAGTCGCCTCTGGCGATGTCGTCTTTAATCTGGCCTCCCTGGTCGCCAACCTGCACTATCAGGTGCGCATCCCTTTAAACAGCATTATCGGTTTCAGCGAGATCCTGCTGGAGAACGCCACCGAGCAGGGGTTGGTGGATCTTATCGCTGACCTAAAGAAGATTCACTCTGCCGCCGAACTCTTCCTCTCTCGGGTCAACGAAATCGTCGATTTTTCCAAGCTCGATGCCGGTCTGAAGGCATCAGGCCCGGAAGTCGCCGAGCGGTCATCTCTGATTCGCCGCGCCCTGACCAGTCTCCGGGAATTGGCTCCGGAAAGCGCGGCCGTCCCCGAAGGCGAACGCGGCTCTATCCTGGTGGTGGATGATAATGAAATAAACCGCGACTTACTGTCTCGCTATCTGGGGCGTCAAGGCCATACGGTGCGGGTGGCAGACAATGGCCGCAAGGCCCTGGAGATGATCGCCACCGGCGCTTTCGACCTGGTGCTCCTCGATATTATGATGCCGGAACTGAACGGTTACGAGGTGCTCCAACACCTGAAACAATCCGAAACCTGGCGGGAACTGCCGGTCATCATGATTTCCGCCTTGGACGAAATAGACAGCGCGGTCCGCTGCATTGAACTGGGAGCGGAAGACTATTTGCGCAAGCCCTTCAACCCGGTGCTGCTGCGAGCCCGGGTGCAGGCCTGTCTGGAAAAAAAACGGCTGCGGGATCTAAAAGTAGAGCAACAGCGACAATTGACTGAACTCAACGCCGCCCTGGAACTGCGTAACCGGTTTATTCGCCAGACCTTCGGCAGCTACCTTTCGGATGAAATCGTCGACGCGATTCTGGAGGAGGGTGGACTGAAAATCGGGGGTGAAAAACGGCGTGCCAGCATGCTCATGGCCGATTTGCGCGGCTTCACCTCCATAAGTGAGCGTCTGCCCGCTGAAGATGTGGTGGCGATGATCAATATCTATCTGGAGACCATGACCGCAATCATCCAGAAGTACCAGGGCACCATCGACGAATTCATCGGCGACGGCATCCTGGTGATTTTTGGGGCTCCCATCCTGCGCCCCGACGACGCTTTGCGAGCCGTGGCGTGCGCCGTGGAAATGCAATTGGCCATGACCTCGGTCAATTACCGGAATCGCCAGGCCGGGTACCCCGAGGTAGCTTTAGGCATCGGCATCAACACCGGCGAGGTGGTGATGGGCAACATCGGTTCCAAAAAGAGAATCAAGTATGCCGTGGTAGGCCGCGCGGTCAACCTCACGGCCCGCATTGAATCCTATACGGTGGGCGGCCAAATCTTTATTTCAGAAAGCACCTTAGACGAATGCGGCGATATCTGCCGGATAGACACTGCCATGCAGGTGATGCCCAAAGGGGTTAAACAACCACTGACCATCCATGCAGTGGGAGGTATCGGCGGAGATTTTCAGCTCTTTCTGCCCCCGAAAAAAGAGATTACCTGGATAGAACTCAAGCCAGGGCTCCCCGTCCAGTTTACCGTGGTGGATTGGAAGCATACCGGAGAGCTGGGGCATCGGGGCGCCATCACCAAAATAGCCCATAATCTGGTCGAAATTGCACTCTGAGGTCCTGCCCTCCCCGCTGGCGAACCTGCGGATTTCCCTGTACGACCCCGACGACCACGAAATCTCCGACGAGCTTTACGGCAAGGTGGTGACCATCCTCTCCGCATCCCCCCCTGCCTTCCTGGTCCATTTCACCTCCGTACCCCCGGAAGCCGAGACCTTTTTGGCAAAGTTCCTGGGCGCCTTCTGAATTGACATGGTGGATTTGAGTATTATTAGAAAATTAACCCCAAAGGATAAAATAATGTTTTCCACTCTTGGGCCACACCGGCTCGGCGGATCGCCTGGAACCCCTTGAGCACGGTTAGATACTTACCGGGCCAGCGCCTTTGCTTCAAGGTTTAGCGTTGTCTTTCTCATGGTCAGTCAGCAACCGGAGGACTAATTGATGAACCGATTTGTTTGTATCCATGGGCATTTTTATCAACCTCCCAGGGAAAGTCCCTGGCTGGAGGCCATTGAGATCCAGGATTCGGCGTTCCCGTACCACGACTGGAACGAGCGGATTACCGCCGAATGCTACGCGGCCAACGCCGTATCGAGAATCTGGGACACGGAAGGACGAATCGCCCAACTGGTGAACAATTACGCCAGCATAAGCTTCAACTTCGGTCCGACTGTCTTGCTCTGGATGCAGCATTATGCCACCGACGCCTATGAGGCAATTATAGAGGGTGACCGGCAGAGCCTGGAGAAATTCTCCGGTCATGGCAATGCCATGGCCCAAGCCTACAATCACATGATCCTGCCGCTGGCCAATAGCCGCGACAAGAACACCCAGATTATCTGGGGCATAAAAGATTTTGAATATCGCTTTGGACGCAAGCCGGAAGGATTGTGGCTCCCGGAGACGGCGGTAGATCTGGAAAGCCTGGACCTCATGGCCCAACACGGCATCGGCTTTACCATACTGGCCCCCAGGCAGGCAAGCCGGGTGCGACCCATTGACGGCAATGAATGGCAGGACGTGAGTGGTGGAAAAATCTATCCTGCCATCGCCTACCGGGTGTCGCTGCCGTCGGGCCGCACCATGAATCTGTTCTTTTACGACGGTCCCATTGCCCAGGCCCTGGCCTTTGAAGGATTGCTCGACAACGGCGAGGCGTTCGCCAACCGGCTGCTGTCCGCCTTTGCCGACGACTCTCCTCGCCTCGTCCACATCGCCACGGATGGCGAAAGCTATGGGCATCACCATCGCAACGGCGACATGGCCCTGGCACATGCGCTCCATCACATTGAGTCCAATGGACTGGCGCAGGTGACGAATTATGGCCGGTACCTGGAGGATCATCCACCCACGTTCGAAGTGGAGATCTTTGAGAACAGCTCGTGGAGCTGCGAGCACGGCATAGAACGTTGGAGGTCCGATTGCGGGTGCAACAGCGGCGGTCACTCAGGTTGGAATCAGGGTTGGCGAGCCCCCCTGCGTGCGGCCCTGGACTGGCTCCGCGATGCCGTGAATCCGGTTTTTGAACAAATGGCCGGACAGTTTCTGACCGATCCCTGGGCGGCTCGAGACGACTACATCGACCTCATCGTGGATCGATCCCCCGAGCGCATCAAGGCGTTTATGATCAGCCACGCCACCCGTCCCTTAAACTCCGAGGACGAAATCACGGTCCTGAAGCTTATGGAGCTCCAACGCCACTTAATGCTCATGTACACCAGTTGCGGTTGGTTTTTTGACGAGCTTTCCGGGATTGAGACGGTTCAGAACATAAAATATGCCGGCCGAGTTCTGCAGTTGGCCGACCAGCTGTTTAGCGAACCCTTCGAACCTGCCTTTCTCGAACACCTTGAACTGGCCAAGAGCAACATCCCTGAACATCGTGACGGTCGCACCATATATGAGAAATTTGTCAGGCCGGTCATGCTCGATATGAAAGACATCGGCGCCCACTATGCCTTAAGCTCACTGTTCCAGGACATCGGCGAACGCAGCTCGATCTATGCGTATTCCGCCACCCGGGAGGACTACCGCAGTTTTCAGGTCGGGGGCTCAAGGCTGGTAATCGGGCGAGCCACGGTCACTTCAGAGGTTACGCACGTAACCTCCAGCTTGTGCTTTGGCGTTCTACATCTGGGTGATCACAGTATCGCCTGCGGCACCGGTGAATATCAGGGGGCGCAAAAATATGAAGCGCTGGCCCAAGAGATTTCCGCGGCTTTCGCCGGAGCCGACTTCCCCAAGACCGTACTGCTGCTGGGTAAATACTTCGGGACGTCCACGTACTCTCTGGCCTCGTTGTTTGCCGATGAGCGGCGCAAAGTCCTGAACATCATCATGGAGCCGACTCTGAGTGAGGCTGAAGCGGCCTATAGCTCGATTTATGAGCACCATGCTCCCTTGATTCGCTTTCTGACCGGTTCCGGCACGCCACGGCCCCAGGTCCTGGCGGTCGCCGCGGACTTGTGCTTGAATGCTAAGATTCGCAGGGTGGTTCAAAAGGAGGGGCTTGACCCCGAAGTCGTCAGACCTCTCCTGGAAGAAGCTCGTTTGGCCGGCGCCACTCTGGATGCGACTGCTCTAGGCCTGTTACTGGCCACCAACATTGAGAGTCTGGCCGAACAACTTTTCGAGGAACCGGAGGACCTGGCTCGCCTAGAGAGATTGAATAAGGCGGCCCAACTGGTCCGGACCCTGCCGTTCGAGGTTAATCTCTGGAAAACCCAAAACATCTGCTACAAGCTCCTGCACGCCCATTGGTCCAACTTCAAGGAGACCCGCCTGAGCGACCAAAACGCCCCAGAATGGTTACGCCAGTACACGGTCCTGGCCGAGAATTTTTTGCTGCGGGTGCCCGCAGGCCCCGTAAACAACAAACCTGCAAAAGGATAGAAGACCGGGAAGTCTCTCATGAAGATGCCAACCGCGACCTATCGGATTCAATTCAATCCGGCCTTCGGCTTTCAGGCCGCCCAGCCGGTCATTGCCTATCTGGCGGACCTGGGTATCTCCGACCTGTACGCTTCTCCCATCTTCAAAGCCGTCAAGGGCAGCACCCACGGCTATGATGTGGTTGACCCCAATCACCTGAATCCTGAGTTGGGAGCGCTTTCTGACTTGGAGGGGCTGGCCGCGGAGCTCAAAGCGCACCACATGGGGTGGATCCAGGATATTGTCCCGAATCACATGGCGATGGATTCGGACAATCGGCTGCTGATGGATATTTTGGAGAATGGTTCCATCTCCAGGTACTTTCAGTTTTTCGACGTGGATTGGGATTATCCGGCCGCCAGCCTCAACCAGAGAATCCTGGCGCCATTTCTGGGCTGGTTCTATGGGGAATGTCTCGAAAATGGAGAGATCACCCTGCAATACGGTCCTGAGGGCTTCAAAGTAGCTTACTACAACCTCGCTTTCCCGTTACGAATCGAATCTTATCTCAGTATTTTTAACAACTTGCCCCAGTTAAAAAGGAAGCTTCCCGAAGACAATTTCGACTTTATTAAGCTTTTAGGCATCCTCTACGTCTTGAAGACGATTTCTTCTATCACTGATCCGGAGGAGCGCAATAACCAGAAAGAATTCATCCAGCGCACCATGTGGGAACTGTACAACAGCAACGCCGTCATCAAGGCCTTTGTTGATGAAAACGTGCGGACCTTCAATGGTGAAAAGGGAAAAGTCGAGAGTTTTAATCTTCTTGATGAGCTGCTTTCCCAACAAGTCTTCAGGCTGTCATTTTGGAAAGTCGCTGCGGAAGAAATAAACTATCGCCGCTTTTTTTGTGTCAATGGGCTAATCTCACTGAGAGTGGAAGACGAGCACGTTCTAAACTACACGCACCGCCTGATTTTCGATTTGATTGAAAAAAGAGTGGTTACCGGTCTAAGAATTGACCATGTTGATGGCCTCTACGATCCGGCCGGCTATCTGCAAAAAGTGAGAGAAAAAGCCCCGGCCAACTATATAATGGTGGAAAAAATCCTCAATCTTCAGGAAGATCTGCCAACTTCCTGGCCGGTCCAGGGAACCACGGGCTATGATTTTACCAATTATGTCAATGAGTTGTTTTGCCAAAAGGAAAATGCGCGCGCCTTCAGCAGAATCTATGCCAGCGTCACCGGCTTAAAGAATGCTTATGAAGATGTCGTGCACGACAACAAAAAGCTGATAATTCAGGAAGATATGGCGAGCGACGTCCACAACCTCGCCCAGCGCCTGAAGAAGATCTCCAGCCGGGACCGCCACGGCAGCGACATAACCCTCACGGCGCTGCAAAGAGCCTTGACCGAAGTCCTGGCAGTATTTCCGGTATACCGGACCTACATCAGCCAGGTGGTGGTCTCGGACGACGACCGGAAATACATTTTGGCCGCAGTGGACCGGGCCAGCGCCAATTTTCCCGCCCTATTACATGGATTTGCGTTCGTCCGAAGATTCCTGCTCCTGGACTTTCCTGATTATGTTTCCGAGGATGAGAAGCGGGACTGGCTCCACTTTGCCATGAGGTTTCAGCAACTTACCGGGCCGGTAATGGCGAAGGGCGTCGAAGATACCACCCATTACGTGTACAATCGGCTCTTGTCACTCAATGAGGTAGGTGGACGGCCGGGTCACTTCGGCTGCTCGCTCAAAGAATTCCACCGCTTCAACTCGAAGAAAAGAGACTTGTGGCCGGATTCCTTAAACGCGACCTCGACTCACGATACCAAAAGAGGCGAAGATGCGCGCGCCAGAATAAATGTCTTGTCCGAGATGCCGGACGAGTGGCTAAAAAAACTCCGCACCTGGATCAAGCTAAACCGGGGCAAAAAAAAGCGCCTGCGTGGCTTAGCCGTTCCGGATAGAAACGACGAGTATTTTTTCTACCAGACGTTAATCGGCGCCTGGCCCTTTGCAGAGGCCGAGTATCCCGAGTTCGTGGCCAGAATTAAGAGCTATATTGTCAAAGCGGTCCGGGAGGCCAAAGTCCATACCGCCTGGTTGAAACCCGACACTGAGTATGAAAACGCTTATGTCGCCTTCGCGGAGAAAATCCTGGCCCGCTCCGAAGCCAACGCCTTTCTGCCAGAATTTATCCCGTTTTGCCGGAGAGTTTCGCACTATGGGATACTCAACTCCCTCTCGCAGACCCTGATCAAGATTACCTCACCCGGGGTGCCGGATTTCTATCAGGGATCTGAACTATGGGACCTGAACCTGGTGGATCCTGACAATCGCCGGCCGGTGGATTTTGACCAAAGGCGCGCCATGCTGGCTGATATCCGTGAACAGGAGGAGGCTGATCTTGGCCGACTGGTCCCAGATCTCCTGGCCGCGAGCGCTGATGGCAAAATTAAACTCTTTCTCATTTATCGGGCGCTCCAAGCCAAAAAAGCCCATCGAGAGCTCTTCCGGGCCGGCGCTTATCTGCCCCTGGAGTCGGCGGGAAGGTTCAGGAGCCACGTTATCGCCTTTGCCTGGAGGTATCAGCGGCAATGGGCCCTGGTCATGGCTCCGAGGTTTCTCAGCCGCCTGATTCCAGAGGGAGGTTTTCCTCTGGGAAAACAAGTATGGCAGGACACCGAGTTGATCATCCCTGACGGGGCACCTGCTGCCTGGCGGAATGTGATCACGGGCGAGGCACTTTCTGCGGGCCAGGCACTGTCTGTCGGAGATGTATTACTCAATTTTCCAGTGGCGTTGCTCATGGGCGAAGGAAAAGAAGAGTACGCGCAAACCACTTGAGTGGTCCGCACTGACGGTGTTCCCGGGCGTGCCGGTCAACTGCTGAGATTCAATAAGTATCCACCTATCAATGTACTTCTATGAACGTGGGGATAAGATGTCTACAATTGCCAACCGTGAACCATTTTTCGTCAAAGACTGTGCGCTGGTGACCATAGCAACCGGGCAGAAGGCCCAAAACCTCAAAGAAATGAGAAACCGTTTGCTTACCATCCATCTCGGGAGCATCTACCATCATTTTTGGGGCGGGCTCTTGAGGCCCAGGTTCGATGAGCCCGAATACAACAACGATTTTGCCGAATGGGTTCATCATGCCCTGCAAGACAATATCCTGGCGGAACGATTATCGGTTATCGACCCCGATCCTTTTGTAAATCTGGAATCCTTGCGCCAGGAGGTGCTCGAAGTCATCGAACAGAGGTTGGATGAGATTGAAACAGTTACCTGGGCCAAGCCCGACATGGAGTTTCATTTTCTCCGCGCTCAAATGGTGGTTTTCGATACCCGCGGCAAAATTGCAGAGCCCGAGGAATTGGTGGAGGCTGTGCCCAACATGTCCGTGGGAAGCATATTTTATCATTTTATTGATGCGAGACGACGCAGCCATGAAATGATGGACGATTTCCGCACCTGGTTGAGGTCTTGCGGTGAGGATGACCTTTGCTCAAAACTGGCTGAAGTTGATCCATATTTTGGCTCACTCGTGGAATTGCGCCGGCAACTGTCAGATCTGTTCGCCAAATATTTTTTTCGGGGAGTGACCGGATGACATCTATTCAAGATTATGTGGCAGTGACCGGAGAAAACGTGATCGATCGACTCCGTCAACTGGCCAGGCCATTAAGAGGCACGAAGGTAGTACACGTCAACTCCACTTATATCGGTGGCGGCGTTGCGGAAATTCTGAGCAAGCTGGTCCCCCTCCAGAAAGATCTGGGCCTCGATGTGCGGTGGGAAGTAATTCGAGGGGAAGCAGCGTTTTTCCAGGTCACCAAGAGCTTCCACAACGCCTTACAAGGCATACCCGTCCGTCAGCTGGGAGAGGGGTTTCTCAAGGTTTACGAGGAAAACAGCGCCCAAAACTCGGAAGAGCTCCGTTCGATTCTGGAGGAAGCCGACATAGTTATTATCCATGATCCGCAGCCGCTG
>CAWCOX010000008.1:0-377339 GCA_963797235.1 uncultured delta proteobacterium
TGGAGATATGTTCCAGATAGGTAGAATTTTCAGCAAGTTGATAAGTTTCTCAACATAGCAGAAACCTGCATCCGGTAAGGCCCCCGGCTTGCCTAAAAATTATAATAAGCACTTAGTGTGGGGGTATAGCAAACGGCGCTTTGTCGGAAAGGTCGATGGCGGCCCTATACCGGTGCTTCGGGTGACTGAAGAGGATATAGCTGCCCAGCCGGAATTGATAAAATTAGCGTCATGGCGCTGAAGCCTAAGGCATAATGTAAGCTCCAATAACTGGCAATTGCGCCCCAGAGAGCGCTGCCGATACTTGAGGCTCCGGACAGGACAAGCAGGTACATCGCCAGGACTCTGGCCAGGACCCAAGAGGGGGTGGTCGAAAAAGCAGAACTGTTAAAACTGGACATCAAAGCCAACCAGGCAAAGCCTCCAACTACCATCCCCACGAAAAGCACCGGCACAAAGGGGACATAGTGAGCATAACCATTAACCAGGAAGCAGCGACATTGTGCATCCAAGTGCCGATGCTGGAAAAGATTGCAGCGATCCACAGGTCCCGGAACAACGGCTTTTTCAGCGGGGTCCAGACTGATGTCTTCTTATCGGCGCCCATCATTTCCGCAGTCCGAAGAAAGTTTGGAAGTTATCGAAATTCACCAACTTCCAGAAGGGTCCAGCATTGCCAGGATGTACCTCCCACGTATTTTCCATATGAACCCGAAGAATAAGATAAGTGAAAGAGGCCGCCGCACTGAGCAACCCCACCATTAAAAGGGACATATTGAACTGATTATTAACCAAGAAGCAGCGCCATTGTGCCGCAGCCGCCTTTTGAACATCATTTGCTTCACTTGAAAAGGTGGAGGTATTGGCCGTAACCCTCCCTTTCCAGGTCCTTTTTGGGAATAAACCGCAGGGCGGCGGAGTCCATGCAATAACGAAGTCCGGCGGGCGGCGGACCATCGTTAAAGAGATCCCCCAGGTGGGAGTCGCCGTATTTACTGCGTACTTCAATACGGGTAGTGAAGATGCCCCTTTCTTTCCTGGTCACGAAGTTGTCGGGCTCCAAAGGTTTGGTGAAGCTTGGCCATCCGGTGCCTGAGTCAAATTTGTCCAAGGAACTGAACAGCGGCTCGCCAGAGACGATGTCCACGTAGATGCCTTGCCGGTGGTTATCCCAATACTCGTTGTGAAATGGCGGTTCGGTGGCGCCCCGCTGGGTAACCTGGTATTGCAGCGGTGTCAACTTTTTCCGGAGTTCCTCATCGCTAGGTTTGCTATATTTCTGGTCGCCGGGAGGATCAGGGGCGGCAGATGGCTTGCCCCCCCAATTCTTTTCGAGAAATTGGTCCCTTCCGGAGTTCCAGCGGTAATACTTGTAACGTACCGGGTTCTTATGGGAATAGTCCTGATGGTAATCCTCTGCCGGATAGAAATTGGTTAATTTGATAATCTCCGTGACAATGGGTTTTTTAAATACTCCGGAACTAGCCAGCTCTTTTTTAGACTTCTCGGCTAGGTGGCGCTGCTCCTCATCGCGGTAAAAGATAGCGGAGCGGTATTGCGGCCCCCGATCCACGAATTGCCCGCCGGGGTCGGTGGGATTAATATGGTGCCAGAAATAATCCAGGATTTGCGGATAAGTCAGCTTCTGGGGGTCATAGTAGATCTGCACCGCCTCGATATAGCCCTTCTGGGCGTAATCTTCATAGGTGGGATTGGCGCCATGGCCGCCGGCGTAGCCAGAGACCACCTTCATAATCCCGGGGAGCTTTCTAAAGTCCGATTCTGTGCACCAAAAACAGCCGCCGGCGAAGGTAGCCATAGGTAAATTCATTAAATTTATTTTTTCCACCGTGCTGCTGCCTTCCGTGGGTTTATCGGGCGTTTGGACATTGGGCTGAGCCCCTGCGGTACTGGTACCGGTGGCCAGAAACAGGGCAATCAAAAGAATCCTAATCATGTCTAAGCCCTCCCTGATAATGGGGTATTCTCATTGGGTTCCCCTGCCTGCCGGTGGATTCCCGATACCCGGGCTACTCTGAAAAGCTAATTACCCATGGTACTTTTATAAGTACCTGCTTTTTTCAAGGCGTTTTCCATTTCGTTCACGGTAATTTTTGCCGGATCATAGTAAACTGTGTTTATCTCCGAGGTTTGGAAAAACCCCTTTTCAACCCAAACAACCCCTGGCAGCCTTTCCAAGGCCGCTTGGCCTACATCAAATCAAGCTACCACAAAAACGATGCTTGCTTCCTTGTCGATGGCAGAAGATGAATGATTTGCCGCAACAACAAACAGCATAATGAATAAACCCACGAGGAGATAACTGCTAACTTTAATGCTTTCCATCCTAAGCTCCAAGAATGATTGATTTTACCTGTAAGTGTCTTCGTAATGAGATAATTCCTTTATTAGAGTTGTAATGAACGCGCTGTAATCGACCATCTACCGCTTGATGTTCTTTCGGAGGAAGACCCGCATCAGGTCGGCTTTCTTGTCGCCGTCCTCCTCCAGCGCAAAGTAAATGCCGCTATGCCACCGGTAATGAATGCAATTTTTCCTTCAAGCTTATTCATGGATAGGTTGGAAATTGGTCACCGAACATAGGATTTCCGGGACATTTAAGGGAATATTCCATGATGATAACCTCCTTTAAATTCAAGTAGTCACTCCTCCCTGTCAAGTCAACCTTGAGTGGCCTGACGATCCAAATCCAGCGAGTATAAAGGTGCACTTAACTTGCCACTATCCGCTCCCATGAAAATTCTTCCATATGATTCGAATATGGAGATCTCTTAAAATTAAAAATCTCTGGGGTGAAATCGGCAGGACTAAATTGGAATTTTTCTCGGTTCGACCTAGCTTAAAGACCGTCAAAAATGCCTAGCGAAATTTTCGCTATTTTTATGTCAACCAACGAAAGGCCTTCTGTCCAAGCCCTTGAATTTATTAGGCATGTAGATGCCAGTTTTTACCTGAAATAGTCCCGTTGGGACTACCATTAAAACAAGCTATTAATCGGCCTTTCCTGATTTCGAAAGGGGCATTTCTGTGTCCCCAGACTGTCCTAAAAGAACCGCCCGGCGTCCCCCACAGGTAACTTCCGGCCATGAAATTTATCGGTCTCATTTTTCCGGCAGAAGGAATAGTGACTCGAACACCACAAATAGTCGACCATGTCCTTGACCACGCCGGCGGTGGAGCCCAGGATGACCACTACCATGTCGGCGGCTTTCCATCTTTAATTTGTCCTTTGCGCTGGGAATAATGCTGGGAAATAAAAAGAGGGGTTAGGCCATGATGACCTAACCCATTGATTTCATTTGGCGTCCCCAACCGGATTTGAACCGGTGTCGCCGGCGTGAAAGGCCGGTGTCCTGGACCAGGCTAGACGATGGGGACGCATTTTTTGTGGGCCGTGTCGGACTCGAACCGACGACTCTCTGCTTAAAAGGCAGATACTCTACCAACTGAGTTAACGGCCCGAGGGCTTAACGGAATATTATTAACCCGCCGGGCCATACTTGTCAAGGAAATCAGCGCCGGCCTGCCGGGACATGGTCGTGCCGGCGGCCCCGGCGGCCCCGGCGGCGCGCTTAGGCCGCTTCCTGCAAAGACTTGCGGACTTCCGCCAGGATGAGGGCGTGCACCTCCATGGGCGGGCCGGAGGCGTCCAGCCGGCGAAAGCGGGGGCCCTTGAGGCTGGCGTAGACGGCCTCCACCTGCTTCAGGTAAGGTAAGGACTCGCTCACCTGTCGGGCTGCTTTGCCCTTTTTGGCCAGTCGGGCCAGGGCCTCGGTAACGGGCAGCTCCAGGATGATGACCAAGTCGGGCCCCGGGGCAAAGGCCTCGTTGGCGGCCAGAATGTCGTTGGGGTCGAGTCCCAGGGCCCCCTGGTAGGCCACCGAGGAGTAGTAGTAGCGGTCGGTGAGGACCACTTTGCCCCGCTCCAGGGCCGGTTTGATGATCTGGGCCACATGTTCCCGGCGGTCCGCCATGAAGAGGTCAAGCTCCTCACCGGGGGAGAGATGGCGGCTGGGCCCCAGGAGGTAGCTCTGGAGCTTTTGCCCCGCCGGGCCGTGGGTAGGCTCCCGGGTCAGGACCACCTGGTGGCCGTCCTTTTTCAGGGATGCGGCCAGCATCTCGGCCTGGGTGCTTTTCCCCGAACCGTCGATCCCTTCCAGAGCGATGAGCACGCCTCTGGCCATGCCTTAGCTCTCTTACCAGACTTCCGGGAAGGCGGTGTTATCGTAGAGATATTCCATCTTCTCTTTATGGCTCAATTCCACCCGGGCCATCTTCTCCAGGAAATTTCTGGTCTCCCCCGGCGGCTGCAAGGCGGCCAGGGCCTGGTAGAACCGGTGCGAGCCCTCTTCCCGCTTCATGGCGATGACCAGGGCTTCTTTGGGGGACAAGTCCTCGGTGAAGGCCGGGGCATCCAAATGTTCGGCCAGATGTACATCCTGGGGCCGCCCCACCAGCTTGCAGCCTTGTGGGGTGAAGCAGCTCTCCAAAAAGTTTTTGTGCTCCTGCTCTTCCTTGGCCAGATATTGAAAGGTCTCTTTGGTTTCGGCGTGGCTCACCAGGTTGGCCAGGCGGGTATAAAATTGGCGAGACATCTCCTCCTGGTCGATGGCGCTTTTGATAACGGCTTCCATTTCGGTGCTCATGGGATTTTCCTTTGGGTTAGAGAGGAGAGAAGGATGACGGGAGGCCGGTGACCGTGCTAAGCAGTTCCCCGGTCGATTGCCTCGCCTTAGGTCGTCTTTATTTCAATGGCCTTGGGCTTGACCGGCTCCTTCTTGGGGCAGTTTCGCCAGTTCTCCGGTCATATATGGTCCTCCTTTTTTTTCATAGTTTCCTGTGCATTAAATAGGGCTTACCCGGTAAACTGTCAACCGGGGCCGGGAAAATCGCCGGAGATTATGCTTGAATTTCGCCGCGGACAATGGTAAAAAAACCGGGATGCCACTGAGGCTGACTTATGACCCGAGTAGCTGAAAAAATTTCGAGCCCAACCTCCTTTTGCTAAAGGAGGTTTTTTTTTGCAAATTCACGGCAAGATGATGGCCCCGGCCAAAACCGGCGTTATCTTAACTTTTAGGCTGCCATTCGCAGGCTAAAAAGGACCCGGCCTATGGAATTTCGGCACAAGGATCTCTTGGGCATCGCCGCCCTCAGCGCCGATGAGATCCGGCTCATCCTGGACACCGCCGCCTCCATGAAGGAGATTTCCCGGCGGCCCATCAAGAAGGTCCCCACCTTGCGGGGCAGGACGGTGGTGACCATGTTCTACGAGCCCAGCACCCGAACCCGCATGTCCTTCGAGATTGCCGCCAAGCGCCTCAGCGCCGACACCCTCAATCTGACGGTGGCGGCCTCCAGCGCCGTCAAAGGCGAGACCCTGGCGGACACGGCCCACAACCTGGAGGCCATGCAGCCGGATGTCCTGGTCATCCGCCACTATGCCAGCGGCGCCCCCCACTACCTGGCCGGGAAACTCGGCTGCGCGGTGATCAACGCCGGCGACGGCCTGCATGAGCACCCCACCCAGGCCCTGCTGGACCTGTTGACGGTGCGGGAGGCCAAGGGCACCCTTTCCGGCCTGAAGGTGGCCATCATCGGCGACATCGCCCATTCCCGGGTGGCCCGCTCCGATATCCTGGCTCTCGGCAAGATGGGCTCCGAAGTGACGGTGGCCGGCCCCGCCACCATGCTGCCGCCTTTTCTTGGCCGACCTGGGGGTGCGGGTGACCTATTCCCTGGATGAGGCCGTGGCGGGGGCCGACGTCATTATGATGCTGCGGCTGCAACTGGAGCGCATGGGTCAGGGCTTCATCTCCACCCTGCGGGAGTACAGCCGCCACTTCGGCCTGGCCCCCCGGCACCTGGAAAAAGCCAAAGACGACGTGATTATCATGCATCCCGGGCCGCTCAACCGGGGGGTGGAGATCTCCCCCGAGGTGGCCGACGGCCCCTATTCCGTCATCCTGGAGCAGGTGACCAACGGCGTGGCGGTGCGCATGGCCATGCTCTACCTCTTGATCGGAGGGGAGAAGTATGCTGATTAAGGGCGCTCTGGTGGTGGACCCGGCGCAGGGCCTGGAAGCCCCCCTGGACTTGTTGATTGAGGGCGGCAAGGTTGCCGCGGTCGAGACTCCCGGCACCATCCCCATTGAGGGCCGCCGGGTCATCGAGGCCCAGGGCCTGGTGCTGACCCCGGGGCTCATCGACATGCACGTCCACCTGCGGGAACCCGGCGAGGAATATAAAGAGACCATCGAGACCGGCGCCCGGGCCGCGGTGCGGGGCGGCTTCACCGCGGTGGCCTGCATGCCCAACACCAGGCCGGTGAACGACACCGCTTCCGTGACCCGCTTCATCCTGGAGCAGGCCGCAGGCCGCGGGTCTGGCCCGGGTCTATCCGGTGGCGGCCATCTCCATGGGCTCTAAGGGCGAGCAGTTGAGCGAGTACGGCGATCAGAAGGAGGCCGGGGCCGTGGCCGTCTCCGACGACGGCCGGCCGGTGCTGAGTTCCATGCTCATGCGCCGGGCCCTGGAGTACGCCCGCACCTTCGGCCTGCCGGTCATCTCCCACGCCGAGGACCTGGAACTTCGGGGCGCAGGCGTCATGCACGAAGGCCGGGTCTCCCTGGAACTGGGACTGAAGGGCATCCCCGCCGCCGTCGAAGAGGTCATGATCTTCCGGGATCTTACCCTGGCGGGCCTCACCGGCGGCCGCCTGCATATCGCCCATGTCAGCACCGCCGGCAGCGTTGAACTTATCCGCCGGGCCAAGGCCGCGGGCCTGCCGGTGACCGCCGAGACCGCGCCCCATTATTTCAGCCTGACCGACGCAAGCGGTCTACGGCTACGACACCAACGCCAAGGTCAACCCGCCGCTCCGCACCGCCGCGCGACCAGGCCGCCATCAAAGCGGGTCTCCAAGACGGCACCCTGGACGCCATCGCCAGCGACCACGCCCCGCATACCTCCCTGGAAAAGGACCTGGAGTTCCAGGCCGCGGCCTTCGGCCTCATCGGCCTGGAAACCAGCCTGGGCCTCAGCCTGAAGCTGGTGCACGACGGGGTCCTGACCCTATCGCAATTAGTCACCCTGATGAGCCTCAACCCGGCCCGCCTCCTGGGCGTCCCCGGCGGCACCCTGGCCGTCGGCGCCCCGGCGGACCTCACTTTGATTGATCTAAACCGGACGTGGACCGTAGACGCCAGCACCTTCGCCTCCAAATCCCGCAACTGCCCCTTCCACGGCTGGACTTTGCAGGGTAAGGCGGTGATGACCGTGGTGGGGGGCAAGGTGGCATGGGAGGAGAAGTAATAATTTTTTACGCCAAGACGCCAAGGCGCAAGACATAAACCGCCGATGAACGCTGATGGACAAGCAGATAAATAATCGGCGCTTATCTGCGCGTTCTAATCTGCGGTTTAATAACTTTACGTGGATATTAATCAGAGGGAAATCATGCCCAGCCAAGTCTTCTTCATGGACCTGCGGGCCTCCGTCAAGGAGCCCAATTTCAAGAAATTTCAGCGGCTCCTGGAGGCCCTGGATCTTAAGAACATCATCAAGCGCAAAAAGAAGCGGCCCTTGATCGGGGTGAAGCTCCATTTCGGCGAGAAGGGCAACACCTCCTTCATCCGGCCCATCTACGTGCGCCAGGTGGTGGACCACATTTATGACCACGGCGGCGGCGCCCTTCCTCACCGACGCCAACACCGTCTACGTGGGCACCCGGGCCGAGGCCGTGAGCCACCTCACCACCGCCATCGAAAACGGCTTCGCCTACGCCGTGGTCAAGGCCCCCCTGGTCATCGCCGACGGCCTCACCGGCAAGGCGGAGGTGGAGGTGGAAATCAACCGGGAGCAGTTTAAGACCGTCTATCTGGCCGAGGCCATCCTGGAGGCCGAGGCCCTGGTGGTCCTCTCCCACTTCAAGCTCCACGAACTCTCCGGCTTCGGCGGCGCCCTGAAAAACCTGGGCATGGGCTGCGCCTCCCGCAAAGGCAAGCTCTCCATGCACTCCAACATCTCCCCCAAGGTGACCGAAAAGAAGTGCACCGGCTGCGGCGACTGCGTGGTCCACTGCGCCCAGGAGGCCATCAGCATCAACCCGGAGACCGAAAAGGCGGTCATCGATCCCACCAAGTGCGTGGGCTGCGCCGAATGCCTGCTGGTCTGCCCTTACGGCAACATCCAGATCCAGTGGAACGAATCCATCCCGGTGTTCCTCAAAAAGATGATGGAATACGCCTACGGGGTGATGCGGGACCGGCGGGATAAGGCCGTGTTCGTCAATTTCCTCACCCAGGTGTCGCCGGCCTGCGACTGCTACGGCCACAACGACCTGCCCATCGTCGGGGATATCGGCATCCTGGCCTCCCGGGACCCGGTGGCCATCGACCAGGCCTGCGCCGACCTGGTCATCGAAAGCCCCGGCCGCCTGGGCTCGGCCCTGAAGGAACTGGGCGCCGGCAGCGACAAATTCAAGGACATCTACCCCCAGGTGGACTGGCATATCCAGTTGGAGTATGCCGAGCAGTTGCGTTTAGGCGCCCGGGAATACTGAATTGATCAAAGTATGACCACCGACGCCAGACTTTTTATCTCCGTTCATCGGCGTTCATCTGCGGTTAAAAAGGGGATTTAGTCTATGCAACCCATCGGCCCTTTAATGATCGAACACCGCCTCATCGAGCGCCTCATCAACCTGATGCAGCGGGAGTTGACCCGCATGAAGGACAATATCGCGGTGGACCGGGAGTTCGCCTTTGTGGACCCGGTCTTCATCGACACCGCGGTGGATTTCATGAAGACCTACGCCGACCGCTGCCACCACGGCAAGGAAGAAGATCTGCTGTTTGCCGAGTTGGCCAAAAAAGACCTGGCCCCGGAGCACCGGCAAATGATGGCGGAACTCATCAGCGATCACGCCTGGAGCCGGCGGACCACCGCCAGTCTGGTCGAGGCCAAGAATGACTTTCTCCTGGATAAGGCCGGGGCCCTGGACGACCTGCTGCTGCACCTGGAGGAACTGGTGGTGTTCTATCCCAGGCACATCGAGAAGGAAGACCAGCATTTCTTCATCCCTTGCATGGCGTATTTCAGCGCGGCGGAAAAGGCCGAGTTGCTGGAGAAGATGGCGGAGTTCGATCGAAAAATGATCCATGAAAAATACCGCGGCATCGTGGAAGGCATCGAACATCACGGGGCCTGTCACAGATAGAGGCCTCACCACAGAGGCACAGAGTGCACAGAGAGGACACAGAGCATAAATCTTCTGTGTCCTCTGTGTCTCGGTGGTGAGATATGGTAGTATTTAAAGATGGTTTACTTAGTCGGCGCCGGGCCCGGGGATCCGGGATTGATTACGGCCAAGGGGCTGGCGCTGTTGCGCCGGGCCCAGGTGGTGGTCTATGACCAGTTGGCCAGTCCGGAGCTGCTCAAGGAGGCCCCGGCGGACGCGGAAATTATCTATGTGGGCAAGAAGGCCGGGGCCCACGCCGTGCCCCAGGAGGGCATCAACGATTTATTGGTGGCCCGGGCCCGGGCCGGCCTGACGGTGGTGCGCCTCAAGGGCGGCGACCCCTTCGTCTTCGGCCGCGGCGGCGAAGAGGCCGAGGAACTGGCCCAGGCGGGCATCCCCTTTGAAGTGGTCCCCGGGGTGACCGCGGCGGTGGCGGTGCCGGCCTATGCCGGCATCCCCGTGACCCACCGGCGCTACACCACCCTGGTGACCTTCATCACCGGCCACGAAGACCCCAGCAAAGAGGCCAGCACCATCCCCTGGGAGGCCTTGGGCAAAAACCCCGGCACCCTGGTCTTTCTCATGGGGGTGAAGAACCTGCCGGAGATTTGCCGCCAACTGATTGATCATGGCCGCATTCCTTCGACCCCGGCGGCGGTCATCGAAAGGGGCGCGACGCTTTTGCAGCGCACCGTCACCGGCACCCTGACGGACATCGCCCAGGCGGCCCGGGACGCCGGGATCAAGCCGCCGGCCATCCTGGTGGTGGGCGGCGTGGTGGAACTCCGGAAAACCCTGAAGTGGTGGGAGACCCGGCCCCTGTGGGGCAAGACCGTGGTGGTGACCCGCTCCCGGCAGCAGGCGAGCAAGCTGGTGGCATTGCTGGCCGCGGCCGGGGCCCGCTGCCTGGAAATTCCCACCCTCGAGATCGGCCCGCCGGACGATTTTGGACCATTTGATCAAGCCTTAAATAATCTTGCTCAATATCATTGGCTCGTCTTCACCAGCGCCAACGGCGTGGCCGCCTTCATGGACCGCCTGTTTGGCCGGGGCCGCGACGTCCGGGCCCTGGGCGGCCTGAAAATCGCCGCCATCGGCCCGGCCACGGCGGAGTCCCTGCGGGCTTACGGCCTTAAGGCCGACGTGGTGCCGCCCGCCTTCAAGGCCGAAGTGCTGCTGGAAGCCCTCGGCCCCCAGGTCGCTCCCGGCAGCAAAATGCTCCTGGCCCGGGCCCAGATCGCCCGGGAGGTGCTGCCGCAGGGCCTGATGCGCCTGGGCGCCCAGGTGGATGTGGCGCCGGTCTATAAATCGCGGCTGCCCCACGAGATTCCCCCGGAGGCCGAGGCCGCTTTGGCCGAGGGCCAGGTGGATATCCTCACCTTCACCAGCTCCGCCACGGTGCATAATTTCGTCAAGCTGGTGGGAAAAGAACGTTTTCAAGGCTTGGCCGCAAAAGCAGTGGTGGCTTCTATTGGCCCGATTACCTCGGCCACGCTGCAGGAATATGGCGTTACCCCACAGATTGAGCCTACAGACTACACCATTCCTGCCCTGACCGCGGCGATTGTTGATTATCTCGGCAAGTAGGGTGCGTCCTACGCACCATCCATGCATCTTCCTTGGCGCCTTTGCTTTGCGACTTGGCGTCTTTGCGTGAGGTTAATCGCCTATCAATGCCACATAGAACCCTATCCATCTTTCCCGAAGCCCCGCCGCCCCGGCGCATCGATTATCAGCGCGAGCTCAACGAGGCGCAGTATCAGGCGGTGACCACCCGGGAAGGGCCGATATTGGTCATTGCCGGGGCCGGCAGCGGCAAGACCCGCACCCTGGTCTATCGCCTGGCCTATCTGGTGGAGCATGGGGTGGACCCCGGGTCCATCCTGCTCCTCACCTTCACCCGCAAATCGGCCCAGGAGATGTTGACCCGGGCGGTGCATCTGCTGGACCGGCCCCTGGGGGCAATCACCGGCGGCACCTTCCACAGCGTCTGCTATCAGTGGCTGCGGCAATTCGGCGACCGGGTGGGTTATCCCCACGGCTTTTCGATTATGGACCGCTCCGACCAGGGCGATCTGCTGCAAATGCTGAAAGAGCGCTTCGGCTTCAAGCACCCGGCCGGGGCCTTTCCCAAGAAAGATACCATGGCGGACATCTTCAGCGCCACGGTCAACAAGAGCATCTCCCTGGAAGCCCTGCTGCTCCGGGACTACCCCCAGTTCCTGGCGCAGCGGGACGAACTGGCCAAAATCGCCATGGCCTACTGGCAGGAAAAGCGCAGCAATCAGCTGATGGACTATGACGACCTGCTGGTGGAGGGCCGCCGCCTTTTGAGCGAGCACGAAGACGTGCGTCGCCGCCTCTCGGAGCGCTTTCAATACCTGATGGTGGACGAATACCAGGACACCAACCTCCTGCAGGCGGAGCTGGTGCGGCTGTTGGCCTACACCCACCACAACGTCATGGCCGTGGGGGACGACTCCCAATCCATTTATTCTTTCCGGGGCGCCGATTTCCGCAATATCATGGAATTCCCCCGCCTCTTTCCCGGCGCCCGCGTCATCAAGCTGGAAGAGAACTACCGCAGCACCCAGCCCATCCTGGACCTGGCCAACGCGGTCATCGCCGGGGCCCGGGAGAAGTACACCAAGTGCCTGTTCACCCGCAAAGCCGAAGGGGAGCGGCCCCGGCTCTTCCGCGCCGCCAACGAAAACGAGCAGTCCCGCCTGGTGGTCTCCCAGGTGCAGGAGCTGCAGAGGCAAGGCGTGCCTTTGCAAGAAATGGCGGTGCTGGTGCGGGCCGGCTACCACTCCTTCGACCTGGAGATCGAACTGGCCCGGGCCGGGATTCACTTCGTCAAGTTCGGCGGCTTCAAGTTCGTGGAAAGCGCCCACATCAAGGACATCCTGTCCTATCTGCGCGTCCTGGCCAACCCCCGGGACACCCTGAGCTGGCACCGGCTGCTAATGCTGATCCCCGGCGTGGGCCGCCAGACCTGCGCCAAATTCGACGCCAAGATGGGCAGTGACTTCACCATTGCCGCCGCCCTGAATTGGCTCCGGAGCCAAAAGCGGCCCGCCCAACTCAAGGCCCTGGCCGACCTGATCGAAAGTATGCTGTCCCCCAATAAGACCCTGGTAACCTTGATGACCCAGGCCCTGGAATTCTACGAACCCCTGGCCCAGGCGCGCTATGATGACTATCCCAAGCGGCTGCGGGACCTGGAGCACCTCCTGGCCATCGTCTCCCGCTACCAGAGCCTGCGCTCCTTTCTCAACGACCTGACCCTGGAGCCGCCCGCCAGCGCCGCCGACCTGACCCCGCCGCCCCAGGAGTACCTGACCGTCTCCACCATCCACTCGGCCAAGGGCCTGGAATGGGACGCGGTCTTCGTGCTTTGGGCCGCGGAGGGCCGCTTTCCGGGCTTCTACTCCCAGGAGCGGGAGGACGAATTGGAGGAGGAGCGGCGCTTGATGTATGTCGCCATCACCCGGGCGCGGAAGCACCTGGGGGTCGCCTACCCCGCCATCGGCTACAGCCGCCAGTTCGGCATGACCTTTAACGCCCCCTCCCGCTTCGTCGCCGACATCCCGCGCAGTTTGCTGGAACCCTGGCGGGTGGAGGTGGAGTGAGCCGTGGGGCGGGCGTCTCGTCCGCCACCTTGAGCAGTGGTGGGGCGGCCGTCCCTGGCCGCCAGAAGTCGGGCGGGCGCGGAGGCTCGCCCCACCGGATGCATGCCATGAGTAAACGGGAACCGGTTTACCTCGAAACCCATCGCCGCGGCTTATTGCAGCCCAAGATCGCCGCGGCTTACGATATCTTAAATAAATGCAACCTCTGCCCCCGGAACTGCCTGGTGGACCGGCATCACGGCGAGCGCGGCCTCTGCCGCACCGGCGATCTGCCGGTCACTTCCTCTTTCGCCCCCCATTTCGGCGAAGAAGACCCCCTGGTGGGCCGGCACGGTTCCGGCACTATCTTTTTCACCCACTGCAACCTCTACTGCCTCTTCTGCCAGAACTACGAAATCAGTCACGGCGGCGCCGGCGAGGAAATCTCCCTGGCCGACCTGGCCGCCATGATGCTCAATTTGCAGCAGCAGGGCTGCCACAATATCAATTTCGTCACCCCCAGCCACCAGGTCTACCAGATCCTGGCGGCCCTGCCCCTGGCCATCGAGCGCGGCCTCAAGGTGCCTTTGGTCTATAACACCGGCGGCTATGATGCCCTGGAGACCCTGCGCCTGCTGGATGGGGTGATCGACATCTACATGCCGGACTTCAAGTTTTGGGACCCGAAGGTGGCCGCCGGCCTCTGCCAGGCCGAGGACTATCCCGAGATCGCCCGCCAGGCCCTGAAAGAGATGCACCGCCAGGTGGGCGACCTGGCGCTGGACGAAGACGGCGTGGCTCGCCGCGGCCTGCTGGTGCGGCATCTGGTCCTGCCCGACGGCCTGGCCGGCACCAAAGAGATCATGGAGTTTCTATCCCGGCAGATTTCTCCCCAAACTTATGTTAATGTTATGGGCCAATACCGCCCCTGCGGCCGGGCCTCTGAGCACCCGGCGCTGCGGAAATTTCTCACCGGCCTGGAACACGCCGAGGCCCAGCGCCTGGCCCGGGAAGCCGGCCTGACGCGGCTGGACCACCGGGAGAGGTTGTTTCGGTGGCTGGAAGCTGGCATCAGAGAGAGCCGGGACGAAACCGCTATTCCCCCAGCTAAAAACGTGTCCGACATTTACGCCATTGGCGACATTCACGGCAACCTGGATCTCCTGGAGCGGCTGCTGGATCAGCTCCAGCCGGACCTGACCCGGGATCGGCTGATCTTCATGGGCGACTATATCGACCGGGGGCCGCGCTCCCGGGGGGTGGTGGATTACGTCTTGCGCCTGAGGAATCAAGCGCCGCCGGAGCAGGTCATCTGCCTCAAGGGCAACCACGAGGCCATGTTCCTCAATTTCATGCAAGGCCGGGATATCGAGTTGTTTCTCTATAATGGCGGGATAAGCACCTTAAAGGATTACTGGGGCGAGGCTTGGGAAGACCAGAAGGTGTTGGTCCTGCCCCCGGACCACCGCCGCTTTTTGGAGGAGGAACTGCGGCTCTATTATGAGACCGAGGCTTATATCTTCGTCCATGGCGGCCTCAAGCCCGGGGTCCCGCTGGCGGAACAGGGCGAGGAAGACCTGCTGTGGATCCGGGGGGATTTCATCACTTCCGTGGAGGATTTCGGCAAGCGGGTGATCTTCGGCCATACCCCCTTCCACCAACCCCTGGTGATGCCCAACAAGATCGGCATTGATACCGGCGCGGCCTACGGCAACCGGCTCACCTGCCTGCAGCTGCCTCGGGAGAAGTTCATCTCCGTGGGCCACGAAAGCCGCGACGCTCTTTGATTCAAGCAGTCCTTGCAGCCAAAATTATCTGCTGCAACCATAGTTGGATGGCTTCCCACCGAATACCGCTTTGATCGCAGAGGTTTTGTAGTCGCAGGCTTTAGCCTGCGTCTGTGTGCCGTCTTGCCGCCCACCGGAAGCTTGACAGGCATCCCTGGGTAATGTAATTTAATTCAGATATTAAGGCTCAGGTCCAGGCTATCCCAAACCTTCGCCTCCATGTGGAACCAGCAGTCAGCGCCCAAGCAGGAACCCCGGCGGGGTCGTTTTCGGCCCCGGCCTCAAGGAGATAATTAATGCTGCGTGCCATCCGTCTGAAGTTCTTATTCCTCTTTATCCTCACCGTCATTGCCATCATCTTTGTGCTGCCTTCCCTGACCGGCACCCTGCCGCCCTGGTGGGAGAAGCACATCAGCCGTGGACTGAATCTCGGGTTGGACCTGAAAGGGGGCATGCACCTGATCCTGCAGGTGGACATGGACCAGGCCGTCGGCAACGCCTTGAACCGTACTGCCACGGAACTGAAGGAGACCGCCGAAAAACGCGGCCTGAACCTGAAGGTGGGTGAGGTCGCCAAACAGAGTCTGCCCGTGACCCTGGTCAACAAAGACGAGCAGGCCGCCTTCCAGCGGCTGCTCAAGGATGAGTACCCGCACCTGGAGGTCACCGGACCCGTGAGCCAGGCCGGCGGCCTGGGCTTCGAGATCGCCCTCAGGCCGGATGAAGTCAAGCAGCTCCAGGAACGCACCATTTCCCAGAGCCTCGAGGTGCTGCGCAACCGCATCGACCAGTTCGGGGTGACCGAGCCGGTGCTGGTGCGCCAGGGCGCTGAAAACATCGTGGTCCAGCTGCCCGGCATCCAGGACCCGCAGCGGGCCCTGGACCTCATCGGCCAGACGGCCCAACTGGAATTCAAGCTGGTGGACGACCAGGCCGGCCTCAATCTGCCGGAGCTCATCGAACAGGCCCTCAAGGCCGACAAGCTGAAGGCCGGCTATACCCGGGAGCAGCTCAACCAGGCCCTGGCCGACAAGATCCCGGCCGAGGATGAGGTCTACATCGAAAAGAGCGTCAACAAGGAAACCGGCCGCGTCGAGAGCAAGCCCCTGCTGCTGAAAAAGAAGGTGCTGCTCACCGGCGACGCCATCAAAAACGCCTCGGTGCGCATCGGCGACTATAACGAGCCTTACGTTTCGGTGGACTTCGACCGCCGGGGGGCCGAGGAGTTCGGCAAGATCACGGGTGAGAACGTCAAACGCCGCCTGGCCATTATCCTCGACGGCGTGGTGCGCTCGGCCCCGGTCATCCAGGAGCGCATCGGCGGCGGCAAGGCTCAAATTACCGGGTCCTATTCCTCCCAGGAGGCCGCCGACCTGGCCATCGTCCTGAGGGCCGGGGCCCTGCCGGCCACCGTTAAGATCGTCCAGAACATCACCGTGGGTCCGACCCTGGGCGCGGACTCCATCAAAAAGGGCCTCACCGCCGGCCTCTGCGGCACCCTGCTGGTGGTGGCCTTCATGATCTTCTACTACCGCTTCTCCGGGCTGGTGGCCGATTACGCCCTGGTGGTCAATATCGTCTTTCTCCTGGGGATGCTGTCCCTGTTCGGCGCCACCCTCACCCTGCCGGGCATCGCCGGCATCATCCTGTCGGTGGGCATGGCGGTGGACTCCAACGTGCTGATTTATGAACGAATGCGGGAGGAGTTCCATGCCGGAAAGCCCTTGAAGGCCGGCATCGACGGCGGCTATGACAAGGCCTTCTGGACCATTATCGACTCCCACGTCACCACCCTGATCACCGCGGTGGTCCTCTTCCTCTTCGGCACCGGCCCCATCAAGGGCTTCGCCGTCACCCTGAGCCTGGGCGTCGTCCTCAACCTCTTCACCGCCCTGTTCGGCACCCGGGTGGTCTACGACTGGCTGCTGGTCAAGCGCTATATCAAGCACCTCAGCTTCTACGAGCTTTTTGGCAAAAGCAGCATCGACTTCATCGGCTGGCGCCGTTATGCCTTCGCCATCTCCGGAGTGCTCTGTCTGGTGGGGATTATCGGCTTTGTCCAGCTCAGCCGGGGCCACGGCAACCTGGGGGTGGAGTTCAGCGGCGGCACCCTGGTGCAGATGAGCGCCGCCCAGCCCTTCACGGTCAACGAGGTGCGCAGCGCCCTGGATAAAGAGGGCTGGGGCCACGCCGAGATCCAGCCGGTGGAAGGCGGCAAGGAACTCATCATCAAGCTGAAGAAGTCCGAAGAGTCCGTGGGGCAAATCTCCACGCACCTGGTCGGCATCCTGAACAAATCCCTGACCGGCAATAAATTTGAGGCCATCGGCAAATCCGAGATCGGCGCTTCCATCAGTGCGGACCTGCGCAGCAAGGCCATCGTCGCCATCATCCTCGCCATGACGTGCATCGTCCTCTATATCGCCTGGCGCTTTGAGTTCATCTTCGGCATCGGCGCCCTTATCGCCACCTTCCACGACGTCCTGGCGGTCCTGGGCATCTTCTGGCTGCTCGATAAAGAGATCACCCTGCTGGTGGTAACCGCCCTGCTCACCCTGGCGGGCTACTCCCTGACCGACACGGTGGTGGTCTTTGACCGCATCCGGGAGAACCTGGCGCGCAAACGCGGCAAGCTGGGCGAGATCATCAACCTGAGCGTCAACGAGGTGCTCTCCCGGACCATCGTCACCAGCAGCACCGTCTTCATGGTAGTCCTGGCCCTCTACTTCTTCGGCGGCGTGGTCCTGAGGGACTTCGCCCTGGCCATGATCCTGGGCGTCCTGGTGGGCACCTACTCCTCGGTCTTCGTAGCCAGCCCCGTAGTCTACGCCTGGCGCAAAGAGGCGAAAAGGGTGGCGGTGAAGCGGGAAAAGGTCGTCGAACTGGCGGCTCAAAAACAGAAACGCGAAGAGAAAAAGGCCGCCAAACCCGCCGCCCCCAAGAAAAAGGGCGGGAAGAAGTAGGACGGGAGACGGGGGACCGGAAACCGGGGCGGGCGGCAGGGATTAACCTGGAGAGCAGGCGCCCTCGCCTGCAAAAATGCATCGCCGGGGGCGGCGGCGCTACACAAGATTGGTAGCACAGGCTTTCCAGCCTGTGCTATAAATGCTCTAGAAAAATTGAGCCTATTCCAATATGATGGCCTCTGAGTCTCCTAAAACCGCAAACGAAACCCCCAGGCCCAAGGCCCTGGTGCTCTACGGCTACGGCCTCAACTGCGACTTTGAGACCGCCTTCGCCCTGAATAAGGCCGGGGCCGAGGCCTGCCGCGTCCACACCACCGAACTGCTGGAGAACCCCCAGGCCATCTGGAATTATCACCTGCTGGCGGTGCCGGGAGGCTTCAGCTGGGGCGACGAGCACGGGGCCGGGGTCATCCTGGCCTTGCGCCTGAAACTGGCCCTGGGCTCGGCCCTCCAGGAGTTCATCGACGCCGGCCGGCTGGTCATCGGCATCTGCAACGGCTTCCAGGTCCTGGTGAACCTGGGGCTGCTCCCGGGCCTGGAGGGGCGTCCCGGCGAGCGCCTGGCCGCCCTGATCCCCAATGATTGCGGCAACTTCCGCGACGCCTGGGTGCATCTCAAAGTCGAGCCTTCCCATTGCGTCTTCACTAAGGGCTTGGACCATTTGGAGCTGCCCATCCGCCACGGCGAAGGCAAATTCTTCGCGGCCCCCGGAGGTGCTCACCGAAATCAAGGAAAAGGGCCAGATCGCCCTGAAGTACGCCAGCGCCGACGGCGCCGCGGCCGCGGGGAAATTCCCGGACAATCCCAACGGTTCGCTCCTGGACATCGCCGGGGTCACGGACGCCAGCGGCCGGGTCCTGGGCCTCATGCCCCACCCCGAGGCCCACGTCACCTCCTTCCAGCACCCCACCTGGACCCGGGAGAAGGAAACCTGGCGCCGCCGGGGCCAACCCTACCCCGAACAGGAAGGCGCCGGTCTGGCCGTCTTCCGCAACGCAGTGAACTATCTGGGGAAGGTGGCGGTTTAAATTTCACCACCAAGACACCAAGGGCACCAAGTTTCACCAAGGAGAAAAATTAATGCCCTGGCGGCAGGCCGCCAGGGCATTTTCTTTTCTTGGTGAGCTCTTGGTGGTCTTGGTGCCCTTGGTGGTTAATCTCTTTCCAGCAACCGCGGCAGCAAATCCGCCCCCTGTTCCAGGAGCAGGCCGGTTTTCTTAGCCGCGGCCTCGGTGTAGGGGCGCGGCTGATCAGCCGGACGGCGGGAATCGTAGAGGATGAACGGCACCGGCTCCGAGGAGTGGGTGCGCAAGGAGAGCGGGGTGAAGTGGTCGCAAAGCACCAGGACCCGGTGGTCTCCCAGACCCTTTAACCCGGCCAGCAGCGGCCCGACGATCTTGGCGTCGAAGTCCTCGATGGCCTGGAGCTTGAGTTTCAGCTCGCCGCTGTGGCCGGCCTCGTCCGGGGCCTCCACGTGGACAAAGACCAGGTCTTTATCCTGGAGGGCCGCCAGCGCCGCGGCCACCTTGCCGGCGTAGTTGGTGTCCAGGAAACCCGTGGCTCCGGGCACCAGAATGGGTTCCAGGCCGGCGTATTTGCCGATGCCCCGGATCAGGTCCACCGCCGAGATCACCGCGCCGGAAAGGCCGAAGCGCTCCTTCAGGGTGGGCAGTTGCGGCGGCCGCCCCTGGCCCCAGAGCCAGATGGAGGTGGCGGGTTTCTGGCCCGCAGCCAGACGGCGGCGGTTGACTTCGTAGTCTTTCAGCACCGGCCAGGAGGCCTGCACCAGGTCCCACAGGGGGGCCGCGGCGGCGGTCATGAGCTGGCCCACCTCCTGGCCGCTCCAGTCATGGGGCGGATAGGTGCGCCAGGACGCCTCGCCTGCCGCCCAGACCAGCAGGTGGCGGTAGCTGACCCCGGGGTAAAAGCGGCGTCCCTCCTGACCCAGGGCCGAATCCAGGACCTGGATGATCTCCCGCGCCTCCTCGCTGCTGATGTGCCCGGCGGAGTAGTCCTCCATGAAAATCTTGCCGGCCTCGTGGCGCAGGGTCACCAGGTTGCAGCGGAAGGCCACTTCCTCGGGCCTCAGGTCCACCCCCAGGGCCGCGGCCTCCAGGGGGGCCCGGCCGGTATGGTAGCGGGCCGGGTCATAGCCCACGATGGCCAGGTTGGCGATGTCGCTGCCGGGTTCCAGGCCCGGCGGGATGGTGCGGGCGCAGCCCAATTCCCCGCGCCGGGCCAGTTCGTCCAGATTTGGAATGGCCGCGGCCTCCAAAGGGGTCCGGCCGCCCAACTCGGGCATGGGGTAATCCCCCATGCCGTCACCTACCAGAATGACGTATTTCATGCGCAGATTCTCATTTCCGAAGTTAATTTAGCGAGACCAGATCATTATTATCCTTGCCCAGGGTTTGCTCCAGATGTTTTTCGTATTTATAGCGGTTTAAGGTGAATTTTCGTTTCAACAGGATGGTATCGATATTCCAGGTCTTGGACCTGGAGAGCCCGAAGAAGAGGCGGCCGTCTTTGGAGAAGCGGTACTCCCAGAAATCGCCGCGATGATGGGCCAAAGGCTGGGAATATCTGACCACGCTCCGAGAAGGGAGCGCTCCGCCGCCGGCCAGGGATTCAACGCTGCTGCCATTGAGCGCGGCCAGGGCATCCGGGAGCGCTGGAAAGACGTCCGAGGAATTTTGCAGGTCGATGATATTCTGTAAGGCCCGCCTGGAAAAGTGGAGATTCTTATAAACCATATTGAGCCAGAGAAATTCCTTGGGCCTCCTGGCGTTCTCTTTGGCGGACTCGGGACGGTTCATCTCTTCCACTTCTTTCAAGACCTCGAGTTCTTTAAGTTCTTGGGCGATTTTCCCCCGATCCTGATCAATAGCCTGCATCGTGGCCAGGGCTTCATCCCGTTCAGCTTCGGCCTGTCTCAGACTGTCGCCCAACTCCTCGTTCCGGCTGGATTCGTACTGGATGGTCTTTTCCAATCCGGCAATGGCGCTTTTGGTGGCAGTCATTACCGTCTGGGCCTGTTCGTAGCGCCGGTCCAGCAGTTCCAGCCGCAAATCCGCGGCCTTGATGTTGGATTCCAGGACCTGGATGCGCAATTCCCGGGTTTCCAACTCAGTCTCATACTGCTTTTCCTGGACTTGCTGGAAGTGGCTTTGGAACCTGGCCGAGATGGCGCAAATGCCGGCAAAACCCACCAATACCATCATATAGCTGAGCAGGGTAAAGGCAAAGACCGACTCCGAAGGGGAGAGGATTTTCCCGTAGGCCCGGCCCAAGGTCTCCTTAAAGGAATACGACTCCCGGTCTATGAGATAAAGCCTGCCCAGGGACTCAGCCTGCTCCGGAGTGGCCGCAGGCGCGGCTCCTTCGGTGTACGGTCCGGATAAAGACCGGCGGGAATCCGGATTCTTCAAAAGGTAAAAGAACTTACTCCCTTTCAGCAGGCTGGAGCCAAGCTTGCCGGAAGGCGCAGAGGCTGGGGCATATTGAATATTCCCGGCCTTATCCGTAATCACCAGGGCATATGGTCCGAGATTATCCTCAATGATTTTTTGCAACGCCTCCGGTTGCTGGTGCTCTTCCAGATAGGCCAGGGCATACGGCAGTATTCTCTCGACGGTGACCAGTTCCAACTGGCTGAATTTGGCCAGGTCAGCCCGCCAGTATAAGTCGTTCTGCCAGGCGGCAATGAGCAGCATGGCGAAAAAGATCGCCAGCCAGACCCCCAGCCAGATGATATGCGGACGAAAGAACTTAGACTTCATTCAATTAGTCTCTGGAGCCAAAAGCTGCCGTAACCACCCCTAACCGCCTAACTCCGCCTGAGCCTGCCGGCCATCCAGAGAATGCTTGATTTCCGTCAAGGTCTCGTTGATGCGGAAGAAGACGATCAAGATCTCGCAGTAGACTCTAACCCCCAGGGGTCCAAGGATCGCCAGCAACACCCCTTTGAGCACCATTTGATCGCCGGGAAGTTTGATCCCCATAACGATCATGACCAGGCCGGCAATGATGCAAACCATGACCCCCACCCAGAACAGGACCTGAATGATTACCGGCGTGACCATGGTGCGAAAGGCCCAGAAATCGCTCATAATCATCTCCTTGGCTGCGACTTGTGAAGATTTATGTATATCACAGATGTGACCAAATTACCTAAGCAGGCCAAACCGTTTTCGGTTTATTTCCAGGAAGCTGTAACTATTTTCCGCGTCTCGGCGGTGAATCAGCACGTCTCCGCCAGGGCGCAGGGTCCAAGAGAAAATTAGATCTGGGCGGCGTGCAGGTGGGGGTCCTCGATGCGGTAGAAGATGGCCGGAGGAGAGAGCAGCGGCAGCCGGTCGATCTCTTTGAGGGCCTGGCGGACGTCGGCCTCCCGAGCCTCGTGGGTGATCATGACGATGGGCACGGTGCCCGCCATGCCCCGGCCTTTTTGAATCACCGCGGCGATGCTGATGCCGTATTTTCCCAGGATGCCGGAGACCTGGGACAGAACCCCGGGGCGGTCCAGGGCGGCGAAGCGGAAGTAGTAGTTGGTCACCGTGTCGTTCATGGGCTTGATGAGGCGGGTGGCTTCCAGGGCCTGGTGGCAGCCCAGGGGCGGCACCCTTACCTTCGCCCCGCAGATCAGGTTGCGGGCCAGGTCCAGGATGTCGCTGACCACGGCGCTGGCGGTGGGCATCATCCCGGCCCCCTGGCCGTAAAGCAGGATGGGCCCGGCGGCGTCGCCGGTGAGATAGACGGCGTTCATGGCCCCGCTCACCTGGGCCAGCATGTGGTCCTTGGGGACCAGGGTGGGGTGGACCCGGGCCTCCACCCGGTGGCCGTCGTCCCGGGTGATGGCCAGCAGCTTCAAGCGGTAGCCGAATTCCCGGGCGAATTGCAGGTCCAGGGGGTCGAGCCGGCTGATGCCCTCCACCGAGATGGCCTCCAGGTCCAGGCGGGCGCCGTAGGCCAGGCTCATGAGGATGGTGAGCTTGTGGGCCGTGTCGATGCCTTCCACGTCCAGGGTGGGGTCGGCCTCGGCAAAGCCGGCCGCCTGGGCCTCGGCCAGGGCCTGGGCGTAGCTCATATCGTGCTGGGACATCTGGGTCAGGATGTAGTTGCAGGTGCCGTTCAGGATGCCGAAGAGCTCCTGGATGTGATTGGCGGCCAGGCCCTGGCGCAGGGCCAGGATGATGGGGATGCCGCCGCAAACCGAGGCTTCGAAGGCGATCTCCACGCCCTGCGCCGCGGCGGCGGCCAGGAGGTCGTTGCCGTGGTGGGCCAGCAGGGCCTTGTTGGCGGTGACCACGTGCTTGCCCCGGGCGATGGCGGCCAGCATGAAGTCCCGGGCCGCGGTCAGGCCGCCGATGAGCTCCACCACGATGTCGATCTCGGGGTCGTCCAGGAGGTCCTGGGCCCGGGTGGTAAGCAGCTCCCGGGGCACAGTCACCGGCCGGGGGCGCTCCAGGTCCAGGTCCGCCACCTTGGCCAGCACCAGTTCCCTCCCCAGGCGCCGGGTCAGCATCTCCCGCTGCTCGGTGAGCAGGCGCACCACGCCCGTCCCCACCGTCCCGAAGCCCAACAGCCCTATTTTAATGGATTTCATTTGCGCCTCAGATAATGGTGGCACAGGCTTTCCAGCCTGTGCCGGGTGTAGCCGCAGGCTTTAGGCGTTTTTCACTTCGGCGCCGCCGGCACCCCCAGTTCCTCACAGCTCTTTTTCAGGACCTGGCGGAAACCCCGGATGGCCTGGTTGGTGCGGTGGACGTTCTCCACCAGGGCGAAGCGCACGTATTCGTCGCCGAACTCGCCGAAGCCCAGGCCCGGGGCCACGGCCGCCTTGGCCTCCCGGATCATCATCATGGAGAACTCCACCGAGCCCAGGTGGCGGAATTTCCGGGGAATCCGGGCCCAGACGAACATGGTGCCCTTGGGCGGGTCCACCCGCCAGCCGATGTTGTGCAGGCCCCGGCAGAGGGCGTCCCGGCGCTCCTGGTAAACCGCCACGGTCTGCTCGACGCAGTCGTAGGGGCCGTTCAGGGCGATGATGGAGGCGATCTGGATGGGCTGGAAGACCCCGTAATCCAGGTAGCTCTTGATGCGGGTCAGGGCGTGGACCAGGCGCTGGTTGCCCACCACGAAGCCCATGCGCCAGCCCGGCATGTTGTAGCTCTTGGAGAGCGAAAAGAGCTCCACCCCCACCTCTTTGGCCCCGGGCACCTGGAGGAAAGAGGGGGCCTTATAGTCGTCGAAGACCAGGTCGGCATAAGCGAAGTCGTGGATGATATAGACGTTGTACTTGTTGGCGTAGTCCACGATCTTCTTGAAAAAGTCCAGGTCCACGCACCGGGTGGTGGGATTGTGCGGAAAGGAGATGATCAGCATCTTGGGCCGCGGCCGGATCAGCTCGGTGATGTTGTGCAGGTCCTCAAAAAAGTCCCGGTCGTGGGTCAGGGGAATCGACACCAACTGCCCCCCGGAAATGACCACCGAAGCCGAATGGATGGGATAGGTGGGGTTGGGCACCAGGACCACGTCCCCGGCCTCCACTGTGGCCAGCACCAGGTGGGACAGGCCCTCCTTGGCGCCGATGGTGGCGATGGCTTCGGTCTCCGGGTCGATATCCACGTCGAAGCGGCGCTTGTACCAGGCAGAGATGGCCACCCGGAGCTTGGTGATCCCCTTGGAGGCCGAATATCTATGGTTGGTACCCTTGCCGGCGGCTTCGATGAGCTTGGCGACGATATGCGGCGGGGTGGGCAGGTCGGGATTGCCCATCCCCAGATCGATGATGTCTTCTCCCCGGCGCCGGGCCTCCATCTTGATGGCGTTGACCGTAGCAAACACGTAGGGGGGGAGGCGCTTCATGCGTGGAAATTCTTCAATGGCCATCCAGGTCTCCTTCAAGCAAACCAAGCGATATTTCCAAAGTGTAAAATTATCCCAAAAGGCCGGGACTTGTCAAATGGTAGTGAGCCGTGAGCCGGGTCTGGTGAACAGTTTGGTCGGCGCTTTGGGGGCAGCGGCTCAATGCCCCTCTGGGTCTCGGGCGATAATTTCGCGGCCATAATTATTTCGGCCCGGGATTCAAGGGTTGGCTGACAAAGCCGATTATGCACTTATATTGAAATAAACGGGGTTAAGTTTACGGCCCTGGGGTGAGCTGCCCATGGCCGTCAAGATTCGGGAGGGCTTCGCGATGTCGAAAGAGACCTATCCGGGCTGGTATTCGTACATCAAGGAAAATCACGACAAATTCATCAGCGCCCTGGAGCAGCTGGGGGAAACGGTGCGTCAGGCCGGGCCGCTGGACGCCAAGACCTCGCACCTGATCCAGTTGGCGGCCGCCGCCGCCATCCGCTCGGAAGGCTCGGTGCATAGCCACGTCCGGCGGGCCTTGAAGGCGGGCGCCAGCGCTGAGGAGATTTACCACACGGTAATCCTGCTCACCAGCACCATCGGTTTCCCCAACACCTCCGCGGCCTTGAGCTGGGTCTTTGATGTCCTGGGAGAAGAGACCGCCTGAAGACCGGAGCCACCGCTAACGCACCAAGTTGAATATCCAGCCAATTTTTGGGTCGGTAAGGCGAATCCGACCGTCCGTAGCCCGGGGTTTGCGGGCGGGGCATCATCATGGCGGCATAGCCGGCTTACCTTCCTATTATCGCCCTCGCGGTCAAAGCGGTGATTATCCCGAAGGGCAGATTTACCAGCAGCAGGTAGACTGCGAACCTCGGCCCGCCGTGCTGAAGCCCGAAATATCCCGCGCCGCTCATCGGCAAGAAGATGATATACAGCGCCAGCACCGGCGCCAGGAAGTATAGCAGACCGAAAAGGTACAGCCAACTCCAGGCGAGCTTTATAAGGAGCCCGAACGGGATACCCCACAGCCCCGCCCAGAAGAGCGGCTTGTAGATATCCGGCGATTTCCAGGAGATCGGGGCCTTTACCCCGAATATGGCGCTAAGCCCCGACTCAAACAGGACGCGGTCGAAAATAAGCACGGCCAGTCCGCCTATAACCCCCGCCACGAAGCAGATTGCCACCCGCTGTATCAGAGTCAAACCATTTTCCATCATGTTCAAACCCTCCTTATTTAATTGACCGTCCTACTGTTTGTTCGCCATGAAACGGCGAAATCCTTCACCACCAGAGTGGGAAGGACCTTGCCATGTCCGAGACGGTCCCCGGCGGTCGTTGACTTTGTGGTCATGACGACAGCTCCCTGCGGTCACCAGCGGCCGAAATGAGCGCCGCCATCGACGTACAGGATGTGACCAGTGACCGTCGCGGCGTCGGTCAGGTACATGACCGCCTCCGTGATGTCCCTGACCGTGGAAGGCCGACCCATCGGCGACAGGCTTTCCATGACCTCCTGCGGAGTGTCTCGGTGCAGCGGCGTGTAGACTGCGCCGGGTGCGACGGCGTTCACGCGGATGCCGTTTTTGGCGTACTCCATCGCCAGGTGCTGGGTGATCGTCTCCAAACCGCCTTTGGTGATCATCGGCACTGCCGCCGTGACGCCCCGGATCGGGTTGCGAGCCAGGGCTGCCGTGATCGTGACGATGCTGCCGCCGGTCTGCTGCGCCAACATTTGCTTGATGGAGAGCTGGGTGACGTACAGGAAGCCCTCGAGGTTCGTCGCGACGAGTGACTTGAAGTCCTCGACGGTGTAGTCCGTGAACGGCTTGGTGAAGAAGAGGCCGGCGTTATTGACCAGTACGTCGATCGACTTGAAGCGGGACCGCGCCGTCTCGACGATCTTGGCGGCAGTTGCCGGCTCGCCGATGTGGCCGTCCACCAGAGCGACGCGGTTGGAAGCCGCGATTTCGGTGGATTGGGTCACTTTCCGGGAATTGGCCACGACGTTGAAACCCCGTTCGACCAACCCTTGCACGATTCCCGCGCCGATCCCCTGCGAAGCTCCGGTCACGATGGCGGTCTTCTGTGGGCTGCTCATGGTTGCTTACCTCGAAAACGGCTTGTGGCTGGAGAACTTCCCTTCACCGCCATCAGCTTCGAGAGTCGGGTTGCGTCTGCCATCGCCTCGGCACCTATACCAGAGGATCGTCAAGCGGATCAGAAATCCGCGTCCAGCACGATGCGGTAACGGGCCTGGCCCGATTTAAGTCGGGCGAAGGCCTCGTTGATTTTGCTCATCGGGAAGTGCTCGGTCTGCGGCGCGACCTGGTGCCGTGCAGCAAAGTCGAGCATCGTCGCGATCGCCGTTGGACTGCCCGTGGGGCTGGCGGAGAGGGATTTTTGGCCGGCCAGCAGGGGGAAAAGCGGCACTGATAACGGTTCGGGCACCACCCCGACCAGGTGAAGATGGCCTTGGGGGCGCAAGGCGGCAATATACGCCTCCCAATCCAAAGTCGCATTCACGGTCGACAGGATAAAATCAAAAGAGTTGGCCGCCTTCTTTAAAGCCTCGGAGTCACGGGAGTTGATAAAATGATGGGCGCCGAAGCCCTTGGCTTCCGCCTCCTTCCCCGGACTGCTGGAGAAGGCCGTCACCTCGCAGCCCCAGGCCCGGGCAAATTGCAAGGCCATATGGCCAAGTCCCCCGATTCCGACAACTCCCACTCGGGCCGTGGGCTTCACCTTCGCCAGCAGCAACGGGTTAAAGACGGTGATGCCGCCGCACATGAGGGGGCCGGCGCTTTGGGGGTCGAGCTCCTCAGGCAGAGGTATGACCCAGGCCGCGTTGGCCCGGACCCGGTCGGCAAAGCCCCCAGGGCGGCCGACAATGGTTCCCACCGCGGAGGCGCAAAGATGATGATTGCCGGATTTGCACCATTCGCAGGTCAGGCAGGAGTCGGCAAACCAGCCCAGACCGACCCGCTGCCCCACCGTTAATCCCTTGGCGTGGGGGCCCATGGCTGCGACGCTGCCGACAATCTCGTGCCCGGGAATCAAGGGGTACTGGCTGATTCCCCACTCGTTGTCCACCATGCTGAGATCGCTGTGACACAACCCGCAATATTCGACCTTGATCTCAACTTCGGTGTCTCCCAGGGGGCCGGGGTCGAATTCCAAGGGCTGCAGCGTTCCCCGCGGTTCAGTTACGGCATAACCTTTGCTCATTTATTAATCTCCTCTCCTAAGATCTTCGGGCCGGAGAACCGGCGGCGAACTTCTTCGATTCTTCGCCGGTTCACCCCCAGATCGCTGTAGCCCACCCGCGCAGCCGCGCGGAGGTCGATTCGCTTGGCGTTGTCGTCGAATAGGAACTCCACGTCGTCCACGAACCGCCACAGCGCGCTCCTGAACTCCACCCGCCAGTAATTGGCCTCCCGCCCCGCCACCCTGGCGCGCTTCATGCCGGCAATGGCCCGCTCGAGCCGCTGGCGCGCCTGCGCCGGCTCGCCGCGGTAAGTGAGCGCCTCGATGTAATGCTGCTTGTCGCTGGCCGCCGCCTGACTCGACACGCAGTTGGGCTTGTTCGGGCACGGCGCCAACCGACCATCCACGATCCCGAGGCTGCCATTGCCGCTCATGCTTTTCTCCTTTAATCGTCCTGGTTCACTCTTCTTTGCGAGCCTCCACGCTGGCGAACGGTCTCGGCCTTTTACTAGAAAATGGAGGGTGAGGGATCGCGGGGCCGGTGAGTTAATGGCCTTAGAGATGCCTATAAGGTAGGGGCTAAAATCAGCGTGTCAAGAAAACCCGCCGATGATGGGAAGACCAGGGAAATCAGGTACTCCTGAGATTTTTTCGCAGTATAGCGACCTGGACTTTAATGATGGGGGATTCTTGAGGCCTTGGACAAAGGAGCCGGTGACTTCTCGACTAAGACCCGCCTTGCATCAGGGCAGCACCGTAATTAGTTTTAGATAAAATTTTCAGTCCATTTCCAAAATCGGAGGGCGGCCATGCGTATGCTCTTAAATATAAAATTCCCCCATGCGGAGTTCAACCAGGCAGTCAGGGACGGGACCGTTGGTCAAAAAGTACGCCGCATTCTGGAAGATTCCAAACCCGAGGCAGTCTATTTCACCGAGCAGAACGGACATCGGGGAGCCATCTTGATCGTTGATCTGCCTGACCCTTCCAGGGTTCCGGCCTTTGCCGAACCCTGGTTTCTCGCCTTCAACGCTGACGTAGAATTCCGCATTGTGATGACGCCGGATGATTTACAGAGGGCTGGCCTGGAAGAGCTGGGGAAGAAGTGGTCCTAGGTTAAGGTGGCGCCCAGAGCAGATCTCGCGGCCGGGACCCGAAATTTAGGCCAACGAATTATCCCAGGATATCAGGCGTGGACCATAACCCCGAAAGAGACGTATTTCTCATCATCACCGACATTAGCGGCTACACCTCCTTCATGGTGGCTCACCGGACCGCCCTGGTGCATGGTCAGATCATCATCAGCGAGCTGACCAAGGCCATCATCAAGCAGGTGGAAATTCCCCTGGAAATATCCAAGCTGGAGGGGGATGCCGTCTTTTTATATGCAGTCGTTGACGACCCCGGGTCCAGGGATGATGTCCCCCGGCAAATCGGCCGCAAACTAAAGGTTTTCCTCACAGCCTTCGCGGACAAGCTTCAGGAACTGAGCCAATCCAACACCTGTCCCTGCGAGGCCTGTACCAACATGAACCGACTCAACCTGAAGATCGTGGTCCACAGCGGCCGGGCTTTCTTTTATGAACTGGGGCGATTCCAGGAGTTATCCGGAGTGGACGTCATCATCGTCCATCGACTCCTGAAAAACTCGGTTCCGGCCAAGCAGTATATCTTGCTGACCGCCGCGGCCTACCAGGGTTTGCAAGCGGCGGTGGACTTTCCGGTGACCCCGGGAGTCGAAACCTACGAAGAGATCGGGCGGATCAAGACCTTTGTCTACCTGCCCGAATCAGCCCTTGAGAGCCGGGAAGCAGGGTCGGAGCGGCAGTACACGTCGTGGTTTTACCGCACCAAGAACAAGATTTTCCGGAGACTGCGCACCAGGTTGGCCTTCTGGGGGTTGGTCAGGCTGCCGAAGTGCCGTAATCTGCCGGTGGCGTCTGATCAAGAAAGCCCAACCTCTGTTTCTGAATAAGTGGTTAGCGGAATTTTTCCGGAATTAATTGTCGGGGGATTCTCGAATCGTCTCTGCGCTATTTGCGGCTACGCTGCCACCACCTTATAGGCCGCCGCCTTAATTACCCGAAGAATGAAGTGAACACCTTTGCCGCTTACCATCGGCGGCTAACTTGCCATTATTAGTCCCCTCCAAAATATCCGCCTTGATTTTGGATTTTGGTGAGTGGTGGCTAGTGGTGGTCCCGCGCTTGCACGTCGCAGACCATCACCACCAGGTCGCTGTTCTTGCCCTGGGGGTCTTTGACCAGGTCCTCAAACACCGCCTTCACCGAGAAGCCGGCGCTTTTGAAGGTCGCCAGGGCCTTGGCGGACTGGAAGTGGATCTCGGCGATCAATTTTTCCAGGCCGAATTCCCCGGCCAGTTCCACGACTTCGTTGATCAGCAGGCTGCCCAGGCCCTTGCCCTGGAAGTCCCGGGCCACCACCAGCCGGATATTGCCCAAATGGCGCTTCCAGCCCACCTTGCGCATGTGCAGGGTGGCGTCGCCGACAATGCGGCCGTCAGCCTCGGCCAGCAGGGGAAAGACCTTCTGGTAGTCGATGTTGTTCACCCAGTGGTCGATGACCGCCGGGTCCCGGACATCGCGGCGCAGGAACAGGATATCCTTCTCATCCAGGCCCCGGAAAAATTCCAACAATTTATCCCGATCCTCTTTCACCATGGGGCGCAGAATCACCCGGCTGCCGTCCTTCAACACTCCCGTCTTCTGGTAAGGCGCCATTTCTTCCCCCCTTCAGTAGTCAGTAGCCAGTAGCCAGTTTCCAGATTCCGTAGCCTGTGGTTAAAAAGCAGAAAATATTTATAAATTACAATCTATGCCGAAATAGAAAAAAAAAAAAAAACAGAAAACAGAAAACAAAGGCTGAAAGCTGACAGCTTCTTCTCACTTCCCCAGCGCCAGGCGTTCCGCCAGGTAGGGCGGCAGTCCGGCCCGTAGAATCCGCTCTTGGGCGGCGGCCACATCATAAGGCACCGATTTGAACTGGATGGAGAACGCCGCCTCGTCGAAGACGGCATAGGCCGCCTCGGGATTGCCGTCCCGGGGCTGGCCGACACTGCCGGGGTTGATGAGGTAGTGGCACTCCCGTGACAGCTCCAGTTGGGGATGGCCGATCTCCCAAAGGGCGACTTTTCCCCGGATATCCCGGTACCACAGGGCCCGGCGATGGGTATGCCCAAAGAAACAGACCCGGGGGCCTGAGCTTTTGCTCAAGTCCTTTAAGACCCGTTTCCCCTGAAAATGATAGGCAATGTAGGTGTCCGGGTTGCTGGGAGTGCCGTGGCAAGCCCACCAGCCCGGGTCTTCCAGGGTCAAGGGCAGCCCTTGAAGAAACTCCAGATCTGCCCCGGGCAGTTTCTCCCGGCACCACTTCACTGCCTGGTAGGCGATGATATTGAAGGCCTCGGCCCGCTCCGGCGAAAGCACCGCCAGGTCGTGGTTCCCGGCCAGGTTGTGGATATCCGGCCGGCTCTTCAGCAGGGCCAGGCACTCGGCCGGACTGGCGTTGTAGCCCACCAGGTCGCCCAGGTTCAGGACGGAGTCCACCTCCTCCCGGCGAAGGCGTTCCAGGACGCTTTCCAGGGCCTCCAGATTACTGTGGATGTCGGAGATAATGGCTATACGCAAGTTTCGAGTTTCGAGTTTCGAGTTTTGAGTTACAGGTTACCAGGCTTATTTTATGCAAAAATGACCGTTTCAAACAGCTATTTTGAGGAAATGGTCGGAAGATTTTAATTAAATCTTAAAAAGTTAAGCAAATTTTCCACGAATTTCCCAACCCCATCCTAAAAACTAAAAACTCGGAACTCGAAACTTAAAACCGTCCTCATTGACATTTCCCGTGATTCCGGTTAATTTTTGCCCCACATGGAACCTGGCAGCATTGTGGAATTTTTTGAGGAAAAGCGCCTCCTCTGCGGCGTCGTCTTGGAGCTCAAAGGCGAGCGTCTACACGTCCTGGCCCAAAGCGGCCGGGAACTCACCCTACCCCCGAAACGCCTCCTGCACGCCGGACCCTCCCTGTCTCTAGGGCGGTTGGACCGCCAGGGATTGCTGAAACGCCTGGAGGAGACCGGCAATAAGCGGGAAGCCCTGAAGGCCGCCATTAACCTGGAAGAATTGTGGGATCTGCTGGTCCAGGAAGGTCAACCGAGCACCGCGGCCGAGCTGGCGGAGCTCTGGTTCGGTGGCGCCGGGGCCGACGAAGTGGCGGCCACCGGCCGCTGCCTGCGGGAAGACCGCTTCCTCTTCAAACAGAAAGACGATCAGGTCATACCCAACTCGCCGGAACTGGTGGCTCAACTGCAGGAGCAGCACGAACGGGAGTTGGCCCGCCACCGGGAGATGGAGGAGGTCGGCGCCTGGTTGCAGGCGGTCTGGGAAGGGCGGGAACCTCCCGCCCCAGCGTCGTGGCGGGACCGGGTGGTGGCGCTGCTGCGCCGGATGGCGGTATTCGGGGCCGAGGCCCCGGATTATGCCCAGGGCAAGGCCTACCTGGACCAGGCCCGGCTTACCGCCGCGGACGCCCCTTTCCGGGTGCTGGTGCGTCTGGGGGTCTTTAGCGAAGATGAAGACCTGGACCTCTACCGCCTGGAAGTGCCCCTGGAGTTTGCCCCCGAGGTGATGGCCCAGATCAGGCAGCTGTCCGGGACGGCGCCGGCCGACCCTTATGCGGCCCGACGCCGGGACCTGACCAATCTTTCGATCATCACCATCGATGGGGAGCGCACCCGGGACTTCGACGACGCCCTCAGCCTGGAAGAGGTGCCCGAGGGCTGGCGCCTGGGCATTCACATCTCCGACGTCTCGGCCATGGTCCAGCCCGACTGCCCCCTGGACCGGGAAGCCCGGGAACGGGCCACCTCCATTTATCTGCCGGAGCGGCGCCTGCCCATGCTGCCGGAAGAGATCTCCGAAGACGCCCTGAGCCTCCTGGCCCACCAGGAGCGCCGGGCCTTAAGCTTCCTGGTGACCTTGAGCCCGGCGGCCGAGGTCCTGGATTGGCTCATCGTGCCCAGCCTCATTCAGGTAGGCCGGCGCCTGACCTATCACGAAGTGGATCTACTCCTGAGCCAGGACCGCACTCTCACGGCCCTGGCCCGCTTGACTGACCGCCTCAAGGTGGCGCGTCTGGCCCGGGGGGGCTATGAATTGAAGCTGCCCGAAGTCTGGGTCGTTTTCAGCCCTCAGGGGGAGTTGCAGGTGTCGGTGGAGGACCAGGAGACTCCCAGCCGGCAGCTGGTAGCCGAGGCCATGGTGCTGGCCAACTCCCTGGCGGCGCGCTTCCTGGCGGAGCACGCCATCCCGGCGATCTACCGCAGCCAGCCGGAGCCCCGGGAACCCATCCAGCGGGAGGAGCACAAGAGCCTGTTGGAACTGTGGCAGGACCGGCGGCGTCTCAGCCGGGTAGTCATGAACCTGGCGCCCCTGCCCCACTGGGGTCTGGGGCTGGACTGCTACACCCTGGCCACCTCGCCCATCCGCCGCTACCTGGACCTCCTCACTCACCGTCAACTCCTGGCGGCGGTGAGCGAGGCCCCGCTGCCTTACCGGCCCCAGGACCTGGAGCAGATCCTGCCGGTAATGGAGCCGGCCATGCGCCGGGCCGGACAGCTTAAGTCCCGGCGGTTGCGCTACTGGCTCCTGAAGTATCTGGCCGGCCGGCTGGGCCAGAAGAAAGAGGCCCTGGTGCTGGACTCCCCGCCGCACCGCTACCGCCTCATCTTCCCTGATCTATTGCTGGAGTTGTTCATGGCCGCCCCGTCCGGCGTCAGGCTCTTCCCCGGAGATAACATCCTGGTGCGCCTGGATAAGGTGTCGCCCCGGGACGATCAGATCAAGGTTTCACTGGCGTGAAGCAGTGAGCAGTAAGCGGTAAGCAGGGGTCAGACAAGGGAATCGGCTAAAAAGTAGGGGCGAACCTTGTGTTCGCCCCTATTCATGATGGAACTCACCGCCTCCTGACTGCTCACTAACCAAACACCCGCCCAAAAATGGTATCCACCTGCCGCAGGTAGCGGCTCAGGTCGAAGATGGCCGTCAGTTCCGGCTGGGTCAGGTGCCGGCCGATCTCTTTATCCTCCTGCACCCGCTGGGGGAACTCGCCTCCCTCCTCCCAGACCAGCATGGCCGGGCGCTGCACCAGCCGGTAGGCCGCATCCCGGCTCAGGCCCTTCTCGATCAGGGCCAGCAGCAGGCTCTGGGAGAAGACCAGGCCGTGGGTGAGATTGAGATTTTTGGTCATGTTGCCGGGGTAAACCTGGAGATTCTTCAGCAGCTTAGTCAGGCGGGCCAGCATGAAGTCCAGGAGCACCGTGCTGTCCGGGGCGATGAGGCGCTCCACCGAGGAGTGGCTGATGTCCCGTTCATGCCACAGGGGCACGTTCTCCAGGGCCGCCAGGGCGTGGCCCCGGAGCAGGCGGGCCAGGCCGCAGAGGTTTTCGGCCAGGATTGGGTTGCGCTTGTGGGGCATGGCCGAAGAGCCCTTCTGGCCGGCGGCGAAGAATTCCTCCGCCTCCCGCACCTCAGTGCGCTGCAGGTGGCGAATCTCCAGGGCCACCTTCTCGACGCTGGCGCCGATCAGGGCCAGGGTGAGAAAATATTCGGCGTGGCGGTCCCGCTGGATGATCTGGGTGGAGATGGCCGCCGGCGTGAGCCCCAGGCGGGCGCAGGTCTTGGCCTCCACCTCCGGGGGCAGGTGGGCGAAGGTGCCCACCGCGCCGGAGAGCTTGCCCACCGCGATGGTCTCCCGGGCCGCCAGCAGCCGCACCCGCTGCCGCTGGAACTCGGCGTACCACAGGGCGAACTTCAGGCCCAGGGTGGTGGGTTCGGCGTGCACCCCGTGGGTGCGGCCCACCATGGGCAGGTCCTTGAATTCATAGGCCCGAACCTTCAAGACGGCCAGCAGTTCGTCCAGGTCGGTCAGCAGCAGGTCGGCGGCCTCTTTGAGGCGCAGGCCCAGGGCCGTGTCCAGGACGTCCGAGGAGGTCAGGCCGTAGTGGAAGTAGCGGCCGTCCTCGCCCAGGCAAGAGGCTACCTGGTCCACAAACGCGGCCACGTCGTGGTGGGTCTTCGCTTCGATGGCCAGGATCTGCTCGACATCGCAGGCGGCCTTGCCGAAGGCCCGCTCCGGCACCTCCCGGGGGATGATGCCGCACTCGGCCATGGCCGCCATGGCCGCCAACTCCACCTTGAGCCAGCTGGCAAACTTGTTCTCTTCGGTCCAGATGCGGGCCATTTCCTTGCGGCTGTATCGGGGGATCATATCTTCACCTCTAATCAGGCATTTTTATCAAAAATGGGAAAACGGCTTTTTTTCTTTATCCCCTCTCCCGCAATGGGGGAGAGGGTTAGGGTGAGGGGGAAGTAATTTCTTTTCCACTCAGGTTAATCAGGTGTCTAGGAGGTTCACATTTGCAGATTATAAACAGAAACCCCCTGATAAGAGAAGCAGATTGACGGGACAAATTAAAATGGCTAAGTTTCTTGGCATCTGAATAGTCTTGCGCCTTGGCGTCTTGGCGTGAGAAAATCTTGCAGGGTGCGCCCTGCGCACCTGTATCTGACAACTGGCTACTGACTACTGAATCATGCCTGACTGGGGAGAAATCTTCTCGGCGCCCGAAATGCAGGGACTCCAGCCCAACCCGGAGTTTCTGGCCCTATTGCCGGAGCTGCGGCGGCAAGGGGTTCGCCTGGGGCTGGATGCCGGCTGCGGCGTCGGACGGCAGCTATTGCCCATGGCGCACCAGGGTTTTAGGGTGGTGGGGGTGGACCGTGAGGCCGCGGTGCTCCGGGTCCTGAAAGGCAAGTTGGCGGCCGCGGCTTTGCCGGCGCCGCTCCTCCAGGCCGATCTGCGCCACCTGCCCTTTGCCGATGGCAGTTTCGATCTGGCGCTCAGCATCAATGTCATCAACCACGGGTACGCCGCCACCTTCCGGGGCTATTGCCGGGAGTTGGACCGGATCCTGAAACCGGGCGGGCGCCTGTTCATCAATGTCTCGCCCCGGGCCTTCGCCGGTCAGGTGATGCTGCCCCGGACCCGGGAACTGGAGCCCGGCACCCTGGTGGATATCGCCACCCCGGACGGCGACCTGGTGCACCATTTTCCCACCCCGGAGGAACTGCTGGCGCAGTTTCCCGGCTATGAGGTGCAACGCCGCGACACCATCCTGAGCCCCATCACCTTCATGGGCAACGTGGAACTGCCCCAACTCATCTTTTGGGGCCGAAAAGTGTAGCCGCAGGCTTTAGCCTGCGCCAGGGTTCAAGTGCGGGTTTAGAGCCTAGGGCGGGAAAGCGCCGCGCCTCCCGGCTTCCTTCTTCTTTCTGCCCGGAAGCCTCTGGCAGCCGTGTAGGGTGCGCCCTGCGCACCATTATTAACTGTGCGCCGCTCAGGAAAACTTGTGGAATATATTTATCCGGTCAACCATATTTTCTTTGCTGGAATTTGCTTAGGTAAATGAGGGATGATGTAGAACACTGGAGGTCGGCTATCCCTGAAATGATTGGAGGATCGCATCTGTCCCGCTTCAACTGCGGGTTCTAAGCGAATTTACCTGGAATTAAAGTGGTTTACCGGCCAGACGCCACCGGTTCCCAGCGGTTCGGAAGCGGCACAATTTCCGCAAAATTCAATTTCGGTGAAACGCCCCAACTGGCCGAGTGTCTCATGTTTACCAGGAGGCTCATCTTAAATGGCTTTTTTTAACAGAAAATGACTACTAAAGAGGCTTAATGGTACGTAAACCGCCCCCTGATGAACCGGCGGCGCCGCCGGTCCTGGTGCAGCGCCGGGGCCGCCTCCTCTCCCTGGTGCTCAACCGGCCCGGGGTGCTCAACACCTTGAACCTGGAGACCATCCGGCGGCTGCAGGACGCTTTGGTAGCGGCCCGGGCGGAGGCCGCGGTCCGGTTGCTCGTCCTCTCCGGGGCCGGCGAGCGGGGCTTCTGCGCCGGCGGCGACCTGAAGGAGCTGCTCTGGGCGGTGAAAGCCGGGGCTCTGGTCCGGACGGACGAGTTTTTCCGGGAAGAGTACGCCCTGGACCTGCTGATTCACCGGTTCCCCAAGCCGGTGCTGGCCCTGGCCGACGGCATCACCATGGGCGGCGGCCTGGGCCTGGCCGCCGGCGCCGACCTGGTGGTGGCCACCGAGCGCAGCCGCATGGCCATGCCGGAGACCAGGATCGGCTTTTTCCCGGACGTGGGTGCCACCGGTTGGCTGTTCGACCGCTGCCCGCCGGGCTATCCCGAATACCTGGGCCTCACTGGCTACGAATTGACGGGAGGTGAGTGCGTGCGCCTGGGTCTGGCGACGCACCTGGTCACTTCGGCCCGTTGGCCGGAGCTCTGGACGAACCTGACCGGCATATCGGAGCGGCTATCGTCGGATAAAATCGAGGCAGTGGGGCAGGTCAGGGCCTGTCTGGATGCCCTGGCCGAAAAACCTCTGCCTTCCCGGCCGGAGTTCGACGCCTGGGTAGCGGAGCATTTCGCCGGCAAAGGGACCGTCGAGGCCATCGTGGCGTCGCTTAAGCAATGCAGTCTGGAGACGACCTGGTGCCGCGAGGTCTTCGAGCGCCTGGCCGAGCGTTCGCCCACGGCCCTGGCCCTGACCCTGAAGCTGCTGCGGGCCAATGAGGGGCGGCCGCTGCCCGAGGTCTTTCAGCGGGAGGCCCGGGCGGGCCGCTTCATGATCCAGCAGCCGGACTACCTGGAAGGCATCCGGGCCCGCCTCATCGACCGGGATGATCAACCCCGCTGGCAGCCGGGCAGCCTGGAGGAAGTGGGCGAGCTGGCAGTGGAGCTGTAGGTATTAAAAAAATTGACCACAGGGAACCAGAGGGCACAGAGAATCACCGAAAAAATTCTCTCTGGCGGCAACTTGCGGGCGCCGGCTATTTCCGCTAAAATCTAAACGAGTTATGTCTCAGAAAAATGATGCCTTCCAGATAAAGCGCCGGCCCACCCGGGCCATTCATATCGGCCCGGTGCAGGTGGGCGGCGGGGCCCCGGTGGTGGTGCAGTCCATGACCAACACCGACACCCGGGACGTGGCGGCCACGTTGGCCCAGATCCGGAGGCTGGCCGCGGCCGGCTGTGAAGTGGCCCGGCTGGCCGTCCCGGACCAGGAGGCGGCCGCGGCCTTCGGCGCCATCAAGCAGGAGAGCCCGCTGCCCCTCATCGCCGACATTCATTTCAACCACCGCCTGGCCCTGGCCGCCCTGGAACAGGGGGCCGACGCCATCCGCATCAACCCCGGCAACCTGGGGGGCGAGAAGAAGACCCGCCAGGTGCTGGAGGCCTGCCGGGAGCGGGGCGTGTCCCTGCGCCTGGGGGTCAACGCCGGCTCCCTGGAGGCGGACCTCCTGAAAAAGTACGGAGCCCCCACCGCCGCGGCCCTGGCGGCCAGCGCCCTGCGCTGGATCAAGAAATTTGAGGATTGGGGCTTTTTTAACTTCAAGGTTTCCCTGAAGTCCTCCGACGTCCTGGTGACGGTGGCGGCCTACCGGGAGCTCTCCCGCCTGACGGATTATCCCCTGCACCTGGGAGTGACCGAGGCCGGCGGGCTGATCGCCGGCACGGTGAAATCCGCCCTGGGGATCGGCCTGCTCCTGGCGGCAGGCATCGGCGACACCATGCGGGTATCGCTGACCCGGGACCCGGTGGAGGAAATCCGGGTGGCTTACGAGATCCTGCGGGCCCTGCACCTCAGGGAACGGGGGGTGGAACTCATCTCCTGCCCCACCTGCGGCCGCTGCAAGATCGATCTCTTCTCCCTGGCGGAAGAGGTGGAGCGCCGCCTGATGGCAGTGACCAGCCCCCTCAAGGTGGCCATCATGGGCTGTGTGGTTAATGGGCCGGGAGAGGCCCGGGAGGCGGACGTCGGTATCGCCGGCGGCGCCGGGTTGGGGCTGCTCTTTAAAAAGGGCGAGGTGGTGCGCCAGGTGCCGGAAGCGGAGTTGCTCGGCGCCCTGCTCTCCGAGGTGGCGGACCTCACCGGCGAGGCGGTTGACCTGCCGGAAAAGAAATAACCAGTATCCTTCGGTTGCCATTCGAAGTGTTGCCGCTTTAAAAAATTCCCCGCACTACAAGCCATTTTAAAACCGACTTTTAATGCCACCCTGAGCACGGCGCCGGGGATAGTTGTTGGAAAAAATCAGCTGCTTTGCTTCGCTCAGAATGGCATCCGGGCGAATCAAGGTTTGCCAATGGCTCGTGGTGATTTTGCTTACCGTTAAAACAAATAATCCTGCCAGCCTTGTTATTGCATTTTTAGGAAAAATGCCTATGGAAATCAGGGATTACCTGATTTATTTTTATTTTTAATTTAACTATAAAATTGTTAATGGAAATAAGTTACGACGAAAAGATCGGCGGCAAATCGAGCTCTTGGCCAGGAAAAATCGGAATTTCCTAAAAATCTACTTGACAAACGGTCAGAAAATTCTTATGCGAAGACATAAACAACTCAGGTGAGATGGAACCTAAAGATCTTAGGCAAAATAAAGGGTAAATCAACAGAAGCAAGGCCGTAACCGATTGGGGACGCCAGAGCCGCTTGGGCCGCGCCCCACAATATTAAGGGGGTCTGAAAATGAAGATCGTGGGCTTAATGGTAGTGGCGGCTCTGTTGTTGGCGGGATGTGCCAGCTTTCAACGTTCACAGGTGATCGAAACCGATAAACTTGACGGCTACGCCTCCGGGAATTACCGGGACGACAGCAGCGGGCGGACAGGGGAATTTAGCATCGCTGGCGGCGGGGCCGGCGGGGGGGCTTCCGCAGTCGGTGGGGGTGCGCTGGGGATGAGCATAAAGACCGGTCCGCCTAACAGTGGCGCTTATCAGTTTGCCAGGGCCGTATCCATGATCAACTACAGCAAGAAATTAAAATCAATTAAATATGATGAAACCGGGCGCATCATCGAATACGAGTTCGACCAGCGGCCGCTCAGCCAGGCTACGGTCTATCCGCCGGCCCAGCCCCAGAAGTCTTTCGGCTATCAGCCCGTTCAATAAAGGGTGCTAAGGTCATGAAAAGCAAAATAATTTGCCTGCTCAGCGTCTTGGTGATGTTCGCCGGTTGCGTGCAAAATTTCCCCTCCACCGCAACCAGCCCATGTCCGCCGTATACCTATAACTCTTTGGTAACCCAGGTCCCGCCCTGCGATAACCCGGCCTTTAATCCATTGGAGGTAGAGAAGGGGGCGTTGCCTGAGGTACGGGACTTGCCGGCGTCTCCAATCGTGGATAGGGCGGGGCCGGCCCGTAAATATACTGGCATCATCAAGAACAAGACCGCCTACGAGGTCTCGGTGCCTTCGGGAAACAGCGGTGCTACCCTGATGATTCCGGCCAGGGGCTGGATCGAATACACTTCTTATGCGCGCCACTTCGATCTGACGGCCTATCATGCCGGCAAGCCCTTCTACTGCATGAATATCACTGCCAGTGTCGGAGATTATCCCTACATGTGCGATAGATACGATTTCATGGTGGAGATCGTCAAGCCCGAACCGAAGGAGACGGCCCCCGGCAAAAAGATGAAGCGCTATAAAAAGAAAGTGGTGGAGGGGTGAAGGGCTTAGGCTGATCAAGACAGTTTGCCGTTTTCCGTAAAAGCAAGAAATCCATAAGGTTGCAGGGGAAGCCGGGTTGGCTTCCCCTTTTTTTTTCGGCCGGTCTGTCCCCAGGGCGGACACCTATGTCCGCCCCTACGCCGGGCGGGAAACCGGACGGCTGAGGTTTTGCCGGATGTCCAGGTAGACCTCGCAGTAAGCGGGGAGGTCCAGGCGCAGGGCATAAAAGGCATTGAGCATCAGGGACGCCACCATGAGGTTGGTGAAGAGGAGTTGGGGGGCGCCGGCGGCCATGAGCTCCTCGCAGGAAAGCTCGGCGGGGTGGCGGTCCTGGGGCCGGGCGATCTCCGGGTGATAGCGGCTAAGCCGCGGGGTCAAGTCCCGGCTGTCGCGGCGGAGGTAGACCTGGAGGTTGCCGTCCTCAAAATCGTTGCCCCCGGAGATGAGGGTGAGGTCCCGAAGAGTGGCGGCGTGCTCGTCCGCCAGGTGGCGGGAGGCGTGGTTGTCCACCATGAGGAAGACGACGTCGCCGGCGGTGATGAGGCGCGGGGCGTTGTCATAGGTGAGGTATTCCGGAGAGGCCCGGAAGGAGAGGGCCTCGAACTCCTCTGCCAGCTCCCGGGCCTTGACTTCGGCCTTGTTGCCCAGGCGGGCGAAGGCCTGGCGGGGGGCGTTGGCGCGTTCGAAGCGGTCGCCATCGATGAGGGTGAGGCGGGCCCGCTCCCCGGCATAGTTGAGGTAGCGGCAGAGAAAGGGCAGCAGGGCGCAGCCGATGCCGCCGATGCCTATGACCTTGATTTCTATCATAATAGCTCCAGTGAGCAGTAAGCAGTAAGCAGGCTGCCCCAAGCTGATATGTTTCCGATCTATCAGATGTTCTTAAAGGGTGCAACAACCTTCTTTCCGGTAATTTTCCGGAGGTTTTTTGGTGAGGCTGGGACGGTTGGCCTGTCCGGGTGTTTCATGACGAGCGAATTATCGCAAATTTGTGCCGCTATGGTGCCGCCTCGCCGCGGGGGCGTTGGGCAGGCGAGCCCTTCAAATGGCGGGGCATTGCGGGTTTGGGGCGTCGTTGTAACGGAACAAAAGCAGTTTCCAGTAGCCAGTTTTCAGACCTATTCGCATGCAAAGGGTATTTTCGTAGTCTCAGGCATTAACCCGTATCCGCAGAGGCGATACACCGGCGCCACCGGAAAATAATCGATGGTTCGCAAATCGTCAGCAAACCAGCCAGTGAGACGAACCCTCCGCGCCCTTAAGTTACATAGATGGGAAGAGAAAGCCAGAAAAGGGCTGATGATTGACCCTAATTATTGGATAGAGGCAGATCAGCGGCTCGGAATATTGCTGGTTTCGTAGAGGAGGGGCAGTTAGGGGCCAGCAGTTCTGGAGGGAGAAGTTCGCTAAGTGCTTTACTCTGGGTCAGGGCCGTGCAATTCCGACAGGAATTTTTCTGGCTGCATTCTATAGTTCGACCATCGCACCTGCGGTGAATTGTCAGGATTGCAAGGTCTGATCCCCAACAGCGGTCTCCAGCCGCCCCAGGAGGCGCAGCAGCCCATCGAGGATCGTGAGCGGATGGGGCGGGCAGCCTGGAATAAAAAGATCTATCGGCACCAGCCCGCCGGCCCCGTCGTGGACTTCTGTCATGGCCGGCATACGGTCCGCCGGAGATGGCGCAGGCACCCACCGCGATGACCAGCTTGGGAGCGGGCACCGCCTCATAGGTTTTGAGCAAAGCCAGGCGCATGTTTTCAGGCACGGGGCCGGTAATCAGTAAACCGTCGGCATGCCTGGGCGAGGCCACAAACTGGATCCCGAAGCGGCCCAGATCCCACCCCACCGTACCGAGAACGTTGGTGTCGGCCTCACAGGCGTTGCAGCCCCCCGCACTAACCTGCCGCAGCCGGAGCGAGCGTCCGAAAAGGCGCTGCAGGCGGTCCTCGAGAGGCGGCGCCGGTCTGAAGGGGTTGGAGCCAATCAGCAGATCGTCGCGTCGGCGGGTCGCCATCCGATAATCGGGTGTGAAAGCAATGTTCTGCAAAGCGCAGACCGTGGCGCATTCCGAGCAGAAGAGACACCGTCCCAGGTCCAGGCGCAGGCCGTCTTCCCGGGCAAGGGCGCCAGTCGGGCAGACCTCGACGCAAGCGGCGCAGCCCGGCGGGCAGTTGCCACCAGTGATGACCGGTCGTCCCACAAAACGCGCCGGCAGATCAGGAGGCGGACCTGCCGGAAACTTCATCGTCCGGTATCTTTGCTGTATCCTAGCCAAGAGAACATCGAACATCGGTGTACCCCTTTTCCCTGCGGTCTCGCAGGCCGGCCGGAGGAGAATCTACCATACCGGCCCAACCTCACAGGTCGTGACCACAGTATGAAAGATTGAAGCTCTTATTGCACAGAGGAAAATCGGATATCTGCTGGTTCCTGAGGGCGTAGGCCAGCCCGAACCAGTTGTGAAACGACGGATCGACCACCTTGTAATGGGCGAACCGGCCAAGTTCGTCGGTCAAGGCGACGTGACAGATCTCCCCTCGCCAGCCTTCGACCAGGGAAACCGCCAAGCGGTTGGGCGCCGGACTGGGCCATGCCGTTGCGGATCTTCCCTGCCGGCAGATTGGCGAGCCCGGTGCGGATAAACGCTCAGCGATCTCTTGAATTTCCATCCAGCGTACGATAGCCCGGGCCAGAACATCTCCCGAATCCCAGGTAGCAGCAGGGATCTGGGCAAACTGGAAAATACCTGCCGGCATATCCTGGCGCACGTCCCTTTCGATCCCGCAGGCCCGCGCCACCGGCCCGACCAAGCCGAGGAGTTCAGCCGTTTCCCGGGTGATTGCCCCGGTCCCCTCGAAGCGGGCCATAACGGAAGAAGTCTTCCAGAGCAACTCAATGGCCACGGTCAGGTCCTTCTCGATGGCGTCGAGCCGGGAAAGCAGGTCAGCAACCATTTCCGGGTCCAGGTCGAATCCCACCCCGCCAGGTCGCACCAGGCCGCGGCCGAAGCGATTACCGCAAATCAGGCCGGTCAGGTTGAGTACGTCACCGCGAATGCGCCCACAGTAGGAGAGCGTGGGCAGGAACCCCACGTCTCCCGCCAGGGCTCCCAGGTCTCCGGTATGATTGGCAATGCGCTCCAGCTCCAGGGCGATCCCCCGCAAGACCTCGGCGCGGGCCGAAGGCAGAAGGCCGGCAAGCGCCTCGATCACCTGGCAGTAGGCCGTGGCATGGCCAATGGAGGTATCGCCGGCCAGAGTCTCCATGGTGTGGATCGTGCGCCGGTCAGGCCCTCCTACCAGGCTGCGCTCGACACCCCGATGCTGGTAGCCCAGCGAGATCTCCAGGTGCAGCACCTCCTCGCCGTGGCATTGGAAGCGAAAGTGCCCGGGCTCGATGATGCCCGCATGCACCGGTCCAACGGCCACTTCGTGTATCTCTTCGCCTTCCACCTGGAAGAAGTCGGTCACCCCGATTTGAGCTGCCTGCCTCGAAGGGTTCGCACTGACGCCCCACCTGTAAGGAGCATGAAAGCGGATGGGCTTGAGCCACGGATGATCAAGGGGCTTGACCGCATATTGCTCGAAAATCTCCCGCTCGAACCAGTGCGCCTGAGGACACTGCGGAGTCAGAGATTGGTAGCTGCCGTCGGTTTCGGTATAGAGCGGCGTAAGCAGAGACCGGCTGTCATCTGCCAGGACCGCCCACAACTGCCTGCGGCGCCCGTCTACAGGCCGGCAGAAAAGGGCCGAAAGGCGCATTCCATGTGCGACTGCATCGACCAGGTACTCTCGAAACTCCCCGAGGGCCAGGGCGGATACCTGCCGCAGGTCAACGGCCTCGCCGTTGGCAAGAGACAAGGGATTTGAAGCTAAAAGCGGCATTGATAAGAGCTCCCAATTCGACTAATGGTTGGGCAATAACCATCCTTCCGGCTGAGGGGTGATTAATCCCGTGACTGCACGGCGGCACCTGACAATCACCCGCGCCGACAGCCTGGGCAGCCTGCTCCAGAAGCGCGCTGAAGCGGCGGCGGGATGTACACTCCCAGCATTAAAACGGCGGCCCCGAGGGCCAGCGGTGGACATGACCGCCAGCGGCAGCTCTCCCAGGAAAAAGACGAGGTGCCCCACCCCTATCGCTCCGCCCGCCGCCGCCACATACTCTGCAGGCAGCCCGGCGGGTTCCCCTTGGGCCATCCGTAGCACCACCGTGGCCATACCCACGAAAACTGCGCTCAAGGCGAGCAGGTACAGGGCCGCAACCACAATCTGCCCCTGGTCGAGAGCGGCTTTGAGGATGACCAGTTCGCTCAGAAAGGGGCCAAAGGGTGGCGAGCCCGTGATGGCGAGGAACCCCGCTACCCAGAGGACGCCGGAGACCGGCAGGGAGCGCAGGACCCCGCGCACCTCGCGGGTCGATTTGCTGCGGTATAGGGCCAGGATATTCCCGGCGACGAGGAAGAGCATGCCCTTGGTCAGGGAATGATTGACCGCATGGAGCATGGCGCCGAAGCCGCCGCCGGCCCCCAGCCCCACGGCCAGAGACAGGATGCCCATATGTTCAACGCTCGAGTAGGCGAGCATGCGCTTGAAGTCGGCCTGGCCCAAACATGAAGGCCGCCGCGACCAGCATGGAAAAGAGACCCAATCCCACCAGGAGCTTTTGTCCGAACGGGCCCTGGCCGGCCGCAACGCAGACCTGCTGGCCCCTGAGAATGGCCAGAAATGCACAGTTGAGCAGCGCTCCGGAAAGCAAGGCGGAAATAACCGAGGGCGACTCGCTGTGGGCGTCCGGCAGCCAGGTGTGCAAAGGCGCGAGCCCCATCTTGGTGCCGTAGCCGACCAGCAGGAAGAGGAAGGCCGCTTTGAGCCAGGGGACATGCAGCAGGGCAGCCCGTTGGGTGAGGCTCGAAAGCAGCATGGGCACGTTCTCGTGCTCTCCCGAGCGTTGCGGCTACGGCCAGAAAAAAGTTCCCCAGCAAGGCCAGGGCGATGCCGACCGAGCAGATCATGATGTATTTCCACGTGGCTTCGAGGGAGCGGCGATGCCGGTGGAAGTAAATCAGCGGGGCGCTGGCCAGCGTGGTGGCCTCGACGGCCACCCAGAGCAGCCCGAAGTGCTGGCTTACGGTCACCAGCGTCATCATTCCCAGGAAAAGCAGCAGGCAGCAAGTAAAGGTGCGCTCTCTGGCGTTGGTGAACAGGGAGCCCTCCTGGAAGTCCTGCCGCCTGCCCCAATCTTCTCTCCGAAAGTAGCCCAGGGCGTAAATCGCGACCACCAGAAAGAGCGCACTCGTGATGCTCAGAAATAGCAGGCCGAGCGCATCGAGAAGCAGCCAGCCATCCAAAAGGGCGGCCGGCCGGTGGATCCAGGCCAAGGCGGTCAACACGGCATGGCTCGCGGCGGTCGCCAGGAACAGCGCCCGTCTCGGGCCTGCGGGCCGGAGCCCAAAGGCTATCAGACCCGCCACGATCGGTAGAAGAATCAAGGCCGCAATCATCTCGTTCAGTCCCTCAGCGTGTTGAGCAGGTCCGTATTGATGCTGTCGAACTCACGATTGATATGAAAAATCGCGATGCCCATGACGAAGACCGCGGTGAAAACATCCAGGAGCGTTCCCAGTTCGATCAGGAGGGGCTCATTGTGCGCGAATGATAGCCCGAAGGCGTAGATGCCGTTTTCCATCACCAGATAGCCTAAAACCTGGGTCAGCGCCTTACGGCGGCTGATCACGGCAAAGAGGCCGACCATGATGGTGAACAGGGACAAAGGGACCATCAACGGCGATTTGGCCGGCACCGGCAAGGGCAGACGCCCGCCCAGCCACATGGCCAGGGCAATCAGACCCAAACCCACCAGGATGGAGGCCGTGTAGCCCACCAAAGGCTCCATCTCGCGCCGTACCTCGGCCGACCTAAGCGTCCGTAAAAGGAGCCAGGGGAAGACGATCCCCTTCACCAAAACAGTCACCCCCGAAAGCACCATAACCCGGAGCGTGAGATACCCCCTCCCCGACGAAGAGCGGTAGCACACCAAGCAACACACCCTGAACCGCCACTACCCGGATGCAGGCACTCAAGCGGCTCGAGCTGATGAGCTTAAAATTGGTCAGGACGAGCACCACGATCAGGACGTCAATCCACAGTTCCATCTGTTCACCCCCAGAGGACCAGCATCAGGGCCAGCACGGAAAAAGCTCCCGCGCCGGTCAGTAATTGAGGAACTCGCAGCAGCCGCAGACGTGCCATGGAAGATTCGATAACCCCGATCACGACGGCCACCACGAAAATCCCGCCGATGGCTGCCGCGGCATCCACCAGCGGTCGCCCCGAGCGGACCGGCACGAGAACCCCCGCCAGCAGGGCGCTCATGATCCAGAGCTTCAGAGCCGCCCCGTAGAGGATCATGGCGAAATCCGGGCCGCTGTGGTCGAGCACCATCACCTCATGGATCATCGTCAGCTCCAGATGCGTGGTCGGATCATCGACGGGAATCCGGGAGCTTTCGGTCAAAAGGACGGCCAGGAGGGCGCCCGCGATCAGCAGCAGGGCAGCGCCCGCATGCATCCACACAGACAGGGATAGCCCCGAGTACATGCCGCTAAGCGAAAGATGCTCCAGGGTTCCGGGCGAGCGAGTGGAAACGGCCGCCTGGCTCATGGCTGCCAGGCTCAACAGCAGGGCAGGCTCGGCCAGCACGGAAAACTGCACCTCGCGGCTGGCTCCCATCCCCTCAAAGGCTGATCCCGTATCGAGGGCCGCGGCCACGGTAAAGAAACGCATCACCCCCAACAGATAAGCCATAAAAATCAGATCGCACGTAAAATGAAGCGGCGCCGGCGCCCCTCCCAGCGGGAGAACGGCCAGGGCGGTCAAGGCGGCGGCCAGCCCGACGATGGGGCCGGCCCGAAAAATCCAGCTGGTGGTGCGACTATAGACGGCGCCCTTGCGAAGCAGCCTCGCCAGGTCGTAGTAAGCTTGCAGCAACGGCTGGCCCTGGCGGCCGGCGAAGCAGGCCTTGGTCCGGTTGATAATTCCCGTCAGGAGGGGGGCGAGAGCCATAGCGGCCGCCGGTTGGAGCAGGGATATGGTAGTCATGGGGTCACCTCAGATTCCAAACCAGCAGGACCAGAAGTGTCACTGCCACATAGAGGATGTAGAGCTGCACCCGGCCTTGTTGCAGCCAGTGGAGCCGAAGCAGGAGCCACTCGACCCCGCGAAAGGCCGGCCGAAAAATTTTTGAAGAAAGAGGTCGTCGGTTTCCGTATGCAGGGCGGCATGCTTCGGGAAAAAACCGTCGGGCGCGGTAAAGCGGCGTCGGGTCCGGAGGAAGAAGCCGAACATGTTCGTGAGCGGCTGGGCAAACGAAGAGGCCGTGTATTGCATGCGCCCGGTGGGTCGGGCATAACCGCAATCCCAGGTGCCGCTGAGCGAGACTTCCCTTCCCGACAGGAGCCAGTGACGCAGCCAGACCAGCAGGCCCAGGAGCAAAACGAAGCTCCCTGAGGCCGGAACGACCCACCGGAGCGGCTCAATGGCCAGGGAAAGGCCGCCGGCGACCTCGCTTTCCCCCAAACCCGTCGCACTCGTGATGACCGGCTTCAGCGCCGCCACTGCCTGCGGCGCCAGAAATCCCACGGCGACGCAGCCGAGAGCCAAGACACCCATGGGTGCGCCCATGGCCCAGCCAACCTCGTGCCCGTGCCTGGCCTGGTCAGTTCGGGGCTCGCCCAGGAAAACGATACCGAAGGCCTTGGTAAAGCAGGCCACGGCCAGGCCCCCGATCATGGCCAGCCCCGCGATCGTGGCCGCACTCCAGACCGAGACGCCCGGCAGGCCGATGCCTTCAAAAGCGCCGACGTAAATGAGGAATTCGCTCACGAAGCCGTTCAGCGGCGGCAGACCGCAGATGGCCACGGACCCGGTGAGAAACATGGCTGCCGTCCACGGCATCCGTCGTATAAGTCCGCCCAGGTGGTCGATATCCCGCGTCCCGGTCGCATGGATCACCGCCCCGGCGCCGAGGAACAGCAGCCCCTTGAACAGTGCGTGGTTGAGCACATGCAGGAGCCCGCCGGCCAGTCCCAGGACCGCGAGAGCCGGTTGATGGAGGGCCAGTCCCAGCACGCCTACTCCCAGGCCCAGGGCAATAATCCCGATGTTCTCGACGCTATGGTAAGCCAGCAACCGCTTGAGATCATGCTGGGCCAGGGCGAAGAGCACTCCGCCAAGGCCCGAAGCCAGCCCGATTCCGATGAGGACCCAGCCCCACCAGGATTCAGGCTGGCCCAGAAAGGTCAAGGTGCGCAGCAGGCCGTAGATGCCGGTCTTGATCATGACGCCTGACATGAGGGCGGAAACGTGACTGGGCGCCGCCGGATGCGCCTCGGGCAGCCAGACGTGCAGCGGCATGAAACCGGCCTTGGTTCCGAAGCCGATCAAGGCCAGAAAAAATGCCACGCCCGCAATCGGGGCTGTCGATCCCGATGCCGCCAAAAATCGGTCAAAATCGAGTGATCCGGCCTGGCGGCCGAGAACCAGGAACAGCACCAACAAGAAGGCCGTGCCCAGGTGGGTCGCCACGAGGTAGGTCCATCCGGCCTGGCGGACGCTCTCCTTCTCATCCTCAAAAGTCACGAGGAAAAAGGAGGCCAGAGACATGATCTCCCAGGCCAGCAGAAACAGGACCCCGTTGCGCGCCAGGGCCACCATCACCATGCTGGCGACCAATAGATTAAAGAAAAACCACGAAGCGCCCAGGTTCTTCCGGGAACGGTAGGCCATCAGGTACTCTCCGCCATAGAGCGCGGCGACCGCGGAAAGCCCCAGGATGGGCAGCAGGAAGAAGGCCGAAAGGGCATCCAGCTGCACAAAAAACGAGCCCATCGGCACCTGCCAGGCCCCGCGCCACGTCTCTACCCGTCCACTCCATAACGCCGCTGCCACAGGGACCAGACCGATCAAGCACCCCAGGACAGCGCCGCCAACCCCTATTACAGTGGCGCGACGCGCTTGCCTGCCCAGGAAAAGCGCCAAGACCCCGCTCAGAACCAGAATACTCAGTGCCAATAGAATCAAAAACATGACGATACTCTCGATTTCATTGCCTGCTGACGGTAACCCTTGATCACTCGACGTTAAAAAGACTATCCCCATACCCCACTGCTTCCTAAAGCGGGAATACACACTCCCTGCTTTTAGGCTCTAATCTCGCTTTTGGTAAAGGGGGGTTAGAGGGCCTTCCAGGTATGAATGCCCGGGCTTTTTTTCAGGTAACCATCGCGGGGTTGGTCGCAGCAGAGGGAAGGCTGGCTTCGATGCGGCAGGCTTCGGTATAGATCTCCTGGCGGGAGCCATGGCGCGTGATGACATCCTTGAATCGGGGATTGCGCAAGGCGAAAGCCAGCTTGGAGAGAAGGTGCAAGTGAGACCGAACGGTCGGGCTGATGAGGGTAAAAAGGATTCCCACGGGCTGGCCGTCCAAAGCCCCGAAATCCACCTGATGGTCTAAAAAACAGATCGCGATCATCGGCCTGGAGATGTGTAAAACTATCGGATTGCGCACGTGGGGAATGGCGATCCCGTCGCCGATACCCGTCGATCCCAAGGCCTCCCGGGCCAGCAGCACCTCGTAAAGATGCCGGCGATCCACTTCCTCGGGCAGACGCATGATATGCACTACCGCCCGCAACACCGAAGCCTTGTCCGTGCCACAAACGCGGTAATGCACCCCGCCCGCCTGCAGGGCCTCGTGGAGTCGGGGCTGCGGCACGTGCTCCTCTTGGGGCTCATGCATGATTTCCGGGGTTACACCGGTCCTGGTCGCAGTGGCCCATTCCAGCAGTTCCGCCCGACTGAAACGATATTGCTCGTTCACGCGGTAGACCGGGAGTTTCCTTTGCTTGACCCAACGGTATACCGTCTTTTCGGAAACATTGAAGAGCCCGGCTACGTCTCTAACACCCAACTGCATGGCTTTGTACCTATTTCTCAGGAAGTGGACATCCATGGACATTCATGGACAACGCTGAAATTGTGCCCCCAACCATCCCGTTAGTCAAGGGAAAAAACCGGGAGGTTCGGTCTCACATTATTTCGACCGGAATGGGGCACTAATGTTAAGACAACCCCATTTTGAACAAATTTTCAGAGGTCAGCGACTTCGGAATCGCCACCCGGCACAGCCGTAATGGTGAGCCCGTGCAAAAGAAAGCTGGGGCGACAGGTACGTAGCAACTTCGGGCTTGAAAGAGACTCTGGGACCCACTTTAATTGGAAGCTTGATCAACCGGTCCGGCGGGGTATTTACAGGTTAATTGTCCTCACCCAGCAACTATTCAGAGCAGTTATCAGCGGGCCCCTCCTTGCCATGCAAACACGTGGAATCCCCAAGGGGGCAGATCCAGGTAGAGGCCCTGGTTAAGCAGGTCGTCCCCCTCCCGTTCGTAGCGGGTGTCGCTCATCAGGTCCTGGAGCATCACCTTGCCGCCCCGAAGATCATCAAAAGGCAGTCTCAGGTAACACTGTCCCTGGCTGGGGCCATAGTTGGCCGCGACGAGGAGGCGTTGTTGCGCCTCACCTTCCCAGGCAAAGGCCAGAAAGCGGTCCCAGGTGTGGTTGTCGTCCCAGGCCGGGCGGACTTCCAGGAGTTGCCAGCGGCCTTGGCGCACTTCGGGGTGTTTAAGGCAAGCCAGGAGGTTCCGGTAAAACTCCTGCAAGACGGAATCAACTGGCTCCTCGGGGCGGCGGCCCAGGTGCATGGAGACTTTGACGCGGCGGCCCTCAAACTGGCCTTCGTGAAAGAAGCGCAGGCTGGGAGTGAGGTAGGTAATGATTGCTGCGGCTTGATGTACCGGAACCGGGAAATCATGGGCCGCCCGGGGCTCGTCGTGGTTTTCGAGAAATCGCGCCAGCTTGTTCTGATAAACCAGATCGGCCCAGAGGTGGCTGCGCACTGCCGCGGCGTCTTGGGCCAAGAGACGGTCATACAGCTTTTTATCATAACAATAGTCAAAACCCTGCAGCATGAGCTCCCACTCCAGGTCCCAATAGACCTCAGCCATAAAAATAAACTGGGAGTTTTTGGCTTTTGCCTTGCCAGTGGCCACAGGCCAGAAGGGTTCGTCCACGGGGGCCGAGCCGTCGGCTGGGAGGGAACGCTCTCCCCAGGTGCGCTGGAAGACTTCGGGGAGAACCAGCATGGCCATGTCGCAGCGCACGCCGTCGGCGACCTTGGCCAGCTTGAGGAGCACCTGGGTCATCGCCCCCCTGAGGGCCGGATGGCGGTAGTTAAGCTGAAAGGTATCCGACCAGCCGGGGAAGTAAGGGTCCCGGCCGTGAGCCAGGATGAGAGAGCCACGACCGGTGTCTGACCCGCCGGTAATTGTGGGGCTCCCGCTCCAGGTCGATTTCGCTCCCCTGAACGTAGAACTCGGGGTGCTGCTCAACCCAGGGATGGTCCGGAGCCGTGTGGTTGGGGACGAAGTCCACGATGAGCTTAAGCCCTCTGGCTCGCAGGCGCTCTTTCAGGCTGAAGAGGTCCGCCTCCTGTCCGAAATCCCGGTGCAGGTTGTAGCCCGTGACCGCAAAGGGCGAGCCGCTGACGTCGGCCTCGGTGAAATCAGGCAGGGTTGCCTGAAACTCCCGAAGCCACCCAGGGTGGCTCAAGGAGACCTCTCGTCCGGCCTGGCCGGTCTGCCAGAGGCCCAGGAACCAGACGTAATCGAAGCCCTGGACAGCCACTTGGTCAAGAAAGGCATCGGGGATATCGGCCAGGGTAGCCGAACGCCCCAACGTGTTGGCCAGCTCCCGGAGCCACACCCGGGTGTTTATCTGGTATAGGGAAGGATAAAGCACCATCTCAATATCACCCTAAAATCGGTATGAAAGCCCACTGGAAACGTTGCGCACCTGGTCAGAGGTGCCACCTTCGGCTTAAGCTGCCGCGCCCGGCTTCGCCCCGCGCAGATTTTCAACCAGAATGTAGATGCTCAACACGAGCACCCACAGAGGAAACGCCAGGGGCAACCAGTCGACAAAGCGGCTGCTCAGCAAGAGCAGCGCCGCCAGGGCATAGCCCGGGAGGGTTATCCAGCGTGGCAGAATGTGTGTACGCATGGCCAGAGTGGCGGTCGAGATCATGAATACGCCGGCCATTTTGAGCGCAAAGACGTTCATGATTTGGGCGCTAATGGCACGGCCAAAGGCGTAGGCGCCGGACTCGAGCATTAACTTAGGCGCCGCGTTGAGGACCATGATCGTTGCCCCAGCCACTGCCGCCGCCGCAAAGAACATGGCGAGGAATAAAATTCCACTACCGAAAAAAACCGTGGCAAAAAAACGGTCCTCGTACGTACCGAGCCGGTCACGTACCACGCCGATGAACCATAAAAAGGCGATGCCGGCGAATGGTACCAGGTTCAGCGCCAGGACCACGGTTCCCGACTTGGTCGCAGACCACTCCTGTATCTCTGGAGAGATAGCTGGAACAGAAATTCGGAGGAGGACCAGAGTGGCAATGAGCAAAACCGAAAAGAGAATCCCGGCGATGGCCGCGGCACGCGGGGTCTTCAGCCGAGCGCGGGTCAGGGGCCCGGGTGTTGCATGCTTTGTTCCATAAAACACACCTCCAAGCCATGCTGGCCTCTGCCATCCTTGAGGTGGAATGAGGCGGGCCCTAAAGTCAGGACCCGCCCGAGTCAACTTTTCGGGGCTTGCTGGAACGCGGCCTCTTTTCCCACCTCCAAGGCCCACTTGGGGTCCAGGAGCCCGAAAAGCTGAATGGTTTTGGCCACCAGCCCGGTCCAGCCGGTCTGGTGGCTGGCGCCAAGCCCTGCGCCATTGTCACCGTGGAAGTATTCGTAAAAGAGGATGTGGTCCCGCCAGTGGGGGTCGCTCTGGAACTTCTCCGTGCCGCCGTAGACGGGTCGCCGGCCGTCCTCGCCGCGGGTGAAGATCCGGCTGAGCCGGTCGGCGATCTCCTGGCTCACTTCGAAGAGGTTCATCATCTTGCCGGACCCGGTGGGGCATTCAATCTTGAAGTTGTCGCCGTAGTAGAGGTAGAAGCTCAGGAGCGCCCGGATGATGAGCGCGTTCACCGGCATCCAGATAGGTCCCCGCCAGTTGGAGTTGCCCCCGAACATGCCGGTGTTCGACTCGGCCGGCAGGTAGTCTACCCGGTACTCCTGGCCATTCACCTGGAAAACGTACGGGTGCTGCTCGTGGAACTTGGAGAGCGAACGGATGCCGTAGGGGCCCAGGAACTCGTTCTCGTCGAGCATCCTCATAAGAATCCGGGGTAGCCGTTCCGGGTTGACCAGAGCCACGACGCCGCGCTCGGCCACGCCGAAATGCCCCGGGCCCGTTGGGTGCATTGTCTCCCAAAGCTCGGGAATCCGGCGCACGCGTTCAAACAACTGAGCCATCGCTTGCGGAATACGTTCCCGCTGCCACTTCTCGACCACCGTGGTGGCACACAGGGGCAGCAGCCCCACCATCGAGCGCACCTTGAGCCGCGTGGCGCTCCCGTCCGGGAGCCGCAGCAGGTCGTAATAGAAGCCATCCTCCTCGTCCCACATGCCGTCCTGCCCGGGCCGATTCATGGCCCTGGCAATATAGTAGAAGTGCTCCACGAACTTTACAACCATATCCTCGTAAGCTCGGTCGTGGACGGCGAGCTCTATGGCGAGTTCCGCCATGTTCTGGCTGAAGAGGGCCATCCAGGCCGTGCCGTCCGCCTGTTCGAGGTGGCCGCCGGTGGGGAGCGGGGCGCTGCGGTCGAAGATGCCGATGTTGTCGAGGCCGAGGAAGCCCCCCTCGAAGACGTTCTTGCCGAAGCGGTCTTTGCGGTTGACCCACCAGGTGAAGTTCAGCAGGAGCTTATTGAACGCCCTCTTGAGGAAATCCAGGTCCACTTCGCCGCGCCGGGCCTGCTCGGTGCGGAGCAGAAACAGGGTCGCCCAGGCGTGAACCGGGGGGTTGACGTCGCTGAAGTTCCACTCGTACGCGGGCATCTGGCCGCTGGGGTGCAGGTAAAGCCCGTGAAGCATCAGTTCCATCTGCTTCTTGGCGAAGTCGGGGTCCACGATGGCGAGGGGGAGGGTGTGGAAGGCCAGGTCCCAGGCCGCGTACCAGGGGTACTCCCACTTGTCGGGCATGGAGATGATGTCCTCGTTCACCATGTGGAACCACTCCCGGTTTCGGAACTCGCGGCTCCCGGCCTGGAGGGGGTTGGCGCGGTGTTCGTCCAGCCATTGGTCACCGTCGAAGAAATAGAACTGCTTGGACCAGAGCATGCCGGCCACGGCCTGGCGCATCACGTTGGCCGCATCCGGGGAGACCGAAGGCGGGGTCACGGACTGGTAGAACTCGTCCGCCTCCTGCAGCCGGGCGGCCAGGGTCTTCGTCAAACTCCGTGCCGAACGGGGTTGCGGCGGCTTTGGTTTTCCGGCTTTCACCGGCAGCGGCCTGGCCGGTGAGGCGCAGCCGCACCGTCGCTGATTGGCCCGGGCCGATCGTGAACCGGTAGTGTGCAGCCATCTTTGTCCCGGTCTTCTCAGGGTTCACCGCGCCTTGTTGGCCCAGCACCACGTAATTGTTGATGCCGTCCTTGACGTACGGGTCGATGTTGGGCGTGCCGAAAACGCGCTCGTAGTTGGTTTCGTTCTCGGTAAAAAGCAGCGGCACCTCGCCCTCGCAGTACAGGGTGTACTCACCCACTATCGCGTGCGCCGCGGCAACCGCACTCGTGCCCGCCGGTCCCTCGATCTGCTTGAGGTTCGGTTTCTCTTGAGGTCTGGCAATCCACGCCGCCCAGTCGTTGCGGAACCACAGGGTGGGCAGCAGGTGCAGCTGGGCCTCTTCCGGTCCCCGGTTGAAAGCGGTGATTTGCACCAGGATATCTTCCGCACCACCTTTGGCGTACTCGACGAAGACGTCGAAATAGCGGTCGCCGTCGAAGACGCCGGTGTCGAGGAGCTCATACTCCATCTCCTCCCGATTGCGTCGCCGGTTCGTCTCCACCAGGTCGGCGTAAGGGAAGGCCGCCTGGGGATACTTGTAGAGAAACTTCATGTAGGAGTGGGTCGGCGTGCTGTCGAGGTAGAAATAGTATTCTTTGACGTCTTCGCCGTGGTTGCCCTCGCTGTTGGTCAAGCCGAAGAGGCGTTCCTTGAGAATGGGGTCCTTGCCGTTCCACAGGGCCAGGGCGAAGCAGAGCCGCTGCTTGTCATCGGAAAGGCCGGCGATGCCGTCCTCGCCCCAGCGGTAGGTCCGCGAACGGGCCTGATCGTGGGTGAAGTAGTCCCAGGCGTCGCCACCCTCGCTGTAATCCTCCCGTACCGTGCCCCACTGCCGTTCGCTGAGATATGGGCCCCACTTCTTCCAGGCCGCCTTGCCGTCCCGGGCCTCTTCCAGGCGGATAGCCTCTTTTATATTGGAGGTCATACCAACTCCTTTTTTGAGAATCTCTGCTCAGGATTTAAGTTTAAGAATGGGGCATGTAGCTTGCAATGGATGCTGCAAAAAGTCTTCTGAAAGGGTGGCGTATAATTGATACCTTGCCATGATCGGCAATTATCGCTGGAGTGGGAAAAGAAGCATGGATGATTTGGCTATTGTTCTAATTGCCAGCTGCTAGCTGCTCAGGGTCAGGGGCCGAATTCGAGGGGGCGGGGAAGGGGGGTGACCAGGCGGTCTACGGCGGCGGCCCAGGCGGCGGCCGGCGGGGCGGCGGCCCAGGGGATGGGGTAGGGCGAGAAGAGGCGCTCCGGAGGCAAGTGGCCGCGGTAACCCTGGACCATCACGGAACAGGCGAGGGTCAGGTCGCCGTCGAGATTGCCCACGGTGAGGTGGAAGCCATCCTCGAAGCGTTCGTCGGCATCGTCCCGCTCGGAGTGGAAGGCCTCGAGCCCGGCATGGCTGTGAATGGTGCCCAGGCGGATGAGGCCGGCGGGAAAGTCCCGTATTTCGTAGTCGCAGTGGCCGCCGCCCACGGTCTGGTGCGGGATGACCAGCTCATAGGTCCGGGTGGCCTCCCGCCAGGTCAGCAGGGCCACGGCCTCGCTCTGGTAGCGGAGGTAAACCGCCCGAAAGAAGGCCACCGCCTGGAGCAGGAGGTCGGTGGGCAGCGGCGGGGCGCAGAGCTTGACGCCCGGCTCCTGGGGCTCCAGCCAGGGGATGCCGGCGGCGGGCAGCGCGGCCTCGAAGAAGGGGGTGCGCTTCACCAGGAAGAGCCCATCTTGGGTGAGGAGATAATAGATGGGGTCGTCCGGGGGAGTGAAGTCCTGGTCTTTCAGGTAAATGGGCAGCATAAAAGATAGTGGTCAGTGGTCAGTAGTCAGTTGTCAGAAAAAAACAAGAAAGAGCCCATTAGCCTGCGATCAGAGAAGGCACTAGTTTATTATACCAAAATTTCTCGGATGGTTCCCAAAGCGTTCCTTTCTCCTTCAAAAGACCTTCTTGCTGTCCAGCAGCAGGGTGACGGGGCCGTCGTTGATCAGGCCCACCTCCATCATCTGGCGGAAGCGGCCGGTGGCGACCTTGAGGCCGTGGCCGGTCAGGGCGGCGGCCAGGTCTGCGTAGAGCTTTTCCGCCACCTCCGGGGGCGCGGCGCTAGCGAAGGAGGGGCGGCGGCCTTTGCGGCAGTCGCCCAGGATGGTGAATTGGGAGACCAGCAGCAATTCGAAGCCGGTATCCAGGAGAGAGAGGTGCAGCAGGCGGCCGTCCTCACCGGCAAAGACCCGGAGGTGGGCCAGTTTTTGGGCCAGAAAGGCCACGTCGGCGGGGCCATCGTCGGCCGCCACTCCGGCCAGGACCAGGAGTCCCGGTCCGATCCTGGCGACTTCTGCGGCACCAATCCGGACCCAGGCTTCTTGGACCCGCTGCACCACCGCCCGCATAATTGCTCCAGTTTCGAGTTTCGAGTTTTTTGGTTTTTTTGTAAAGGGCTTTGAAGCCTCAAAGAGGCGATATCACTTTATAACAGATTCGAAAAGCGGAAACCAAAAACCAACAAGCCAATAAAATTTTGAAGTTTTTTTTGAAGGTTGGGTAAGGGAAAAAATTCCCCAGATTAGTCAATCCATTGGTTTTTAAGCGGTTCTATGGTAGGGTTTAAACTCGAAACTAAAAACTCGCAACCCGAAACTCAATATGTCGTCGCGGTCCCTTTACAAAGCCAGTCTGACCATTCCCAATCTTATTACCCTAGCCCGTATTCTCCTGACGCCGCTGTTCATCATCTTCTTGATCCAGGGGCGCCACCGCCAGGCGCTCATCATCTTCGTCGGGGCCGGAGTGAGCGACCTGGCCGATGGCCTGATTGCCCGCTGGTGGCAACAGAAATCCCGCCTGGGGAGCTACCTGGACCCCCTGGCGGATAAGCTGCTCATGTCCGCCAGTTTTCTGACCCTGGGCATTTCCCATGCCATCCCTTCCTGGCTGACGGTGGTGGTCATCAGCCGGGACATCATCCTGGGCCTGGGATCGCTGATTTTGAAGCTGGCGGATTACCCCCTGGTGATCAGACCGTCCCTGGCCGGCAAATGGACCACCACCTTTCAACTGGTAACCGTGGGGCTGGTGCTGCTGTCCAAGGGAAAATTGGTCCACCTGCCGTTCGGCGTCTTGACCGGCTTTTTTTATCTGACCGGCGTCCTCACGGTCATCACCGGCGTGCATTATATTTTTCGAGGATTAATGGTGGTGTCCCAGAATGGTGAGGAGCACGGGGGCGGCGGTGGCTGAGGTCATCGACCTGGAGCGCTTCCGGGCCAAGATGGCCGCGGACCAGGGGTTTCGCACCTGGCTGGCCCGTTTTCAAGAGCAGTTCGGCCCCGAAACCCGGCTGCGGGATTTGAGCCCCGCCACCCTCCTCTATCTGGCCAGCCCCGGAGAAGAGAACCTCTACGTGCTGTTCGATCTGGTCATGGGAGCCCGAGGCCTGGGGGGCTCGGTGCGCTTCCGCCTGGATGACCTGGACCACACCACCAGACTGAAGATCATGGATACGGCCTTCGCCCTGATGGATCGGCTGAGGTTTGAGTTGATGCGCCGACTGGGGTGGGTGGAGGAGGCGCCCGGGGGCGAAGTGCCCATCATTCGGCTGGTAGAGCAGGCCTGGGGCCGGGAGCCGGATTTCGCCCGGGAGGTGCCGCGGCTGGCTGGAGAGCATCCGGATTATGCGGCCTATGACCGGCTCAACGCCATGGACCGGGCGGTGTTCATCCGGCGGCTGATCCCCCGGGCGGTAGAGACCTTCCGGGTGCGGCTGGAGACGGAAGGAGGATGAGATTTGTTTATCGGCGCCAAATTCTCGAGGTTTAGCCTGAAATTGGCCAAGGCACCCGAACCCTCTGATAATTATACGACAAAACCAAAGACAATATGACCTGGAAAATTCTCCATCAACGGACACGCCTTAATGCCATTAGTGCCATTATTCTGCTAATCGGTTTAAGCAGCGCTGCCTTGATTTATCAAAGAGCCGGAAATGTTCCTTATGGCGCTTGGGGTTACGAAAATGTGGATGGCACTATTTCTCCGATCATGCCCCAAGATTCCAAGATGTATAGACATAATCTGGAAGTATATGGTGGTAAGTTAAATGTGATTATGGATGATTTCAGGAGTTGGTTTGGCGATTTATGGCATGGAAAATCACTCGCAGTCATAATAGGTGGCACGGCCATTCTTATATCGTTTGGTTTTTTCTATAGAGCTAATTATTTGACCCCCCGCTTAAAATCTGAGGCCACGCGGTGAAAACAATCGAGATGGGGGCAAATAAAAATTTTTTTTGAAAGCCTTCCAGGGAAAAATAGAAATCGACTCCACAGATAGTTAGATACCAAAGACCATGACCTCGGCGACAGATTGGTTTTTCTGGGCTTTACTGTCAGCTGTTTTTGCAGCTCTGACGGCGATTTTCGCCAAGATTGGATTGGAGGGCGTCGATTCGGATCTGGCGACACTCATCCGCACTTTCGTGATCCTGATTGTGCTTGGTGGCTTCGTCTACTTTAGCGGAAAATGGAACAACCCTTTCGAACTTCATTCCAAGACATGGTTCTTTTTAGTATTGTCCGGATTGGCGACCGGAGCGTCATGGATTTGCTACTTTCGGGCACTGAAAGTGGGCGATGCCTCGAAAGTCGCACCAGTCGACAAGTTAAGCCTCTTGCTGGTTGCTATCTTTGCGGTCCTGTTCCTGGGTGAACGACCAACAGCTCGGGAGTGGTTTGGAATTCTTCTCGTTGGAACAGGCGCGATCATTCTCGGTTTAAAGCGCTGAATCGCCGTTATTAAATGCAAAGCGATTAAGGCACTTGAGAAAGATCATTTGTAAAAGCCTGCCAATTTATCCACACCCATAATTTCGCTAAAACACAGGCAGAGGTACATAATTTTGCCCACGAATATAGGTAAGAAGTTGATTCCTATAATATTAGCACTATCCATAATTGTCTTTTGCGCACCTTTGGGATATGCAGAAAATATAAGGGAGAACTTTATTGTAGCCATTGATATTGGCCACACGAAAAATTGTGGAGGAGCGTTAAGTGCTCATGGTATCTACGAATATTATTATAATCAAAAAGTGGCTTTTTTATTGCTTCCAGAACTGGTCAAAAGTGGTTTCAAGAAATCATTTATAATTAATGAAGACGGGAGCGAGATCTCACTGATTGATAGGACAACTGCCGCGAAAGAACGAAAAGCTGACTTGCTGATCTCAATACATCACGATTCAGTCAAACCAAGTAATTTGTCAACCTGGATGCACAATGGTGAATGTCTTTATTATTGTGATTTATTTAAGGGATTCTCTATCTTCATCTCTGATAATAAAATTAATTCAAAAAGCAGCCTATTATTTGCCAAATTACTCGGGACAGAATTATTAAATGCTGGGTTTTCACCAACCTTGCATCACGCCGACCCCATAAAGGGTGAGAACAGGAAATTAATTGACAAGAAGAGAGGTATTTATGAATTTAATAAATTGGTTATATTAAAAACTGCCACTATGCCAGCACTTTTATTAGAATGTGGTATCATAAAAAATCGAGATGAAGAGAAGTCTATTGATAGCGGTTACAGGAATAAACTCGTGAACTCTATTGTTTCTGGAATTGTACGATATCATGATAGTCTATATCCTGACCATCGCTGAAATCTAAAAAGGCGATCAAGCCACCGTTTTTGCCCAAATCAGCCGTTTGGCGATTTCACTTTATGCCCCCTAATAAGTATTTTTGCCTAGATTAAAATAGGCAATTCTTCCTATGGACAGGTCTGAACTAATTTGTATCTTTATAAACAGATGCAGATATGAGTTCGGGGGTCCTTATGCTGAATTTGATCGCCGCCCTGTCCTTGGCCGTTCTTTTGGTTTATATCGCCAGGGCCGATTAGTAAATCAATTTTCCGTAGATTCTGGATATCCTACCGTCCTAGATATCCCTGTGCACTCGCCTGATGGTTTTCTTAACTTTCTAAAGATCTCCCGTAAACTCTTTAAATAGAATTATCCATAGGCTCCCGGCATTATTTTTTTCAGCAGACCGGTTATCACCACTGCCATGTCTCAGTCCTTATCGGGCAAGCTAATGGTGACTATGACAATTTAGATTCTATTTTGTCGAATTCATCCTCAATTTTGTAAAGAAGCCGATCAGCCTGGGCGAGATTCCAGTTGGCTATGTTCTCTTCAATACTCTTATGAAGGTTCAGAAGATTATCTCTATGACGGAGAAGCACCTCTCTAATAGGTGTACCATCGAAGGTATAAAGAAGTTTATCCAACTGCCCCGCTATTGCATAGGGTGAAGGATTCCGTTCAACCAAGTCGGAATTTAAAGTTCTTAAAGGACGAGCCAGTTTTGGATAGGTTCCTTCAAGCCCGTTTTGATAGTATGGAGAAACCGTAACTGTCAGGTGCATATATTTGCTCATGCTTGATCTCCTCATAGGGGGCCATAGTCAGTACAAAAAGTAATTTTATGTCCTTGTTCGCAAGACATCCGCAGGTATAGTTTGAGGGACGGGCGGTCCAGGCAATCTTGTTATGGCGATAGGAGAGAAGATTTAATGGTGAAAACAGAAAAAGCAATTTACACTTAAATTTCCGGTGGATAGGGGCGGGCTGATGTGACCCGCCCCTCAGGTGGGTTGACCTGCTACTTATTGCTGGGTTTGTCTTTTTGGTCGGCTTTCTGTTTGTTTTTCTTAGCCTTTTTGGCTTCCTTCTTACCTTTATCCTTTTTGCCTTTGTCTCCCACAGCTTTCTCCCTTAATTTTTCGACTTTTTAGTCGGTTAAGAGGTAAGGATATTGGAGCGCCTACTTAACTGGTCGCCTTATGGTGAGTTCCTTTCACACCAAATCCTCGATTTTTGGCCATGGTGCTCCGCTGCAAAGAATATTCCTTACACACCAAAGGATATTTTTTCGGATCAAGCCCGAACCTCTTGAAATATTCTTTCGCGGTTAAACCATGGGCCTTGCGAATATGAGCTTTTAAGGTTTTCATCTTTTTCCCGCACTCGAGGCAAATCACATACTTTTCTTTGACAATGTCCTTCAAGGGAATAGATGGCTTCTTCACTACTTCCGCTTCTTCAGCTTTTTCGGGAACACCTGCTTCACCTTCAGGACCTTCTAACGAGGTCAAGACACTGAAGACTTCTTTGATTTCCTCCACTAATTCCCCAGTGGTGAGTTCACTCAAGGAAGCATGGGACATGACAATCTGTGCGGTCAGTTTCAAAATTTCTGTGGTCATGGGATATTTTCCTTTCTCTTTGACATAGTGGTTTAATCAATGTAATTATATCATTAATTGTGCCATTACGCTTATTTTGTCAAGGATTTTGTGGAATAATCACCGGAGCCGGAGGTTAACGAGATGCAAGTAAAGATTCATCTTCCCGGAATGGCGGTAGTAGCTTCCATGTTGCTCCTATTGGCGACTGGCTGCGCCTCTTCATCACAGCAATTGGAACAACCCACGATGACAAGCGATATGAAGAGCGCGGTGGGAACGCCAGATGAATTGTCACCGCTGGCGCCGCCGGAAGCTAAGAATATACGAAAAGTCGGGAATCAGTGGATGTGTGATATGAACGGGCAGGTCATGCGGTATAATGCTGCCACCTCTCTTTGGGAAATTATGCAGAAATAGTGCTTTTCTTGGTTATGAAAATTACCAAGAAATATTCCAGGTGGGTGGCAGTCGACTCACCTCTATAGAAGATGCCGCCATCTATCTAAACAATTTCGAAGGTCGTGCGGCCTGGGTGGATGCCGGTGGTGGCCACGCTCAAGATAGATGGTTGGGCAGGAACAACAGCCATTTTCCTGGAAGACCACCGCGCCTGTGACCTTCAAGCCTTTTTTTAGCAGGCATGGAAGATCAGGTCATTTTCTTGTTCGAGTAAGGGCTTATCGTGGGTAAGCTGTCCTGAGGTAATCTCTCTGGGAATCCCGCTGGGGAAGGCAGCGCATCTGAGGTCCCCCACCAGATTATGCAGGTGCGTGCAGAACCGGCAGAGTTGCCAGCTGCACCTGACATCGTGCAAGAAGGGATCAGAATTGTTGGCCATAGCTACCTCCCCGGAGCCAACAAACGCCATCCTGAATCCTGGAGGCCAGAGCCCTAGATTGGGAGTCGTAAAAGGGTGGAGACAATTTCATTATTGGGCCACAGAAACCTTGGGCTCGTGAACCAAACGGCTATAAGGCCGTTTTTTAACTCTGGAAATTGATTGAGAGAAAGAAGGCGCTGGAACAAGGTCAACCACCAAGCCTTCCAAACAGTTTTCCACCCGCCGCCAAAATTCGCCGGAGCTAATCGGCATGATGAGGTAATCGTCGATGTCGATTTTATAAGCCTCCAGCGGAAAGGCCAAATCCAGGCGGTCGGTAATCAGCATGACTTTGGTCAAGGGATTAATCTTCTTGGCTTGCCTCAATACGGCTAAGTTATCCCTTTCCTCCCGGGAAAGTTTGGCGATGATCAAAGCGTAATTCTTTTTAACCAGGGCCTCCAGGGCAGCTTCCGGGCCCCTTAAGGCCTTGATTGAAAAGCCTTTATATTCCAATACCCAACCCATGGTTCGAAAAGAATGAGAACCGTCGCCCAATAAAAGGATTTCAGATTTAGCCATGAGCTTGCCTCCTGGTTCGGGTGGATCAGCAGACGGATTAGCGCCAAGATGTGTTTAAACTATAAGCTTCAAAAGGAGTCTTGCTCAATCGGCAATGATGCCTATTTGTCGGTAGGTAAAACTACCTATAACTAATTAAATAGATTTGGCCTTCCCACCAGCTGTCGCGACTAATGCTAAAGACCTCTATCTTTGACTTCTGGCTCAGTTTTATTGAAATTACCATACCCCCAGTTAACCTTTAAGAGCGGGTCGACTCTTTCCCAAAAATACCTCCAGACTCAACAGGGGCACGGCAATTCCACGGTCAGCCTGAACGTCCGGGCCCACCTGATGAAGCCCGGCATCCAAGAGGCCGCCGGCTCATTGGAAAATGCGGTTTTTGGAGCAACCGGTCACAAAATGGTCGCAGAAACTAAAAAAGGGGCACGGTCATGAACCGTAACCCCTTGAATTTTCATGGTAGGCGGTACTGGATTTGAACCAGTGACTTCCACCGTGTGAGGATGGCACTCTTCCGCTGAGTTAACCGCCCGCGCTGACTTCTGTTTAACTCTAATCAAAAAATCTCAGTTTGACAAGTCCTTCGGGGTGGAGGAGGGGAAAGTTTTTGCTCAGGCGGGGAGGTCAGCCGGATAGCGGGGCACAGGGCTCCGGCCGGCCCTACCGGGTTTGGCCGGCGGGCTCGGTCAGGTCGAGGGGCTGCCCGTTCAGCTCCCGGCGGATGATCTCCCCGGCCAGGTCCACCACCGGGTCGTGGGCGTCGATCAAGGCGGTGTCGCTGGTGGCGATGGGGCCGGGAAAATTTTCCAAGTCCCGCTCCGGCACCGCCACGGCCGCAGCTGTGAGCTTCAAGCCCCGGGCTGCGGCCAGGTCGGCGGTCTGGCGGGCCAGCTCCCCGCTCCGGCTCATGGGGGCGTCATAAAAGACGGCCACGGGGGCGGCCCAGGCGGCAGCCGTGAGATAATCCAACAACAGGGCCAGGACCCGGTCGGTCGCCGCGGAGGGCTTGAAGCTGCGGGAGACCTGGCCCACGTCCCGGAGGAAGCCGTCGTCCGCGGCCACCAGGGGAAGATTTTGTAAGGCGCATTCCAGGGTGATGAGGACGTTGTGGCCGTCGAGGCCCAAGGGGCGCCCGGCCACCTCCGTGAGGAGGCGCAGCCTGGCCCGGCGGGCCGCGGCCTCGGAAGGCGCGAAGACTCCCCGGTGCAGGAGTTGGCGGGCAGGGCGGGCAAGATGGTAGCGGTTGCCCACCAGGACCAGGGCCGCGGGGCGCGGGTAGTCCCGGGCCAGGAGGTAGCGGAAGTCCGCCGCGGCCGCCCGCAAGACGGCCGGATCGAGTGGGACGCTTGGCTGCATCTTTACCGGCTTATAGCGGAGCGGAAATGAGGGCTCGCACCCCAGTCCAGTTTATACTCCTTTGCCAAAAGTTGTTTCTTATCCCCCCCTCACCCTAACCCTCTCCCCCCGTTGGGGAGAGAGGGGATAAGAGGCAAAGAACTTTGGGCAGACGCTAGATCCCGTCATTCCTTGTTGAGATAATCTCCCAGCAGTTGCCGGCTGTGCTCGTCGTCGTGGCAGTAAACGCAGAGATTCTCCCAGTTGGAGCCGTCGGCGGGGTTGTTCAAGTGATTGCCGTCCTTGTGGTGCACCGTCAGCAGGCGGCGATTTTTCCCGGTGAATTCCCGGCCGCACTTGGCGCAGATCAGCCCGTGAATCTTGAGGGAACGCTCCCGGTAGCCCTCGGCTGGAGATGTCATGGGGTTTTGGTCCTCCTGAACTTAGGGCGATGGCCCAAAATTTATAACCGTTGCCAAAAGCCTTTCCCCCCTCACCCTAACCCTCTCCCCCGTCGGGGGCGAGGGGATAAGAGGAAATAACTTTTGGCAGAGGCGATATTTGCCGATTTTCCCCTCATCTTGGCTCATTGCCCAAAGGTTTGGGAAACGGGAATGGGCGGCCAGGCCAGCCTATCCAAAAAATCCAATTATAAATGCAACTTAGGATCTTGAAAACTGTGCATCATTCAAGTTATTAATATTACACGATTTTCATGATACGCACACGATTTTTTGATAGGTTAAAGGCCGAAATTGAGGCCTTTCAGGGCCAACCTGTGCCGGTTCGAAAAAAAATGCCGCAAAATGGTACGCATAAGTTGCTGTTGTTGCTCATTTTAATCGCTGGGGTGGCGTTCATTAACCGCTTCGGCCTCGCTGTAGTACCGCTGGGGTATCGCGGTAGTACCGCATTTGTGCCGCTTGGCGGCTAGGCGATTCGGGCGTGGAGCGGCTAAACGGCACACAAGATAACATAAGGCAGGGTGGAAGAAATTACCAGGAAACCTGGGACGGCTGACGCGGATGAGCAGGTCAAGTTCAAAGTTTAAGGTTAGGGGGCGCCCGGGGGAAAACTGGAAATCTCAGGATTCCGAAGCAGGAGCTTCGGGTGCAATTGCGTTCCCAAGCTGGAGCTTGGGAACGAGAGGGAGAAACCTGGGATGGTTGGCAGTCATCCGGAGCTTCGGGCTGATCAGGGGGAAGATAAATCTCAGGCAAAGACGCAAAGGAGCAAATATTTATAGCTTTTTTGCCTAAAGTTTCTTCTGATTGCAGTTTCTTAAATCCCCCTAAATCCCCCTTTTTCAAAGGGGGACTTTTTAAAGCATTCCAGTAAGTTTCCCCCTTTGAAAAAGGGGGGCTAGGTGGATTTAGATTCTTGGTTCAGGCGTCGTAAAAAAACTTTTGGCAAACGCCATAGTTCCGTAGGCGGGAGGCGCGGGGCTTTCCCGACCTACGGCCATTAAGTTACCCCTCCCTGGAGCGGAGGGGGGCAGGGGGAGAGTGGTGGTCGCCGGTTCGGAGGCACCGATGACGCCACCCCACCCCAACCCGGGGAGGGGGTTAACTGCATACAGTTGAAGGCTATCGAAATCTTGCCAAAGCTGGAGCTTTGGGCAAAGGGGCGTTCCCAAGCTGGAGCTTGGGAACGAGAGGCATAAGGCGGGCGGGGACGCCCGCCCCACCAGTTTACAACAGCGGCTCTTGCTGCGGGCCGGGTTTACGCTGGCGGGCGGCTTTTTTGAAGGTGCCGGCGGGGGCGAAGCGGGGGTATTGCAATTCCTTGCCGGCGAAGAGTTCGGCGATGGTGAGGATTTGCAGGCGCGGGAAGCGGTGGCCGGGGAAAAACTCCGGCTCATAGAAGCCCGCGGCCAGCGGCCTCTTCCCGCATGGGTCTGGTGGGCGGCTTCAGGGTCAGGAGCGCCCCGATGGCCGCCTGTTCCCGCTCCAGCACCCCTTTCAGGTCCCGGATTATCGACGGCGTTGACGTGGCCGCTCTTCACCTGGATGATCACCTTTTTAAAGATGCCGGAGTTGTCGTCGGTGAAATGGATGACGCCGTCGATGCCGGAGTCGGCGCCCTTCTTTTTGTCCTGGGCCGGGCGGGCCGCCACCCGGCCCAGGGCCCACCACTCGAACTGGTGGCGGTTGGCCAGGGCCAGGGCCTCGGCGCTGAGCAGGTCGGCGGGCTCGCCGACCACTTCGTAAGGGGCCAAATCCTCCTCGAAGGTATCCTTCAGGCGCTCCTTGATCAGGGTGATGGCGAGATGGGTGATGTCGATGCCGATCCAATGCCGTTTCAGGCGCTCGGCCACGTTCAGGGCGGTGCCGCAGCCGCAGAAGGGGTCCAGGACCAGGTCGCCTTCGTTGCTGCTGGCCCGGATGATGCGTTCCAATAGGGCTTCGGGTTTTTGGGTGGGGTAGCCGAGGCGTTCTTTGGCTTGAGAATTAATAGGAGGAATATCAGTCCAAATATCTTGAATAGGAATACCCGGCATTTCATCCAAATATCTTTTATAACATGGCATCTCCACTTTTGAATAAACTAATCTGCCTTCTTTCTCGAATTGTTCCATATTGGCTCTTTGAATAGGCCCAGTATCTTCCTTTCGTAAGGCTTCAAACCCATTCCATTCGTATGAATGTATCCCCGCCTGGTTTCGCTGCGGTTAAGTTATCCAGCCTATACCGACGTCCTGTCATCTTCTTCATATGAGTCGATAATGAGAATTCAAATATTCTGCATCATATGGGGTATAAATGGGATTCCAGGTCCAACGTTTCCTTTCGTATAGAACAAAATAACATCATGAATGCGTCCATGCTGTTTACGCCCTTGCTTGGTATCGCTATGAGCGGCGCTGCGCTTCCAAATGATTTCGGTTCGGAAACCTGCTATCCCAAAAATCGCATCCATCAGCATTTTTAAATAATGACTCGCGGTGGGATCGCAGTGCAGGTAGAGGGAGCCGGTGGGTTTCAGGACCCGGTGGAGTTCCACCAGGCGCACCGCCATCATGGTGAGGTAGGCCATCATATTGTTCTGGCCCAGGAAGGCCCTTAAGGCCTGGAGCAGGTCGGCGAGTTGGCGGGGTCCCAGGGTGACCGCGTCCCGGTAGGCGCCTTCGGCCTCCTCGCCCCACTGCCAGGTGTCTTCGAAGGCGGTGATCTGGGCGGCGGACTTCTCGCCGCTCTTTTCGGCGAAGAGGACGTTGTAGGTGGCGTTGGAGTTGAAGGGCGGGTCGAGGTAGATCAGGTCAACCGAGCCGGCGGGGATATGCTGGCCCCGGAGGATCTCGAGGTTGTCGCCGAAGTAAAGCTGGTTCTTCCAGGTGTCCATGGGCCTGGAGGCAGATTAGCGTTTTAGCGGCCGGAAGGGAAGAGAAAAATTGGGGCGGTCAGGGGAGGAATGGTGCGTGGGACGCACCCTACGGTCTCTCAAAGCTGGAGCTTGGGATAAACTGCACCGATGACGCCACCCCCACCCCAGCCCTCCCCCCTCAAGGGGGAGGGGGTTAACTGCATACAGTTGAAGGCTATCGAAATCTTGCCAAAGCTGGAGCTTTGGGCAAAGGGGCGTTCCCAAGCTGGAGCTTGGGAACGAGGAGAAGGCGGGAGGCGCGGCGCTTTCCCGCCCTAAGGGACCTGTCCAGATTCACAGGCGACGCCACCCCCTCCCCAACCCTCCCCCCTCAAGGGGGAGGGGGTCAAACCACTCCAGTTCGATGGGATATTGTTTAAAACGTGCAAAGGATTTCAGAGCACCATTTCATGCGAAAGGCGGGAGGCGCGGGGCTTTCCCACCCTACGGCCTATGATTTGAAGTCCAAAGCGGTGGCGGGCGGGGACGCCGGCCCCACCGGGATAGAACACGACGCAGGCTGAAGCCTGCGGCTAGATTTTAAAACAGGAAAGTTTTAGCCGGGCGGTTCGAGAACCGCCCCTACGAGACTATTGCAGTTAGCATTTCCCAAGGGCGGGCGAGACGCCCGCCCCACCACTGGTGCGCAGTGCGCACCCTACAGGCGGCGGCCACATTTTCAGCAGCAACTTAATGCAAAGACGGGAGGCGCGGCGTTTTCCCGGCCTACGGCACCTGCGTGGGCGCCCGGAATTTAGGGCGGACACATAGGTCCGCCCCTACGGGCCGGGCAGGCTGGAAAGCCTGCGCTACCACCTCAGGCATCCTTGGCCGCGGCATTTTCCGGGGCGCTCAGATCCAGGCCGTAATTCCCGGCCAGGAAATTTTTGGCCACCAGTTCGACGCTGGCCTCGCTCACCATGAGCATGTCCAACTGCCGGGTGAATTGCAGCAGGCGGCCCAGGTGGTCCAACTTTTCCTCCAGCACCACTGCTTCGTACTTCTGCAGGCGGGCGTCCACCCGATCGCCCTTGACCTCCACGGTAAAGTCCAGACCCATGAGGGCCAGGGCAATGGCCCGGACCCGGCGGTTACGCCGCAGGTCGTCCGCCGCCCCGCCCTTGAAGGAAAAAGTGAGGTAATTCTTGTTCACCGTCCGGCCGACGTAGGCGTCCAGGACACTGTAATGGTAGCCCACCCGGGAGGAGAAATTGAGGTATTTGTCGGAGATGATGGCGTAGCTTTTTTCTCCGAAACGCTCCTCCACGTTAGGGGGCGCCATGAACTGTTCCCGCATCACCGAGAGCAGGCCTGAAAGCTGGATGGGGCGCGGTTCCCGGGCCCTCAGGTCCGGATGCAGCAGCCCTCGCAGCAGGGCCCGCAGGGGCACCGAGGCGATTTGGTCCGGCGTCACCCGGGTGAGTGCGGCGGCCTCCGGCGCCAGGCCGCCGCCCAGGTCGATGAGATAGAGGTCCAGGGGGATAGGGGCCTCCAGCTTGACGGCGCCGCCGCCCTTGGCCGCTACCAGGTCGCTGATCCGGAACATCTCGGTGTAAGAGAGTTCGTGCACCAGGCGCCCCAGGTCGTGCAGAGACCGGCAGTGCTCCGGATCAAAATCCGGCGACTTGGGGTCCACCAGCCGCAGGGGGACGATGTGCTCCGCCACCTGCTGCAAGATTTGATAGACCGGGGTGTCCTGCATGTGGGAGTCCCGGGGCTGTTGCCGGGCCAGCAGTTCCGGCACCCTTCCTAAGTAGACCCGGCCGGCATAGGCGTCCACCGTCACCACCGCCCCCGGGGGGATGGCCGCGGTGGCCGTTTTGACATCCAGCAGGGTGGGCACCGCGAACTCCCGGGCCAGGGAGGCCATATGGCCGGAGATGGAGCCGGCGTCGGTGACGATGGCCTGGGCCTTGGGCATGGCCATGACAAACTTGGGCGAGGAATGTCGGGCCACCAACACCGCGCCTTCGGGGAAAGCCAGTAAATCCTCGTCAGTTTGCACGTGAAAGGCCGGGCCGCAGCCCACCCCGGGAAAGGCCACCGCCCCGCCGGACAGCAACACGGGGTAACCGGTCACCGCCGGCACGGCCTCCAGAGCACCCGCGGTCGGCGGTTGGAGGCGCAGGGGCCGGCTTTGCAGGACCAGGAGCCGACCGTCGCCGGCCAAGGCCCACTCCACATCCTGGGGGCCGCGGTAGTGCTCCTCCAGCCTAACCCCGTAGCCCGCCAGGGTCTTGATCTGCTCCGGGCTGAGGCAGGGCTGCGCCTGCGCGTCCTGCGGCACCGGGATTTCCTGGAGGCCCTCATCGGGCCTGGCCACCAACTGCACCGGTTTGGCCGCGACCTCCGTCGCCAGGATCGGCAGCTCCGGGGCCTTGCCCACCCGGTAGGTGTCGGGGGTGATGACGCCGTCCACCGCGTAGGGCCCCAGGCCCCAGACGGCGCTGATGATGACGTCGTTGACCGCGGCGTTATAGGGGTGGTGGGAGTACATGACGCCGCTGGCCACCGCCTCCACCATCTGCAGACAGACTACGCTCATGGCGGTGTCTTCGTCCCGGATGCCCTTGTTGAGGCGGTAGGACAGGGCCCGGGGGGTGTAGAGGCTGGCCAGGACCTCTTGGTAGGCCGGAAGGAGCCGGGCCGCGGGCACGTTCAGGAGGGTGAGGTATTGCCCGGCGTAGGAGAGGTCGCTGTCCTCGCCGATGGCGCTGGAGCGCATGGACACCCGTAAAGAGAGATCGCCGGTTTTGGCCGTTAGGTCCCGGAAGGCGGCGAGCACCGCCTCCTCCAGGTCAGTGGGCACCTCAGCCTCCAAAATCAGCCTCTGGACGGCCCGGCTGACCTGGGGCAGGGTTTGCGGGTCCTGGGGGTCCAGCTCCATCTTGCGCTTATTGATTTCGTCCACCAGGTCGTTGTGGGCCAGGAAATAGTGGTAGGCCCGGGTGGTGATGGCGAAGCCCGCCGGGATGGGCAGCCCGACCCGGTTCAGCACCTCGCCCAGGCCGGCGTTCTTGCCGCCCACCGCGTCCACCATCTCCCTGGTCACCTGCTCCAGGGGCAGGACCAGTGCCGTGACCGGGAGTTCCCGGCGCTCCCCCAGGCCCTCTTTAAGGCTGGTATTGATCCGGTCCAGCACCCCATAGAGCCCGGGATATTTGTGGCCGGAGAGGACGTCCAGGCTCTTGATCATGCGGAAGGCGTGGAACGCGGCCCGGGCTGTCTGGGAGCGGACGTAGGCCATGCCGAAGACCTGGCGGCCCTGCAGCTTTTCTTCCAGGTCGGCCATGAGGTCCAGCAACTGGCTGTTAGAATCCAGCAGGTCCTTGAAGCAGGCATAGCGGAAGCGGAAGGCCGCGGCGACCTCGTCCCGGGAGGGCTGATCCCGGCGGGCCTTGAATCTGCGATAGAGGTCTCTGAAGAGATTGAGGGTCTCTGCCATGGGAGAGTAGCCAGTGGTCAGTGGTCAGTAGCCAGTAAAAGCAAAAAATGAAAAGAGTCAGTAGCCGGTAAAATCTTAATTGGTGGCACGGGCTCAACCTTCATGACCGATTGGGGTCACCCCCGAATAGTGGCGGCTCGCGAGCCGCCCCTAGAATGTTACAAGAACTATACCAGATTGTGGACCCCCGATACAGGCGGATTTTGCATCAGCGGCCGCTTCCCGGGAGGTTGGCCGGGGATGGCCTTTTACAAACTGTAAAAAATGCTGACAGAAACGGCCTGGCAAGTCCGGGGAGATCGCCGGCTTTATAATAAATTATCCTTTTAATTCATGTAGTTATGTCTTTACCCGGGGTTCTCTTTTCCTGGCACGGGCATTGCTTATTTAGCCGTTGAAGGCCTGGACTTTGTGCGGTGGCGTCCCCGACCAGGCTTTTGGTTCAGGGGTCAGGAAGTTTGAGACAGCCACATCAGTCCGATGGCCGCAGCGGCCTGTGGTTTGGCTTTTGAGATTCGTTAAGTCAAGACGAGGAGGACTTTTATGAAAGTACTGGTGGCGACGGACGGCTCGGAGCACTCCATGAAGGCAGTAGCCCGGGCCCTGGAACTTGCCGAAAAACAAGGGGCTCTGGTGACCCTGATGTCGGTGTCCTATTACGACCGGGGCGATCTCGACGAGATGCCTCCCTTCGTACAGGATAAATTGGAGGCCGAGGCCAAGGCCGCTTTACAGAAAGCGAAGGCGGTTTTCGACGCCAAAGGCATCCAGGTGGAGACGGTGTTGGTAACCGGCCTGGTGCCGGCTAACCTCATCATCGGTAAAGCGCAAGAGGGGAGCTTTGACCGCATTATCATGGGCTCCACCGGCATGACTGCTCTGGATAAAGTGCTGATGGGCAGCACCGCCGCCAAGGTAGTGGCTCATGCCCCCTGTGAAGTAACCATAGTCCGTTAACGAGAGAAATCCGGAAGGAGGATTTTCGAAATGCGTAGACTCTGGGTCAAAATTATCGGTTTTACGGCCATGGCCAACCTGCTGCTGATAGGCATTGCCTCGGCGTCGGGGCCGGCGGCGGCGCCCCTGGTCATCGTGGCTGATACCCGGAAATTCACCGGGTGGGAAGCCTGGTGGACCAATCTTTACAATGAAAGCCATCTTTATTTCGCCCTGCTCACCATAGCCATCATACCCGTGGTCGGTTTATTTTCGGTCTGCTGGCCGATGTCGTCATGAATTGGATCGGGATTGACCTGAAGCACCGGGAGCTGGCGGAACACTAAAAAACAAATAGGAGGTCAATGGTATGGACTGGCTATATGTTCTCATGCCCATTGCAGGGATTAAGATATTTTGGCCTGGCCTGATTATTCTTGGTGTCGGCGTGGGTATCATCGGCGGTTTTTTCGGCATGGGCGGCGCCTGGATGGTGACCCCGGGCCTGAATATCCTGGGTTTCCCCATGGCCTTTGCCATCGGCACCGACATCGCCCACATGGCGGGGAAGTCTCTTATCTCCACTTTGCGTCATGGCAAATTCGGCAACGTGGATTACAAATTGGGCTTCATCATGTTGGGTGGCACGGTGGTGGGCTTTGAAATCGGCGCCCAGATGGTCATGTATTTGGAACGCATCGGCTTGGTGGAATTGTATGTCCGCCTGTTATACCTGGTCCTGCTGAGCCTGATCGCCTGGATGGTCTTCGCCGACGTGGCCAAGAAGAAGCGGAAAGACCGGGAAGCCGTGGCGGCCGGCATAGAGGTGGACAAGCTGTCCACCGGCCTGGAGTGGCACAAGACCCTGCACAAGATCAAGATTCCGCCCATGGTCCATTTCAAAGAAGCCCAGATCTACTGCACTGCCTGGCTGCCCATCTCAGTCAGTTTCTTCACCGGCTTCCTGGCCGGCATCCTGGGTATCGGCGGCGGCCTGATCCGCATGCCGGCCCTGATCTACTTCGTGGGCTGCCCCACCCACGTGGCAGTGGGCACCGACCTGTTCGAGGTGATGATCTCAGGACTGTACGGCACGGCGACTTACACCTATAAGGGACGGACCGAACTGGTGGCGGCCATGATCATGCTGTGCGGCGCGGCGGTGGGGGCCCAGATCGGCACGGTGGCTACCAAGTACATCAAGGGCTACGGCATCCGCATCGCCTTTGGTTTGGCAGTAATCGGCTGTGCCTTATCCATCATCCTGAAACTGGCCTGGAGAGTCTTGCCGGCGGGTAAGCCCTATTTCGACGGGGCAGCCACGGTTCTCATCCTGGGATTGGTGAGCGCCATGTCCATTTACATCTTTGTGCGGATGCTGGCCGGGGCCAAGCGGGAGCTCGCGGCGAAAAAGGCCAAGGTCTCGGTGGCGGCAAGCTGATCTGGATATGCTGAAGAGGAGAGACATTATGGGCAAAAAACTAAACTGGCTGATTTTACTAATTATTTTGCCGGTGACTCTGGCCATAGGTTGCGGCGAAATGGGTAAGGTGGAACAGGGCAGAGTTATAGGCTTTGACAATACTAAAGGAACAGTTACCTTAATCCGGGATGTCAAGGCCGACACGGCCAACCCGGACTATAGCGGCGCTCCCATAACCTTTTCGCTGCCCACAGAGCCCAAGGATCGGGGCGAGGACCCCAAGGCCGGCATGCGCATGAAGCTGGACGCCAAGGCTAAGGAGATCACCATTTACGATCCCGCCACCAAGGGGTTTAAGAAGATCGCCTATACCCTGATCGACCAGAAAGAAAAGGTGGCCAAGGATGATCCGCTGGTAGCTGGCAAAAAATTCCCCCAGGTGGACAAGGCTAAAAAGGCCATCACCATCTATTCCGGCCGGCAAAAGCTCCTGACCACCTTCTCGGTGCCGGACGAATACCTGGACCTGCCGGATAACACCTGGGAAGCCGGGGACGAAGTCCGCATCTACTTCAAGGAGCCGGGCAAAGCCCTGAGGTTCCAGAACATCACCAAGACGGACATCTTTAAGAAATAAGCGGTCCGTCAGAAATTAAGAGAGTCGCCCTGGGAGCAGCCCACAAACCTGGGGCGATTCTCTTATTTTTTGTGGTAAGATTAAAGATATTGGCCGTATAAAAATTCCGGTAGTCGAGTCACCTGGGCAATGGTCAGGGATGAACCTGGAACAAACTTCCCGATGGCGTGATCTATGCGGCTGGGCCGCAGCGGCTTTCTGCCTCCTGGCCTTTCTATCCCTGCTGGACGGCCTCATCGGCCAGTGGCGGGAACCGGCCAACCTCATCAAGTTACTACCAGGAATGACCACAGAGATCGACGGGCCGCTGCGGGAAGAGGTCCTGGGCATCCAGGAATTGACTTATCTAAGTGATTCCGACTCTCTAACGATCTCCTTTGCCACCGTACACAAGGGCTACTTTCTGGGCGGCCTGCTGTGGCAGGGCCAGATTACGGCCAGTCCCCGGATTCTGCCTGGGGAATACCACCTGACGGTGGCGCCCCGGCGGAGCACCTCTAAAGAGAAAAGCCTGGGTTTTCGCATTGTAGTCTTTCCCGATGTCCTCAGCCTGCAACAGAGCTCCAAATCCATCATCCGGCGTTATAGCGGCTTCTCTCCCTGGGCGGCGGGCGGCGGTTTGTCTGCCGGGGATCTTGCTGGCCTTCGGGGCCGTCTTTTATCTGACCTTGAAGCTGGACCGACTCCTGGCCCGGAAAGGCCAGGCCGAAATCTACCGGGTGATCAAAAGGGATGGGAGTTTCGAAGTACACTTCGGCTTGGGCACGGAGCACGGGGTTGAGCCGGGCCTCGAACTCCAGGTCTATAATCCCCGGGGTAGGCAAGTGGGCCTGGCCCGGGTGGAAAAGGCCACCCCGAAAGACGCCATCGCCGGGGTGATCACCGACCAGGAGATCAGGCCGGGGTTTATGGTGTGCCGCCCGGCCTAAGGCGGCCGCTCGTCTCGAGAGGCGGTGAGCAGCCTCAAAGTTGCGGCTAATTTGCAGGAGTGCGGGTAACACCATGTGGAAACGTCTCAGTCTGCGGGCTCGTCTCTTTATACTGCTCGCCGCCCTGGTCTTGACCACCCTGCTGGGCGGCCTGGTCACCGTCTGGCACACCCGGGCCATGGACTCGCTGCTGGTCTCCCTGATCGACAAGAACGTGGCCTCCTTCGAGGCCGCGATGGAGCTGCAAACCTCGCTGCTGAAGCAAAGGGGGGTGCTCACCTATTACTTTCTGGACGGCAACCCCGACTGGCTGGCGAGGATCGGGGAGCACAGCCAGTCCTTTGAGGAGTGGCTGCAAAAGGCCCGGAAGACGGCGTACACCGAGGCCATGCACGAGATTATCCGGCAGATCGACTCGGACTATCGCGTTTATGACAGCTCCCGGGAAGAGGTGATCGCTTTATACCGGGAAGGGAAGCGGGAAGCGGGACTCAAGCGGCACCTGGAACTGCGCCGGCAATTTCTGGACCTGCTGGCCCTGTGCGAACGCTATAAGGTGATGCACGAATATGCCATCGCCCGGGCCCGCACCGAGAGTCGGGCCCAGGCCCGGTTCATCGATACCTTCGCCCTGGCGGCCTTGCCCGTGGCGGCGCTATTGGCGGCGCTGCTGGCTTATATCCTGATTAAACAGATCCTGGCGCCCATCCGGCAACTGGCCCTGGAGACCGGCCCCAGCCCCAGCATTCGTGAGTCCTCGGGGGATGAGGTCAAGACCCTGAGCCGCCGGGTCCACAGCCTGATCGAGGACGTGGACCAGGCCCAGACGGAACTGACGCGCAGTCAGGAGCATCTGCTGCAATCGGGCAAGTGGGCCATGGTGGGCAAACTCGCCGCCGGGGTGGCCCACAGCATCCGCAACCCCTTGACCTCGGTGAACATGCGGCTCTTCTCCCTGAAACGCTCGGTGGCCATGTCTCCGTCCCAGAAGGAGGATTTCGAGGTGATCTCGGAGGAGATCCGCCACCTGGACGCCATTGTCCGCAACTTTTTGGAATTTTCCCGGCCGCCGAAGCTCAAGATGCAGCGGGTCAGCCCCTCCGACGTGGTGGACGGCGCGGTGCAGCTCCTGCGCTACCGGCTGGAGTCCTACGGGGTCGAAGTGCAACTGCTGCGGGACCACCGGCTGCCGGAAATCCTGGCCGATCCGGACCAGCTCAAGGAGGTCCTGGCCAACCTGCTGGTCAACGCCTACGAGGTCATGGTGAGCGGTGGGGTCATCACCATCCGGGAGGAAGAAGGGCAGGAGCCCGCCCTGGGGCGGGCCGTGGTCATCCGGGTGAGCGACACCGGGCCGGGTATCCCCCAATCCGTCCGGGGCCAGGTCTTCCAGCCTTTTTTCAGCACCAAGGAGGAAGGCACCGGCCTGGGTCTGAGCATCGCCACCCGGATCATCGAAGATCACGGCGGGCGGCTGGAGCTGGAAGCCGGAGAGGCCGGCGGGGCCACTTTTGTGATTACGCTGCCGCTCAGGAATTTAGAAGCGTCGAGGAGAAGAAATAAAGGGAATCTTGTAATTTTTATAAATCCCCCTAAATCCCCCTTTTTCAAAGGGGGACTTTAAAAGCCGTTAGCCAACCGAAGGCGTCTCCTAATGAAGCCCGGATACAAGCCGGGAAACCATCGGCACTTAGCAGTCATACCGAGGAATTATAGTAAAGAAGCACCTACGTAAATCATAGATATGTTCGAGATATTCGTAGTAAGATAATCCATGGGCAAAATCTTAATCGTTGATGACGAACCGCAGGTGCGGCAGAGCTTCGAGAAGATCCTGACCGGGGAAGGCCATGCCGTGAAGACCGCGGCCAGCGGTGAGGCGGCCATAACCGCGGTGCGGACCGAAATCCCCGACCTGGTGATCATGGACGTGCGCCTGCCGGGGATGAGCGGCCTGGAGGCCTTCCGCACCATCCACGAGATCGAGCCCAAGCTGCCGGTCATCATCATGACCGCCTACGGCACCACCGAGACGGCCATCGAGGCCACCAAGCTGGGGGCCTTCGAATATCTCCTCAAGCCGCTGGAAAATTTCCAGGACATCCTGACGATGATCGGCCAGGCCCTGGAGGCCGGCCGCTGCATGCGCTCCCGGGTGGAGCTGGACGTGGCGCCCGCGGCAGCCGGGGCGGATGCCATCATCGGCCGCAGCAAGTGCCATGCAGGAGGTCTACAAGGCCATCGGCCGGGTGGCCCCCACCGACGCCACCGTGCTCATCCGGGGCGAATCCGGCACCGGCAAGGAACTGGTGGCCCGGGCCATCTACCAGCACAGCCTGCGGGCCGCCAAGCCCTTTCTGATCATCAACTGCGTGGCCATTCCGGAGACCCTGCTGGAGTCCGAGCTCTTCGGCTACGAGAAGGGGGCCTTTACCGGGGCCATCAACCGCCGGGTGGGCAAGTTCGAGCAGGCCCACGGCGGCACCGTCTTTCTGGATGAGATCGGCGACATGCCCTTCAGCATCCAGGCCAAGATCCTGCGGCTGCTCCAGGAGAGGAGCATCGAGCGTCTGGGGGGCCGGGAGCCCATCCCGGTGGACGTGCGGATCATCGCCGCCACCAACCGCGACCTGGAGGCCGCCCTGGCGGCCGGCAAATTCCGGGAGGACCTCTATTACCGCCTCAAGGTGGTGACCGTGTGGCTACCCCCCTTAAAGGAGCGGACCGGGGACCTGACCCTGCTGGCGGAATATTTTCTGGCCCGCTTCGCCAGGGAGATGGGACTGGATAATCCGGGCATGACCGCGGAGGCCAAGGGGTTGCTCAATACCAACCAGTGGCCCGGCAATGTCCGGGAACTGGCCAACGCCATGCAGAAGGCGCTGATCTTCAGCCGGGGTTATCCCATCCATCCGGAGGATATCACCCGGGCCATCGGCGGCGAGAGCCCGGTCAAAGAGACGAGCGACCAGCAGGCCGACGAAGTCATCCGGCAGTGGGTGCGGCAATCCCTGGCGGCCGGCGAGGGCAAAGACCTGTTCGACGGCTTCATGGACCGGTTCGCCAGCCTGCTGATCAGCGAGGCCCTGGACCTCACCGGCGGCAACCGGAGCCGGGCTGCCAAGCTCCTGGGCATCTCCCGGCCCACCCTGCTAGCCAAGATCGATAAATACCGCCTGAGGTTCGAGACCTCCATCAAGCAGGAGGGGCCTTAAAACAGTGACCAGTGGTCAGTGATCAGTGGTCAGTTAAAAAGCGGGGTGATGGGGGCTGAAGACTTTTTATAATTTTCGGTTGTCCAAAAGCTAATGGGAAAATGCGCAGAAAACGTCCAGTGTGGGGCGTGCCGCAGGTGCCAAGAGTGGTGCGTTTTACCATTGAAGACTGTGTAGCGACTGAACTGCTCGCTCCCAGCATCGCCCTAGCTAAAAAACCCTTTTCCAATTGGTCTTTTACAAACTGTAAAGAATGGCGACAGGTCCCTTCGCTAGACATCCCCAGGCCTTGAGGGTTGGCCTCAAAAAATAATCAATATATTTAGTTAGTTATAATTATAACTCTTTTATCTCTCTTTGGCACGGCCGTTGCTGATCTAGGCAGTAGGGAAGATTAGGCCGTGGCCAACCATCATTGCAAAATCCTGATTGCCGACCGCAACCGACACGTCCGGGAATTTCTGCGCCGGGAGTTGGGGGCGGAGGGTTATCAGGTGGAAGTGGCCCGGGACGGCCGCGAACTGCTGACTCTGATCTGCAGCGAGACGCCGCCGCATCTGGTGATCCTGGACCTGGAGATTCCTTATCTGGACGAGCTGGAAATCTGGACCCGGCTCAAGGACCGGCAGCCGCCCCTGCCGGTGGTGATCCACACCTTTTTGCCGGAATATCCCACCCACCTGACGGTGCCCCTGGCCGCGGCCTTCCTGGAAAAGAAGGGCGACACGGATGAGCTGAAGGCCGTGGTGGCCGAGGTGATCAACCAGTACTACCCCAAAGAATTCGGCCGGGTCAGCACCAGGGGCTGAAGCCGGCCAACCAAAAGAAGGGTCGGGTAATGGGCCGCGTCAAAGATCATCCCGGGTTCAGATCGGGGTTCCAGCAAAGTTCAGCGCTGCTGGACCAATGGCTGGGGCGGGCGGCGGGCTGGCGGCTCTTTGCTCCCCGGATGGGTTGCCTGGGACGGGCCTCGTGGCCTTATACCAGGGTAACGGGCCTCCAGGGGAAGCCCCGGTAAAATAGAGACATTAAGAGACCCGGGGACGCTGATCCGGCCCCTACCGCGTTATGGCCAACCTGCTGCAAAGATTGAAGAGCATCTTTTCCGGGACCGAGCCGACGCCGGCCCTCTCGGTGGAAGAAATCCGGGCAGCCTTTAAATCCCGCTACCACGCCTTCAAGCTCCTCCTGGCGGCCAACAATACTGCCCTACAGCTCATGACGGACATGGAGGCCGCGCTCCACGGCAGCCATAGCTTCGGCATGGCCTTTGTCCGCTCCCATGCCACCGCGGTTTGCGTCAAGGTCTTTGCCATGATCAAGTATCTCAATGAACTCTCGGGCAACCGTTACCAGGCCCTGGAAGGGGTCTTCGGCACCATTGAACGAGAGATCAACGCCATCCTGACCAGGCGGCAGGCCCCCGCCATCCAGGAGCTGGTGCTGCCCCTGGAGCGAATTCAGGCCGGCCTGGCCGACGGGGTGGGCAGCAAGATGGCCAATCTGGGAGAGATCACCAGCCGGCTGCCGGAGTTGAGCGTACCTCCCGGGTTCGCCATCACTGCGGCGGCTTACGAACTCTTTCTGACCCACAACCAGCTCCAGGAAGAGATCAATCGGCGCCTGCAAACTTTAGAGGAGGAAGACATCTCGGACCTTTACCGGAAAAGCTCCGAGGTGCAGATGCTCATCTGCAGCGGCGAGATGCCGGCCGCCCTAAAGGAGGCCATCTCACAGGCCTACGACCGCCTGGAGCAACAGACCCCCGGTCAGTTACGGGTCGCCCTGCGCTCCAGCGCCATCGGCGAGGACGCCGCCGAGACCTCCTTTGCCGGGCAATACCACTCGGAGCTCAACGTCAGCCGGCAGAATATCTTCACGGTCTTCAAGGAAATCCTGGCCAGTAAATACGCCCTCACCGCGGTGAGCTACCGGCTGCACCGGGGTCTGCGGGACGAAGACGTGGCCATGTGCGTGGGCTGTATGGCCATGGTGGACTCGGTCTGCGGCGGCGTGATGTACTCCAGGGACCCCACCGATCCTTCAAGCGATGCGGTCTTCATCAACGCGGTGCACGGCCTGGCCAAATCGGTGGTGGACGGCAGCGTCAGCCCGGACCTCTACGTCGTTTCCCGGCAGGAGCCCCGGGCCGTGATCAGAAAGGAGATCCGGGATAAGGAGTTCAAGGTCGTCTGTCTGCCCGGGGAAGGGGTGCTGCTGCAAGAGGATGAGGAGGGGAGGAGGCCGGTGCTCACCGAGGTCCAGGCCCTGGAGTTGGCCCGCCTGGCCCTCATCCTGGAAGAGCATTTTCAAGCCCCCCAGGACATCGAGTGGTGTCTGGATCGGGACGGCCGCCTGCAAATATTGCAGAGCCGGCCTTTAAAACAGCTGGACGCCCCAGGGCGCGAGGCCGACCCGACTCTTCCGGCCCTGGATTACCCAATCCTGCTCCAGGGGGGAGAGATGGCCAGCCCCGGGGTGGCCGCCGGCCCCGTTTACCAGGTGCGCAACAACCTGGACCTCTTGCAGTTCCCGGAAGGCGCCGTCCTGGTGACCGCCTTTCCCCATCCTACCTGGGCTACCCTCTTGAGCCGGGCCGCGGCGTTGGTTACCGACCGGGGCGGGATCACCGGCCATCTGGCCAACGTCGCCCGGGAGTTCGGCCTCCCGGCCCTGTTCAACACCGGCCAGGCCACCAGCACGCTCACCCCCGGGGAAATCGTCACCGTGGACGCCAACGGCCGCAGCATCTATCCGGGCCGGGTAGAAGAACTGCTCCGGCAGGCCGGCGCCAGACAGGGAGCCATGTTGCCTACCCCGGTGGGGCAGACCCTCAAAGAGGTCATGACCTGCATCACGCCGCTTAACCTCACCAACCCCGGGGCCCCGGAATTCCGCCCGGGTGGTTGCCGGACCCTGCACGACCTCACCCGCTTTGCCCACGAAGTGGCGGTTAAGGAGATGTTCGCCTTCGAGAAGCACCGGGCCCTCTCCAAATACTTCATCAAGCGCCTGGTCACCGACGTGGGCCTGGAGTGGTGGGTCCTGGACCTGGAAGACGGCTTCAAGGCGGAAGTGGCCGGCAATACGGTGGAACTGGCCAACATTGCCTCCACCCCCATGCTGGCCCTGTGGCAGGGGATCACTGCGGTTCTCTGGGAAGGGCCGCCGCCGGTGGACACCCGGGGCTTCATGTCCATCGTCATGGGCGCCGCCACCGACCCCAACCTGGCCGCCGCCGGGGGCACCATCTTCGGCAACCAGAATTACTTCATGATTTCCCGGGATTTTTGCAATCTCACTTCTCGTCTGGGTTTTCACTTCTCCACGGTGGAGGCCCTGGTGGGCGACCAGGCCTTTGAGAACTACATCCGCTTCTCTTTCAAAGGCGGGGCCGCGGACTACCCCCGGCGGGTGCGCCGGGCCCGGTTCGTGGCCGACCTCCTGGAACGGCACCATTTCCAGGTGGACGTCAAGGAGGACGCCCTCTTCGCCCGCCTGGAAGGGGAGCAGAAGGACTACATGCTTTCCAGGCTGCGAATCCTGGGCTACGTCACCATCCACACCCGGCAGCTGGACATGATTATGCTCAACGAGGCCGACGTGGAATATTATCGCGACAAGCTCAACGCTGACCTGGAAGATATTGATAGGGGTCAGTGGTCAGTGATCAGTGGTCAGTAAAGACGCCCCACCAGCATTTCAAACGGATAGCCGGCTACTATCCTTGCTATCCCCACCACAAAATCTTTGGTTTATTGCTGGAATTCGGCTTCAGGCTGCATTAAAGTCTTTAGGGACGATGAAGCCACAGGATTGGTGAAACCCCACGAGGTGCCTATTGCCGCCTGCACCCTTCCACCCCGAGCCTACTTGCATGCGCCTGGCCCTCCGGGAGGCCCTGGACCATTTGGCCGCCATCGACGGCGGACCCTTCGGGGCCTGCATCGTGCAGGGCGAAGCAATCCTGGCCGTGGCTCATAACACCGTCCTCAAGGAAAACGACCCGACGTGCCACGCCGAGATCACTGCCATCCGTCTGGCCAGCCGCCGGCTGGGGACCTACGACCTCTCGGGCGCGGCCATCTACTCTACCACCGAACCTTGCCCCATGTGCTTCGCGGCCATCCATTGGGCCCGGATCGACCGCCTGGTCTACGGCACCGCGATTGCGGACGTGGCGGCCCTGGGTTTCAATGAGCTGACCATCAGCAACGAGCAGCTGAAGGCCGCGGGCCGGAGCCCCATCAACATTTATCCGGGGTTTCTGGTGGAGGAGGGCAGGGCCCTGTTGCAGCAATGGCTGGCCACCCCCGGCCACCGGATCTATTAAGAGTTGAGCTAGCGGCCAAGCCGGCGGTCTCGGCTTGTCATTGGAGAACGATTTGATAAACTGGGCCAAATACGGCCCTAATCACATCACAGAATAGGTTAAGGGGGAAGAGCGATGTCGGAACGTACACCTAAAATTTATGGCAGGCTGGTACTATCGGGCTTACTAACACTGGCTCTAATCTTCATCGCCGGGAACATGGCCCGGGCGCAAAAGAGTCATCCCTTGGTAAAACTGGAAACGAGTCTGGGCGACATCATCGTGGAGTTGTATCCGGAGAAGGCCCCGGTCACGGTGGCCAATTTTCTGCAATATGTCAAAGGCGGCTTTTATGACGGCACCATCTTCCATCGGGTCATCCCCACCTTCATGATCCAGGGCGGCGGCTTCGACGCCAACATGAATGAGAAATCCACCAAGGCCCCCATCAAGAACGAAGCTGATAATGGCCTGACCAATGACCGTTATACCATCGCCATGGCCCGGACCGCGGACCCCAATTCGGCCTCGGCCCAGTTCTTCATCAACGTGGCCGACAACCAGCCCCTCAACCACACCGCCAAGACCATGCAGGGCTGGGGCTACGCGGTCTTCGGCAAGGTGGTCAAGGGCCAGGACGTGGTGGACAAGATCAAGGCGGTGCCCACCGACACCAAGGGCATGTTCGAGAACGTGCCGGTGACGCCGGTGGTCATTATCAAGGCCACGGTGGTGGAAACAGCTAAATAATGACGGCGAAAAACCTATTATCGCCACCTGGTGCACAGCCTGGGACGAAAGGAGCAAACCCTTGGTAAAACTGGAAACGAGTATGGGCGACATCACCCTGGAATTAAACCCGGAAAAGGCCCCGGACACCGTGGCCAATTTTCTGCAATACGTCAAAGACGGGTTTTATGACGGCACCATCTTCCATCGGATCATCTCGACCTTCATGATCCAGGGCGGCGGCTTCGACGCCAAGATGAATCAGAAACCCACCCGGACCCCCATCAAGAATGAAGCTGACAACGGCTTGAAGAACGAGGTCTACACCGTCGCCATGGCCCGCACCGGGGACCCCAATTCGGCCACGGCCCAGTTCTTCATCAACGTGGCCGACAACGGCTTCCTCAACCACACTGCCAAGACCATGCAGGGTTGGGGCTACGCGGTCTTCGGCAAGGTGGTCCAGGGCCAGGACGTGGTGGACAAGATCAAGGCGGCGCCCACCACCACCAAGGGCATGTTCCAGGATGTGCCGGTGACCCCGGTGGTCATCAACAAGGCCACGGTGGTGGAGAAATAGACCGGAGACGGAAGACCGGGGACAGGGGCAAAAACTTGGTCAGCCGTCGCCGGTTCCCGGTCTTATCCATCCCCCTTTAGATACAGTGGATAAAGCAAAAACCACATGAACGATAAGGTCCTGATCCGGGAGGCCCGGGCGGGTGAGCTGGAGGCCGTCGAGGCCCTGGTGAAAGGGGCTTACCGGGAATTCCGGGAGCTGGTGCCGGAAGAGGGCTGGGCGCGCTGGATGGCGAGCATCACCCTGGCCGTCAACGAAGGCGAAGGGGTGTTATTGGTGGCCGAAGCCGAAGGGGCCATCCAGGGTGCGGTGCAGTTTTTCCCCGACGCCAGCCGCTCCCGCCAGGGCCAGTGGCCGGCCGGCGCCGCGACTATCCGCCTCCTGGCGGTGCGGCCGGAGGCCCGGGGCCGGGGCCTGGGAACTTTGCTCACCCGGGAGTGCCTGCTCCGAGCCCGGGCCCTGAAGATTTCCACCCTCTACCTTTACACCGGCCGCTTCATGCTGGCAGCCCAATATATTTATGAAAAATTGGGCTTCGTAAGAGTGCCAGAATACGATCCATTTCCCGGGCAGCCTGGGCCGATTGCTTATCGGGTGGATTTGTGAATGAGGCAATCTAGTCCCCGATAATCTTCACCAGCACCCTTTTGCGGCGGCCGCCGTCGAACTCGCCGTAGAAGATCTGCTCCCAGGGGCCGAAATCGAGCTTCCCGCCCGTGACGGCCACCACCACCTCCCGGCCCATGATCTGCCGTTTCAGATGGGCGTCGGCGTTGTCCTCGCCCACGTTGTGGCGGTATTGGGAGACCGGGGCATGGGGCGCCAGCTTCTCCAGCCAGACGTCATAGTCGTGGTGCAGGCCCGCTTCATCGTCATTGATGAAGACCGACGCGGTGATGTGCATGGCGTTGACGAGCACGAGCCCTTCCTGGATGCCGCTTTCCCGGAGGCATTGCTCCACCTGGGGGGTGATGTTGAGGAAGGCCCGGCGGCCGGGGACGCTGAACCAGAGTTCCTGGCGGTAGCTTTTCATATCCGTACTCTTTGCCAAAAATTTCTTCCGAATGGTGGCTTTTTAAATCCCCCTAAATCCCCCTTTTTCAAAGGGGGACTTGCAAAGGAATTCCCGCTAAGTTCGCCTCCCCTTAAAAGGGAGGGATAGGAGAGATTTGGATGTGCCATAGAGGAAGAAACTTCTGGAAATAGCTATAATTCCATCGAGGTTAAAAATCGAGGGCGGACACACAGGTCCGCCCCTACGGTAAAAGCACTCTTTGGAGCCCGTTTGGGGTTACTTGGTCTCGGGGCACTTTTCCAGGGTGATGCCCTGTTCCTGGAGCTTTTTCATATACTTCTCCGGGTCCTTCTTGAACTCGGCGTCGCAGCCCTGGCAGCAGAAATAGATGCGTTTGCCTTGGTAATCGATATAAACTTTCTTATCGACATTGCCGCCCAGCACCGGGCAGAGGGTTTGGGGCTTCGGCTGGTCGGCGGCCAGGGCGGGGCCGGCGGCCAGGGCCAGGACCACCAGGCAAATGAGCAAGGTTCTGAAAATCTTCATGATGAAGCACTCCTTAATGAAGTGGATTGGCTTTATGCATATTATGGGGCTTGCCTCCGGGCGATGTCAATGTCCGGAGATCTAATAGATAAGAGCACAGGCTGGAAAGCCTGTGCTACCTTTACTCTTCTTGGTCTTTATCCTCCGCTTCACTCAATTCCAGCAGGCCCGATTTTTTCAGGGCCGCGACGCCGCCCGCCAGGTTGACAGCGTTCGTGAGGCCGGCGGTCGAAAGTTGGCGCAGGGCCTCATAGGAGCGCACCCCGGAGTTGCACACCACCAGGAGGCGCTTGTCGGGGGGGATTTCCTTGAGGCGGCGATTCAGGGTCTCCTGGGGGATATTCAACCAGCGCTCACCGAACAGGTCCACGTAGGGCGCGGCGTTTTGCGCCCCCCGGACGTCCAGACAGATGGTGTCGTCGGCCTGATCCGTCAGGAAACACCTCTCGAATTCAGCCACATCGATATGGTTATTCAGGCCATCCAGGGTATTCTCGGCGGTGTTGGCTATGGCGTTGACGATGTCCAGGGCCGCGGCGAAGGGCGGGGCGTAGGCCACCTCCAGGTTGGAGAGGTCTTCCAGGCCGGGCTTGAAGGGCAGCAGGGCGGCGATGCTGTTGATGCGGCCCACCAGGGCGTCGCCGTTGTGGCTGAGGCCCTGGGCCCCCAGGAGGCGCCGGGTCTTACGGTCCACCACCAGTTGCAGGTACATGAGGTCCTGAGTGGGGAAGAAGTGGGCCCGGTCGGCCTGGATCACCAGGGCCGCCACCGCGTCAAAGCCTTCCCGGCGGGCCGCGGTCAGGCTCAGTCCGGTGCCGGCAATGGCCAGGTCAAAAATTTTCACGGTAAAAGAACCGACGATGCCGTTAAAGGTGGCGGCGCCTCCGGCCAGGTTGGTGCCGATGACCCGGCCCTGGCGGTTGGCCAGCGACCCGGAAGGGAAATAGACGGGCCGGCCGGTGATCAGGTGGTGGTTGTCGATGCAGTCGCCGCCGGCGTAGATGAGCGGGTCGGTGGTCTGGAGGCGCCGGCTGACCAGGATGCCGCCGTGGGGGGAAACCAGCAGACCGGCGTCCTGGGCCAACTGGGAATTGGGGGCCGCGCCCACCGCGGTGATCACCAGGTCGGCGGCCAGGGTGCGGCTGGCGGTGACCACCTCCAGCGGGTGCTCGCCAGCCTTGGACTTGGCGAATTTCCCGGACCTGCTCCTCCAGATAGAGGTCGATCTCTTTATCCCGGAGGTGTTTTTGCACCATGCGGGCCAGGCCCGGGTCCAGGAGGCCGGGCAGGACCTGGGGGGCGAGTTCCACCAGGCTGGTTTCCACCCCCCAGAGATCGCTCAGGGCCTCGGCCATCTCGCAGCCAATGGCTCCGGCGCCGATGATCACCGCCCGGCCCACTTCGCCTTTGGTGACCATTTCCCGCACCGCCATGGCGGCGGGGAGACTGGCGACGTGCATCACCCCCGGCAGGTCGACGCCGGGCACCGGGAGACGCCGGGGCCGGCTGCCGGTGGCCAGAACCAGATAGTCGTAAGGCAGACCCTCCTCCCGGCCGGATTCCAGGTCTTTGACCAGAACCTGCTGGTACTGGCGGTCAATGGCCAGGGCCCGGGTCCGGGTTCGAACCCGCACGTCCTTGGCGTCTTCGAAAAACTCCGGGGTGCGGAGCATATGAAAGCTGGTGCTCAGGAGTTCTTTGATGTCGCTCAGGTCCCCGGAGATATAGTAAGGGATGCCGCAGCCGCCGTAGGAGATATATTCGCCCTGGTCCAGCATGGTCACCTGGAAATCCGGGCGCAGGCGCTTGAGGCGGCAGGCCACCTTGGGGCCCAGGGCCACGGCCCCGATGATGAGAACGCGCTTTGCTGCCATTATTTATTCCTTATCGAGTAATTATTTTTCGGGGCGATTACCTGCTTGGGGGACGTGGGGTTGGTGCTCCTCCCGGGTGCCGCTGCAGGTCAGGTTTTCACTGATCCAGAGGCGCTGCAGCTTATGGGGTTCCCGGCGGTCGTCGCAGGGCTCATGGCCACAGGTGGGGCACTCCGGATCGGTGCAGGGGTCGGTGTGGATGAGGATGTCGGCCTGGCCCCCAAAATGATCACTCAGGATTTTTTCAAGTTCCTTGACTTCATCATGGCCCGCCTCCAGGCTCAGGTCTCGGGGCAGGATGAGATGAAAATCCATGAAGACATGCCGGCCGGAGCGGCGCGCCCGGAGTTGGTGGACGTCGATCCACATCTCCCGGCGATGCCGGGCAATAACGGCGCAGATCTCCTGCAAAAGTTCGGGGTCTGACTTATCCAGGAGGGCGGCGGAGGATTGATGGACCAGACGGGCGCCGGTGTACAGGATATTCGCCGCCACCAGGTAGGCGACGGCGCCGTCCAGCCAGTTCCAGCCGGTGAACCAGACGCCAATAAGGCCGATCACGACCCCGACGGTGGTGAAGACATCAGTGAGGACGTGCCTGCCGTCGGCTACCAGGACGATGGAACGGGTGCGTTTGCCCAGGATCACCAGGACCAGGCCCAGGACGAGATTGACCACCGCCGCTCCCAGCACCAGGAGGATACCGCTGCTGAGTTGGGGAATAGCCTGGGGGTGGAACAACCGGGGCCAGGCTTCATAGAAGATCCCCAGGGCCGCCAGGACGATGAGGGCGCCTTCGAAGCCGGCGGAAAAGTACTCCATCTTGCCGTGGCCGTAAGGGTGATCCGGGTCGGGGCTGCGGGACGCGAAGATGATGCTCCACAGGGCGAAGGCCGCGGCCACCACGTTGATGATGGACTCCAGGGCGTCGGAGAGGATGGCGGCGGAGTCGGTCAGAAAGAAGGCGAAAAATTTCACCGCCATCAGCCCGGCGCCGACGGCCAGGGAGACGGAGATGGCGATGAGGTAAGGCTTGATGCTGGTGGTGGCTGGGGAGTTCATTGGTCAATAGAAGGAATCGCACAAATGTTCATGATTATGAATATAATTTTCTTTTTAGGGAGGATCAAGCTGAATATCCAAAATAAAAGGGAGCTATTGACACCATTTAGTACAGAGCGTACATTTAAGACATCGGAGGTGCGTCATGAGCAAAGTCTCCACGGTGGAAGCCAGGGACCAGTTAGCGACTATTATCAACCGCGCCGCCTTTGGGAAGGAACGGGTGGTGCTCACCCGTCGCGGCAAGGAATTGGCGGCGGTGGTGCCCATTGAGGACGTAAAGTTGTTGGAAGAATTGGAAGACCGCCTGGATTTGGAGGCGGCCCGGGAAGCCTTGAAAGAAGAAGGGACCATTCCTTGGGACAAGGTCAAGGCTGAATTAGGGCTTTAAAGGGTGGCCGCATATCGCCTGGAGTTAAAACCTGCGGCAGTACGCAGCCTGCGCAACTTGCCCCCAGACGTGCAGAAGCGGGTGGCCCGCAAGATGGAAGCCCTGGGCCGGGATCCCCGCCCGACCGGGGTGAAAAAGCTCAAAGGCATACCTGATCTTTATCGTCTACGAGTGGGCGATTACCGCATTCTCTATCAAATCCAGGATAAAATTCTGTTGGTACTGTGGTGCAAGTCGGGCATCGTCGGGAAATCTATACATAGGATAATTGTTTAATTTTCGGGTTTATTCATACTGCTCCCGCAGGTGAATAAAAAAAGTCTCCCGCAGGAACTTGCTCATCAGGATAATCCCGCCGCCCTCCCGGGACTCGAAAGGCTTCAGGTCGAACTCTTCATCCGGAAACCAGTCGGTGCTGAACACCAGACCGGCTTCGGTCCGACGGATGGTGATCAGGGCGTCGTCCGCCACCTCCTGGGGCCAGGCCAGGTAGGCGTTGAAGCTCAAGGAATCCGGGGTACGCTTGAGGCTGACCTTTTTGCTGTCCCAGATTTCGTATTTCGCTTCGGCAAAGCCGGACATCCAGTAGATAGTAAGATAATTCAGACCGTCGAACATGGGATCAGGAGCGCCTTGGGAAGGAAATTTGTGAAAATAGGTGCAAAAGTCATTTTAAAGTTATTTTAGGGCAGGGTCAAAGTCAATGGTTTTTTGGCTAAACCGCAGGTGAGTCAGACCATAAAAAAGGCAGGACCGCGGACGGTCCTGCCCGGCCTCGAGAATCAAGGGGTCTTACCGGGAGAGCTGAGGACCGAGCTCGGCTGGAGCCGCACCAGGCTGACCCCTGGGGGGAGGCTGACGGAGACGTTGAGGCGCGAACGCCCGCGTCCCGGGCTCCGGGTATCCACGGTGGCCTTGACGTCTTCGGGCTTCAGATCCTTCACCAGGGGCCAGGAGCCCTGGACGGTGACTGCCACTTGGGCCGGCTGCAGATTGGCCGGACCAGGCTCCGGCAGCACCGGGACCGCCGGAAGGGTGCGGGTCAGGATCTTGGGCTGGAGGTCCAACTCGGCCAGAATGGGGACCTGATTCTTCAGAGAAAGATGCAGGTTCTTAAAATCGAGGTCCGTGGCCATGACCGTCATTTCCGTCAGGCGGCTCACGTCGATGGGATGGGTGGGGATGAACTTGAGGGCAGCGAGTTCGTCCTCAGGGCCGCTGACCGTGACCCGGTCCGGCCGGATCTTGATACTCTTCAGCTCATAGCCTTCCGGCGGGCTGCCGACCACCACCGGCTTGATGGGCAGGGTGGCAGTAATGGTGGACGAGAGGTTGATGTTGATGGGATTGGGCTGAATCTTGGTCACCACTACACCCCGGGGGAACGAAAAACTGTTGGGCCCCAGGTAAAAGGTATGCGGACCGCGCTGGATGGCCGAGAGGTCGATGGTTTGGGTCAGGCGGACTTGGGACAGCTTGTTGACGATGGAGCGGGGGCCGATGACCCGGACCTGCAAGTCCGCCGGGACCTCGCCGGTGATTACCATCCTGGGGGGCAGGTTGACAAACTCCACGGCCATATGCAGGCTGGTTTCAGCGCGCTCCTCACCGCTGACGGTAAACCACAGGGCCAGCGCCAGGAGCAACGACAGGAGTTTGAGGCCCTTATGTCGACTTAATGAAGCGAACCAATCCTTCAATCCAGGTTCCTTTTCCTTCGCCGGGAGTTTCCATCAGGTCCTTCAGGAGCCGGCGCACTTCCTCGGGGCTGAGCCCCTGACGCAGCCTCCCCCCCCGGGCCAGGGAGATCCGGCCGGTGGACTCCGACACCGCCAGGACCACGGCGTCGGTGTGTTCGGAGAGGCCCACCGCGGCCCGGTGGCGGGTGCCGAGGGTGGGGTCCAGGTTGGGGTTTTTGGATAGAGGCAGCAGGCAGCCGGCGCCGCCCATCCGGTCCCCCTGGATAATGACCGCCCCATCGTGCGTGGGGTTGTGAGGCCAGAACAGGGAGATGAGCAACTCCCGGGTGACCAGGGCGTCCAGTTTGATGGCCCCTTCCAGGTACTCCGAGAGACCGATGCGGCGCTCCAGGGCGACCAAGGCCCCGATGTGGCGCCCGGCCAGGGTCTCCGCCGCAGCACAGATTTCTTCGATCGCCACCGGGGACTGGACCCCGCCCCGGGCCAGGGCCTTTTTCCCCACCCGGCTCAGCACCCGGCGGATATCGGCCTGGAACAGAATGATGACAATGAGGACGAAGCTCTTGACGATAATGTCCAGGAGCCATTCCAGGGTGAAGAGTTCCAGTTGGCGGGCCACCAGATAGGCCAGAAACAGCAGAAAGAGCCCGGCCAGAACCTGGACGGCCTGGGTGCCTCTGAGGGCCAGGACCACCTGGTAGATGATGACGGCCACCAGGATGATGTCAGCCAGGTCTTGCCAGCGCAGGTTGAGGAAGAAGTGCATTATTGGTTTTCGAGTCTCGAGTTTTTAGTTTCGAGTAATTAAGCAAACCTCGGACTTATACATTTAAACACGAGCGGCCGGAAAAATCGCCTCCCAAACCGCAAAAAACTGCCGGGCGAAGGCGACATTATGGGTGCGGACGATGCCGGCGCCGTGCTGCACCGCAGCCAGCAGGGCGGCCAGGGAGCCCGCGTCCCGCTCCGGGCCCGCCGGCTGGCCGGTGAGATGACCGATGAAGGCCTTGCGGGAGGGCCCCACCAGCAGGGGACAGTCCAGTTCCAGAAAGACCTCCAGCCGCCGGAGGATCTCCAGGTTATGGTCCCGGGTCTTGCCGAAGCCGAGGCCCGGGTCCAGGATGAGCAGGTCCCGGGCGATGCCATGGCCCGCGGCATACTCCAGGCGCTCCCGGAAAAAGGCGGTGATCTCCCCCAGCAGGTCGTCGTAATGGGGGTCCCGCTGCATGTCCCGGGGGCTGCCCTGCATGTGCATCAAGACCACCGGCACTTTGGCGCCCGCGGCCAGGGGAGCCATATCCGGGTCGAAGCGCAGGGCGCTGATATCATTGATAATGGCGGCGCCGGCCTCCAGGGCGGCCCGGGCCACCGGGGCCTTGTAGGTGTCGATGGAGATGGGGATGGCGAGTTCCGGGGCCAGGGCGGCGATGATGGGGATGACCCGACGCAGTTCCTCTGCCAGGGGCACCGGTTCGGCATAGGGCCGGGTGGACTCGCCGCCCACGTCCAGGATATCGGCGCCCGCGGCCACCAGCTCCCGGGCGTGGGCCAGGGCCACGGCCGGGTCGAAATGGGCGCCATGGTCGGCAAAGGAATCCGGGGTGACGTTGAGGATGCCCATGATGAGGGGCCGGCGGGTGGCCAAAAGTTCGAGCCAGGCGTAAGCTTTTGAAATTTCGGTCATAATTGAATTGTTGAGCGTTTCCAAGCCTGATTTAGGTCGATAATTACTGATTTTACCTAATTATGTTGATACGCCTGAGACATTTGGAAGTCAGGCGTGTTTCGCAGCCTTGGGAAATTGCGGAAATTGTGCCGCTTCCGGACCGCAGGTTGTCGGCGGCGTTTGGCCGGTAAGTCACTTTATTTCCAGGAAATTCCGCAGCGGCAGCGCGGCTGATGCGGTACAAAACCATCCTCTTAACACTTTTATAAATAATTGCGGGTGACCGTTCCACCTGCTCCATAGTTATCCAGGCAGAGAGAAAATTCCAGCAAAGAAAGTAGAGTTGACCGCATTCTAGGCATCGAGCTAAGCCTGGCGAGCAATTTCGTTCCTCGGTGCAAGTTGGGAACGAGGAGAAAAAGGCGGGATGCGCTGCGCTTTCCCGCCCTACAGTTCTACAGTTCTCGGCGGTTTGTTCAGCGCAGGCTAAAGCCTGCGGCTACATTTTCAAAGCAAGGCGGGCGGTTCGAGAACGGCCCCTACAGGACTTTCGCGGTAAGCGTCGCCAGTGGCGGGCACGGAGGCCCGCCCCAGAATGAATTAACAAAAAAGGGCAGGTCCGAAGACCTGCCCCAGGTTATCAGATTAACCCCGCGATTGCCAGGGTTTCAGGCCGGCTGCATCCCCAGCGGCTGGCCGGGGTCCTGGGGTTCCGGGGCTTCCGGCGGCGTCTCGGCGGAGGCCATGATCTTGTCGATGTCCTGGCTGTCCAGGGTTTCCTTATCCAAGAGGCCTTGGGCCAGGCCCTCCAGTTGAGGCCGATGACTGCTGAGCACATCCAGGGCCTGGCGGGAGGCAGAGAGCACCAGGTTCTTGATGGCGTCGTCGATGAGACGGGCCGTCTCCTCGCTGAAATCCTTGGATTGGGCGAACTCGCGGCCTAAAAAGATGTGTTCTTCACGTTTCCCGAAGGTGACGGGTCCCAGTTCTTCGCTCATGCCCCAGTTGCACACCATCTTCCGGGCCAGGTCGGTGGCCCGTTCCAGGTCGTTGCCGGCGCCGGTGGTGAACTGCTGGAATACCAGTTCCTCGGCGGCCCGGCCGCCCAGGAGGACGGTGAGGGTGGACACCAGGTAATCCTTGGGATAGGTGTGGCGCTCGTCAATCGGCAACTGCTGGGTGAGGCCCAGGGCCCGGCCCCGGGGAATGATGGTGACCTTGTGAATGGGGTCGGTCCCGGGAGTGAGCCTGGCCACCAGGGTGTGGCCCGCTTCGTGATAGGCGGTATTGCGCCGTTCCCGCTCGGTCAGGATGAGGCTCTTGCGCTCGGTGCCCATGAGGACCTTGTCCTTGGCTTGCTCGAAGTCCGGCATGGTTACCAGATCGCTGCCCCGGCGGGCGGCGAACAAGGCGGCCTCGTTGGCCAGATTCTCCAGGTCGGCCCCGGAAAAACCGGGGGTGCCCCGGGCCAGGATGGAGAGGTCCACGGATTCGGCCAGGGGGGTGCGCCGGGTGTGGACCTTGAGGATGGCCTCCCGGCCTCTGAGGTCCGGGACCGGCACCACTACCTGGCGATCGAAGCGGCCGGGCCGCAGCAGGGCGGGGTCCAGAACATCGGGGCGGTTGGTGGCGGCGATGAGGATGACCCCTTCGTTGGCCTCAAAGCCGTCCATCTCGACCAGCAGCTGGTTCAAGGTCTGCTCCCGCTCGTCGTGACCGCCGCCCAGGCCGGCGCCCCGGTGGCGGCCCACCGCGTCGATCTCATCGATAAAGATGATGCAGGGGGCGCTCTTCTTGGCCTGGATGAAGAGGTCCCGCACCCGGGCGGCGCCGACGCCGACGAACATCTCGACGAAGTCAGAGCCGCTGATGCTGAAGAAGGGCACCCCGGCTTCCCCGGCGATGGCCCGGGCCAGCAAGGTCTTGCCGGTGCCCGGGGCGCCCACCAGGAGCACGCCCTTGGGGATGCGGCCCCCCAGGCGGGTAAACTTCTTGGGGTCCTTGAGGAAATCGATGATCTCGGACACTTCCTCCTTGGCTTCCTCGATGCCGGCCACGTCAGCGAAGGTGATCTTGACGGTATTTTCCGTCATCAGGCGAGCCCGGCTCTTGCCGAAGGACATGGCTTTGCCGCCGCCGGCCTGCATCTGGCGCATGAAGAAGATCCAGATGCCCACCAGGACCAACATGGGCAGCCAAGAGATCAGGAAGGTGGTGTACCAGGAGTTTTCATCCTTGGGCTTGGCGGTAATATCCACCTTTTTGGCGGTGAGCAGCTTGATCAAGTCCGGATCATTGGCGGCGTAACTCTTGAAGGCCTTGCCGTCGGAGAGCTCGCCGCTGATTTCCTCGCCCTGCAAGACTACCTTGGTCACCTTATCGGCCTTCACCAAGTCCACAAACTTGCTGTAATTGATGGAGGTTTTGCCCCGGGTGTTATCCACCGTATAGAAGTTATGGTACAGCACGATCATTACCAGGGTGATGAGCAGCCACAGGGCGATATTTTTATAGAAAGGGCTTAAGCGGTTATTCATTATGGTCCTTATGGTTTGGGCAGAGGGCGGAATTCTAACCTCATACCACTTATAATCGGTATCATTTTAAATTTATCTAAGGAAAATGCAAGGTAATCTTAGCGTCGATCCAGGGGGAGGCGGCAGGGGGAAAGGTTGACTAGCAAATCCGGGGGCGGGCCTGCCGCCCCCTCAGTCTTTTAGCCCTGTTTGTCCTTTTTGTCCTAGCACAGGTCAAGGGGCGGCCCGCCACGGGACCTGATCCTCCGGGAACAGAGCCGCCAGGCTCTCCCGGGGGATGCGCCAGGGACCGGAGCCCCATTTGGTCCCGGGCAGGCGCCCGTCGCGGATCATGCGATAGATGGTGCGGCGGGACAGGGCCAGGATGGCGGCCACTTCGTCGGGCCGGAAAAACCGTTTCTGCTGTTGCATTTCCATCTCTTCTTCCTCCTTAGGCATGCAGGCATCTAGTTGTCGCTTACCTCTCGTAATGCAAGGCCAGGGCCAAAGTTACCGTCACATAAGCCACTAATATAATTGTTAAAAAAGTATTGCTCGCTTGATTTCCCGACAAATTGACGGTGCATCCGGCCAGCAATTCTAGAGGTGAGGCAGAGGCCCTAGAGATCAGCCGTGCTTTAGGCAGCCTTGTTCTCCAAGGCGATGCAAGAGGGCGGTTCGTGAACCGCCCCTACGGGGTTTAGGGCACGGCGAGCCGTGCCCTAAAGTTTTTTCAGGGGTTTAAAGGGTAGGCGTAAGGGCCGTAAGCCTGGATTTGGGACAACCGGAGACAAACGTCGTCCCGGCCGACACGAATCTTGAAAGGAAGGTTGAGAAAAACGAAAGGGGTGAGGAGATGAACCAAGAACGCTTAATGCGGCCCCGGGAAGTGGCCAGGCAGTTGGCGGTCTCCAGGTCTACCGTGTACCGCTGGTACTGGGAGGGCAGGCTCCGGGGGGTCAAGCTCAACGGCGGGACCTTGCGCATCCTGGCAAGCGCGGTCCTGGAGAAACTGGCCGAGGCGGATTAAAAAATCATGGCCGACAGCCGAGGGCGGCTGTCCTACACGAGGACGACAGCCGGGGGCGGCTGTCCTACATGAGGCGGTAAAAATTTGGCTGAGATCATCCGGAGGGACAGGAGTCCCAGGCGTTCTGGAGGTTTCCCGGGGTTTTTCGTATGTTCAGGGCATCATGACGGCGTATAGTAAACCGAAGCGCAAAAACAAGCGGGAACTTTATTTCGAAGACGCCCAGTCGCTTTTCCTGGCCGGGAAGGAACTGGAGGAGATCGCGGCGCTGCTGCCGGTGGCCCTCACAGACCCTAAAACGCTGGCACCTCGAAGGCCAGTGGGAGGAGAAGCGCCGCCAGGTGCCGGTGTCGCCCCGCTGGCTGGGGGAGGCCCTGAAAGGCATCCTGCGGGAAAGGACTGGGAACCTGCTGGTCAGAGGAGACCTGAAATCCCAGGAACTGGATGAACTCAGCAAGATCATCACCTTGATCGACCGTTTGTGCAGCCAGGGGATGGATATCCGGGCGGCGGCCCTGGAGGTGATGGACCGATTCGGAGACTTCCTCCGGGGCTGGGTGACGGACCAGGAGGAACTGAAGCGTATTTCTCAACGGGTGGATGAGTTCTTCCGGCAACTGGAAGACGAGGGCTGAGCACAGACCTTAGATATGGCAGGCAGATACAGGATTCAAGATGGCGGAGACAGACTTAGGGGGCGACATGACCCTGAAAAAGAAGATGACCAGGCTGGAGTTCCGCAAGCGGGCCGACGACATCCTGGTGCGACTGACCATGGAGGTAGAACCCTTCTGGCAGGACAGCGACGACAAGCAGAGCCAAAGGCTCAAGCGGGCCGCGGCCGACCCCCTCTATTTCTGCCGCACTTACCTGCCCCACTACTTTTCCCATCTGCCGGCGCCTTTCCATTACGAGCTGGTAAAGCTGCTGGAAGCCAGACCGGCCCAAGTCACAGGCGGGACGCCTGTGCCAGCAGCGGAAAACGTCGGGGTGACCAAGGAAGTCGCCCCGACGGTGGTGGTGCCCGCGGTGGTGGCGGCGCCCCGGGAGTTCGCCAAGACCACGGTGTGCGCCTTCGGCTATGTCCTGCACCAGATCTGCTTCAAGCGGCGCAACTTCATCATCATCGGCAGCGATACCGAGGACCTGGCCAGCGATTTAACCGGCTATCTCTACCTGGAGATGCTGTACAACGAGCGGCTGCACCAGGATTTCGGCGAGCTGGTCAAGGCCAACCGAGCGGTAGACGACTTCGTTACCGCCAATGACATCCGGGTGAAGGCCCGGGGTCGAGGCCAGCGCCTCCGGGGTCTGAAACACAAGCAATGGCGGCCGGACCTGGTCATCCTGGACGACCTGGAAAACGACATCAACGTGCGCAACCCCGGGATCGTGCAACAGATTCTGGATTGGGTCAAATCCGCGGTTTATCCCTCCCTGGATGCCGGCGGCTCGCTCTTGATCATCGGCACCATCCTCAGGTGGCACAGCGCCCTGCATCTGCTGCTCACCAGCGTTGAGGAGCCCTACTGCCACTTTGAGCGGCGGATCTACCGGGCCGTGCAGGAGGACGGCACCTCCCTGTGGGAGGCCCGGCACCCGACCGAGCGCCTCAAAATGCAAAAACAGTTCATGGGCTCGGTGGCCTTCAATCGAGAGAAGATGAACGAACCGACCCCGGACAGCGGCTTTTTCCAGGAAGAGTGGATTCATTACTACCATCCGGACAGCCTCAAGGATCGGGACCTGGTGGTGGTGGGCTTCTTTGACCCGTCGCTCGAAACCGGGGCCGGGGCTGATTACAAGGCGGTGGTCACAGTGGGTTGGGACCCCAAGGAGTTGGTCTTCTATGTGATGGACGCCTTCATCCAGAAGACCACCCTGGAGCAGACCCTGCGGGCCATCTTCAATCGGCACCAGGCTTTTTCGTACCGGCTCCTGGGAGTGGAGGACAACCTGTTCCAGCGGCTGCTGCTCAAGGAATTCGACCGCCTGGGCCAGGAGCGCGGGGTGCTGCTGCCCCTCAAGGGGGTGACCCACCGGGTGGCCAAAGAGACCCGGGTGGCCGGCCTCTCGCCCTTGCTGGAGCGGGGCCATATTCGCTTCATCCGGGGGCACTCGGACCAGGAACTGCTGGTGGAACAGATGCTCTATTTCCCTTCCCGGACCATGCACGACGACGGGCCCGACGCCCTGGAAGGAGCGATTCGCCTGGTCCAGGAGCTACGCGGCGGTGCGGCCGCGGCTTACGAGCCGGTAAAGACCCGGCATTTTCAGGGACGGGGGGCGTTTTAAGAGAGTGAGCAGTGAGCGGTGAGCAGTAAAACCGGAAAAACATCCCCCAGGCTCACCTGGGTGAGCAAAGCGGGCGGGCGGAGACGCCCGCCCCACCAAAGCCCCACCAACAGCTCACAGCTCAGTGTTTGACAAGGCGAAAAGGGAACCATATGGGATTGAAGGATTTTTTCGGCAGGTTATTCAAGGAAGCGGCCAAACCGGAGACCCGGGAGTTGGGGGTGGTCAGCCTGGCCGAGCGCTGGAGCACTTATCCCAGCGTGGGCCTGACCCCCAATCGCCTGGCGGAAATCTTCCGGGAGGCTGACCTGGGGGACGTGTATCGCCAGATGGAGCTGTTCGAGGAGATGGAAGAGAAGGACGCCCATCTGGCCTCACTGCTCCAGACCCGAAAACTGGCGGTATTGAGCAAGGACTATGAGATCCTGCCCTACTCCAAGAACCCGGAGGATCAGACCATCGCCGGATTCGTGGGTGAGGCGGTGGACGGCATCGCCAACCTGGAGGAGGCCATGCTGGACCTGTTGGACGGCATCGGCAAGGGTTTCGCCCTGTCCGAAATCATCTGGGACCTGCAAGGGGGCCGGGCCCGGGTGGCGGAACTCCAGTGGATCCCCCAGAAAAAGGTGACCTTCCGGGAATCTCTGGGCCCCCGCCTGCTGACCCCCAAGGCCCCGTGGCAGGGGGAAGACCCGCCGCCCTGGAAGGTGATCTACCATCGCTACAAGGCCCGCAGCGGCCACGCCTCCCGGGCCGGGGTGCTGCGCGTGGTGGGCTGGATGTATCTCCTGAAGAATTTCGCCCTGAAGGATTGGGCCGCGTTCAACGAGGTCTTCGGCATGCCCCTGAGGTTGGGGAAATACGATGCCGCGGCCTCTCCGGCGGACCGGGAGTCCCTGCTGCAGGCCGTGCGCCACCTGGGCTCCGACGCCGCCGGAGTGATCAGCAAGTCCACCGAGATCGAGTTTGTGGAAGCGGGTTCCCAGGGGGCCAAAACCAATCCCTACCAGGCCATGGCGGATTTCTGCAACCGGGAGATGTCCAAGGCGGTGCTGGGGCAGACCCTGACCACCGATACCACCGGCGCCACCGGCTCCTATGCGGCCGCCAAGGTCCACGACGATGTGCGTCGGGACTTGGTGGAAGCCGACGCCCAGGCCCTGGCCACCACCCTGAGAGAACAGTTGCTGCGGCCCCTGGTGGGCTTCAATTTTGGCTGGGACCGGCCTCTTCCCTGGTTCCGCTTCAAGTACGAAGAGGAAGAAGACCTCAAGACCCTGTCGGAGGTCTACCGCAACCTGGCGGCGCTGGGGGTGCCCTTTAATGCCGAGCATATAGCGGAGAGGTTCGGGGTGCCTACTGGTTAATTTCGAGTTTTGAATTTCGAGAAAGGGCGAAGACGGCTGGAAAGGCAGGTGACGGCCAATATTAACGGAGCGGGAAAGAGATTACTTCCCCCTCACCCTAACCCTCTCCCCCATTGGGGGAGAGGGGATAAAGAGGAACTCCATTTAGGCACCGTAATTAATAACCGGAATCCTCGTCTCTAAAAAAAAAGAACCAAAACTAAAAATTCGAAACTCGAAACTCAAAAGGAGGGAGCATGCGTAAACAGAGATGGTTATGTTTGGCAGCCCTGCTGTGGCTGGTGGCCGGTTGCTGCGATCACCCGGAGATCTTCCAAAAGGTACAAGGCTCTTTGGACACCGTGCAAAGTTATTACGGGCCGCTGGTGCAGCAGGATTTCAGCCAGAATGACAGTCTGAAGCGAGCCGTGGTGGCGGCGGATACCACCCTGATGCTGGCCGGCGCCCTGCAAAAGCAGTGGTGCCCCGATCCGGGCCAGGTTCAGCAGTTGCAGCTGCAGACCAGCGACGCCCAGAAGCTGGCGCAGGAGGCCAACGTTCCGGCCGCGGCGCCAAAGGAGCAGGGAAACTGATGCCCGGAAAGGTGGTAAATCAGGTGGAGCCGACGGCCCTGCCTTCGTTTATCCGCATTTTGCCCCTGGGTCAGGTGGAACTCTCGGACAACAGGGAGCCCTTTGAAGTAGATGCGGCCTCGCTGGCGGCCATGGTGACCGCGTTCCGCTCCCGGGGGGTGGACCTGGTCATCGATTATGAGCATCAGTCCCTGCAAGGCGAGCGGGCCCCGGCCGCGGGCTGGATCAAGGACCTGGAGGCCCGGCCTGACGGCCTCTGGGCCAGAGTGGAGTGGACCCGGCAGGCGCGGGAGTATCTGCTCAGCAAGGAGTATCGCTACTTTTCTCCGGTTTTGCGCCTGGACCCGACGAGTCGCAGACCGCTGGCCCTGATGCATCTGGGCCTCACCAACGTCCCGGCCATCAAGCGCCTGCCGCCTCTGGTGGCCAAGCTGGGCGCGGCCGGCGATTCCGGGTCCGCAGACCCAACCGCGCTGATCCCGGGGCAGGAGATGGGGGGGAGCATGGACAAAATCAAAGAATTACTGGGGTTGGGCCCCGAGGTGACGGTTGACGCCGTGGCGACCCGGATGCTGGAAGTCCTGGGCGACCTGGCCGCGGCCCTGGCGCTGCCGCCGGAGGCCTCTATGTCGCAACTCACGAGCGCCCTGGCCGCGTTGCAGGCCGGAGAGGCCAGCCTGCGGGAAAAGACTGCCGAACTGGCGGCCCTCAGGGTCCGCCTGGCGGCGGAGGCAGAGGATAAGGCCGTGAATGCTGCCTTGCAGGCCGGGAAGATCACCCCGGCGCAAAAGGGCTGGGCTCTGGAGTACTTTCGCCAGGACCCGCAGGGGTTTGCCACCTATGTGACCCGGGCCCCCAAAACGGTGCCTTTGGGCGACCTCCTGTCGCTTCAAGGTGAGGAGCGCTCGCCGGTCTCGGCCTTGGCCCCGGAAGAATTGGCTATTTGCCGGAGCTTGAACCTGGCGCCGGAAAAGTATCTGGCGGCTAAAGAAAGTACTGCCAGTAGCCAGTAGTCATGGCCAGTAAAACCCAGGGGAAAATGACCCCCCCCACGTAAAGCAGGCGGTTCGAGAACACGCCTACAGCAACTGCCGGGCAATGATCATGGAATGCGCAGGGCGCACCCTACATCTCAAAGGTTGGAGGAAGAATGACATGACAGCATTAAGCCGGGACCGGGCGACTCCCTATCGGGAAGGCATCGAAGTGGAATTCCCGGTGGCCGCGGCCACCAAGATCTATGCCGGCTCCATGGTCTGCATCAATGCCGGCGGCTACGTGGCGCCCGCGGCGGATACCAGCGGCTACAGCTTCGCCGGGGTGGCCATGGAGCAGGTGGATAACACGGCAGGCGCGGATGGCGTCATCAAGATCCGGCTGCGGCGCAGCGGGGTCTTCGAGTTCAATGCTGCGGCCCTCACCCAGGCCAAGGTCGGGGACCCCATGTACGCGGTGGATGATCAGACCTGCGCCGACACGACCGGCGTCACCAATCATATCAAGGCCGGCACCCTGGTCAAGTATGTGTCCGCCACCAATGGCTGGATCGATATCGCCAGGTAAAGGGAGTTTTTCGTATGGTTTTTTGGCTTTTCGTAAAAGAAAAGCAATCAACCTAAGCCGAAGTTAAAGAGGAAAACGAGGTGCAGAGATGATCATCAATCAAGCGGCTTTGGCAAATCTTTATACCGGTTTCACCGCGGTCTTCAATGCCGCCTTCCAGGATACGCAAACCTGGTATGAGCAGGTGGCCATGACGGTCCCGGCCAACACCCGGATCATGGACTATAAGTTCCTCCTGGACTTCCCCATGGTGCGGGAATGGATCGGGGATCGCCAGATCAGCGACCTTTCGCCCCAGGCCTTCCAGGTGGAGAGCAAGGATTGGGAAGCCACCATCGAGGTGGACCGCAACGATATCGAAGACGACCAGCTGGGCCTTTACAACCCCATCATTTCGGCCCTGGCCCAGGAAGCCCGGAAGCACCCGGAGAGGTTGATCGCCGACCTGCTGAACGGCGGTTTCACCACGGCTTGCTATGACGGCCACAACTTTTTCGCCACCGATCATCCGGTGGGGACCGCCACGATGGGCAACTTCGCCGGGGGCAGCGGGGCCACCTGGTACCTGATGGACGCCACCCGGGCCGTCAAGCCCTTCATCTTCCAACTGCGGCGGGAAGTGCAGTTGGTGCGGATGGACCGCCAGGACGACGAACACGCCTTTATGCGGAAAAAACTGCGCTACGGCGTGGACTACCGGGGCGCCGCCGCCTTTGGCCTGTGGCAGCTCGCCTATGCCAGCAAGGAAACCTTGAACTCTACCAATTACGCCTCGGCCCGGACTGCCATGATGTCGGTGCAGAATGCCGACGGCCGTCCCCTGGGTCTCAAGCCTAATCTCCTGTTGGTGCCCCCCTCCCTGGAGGCCGAGGCCCGGGAGATCCTGCAGGCCCAGTTCATCATCGGCGATCCCACCAGCGGCGGAGCCAAGAGCAATGTCTGGCAGGGCACCGCCGACCTGCTGGTAGTACCGGAATTAACCTAAAAAATGGTTTTCGGTTTTCGCGGCAGGCCGAAACTGAAAATTAGCGAAGACCGAAAACCACAAACGGAGATTCTTTATGGCCTGGTTCGGCGGCTTTACGTTAGAGACCTATAACCGCATCCCCGGAGACTACGAAGTCTTGACGGTGGACGCCGCGGTGACGGTACTGTCCCGGAGCAAGATCAACCCCGCTACCGGGCCCTATGCCCGGATGGCGGCCCGGGCGGCGATGATCTCCTCGGAAAATGCCGATCTGCGTTTCCGCATCGATGGCGGCCAACCCACGATCAGCGACGGCCATTACCTGGTAAGCGGCGATGCGCTGGTGGTTTCGGGCACCCAGGCCATGCAGCAGTTTCAGGCCGTCAAGGTCGGAGACGCCAGCGCTACCCTGCGGGTGACCTATTTTTATTAACCGGCAAGCAAGAGAGGAAGGAGCTTGAGATGGCTTATTGCAGCCAGGACGACCTGGTGAAGATGATCTCTCTGGCAGAACTGGCCGAATTAACTGCGGAATCAGGGGATGAGCCCGACGCCGCGGTGGTGGCCGAAGCCATCGTCAAGGCCGCCGGCGAGATCGACTCCTACCTGGCGGTGCGTTATGTCTTGCCCCTGGCGGACACGCCGCCCCAGGTGCAGAGCCTGGCGGTGGATATGGCCCTGTACCACCTCTATTCCCGGCGCAGCGTCGCCCCCCAGGTGCGGGTGCAGAAATATGACGCGGCGGTGGCCTTCCTGAAGGAAGTGGCCGCCGGCCAGGCCCTGGTGGAGAGCTAGGTTCGCCTGCCGGCGATAACCGGCAGGTGGGAGAATTTTCCGGAGCTTCCCGGGTCTTCCGCCGGGACGGCCTGTCCGAATGGTAGCGAGGCCCAGCCCATGACCGACTTTGACTGGAAGGCCCTGGAAGATGCGGTGGTGGGGGCGCTGCAAGCTCGGATAGGCAGCCTGGTCAATACTCTGGAATCCTACCAGGGCGACTGGCGCACCGATCTGCAAAATGAGGGCTGGCGGCTGCCCGCGGTCCTGGTGATGCTCTCGGGCACCAGGTCCGAAGCCGCCACCCAGCGCTCCTATGACTTGACCGTGGATCTCACGGTGTTGGTGATGGTGCGGCAACTCCGGGGGCAGGCTGCCGGCCGGTGCCAGGAGGGCGGCGTCTACCAGATTATGGCGGGCAGCCGGCAGGCCCTGTGGCATCAAGACCTGGGGCTGGAGATCCTGCCCCTGGCCCTGGTGCGGGAAGAGCCGCTGCTCAACAACCGGGAGTTTTCAGTTTACGCCGCCCAGTATCGCACCGGGGCGGTGGTGGATTGGTGAAGAGCCCGCAGCTATCAGCTATCAGCGGTCAGCTAAAGACTAAGAGCGCAGCGCCACGGAAGCGGCTATCTCCAAAGACCTGGGAATTCGTCTGAATACCAGAATTCCCAGAGTAGCGCCCTTGCCCATCTAGTGACCATGCGGGGCTTTGGATAATTAAGGTGTATCGAGGAGAAATCTCATGACCCGGTCCATCCGGAATTTTTTGGCCACCCATAATCTGTTGGCGGTGTCCGCCAACCGCCAGGAGCCGGCCATCAACACCGAACAGGAGCTGGACACCACTCTGCTGGCGGACCTGAACACCGTCCTCAACTACCAGGCGGTGAAGGTCGCCAATCGGGATGAATTGACCGGCAAGGAAGAGGCGGGCCGGCTCGACGATTTCGGCGGCAAGGTGGCGGGGACTCTCTCCTTTTCCCGGGCTCAGCCCCAGCATTTCGCCTTCCTGTTGGCCTATGGCCTGGGAGAGGTTTCGACGGCGCGGCTTGGCACCACGGGCTTTCGCCACACCATCCGTCCCCGGTACGGTGAGGTGGACGCGGCCCGGTCCAATCCTTCGTTTACCGCGGCCATGCGCCTGGGGCGCCAGGTGTTGACCCGGCGCTTCACCTCCTGCTTCATCGACCAGGTGCGGGTGGACTTCCCCAAAGACGGCTGGGCCAAGATCAACGCCACAGTCAAGGGCACCGGCAAGGTGGGCGACAACACCTACGTGGAGGAAATTTCCGCGCCTTATAATGCCGCGTCCTTAAGCCTGGCCGCTAACGGCGTGGCCGGCGACAGCGGCGGCCGAACTACTCAGCAACGTGCAGGCCGTGCAGGTGTTCAACCCCGCCACCCAGGCCTGGGATGAGGTCAGCTACAGCGCCGTGTCCGCGAACGTTCCCGGGGGGATCACCCTGAGCCCGCCGGGGGCCGCGGCCACCCCCGTCACCTACCGGGTTTATTACCTTCCCGCGGCCAGCGGCTGGACCGACTTCCCGGCCCAGGTAGAGGAGCCGCCGCTGAAGGTTAACCAGGTGGAGGTCAACCTGGGGGGGCGCTGGGACGGCAGCTCCTTGACCGGAGGCGCACTTTTGGCCGCGGAGCTGCGCGGCGTCACCTGGACCGCGAAGAATTCCCTCACCCCGGAAAACACCCCGGGGGCCGGTACCGGCTACGCCAACCGCGCCTTCCGCACCGGCCGGGAGCAAACGCTGAAGTTCGACCGGGATTTCCGGGACTTTCTCATGACCCAGCACCTCAAGGACAACGACACCTTGGTCGTCCGCCTGAAGGCGGTGGGACCGGAGTTCGAGGCCGGTCTGAACTACCAGGTGGAGCTGGTTTTTCCCCGGGTGGCGGTGCTCAATGCCCCGGTTGGAGTGAACCAGCGCCGCCTGAGCGAAGAGGTGCAATTCGCCGTGCTGGAGGACGACAACTTCGGTTCGGTGGTCGCCTTCGTCCAGAACCAGGTGAGCGGTTACGCGGCGTAGGCCGGCAGCACAGGCGTTCGGCGGTAAAAGCGAGGTTCTAAGGCCTGCGGCTACAAGGATCGAGGAGAAAAAATGGCCAGAATTCTGGGAGAAGAGCGTCAGGCGATGCGGGTGCAAGACCCGGTGTCGGGCTCGGTGATCACCCTTTATTATCGCCGGCCGACCTCGCAAGAGAGGGTGGCCTATCAATTATCGGCCTACCGGATCGAGGGGGGAGAGCGGCGCCTCTGCCTGGGGGAGACCCGCCTGAAGTTCGGTCTGGAGATTCTAACCGGCTTCAACGAGGGGGATTTCCAGATCAGGGAGGATGGCCAGGCGGTGCCTCTGGACCCGGCCCGGCACCCGGATTGGCGGGAGCGCCTGGCGGAGCACGCCTCGGATCTGGTCGCCTATCTGGCCCAACAGGTCTTCGAAGGCTTGCGGGTCGCCAGCCGGGAGGAATCGGGCCGGGACTGAACGGCCGGACAGCCGCCGGCGCCTGGGAGAGGCTGGCGGACTGGCCGTTGCACCAGGAACTGGCGATGCTGGCGGCCGGCAGGCTGTGCAGCCCGACCCAGCAGCGTAAGTGCCGCAGTGAAAACGGCGCCTTCGCCACCTGGGCCTGCCAGGTCTGTGAGGAATACCTGCGGCTCGAGGCCGTCTCCCCCTGGACCTGGCACCTGGTCTTGCTCCACCAGTTGCGGCAGGCCGGCTATCCTTTCGGCGCCAACGATTTAACCCTGGAAGAGTGGCTGCTGCTGGGTCTGGTGCAGCGCCTCCTGACCGGGAAGCGAGGACAGCATGACCAAAAAGACCTCTAGCGGCAGCTCTTCCCAACAGGAATTGACGGACTTTCGCGCCCTGCAGGAAGAGATGTTGAACATCAGCCAGGAGTATAGCCAGAAGCGCCTGGCAGTCTGGACCGACGAGATGCGCAGCCTCAAAGAGACCTGGGACGGCTTTTCCCAGGAGTGGCAAAGCAGCTTCGGGGATATGTCCGGAATGGCCCAGGATAAATTTCAGGAGATGGCTGCCGATGGCCAGGCCGCGGCCGGCCTGGTGAGCCAGAGCTGGGACCAGGCCCTGACGGGTCTCACGGGCCAGGTGGACAACTGGGGGGAAAATTTCCTCCAGACTATCCAGAAGGTGGCCACCGCCTGGATGGGGAGCATCGGGGGCGGCGGCCCCGGCGGCGGCAGCAGCGCCGGCGGCCTCCAGGGCCTGTTGGGGGACGTGCTCGATTTCGGCGGCCTCTTCCACCAGGGGGGCGTGGTGACGGCCCATCAGGGTATGGTGGTTGCTCCCGAGACCGTGCTGGGGGACGAGCAGCTCATCCTGGCCCAGACCGGCGAAGGCATTCTGCCCCGGGACGCCATGTCCCGGCTGGGAGAGAACAACTTCGAGGCTCTGCGCACCGGCCGTTTCGACCTGACCCAGGGAGGCGGCAGCCCCCGCTACGACATCACCATCCAGGTGCAAAGCCTGGATGCCGCCGGCGTAGCGGGCCTGGATTGGGACCGGGTGGCCCAGCGGCATCTGCTACCGCTCCTCCAACAAGAAAGGGGCCGGCGCTGGTAGGAGAGGAGGGCGGCTCGAGAGCCGCCCCTACGGTCAAAACAAAGAGGTTTTTTCATGGCTACGGCAAAACTGGCATGGACCGCGGCGGACGGCAGCTCCCAGAGCTACACCCTGCCGGTCAACTTCACCTGGGACTACCAGGAACTGGTTCAGGATGAAACCGACCGGGACCGGGCCCTGGACGGCACCCTGAGGAGCTACGCCCGGCCTCAGAAACGGCGCTGGGTCCTGAAATTCCAATATATCGCCGCGGCCCAAAAGGACCAGTTGGCCGCCATCAAAGAGGTTCAAACGGACCTGGACTTCTATCGGGACGCGGCCGGCTCCAAGACCTTCACCGGGGCCTGGACCAACGACCTGGACTTCCGGGAAGTGGCCCCGGGATTGTGGTCGGGTAGTATGGTGCTGGAAGAGGTATAGACAGTGAGCAGCAGTGAGCAGTAAAATCGAATTTGGGCAGGGTCAGTTTTTACCGTTCACGGCTCACTAACCAGGGGCAACCATGAGGCAGGCTGAGACGGATTATCTGCAAGAAGAAGGGCGTTTACGCGGGGCCCGACCCCGGGTGAAGGTCGTGCTCTACCCCTTTGAGCTGGATTACGGCCTGGCCCCCGGTTCCGGTGAGTACCTCAACACCGGTTACGGGGGCGGGCCGGGGATGCTGGCCCTGGCGGCGGGCTATTATACCAGCGCCTCCTGGACTTCCCCCGTGGTGCCGGCCTTTTCCCCCGACCTCGACTCCGTCTTCGCCTCCTGGGATGACCAGGCGGCCCAGATGGACGTGCAGGTCTATCTGCGTTCCGGGGCAACGGCGGCGGCGATCTCCGGGGCGGCCTATGCAACCTTAGTCCCAGGACAGGAAGTTGCCGTGGCTCCTTATTTCCAGCTGCAGGCCGAGTTCACGCAAAACATCCGCTCCTGGGCGGTGGACCAATCCGGAGACGCGGACGCATTTACGGCCTACGCCGTGGACACGGCTCCGGACGCGGGCTTTGAAAGCTACGGGGTGGAAGGGGAGAGTTCCGGTGGCCTGGCGAACCTGTGTCTGGAAGGCCGCCTCAGCCTGCCGGAAAGCGAGGTTATCGACCCCGGGTCGGTGGCAGTGGACCTGGCCTGGGATTTCAGCGAACTCCGGGCCGGAAGCCACGTCCTAGTCCTGGACCATCGCCAGGGCCAATGGCTGAACCGCGCCGCAGCCTCCTATCTGCAGGGATTGGCTAGCGTCCGGAAGCAGGTGGACCTGTACCACGGCTGGGAACTGCCCGGCGGTGACGTAAGCTGGCAGTTGGTCTACCGGGGCGCCTTGCAGCGCCTGAGCAACATGGCCGACGGCTGGAGCCAGCAGCATCAGGCCCGGTTCGAAAGCCAGGATTGGGTGACGTCCCGGCTGCGGCAGATGATCGGCGCTCCTACTTCCAATGGCGCCCGGCAACCCTTCATGCGCGGCCCCTATCGGGCCCGGGCGGAGTTAATTGAGGGCACCCTGGCCGCGGTAAGCACACCGGTGTTGGCGGGGACCGGTTCAGCCACCTTGCAGGTGGTGGGAACCTACCGCGGCGCCGAGCCTCAGGACTACCTGCTGGAAGTGCAAAGCGGCGGCGAGGTGGGCGGCGCTACCTGCCGCTGGTCCCTGAACGGCGGCCAGAGCTGGCAGGACAGCGGATTTACGAGCGTCGGGGCCGATCATCCGGTGACGCTGGACTCGGGCCTGGCGGTCTATTGGGACTCGGGCCCCGGGACCGACCTGGTGGCCGGCGACCGCTGGACCTTCACCGCCACGCCCCCCATTTACCGCTACCAGGTCTACGGGGCGCCCTTTGCGGCCATCAACGACGTGTACCTCAGCGAGGCGGAAACCTGGGACTCAGTGAGCGCCGATGCGACCACCGGGACTATCCTGGTGACCGGCCGTAATCCCTCGGTGGAGGCCCGGGTGACCAAAGACTCCACCACCCACCCGGTGGATATCCTGGGGGATATCCTGGCCGCAGTGGGGCTCAGCCAGGCGGTGGATCAGGACGCCTTCGCCCTGGCCAAGAGCCTGACCCCGGAGTACGCTATTGGGGTCTGTTTTGAAAACGTCACTGCCGCCCAGGCGGTGCGGGAGATCGTCCGGCGCTGCCTCTACGACCTTTGGGCCGATTTTGGCGAGATCAAGATCAGGGCCTACCTGGGAGAGAGTGAGCAGTAAGCAGTGAGCAGTAAGCAGAAAAATCCCTCCTGCCCCCCCCTTGGGAAGGGGATTTAGGGGGATTGGAAGATAGGCAGTGCCTGAAACTGAAACCAATAACCATATAAGGTAACTGGATTTTTATGGGACGAATAGACTGGGCCCGCGCGGCGCAATTCAACTGGTGCTTTGACAATATGGGGGGCGCCCGGCTCCAGGAAGCCGTGGCCGGCAACTGGCAAGGCGCCGCCGCCATGGTCGGGTCCGAGGGCAAAATCACCTTAACCGCGCCCAACCCGGGCGGCGGCCAGGTCTATTTCATCCGGGGCGTTTACCTGGCCAGCACCTCGTTTCCCTGGGACGGCTTCTGGGCCGATCCCATGGACGGCGACCTGACCAACTACTATACGGGCGGCGCCTTTGCCAACCAGGAGGAAGCGACCCTCATCACCCTGGGCACGCCGCTGCCGCCCGCGACCCCGGTGCAGCTTTACTACATCTATCTTACCGGCGAGCAGGCCGCCAAATACGAGCCCTTGAACAACTACCCCTGCATCCGCCCGGCCAGTCGTTCCCGGGACGACTACACCTACGACTTCGCAGTGGACCGGATGCTGGACCTGATGGCCACCCTCAACTTTGCCGGGCCGGTGCAGGGCCGGGACTACGGCCCCCTGATCCAGTTCCTCTGGGAGGCCTTTAGCCGCCGCCAGGAATCCCGCACCTCCCCCTTGATGCAGGATGCTTTCGAGCGGCAGCTCTGGGACCGGGGGGCGAACCTGATGTACCGGGACGCCACCCCCGGGATCGGGGCCTTCCAGGTCTTCCAGAGCGAAGCGGCGGCTGGGGCGGGCCGGGTCCTGCACGTCCGGGCCGCCCTGCCAGCGACCACCGATGCCGCCTGGTTCGGCTATGGCCTCGATTGGTCCTTGACGGAGGCGCCCTTTAACGGCATCGACCGCCTCAACTTCACGTTGCAGGGTCCGGGGGACACCCGGCTGCTCCACAACCTCACCAAAATCGGCAGCGGCAGCGCCACCCTGGTCCTCGAGGGCGATTACAGCCGCCAGGAAAAGTGCCGCTTCGTGGTGCAAATCCAAACCACCGGGCCGGTGGGCGCCGCCACCTTCCGTTGGTCTAAAGATGGCGGCCTCACCTGGGATGCCAGCGGCCTGATCAGCGGCGATCTGCAGCACCCGGTGGCACTAACGGGCGGCCTCGAGGTTTATTGGGAGCCGGGTCCCGGCACCCACCTGATGGCCGGGGACTACTGGATCTTTTGGGCCGGCGAGCCCGCGGCGCATCCCCGGAGGCTGTTGGTAACCTGTAATGACTCGACGACGGACTCTCCGGACCCTTGGGGGCTGGCCCACACTTACGTCCATGCCATCCCGGACCGGTTTACCGAACTCACCCCCTTTGAGCTGACTTTCAACCAATTCTGGCGGCGGGACAATCTCATCGAAGACTGCGACCGGGTCACGGCCATGTGGGGGGCCTGGTACTCCACCAACCAAGCGGACTCGGGCGACATCACCATCAGCACCCGGGAGGCAACCGAGGTCCTGTTCGGCGACACCTTCTATACCCAGCGCCTGGTCACCTGGAGCCTTTCTCCCGACGCCACCGCTTTCGGGGCCTGGGCCGGCATCGATACCAGCACCTGCAACTCCGCCGGCCACCGCCAGATCAATTTCCTGATCAAGGCGGTGGTAGCCGGCCTCAATGGGTTGACCCTACGGGTCAAGGTCAAAGACGCCCGGGGCAGTTATTTTCATCAAGATGTGACGTTGCCGGCCAACGACTGGCAGCGAGTCACCGTGGCCCTGGCCGACTTGCAACTGGAGTCGGGCAGCGCCCCGCTGACCCACCCCCTGCAGGTCGTTGACCTCGGCATCCCTGCCAGCCCGCCCAGCAATGGCGCCTTCTATATCACCGACCTCAAGTTCGATGCCCACCTGACCTTCGCCGGGGCGGCCCACCTGCGCACCCTGGAGTTCAAAATGGAGCAGCAGGGGACCCCGGTGCACGAATGGTGGCTGGATGAGGTCTCCCTGAACCTGGAGGCTCAGGACGCCTACCCTTATGCCCCCAGGCTGGCCATCTCCCTGACCCCTTACGGCCAGAACCCCTGGCGGGGCCCCACCCCGGTGCATTACGCCCAACCCCTGGCCCCCTACCTCGCCGGCGCGGCGAGCCTGGCGCAGACTTACGTGGCCCTGCACCGGGACGCCCAGGATGGATATACGATGGCCTACGGCGGCACCAAGGGACCGATCCTGCCGGTGCACACCAGAAACGACATCGAGAACATTGCTCTGATGGGCTGTGAGGATTTCGGGCGCTTCTCCTGGTGGCCCCGGTACCGCAATTTCGGCCTGGTGAGCGGGGTCTGGCACTGCAATGGCGCCCTGACCGACGCCTCGGGCCATGGCCACACCTTATGGTGGAGCGGCGGCGCCCCGACCTACACCAGCGGCGTCTGCCAGCCCGGCCAGACCGCCATCGCCTTCGATGGCTCGGCCCATGCCAGCCTGGCCAGCAACAGCCTGTTTGAACCGGGCCTCGCCCCCTTTTCCCTGACCCTGATCCTCAAGGGTTCGCCCCAGGCCGCCGATTACTGCTGGCTGGTGGACAAGATGGGGGCGGACGGTTGGGTGATTCAGACCAAGACCGCGGGCTCGCCGGACCTGCAACTCAAGGTGACCACTGCGGCCGGAGACTCGTACGCCGATATTCCCGGCGTCCTGGACGGCTTCTGGCACCTGGTCACCTGGATGGTGGCGCCGGCCGACGCCAAGATCTATAAGATTAAGGACCAGGCACTGCTGGGCAACGACAACCTGGCGGCGGGCAACGGCTTGCTCAACACCGCTTATTTGAATATCGGCTCCGGCGGCGCCTTCAGCCTGGACTACTTCAAATACGAGCGCCGGGTGCTGCCGGCCGATGAGTACCAGCACGCCTGGGATATCGTCCGGGGCAACCTGAACGGCAGCGCCTACCCCGAAGTTGGCTGCGGCCTGGGCCAGTATTGGGCCTTTCACCGGCTGGCGCAGTATTTCTTTGCCAGTAGCGACGCCGCTGCCGGGGAGATTCTGGGCAACTGGCTCACCTGGCTCGATGAAAACGGGCATTGAAGACACCTAAAATGGAGAAACAGCATGGCAGTTTTAAGACTTTCCACCACGGCCAGGAATGCCCTGGCCAATGCCCTGGCCACCACGATTAATGCCAATGGCAACGCCGGCACCATCAAGATTTATTCGGGGTCGCAGCCGGCTGACCCGCAGACTGCCCCCAGCGGGACGCTGCTGGCTACCATCACCCTGCCGAATCCGCCGTTTGGCTCGGCGGCCACGGGGGTGATCACCGCCAATGCCATTACCCAGGTAAACGCCGGGGCCTCCGGCACCGCGGGTTGGGCCGAGGGTGGCGGATGCCGGCGGCAACGCCATTCTGGACGTGGACGTGGGCACTTCCGGGGCCACCATCAACCTCAACACCACCGCGCTAGTTTCGGGCGGCCCGGTGGCCATCACCAGCGCCACGCTGACCATGCCGTACAATAAGAACTTAAAGGCTAAAAATGACGATTACTCGCAGAGGCGTAGGCGCAGCAGGCAACGGCACTTCTTCGGTCTCCAGTCTGGCGCAGCCCACCGGAACGGCGACCGGAGATGTGCTGCTGGCCTTTATTGTGGACCATGCCACTTCGGGTAATTCGGCGGCGCCCACCGGCTGGCAGTATCGGGGCGGGGCCGCGGGGTCGGCCGGGCGGCTCCAGGTGTTCAGCGCCGTGGTGGGGGCGAACAGTCTGAGCGGGACGTCCTGGACTTTTTCCGGCCTGACCACCCGGTCGATGGGCCAGATCGTCGGTTACTACAACGTCGATCAGACCGGCTATGGTGGCCTGGACGTGGCCATCAGCGCCCAGATCAACGCCTCCGGCACCACCGGCGCCCCGACGATTTCCACGGCCACGGCCGGGGCGCAGGTGGTCGCCGCCTTCTGCTCCCTGGCCAACGGTTGCACCTGGTCGGGGGAAGCGGTGGCCACCAGTCCCACCCTCGCCGAAATCACCGGGGCGGACAACGCCAATTCCTCCTATTGCTCCCTGGCCCTGGCGGATGGCAATCAAGCCACCGCCGGAGCAACCGGGGCCAGTTCCGCCAGCATGTCCACCAACGCTGCCAACGGCGGGGCGTTGGTGGCCCTAAAACAGTCGGTGATCACCGGCACGGTCGCTGGGAAATCTGGGCAATGTCACCGGGGCGGTGGTCGGGGTGGTGCGGGTGGAGGGCTCGGTGGCCGGCACCCTGGCCAACGTCACCGGCAGTCTGGTGGGGACGGTGAGCAGCGGTGGCGGCGAAACCTTATCGATTCCAACACTGACGTTCCGGGAGACCAATGGCAATTATATAGTGGCTACCGGATCAAGACAGCCATGGCCTTTACGGGTGACGGTAAGCAGATCACCATCAGCAACCTGGCAACTTTCCAGAATTGGTTCTCCAACAGGACCGGTAGTTGCTAAGATCACGGCATATTCTGGCGACATTTGGTGTAGATTCCATTCCAACAACCACGATAATAGATACCTCAGTCAATTCCGTGGATGCTTCCAGCTTATCGGTATATCCAACAGTTAGTGCCACTTCTTTTACTTTTTCAGGTTCATATACAACTACCCCAGGAGCTCATTATGAATTAACCCTTGAATTTTCCGGCGGAGATGCAAGTAATTTTGTAGGTGTTGGAAGAAAAGACACCGCGGGCAACTTTGGCGCTACTTATCCTACAGGGGCATATTACGATACCGCATGGAATTCATCGCCGGGTGATAATGGACATAGAGGCATGCCCTTTGAAGTTTACGGCACCTAGCAGCCAGCGGCGTCTCCGGCACCCTGGCGGGCCACCTGGCCAATATGACCGGCTCGGTGGCCGGGGCGCAGGGCGTCGCCGGGACTGCAACCGGCACGCTGGCCAATATCATCGCCATGGTTGCAGGAAGGGTAAGGGCCGAAGGCGGTTTGGTCGGAGCCTTAACTCAGGTTACGGGAGCCATTTCAGGTGCTCATGGGGTAGCCGGGGCCATAGCCGGAAGCCTGCCCAACCTTACCGGGGCGATAGCCGGGACACACGGCGTCGCGGGCGCCTTGGCCGCCAACTTCACCGCGGTTATCGGAACTATCAACGGGACGGTCTCGGGTCCGCAGGCCGTTACCGGCATGCTGGCAGGAAGCCTGGCCGCAATTACCGGGGTTATCTCCGGGAATCAGGGAGTAACTGGAAATCTCTCCGGCAACCTGTCGCCCTTCACAGGCAACGTCAGCGGTAGAGTACGGGTTGCGGGCGCCCTGGCCGGAACCCTGGCCAATATCTTCGGCTTCGCCTCAGGGACTCACGGAGTAGCAGGGCAGATCACCGGCAGCCTGAGCAGCATTAATGGCAATATGGCCGCAGGGCATGGGGTGGCCGGGACGGCGTCAGGCAGCCTGGCGACAGTCACCGGCAGTTTCAGCGCCACAATTTCGGGTGTGCTTACCGGGACGCTGGCGGGGACTCTTCAGCCAATAGGCGCAGCGATCAACGGCACTGCCGGACCGGACACCGCCGCCAGATGGAAATTCCCGGCCCTGTTCTCCGCATCCGGGTTCAGTTATGGCGACTACGACCCGGGCCAGGCCGCGGCCATCGCCATCGGCTGTCTCCATCTCTATATGAAAACCGGGGATACCCGGGCCAACACCTGGGCCCGGCGCATCCTGGATGATCTGCGGATCAACCGGCAAAGCCCCACCTACCCATATCTCTATAAATCCGATCTGCATTACGGCTGGTTAAACGCCCTGGTGGCGCAGGCCTTCGGGCTGGCGGTTACCGGGCGGCCGGGCCAGGCGTATGCCTTTGCCTCGACCCGGGAAGATCGGGACCACTTCCTCAATATGGTCAACCAATTCTTTGCCATGGCGGGCGACAGCAAACCCAGCGTGCTCAACGCCGACCTGATGCCCTTCAGTTATGTCGAGGCGGTGAGTTCCTGGGACTATGCCCCGAACTACATCATGAATCAACAGATGGGGAGCCTCGAGGCCCTGGTGCTCATGCTGGAGGTGGCCCTGGCCTACGCCGGGCTCCGGGGTGACTGGGACTGGTTTAACCGACTCCTCGCCTTCATTCTGCGGGATAACCTGGTGGTTTTGAACCAGGCTCAAATCCGTACCATTACCGCGGCCTGCGACCAGGCCGGGGCGGCCAACCTGGTGCGGCTGCGCTATGCCGACTATGACCGCGACAGCAGTGATTACTGCGAGGCCCGGGATCAGGCGGCCATCGACAATTGGGGCGAGCAGGCCCTGGACCTGGATTTACGCTACGGCTCCCCGGTAATCCTGGAAGATCCCGCCGCGGCCCAACTGCTGGCCACCCGGATGTTGCAGCGCCTGGCCCCGCCGCAGGAAGCGGTCGAAGTGGAGACCTGGCTGGAAGGGGTGAGGATTGAACTGGGGGATACCGCGGCCGTGTCTTCCGATTTTCACGGCTGGGACCGGGAGGAGTTCACCGTATTGGGCCGGGACCTGGACCTGGGGCATCGCCGGGTGCGCCTGAAACTGACCCGGCCCCTGGACCGCACCGACCCCTTTGCAGTGGACGCGGGCGGCAGCGCCTCGGACGCCTGGGCCATTGACCAGGCCAGCTCCTGGGACGAGAACTGGGACTCCCGGGCTTATGTTTATTGATCGCCTCGGTGAAAATCTTTCACCACAGAGGCACAGAGGGCACAGAGAGACACGGAGAGGAGAACTATGGGCTTGATTGAGCTCCCCCAGAGCAAATGGGGCAGCGGCACCGGCCGCCAGGTTATCCTGAAGAGCGACTTCGATAAAATCGAACAGGGCCTGCTGGAGAGTTTCGAGCTGGCCGGGGCCCCGACCCTGGAGTACGTGGACTCGGCCACCTTGCAGGTCCGGGCTACTGCGAACTGCCCGGCCCGGCTGATGATGTGCGGCTTTCCCTCGCCTCTGCACCCGGGCCAATGGCTGGACGCCGGGCTGAGCGACGGCCGCTACCGGGAGAACGCCGCCGGGGCGACTCTGAACCTCCCCACCGCCGGCAGTCTTTGGGGCACTGCCAAGGCCTCCCAATGGTACGCGGTTTACGCCCTGGCCGGGGCCACCGACACCATCTTCAGCCTCAAGGCCATGCCGGTGCTGCGGGTGGCCTCCCAGAGCGGCCAGACCATCAGCCTGCGCAATACCGGCAATACCGCGGGTATCGGCTACGGCTGGGCCGCGGGTGAGCTGGTCGCCGGCCAGCTCCTGGTGCTGAGCGGCGCCTCGCGAGGGCTGGCCCGCGCCGTCAGCGGCCACAATACCGACAACGGCACCGGCGGCGCCATCACTTACGACGGCGGCGCCCTGACCCTGACCCAGGGGGATTGGTTCGTGGTACTGCCACCCAATACCAACTTCCGCTATCTGGGGATGGTCTTCAAGGACGCCGACGGCACCCTGGCCCCCTTTTATCAGGAGCACGGCCGGACCACCTGGCGCAACCCCAGACAGATCGTCTCCGGGGCTATCAACGGCTACACCCTGACCGACCTGGCCCTGGCGGCGCCGCCCACGGCCCGGGGCGTGATAGGCCTGGCGTCGGCTGCCTCAGGCTATGACCTGAAACTGGCCATTTCCTATGACGGCAGCACACCGGCCTTGCTCCTGCACGGCGCTCCGCCCGCGGCTGATTTCCAGGGGGTGCGGGGGGCCCTGCCCTTCGACGTCCGGGTGCTGGAAGGTGACCAGCTTTATCTGAATAATGAAAACACCGCCAATCAGACGGTCAAAATCATCGGATGGAGGGAATAACCATGCTGGACGGCAAGAAGACCTATATTTCCGCCCTGGTCCTGGGCCTGGCCACTCTGGTTCGGGCCCTGAACTGGGTCACCCAGGAACAGTACGAACTCATTATAGGACTGAGCGGCTCCGCCGGCCTGGCGGCCTTGCGGGCCGGGGTGGCCACTCCTAAGGCCGGCAGCACAGACGTCCCGCCGGTATCAAGCAGCGCCCCACCCGCTTAGGGTCGACTGGCAAGAGGTCCCTACGGGCAGGCGACAACCTTAATGGCGTTAAAGGATAAAGCCAGTGATGATGAACTATCAAGATCTGGGAGAACATGCCGGGGCCCTGGTCACCCTGATCGGGGTGTTCGCCGGGGTGAGCGGCATGCTCCTGTGGCGTATGCTGGTGCGCCTGGAGAAGAAGATCGACGAGATGTCCGAGCATTTTTGCGCCTGCCGGGAGGAGTTGCCGGAGCGCTTCGTCTCCCGCTTCGAACACGAAGTGGAGCATCAGGGTCTTTGGGAGGCCCTCAATTACCACCAGCATAGCCTCAGGGGCCGGGTAGTGCGCTAAGGCAGTGGTCAGTGGCCAGTGATCAGTGGTCAGTAAAAACAGAAACAAATCAAAAGAAAATCTCGGGCGGCCAGGGATGGCCGCCCCATCCCGGCCCCCGCCCGCCATATGTTTCGCCACCTCATCCCAACGGTCCCGCCGAAGTTAAGCGGCGGCCTCACCTACTCAGGGGCGGCTCGTCGAGCCGCCCACAGCGGCAGGCGGCAACCAGCCACTCAGTGCCATAAGCTTGACTGTTCCCGGTTTTTTTGATAGTTCCTGACTGCGAGGGACTGGCGCACATGAACCTGTTAGACCTGGGGATTTTGGTCCTGCTCGGCTTGGTTACGGTCAGGGGTTACTTTCGGGGCCTGTTTCAAGAGCTGGCAGTCCTGGTGGGGGTGGTCGGGGGAGTGGTGGTCGCCTCCCATACCTACCTGCAACTGGCAGAGGTCCTCTCCCGCTGGGTCACCGACCCCCAGTACGCCCGCATCATTGCCTTTGCCGTCATGCTGGTGGCTTTTTATTGGCTCACCCGCCTGGTGGCCCATTACCTCCAGCGGATCCTCTATCATCTCTATCTCGATTTTTTCGAGCGTCTGTTGGGGGCGGCCTTCGCCCTGGCCAAAGGCGCCCTGATCATGGGCTTCGGGCTGATGTTCATCGGCCTGGTCCTGCCCAAGGATTCGCAGTTGCTCAAGGAATCCCGCACCGCCCCGAAACTGGTCGGCCTCGCCCATCAATCCCTGGAACTGCTGCCCCCGGATTTCAAACAGCGGTTCGACGATACCTTGCAGAAGTGGCGTAAAGGAGGCAAGAAGACCGCTCAGGCGGCCGTGCAGGGAACCCGCCAGCAACTGGACGACCTCAGCCGTTCCTGGAAAGATCTGCAACGTGAGCCGTAGAACCGGTCCCTGGAACTGGCCCTGCGACGACTAATTAGAAAGGAATCTCCCGAAAATGAACTCCAAAAACGGCGACCCCGGCGCCAGGCTCAATGAATTCGCCGCCATCGTCCGGCGCCTGCGCGGCCCCGGCGGCTGCCCCTGGGACGCCCAGCAGACCCCGGAAACCTTGAAGACTTATGTCCTGGAGGAAGCCTACGAACTGATCGAGGCCCTGGACAGCGGCGACCCCGAGAAGGTTAAGGAAGAACTGGGCGACCTGCTCCTGCACCTGGTCTTCTTAAGCGACCTTTACGAGGAGCGGGGCAATTTTTCCCTGGTGGAAGTGGTGGCCGGCATCGCGGCCAAGATGATTCACCGCCATCCCCACGTCTTTCAGGGGGAGGAGGCCAGGACCCAGGAAGATCTGCGCCGCCTCTGGCAACAGGCCAAGGTCCAGGAGGGGAAGGCCGCGCCCGGCGCTTTGGGCAAGGTGTCCCCGGCCCTGCCCGCCCTGGTCCAGGCCCAGCGCCTGGGCGAGGCCGCGGCCCGCCTGGGCTTCGATTGGCCCCATGTCCAGGGGGCCCTGGACAAGGTGGAAGAAGAGTGGGAGGAATTCCGCCAGACCCTGACCGGCCCGCCTAATCCGGCCCAGGAGGAGGAATTGGGCGACCTCCTGTTCGCCCTGGTGAACGTGGCCCGCTTTCTCAGCATCGATTCCGAAGGGGCCCTGCGGCGCACCATCTACAAGTTCATCAAGCGCTTCAACGTGGTGGAGCGCACCCTGACCAAACAGGGCAAGACCCCGGAGACCGCCAGCCTGGAGGAGATGGAGGCCATCTGGCAGGCCAGCAAGAGGCAGTAGCCAGTGGTCAGTGGTCAGTAGTCAGTAAAACCAGCAATTATTACCCGCTATAGTTTTCTTCTTTCCGCCAATTAAAAATGGTAAGCCAAAAATCCAAAAAACTGATCACTGATCACTGGCTACTGGCCGCTGACTACTGCCTACTGCTTGCCAAGCCCCCCAAAGGATGATAAGCATAAATGGTTTAAGGGGTTATGCCAAGATGGAACGAAGCCGGCACCGGGGGACTTTTACCCTGACAGTGAACATTGCCGTCATCATAGCCGGCGCCGTGGTTATCTCCCTGCTCTTCTTTTCCTTCTGGCAGAAGCTCAATAATAAAGTCGAAGTCATCCTGAAAGACCAGTTCAACCAACAGCAATTGATGCTGGCCCGGAAGATCGCCGACAACATTGAATCCTATTTCGACTTTCTGGAAAACGCCCTGATGGGTTATGCCGGACTGTTTCAAGCCACCCCACCCGGGGAGCGGGAACTGGACGCGGCCCTGGCGGAGAGGTTCTCCCGGCACAAGCGCTTCGGCATCCTGGCCATTGTCCGCTACAATCCGGCCGGGACCGCGGCGCAGGTCTTCAGCACCGCAGCCGCGCCCCCGGGCGGCAGCCCGGCTCTGCCTCCTGCCTATCTCCAGTGGGCCCGGGACCCGGCCCACCGCGGCCGCCTCTTCCTGAGCAAGACCTTTGTTGATGCCGCCCCCCCCTGGCAGGGACGCAGGGTGATGCGCTTTCTCACGCCGCTCTATTGGGGACCGGACCGGGTTTTTTCCGGGGTGCTGGAGTTTCTCATCGACCCGTTCTTCATCTGCGAAAAAGTCACGTCCGAGGTGCGCTCCGGCCAGACGGGCTATGCCTGGATCATCGACCAGGACGAAATCATGCTGGCCCATTATGAGAAGGACTTTGTCGGCCAGAAGGCCCTGGAAATCCGCCTGGCCCGCAACCCCAACATCGTCTTCCGGGGGCTGCAGGAACTCGACGACGCTCTCCTGGCAGGCAAAGAGGGGGTGACGGAATACGACTCCGGCTGGCACCGGCAGAAATTGGGGCAGATGCCCAAGCTGGCGGCCTACACCCCCATCAATTTCAGCAAAGGCTTGATCACGGGAGTGACCGAGCTGGAGGACCCGGCCCACAACCGTTGGGGCGTTGCCGTGGTGGCCCCGGTGGAGGAAGTCTCCGGCCAGGTCAAGGAAGTACTGCATCAGGAGTTGTTCCTGGCGGGGCTCTTCTTTGTGGTGGTGCTGCTGGCCAGCAGCGCCCTGATCGTCGCCGCCCTGGCCTTTAACAAGAGATTGTCCCGCCAGGTGGAGCTCAAGACCAGGGAACTGCTGGATTCCCAGGAGCGCCTGATGCATTCCGAGCGCTTCGCCGCGGTGGGCGAGGCTGCCGCCTATGTCACCCATGAGATTAAAAATCCCCTCATGGTCATCGGCGGCCTGGCCGGCCAGGTGGAGCGGCGCCTGACTGAGGATACCGGCGCCCGGGAAAAATTGCGCATCATTCAGGGGGAAGTGAGACGCCTGGAGTCCTTTCTGGGTGAATTGCGGGATTTCCTGCGGCCGGTCCATCCCAACAAGCAGGAAGTCGACCTGAATGCGATCATTCTGGAAGTTAAGGCCTTGATGGGTCCGGCCGCCGAGGAAAAGGGCCTCAACCTGGAAGATGATCTGGACCCCCGTCTGCCGCGCCTGCAAGCCGACCCCAACCAGCTCAACCAGGTGCTGGTCAACCTCATCAAGAACGCCATGGAGGCCACGGAAAGCGGTGACCGCATCACCCTGTGCACCGGCTCCGAGGACGGCCAGGTGTGGTTTTCCATCCAGGACAACGGCAAAGGCATGAGCCCGGAGGTCCAGGAAAAGGTCTTCCACCCGTTTTTCACCACCAAAGAGAAGGGCACCGGCCTGGGGCTGGCGGTGATCCACAAGATCATCACCGATCACAACGGCACCATCGCCCTGGAAACCGTCCCGGGCGTAGGCAGCACCTTCACCATTCGGCTGCCGCTAAAAGCTGATGCAAGCTAACCGCCCCGAAACGAAGGAACAGCTCAGGGCAGACCGCAAGAAGCGCCGGGAACGGGCCCTGATCGTCATCACCCTGGTCTTGGTGGTGGCCATCACCTCCCTGGAAGTGCACCTGGTGCCCCGAGGCGACCAACCGGTCACCGACAGCCTGCTCGCCTACGGGCTGCTCAATATTGATTTCTTTTTGCTGCTGCTCTTCACCTTCCTCATCTTCCGCCATCTGGCCAAACTCTTCCTGGAGCGGCGTCGCAAGGTCTTCGGGTCCCGGCTGCGCACCCGCCTGGTGCTGACCTTCATCAGCCTGACCCTGCTGCCCACCCTGTTCCTCTTCATCATGGCCTGGCAGCTTATTTCCAGCCGGGTGGACCATTCTTTTGACCGACAGGTGGAGGAATCCCTGGATAAGGCGGTTGACCTGACCCGCACCTACTCCCTGGACATGGAGGACAACCTCAAGGCTTGTGGGCGTCTGTTCAGCCTGGAGCTGAAGGCACAGGGCGGCATAAGCTCTGAGCAGCGGGAGGCGCTCCAGGCCTTCGTGGACCGGAACCGCGCGGCCTACCACCTCAGCGGACTGGAGGTCCTGGACCCCGATAAGGGGCAACTGGCCGGCAGTTTCGACCCCCAGGCGGGCAAGCTGCCGGGCCTGCCGGCCCCGGAGGCCGGGACGGCAGCCCCGGGAGAGGCGATCATTCGGCAAAAGGCCGGGAACGCCGAGCTCTTGAGCTGGCTGGGGCCGGTATCCGATAGCGCCGGCGCCCTTCAGGGCTATGTCCTGGTGCGCAAAGGCATTCCCCAGACCCATCTGCTGCGCCAGGCCGCGGCGGAACGCAGTCTGCAGGATCTGCGCCAACGGCAATTGCAATACAGCCCGGTGAGGGTGAGCCATTACCTGGCTCTGGTCATCGCTACCCTCGTCGCCCTGATGGCTGCCATCTGGCTGGGGTTTTACATGGCCCGGGAGATCACCATTCCCATCCGCCGGCTGGCCGAAGGCGCTCTGAAGGTGGCCGGAGGCGACTATGATATCCACATCGACCAGGAAGGTCGGGACGAAATCGGCTTCCTGGTGCGGTCCTTCAACAAGATGACCCAGGACCTGCAGCAGAGCCAGGCACAGTTGGCCGCGGCCTACCAGCAGTTGAGCCAGTCCCACGAACTCATCTCCACCCAGAAGCGGGACATGGAAATCCTCCTGAAGAACGTGGCCGCCGGGGTGATCGGCCTGGACGCCGAGGGCCGGGTCACTCTGATCAACGATTCCGCCGCCCAGATGCTGCAGCTCCAAAGGGAGGCGGTGCTGGGCCGGGAGGCCCGGGTGCTGCTGCCGGAAGCGGAATACCAGCGCCTGGCCGAAGTGGTGGCCGCAGCCCGCCGCGTGGCCCGGGGCACGGTGGAGAGGCCCCTGCACCTGGTCCTGCCCAACCAGACCCTTTATCTGCTGGTCAAGACCACGGTGCTCAAAGACGAAGCCGGCCGCGACCTGGGAGTGGTCATGGTCTTCGAAGACCTGACCGAGCTGGAGCGGGCCCAGCGCCTGGCGGCCTGGCGGGAGGTGGCCCGCCGCATCGCCCACGAAGTGAAGAATCCCCTCACCCCCATCAAGCTGGCGGCGCAGCGACTACAGCGGCGTTACGCCGAGCGCCTGGGAGAGGATGGGCAGGTCTTCGACGAATGCACTCAGATCATCGTCAACCAGGTGGATGAACTCAAGAACCTGGTCAATGCCTTTTCGCGTTTCGCCCGGCTGCCCCAACTGACCCTGGCTCCCCAGGACCTCAACGCCCTGATCCAGGAGACCGTGGTCCTCTATCGTGAATCCCAACCCCGGGTGGCTCTGGAGTTTCATCCCGACCCCACGTTGCCCCCACTCCTCGTGGACCGGGAACAGGTGAAACGGCTGCTCCTCAATTTACTGGACAACGCCCTGGCCTCCATCAACGGGGCCGGGACCATCACGCGTCTCGGTGCGGAGACATCCGGCCGACGGCCGGGTGGAACTCACCGTGGCCGACAACGGCGTGGGCGTCCCGGACCGGGACAAGGTGCGGATCTTTGAGCCCTACTTCTCCACCAAGCGGGGCGGCACCGGCCTGGGCCTGGCCATCGTCAACTCCATCGTGGCCGAGCACCAGGGGCATATCCGGGTGGAAAACAACGTCCCCAAGGGGGCGAAATTCATTATCGATCTTCCCATGCACAGGGCCGAATATGCCGGGAAACCTGCTGATAGTTGACGACGAGCCCCAGATCATCCAGGTGGTGAAGGGCATCCTGCAAGATGAGGGCTTTGAAGTTACCACGGCCCCGGATGGCGAAACCGCCCTCAAGCTGGCGGCCGCGGAGCCTCCGGACCTGGTGCTTCTGGACATCAACCTGCCGGGCCTCGATGGTCTGGAAGTGCTCAGCGAACTCAAGAAGCGGCAACCCTGGCTGCCGGTGATCATGATCTCCGCCTACGGTTCGGTGGAAAACGCCGTCAAGGCCACCCGCCTGGGGGCCTACGACTTCATTGAAAAACCCCCCAACGCCGACAAGATCATCCTGTCGGTGCGCAACGGCCTGGAGTTGGCTCGCCTGGCCGAAGAGAACCGCCGCCTCCGGCAGCAGAGCGGCCGGGTCAAGGAGATCATCGGCCAGAGCGACGCCGTCGGCCGCCTGCGGGAAAAACTGGCCCTGGTCGCCCCCACCAACGCCTCGGTGCTGATCACCGGCGAGAACGGCACCGGCAAGGAACTGGTGGCCCGGGCCCTGCACGCCCTGAGCCGCCGCGCCCCCCACGCCTTCGTGGAGGTCAACTGCGCCGCCATCCCCGAAGACCTCATCGAAAGCGAGCTCTTCGGCCACGAAAAGGGCGCCTTCACCGGGGCCTCCAGCCGGCACCGGGGCAAATTCGACCTGGCCCACGAAGGCACCCTCTTTCTGGATGAAATCGGCGACATGAGCCTCAAGACCCAGGCCAAGATCCTGCGCATCTTAGAGGAGCAGCGGTTTGAGCGGGTGGGCGGCAGCAAGCCCATCCAGGTGGACGTGCGGGTGGTGGCCGCCACCAACAAGAACCTGGAGGAAGAAATCGCCAAAGGCGGCTTCCGGGAAGACCTCTACCACCGCATCAACGTCCTGCCGCTCACCGTGCCGCCGTTGCGGGAGCGCCGGGAGGACATCCCCCTGCTGGCGGCCCACTTCCTACGGGAACTTTCCGAAGGGGGCGACGCCCCGGCCAAGACCTTCTCCCCCGCCGCCCTGGAGGCGCTCACCGCCCTGCCCTGGCCGGGGAACGTCCGGGAGTTGAAGAACTTCGTCTTCCGCCTGGCCATCCTCAGCCCCGGGGCGGTCATCGACACGGCCGATCTGCCCCTGGCCGCCTCGGGCCTGGAGCCGGCGCCGGCCGCAGCCCCGGAGGGCAGCGAGGCCGACCTCCTCGACCCTTTCCTCCAGGTGCCCTCCTTCCGGGAGGCCCGGGCCCTGTTCGAAAAGCAGTTCCTGCGCCGCAAACTGGCCGAATGCCACGGCAACGTCAGCCTGCTGGCCGAAAAAATCGGCCTGGAACGCTCGAACCTCTATCGGAAGCTAAAGGCGTATGGGCTGGAACCGGGGAAGGAGGGGGAATGAGAATAGAATAACGAAGTAGAGGTTAATGAGCAAAATTAAGAAATATTTATATTGTACGCATAAGTTTAAGCTGCCTTAAGAGAGTAAAAATGATTAAAACATTTTTCAATAAGCTATACGAGATCATCAAACGCAAATTACATATTTTGCGATGGATACTTTTAGGGATTTGTATCGTCTATACTGGCTGGTTTCTTTTTCATCATTTGATGGATAAACCGCCAGAACCACGCGCCCTCCATTATTTAGACGAAGCAATTGTGATTGATCAGTTTAAAAAAAATAATAGTATTCTTCAAAATAATATCAATGAAAAACTCAAATATTATCACGACAAAATATCAGAATTTTACAGAACAATATATTTCACTATAGCTCTTTGCATACTCGGCATTAATGTTGTGGTAAGTCATGAAGCTATAGAGGTCCCTGGATTTCGTAGCATAAAGATTCCTACTTTTATTACTTATCTATTTATCCCCATTTTTCTGTGTTACTGCTGGCTTAGGTTTGGCTATTTATTGCATGATATTATTGGAGAACGGATTGCATTGATAAATTTAATCGATTGTCAATATGCCTTATGTAATAAGTTTCTTACTATACCGGCCACATATATTGATTATAATTCAGTGACACTTGCTAACCAACTCAAAGATGCGTGTTTCCTTGATTCATGGTTTCTGGTGTTCTTACCAAAAAAATTATTTCCAACAGCACCACTATCAAATATGGATAACGTTATTTCTACTGCTGCTATGATATCAATAGCATGTCTACAAGGAATATCTCACGGTTTACAACTCGCTTTGCCGTTTAATTGGATTGAAAGGTTTAAGTATGTTGGCGTAGGTTATTTTTCAATTGGCCTCCTTTTTGCTATCATTTTTTTTATCGGTGGATCTCATTACGCGTTCTATTACGTTGGACAAAATCCTAATTGGCTTCAGTTTATTATCCTTGGCGTAGCAATTGTAGCATTAGTATGTTTGACGCATAACAAAATACGCACATTACATACCGCTGCTTTGCCAAAAGAAGGCGGTGGACAGGAAGATGGCGAGTAAGGCGCACCCTATGGCTGGTAACTTAGGGCGTCTCGCCGATGGTCCAGAGTGGCGAGCAGGAACTGCACCCTCGCTATAGGCGCTGCTTTAAAGCGTTTTCACAGCAGATAGCTTGAGCTGGCGCAGGCGAGACGCCTGCGCTACCATCTGCGTCAATCGGCGTTCATCGGCGGTTAAACATATTCGAGCGGTGGTTCGCCGTCTTTGCGGGCGGTGATTTCGCCGATGATGAAGGCCTGTTCGTTGAGGCCCTGGAGCCGGAGCAGGATGTCGGACACCTGGTCTTCGGCCACCACCAGGGTCAGGCCGATACCATTATTGAAGGTGCGCAGCATCTCGTCTTCCGGGATACTGCCCAGGGCGCGCAGCAGATGGAAGATGGGCGGCACCGGCCAGGACTGGCGCTGGATCACGGCCCGGCAGGTTTTGGGCAGGATGCGGGGCAGATTATCGGTGAGACCGCCGCCGGTGATGTGGCAGATGCCGCTCAGGGGGAAATCCCGCAGGAGGTTGAGAACCGTCTCCACGTAGATGCGGGTGGGCTTGAGGAGTTCATCCCCCAGGGAGCCGCCCAGCTCCGGGAAATCTTCGCTGATCTGGAAGCCGTGGCGTTCCAGGAAGACCCGGCGCGCCAGGGAGAAGCCGTTGGCATGGAGACCGCTGGAGGCGAGGCCGATGATCTTATGGCCCACGGCGATGTCGGAGCCGTCGATGATCTGGTCCCGCTCGACCACGCCCACCACAAAGCCGGCCAGGTCGTAGTCGCCGGCCTGATAGATCCCCGGCATCTCGGCGGTTTCGCCGCCGATCAGGGAGCAGCGGGCCTGCCGGCAGCCATTGGTGACGCCCTCGATGATCTGGGTGGCAACGGTGGTGTCGAGGCTCCCCATGGCCAGGTAGTCCAGAAAGAAGAGCGGCGTGGCGCCGTGGGTGATGATGTCGTTGGCGCACATGGCCACCAGGTCGATGCCGATGGTGTCATGGCGGTCCATCAGGATGGCGATCTTGATCTTGGTGCCCACCCCGTCGGTGGAGGACACCAGCACCGGGTCGCGGTATTTGTCGGCGCCCAGGTGAAAGAGGCCCCCGAAGGCGCCGATATCGCCCAAGACGCCGGTGCGGTAAGTGGATTTGACCAGGGGGCGGATCTGCTGGATAAAGTCGTCCGCCTTGTCGATGTCGACCCCGGCCTCCTTATAGGTGGTAATATCGGCCATCTCCTTTGTTTCCCCCTTCAAAGGAATGCCTGAGATCTAGTGGTCAGTGGTCAGTGGCCAGTTGTCAGTAAAAAAAGGCGACTAACGTCCCGCCTATAGTCTAAGCCTTATCCTCATCTTCTGCCGCCGCCTGCTGGCAGCAGCACTCGGGCCGGGGCTCGCCGCCCTCCGACTCCGTCCACTGGCCGCAAGAGGCGCACTGCTGCCCCAGGCGGTAATCCCCGCCTTGAATGCAAATGGCCTTGCCCTGCACCAGGGCCTCGGCCACGGTACGGTGAGCCCGGGCCAGCATCCGCGTAACCGTGGGGCGGGAGACTTGCATCTTCTGGGCCACTTCCTCCTGGGTCATCTCCAGGTAATCGGCCAGACGCATGGCCTCCAATTCGTCCACGGTAATAACTGCCTGTTCCAAGGCCCTGAGGGGGATGCCCCGGGGTTTGAAGAAGGTCACCCCCGGTTCGGTTTCCACCCAGCGGCACTTTTTGGGTCTGCCCATGGCTTCCTATCTGACGTTAATAATATTGTCTGTATTTTTAAAGTAATTCTGGCCCCTGTCAAGGGCAAAGCGAAATTTGGCCGGCGGCGCCGACGGACATTGACGCGGCCGGTAAAGGGGCTTATCCTTAAAAAACTGAGCGTCGCAAAGGAGCGCCATTGACTCAAACATACCGGGAACAGGTGGAGGAATGCGCCCGTTTCGTAGCCCCCCGGCTGGAGGAGAAGCCGGAGTGGGGCCTGATTTTAGGAACCGGCCAGAAACTGATGCCGTCTAAAATGATGGGCGGGGGGTCTCTGTCCTATGCCGAGCTGCCCCACTTCCCCCGGGCCACCAGCCCCAGCCACCGCGGCACCCTTTATTGGGGCCGGCTGGGGGGCAAACCGGTCCTCCTGTCCCACGGCCGGGTCCATGCCTATGAAGGCTATTCCCTGGCCCAGGCCACCTTCTCAGTCCGGCTGATGGCGGCTCTGGGCGTCAAGACCCTGGTGCTCACCAATGCCGCGGGCGGACTCAATCCGCAGTTCCGGGCCGGGGAATTGATGCTCATCTGCGACCAGATCAACTTTATGTGGGACAATCCCCTGATTGGCGAGAATGTCGAGGCCTGGGGGCCCCGTTTCCCCGACATGAGCCGGGTGTACGACCCGGCCTGGCGGGATCTGACCGCGGCAGTGGCCCGGCGCCAAGGGCTGACCTTACGCCAGGGGGTCTATGTGGCCCTCAAGGGACCCAGCCTGGAAACCCCGGCGGAAACCCGGATGCTGCGAATCATCGGGGCCGACGCGGTGGGCATGTCCACCGTGCCCGAGGCCATCGTGGCGGTGCACGCCGGGCTCAGGGTCCTGGGAATTTCGGTCCTCAGCAATCTCAATCTGCCGGACGCCATGGCCCCCATCGCCCTGGAAGAGATCATCGCCACCGTGGCCGGGGCCGAGCCCCAGTTGGTGGAGTTGCTGTTGGGGGTGTTGCAAGAGGCGGATTAGCGGACAGGTTTCGGGTTGAGCCAACCGTCATTCTGAGCCAGGAACGCAGGCCGCGGCCCTGGTCAGAATGGCGACTGAATGCAGTCGAAAAACGCTAGCCCTTCTTCTTGCGCGGCTTCTTAGGCTTAGACACTGGCGCCTGGGGAGCCTTCGGGGCAGCAGGAGCCGCCGTGGCGACGGGAACCGCCGCCTGGGGGCGAGTCGCCGGGTGGGCGGCCGGAGCCGCCTCGGCCCGCGGACCAAGAACATAAACCCGCTCCGCCGGCGGGAGATTATCCAGGGACCGCCCACATTTGGGGCAGACCCGCAGGGACAGGGGATTCGTGATGTTGCACCCCGGACATTTCAACCACAGACCCATGGGCATTCTCCTGAATATTTCATTACCATTGTTAGGTTTCCATTATCATTAGCAAAACCGGCGGCATTCTTCAAGAGTTTTATGTTGTTAGCCGTCCAGAGAGAGCAGGGGGCAATTAGCAAATAACCAGCTATTTCATATTCTTAGTTCACTTAGAAATTCATTCTGGTGCAGACTGCAATAACCTGGGCTTTGGCTGGAGGCAGGAATTTTCCGGGCAATTTTGCCAACCTCTGAGAAGGAGATGACGTATGAAGAAAATCGCCATTGAGACCAACCAGGCTCCGGCCGCCATCGGTCCTTACACCCAGGCCCTGGCCGTGGGCCCCTTTGTCTTTGTGTCCGGGCAGATTCCCGTGGATCCGCAAGGCAACGTGGTGCCTGGGGATATCGTGGTCCAGACCTGCCAGGTGATCGCCAACCTCAAGGCCATCCTGTCCGCCGCGGGCCTGGGCTTAAAAGACGTGGTGAAAACCACGGTCTATCTCACCGATCTGGCCGATTTCCAGGAAATGAACCGGGCCTACGCCGAATTTTTTCCGGGGCATCCGCCGGCCCGCAGCACCGTGCAGGTAGGCGGCCTGGCCCGGGGCGTTTCCATCGAGATCGACGCCATTGCCGCCAAACGGGACTGGCCGACTTGAGCCGGGAAAATTAAGGAACCACCAGGGGCGCGGCTGCTTAGAGCCGCGCCTGAAAAAAAGAAAGGGCGGACTCAAAGTCCGCCTTCTCTTTTGCCGCGGCTCCGGCGGCAAGATCCTTGGCGAGATGATTTTTCCCGCGGCCCCGCGGGGGCAGGGGCGGCTGGGGGGGAAAGTTCGCCGGTTTCCCGCTTGGGATTTAGGGGCCCAATCTCAGCCGGTCGTCAACATCAGCAACGCCAGAATGATCACCATCACCCACTTTCTCATGCCGCACCTCCAAACTCCTTGCCAGTGGCGCTGCCGCTGGACAACCTATCGGGATCAATCGTGTTTTGATTTGGAGGACTCCCAACCCTTCTTCAAGTCTTCCAGGGCCTTTTCAAAACCTTCCTTGAGGTTTTCCCAGGCTGGGCCGCTGGCGGCCTTAAGGTCTTTAAGCTTCTGCTGAGCCGCCTCCAGCTTGGGTTTCAGGGCATCTATCTGTTTATTCATTTCGATCTTGGCCTCGACGCTGGCTACGTTGGCCTTGGCCCTCAACACCTCCAGATGGGCCCTCAACTCCGCTATCTGGGCCTCTTTCTTCTCCTGATATAATTTCATATCCATGGCGGACTCCTTGTAATCATCGGTTTAGAGGTAGAATTCAGATAATCATTTTTCACCCCTTGTCAATGGGCTGTTCCTGTCGGTCTCGGTACTTAACATCTGATAAATTAATTAAACAAGTGTTAAGGAGAGGTTTTTCCCAGGCCTGGGATGGGATTTGCAACTAACTAAATTTCTTGCTCAATTTTTATGCAGCGGCATTCGGGCTCTTGGCATTGATATTGCTTTATTAAAACCCGAACCCCCCGGCGAACAGACCGGGATCAGCAATTAGAAGGAGAAAACGATGGCAACCGATCTGACGACTCTGCAAGCCGCCGTGGTGGTGGACTGCCGGGGCAGCGCCTGCCCGGGGCCACTCCTGGAGGCCAAGAAGGCCATTGGCCGGGTGAAAGTGGGCGAGATCCTGGAGGTGCTCTCCAATGATCCGGGCACCAAGAGCGATATGCCCCTGTGGGCCATGAAAGTGGGTCACGAATTCCTGGGCTCCCTGGCCGCGGACGGCTACGACCGGATTTTTGTGGTCCGAAAGAAATAGGCTGGACCTCAGGGCAAGGGGGCGCTGACCCTGGCAACCACCGGGAGATTGGCTATCTGATAGGAGGCCGCATGGGGGCCGAGAAGTACGCCGGCAAAATATTGATTCTGGCCACGGAAAGCTGCGCCTATCCAGGGGCCGACGCCGTGGGCCAGGGGCACCAGAGCTATCCGGCCAATACCTTCATCCTCCGGGTCAAGGACCCGGTGCTCTTCCCGGAGAAATTTTATCTGGATTGCTTCGCCAAGGGCATCGCCGGCATCATCATCATGTCCTGCGGGGTGGAGTCGCCCTACCCGGGGTCCTATGAAGCCCTGGCGAAGCGCATCGACCGGGTCTATCCCCTGATGAGGGCGAGCGGCCTGGATATTCGCCGGCTGCGGCTGACCGCCATCTGCACGGTCTGCACCCGGGCCTTTCTGAACGAAGTGCGGCTGATGAACGACCTGGTCTCGGAGTTGGGACCGCCCGGCCGGGAGCGGCCGGCGGCGGCCGTTCAGGAGCAGCAGGCATGGGTCCGCAGCCAAACCTGAAATTTGACGCCCTGGTCCTGGGCGGGGGCATCGCCGGGTTGGAGGCGGCCCTGAACCTGGCGGAGCAGGATTTTTCGGTGGCCGTCGTCGAAAAGGACGCCTCCATCGGCGGCAAGATGATCCGGCTCTCCAAGGTCTTCCCCACCCTGGATTGCTCCAGTTGCATCACTACTCCCAAGATGGCCGCGGCGGCGCATCATCCCAGGATCACCCTGCTCACTTACTGCGAGCTGCAAGCGCTGGCCCGCCGGGGCGACGAGCTGGTGGCGTCGATCACCCAAAAGCCGCGCTACGTGGACCTGGAGAAGTGCATCGGCTGCCGCCAGTGCGAATATCAGTGCCCGGTGCTGGCCGCCGATGGCGAGCAGGGTGGCTTTGCGGGCCGGAAGGCCATTTATATCCCCTTCTCCAACGCCATTCCTCCCAAGGCCCTGATCGATCCGGAGAACTGCATCCTGTGCGGCCGCTGTGCCAAGGCCTGCCCCACCGGAGCGGTCAATTACTTCCAGGAGCCGGAGGACTTCACCCTGACGGCGGCCACCGCGGTGATTGCCACCGGCTTCGAGATGATACCGCTGGAAGATAAGGTGCAGTATGGCCAGGGCCGGATTCCCGATGTGATTACGGCCTTGCAGATGGAGAGGCTGCTGGCGCCCCACGGGCCTTATAACCGGGTCCTGAGGCCTTACGACGGCAAGGAGCCCGATTCCGTGGCCTTTATCCAGTGCGCCGGTTCCCGGGACCAGAGTATGGGGGTGCCGTATTGCTCCCGGGTCTGCTGCATGTACGCCATCAAACAGGCCATGCTGCTGTCCGGCTCGCTGCCCCTGGCGGACCTGACCGTCTACTATATGGACATTCGGGCCTTCGGCAAGGGCTATGAGCAGTTCTTCCAGAACGCCCAGGCCATGGGGGTCAATTTCGTCAAAGGCAAGGTGGCTTACGTGGAGCCGGGCGCAGACGGAGCGGTGCGGCTGCGCTACGAATCCCAGGAGGCCGAGGGCGGAGTGCAGGTGGCCGAACACGACCTGGTGGTGCTATCCCTGGGCCTGCTGCCGGGGTGGCTGCCGGACGGCCGCTGTGCCCTGGCCACCGGGGCGGATAACTTCATCAAGACTGTGAAACCAAAGCTGGCGCCGACCCTGACCGGGCTGGACGGGGTATTTGTCGCCGGCGCCGCGGCCGGACCCAAGGATATCGTGGACAGCATCGTGGAGGCAGGCGCTGCGGCCATGGAGGCCTGCCGGTATTTAAGTAGCACCAGAAATAATGTAGGACAGGCGCCCTCGCCTGTCCAGGACAGCCGGAGGGCGGCTGTCCTACATGCAATTGCCGGAGAAAGCTTAATGGCGAAGACCAAGAACCCCAACCCCGCTCCTGAAGCCAAAGTCGGGGTCTACGTCTGTCATTGCGGCGGCAACATTTCCGACGCCGTGGACGTGGCCCAGGGTTTGCGAGCAAGCCCGCAAGGTGCCAGGGGTGGTGGTGGCCCGGGACCATATGTTCATGTGCTCCGATCCCGGCCAGGAACTGATTATCGGGGACCTGCAGAGCGGGGTGGTGGACCGGGTGGTGGTGGCCTCCTGCTCGCCCAGTCTGCATGAGGCCACGTTTCGCCACGCCCTGGCCCGGGCCGGAGCCAACCCTTACGTGTACGAACAGGCCAATCTGCGGGAACAGGTGAGTTGGGTGCATCACGGCGCCGAAGCCACGGAGAAGGCCAGCCGGCTGGTGGCCGCGGCCGCGGGCAAGGCCAGGAGGCTCAAGCCCCTGGAACCCATCCGGGTCGAGGTCGAGCGCCGGGCGGTGGTGCTCGGGGGCGGCGTAGCCGGGCTCAAGAGCGCCCTGGAACTGGCCGAGCGTGGCCTGGCGGTGACCCTGGTGGAGAAGAGCCCCTTCCTGGGGGGGCAGGTGGCGCAGTTAGCGCGTCTGGCGCCTGACGGCGAAACCGCCGCAGCAGTCATCGGCGAGCTGGCCGGCGCAGTCCTGCGGCATCCGGCCATCACGGTGCTCACCTGCGCCCGGGTGGAAGAGTTCGGGGGCTATATCGGCAATTTCAAGCTCAAGGTGGTCAGGCAGACACCGACAGGCGAGGACTATGCCGAGCGCTGGGCCAGGCTGAGTCAGTCCGGGCGGGGCCTGGGGGAATATGTGCCCTTCGTGGGGGTCATGCCGACGGCCCTTCCCGAAGTCACTGAGGAGTTTGACCTGGCGGCCGGGGTTATCGTCGTGGCCACGGGTTTCCGGCCTTACCGACCCCGGCGGGGGGAATACGGCTATGGCGACTTTCCGGAGGTGGTGACCCTGCCGGAGTTCATCCGCCTGGTAGCCGAGGCCGAGGCCGGCGACACCCTGGTGTTAAACGGCCGGGTTATCCGCCGGGCCGCCCTGGTCCACTGCGTGGGCAGCCGCCAGATCCCGGGCATCCATGCAGAGAATGACGGCGGCTACCTGAACGAGTATTGCTCCCGCACCTGCTGCAGCGCCACGCTCTACGCCGCCAACCAGATTCGGGAGCAATACCCTAAAACGCGGCTATTCGATTTTTACCGGGACATTCGCACCTATGGCCGGGGGCAGGAGGAGCTTTACACCCAGGCGGCCCAAAACGGCACCCTGTTCTTTCGCTTCGAGGCTGGCGAGGAGCCGCAGGTCTGGAGGAATCCCGACCCCCAAGGGCCGCCGCTGCTGGTCAGGGTGAAGGATGTCTTGACCTTCGGCGAAGAATTAGAGGTGCCGGTGGACCTGGTGGTGCTGGCGGTGGGCCAGGAGCCCAATGACCTCGCCGACCTGGTGGAGAAGCTGAAGATCCCCGTGGGCGCCGACCGTTTCCTCCAGGAGGTCCACCCCAAGCTGCGCCCCGTGGAAGTGTCCGTGGCCGGCATCCTGCTGGCCGGGACCTGCCAGGCCCCCTTTGACGTGGGCGAAAGCTGTGCGGCAGCCGGGGCCGCGGCGGTCAAGGCCGCGGCGATCCTGACCCGGGGTTATGTGGAACTGGACCCCTTTGTTGCGGAGGTGGATCTCAGCCAGTGCGTGGGCACCGGCGCCTGCGTCGAGGCCTGCCTGGCCGATGGGGCCCTGGCTATGGTTGAGGTTGAGGTGGCGGGCGAGAAGGTGCGGCGCGCCCGGGTCAATCCGGCCCTGTGTCTGGGCTGCGGCGCCTGCGTGGCCGTCTGTTCGGAAAACGCCATCAACCTCCAGGGCTGGACCCTGAAGCAGTACGAGGCCATGGTGGAGATGATCGTCTCGGACGATTATCTGGAAGAGGCTGAAGGGGTTGGATGAGCACTTTAAAATCCCCCTAAATCCCCCTTTTTCAAAGGGGGACTTAAATACGGGCCGTACCCTCAGCTTGGTTCGCCTTGAGGTTTCCTATGGTGAATGAATTGACAGGACAAGAATCCGTGAAAGAGGCGCTGAAGAGACTGAAGGCGGCCCGGAAGGCGCAGATTGCTGCGGCCACCGGGCGGATGCAGGAGCAGCGGCGGGCGGTGCAGGCGATCAAGGCGCGCCTGGCCGGGGCGGAACTGACTGTGCCCGAGATCGCCGCAGGCACGGGTCTGCCGGTCTCCGAGGTGCTGTGGTATGTGGCGACGTTAAAGAAATACGGGGAGATTCTGGAAGGAGCGAAGGCCGGCAGTTATTTTCGTTACCGGCTGGGGGAAGCGGCGGCCGCAGAGACGGAAGGGGGCCAGGATGAGTAGGCGCGCCTCCTGGCAAGAGGACCGGACATGACCCGGGTAGATCCCGATTTTGCCGAAGAGCTCAAGTTCTACGGGGTGGATACGGCCCTGGAGTGCTTTAACTGCGGCACCTGTGCGGCCATCTGCCCGTTGGTCTACGAGCATTTTCCCCGGAAGATGATCCGCTACGTCCAGGTGGGGGCCAAAGAGAAGATCCTGCAGAATGGCGCGGAACTCTGGAGGTGCCTGCACTGCGGCCTGTGCACCCGGACCTGTCCCCGCCAGGCCAACCCCGGTGAACTCATCCTGGGGCTGCGCCGCTACGTGGTGGCGCACTCACGGAGGAAGTAAGTTAATGTTTAACCCCAGGGACATCATCGACCTTATCGCCGCCAATGTGCGGCGGAGCCGCAATCCTTTCGGGGCGCCCGCCTCCCGGCTCAACACCTGGTGGCGAAAGAATGGCGGCTTTACCCGGCGGCCGGGGGACGCCCTGCTCTTCACCGGGCTGATGTACCAGGCCATCCCTTATATCGAGGCCACCACCCGTTACCTGGAGCGCCTGGAGGGCAGCCGCTGGGCGGATTATCTGCGGTTCGGCCGCTATCTCCCCGGCGTCGCTCACGGGTTGGGGATTATCCTTGCTGACCTCGGGGGCGGAAAAGCAGAAATTTGACGGCATCCTGCGGTCCATTTGCCGTCTCCTGGACAAATCGGGGGTGGACTTTTTCTATCATCCCGAGATGGATTTCTATAGCGGCATCCTGCTTTACGACCTGGGGGACCAGGAGGGCTTTGCGGCGCACGCCCGGTTCGTGGCCCGGAATTTGAAGCTGCACGGTGTCAAAAAGCTCATCACCGTTGATCCGCATACCACCTATGCCCTGAAAGAACTGTATCCGCAATACACCGGGGAGACTTTTGAGGTGCAGCCGTACTTCAGCCTGCTGAAGCTCGGCAAGGCCGGCGGCGGCAACGGCCGGGGGCCGGTGACCATCCACGACCCCTGTTTTTACGGGAGATACCTGAAGCTCTCGGCAGGGCCCCGGCAGGTGCTCAGCAGCCTGGGTCTGGAGTATGTGGAAGTGCGCAACTGCGGCGAGTTCACCTCTTGCTGCGGCGGCCCGGCGGAGTCGGTGTCCCCGGCCCTGAACCGGGAGATTTTGGGGCGGCGGGTGGCGGAACTACAGGCCAACGGCGCCCCGGTGGTCACCTTCTGTCCCATCTGTCTGGCCAACCTGCTCAAGGCGGGGGTGGCCGTGGAAGACCTGGCCAGCCTGGCGGACCGCTATGTTGAAGGCGAAACTTAACACAGCCCGAAATCCAAATAAGGAGGGTTTGATATGGCGGAAGAAAAAGAAAAAATGGTTTTAGTCGCCACCCACGCGGGGGAGGACCCGGAGCGGGCCCTTTTTCCCCTAATGCTGGCCACCGCGGCCCAATCCATGGACGTGGAAGCCGTGGTGGTCTTACAGGGTAACGGGGTCTATCTGGCCAAGAAAGGCTATGCCGACGACATCACCTTTCCCGGCCTGACCCCCATGAAGACCCTGGTGGAAAGCTACGTCGCCAACGGCGGCACGTTCCTGGCCTGAATTCCCTGCCTCGCGGAGCGCAAGATCAGTCAGGCTGACTTGATCCAGGGAGTAGAGTTGGTAAAGGCGGGACGGTTGGTAGTGGAGATGACCAGCGCCAAATCCACGGTGGTTTATTAAACATTTGAGCTAGTGGCACAGGCTTCTCCCAGCCTGGGTTCCTCACAGGCCAGAGGCCTGTGCCACTTAAGCTTAAGCAGTAATCAGTTTGTGCACGTCGATGCCGTATTTTTTCATGCGGTGCCAGACGGTGACCCGGCTCACGCCCAAGAGGGTCGCAGCCTGGGACTGGTTGCCGCCGGCCTGGCGCAGGGCGTTGACCAGGGCGGTTTTTTCATCACTGGCCCCGGCGGGCGTGGTCGCTGGTGGAGTTTCCCGGGAGAGTTCCAAGCCGCTCAGTTTGGGGGGCAGGTGCCCAGGGGCGATGAGGCCGTTCTCGGCCACCACAAAGGCGTATTCCAGGGCGCCCTGGAGTTCCCGGACGTTGCCGGGCCAGGGGTAGCCCAGGAAGATCTTCATGGTCTCCCGGGTGAGGCCGACGATCTCCTTGCCGCTGCGCCGGCTTAGCTGCTTCCGGAAATGCTCCACCAGCAAAGGGACGTCCTCCAGGCGCTCCCGGAGCGGGGGCAGGTGGATGGGAATGACGTTGATGCGGAAAAACAGGTCTTCCCGAAATTTGCCTGCTGAGACCAGGGCTTCCAGGTTGCGGTGAGTCGCCGTGATGATGCGGGCGTCGGCGGTGATGGGCCGGGATTCCCCCACCCGCTCAAATTGCTTGGTTTCCAGGACCCGCAGGAGCTTTACCTGGATGGCCGGGGGAATATCGCCGATTTCGTCCAGAAAGATATCCCCCCGGTTGGCCGCCTCGAAGCGGCCCTGGCGATGGGTGTAGGCCCCGGTGAAGGCGCCCTTGACGTGGCCGAAGAGCTCGCTTTCCAGCAGGGATTCGTTGAGGGCGGCGCAATTACAGGTGATGAAGGGCCCCTCCCGCCGCCGGCCCAGGGCGTGGATGGCGTGGGCCACCAGCTCCTTGCCGGTGCCGCTCTCGCCGAAGATGATCACCGGGGCTTCGCTTTGGGCGGCTTTTTGGGTGAGGTCGAAGACCTGCTGCATGCGGGGGGATTTACCCACCATGCCGTGAAAGTCGCCGGCAGTATCCACGAGCTTGGAAAGCTGCTGGATCTGTTCATCCCGGCGAGCCAGTTCCGAGATGTCGGTTAAGGTTTCCACCGCGCCCAGGACCTGGCCGGTCTCATCCCGCAGGAGGGCGGCATTTTTGAGGATAGGCACGTAGGTCCCGTCTTTGCGCATGTAGAGGCAGCGTTTGCGGGTGGCCGCCCCTTGCTCGAAGAGGTCGCACCACTGGGCCTTGCCTTTGGTGCGGGCGGTGGAGCAGATATCGCACTTCAGGATGGTGCAGGGGCGGCCGATGATTTCCTCCCGGCGGTAGCCCATGATCTGTTCGAAGGCCTCATTGACCATGAGGATGGTGCCGTCGGGGCTGGCCACCATGAGGCCGTCGTTCATGGTGTTGATAATTTCTTTCAGGTAGCGGTTGATCTTGTCTTCCTGCATAGCCTGGACCTTGTTTTAACAGATGTTTTAACATTAAGATATCATAAAGCGCCCAGGATGAAAAGCTGGATTTAATCCCATGAAAGCTAATCAACAACTGGATATTTGCGGGGAGATGACTCCCGTCAGCCTGGCCATCTGCAAATGCACCCTGGCCCGACTGGCGTCCGGGGCGGTCTTGGAAATCCGCCTGCGGGATCGAGATACCCTGGCGGATTTGCTGATGATCGTGGAGCGCTCCGGGGATCAGGTCCTGGCCTGGGAAAACCGGGAGGAGCACTACCTTTTGTGGGTAAGGAAAAGTATCCCTGGATAATACGGACATCGTAGGGACGGCTCGCGAGCCGCCCCTACACCCCAAATCCCCTCACAGCCGTTCCGCCACGCTCTGCATCTCCATAAACAGCCGCAGGTAGTCGGGGCCGCCGGCCTTGGCGTTGGTCCCCGAGAGCTTGAAGCCGCCGAAGGGCTGCACGCCCACCAGGGCGCCGGTGATCTTGCGGTTGATATAGAGATTGCCGACGTAGAACTCTCGTTTGGCCCGCTCGATCCGCTCCCGGCTGCGGCTGCAGAGGCCGCCGGTGAGGCCGTAAGCGGTGCCGTTGAAGATTTGCACCGCCTCATCGAAATCCCGGGCCCGGAGCACCGCCAGCACCGGGCCGAAAATCTCGTGCTGCGCCAGGCGTGACTCGGGAGGCGCCTCGGCAAAGATAGTGGGCTCGAGATAGTAGCCCCCGTCCCGGTCCACGGCCTGGCCGCCCAACACGAGTCTGGCCTGGGAGCGCCCCTGGTCGATCTCGGCCAGGATGGCGCGGTGCTGGGTCTCCGAGATGACCGGGCCGACCGGGAAATTTTCTTCCGCCGGACCAATCCGGAGGCCGGCGGCGGCAGCCACCACCCGCTCCAGCAACTCCTCATAAACCTCAGTCAGGATGATCAGCCGGGAGGCCCCCGAACATTTCTGGCCCGAATAGCCAAAGGCGCTGGGGATGATGGCGGCCACGGCCTCGTCCAGGTCGGCGGTTTCATCCACCACCAGGGCGTCTTTGCCGCCCATTTCCAGAAAGGCCCGCTTCAGCCAGACCTGGCCCGGATGGACCTGCGCCGCGTGCTCGGCGATGCGGAGGCCCACGTCCTTGGAGCCGGTGAAATTGATGAAGCGGCTGTGGACGTGGTCTACCAGGTAATCGCCTACCTCGCCGCCGTTGCCGGGTAGAAAATTGATGACGCCAGCCGGGAAGCCGGCGGCAGCCACCAGCTCCATGAATCTGGCGGCGACCACGGGAGTATAAGACGAAGGCTTCAACACCACGGTGTTGCCGGCAGCCACGGGGCCGATAGTCATGCCCGCCAGGATAGCCAGGGGAAAATTCCAGGGGGGGATGACCACCCCGGCCCCCAAGGGCTGGAGCCGCGACTCGTTGATTTCTCCCGGATAGGGCCTGACCTTCAGGGGGCGGGCCAGGTCCAGGGCCTGGCGGGCGTAGTACTCGCAGAAGTCGATGGCCTCGCAGACGTCAGCTTCGGCCTCCAACCAGTTCTTGGCGGCCTCCAGGGTTTCCCAGGCGGCGAGTTCGTATTTGTGGCGGCGCAGCTCGGCGGCGAGCTTTAGGACGACGGCCACCCTCGCCTCGGGGCGGAGCCCCGCCCAGGCCGGAAAGGCCCGCCAGGCGGCGTCCAAGGCCTGATCCGCTTGCGGCGCCGTGGCCGAGGCTACGGTGCCCACCACTTCGGCAGGCCGGGCCGGGTTGAGGCTGACGATTTTCGATGCAGTGTCAACCGCCCGGCCGTCGAGGCTCAGAGGCCAATGGCGGCCCAGACGCCGGCGCACCTGGGCCAGGGCCTCCCGGTAGGCCGCGGCCGGGGCGGGATGGTCAAAATCGCTGAGGGGCTCGTTCCGGAATGGTGCCAACATGGCGGTTCTCACCTTACCCGAAAAATTCAATAACTAACTCCAAACAGAACTATGGAGAGCCGGCGCCCTCGCTGCAGAAGAACAGCCGAGGGCGGCTGTTCTCCACAGGACGCAATGATTTTTGAAGCAATTTCTGGAGAAAAGTTAATGAGCCCGGATGCAGACCGCAAGGTCAGATGACGAATTCCTCGGGGGGCAAGGTCCGGCCCTGAAGGCCGAGGTCCGCCACGTTTAAGGGTTTCCCATCTCCCAGCTCCACCTGGGACCGGCCAAAACAGAGCCCGGCCGCGGCCCGGCCCAGGGAATCGGCCTTCATGATGCCGCTGCCGCTGGCGCCGCCCACCACCAAGGCGCCGGACAGATGATCTACGAAGGCGATGCGGTCGGGCGGGTGATCTTCATAGAGGCCCGCCCAAGACTGGCCGGGTAGAGCTCCGCGGAATATCGGCAAATAGCGCGCCAATTGAGGCAGGATACGCGCCTCGAAAAACTCCGGCTCGGCCACGGGCCGATCTTCGAGACCCGGGGGCTGGTCCTCATTGGCAAAGCCGACGATGAAGGCGTTCGCCGCGGGCGCCGGCCGCAAATAGGCCTCGCCCGGCAGGATGGTGAAAGGCAAGAGGCCAGGGGCATTGAAGCCCCGGCTATGGAGCAGGCGGTTCAAGGGTCCGGCTGGGGCCTTGAGGGCGAACAACTGGCGCTTCACGGCCACCATCGGGACAGTGAGGCCGGCCAGGGCCAGGGTGGCTGCCAGCCAGGGGCCGGTGGCCACCAGGGTTTGCCCGGCCAGGATTTCCCGGTGGCCGATCTTGACCCCGCGGATGAGTCCCTGATGATCTTGGACGAAGCCGGTGACTTCGACACCGACCTGGAATTGACCGCCCAGCCGGGTTACCTCCCCGGCATAAAAGCCGGCCAGCCGGTTGGGGTTGAGGATGCCGCACCTAATCCCGAAAATCCCCCGGAAGATATCGCCGATTTGCAGATCGGGCAGTCGCCGGGCCAGTTCCCGGGGCTCCAAGGTCTCAAAAGCCACTCCGGCGTCGGCCATGGCCTTCAGGGCGGGGCCGTAGCCGGCCATCTGGGCCGCGGTGCGCAGCCAGAGATAGCCGAGGCGCAGCAGGTCGAGCTGCACCCCGGATTCCTGCAGATTTTCGTAGAAGGTGAGACTGCCCTGAGCGAGATGGCGGTTCACCGGGGTGGCGAACATATCGCGGTAGGCCGCGGCGCTCCTGGCCGTGGTGCCTCGGCCGGGGCCCGGGAGGCGGTCGAGGACCAGAAGATTCAGGCGCGAATCTGCCTGCAGGATATGGTAGGCGCTGGCCAGGCCCAGGATGCCGGCGCCGACCACCACGACGTCAGGATTAGTGGCCACGTGCATGCCCTGCCGTAGAGAAGAAATGGCAACCTGAAGGGAAGATAATCATTCCGGGCGGCAAAGAAAGTTCACCTTACTTTTCCACCCGGCCGGGCAGCGCTGGGAGAAATCTTGAATTCGGTCCTGGCCGGATTCCGGAAAAAATCCTGTAACGGGATTAGTCTTACTTGCAGCGCCGGCGTTCCAGTTCAGCCGCAGCCAATAAGAAGCAGGCCTAACAGCCTTAAACAAAGATAGGCCTTACGAGTCCTGCAGGTCTACTGTGGTGCTGCTTTTGCCCCGAAACTTTTGGCCGCGCGCCCCCATAAACGCCGTCCAGGTCCCAGCAATTCGGTGCGAAACAATGTGCCGGATTCGGCCCTTGCGGTGCCTGACATTGCCGGGGCGTCTTAGATGAGCGTAGTCCGCTATTTGGTCAAAAAACCGCTTAATCGGATGAACCATATTTCTTTAGTTATTGGCGCACCCTATTTTAGTTTGTAACTTATTGAAATAAAATCCTTGACAAACATAAATAAATGACAATAAGTAACTTAATTAGATTGATAAATCCACCATGTCAAAGAGAAAGGAACATTCAAATGGCCACTGAAATCATGAAATTGACCGCAGAGATCATCGTTTCTCACGCCTCTATGTCGGAAATATCACCCCAACAATTGATCGAAGAGATTAAAGAGGTCTATGCTACTCTGGCCTCTTTGGAAACCGGTGTTATGCCCGTTGCTCCCGAGAAGGTTGAAGAAGTTGAAGGGGTGAAAAAACCGACGATCCCTTTGAAAGACATCGTTAAAGAGAAGTATGTGGTGTGCCTGGAATGTGGGAAAAAATTGCGGACCCTCAGGACTCATATCCGCAAGGCCCACAATTTAATGCCCAAAGAATATTTTAAGAGATTTGGACTGGACCCGAAAAAATATCCTCTCGTCTGTAAGGAATATTCGGAGCAACGCCGGCAACTGGCGTTGGATAAGGGCCTGGGAGCGTTCCGGCGCAAAGCCGCCAAGAAGGCGTAAGTCCGGCAAGCCGCGAGGGCACTGGAAGGCAATTTGGCCGCGGCCCTTTGGCCGGTGAGAGCCGCGGCGCGGCCAGAAAGGCCAAAAATTCTCTGCCCCAACGGTTACATCAGGGCCATTCTGAACGAAGTGCAGGAACTCGACCCTCGAAACCTACGAGATGCTGCGCTTCGTTCAGAATGAGCCTCGCACCAGGGCAGGTTTGGCCAGGGCGGGTAGCTTCGTCCCCAACTTGCCCTGAAGGTCGGGATGATATTTTTGACCTGGGTCCCAGATCAGGGGGCGGACTCCGACCAGAGCACGACCTTGCTCCGGGCCTCGACCTCCTGCCAAACGCCCCATCCGGTTCTCCCCCATTCAACTTGCCTCTTCTAAAGGTCCTGTCGTTTTTAGTCGATGGAGTGGGAGGAGCAGCCAAAATCCCGGCAGCAGACCGGCTTTTCAAGGCAATTTGTGTTATCCTGCTGGCAGAAAGTACGGCTGGGGAGAAGGATCATGCCTCATCGCACCCTCATCGCCATTCTGGCGTTAGTGGTTCTTGGTTTAGGGGCGGACTCGGCTCGGGCCCAGGAAAATCTGCCCCAGCTGATCAAGAAAATTCAGCCGGCCGTGGTTACGGTCATAGGCTACAATGCCAATGGCAAGGTTATCCGCATGGGAAGCGGCTTTTTCATTAATAACCACGGCCAGGTCATTACCGCGGCGCATGTTATTTATGGGGTGGCTCGAGCCGAGATCAAGACCGCGGATGGGGCACATTATCCGCTCAAGATGATGGTGGCGGAAGATCGGGCCGCCGACCTCGTAAAACTTGTGGCTGAGGGGCTCCAAGACAATCGCGCCTATCTGCCGGTGGCGCCAATCCTGCCGGAGGTGGGAGAGCGGGTGGTGGTCGTGGGCAGTCCCCTGGGTTTGGAGCAGACTGTAACTGACGGCATGGTGTCAGGGATTCGCCAGATCCCCGGGCGGGGGGAAATCCTGCAAATATCGGCGCCGATTTCTCCCGGCTCCAGCGGCGGCCCGGTGGCCAATCTTCGGGGCGAAGTGGTCGGAGTGGCCACCTTTCAGATGGGCAGAGGCCAGAACCTGAATTTTGCCATACCCGGCAAACGGGTGGCCGCGCTGCGGGATTTTCCTCCCAGGCCGCTGCCTGAAATCGCAGCAGGGGAAACGCCGCCGCCCCAGCCGGGACTGAAGTCATCGCTGCCACCCAGACCGCAAATTCTGGTGCCGCCGCCCAGAATGCAACTACCCTAGGCTCTCTCGCCATCCCTGCCCTGCGGATGATCGCCTGCGGGTCTTTTCTTCGGGCACCTGCGGCCCGGGGCCGCGAGATCAACCAGCCCGCATCATCACCAACTTCCTGGTCACCGCTTTATTTTTTAATAAATCGCTCCGGTTGAGGTCGATTCTGGGCCAACGAATGACTATTTTTTCGTAGTGGCGGTTCTCGTGCCGCCACGGCCGAGGGGGCTGTGGCATATTTTTCGGTAAGCGCTCCCTATCCCACTAAAAAGGCCGAGACATGGCAACCTCCGAGCTGAACCTCAGCACCCTCTTCGCCCCCCGGGCCGTGGCGGTCATCGGCGCCAGCGGCCGCCCCGGCAGCGTCGGGCAGGCGGTCTTCGGCAACGTCCTGCAGCACAGTTACGCCGGCGTGGTCTACCCGGTCAATCCCCGGGCCGCCAGCGTCATGAGCGTCAAGACCTTCCCGTCGGTCCTGGCTATCCCCGACGAGGTAGACTTAGGCATCATCATCGTCCCCCGGGAGGCGGTCCCCCAAGTCATGGCGGAGTGCGGCGACAAGGGCATCAAGGCGGCCATCGTCATCACCGCGGGGTTCAAGGAACTGGGCGGAGCCGGCGTGGACCTGGAGCAACAAGTCTTGCAAGTCGCCCGCGAGCGGGGCATCCGCCTCCTGGGGCCCAACTGCCTGGGCATCATCAATGCGGCCCCCGAGGTTTCCCTGAACGGCTCCTTCGCCCGGCTGATGCCCCGGCCCGGCAACATCGCCCTGGTCTCCCAAAGCGGCGCAGTCGGCGTGGCGGCCCTGGAATACGCCCAGGGCGAAGAGATCGGCCTCTCCAAGTTCGTCTCCGTGGGCAACAAGGCCGACCTCAACGAAAACGATTTCCTCGCTTACCTGAAGGACGATCCCCAAACGGACGTCATCCTTTTCTATCTGGAAGACCTGGCCGAGCCCCGGCGCTTCTTCCAGTTGGCCCAGGAAATAACCTCCCAGGGCCCCCGGCCCAAACCCATTCTGGCCATCAAATCGGGCCGCACCGCGGCCGGGGCGAAGGCGGCCTCCAGCCACACCGGCGCCCTGGCCGGTTCCGATGAGGCCTACGACGCCCTCTTCGCCCAGTGCGGCGTCCTCAGGGTGGAATCCCTGGAGGAACTCTTCGACTATGCCCTGGCCTTCGCCAATCAGCCCCTGCCCCGGGGCAACCGGGTGGCCATCGTCACCAACGCCGGCGGCCTGGGCATCATGGCGGTGGACGCCTCGGTGCGCTACGGCCTGGAGATCGCCGCCCTGAATGAGGCCACCATCGAGAAGCTGCGCCAGGGCTTGCCGCCCGCGGCCAATATCCACAACCCGGTGGACGTCCTGGGGGATGGCAAGGAGGACCGCTACCGGGTGGCGCTGGACAGCGTGCTCCAGGACGACCAGGTAGACGGGGCCATCGTCATCTCCACCCCGCAGTTGATGACCGACCTGCCGGCCATTGCCGCCACCGTGGCCGCAGTGACGCCGCAATACGGCAAGCCCACGCTGGTCTGCCAGATGGCTCTGGGGGAGATCGAGGAGACCCTGGCTATCTGGACGAAGGCCAGGCTGCCCCATTACCATTTTCCGGAGGAAGCGGCCCGCTCCATGGGCGCCATGGCCCGCTACGCCGCCGGTATCATGCCCGCCAGCCACGAAGTCAAGTCCTTTACCGACCTGGACCGGGAGGCCCTGAAAACCCTGCTGGCCAAGGTGAGGGCCGCCGGTCGCCGCCACCTCCTGGAGCCCGAAGCCCATGAACTTTTCCGGGACTACGGCTTTCAGGTGGCCCCGGGCCATTGGGCCCACAGCGCCGAAGAAGCGGTCTGGGCCGCGGATGATCTGGGTTATCCGGTGGCCGTGAAGATCGTTTCCCCGGAGGTCATCCACAAGTTCGACGTGGGCGGGGTGCGGCTGAACCTGCCGGATGCCAAAGCGGTGAGCCAGGCCTATCGGGACATCCTGGCCGCAGTGGCCGCGGCCATGCCTGCGGCCGACCTCCAGGGGGCGCTGGTCCAGAAGATGGCCGCCAGGGGCCGGGAGACCATCCTGGGCATGACCCGGGACCCGCAGTTCGGGCCGCTCCTGATGTTCGGCCTGGGCGGCACCTACGTGGAGATCTTCAAGGACGTGATCTTCCGGATCGCCCCCATCTCCGAGCATTGGGCCGACAAGATGATCCGGGACCTCAAGGGTTTTCAGATCTTCACCGGCTATCGGGGTGAGCCGCCGGCGGACCTGGCGGCCGCGGCCGCCTGCCTGGAGCGCCTGTCGCAACTGGTCCTGGACTTCCCGGAGATCAAGGAGCTGGACATCAACCCGCTTCTGGTCCTCCCCGAGGGCCAGGGGACTCTGGTCCTGGACGCCCGGGTGTTTATCAGTGAACAGTAAGTGAAGTGAGCAGTAGGGGCGGCTCGCGAGCCGCCCCTACAACGCCACATCTTGTTGCAGCCGCAGACTTTAGCCTGCCCCAGCAGCCCATGGAAGGAATAAAATGGTCCAGCTTAGCAAACTGTTCAAGCCGGTGGCATCCATGGAGGCCGACGAAGCCCGGGATTACATGGCCACCCATCAGGAAGGCGATTATCTCATCCTGGACGTCCGCCAACCCGGGGAATACGAAGAGGCCCATATCCCCGGGGGCAAACTCCTGCCACTGCCGGAACTGGCCAACTCCTACCAGACCCTGGACCCGGAAAAGCCGACCATCGTGCATTGTGCCATTGGCGGGCGCAGCCGGGTGGCGGCCCAGATGCTCTCCGGCCTCGGCTTCAAAGAAGTCTATAACCTGGCCGGGGGCATCAAGGCCTATCAAGGCCAGAAGGCCGCCGGCCCCCAGGAACTGAACCTCGATCTGGTGCGGGGCGACGAAACCCCAACGGAAATCACCTCCCTGGCCTGCGGCCTGGAACGGACCCTGCAACTCTTCTATGAGACCATGCTGGGCCGGACGCGGGATGCGGAACTCAAGGACCTGTTCGTGCAACTGGCCCAGGCGGAGGAACACCACCGGCAAAGGTTGCGGGAGCTTTATCAGCAGCTGGAGCCAGCCGGGCCGGAGGCGGCTGCCTGTTCGGGTACCGCGGCCTCCGAGACCCTGGAAGGCGGCTTCAACCTGAAGGAATTCCTGGCGGCTAACGAGGCTCACCTGGATACTGTGCCTCAGGTCCTGGATCTGGCCATGATGCTGGAGACCCAGGCCCTGGACCTCTACCTGCGCCTGGCCGACCGCTGCGCTCAGGCTGCCGCCAAGTCCATCCTGTTCGCCATCGCCGACGAAGAGAAGCTTCACCTGGCCCGGCTGGGGCGGCTCCTGGAAGAAAAACTGGCGGCCCGAGGCTAGCTGATGGCAATCACGGTAATGGAAGTCCTGAAACGCCTGCCCCGCACCAATTGCGGCGACTGCGGTCAGGCCACCTGCCTGGCCTTCGCCACCCGGGTGATCAAGGAAGGGGAAGACCTGGGGAAATGCCCGCACCTGATGGCCGGCGACGAATTCAGCCAATTGATCCGGTCCCAGCAGCAGGCCGGGGTCGGCCGGCGCCGGGAGTCCGTGGCCATCTCGCTGGAGGTTCTGCAGGAAAAAGTGGCGCCGCTGGACCTCAAAGCCCTGGCCGCCGGGCTGGGCGCCGACTATGGCGAGGAGGCCGGCCGGCCCTATCTGGCCATGCCTTATTTCGGCTTCTGCGTGCAAGTCTTCAAGGATGAATTGCGCTATCCCCCCGGGGCCCTGGCCGACCCCTGGGACGCCATCCTGCTCTATAATTACCTCGCCTCCGGGGGCAGCCGGGTGCCGGTGGGGGACTGGATCGCCTATAACAGCCTGCCCAACTCCGTGTCCAAGACCAAGACCCTGGCGAGGCTGGAGCGGGAACTGGCGGCCCATTTCAGCGGCCGGGCTTCCGACTTAAAGGACCGGGCCGGCCAAATGGGAGCCGAACCGGTCGCGGTGGGCGGCGAAGACGCCGACGTTCAGGCCGTCTTCCGGCCGCTGCCGCGGGTCCCCGTCCTGCTGCTTTTCTGGGATGCCGACCCGGAGGAAGGCTTCGAGGCCCAGGGCCGCTTCCTCTTCGACGCCAGCGTCACCGACTACCTGGACCTGGAGGCCATGCTCTTTCTGGTGGAGCACCTGCTGGCGAGGCTGATGAGTTGAGGTTGCCTAAAGGCGAACACAAGGTTCGCCCCTACTCATCTAACCCAGCCGTTCCGGCCCGGCGGTAATGCTTTTGCCGGCTGCGGCGGCGATGGCCAGGAGCATTCCCCGGTAAATCCGGCGGTGAAACGGTTCCAGGGCATACCAATAGGCCAGGCCCCCCAGGCCCCGGGGCAGGAAGCGGGCCACCATGGTCAGCTCCGTCTCGCCCTCGCACCGGGAGGCGAGGCGGAATTCCAGGGTAGCCTCCCCGGGCAGCTTCATCTCCGCCAGCAGCAGCAAGCGCCGGTCCGGTTCCATCTCCAGAACCCGAAAGAAATCGAGGGCATCACCCACCTGAAGCTTTTGCGGCTGGCGCCGGCCCCGCTGCAACCCCATCCCGCCGACCAGGCGATCCATCAGCCCCCGGAGCTTCCAGAGAAAATTGCCGAAATACCAGCCGGTGGCGCCGCCGACCCTGGTGATCTGCTCCCAGAGTTCCGGCGGCCCGGCGTGCAGCCGCAGGCGATAGCCCAGACTGAGTATGGTACCTCCGGCAAAGTCGGCGTCGCCGCATTGGGCCCACTCCGGCGGAATGATACGGCCGGCGTCGCTCCAGCAGGTTTCCACCCGCTGCTGCTCGATCCGTTGCAGGGCCAGACGGATAGTGCTGCGGCAGTCCAAAAGCTCTTGGGGAATCAGGGAGCGGATGCGATTGTCCCGGCAAACCACCGGGGTGGCCAAGCCTTCGGCCAGGGGCTGAGCCAGGGAGGCGGGCACCGGGGTGACCAGATGGATCCAGTAGGAGCTCAGTTTCGGGGTGAGCACCGGCACCGGAATGATGAGGCGCCGGGGCAGACGGGCCTCTGCGGCGTAAAGGTCGAACAGGCGGCGGTAAGTCACCACTTCGGGGCCCCCGATGTCGAAGGTCTGCCCCTTGACTGCCTCGACCTCCAGACAGCCGATCAGGTAGGCGAGGACGTTGCGGATGGCGATGGGCTGCACCGGGTTGTGGACCCAGCGCGGCGTGAGCATCACCGGCAGGCGGTCCACCAGGTAGCGCATGATTTCGAAGGAGGCGCTGCCCGACCCCAGGATCATGGCGGCCCGGAGGACGGTGGCCGGCACCGGGCCGGATTGCAGTATCCTGGCCACCTCCAGGCGAGAACGGAGATGCTCGCTCAGGTGCGGATCGTCCCAATCTCCCAGTCCGCCCAGGTAAATGAGTCGCTCCAGGCCCGCACCCGCCGTGGCCTGGACCATGTTTTGGGCCGCTTGCCGATCGGTTTGGGCAAAATCACCGCGGCCGCCCATGGAGTGCACCAGGTAGAAGGCCGCGGCGCAGCCCTGGGCCGCTCGTTGCAGGGATTCCAGGTCCAGGACATCGCCCTGGGCCACCTCCAGGTTGGGGTGACCACCCCAGGGGCGGCCTCTTAATTTGGCCACAGACCGTCCCAGAGCCCGGACCCGGTAGCCCGCTGCCAGCAAGCGGGGTGCCAGTCGGCCCCCCACGTACCCGGTAGCGCCGGTGACCAGGACGGGTTTTGGCGGCATAGTCATACCCTCATGAATAGCAGGCAGCCGCAGGCTTTAGCCTGCGCCTCTCCGGGAAGAGATTGGCGATCAGGCATGATGCCGCAGCCTCACTTCCAGGGGATGCGGGTTGAGATAGGTCTGCCCCTTGAGGTACGGCTCCTGATACTGCCGCACATAATGATTGATCAGGGTTAGCGGCACGACCAAGGGCGCCTCGCCCCGCCGGTAAGAGTCGATGGCCGCCAGCGCTTCCTGCTGGTCAGTGCCGCTTAACTGCTTCTTGAAATAGCCCAGCAAGTGGTAGAGGACGTTGGCGTTTTTGCTGGCCGTGGCCTTGAGGCGCAAGGCCGCCAACGCCAGGGCCTGGTAGCCGGCCAACAGCTGCGGCATCGCCAACTCTCGCGCTTGAGCCACCCATTGGCCCATTTGGCGGTAATGCTCGGTGCTATGGGCCAGGAGCTGGTACTTGTGCCGCGTGTGGAAGGCTACCAGATCGCCGCGGCCGGGCTTTTTAGTCAGCAACTCCCGCCAGCGCCGCCAGAAAAAGAGCCGTTCGAGGAAGTTTTCCCGGAATTCCGGGTCATAAAGCCGGCTCTCGTCGGCCGCCGGCAATAGCGGGAATTGCACCATGAAGGCCCGGGCAAAGAGCCCAGCGCCCCGTCCCGCGATCCTCCCCTGGTCATCATGGAGCTTCACCCGGGCCGGACCGCAGCTCGGGGATTTGCTTTTAAAAATGAAGCCGGCCAGGTCCTCGGCTGCCAGTTCCGGTAACTTTCTGCCGGTCCAGGCCTGCAGGCGTTCGGTCAGTTCCTGCCCGGTACGCACCGTGAGGAGCCGCGGGGCCTCAGGGCCTCCCACCAGGCGCATGGGCTCCCGGGGCACTCCCAGGCCACACTCCGCCTCCGGGCACACCGGCACGAATTCCAGGTAGCGCCCCAGGGTGTCGGTGAGGAAGCGGTCCCAGCGGTAGTCCGCCGTCGTAGCGCACCTTTGCCCCTACGAGGCAGGCGCTGATGCCCAATTTAATTGGTGACATAGGTTCTTTTCCCTCAAAAATAAATATATAATAAATATTTTAAATTGGACAGCCAGGGCTCGGCCAGGCTGTCCCGTTAATCAATTACCTGGATCGTTGAAGACAAACATGGACCTGGAACGACCTCGAAAACCCGCCCCTGAGCCGCTACTGGCCGCCTGGATCAAGTGGACCATGGATTTTTGGGAAGACCTGGCCCATATGGGCCCGGGCCTGAACGGGACCGGAGCCGAAACCACCGGCTCCCAGGCCGAAGGCTCCCTGGCCGCCTTGACCCTCTGGCAGGCCTTCTTTTCCCTGCTCAGCGAACCGGAGACCGTGGCCGCGGTCTTTAACGGCATCAAGGCCCCTTCGGAGGTCATCCTAAAGATCGCCCAGGCAGGCTGGAGCGGCTATTTCTATCTGCACCAGCAATGGCTGGAGGGCCTCGACCCGGAGACTTCTCCGGATGAGTCTTGCGGTTTCGAAAACCTGGACCAGGAAATCTTCAAGATCTGCACCGAATTCTACGAAAAAGACTTCCGGGAATTGCTGAACATGCCCCAGATGACCCGCCTGCCCCAAGAGGGGCTGAACCGGGCCATGGATAAATTCGGTCAGTTCCAGAGCGCCATGGCTGAATTCATATACCTGCTCTTTCTGCCGCTGAAGAAGTCCCTGCGGGATATGCGCGGGGTGTTGGAGGAGGGCGGCCGCCCGCTGGAGGACTTTAAAGAATATTACCGCAAGTGGCTGCGGGTTCTGGAGGGCCATTACATGACCCTCTTCAAGTCGCCGGAGTGCACCCGCACCATGAGCCACACCTTGAACGTCCCTGGAAGATTTCAACGTGGCCAAACAGGCCCTGCTGTCCGAGGCCCTGGCTGCTCTGCCCATCCCCTCCCACCGTGACATGGAAGACCTCTACCGGGAAATCTACCTGCTGAAAAAGCAGGTCAAGGCCCTGTCGAAACAGCCGGCGTTCCCGCCGGCCGGCCCTGGGGAATCCTGATGGACCGGACCAAGATTCCCCTCGACCTGATCCGGGAGAAACTGGCCGTCGAGGCGGAACGGGCCAGGCACCGCCTGGAGAAGGCCAAAGATATCCTGCTGGGCCCCCTGAATACCGAGATCGGCGCCACGCCCTACGAGGTCGTCTATGCCGAGGACCGCATCCGGCTGAAGCACTACCTGCCGACCGCCGCCCCGCGGCTTAAGACCCCCTTGCTCCTGGTGCAGGCCCTGTTCAACCGGGAAACCATCCTGGACCTGCAGCCGGACCGCAGCGTGGTGCGCAATTTCCTCAAAGAAGGAGTGGAGGTTTACCTCGTGGAATGGGGCGATCCCGGCCCGGTGGACCGCTACCTCACCCTGGACGACCATATCGGCGGCTATCTGAATAATCTGGTCGATTTCATTCGGCAGCGCCACGGCCTGCCCCGGGTAAACCTGATGGGGGTCTGTATGGGCGGGACCTTCTGCGTCATGTACGCCGCCCTTTTCCCTGAGAAGGTCCAGAATCTGATCCCCACGGTGACCCCCACCAATTTCGACACCGATAAGGGGCTGCTGCACCTCTGGCTCAAGGAGATCGACGTGGACCGCCTGGTGGGCGCCTTCGGCAATGTGCCCGGCAATCTCCTGACCATCGGTTATCTCCTCCTCAATCCGGCCCGGATGCTTTTCGACAAGTACGTCGGCTTCCTGGAAAACATGGATTCCAAGGAGTTCGTGGAGAACTTCATCCGCATGGAGAAGTGGATCTTCGACACCCCGGCGGTGCCCGGCGAAACCCTCCGGCAGCTGATCAAAGACCTTTATCAACAGAATCTCCTCATTGAGAGCCGAATGGAACTGGGAGGAGTGCGCCTCGACCTGCAGCGGCTCACCATGCCGGTATTGAATATTTACGCCAAATACGACCACCTGGTGCCGCCGGAGGCCTGCCAGCTCCTGACCCAGCGGGTGGGAAGCCAAGATACCGAGGACATCTGCCTGGACACCGGCCACATCGGCATTTATGTGGGGTCCCAATTTCAGAAGGAGTTGGTGCCCCGGATTGCTAGTTGGCTGATAGCAAGGGATTAACGGAGTCGCTGGCTTGTGCCTGCGTTTGGTTGGCCCATGGTGCAAAGACGCAGGCTAAAGCCTGCGGCTACCAAAAGGATCTCGAAACTCAAAGGCGTTAACATGGCCCCCAAGACCAATTATTTCAAAACCATGTGTAATCTCGGCCGGGCCTTCGGGACCGCCCGGGACCGCTACGAACTCCTGGATCTCATCTTCCAGAGCGCCATGGAGACCCTGAAAGGCAAGGCCGCCTGTCTCTACCTCATCGTCACCGGCCGAGAAGAACTGGTGCCGGTGGCCCAAAAGGGCCTGTCCGAGGCCTATTTCCGGTCCCGGAAGTCCAGGCTGGCTCGTGAGATTGTGCCCCTCCTCCAGGAAGAAGGCTATTTCTACACCCAGGTGGCCGCGGCCGACCCCCAGGTGGACCAGCCCGAAGCCAAGCTGGCGGAAGGCATCGCCGCCATCCTATCGGTGCCGGTGCTGGTCAAGGGGCGGATCATCGGGGTCTTTTGCCTCTTTACCGACAGCCCCAGGGAGTTCAGCGAAGACGAGCGGGAATTCCTCACGCTGCTGGCTCAGCAGGGCGGCGGGATTATGGAGCATGCCCACCTCATCGACCAGTTGCGCCAGGAAACCAAGCTCTTTTTCGACCTGGCGGTCAACCTCAGCAGCAGCCTGGACGTCAAAGAGATTCTCACGGGCATGACCAGCGAACTGGCCGTGGCCCTCAGAGTGAAGGCCGCTTCCATCCGTCTGCTGGATGAGCGCGAGGAAAACCTGGAACTGGTGGCCTCCTGCTGCCTGAGCGACCGCTACCTGAATAAAGGCCCGGTGGCGGCCAAAAAGAGCATCGCCCAGACCCTCTCCGGCGGCCAACCGGTCTTCATTGCCAACGCGGTCACGGACAGAAGGGTGCAGTACCGCAAAGAGGTCAAGGAAGAGGGCATCGTCTCCATCCTGTCCGTGCCCATCAAGACCAAGGAAAAGGTGATCGGGGTGCTGCGGCTTTACAGCGGGGTGCAGCGGCCCTACACCAAGGATGAGATTATGTTGGTCACCACCCTGGCCTATCTGGGCGGCCTGGCTATCCAGAACGCCTCCCTCTACCTGATGTGCCAGTCGGATATGAAGAATTTAAAGGACGAACTCTGGAGCCACCGTTCCTGGTTTTAGAAGCGGTCAGCTATCAGCCATCAGCTTTCAGCAAATGCTTAATTGAGGGGCGAACCTGGGTTCGCCCCGATTGGTTTGGGGATGAAAAAAAAGGGCGGTTCGAGGACCGCCCCTGCAAAAGCTTGTCGATTTTTCGGCGGCCACAGGCCGCCCTATAACTAAATCCCCAGGTAGGTGCGCCTGATCTCGTCGTTTTTGGCGAGGGCCCGGGCTTCGCCTTCCAGGTGCACCCGGCCTTCCGCCAGGACGTAGGCGTAATCGCTCACCGCCAGGGCCATGGTGACGTTCTGCTCCACCAGGAGCATGGTGAGGCCGGTCTTCTTCAGGCGGGTGAGGCCCTCGAACAGGGTCAGGGCCAGCAAGGGGGAGAGACCCAGGGAGAGTTCATCCAGCATCAGGATCTCCGGCTCGGCCATCAGGCCCCGGGACACGGCCACCATCTGCTGCTCGCCGCCGCTCAGGGTGCCGGCCTTCTGCTTGGCCCGCTCCTTGAGCCGGGGAAAGAGTTCGAAGACCTTCTCCAGGTTTTGCTGGAAGGTGGCCCGGGCCCGGGCGGAGAAGGCGCCCATCTCCAGGTTTTCCAGGACCGTCATCTCGGTAAAGAGCTGGCGCCCTTCCGGCACCAGGACCATGCCGGCCTTGGCCCGGTTGTGGGCCGAAAGACCGGTGACGTCCCGGCCGGCAAAGGTCACCGTACCCTGCCAGGGCCGCAGCAGCCCCATCACGGTCTTGAGCAGGGTGGTCTTGCCCACCCCGTTGGAGCCCACCAGGGTGGTGAGTTTGCCCTGCTCCAGCTTAAGGTTGACCCCCCAGAGAATCTGGACCCCTTCGTAGCCGGAGGTGATGTCACTAACTTCTAACAGGTTCATGTCGCCTTACCAATCAATCGGCCAAAAGCCGGGCCGTCATTTCCGGATCGCCCAGGTAGGCCTCGATCACCTGGGGGTTGCTGGCCACTTCCTCAGGGGTGCCCGCGGCGATGAGCTGCCCGTAATCCAGGACGATGACCCGGTCGGAGACGCTCATCAGGGCCTGCATGACGTGCTCGATCATCAGGATGGTGAAGCCCTGGTCCCGGATGGTCCGGATGGTCGCCATCATGCCGGCGATCTCCGAAGGATTCAGGCCCGCCAAAACCTCGTCCAGTAACAGCAGGTAAGGCCGGGCCGCCAGGGCCCGGGCCAGCTCGAGGCGCTTCTTCTGGGCCACGTTGAGGTTGAGGGCGAGCTGGTCGGCCCGATCCGCCAGGCCCACCTGGGTCAGGGCCTCGCCCGCAATGGCGGCGGCATTGCCCAGGGAGTGGCGTTCGCGGCCGAAGCAGGCCCCCACCATGACGTTTTCCCGGACGGTGAGATCGTTCAGGGGCCGGACCACCTGGTGGGCCCGGGCCAGGCCCCGCCGGGCCACCTCATAGGAGGGCAGGCCGGTGATCTTCTCGCCCCGAAAGATCACCTGGCCCTGGGTCGGGACATAGACGCCATTAATCACGTTGAACAGGGTGGTCTTGCCGGCGCCATTGGGGCCGATGAGCCCCATGATCTGGCCCTCGGCGATCTCGAAGTTCACGTCCAACAGGGCCTGAAGCCCGCCAAATTTCTTGGAGACTTCCTGAACCTGGAGAATCATTCCACCCACCTCCGCAACTGGGGGAAGCGCTCCCGGAACCAGCCCACCACGCCCCCGGGCACAAAGAGGACGATGAGGAGGAGGATGAGGCCGGAGAGCGCCAGGTGCAGGTCTTTGAAGATGGGGCTGGTAATCAGATAGCCCCGCAGCCGCTCATAAGCGAAGGCCCCGAAGATCGGCCCGAACAGCAGGCCCCGGCCGCCCAGCATCACCATTACCAGGATCTCCAGGGACATCTGGAACCGGAAGGCGTCGTCCGGCTCCACGTTGCCGTTCTTAAAGAAGTACAAGGTGCCGATCAGCCCCGGGAAGAAGGCTGAGATCATGAAGGCCTTGGTCTTGTCCTGGGGGGCCTTCACCCCCATGACCATGGCGGTGTCTTCGTCCTCCCGGATGGCGCTGAGCCCCAGGCCGAAGCGGGAGCGTTTCACCAGGTAGCTCACCACGATGACCGCCAGGGCCACCAGCCACAGCAGGATGAAGGTGAACCAGAGGGCCTGGCCGGCCCCGCCGTAGCGGTCATAGGCGGAAAAGTTGACAAACAGCCCGGTGGAACCGCCGAAGGGTTCAAAATTGCTGACAAAGGCCCGGGCCGCCTCGTTGACCCCGATGGTGGCCAGGGCGAAATAGGCCCCCCGGAGGCGCAGGACCGCGGCGCCGATGATATAGGCGATCACCGCCGACAGGACCCCGCCGCCCAGGGCCGCCAGGTAAACCGGCCAGTTCCAGGCACTCAGCAGGTAGAAGCCGAAATAGCCCCCCAGGCCGAAAAAGACGATATGTCCGAAGTTGACATAACCGGTGTAGCCCATGAGGATGTTCAGACTGGAGGCCAGGCCGATGAACATCAGCACCGTAAAGGCCTCCTCCCGCAAGGTGTCCTGCCTCAGGACCAGAATCACCAGGCCGCCCAGGAAGACCAGGAGAAAGCTGAGCCAGAAACCGGATTGCTTCCGGAGATTCATCTACTTGGACCCCAACAGCCCAGTGGGCTTGACCACCAGGACCAGGACGAACAGGCCGAATTCCACCACCGGCACCCAACTCACCGGCATGAAGGTGGGGACCACCCCCTCCAGGGCCCCTAAAAACAGGCCCCCCACCAGGGCTCCCAAGGGATTGCCGAGGCCGCCCAGAACGCAGATGACAAAGGATTTCAACTGATAGGTGGCGCCGCTCAGGATGGTAAAGGGAAAGAAGGTGGCGGTGAGCCCGCCGGCCACCGCGGCCAGCATGGTGCCCAGGCCGAAGGCCAGGGCCAGAACGTGGGAGGATGGAATGCCCATGAGCTCAGCCGCGGCCCGGTTGTCGGCCACCGCCCGGATGGCCTTCCCCGGCCGGGTGAAATAGAGAAACAGGTACAAGGCCGCGGTTATGACCACCGCGGCCAGGGCCGCCAGCAGGCGGGTGCCCTGGAGGATAACCGGGCCCAGGGTAATGGAACCGGCGGAGAAATCGATATTCCGGGGCGAAGTGGTGAACGCGGCGGTGCCGATGCCGATGATGATCATATTCACCGCAAAGGTGGCCAGCAGGGTGGAGAGATACCCAGCCTGGATCACCCTTTGCAGGGCCACCCCGTAAATCAGGAAGCCGAACAGCAGGGCCAGGACTACCACCGCCACCAGCCCCAGATAGGGGTTCACCGCCAAATCGCTGAAGAGAAAGTAGGTGCCGAACATCCCCAGGGCCATGGTGGCGCCGTGGCCCAGGTTGATGACCCGCATCACGCCCCAGATCAGGGTCAGGCCCATGGCGGCGACGCCGTAAACGAAGCCGATGAGCAGACCGTCTATGATGGAAGGTAGCACATGCATCTGTCTAAGGTCTCTCGCCTGTCCGCCAAAATTTTTATTAAATAAACGGCTCTACGCCTTTCCGGAGCGGCCTCTCCTCAACTTGCCAAACCTTATCCGGAGAACAATCCCCTGAAAATCGGACGATTGCTGATTCTAGTGTAGGAAATTTTCCTAAACGGGCTCTGCAGCTTAACCCGAGTCAACAAGGGGCACAGCAAGCTGTGCCCCCGCCTTAGATCAATCCGGCCCTCCGCTCTCAGTGAGCCGGATAGACAATGGCCTGGCCGGTGGCCGCGGCCTCCGGATAGACCGCCACCTTCTGGGGTTTGCCCTGCTGGTCCTTCTGCCATTGAATAATGATCATCTGGTGGCCAATTTGCAACCCGTGGGCCTTGGGCGTGGTGTCGAATTTGATGTGACCGTAAAAAGTGAACATGTCTTCGGCGTCTATAGCCGCCTTGACCTTGTCGGTCTCGGTGGAGCCGGCCTTTTCCATGGCCTTCTGCAAGATCAGGCCCGCGGCATACCCCCCGGCGCTATGGTAGGAGGGCTCTTCATTATTGTATTTGGCCTTATACTCCTTGACAAATTCCGGGATGGTGGGGCCGAACCATTCCACCCCCGCCGCCTTGGCCGCTTCCGGGCTGTATTTGGCAAAGGGCTCCCACATGCTGGAGCCGATCACGCCGATGCAGGCCTCGCCCAGTTCGGCGAACTTGGGCTCCGGCGGGGCCACCAGCAAGGCAACCATCTTGGTCGGCACCTTTTTTTCATAGATCTGCCGGGTCAGGGTGGTGCCATCGGCGAAGTGGCCGCCGCCCATCACCGCATCCACCCCGGCGGGGATCTTGTTGATGAAGGGGGCGAAATCGGTGGTGCCGCTATCGTAGCCCTCAAACATCGCGACCTGATAGCCTTTCTCTTCAGCGTACTTCTTCAGACCATTCACCGAGTCGGTGGAGAACTTATCTTTTTCATTGATGATGGCGATCTTCTTGCCCTGCGGGTCCAGCTTGCCCAGGAGGTCGATGGCGCCGTTCAGGTACTTGGACGCCGGGGTATAGGTCATATAGACCAGGGAGTAGCCTTTATACTGGGTAGAGTCCGAGGACGCCCCGGCGGTGACCATGATGCGCTTGTACTGCTGGGCGATGACCGCCGCCGCATCCGCCAGGCCGCTACTGTAAGGGCTGATGAGGAAGTCGGCCTTGTCGTTGTTGATCAGGCGGGTATAGAGTTCCTGGACCCGGTCCTTGTTGCTTTCGTCGTCATAGAACTTGGCGGCCACTTTTACCACGGTGCCGTCCGCCAGCTTGATCCCTCCGGCCTTGTTCACCTGCTCGACCCAGAGGTTGATGCCATTGATCTGGCGGATGGCTTCCACGTTGAGCTTGCCGGTTTGCGAGGCGGTGAAGCCCAAGGTGACCGTCTTCTCCGCGGCCGCCGCCGGCCCCGCCACGAGCAAACCAATGATTGCCAGACAGGTAAGGCCCATTCCCAAGCGTCGCATAGTTCCTCCTTCGTTGAGCGATTGTCTAAGCATACAAATTAGAAAATATGCCAATAAAATTTCTATATCCCATGAAATTGTCTCTTTATCAAGGGATATCTGGCAATAATTTTGAATATATCGGAGTGAAGTGGTCTAGAAATCGGACAATTACCGATTCTCTTGTAGGAAATTTTCCTACGAGGGCTGCGAGGCTTACAGTCTGGGTGAGATTCAGTGATTACGGCCGAGCCGGAGAGTCAGTGCAGGTAGGGCTTCAGGAAATCCATGCCCTCCTGGGGCGAGGCTTCCCCCTGGAACCGGAAGGGGAGAGGAATAATTCCACCCAGCACCGAAGCCAGACGGAAGCTGCCGGCGATTTGATAGTGGAATTTGCGCAGTGGCAGTTGTTGCTGCTGCTGACCCAGGAACTGGGGCAGGAACTGGGGCAAGAGCTCCATGACGGCAGGCAACTGCACCATAATGGGGAGTTCCGCCACCGTCTGCCCATTGGGGGGCAGGTTCACCGGTTGCTGGCTGGCGCCCTGGGCCACGCTCTTGCCTTCAATCCATAACTGGTAATCGTAACCCAACAGGTTAAGGGCCTGGTTATTGGGATTCTCCAGGAGCAGGGTGGCGCCCAGGGGCCAGCCCTGCGCAGTGGGCTGGTAGACCTTGAGACCCTGGTAGCTGACCTTGGGGGCCTGAATCTCTCCCCTGGCCATCTGCTGGAGCTGTGAGACCCCGCAGCCGGTAAGGCCGGCCAGCGCCGCTATCTGGAGGAAGAAGATTAGAAATATTGTCGAGATTTTCATTTGCCCCTTTTTCCGATCTGAGCAATCTGGGCCAGCGGTGACCATGGAGCCTTATTGGTCCAGGCCTGGGCTCTCCTTTCTGCCGTCATGTTCTTAGAATGCCGTATCTATGAAAAAGTTAAGGCCCGACTGACCGCCGGGCCATAAAATTTCAGAAAAACATGTGGAAAATGAGCAGTCGCTGTCAGCTTATTTGCCCGGGGGCGCCTGTGGCTTGCCTTGGGGGGCCTCAGGCTGGCCCGGGGGAGCGCCCGGCAGCCCCAAAGAAGCCTCCGGAGTCAGCATTGGCTGGATACCGAAGGGATCCTTGAATTCCTCGTCTGGCTTAAAATTCAGCTTTTTAACGCCGCGATTTTGGAGGTACTTGGCCAACTCCAGGTTGATATCGGCGGGTTCGGCCACTCCCGCCGCAGCCAAAATCTGGCGCAGCAAGCCGGAGCATTTCCCGGCAAAGGCCACCGTATCGGCGCAGATGCGCTCGGCTTCAGTGGGGTTGTGAAAGCCCACGGAATTCTCGGCGCCGATGTAATTAATGCGGTAAAAGGCCTCAAGGTAGAGGTCTTTGGCCTGGTCATAAAGTTTTTGGTCAATATTCTTGCCCTCGGTCTTGGCCTTATTGGCGGCCTCAAAGAGCTTGGTAGCCACCGCGGTGGCATAGCCCGCCCGGTTCAGAAGGGAGGTGGTGCGGTCCTGGATGGCGAAGACCTGGGCCTTGAGCCAGTCAGCGGATTCGGCGTGGCACTGAGCACAGGCCGTCATCCCCTGCCACACCGGGCTGCCCACGTTGTGGTTGGAAATCTTATTCGACCCCACCCGCTCATACTGCATATGGCAGTCGGCACAGGAGACTCCGGCTTTCCAGTGGACGCTGTTGCGGCTGTACACCTCATATTCAGGATGCCGTAAACCACCCAGTTTGATACCGGCGACGGCTTGGGTCCATTCGAGATTGGCTGGGTCGCTCTTCAGAACCTTGATGATGTTCTCGATGGAGATGTCCCCCTCTTTGCTGCCCTGCCAGGGGAAGAAGACATCTACCGACTTCATTTGCGGGTCTTTCTTGATGACGTAAGTCACGTGGCACTGGGCGCACACCAGGCTGCGTTTTTCCTGGCGGGTGACGCTGGCCGGGTCCTTGCCGATATCCTTCAAAGCCTTGATCAGGGTCCAGCGGGAAAACTTCAGGTCCATCGTTTTATTGTCATGGCAGTCGAGGCACATGACGCCCTCTTGATTGAACTGCTTCGGGATCTTGGCGTGCACCTCATCGTACGGGTCTTTGAAGTAGTGCTCACCCAGGTCTTGTTTGAGCTTCGGAGCAAAAGGCGTTTTGCAGGTGAGACAGACGCCGCCGGCCTTACGGCGGGAGGGGTCGACCTCTAACTGGTCAATGAGCATGTAGTAATGGCCCCGGATTTCATTGAACTCAATGGCAAAACCCCAGCCGCTCTGGAGCATGGGCAGCCAAGGATATTCGCTCAGCTTGTCGAATTTGCCGTCCCCGGTCCAACCGCGCTTGTATTTACTCAGATTAGCCGGGTTGGGCTCCTTGCTCTTCAGCCAGGAGTCGTATTCCAGGGGATAGGCCTTGCCCCAAACCGCGGGATCGTATTCGCCGTCCGGGATGGTCACGGTCTTCACCGGCTCGGACTTGGGGGGCGAACAGGCGATAACCCAGGCCGCGCCCACGGCCACCGCCACCAGGATAATGAGAAATGGTCTGATCCGTTTCATGCCTTCATCCATCCTTCTAGTTATGGGGTCAGGGTCGCGATGGCGCCGGTGCTGCGATGGGACATGCGCCGGTGGCACTCCCAGCACCGCCGGTCTTCATTGATCCGGGCCACGAGTTCGTTATGGCAGCGCCGGCAATTGGCCACCACCGTTCGGGCCCCGGCGTCGGAGAGCTTGATGGGTTCGGGAACCCGGCCCGTGTGGAAGGCCACGACATCGCCCACGCCTTCCAGGCCCTTGGCCCATAAATGATGGGCCAGGTTGTCATTGGGCAGGTGGCAGTCGATGCACTTGATATTCTGGTGGGCGCCGGAGTGAAACCAGTTCTCGTATTCCGGCTGCAGGACGTGGCAACTGCCGCAAAATTCCGGGCTTTCGGACTTGGCGAAGAGCCCCGGTGGGCCAAAGGCGGTAAAGAGGCCCAGCGCCGCGACGATCACCACCGCTCCCAGTACATACAGGCAGATTTTCTTTTTGGATGGGCTCATGGAGGCCTGGAAAGTTTGGTTTGCAGTTTTAAATAATACCGCTAAAGGGCGCTGTCAATTTTGCCTGATGGCTTTCTTACATAATTGACAACAGTTTTGTGGCAGTGAGGCTGAAAAGACGGCTAAATCCGGGCGGGCGGAGGCAAAAGGTACTTCGGTTGGGCTTATTTCCGGGATAAAAAGACCGGCTGACTTGCCATTCCTGCCCCCGGAAGGACCTTGGGGTCCCCCTGAGAGCGGGGAATTGTCGCAGAGAAAGAGATTGGCCGGTTCGTGATTGAGCGTCAGCGTGAAGCAGGGAGACCCAAAGGCTTCGAGCAGGCTACCCCACTCCCCGGCAAAAAGCAAATAGATTTTTTTGCCAGATCATTAAGTTATGATTAATCTGAGGGAAAAAGCTTACTTTAGCGTTTCGGCGTCCGGCGTGAGGCCCGGCTTTTTCCCCAGCGCTAATCCGCAAACCGCAGCGGCAACCGGTCCGCCACCACCAGCCCCTGGGCGGTAGCCGTCACCCGGCCGTCGGTCAGGCGAACCAACCCCGCCTGTACCAATTCTGACAAAGAAATCTGCCAGCGGGGGTGTCCCTGAATGACCTCCAGGGCGACCCCTTCCCGGGTCCGGAAGCCCAGATAGAGGGCCTCCAGCCGCAGTTGCTCCGGCGTGAGGTCCTCGCTTCCGGCCACCGGCGCCATGCCTGAGTTCAGGGCGGCGCCATATTGGGCCACCGACGAAAAATTCCACCAGCGCCGGCCCGTCCTTATAGGAGTGGGCCGCCGGCCCCAGCCCCAGGTACGGCGTATGGTTCCAGTACTTGCGATTGTGCCGGCTAAAGTACTCTTCGCCCCGGGCGAAGTTAGAAATCTCATACTGCAGATAGCCGCGGTCCTCCAAAAATTGCCGGGTCAGCAGAAAAAATTCCCGCTGGACTTCCTCATCCGGCAGGGTTAGTTCGCCCCGGGCCGCCCGCCGGGCGAACGGCGTGGGTGGGGCGGGCGTCTCGTGTGGGGCGGGCGTCTCGCCCGCCGCAATAGTCAATTGATAGCAGGAGAGATGCTCCGGCCTGAAACCCAGGGCCGTCTCCAGGGTTTGGAGCCAGGTGTCCGGCGACTGCCCCGGCAACCCGTACATCAAATCCAGCCCCAGGTTCTCGAAGCCCGCCGCCCGGATCAACTCCAGAGCCCGCCTGGTCTGCCGGGCCGTGTGCCGCCGTTGCAGGAAGACCAGTTCCGCCTCGTCGAAGGACTGGACTCCCAGGCTCAGGCGATTGATGCCCAACTCCCGCCAGATGCGCAGCTTTTCCGCCGTAATATCGTCGGGGTTGGCTTCGAGGGTAAATTCGGTGTCCGGCGTAAACTTGAAATGCCGCCGCAGGCTGCTAACCAGGGCAGTCAGTTGTTCAGCAGTCCAGCAGGGAAGGGGTGCCGCCGCCCAGGTAGAGGGTATCGAAAGAGGCGAAGGAATCTTGATAGAGTGAGGCTTCTACTTCCAGGGCTTGCAGATAGGCTAAGGTTAAATCAGGGGAAGTAATGGAGTAAAAGTCGCAGTACGGGCACTTGGTTTGGCAGAAGGGGACATGGACGTAAAGGCCGGGGGCGGGGGTCATGATGTTCTTTTAGGGCGGACCGTGCCCGCCGGCTGACGGCGGCCACAGGCCGCCCTATTTCATCTTGAGCCCGGAAGGGGGGCGACAGCCCGCTTTCGGGCTCCCTTACACGGGTTGGGAGCGGCGGGGTTGTAAGAGCCTCTCGCCCTACTCCCCCTCGGTCTTCAGCACCGCCACGAAGGCGCTTTGGGGGATTTCCACGGCGCCCACCATCTTCATGCGTTTCTTGCCGGCCCGCTGTTTCTCCAGGAGTTTGCGTTTCCGGCTGATGTCGCCGCCGTAGCACTTGGCGGTGACGTCCTTCCGGAAGGCCGAAATGGTGGAGCGCGAGATGATCTGGCCGCCGATGGCCCCCTGGATGGCGATCTTGAACTGCTGCTTGGGGATCTCGTCTTTGAGGCGGTCGCAGACCCGCACGCCCCACTCCCGGGCTTTTCCCTGGTGGACGATCATGCTTAGTGCGTCCACCTTCTCCGAGTTCACCAGGATGTCCAGCTTCACCAGGTCGCTGGGCCGGTAGTCCAGGAGTTCGTAGTCGAAGGAGCCGTAGCCCTGGGTGATGGTCTTGAGGCGGTCGTAAAAGTCGATGATCACCTCGGCCAGCGGCATCTCGAAGCTGATCTCCACCCGGCCGGGCGAGGGGTAGCTGAAGCTCGAGTTGACGCCCCGGCGCTCCAGGCAAAGCTTCATCACCGCGCCCACGAAGCGCTCCGGGATGAGGATGTGGGCCCGGATGTAAGGTTCTCTCGACCCCTTGATGCTGCTGGGGTCGGGGTAGTGCATGGGGTTGTCCACCGTGAGTTCGCGGCCGTCGGCCAGGATGAACTCGTAGCGCACCCCGGGCACGGTCATGATGATGGCCAGGTCGAACTCCCGCTCCAGGCGCTCCTGGACAATCTCCAGGTGCAACAGGCCCAGGAAGCCGCAGCGGAAGCCCAGGCCCAGGGCGGCGGAGGCGTCTTTCTGGTAGACCAGGGCGGCGTCGTTCAGCTTGTATTTCTCCAGGGCCTCGGCCAGGTCCTGGTAATCGTCCGCCGAAATGGGATAGATGGAGGCGAAGACCACCGGCTTCACTTCCTTGAAGCCGGGGAGCGGCTGGGCCGCGGGGTTGGCGTCCAGGGTGATGGTGTCGCCGATGCGGGTGTCGCTCACCGTCTTGATGTTGGCGATGATATAGCCCACCATGCCGGCGGTCAGCTCTTTGCGGGGCTCCCGGGTGAGCCGGAAGACGCCCACTTCCTCCACCTTATGGACAGTGCTGAAGTACATGGTGCGGATCAGGTCTCCGGGCTTCACCTTGCCTTCGAAGACCCGGCAGGAGACGACGGTGCCCCGGTAGGAGTCGTAGTTGGCGTCGAAGATCAGGGCGGAGAGCGGCGCCTCGAGGTTCCCTTTGGCCGGCGGGACCTGGGCGACGACGGCCTCGAGCACCGCGTCGATGCCGATGCCCTCCTTGGCGGAGCACAGGATGGCCATATCCGGGTCGAGACCCAGTTCCCGGTCGATCTGCTCCTTGACGCCTTCGACGTCGGCCGCGGGCAGGTCGATCTTGTTGATCACCGGGATGATGGTGAGGTCGTGCTCCATGGCCAGATAGAGGTTGGCCACGGTCTGGGCCTCCACCCCCTGGGAGGCGTCCACCAGGAGCAGCACCCCCTCGCAGGAGGCCAGGGCCCGGGAGACCTCGTAGGAGAAATCGACGTGGCCCGGGGTGTCGATCAGGTTGAGTTCGTACTCTTGGCCGTCGTCGCCGGTGTAGGGCAGGCTGATGGTGTTGCTCTTGATGGTGATGCCCCGCTCCCGCTCCAGGTCCATGGTGTCCAGGATCTGGTCGCGGAACTGGCGGTCCTCCACCATGCCGGTCCACTGGATGAGGCGGTCCGCCAGGGTGGACTTGCCGTGGTCGATATGGGCGATGATGCTGAAGTTACGGATGTTTGGCATATTTTAAGTCAATATTCCCGATGGATAACTGGGTAATATATTATTGTATATTTTATTATGATGGCCGTCTACTGCCTGGCGATTTTTGTCATCCCAGGCAAGCGCAGGATCTCTTTTCAAGATGCTGCGGTCGCGGCGCTCCCTCAGAATGAACCAAGGGGAAACTTTTTATATGGCCAAGAAATTATATAAACAATATAATGTACAAAAAGCTTTGGAGACGCTGAAATATTTTCCCCGTCAACTTCCAGAGGCGTCGGGAGTTCGAGACCGGCGCCTCAGAGCCCAAAAAATTTTAAGAGGTTCTTTTATGATTGACGAATGCGCTTGCGATATGAATTGGACTCCCGAACCCCGGAAGATGGTGACCGCGGTGCTGGCCCACCCCGGCCACGGCCGCCTGGTGGAAAAGGCGATGATGATGGTGAACTACATCATCTGCTTTAAAGAATGTTTATATACCCTGAGCTGGCATGCCGGCGACGTAGCCTACTACCGGCCGATGTGTGCCGAGACCGTGACCGAGGGTTGCGGCTGCGGGCATTAAATCGCTGAAAAAATCTCACCATAGAGACACAGAGAGCACAGAGAGCACAGAAAAATGACAATTTTGCCTGAGGCAAAATTGTCATTTCTTTAATTTCTCTGTGGAATTTCTCTGTGTCTTCTGTGTCTCTGTGGTTAATCTTGCATTATCTTCCTGCCCTGCCGCCCCTCCCCGCGTCGCCGCCCCTTCCAGGTTCTCCATGATGGCCGCCACGAACTTATCGGCGTAGGCCAGAAACTCCCCTTCCACCACAAAGCCGTGGCGGATAAAGCTTTCCGGGATATCCACCCGGGCCTTTTTGATCACAATATAGATATTGGGGTTGATGGGTCCCGGCCCCTGGTAGCCGCAATAGAGGTTGGGCACGCGGCGAGCCGTGATGATCAGGCCGCTCTCATCCAGCAGGGTCAATTTCTCGTAAAGGGGCTGGCGATTATCCAGTTTATCGATCACCGCGCCCTTGGCAATGAGGCCCAGGCCCTCGCGGTTAAGCTTTTGCAGGGTGGCGTCCAGTTGGGCCAGAGTCTGCTTCTTTTGCTCAATGCTGGCCTTATCGTACCGGTAAAAATAACCGGTGGGAAACTGCTTGGCGTCGACGGAGTCCGCCGCCGCCGCCGGGTTGCAGCTGAACAAGGCGGTTGTCACCAAAATAGCCAGGATCAGGATGATTTTAGCAGTCATGATTAAGCGCGGTTAAGTGGCACAGGGCCCCGGCCTGCGATAACCACAGGCTGGAAGCCGGTGCCACTCTAAGTGCAGTTGCGTGGCTAGTCGACCTTTTTCCCGCAATTGCAGCCCTCGAACCTGATTCCCACCTCCGGTGGCTCTATATCCGCCGGGAATTCGGCAAAGGGGAAAGGCCTCTGGCTGCTGTTGAGGGAGATGTAGCGCCACACCCGGTAAAGGTACGAGATCACCCGGTTGGCGAAGCCGCGCACCGGTTCGCTGTACTTAAGCGTGATGGGGAGCATGGCGAATTGAAACAGGGTGGTCAGGATTACCAGGAGATTGCAGATGGCGGTGATGGGGATAAAGAGCAGGGTGAACAGCAGCCGATTGACAATCTGGTGACGGGACGGGGTTTCTTGGGACTGATCGTTCATAACGCCTCCTTGAGAAAGGTATTTCACACAAGGTGAAAAGGGTGGTGGTTAAAAAGACTCCATTCTATTTCCCTCTACCCCCGTGGGGGAGAGGGTTAGGGTGAGGGTGAAGGGGAACCGGGCAGCCGCAGGTCATACAATTCCCCGAATTTATTCGTCAGATATTTGATCAGATAGGCGGGATTCAAATCCTCGCCCGTCACCGCCTGCACCAACTGGCGGGGCCGGTAGCGCTGGCCCTGGCTGTGGATCTTCTCCCGGAGCCACCCAAGGAGCGGGGCGAAGTCGCCCCGGGCAAAACTGGCGGATAAATCGCCCAGATCATGTGTGGCCCGCGCGAAGAATTGCGCCGCATAAATATTTCCCAGGCTGTAGGTGGGGAAGTAGCCCAGATGGCCGCCGGACCAATGGACGTCCTGCATCACCCCCTGAGCGTGGTTGGGAGGCGTCAAGCCCAGGTAGGCCTGCATCTTTTCGTTCCAGGCCCCGGGCAGGTCGGCCACCCGGAGATCGCCCCGGATCAGGGCCCGCTCCAGCTCGAAGCGCAGCAGGATGTGCAGATTGTAGGTAATTTCATCGGCCTCGGTGCGGATCAGGTCCGGCCGCACCTCATTGATCGCCAGGTGAAAGGCCGCCGGGGCGACGTCGCTGAGGACCGGAAAGACCCTTTGCACCTCGGGAAAAAAGAATTGCCAAAACCCCAGGGAGCGGCCCACCAGATTTTCCCACAGCCGCGACTGCGATTCGTGGATGCCCAGGGACACGGCGTCACCCATCGGCGTGCCCCAATGCTCCACCGGCAGCCCCTGGTCATAAAGGGCGTGGCCGGTTTCGTGCAAGACACTGAAGAAGGCCATGGTGAAGCAGTTTTCGTCGTAGCGGGTGGTGATGCGCACGTCTCCCGGGCCGATGCCGCTGCTGAAGGGGTGGGCCGTGGGGTCCAGGCGGCCGCCCTGGAGGTCGTAGCCGATCTTCGCCGCCGCCAGCCGGGCGAAACGCTCCTGGTCGCCTTTAGGAAAATGGCGGTGCAGGATGGCCCGGTCCGGCCGCCGGCTGCTCCCCTGGATGGTCTCCAGGAGCCGGATCAGGCCGTCCCGGAGGTGCGCCAGCAAGGGCGCCAAAACCGCAGCCGTCTCCCCCGGCTCGTAGTCGTCCAACAGGGCGTCGTAGGCCTCCTGCTCATAGCCCAGGGCTTCGGCCTCCTGCCGCTTCAGCTCGACCAGGCGCTCCAGATACGGCCGAAAAGTCTGCCAATCACTGTCGGGACGGGTGCGCTCCCAAACGGTCTCGCCAACGGATGCGGCCTGGGCCAGGGCCACGGCCAGGTCCTGGGGGATCTTGGTGGCCCGGTCGTAGTCCCGGCGCCACTCCCGGACATTGACCGCGGCCACGCTCAGAGGGTCCCGGACCAGTTCCGAACCCTCCACCGCGGCCAGCATCTCCGCCAGGCGCGGCTCGGTTTCCCGCTGGTGCAGCCATTTGGCCAGCATGGCGAACTGGGTGTGGCGGTGGTCGTGTCCTTTGGGAGGGATCTGAGTCCGTTGGTCCCAACCGAGCAGGTGTCCGATGGAATCGAGATGCGAGGTCTCTAGGCTGTGCTGCCGCAGCCACTCATAAGCGTCTCGGGATGTTGTCATGGAAATACTTTAGACATTAAGCCGGAGCCCGGCAAGCGCGAATCTCAATGCACAGGAGTTTGGCCTGCGAAAATACAGGCTGAAAGCCGGCGCTACCAAAAGAACCGGGCGGGGTTTTTAGCCCGCCCGGTTCTTTAAATCAGTTTGACTACTACCCAATCAGTTTGACTATTACCCTTTTACATGCAACCTTTGCCCATCCCCTTGCCGCTGCAGGCCCGGGTCAGGCCGCCTTTGCGGCCCTTCAGGGAGGAGAGCGGCTCGCCGGAATAGATGCGGCTCAGACCTACCTCGATGAAGCCGCTCATCTCCACCGGGACCACGCCGGCGTCGCTCAGGATGGCCGCCGGAGTCTCGCCCAGGGCGCTGACCAGCACCGCCCGGCAGTCTTTCAGGACCTCCGCCATCTGCCACCAGCGTTGGTCGCCACCGCCCGGGCGGCGGGGCCGGACGTTCCTCCAGCAGCCGGAAACCCTGACCCTCAGGAGCCCAAATCTGGAAAGAATCGGCCTCCCCCAGATGCAGATTGACCAGCGCCCCTTCCCGGCTGGCCACGGCTACATAGGGCCGGGTGGCGTCCGTGGGGGGCGCCATCTGGGCGCAGGCGGAGAGACAGCCCCGGAATTCCTCGGTCCGGTCGGCGTCCAGCAGGCCCACGGCGTCGGCCCGGCAGCGGGTGCAGTGGCGCATCTGCGGCAGGAATTCCTCGGCCGCGGCTTGAATGGCGGTCATTTCGGCGGGCGCCGGCTCGGGGATCTCCCCGAAAGGGCGTGTCCGCGTTGGGATAGACCGGCATGCAATTGAGCAGGTCGACCCCCAACTCCTTCATCTTCCGGGCCACCGCTTCCACCTGGTGATCATTGATGCCGGGGATGATGATGGTGTTGATCTTGACCACGATGCCCCGGGCCTTGAGGCCGGCAATGGCCTCCAACTGCCGGGCCAGCAGGACTTCCGCGGCCTTGCGGCCCCGGTAGATCACCTTGCCGTCCCGGACCCAGCTATAAATCTTGGCCCCGATCTCCGGGTCCACGGTGTTGACCGTGATGGTCACGTGGGAAACCTGGAGTTCGGCCAACTCATCCAGGTACGGGGCGATCCCCAGACCGTTGCTGGCCAGGCAGAGCGAGCAGTTCCGGAAACCGTTGCCGGATGAGGCGCAGGGTCTCCATGGTCTCTTTGGGGTTGGCAAAGGGGTCTCCGGGGCCGGCGATGCCGGCCACGGTGATGCGGGGCTCGGCCTCCAGGACCTTTTCCAGGTAGGCGATGGCCTGGGTCGGCGAGAGCACCGAACTGGTCACCCCGGGCCGGGACTCGTTGACGCAGTCGAATTTCCGGTTGCAATAGTTGCAGAGAATATTGCATTTCGGGGCCACCGGCAGATGCACCCGGCCGAATTGCCCCTTGACCTTGGCGTTGAAGCAGGGATGAATGTCGAGATTGATCATGGCCTTGTTTCCTTGTAGGGGCGGCGCGCTCGCCGCCCCTACGACGCTTATATGTAGCCGTAGCCGATTTTGGAAGTCTCTTGCTTCCGTTCGATCACGGCGTTGACGATCAGGTCCAACAGGTTTTGGGCGCCCCGGTAGCCCAGGTGGAGAATCCGCGGGCCGCCGAAGCGGTCGTGGATGGGAAAGCCCACCCGGATTAAAGGAAGCTCCAGGCGCCGGGCCATCTTGTAGCCCTTGCTGTGGCCGATGAAGAGGTCCGGGGCCAGACCCTCGGCAGCCGCGGCGATCTCGTAAAAATCCGCGCCTTCCAAAACTACCGGCGGCTCCGCCAGGAGGTCGCCGGTGACCTCGGCTATCGCCTCCTTGAAATGGCCGCTTTTGCCTCCGGAGGCGCAGAGCACCGGCTTTACCCCGATCTCCGCCAGCAAGGCAGTCAACCCCACCACCAAGTCCTCTTCGCCGTAAACCACCGCCCGCTGGTTGAAGATGTACTTATGGCCATCGACATAGGCGTCGAGGAGGCGACCCCGCTCCAGGGCATGTTTGGGCGGCGCCGGCTTTCCGGTGATTTCCTCCAGGATTTGAAAGAAGCGGTCGCTCTCCCGCAGGCCGATGGGCATTCCCAGTGGATAGTAGGGAACGGCGAAACGATGCTCCAGGAATTTTCCGGCCGTCTCCGGCGAGAACAGCGTCCTCCCGAACTCCATGGTGGCCCGGGAGCGGCCGGTGGCCTTGATCTCGGCCAGGGGCGTGCCGCCGGCCGGAATCTTTTCATAGTCCAACTGCGCCGGGCCGTCCAGGGTCTCGGAGATATCCGGCAAAATGATGCCGGGCAGATCGAAATCCTCCAGAACCTCCCGCAGGTAGCGAATATCCGCCGGCGACACGAAGCCCGGCAGCAGGTTGACGGCCTCCGTGGGTTCCCCCGTCTCGGCCAGTTGCTCGACCAGGGCCTTGACCGCGGCGTGGAAACCCTCCATGTGGGTGCCGGAGTAGCTGGGGGTGGAAACGGTGACGATCTCCGGCCGGGCCGCCGCGTCGCCGCTCTCCTCCTGACAAAATTCCCGCACGATCCCGGGCACATCATCGCCGATGGTTTCGGTCAGACAGGTGGTGGCCACTCCGATGAGCCGGGCCCCGTATTTATTCATGACGTTACCCAGACCCTGCTTGAGGTTGGGCCCGCCGCCGTAGACCGCCTGCTTCTCTCCCAGAGAGGAGGAGGCGATGTCCATGGGCTCCCGGAAATGGCTGATGATGTAGCGGCGCATATAAGTGGCGCAGCCCTGGGAGCCGTGGAGAAAAGGCACCGCCCCCTCCACGCCCCGGAAGGCCAGGCAGGCCCCCAACGGCTTGCACAGCTTGCAGGCGTTGGTGGTGGAAACATATGCCGTATTTTGATTCTTGCCGCTATCCATGGCTATTTCCTTCAGGGGCGGATCTATGTGTCCGCCTAATGAGGGCGCACACGCAGGTGCGCCCCTACGGTTTCTGATTACCGGCTACTGCTTCTCCGGGGCACAAACCGCCACACCGGACTCATCACGGTGTTATAGACCTCCTGGGCAAAGTTGAGCATGCCCACGAAGCCTTCCAGACACTCTTTGCGTTCGTGGTTGTGGTCGCAAAAACCCACCCCCAGCTTGAAAGCGATGGGGCGTTCTTTGACCCCGCCCACGAAGATGTCCACGTCTTTTTCCTTCAGGAAGCTCGACAGTTCCAAGGGATTGGAGTCGTCCACGATGATGGTCCCTTCGTCGGTGATGTCGTGCAATTCCTGATAATCTTCTTGGGTCCCCGTCTGGGAGCCCACCAGGACCACCTGCATGCCCAGCAGCCGGAAGGCCTTGACCAGGGAGAAGGCCTTGAAGGCGCCGCCCACATAAATGGCGGCCTTCTTGCCGGCTCAGGGCCTGTTGGAACTCCCGCAGCTTGGGGAAGAAGGCCGGCCAGTTCCTCCCGGACCAGTTCCCGGGTGCGGGCCATCATCTCAGGGTCGTTAAAGAAACGGGCCACGGCATAAAGGGATTCGGCCATGTCCTCGACCCCGAAATAGGACACCCGGAGGTGAGGGATGCCGTATTTCTCCTCCATCATCTTCGCCAGGTCCATGGTGGAGCCGGAGCATTGCACCAGGTTCAGGGCGGCGCCGTGGGCCCGGCCAATGTCGGCCACCCGGCCGTCGCCGGTGATGTTGGCCACCACCTGGACGCCCATGCGGGCCAGGTAGTCCCGGATGATCCAGATTTCCCCGGCCAGGTTGAAGTCGCCCAGGATGTTGACGCTGTAAGGGCTGATGCCGGCGGTATCACCGGTGCCCACCAGGCGGAACATGGCCTCGCAGGCGGCGTAGTAACCGGCCCGCTTGTTGCCCTTAAAACCCTCGGACTGCACCGGCAGGACCGGAATGCCCTTCTCCTGACTGACCTTTTTGCAAACCCCTTCCAGGTCGTCGCCGATCAGCCCCACGATGCAGGTGGAGTAGACGAAGGCGGCCTTGGGATGATGCCGGTCGATGAGCTCCACCAACGCCTTATAAAGCTTCGTCTCCGCCCCGAAGATGACGTCCATCTCCTGGAGGTCGGTGCAGAAGCTCAGGCGGTGCAGCTCCGGGCCCGACGACAGGGCGCCCCGGATGTCCCAGGTGTAGGCGGCGCAGCCGATGGGGCCGTGCACCAGGTGCAGGGCGTCGGCGATGGGATAGAGCACCACCCGGGAGCCGCAGAAGACGCAGGCCCGTTGGCTCACCGCCCCGGCCAGGGACTCCCGGTCGCAGTCCATCTTGAAGGGCGCCTCGCCCTTGCGATGGATTTGATTTTCCCGCTCTTTATAGATCGCCGGTTCCATGTCAGACCTCTGAGGGTTCTTGGCTTTTAAAGGTTGGTGCGCCTGGCGCACCCTACATGGGCGAACCCAAGGTTCGCCCCTGCGGTTAACTCACCAGGTAATCCTTCGCCGGGCCGCCGTTTTCCAGGCCGTCCAGGATGGCGTCGATGGCCTCCTCGCCCTCTACTCCGACGTACCAGTGGCCTTCGGGATAGACGATCACCACCGGACCCTGGTCGCAGAGCTTCAGGCAGCCGGTGGTGGAGACCATGACGTTTTCCAGGCCGCGGTCGGCCAGTTCCGACTCCAGATAGCCCAGCAGGTCCGGGGCATTTTTCTTGATGCATTTGCCCTTGGGCTCCAGGCCCCGGAAACTCATACACACGAAGATATGATGTTCAGGCTTTTCCATGATTATTGTCCTTTCATTTGAATTGTAGCGCCGCCGCCCTCGGCGGCGTCTGAACCGCCGGGGGCGGCGGTTCTACATGACAAATTCGAAGCTCTCCTCCGGGGCGTCCCGATCCTGCCGGTCCAGCAGGGCGTCCAGGATCTTCTCCAGGAGCCTGAGCCCGCCGCGGTAGCCCACGGTGGGAAAGTAGCTGTGGCCGATACGGTCCACGATGGGGAAGCCGAAGCGGACCAGGGGAATGTCCTCATCCCGGGCGATATACTTCATGTAGGTGTTGCCCATGAGCAGATCCACCGGGTCGTTCTTTATCCATTGATGCAGCAGGAACATGTCGCCGGCGGCGCGGACGTTTACCGGGTGCGGCACGTCCTTGGTGATCTCCTTGATTTTGGCCTCGAACTTCTTCCCCGGCGTGCCGGTGACGACGTGGATAGGCCACATGTCCAGATCCACCAGGAACTCGGTGAGGGAGACCAATTGGTCCGGATCGCCCGCCAGGGCTACCTTACGGTGGAAGAAGTATTGGTGCATGTCGGTGATCACGTCCACCAGCCGGCCCCGTTCGATATCGATGGACTCGGGCACGGTCACCCCGGCGATGCGCCGCAGGGTGTCGATGAAGGCGTCGGTGGCCCGGAGGCCGATGGGCAGGTTCAAGATTTCGCAGGGCACCTTGCACTTGGTGTCCAGGGCCCGGGCGGCCGGCCCGGAGGCCAGGGGGCCCAGGGCCACGGTGCCCATGCTGCTGCCCGCGGCCACCAGTTCGGCCACGGTGGTGCCCCCGGCCGGAAACATGGCATAGCGGCCGGTTTGGGGGCCATTGAGCACGTTGGAGGTATCCGGGAACATGATGGTCGATACCCCCAGCTCCCTGGCCAGGCGCTTGATCTCCTCCATGTCGGACGGCTCCACGTAGCCGGGGATCAGGTTGATGCGGTTTTCCTTATGGCCGTTGGCTGCGGCGAAATAATCCACCATGCCCTTGACCATGTTGGCGAAGCCGGTGACGTGGGAGCCCACGTAGCTCGGGGTGTTGGCATGGATGACGTAATGGCCCGGCGGAATCTTGCCTTCGTCCCTGGCCTTGGCGACGATCTGGGGAATGTCGTCCCCGATGGTCTCCGACAGGCAGGTGGTATGCACCGCAATCACCTCGGGCTCATAAACCGTGAAGATATTGTTGATGGCTTGCAGCAGGTTGGCCTGTCCGCCGAAGACCGAGGCGCCCTCGGTAAAAGCGCTGGTCGCCGCCACCACCGGCTCCTTAAAGTGCCGGGTCAGGGTGCTGCGATGGTAGGCGTAGCACCCTTGCGAGCCGTGGCTGTGAGGCAGGCAACTGTGTATGCCCAGGGCGGCGTACATGGCCCCGATGGGTTGGCAGGTCTTGGCCGGGTTAACGGTCAGGGCCGTGCGTTCTTTGATTTCCTTGGTTGTATGTCTCAGTAGCATGACTTTATCCTCGTTTTTCATTCCCAGGCGTATTTGGCGGCCAGTTCGGGATTCTCCTGCCAGGGGGCCTTCAGATACTTCCAGACCTTGCTGTTCACCATGCGGTCGATTTCCCGCCAGAAGTTGACGGCCCCTCTAAAACCGGCATAAGGTCCGCCGGAGTCGTAGCTGTGCAATTGCTTCATGGGCACGCCGCTCTTCTGGATGGCGTACTTTTCCTTGATGCCGGCGCAGATGATGTCCGGCCGGTAGATTTCAATGAGTTTTTCGGTTTCATACATGCTGATATCGTCGATCACCAGGGCGCCGGTCTTCATCTCGGCCATCATACCCTCGTATTCGCTGAGCTTGATGCCTTCCTGGGCCAACCGGGCGACGCCGGCGGCATCCAGCCGGGGGCGGAAGCGCTCCGGGTCGGCTTCGACGTGGAGTTCCTGGATGTTGCGGCTGTCGGCGTCGACCTTGAGGCCGGGCAGCACCCGCCGGCCTTCGTAGTCGTCCCGATGGGCGAACTCGTAGCCCGCGGCGACGGTTTCCATGCCGATCTCCCGGAAAAGCTCCTGGTAATGATGGGCCCGGGAGCCGCCCACAAAGAGCATGGCCTTTTTCCCCTGGCACCTGGCCTTAATTTCCTCCCGCACCAGCTCCACCGCCGGCATTTCCCGGGCGATAACCTCTTCCACCTGGGCGGTCAGTTTAGGATTCTCGAAATAAGCGGCGATCTTCCGCAGGGATTTGGCCGTGGCCGCGGCCCCGATGAAATTCACCTTGATCCAGGGGATGCCGAACTTCGTCTCCATCATCTCCGCCACATAGTTGATGGACCGGTGACACATAATCAGGTTCAGGTCCGCAGTATGCGAGTTGGCAAATTGATCGTAGCTCGAGTTGCCGCTGAAGCTGGAAATCAGGGTGATGCCGGAGTCCTCAAAGAGGCGCTCGATCTCGAAGGCGTCGCCGCCGATGTTGTATTCCCCCAGCATGTTGATCTTGAATTCGCCTTCCTGCACCGTGTCGTCCAGGCCCACGATGTGGGCGAAGACGCCGTTGTTGGCGATGTGGTGGCCGGCCGATTGGCTCACGCCCTTGTAGCCCTCGCAACTGAAGGCAAAGACGTTGATCCCCAGCTTTTCCTTCATCTCCCGGGCCACCGCGTGCACGTCGTCGCCGATGAGGCCCACCGGGCAGGTGGCAAAGATGCCGATGGCCTTGGGCTTGAAGGTGTCATAGGCCTCTTGCACCGCCTGCTTCAGCTTCTTTTCACCGCCGAAGATGATCTGCTCATCCTGCATGTCCGTGGAGAAGCAGTATTGCATGAAGTTATGGTCTTCCGGGCCCTTGGGCCTGGTTTGGTTCCGCCGGGTCAGCCAGCTATAGAAGCCGCAGCCGATGGGGCCGTGGGTGATGTTCAGGATATCCCGGGTGGGGCCCAGCACCACGCCCTTGCAGCCGGCGTAAGTGCAACCCCGCTGGGACATGAGGCCGGGTACGGTCCGAACGTTGGATTGAATCTCCGGCACCGTACAATCAGGGTCCACCTGGTTGACCACGATCTGCTTGGCTCGCTTCCGGGCAACCTTGGTGGGGTATTTGCCGACCAGCTCCTGTTTCACTGCCTCGGCATCGATATCCAGCACCAAAGAGTTAAGGTCTTTTGGGGTCAGTGTGGCCATGTTCATATCTCCGTGGGGTGCGTCCTACGCACCATTTTTCCAAATTTCAAAGTTGCTGGCTGAAGACTTCGGTGCGCAAGACGCACCCTGAAAAATTGTCCTCAGGCCTCGTCCAACACCAGGGCGCCGACTTCGCCGGTACGCACCCGGATGGCATCCGCCACCGGCATGACGAAGATCTTGCCGTCGCCGGATTTGCCGGTCTGGTTAATTTCGATGATGGTTTGTACCGTCTTGGGCACCAGCTTGTCCGGGACCACCACGAAGAAGATGCGCTTGGGAATCAGGCGCTGGCTCGACCCCAACTGGGCGACGGCCTCTTCGTAGCCTTTTTCCGCGCCTTCCAGCAGGGTCAGGTCCACCAAGCCCTTGCCCCGGCCCAGGGCGTCCCGGGCGGTGATGGAGGAGATGCCCGCCTCCGCCAGGGCTTTCTTGGTCCGGTTCATCATGTTGATGCGCACTATGGCCATGATCTCTTTCATGGCTTCACCTCTTCCAGTTCCCCGGCCCCGCTTTCCTTGATGCCGGAGCTGATGGTATAAATTTCTGCCACCGGCGACACAAAGATCTTGCCGTCGCCGTAGGCACCCTTATCGCCGGTGCGGGCCGCTTTGAGGACGGTCTTGATGACAAAATCCTTGTCCTGATCCTGCACCACCATGAGCAGCAGCTCCTTGGGGATCTCGTCGTAGGTGATCTCCCCGATCTTGATGCCCCGCTGCTTGCCCCGGCCCACCACGCTCATCTTGGTGACCGCGGGGAACCCCGCTTCCATTAAGGCGGCCAGGACCGCGTCCACCCTCTCCGGCCGTACCACCGATCTGATCATGATCATTGCTCGTTCCTCCAAAAAAATTCAAAAAGCCTGAAATTACCCTCGTGGGGGCGACCCGCCGGGCCGCCCTATTTGCCCCAGACCTTCACGGCCTGCCCGGCCAGCGCCACGCCCCAACCCGAGGACAGCAGATAAAGGGACGTAATCAATAAATGCATGGCCATGTCTTCCTCCTGACCTCAGCCCGCCAGCCCGTAGTCGATGAGCAGCTTTTCCAGTTCGTCGGTGTGCATGGGCTTGGGGATGATGTGCATCTCGTTGGCCTCGATCTTCCGGGCCAGGGTCCGGTATTCGTCGGCCTGGGGATGGCTGCCGTCGAATTCGATGACGGTCTTGCGGTTGATCTCCGCCTTCTGCACCATGTTGTCCCGGGGGATGAAGTGGATCATCTGGGTGCCCAGCTTAGCGGCGAAGGCCTCGATCATCTCCCGTTCGTTATCCACCTGGCGGCTGTTGCAGATGACGCCCCCCAGGCGCACGCCGCCGGCCTCGGCGAACTTGACGATACCCTTGCAGATGTTGTTGGCCGCATACATGGCCATCATTTCGCCGGAGACCACGATGTAGATCTCCTTGGCCTTGCCTTCCCGGATGGGCATGGCGAAACCGCCGCAGACCACGTCGCCCAGCACATCATAGAAGGCGTAATCCAGCTTCTCGCTGTCGGCATAGGCTCCCAATTGCTCCAGCAGATTGATGGAGGTGATGATGCCCCGGCCGGCGCAGCCCACTCCGGGCTCCGGGCCGCCGGATTCCACGCAGACGACTCCGGAAAAACCGGTGCGGCGGAGATCATCCAGGTCCACGTCTTCGCCTTCTTCCCGCAGGGTGTCCAGGACGCTCTTTTGGGCCAGACCGCCCAGCAGCAGGCGGGTGGAGTCCGCCTTGGGATCACAGCCCACCACCATTACCTTGCGGCCCATCTCGGCCAAACCCGCCACAGTATTTTGAGTGGTGGTGGACTTGCCGATGCCACCTTTGCCATAAATCGCGATCTTACGCATAACCAAGCACCTCTATCCGAAATTTTGATTAGGATAGAAGCAAGGCGTGTGCCAGGTTAGCGGAAAATGTGGTAAGTATCTGATAGAATGGAGTAATATAAAATTAGTGGGAATACGGCGGGCTTAAGGGTGAGCCATTTTATACAAAAATGCTAATTATGTGCAAATTATTTATACGAAAATGTATTTAGTGAAACAACAAAATATACAAAAGCGTATAATTTTCTACCCGGCTTCCGGCGGGCGTCCAGGACCGGGGCGAGCCGCCGGCTCGCCCCGTTGGTCTCGGAACCCACCTACCACTTATCAGTATGCACCCGGTTGGCGTCGTAGGGCTTCTCCGGGAGTATCTTTTCCGCCGGATAGCCCACGGGGATAATGTTTAGGGGAATGACGTCAGCGGGCAGGTTCAGGAGCGCCTGCACCTTGGGAATCCGGTCCTGATAAGGATAAATGGCGGTCCATACCGCCCCCAGGCCCAGGGCATTAGCGGCGATCAAGATGTTCTCCGAGGCCACCGCCCCGTCCAGTTGCCAGTAGCCCTGGCCCTTATTTTTCTCCTTAGCCTGGTTGCCGCAGACCACGATGGCCACGGTAGCTTTCTTCAACTGGGGACGCTTGTCTTCGAATTTCGCAATTTCGTCCAGGATGTTGCGGTCATTGACCACCACAAATTCGGTGGACTGTTCATTGAAGGCCGAAGGCGCGGTGATGCCTGCCGCCAGCAGCAGCTTGAGCAGCTCATCGGGCACCGGATGCGGCGTATACTCCCGGATACTGCGCCGGGTCAGGATGGCGGTGAGGGCGTCCAGGGTGCCCTTGGGGACCTGGATCTCCGGCGCCTCCCCGGCAATCTTCTCTTCGGCCCAACTCCGGGAATCCATGAACGCCGGCTGTACGCTAAGGGCCAGGAGGACTATCCCCATGATGCCCAGGCTTGCCCATGACCTCTTGCCAATTTTCATCCAATCTCCTCCTTTGCTGGCCATAATATAATTCTGAAAACCCAAACGTCCAGCCTTCCCGGCGCAACTTCCCCGGTTCAGCTCCTTTTACGCCTTGACAAAAAAGTCGGCAAGGCTTAACATTGTTGCAATGATTCGCAACAAGAAAGAAATGGCGGCTCCGGCTCCCGGGACCTCCTCCCAAGACTCGGCCCGGCTCTGGGAGATGCAGGCCGATATCTGCCAGGTCCTGGCCAACCCCAAGCGGCTGCAGATTCTCAACCTGCTGAAGTGGGGCGAGCTCTCCGTGGGCGCCATGGTGCAATCCCTGGGGGTGCCCAAGGCCAATCTCTCCCAACATCTGAGCCTGATGCGGCAAAAAGGCATCCTGGCCACCCGCCGCCAGGGCACCGCCATCTACTATCGCCTCTCCACCCCGGACATCACCCAGGCCTGCGAGATTATGCGGGGGGTGCTGCACGAAGTCCTCGACAGCCGCGGGAGCCTCTCCCGGAATATCCAGGCCATCGGGGCCGAGGCGCCGGAAGAGTAGCCGCGGACTAAAGCCAAAAAATTTTGAATTAATCATTGCGTAATTGCGCAACAAGGCAATTTTAAATAATTGAATGGAGATGGGATAATGGCAGCGAAAACTCACCAGGTGGCCGGGGTCAAAGCCTTGGAGCCGCAACCGGCCCGGAAAAAATTCCGGGTGGACCGCCGGGCAAGAAAAGCTCGGGCAGCTCGGGCCCTAAAGGTGCGCCGCCTGAAGCAGACCTTTCTGGGGACCGGTTTTCTGATCCTCCTCGGAGCCGGTTGGCTTTATCCTTTAATCGGCTATTTCATCCCGGCCTGTATGGTCCTGGGCGTCGGCCTGGCCGCCTTCCGGGGCCGCTCCTGGTGCGACTGGCTCTGTCCCCGGGGCTCCTTCGAGGACGCCCTGGTGGTTCGGATCAGCCGCCAGCGCCGCATCCCCGAAGTCTTGCGCCGCACCCCCGTGCGGGTCGGCGTCCTGACCCTGCTGATGGGCCTGCTCAGCTTCCAGATCATCCGCCTGTGGCCCGACCCCTGGGCCATCGGCGGCGCCTTTATCCTCTTGCTGACCATTACCACCGCGGTGGGCGTGGTTCTGGGGGTGATCTACCAGCAGCGCACCTGGTGCTATCTCTGCCCCATCGGCACCATGTCCAACTGGGTGGGGAAGAACCGGCGGCCGCTCACCCTGGCCCCGGAGCATTGCCTGGAGTGCAGCCTCTGCGCCAAAAACTGCCCCATGCAGCTCGCTCCCGTGACCTTGAAGGACCAGCCCGCCATGGCCCACGGGGGCGACTGCCTCAAATGCCGCCTCTGCGTCACCGCCTGCCCCGCCGCGGCCCTGACCTTCGCGGAGGATCGCACCACCGACACCGCCGCCTGATTAAACCAGCAGCGTAATAATGTAATTCACCGTAGGGGCGGACCTAGGTGTCCGCCCTTATTTTTTCATTGACTGCTATCCATATTAATTGATACATATACCCATATGAAGACTACCATAGAGATATCCGATCCTCTTTTGGAGACGGCCCGACAGGTGGCCAGCCGGGAAAAGACCACAGTAAGGGCTTTGGTGGAGGAGGGTTTGAGGAAAATCATTGAAGAACGACAGCAGGGACCCGGATTTAAGCTGCGCCGGGTCACTTTTAAAGGAAACGGCCTGCAACCCCAAGTTGCCGGGGCCTCCTGGGAGCAGATTCGGGAGATGGTTTACGAAGGGCACGGGGCATGATCGCGGTTGACACCAACCTCCTGGTCTACGCCCACCGTGAGGATTCTTCCTGGCACGAGACCGCTTATGCCCGGCTGGCGGAACTGGCGGAGGGCCGCGGCCCCTGGGCCATCCCCTGGCCCTGCTTGCATGAATTCCTGGCCATCGTCACCCACCCCCGCATCTATCATCCCCCCACCCCCCTGGAGATTGCTCTGGAGCAGGTGGAAGCCTGGCTGGAGTCGCCCAGCTTAGTATTACTTGCCGAATCCCCGGGTTACTGGCCGGAGCTGCGCTCCGCCCTCCAGGTGGGGCGAGTGGCCGGCCCCCTGGTCCACGACGCCCGCGTTGCCGCCCTCTGCCTCAGCCACGGCGTCCGGGAACTCTGGACCGCCGACCGGGACTTCGGCCGCTTCCCGGCCCTGACGGTAAAAAATCCGCTGGTGGGGTGATCTCGTTCCCAAGGCGTGAGTTGCTCTTCCTCTTGCCCCTCGATTACGCTTGCACAATCCCCTCGCCGCCGTTATAATTAAAGATTAAATTAGATTACTGCCGGGAACTTGCCGCGGAGCACAACCAGCCAGCGCCACCGGCGGGGCGGCGCCTCGTCCGATCCGGAATCGCGGTCATCCGATCTGAAAAGTTTCTGAAAAATAGTGGCACCGGCCTCCGGCCTGGGTTTTTTATCTGATACTTCAGAGGTACCCAACCTGGGGCGCAGCAACCACGAGACTATTTTGAAATAAGCGGTTTTTGGCCGTAAAGGTCGGCAATCTTCCGAAAAATGGTTTTATCTGACCTACATGCGTCAAGCATCTCATCCCTTCTGGGATTTTCTCCCTGTCCGTGTAATTAAACAGCAGCGGACAGGTGTGTAGGGCGGGAAAGCGGAGCGCCTCCCGCCATTAGCCAGTATAGGGCGGCCTCTGGCCGCCAAAATACCAAACAGCAACTGACCACTGGCTACTAACTACTGCCTGTTCCGCAACAGCGGCGGCGCCTCAGAGGATTCTCCCGGCAATCAAGGGGTTTGCCGGCCAAACGCCTCCGGCCTGCAGCGGCACAAAAGCGACACAAATTGCGGCCCAAATTATTCGGGCGGCACGGCGGCAGCGGCTAACTGTCCCATCCGTACCATTGAAATTGCTGAAAAAGCTTTTCTGATTACTTAAGTGCTTTATATAACTATGAATTATCTTAGTTATTTTTCTTGAAAGAGAAGTTGCTGAAATATATGGAAAAACTTGGTTATTCCTGACGCCCCTAACCGCTAAGACTAAAAAATCGCCAATATTTTTAGCGAATCCTATAATCGGAGATTTTATGCAAGTACGTGAAGATTTGAGAAATATCGCTATCATCGCCCACGTGGACCACGGCAAGACCACCCTGGCGGATGCCATGCTCTGGCAGAGCGGCATCTTTCGGGAAAACGAGCAGGTGGTCGAGCGGGTGATGGACAGCATGGACCTGGAGCGGGAAAAGGGCATCACCATCATGGCCAAGAACATGTCCATCACCTACAAAGGGGTGAAGATCAACATCGTCGACACCCCGGGCCACGCCGATTTCGGCGGTGAGGTGGAGCGCACCTTGAACCTGGTAAACGGGGTCATGCTGCTGGTGGATGCCACCGAAGGGCCGCTGCCCCAGACCCGCTTCGTCCTGGGCAAGGCGCTGGAGCAGAAACTCCCCGTCATCGTGGTGATCAACAAGATCGACCGCCCGGACCGCCGGATCAACGAGGTCCTGGAGGAGATCTACGACCTGTTCATCGATCTGGACGCCACCGACGAGCAACTCGAGTTCCCGGTGCTCTATACCAACGCCAAGGCCGGCATCGCCCTGACCGATCCCGAAGGGGAGGGGCGGGGTCTGGGGCCGCTTTTCGATGCCATCCTGTCCGCCATCCCGGCGCCGGTCTATGACCCGGCCGCGCCCTTGCAGTTTCTGGTGACCAGCCTCGATTACAGCGACTACGTGGGTCTGATCGCGGTGGGCAAGATCGTCGGCGGCGAGATGAAGCGCGGCCAGGAGGTGGCCCTCCTGAAGCAGGGCCAGATGGCCGGCAAGGCCAATATCACGGTGCTCTATAGCTTTGAGGGCCTGGACCGGGTCGAGCCCGAAGTGGTTAAGGCCGGGGAGATCGTCGCGGTGGCTGGGGTGCCGGCGGCCTTCATCGGCGACACCCTGGGGGATCCCCTGGACCCGCGGCCCCTGCCCGGCATCACGGTGGAAGAGCCCACCATCTCCATGGTCTTTTCGGTCAACGCCTCACCCCTGGCCGGCAGGGAGGGCAAGCTCGTCACCTCCCGGCAGATCAAGGAGCGCCTGGACAAAGAAGTCCTCTACAACGTCAGCATCAAGGTAGAGCCGGGCGCCACTCGGGACGCCTTCAAGGTGAGCGCCCGGGGCGAACTGCAGTTGGCGGTGCTCATCGAAATGATGCGCCGGGAAGGCTTTGAGCTCTCACTGAGCAAGCCCCGGGTCATCACCAGGGAGGTGGACGGGGTCCTGTCCGAACCCCTGGAACTGGCGGTGGTGGACGTCCCCGATGAGTTTGTCGGCATCGTCACCGAAAGGCTGAGCGCCCGCCGGGGCCGCATGGTGAAGATGATCAACCACGGTTACGGCCGGGTGCGTCTGGAGTTCGAGATTCCCTCCCGGGGCCTCATCGGCCTGCGGGGCACTTTTTTGAATGACACCCGGGGCACCGGGCTACTCAACACCATCCTGATCGGCTACACCCCCTATGCCGGGGAGATCACCGGCCGGCCTAACGGCGTCCTGGTGTCTGACCGGCCCGGCAAGGCAGTGGCTTATGCCATCTTCCATCTGCAACCCCGGGGCACCATCTTCGTCAAACCGAACGACCCGGTCTATCGGGGCCTGGTCGTCGGCGAAAATACCCGGCCCGATGACATGATGGTGAACATCACCAAGGAGAAGAAGCAAACCAATATCCGGGCCGCCAACACTGATGAGGCCCTGCGCCTGGTACCGCCGCGGCAGTTCGGCCTGGAACAGGCCATGGAGTTCATCAACGACGACGAACTGGTGGAGGTGACCCCGGTCTCCATCCGCCTGCGCAAGAGGATGACGGGGTGAAAGAGAGCGCTGGGGGGAAGGAGGCAGGGATTTCATCCCATCCCCCCCTCCGGGATAAGCAAGGGCGACCCGCTGGGTCGCCCTTTGACTTTACTCCTCAGTCTGCCTAACTTCCAATATAGGTGGAGGCTGCTGAACTCTGTCCTGAATAATTCATTAACTTCAGCCCCCAAGGAAGACTATGGAGAGCAGGCGCCCTCGCCTGCAAAAAACAGCCGAGGGCGGCTGTTCTCCAGATAAGCTCGAGGTGCCTCATGTTGGAAGTCATGCCGGAAAGCACGGGCAAGATTCTGTGGTTGCGGGCCGCGGACCGGCTGACCGACCGGGATTACCGGGAGGTCTTCCTTCCCCGCCTGGAGGCGGTCGTCCGGGAACACGGCCGGGTCCGGGTGCTGTTCCATCTGGACCCGGATTTTCAGGGCTGGACGCCAGGAGCCTTGTGGGCCGACCTCAAGTTGGACCTGAAACACCGGGGCGATTTCGAGAAGGTGGCGCTGGTGGGGGCGCCCTTGTGGGCCGATGCCGTGATGCGGCTGTTTGCCCAGTTCCTGCCCGGAGAGGTGCGCACCTTTTTGCGGGAGCACCTGGCCGAGGCCTGGATCTGGATTCAGGAATAGTGCGTAGGCGGTGACGCTAACCGCAGAGGAAATTCAATCGGAATTATCTTCCAGATAATCCGCGGTCTCCATCCGCTCATATTGTTTCATAAGCCTTTGCTTGATCAGCCATTCCAGCTCTTTAAACCTTTCATTCTTATTTTCCTGTTCCTGGTCATCCATCCAGCTCTGATCACTGGATTTTTCCAGGGCCGTGCTACTCCTATTGGCCTGTGGCTGCAAATCAGCGGGGTCTCCGGGTGGCGAGGCGCACCTCAGGGTCCCCACGTTAGCATTAACCAGCCAGAGTGAGAGCAAGCCGGTTAGGAAGATCTTCAGGAGAGTGGCCGGTTTTTTCATCATACACCTCAGAGCAGATTGCCTGGATATTCCCCCTGTTCTAAAAAAATAGGCAGAATAGCCGGATCGAGCAATGCGTATAATTACCCATTTACCTATGGCAAGGTTACCTAGTGTTCCTGATATCTAGTGACCAAGGATTAGCTGAGATACCCCCGGGGACGGCGCCGGGCCGCAGTAGATGCGCCCCAAAGCCCCGAACCACGGTTTTCGGCAACCTGATCTTGGTCAGCTAAGGAAAGGAGGCAGGCAATAAGGCTAAAGGCGGGGGCCCGTCAATTCGGACCACAGGAGGCAAGCCGAGGGCGCCGCGTTGGCGGCCGGCGTCCTCGGCGGTTACTGAGTCAGATCAATTCTTCCGGACGTTTTCCCGGATGAAGTTAATGATATCGGCAGTGTCGGTGCCCGGGGTGAAGATGGCAGCGATGCCCACTTGCTTCAGGGGAGGAACGTCTTCGTCGGGGATGATGCCGCCCCCCATGACCAGGACGTCCTGAATCCCTTTTTCCTTGACCAGCTCCATCACCCGGGGGAACAGGTAATTGTGGGCTCCGGACAGGACGCTCATGGCGATGACGTCGGCGTCTTCCTGGAGCGCAGCATTGACGATCTGCTCCGGGGTCTGCCGCAAGCCGGTGTAGATCACCTCCATGCCGGCGTCCCGCAGCGCGGCGCAGATGACTTTGATTCCCCGGTCATGGCCGTCCAGTCCCGGCTTGGCGGCCAATACCCTGATTTTTCTCTCTTCCGGCATCTCATATCTCCTTATCCGTGGCGTGGATGGGAATTCTTGATTAGCAGGGCAGGGCGAAGACGAGATTCGCCCCGACGGGTTGCACGCAGGCGAGACGCCTGCGCCACCGCCTTACACCAGCGCCGGGGCTTCGTATTCGCCGAAGACGCCGCGCAGGGTATCGCAGATTTCCCCCAGGGTGGCCAGGTTTTTCACCGCCGTGAGGATGAGTGGCATGAGGTTATCGGTGCCCTGGGCCGCGGTCTTGAGTTCGGCCAGGGCCTGGTTCACCGCGGCGTTGTCCCGGGTGCTCCGCAGTTCCTGGAGGCGGGCCACCTGCCTGGCGCCCACTTCGGGGTCCACCTTGAGAAGGTCCTTGAGCCTATCTTCGGCGGTCTGGAACTTATTCAGGCCGACGATAACCCGCTCGCCCTTCTCAATCTCCCGCTGGTAGCGGTACGCCGCGGCGCCGATCTCCTTCTGGACAAAGCCCTTCTCGATGGCGGCCACGGCCCCGCCCAGGCGGTCGATCTGGTCGATGTATTCCTGGGCCTTGGCTTCGACGGCGTCCGTCAGATTCTCGAGGTAATAGGAGCCCGCCAGGGGGTCAACGGTGTCGCTCACCGCGGTCTCATAGGCAATGACCTGCTGGCTGCGCAGGGCCACCTGCACCGCGGTCTGCGACGGCAGGGCCAGGGCCTCGTCGAAGGAGTTGGTATGCAGGGACTGGGTGCCGCCCAGGACGGCGCTCATGGCCTGGAAGGCCACCCGCATGATGTTGTTCAGGGGTTGCTGGGCCGTCAGGGTGCAACCGGCGGTCTGGGTGTGGAAGCGCAGCATCACGGAGCGGGGGTCCGTGGCCCCGAAGCGCTCCTTCATGATCTTGGCCCAGAGGCGGCGGGCCGCCCGGTACTTGGCCACCTCTTCCAGGAAATCCGAATGGGCGTTGAAGAAGAAGGAGAGCCGCGGCCCGAACTCATCCACCTTCATGCCCGCCTTGATGGCGGCCTCGACGTAGGCGATGCCGTTGGCCAGGGTGAAGGCGATCTCCTGCACCGCGGTGGAGCCGGCCTCCCGGATGTGGTAGCCGCTGATACTGATGGTGTTCCACTGGGGCACTTCCTTGGTGCAGAACTCGAAGATGTCGGTGATCAGCCGCATGGAGGGCCGGGGCGGGAAGATGTAGGTGCCCCGGGAGGAATACTCCTTCAGGATGTCATTCTGCACCGTGCCCCGCAGCTTATCGAAGGGCACCCCCTGCTTTTCCGCCATCGCCAGGTACATGGCCAGAAGCACGGCGCACGGGGAATTGATGGTCATGGAGGTGGACACCTTGTCCAGGGGAATGCCCTGGAAGAGACGCTCCATGTCGGCCAGGGAGTCGATGGAGACCCCCACCTTGCCCACCTCGCCCTGGGCCAGGGGGTGGTCCGAGTCATAGCCGATCTGGGTGGGCAGGTCGAAGGCCACCGACAGGCCGGTCTGACCCGACTTCAGCAGGAAGTGGTAGCGCTCGTTGGTCTCTTCGGCGGAGCCGAAGCCGGCGTACTGGCGCATGGTCCAGTAGCGCCCCCGGTAGGCGGTGGGCTGCACCGCCCGGGTGTAAGGATATTGCCCTGGTAAGCCCAATTTCGCCATATAGTCGAAATCCGCCATATCCAGGGGCGTATAGACCCGCTGGATGGGGATGCCGGAGGTGTTGACGAACTCGGGGCGGCGCTCCGGCATCTTCTGGAGCACCTTGGCCACCTTGTCGTCATATTTGGCCTTGCTGGCCTTAATCTCTTCTAACTTTTTGGGATCGCACATAAGGCCACCTCACTTTGGGATTAATACCGTTTTCGGTTTTCAGATCAAAAAATGATTGTCAACATTATAGTGAAAAATTTCTCGAAGTTCCAAGGTTTATCTGCCTCAAGGCCGAGAACGGGTGATTAAGGCAGTATAGCGAGGCTGAGCAAGCCCGCAAAGCCTGGATTTTGTGATTCTCCTGTCAAAAAGTTTTTGACAGGGTTTCTGGTGCGCAGTGCGCACCCTACATGGCGGGCGGGGACGCCCGCCCCACCAAAACTCACAGGCCGGAGGCCTGTGCCACTAAGGCCCGCCGAACCAAACCTTTGCATATTTCTCGTAGGGTGCATAGCAAATTTCATTGCCCTGTGTATGATTATTTATTAATTTCAGCAAGTTATGAAAGGATAAATGGTACACGGCCATTATATCAATAATATCAGTGAGATAAATTGTTAAGTAGCCAGATTTTGCACCTCTTTAGGCACCCTTGAGACCTCTATTTGAGCAATATTGTGCCGGAACCTGAAAAAATACCGCATTTTGGTGCGCATAAGTTGTTGATGTTTCAATCTTTATCTCGTTAATGGAGCGCTGCCTGAGCGCTACTACACCGCCAAGGTGCCGCGGTTGTACCGCTGTGGTGCCGCTTAGCTGCCTGGTCGTCTGTCGGTGGAGCGGTCCTGTTTCCGGGTGAGGATAACATATCCGCAGGGGGAGAAATTTCCAGAGTGAAAGGGATGATTGACCTTGGAACAGTGGTCAGTGGTTAGTGTTCAGTGTTCAGTGAGAGCCGAAAAACATTACCCATAAATGGTGGTAAGTTGATGGTGGTCGAGGGACAGCCGAGGGCGGCTGTCCTACATGACCTCCCGAAAATGAGAGGGCGGTTCGAGAACCGCCCGTACAAAACATTGGATTGCGTCAGGTGAACAAGGCGCAGGCTAAAGCCTGCAGCTACAGGGCAAAAAGAAAAGGGGCGACCCAGCAGGCCGCCCCGACGCTTTATCGTTGTCTTGTCTGACCACTGACTACTGGCCACTAAACACTAAATCTCCCCCTCCTGTTCCATTTTGGCCAGGGCCTCGAAGCGGATATCCAGGCCCAGGACGCCCTGGATATCGTCGGCTTCATTGCGCACCGGCACACTCACCGTGATGCACAGGGCGCCGGTGAACCGGGAGGTATAAAAATCGGAGACAAAGACCTTGCCGCTTTTCATGGGCTCGATGAACCAGGAGCGGTTGGATTGGTCCTCGTCCAGCTTCATCTCGGCGTACTTGGCCCGGTCGACGATGTGGGTGATGTTCCGGGTGATCTTGCGCCCCTCCAAATTGGTGACGTACATGAACTGGATGAAGGGGTTCTGGTCCAGGGCCTGCTGCAGCGCCGGCTCCATGGTCTCGGGCGTCATGGTCGAATTTCCAGCCGCTGGGCCAGTTCTTCGGCCAGGCCCGCCGCCAGCTTGCCGGCCTTGAGCTTGAGCTGATCGAATTCCGAGACGAAAAATTCCGACAGGTACTTGCGGGTAAACTTCTCCATCTCTTCGTCGGAAATGGAGGTGCAGCGCCCGGCCTCGTACTGTTCGATGATCCGCTTGTAGATCTTGCCGACCCCGGGGTGGTTCTTGTCCACGGCCCGCTCGCCGGTCAGATTGAGCCGCGAGTTGATCCAATGGACGATGCCGGCCTTGCCCGATTTGTCGGTAATGGTGATGGAAATGGGCCGGTTGAGGATCGTCTTGGTGTCAAAGGCGTTATAGATTTCTTCGTTCTTCAGCAGCCCGTCGGCGTGGATGCCGGCGCTGGTGTTGTTGAAGTTCTGGCCCACAAAGGGATAGCTGGGCGGGATGTGATAGTGCAGCTCCCGTTCAAAGTACTCGGCGATCTCGGTGATCACCCGGGTGTCGATGCCGTCGGTGCTGCCCTTGAAAGAGATGTACTCCATGAGCATGCCCTCGATGGGGGCATTGCCGGTGCGCTCGCCGAACCCCAGCAGGGCGCCGTTCACCGCCCCGCAGCCGTAGAGCCAGGCGGTGGCGCTGTTCACCATGACCTTGTGGAAATCGTTGTGACCGTGCCATTCCAGCAGGTGGCCGGGGACCCCGGCGTCATCAATCATGGCCCGCACCAGCTTGGGGACGCTTCGGGGCAGGGAGGCGCCGGGATAGGGCACTCCGTAGCCCATGGTGTCGCATAACCGCATCTTGATGTCGATGCCGCTCTCGTCGCGCAGCTTCATCAATTCGATGGCAAAGGGCACGCAGAAGCCGTAGATATCCGCCCGGGTGACGTCCTCCAGATGGCAGCGCGGCTTGATGCCCATCTCCAGGGCCGCCTTGACGATGCCCAGGTATTCGTCCATGGCCTTGCGCCGGTTCCAGTTGAGCTTCAGGAAGATGTGGTAATCCGACACCGAGGTCAGGATGCCGGTCTCCTTCAGTCCTATCTCCTTCACCAGACCCAGGTCTTTGGCATGGGCCCGGATCCAGCCGGTGATCTCAGGAAAGGTGTAGTCCCGCTCGCGGCAGCGGTTCACCGCTTCCTTGTCTTTGTCGCTATAGAGGAAAAACTCGCTCTGGCGGATGATCCCGTTGGGCCCGGAGAGGCGATGCAGCATGTCGAAGATATCGACGATCTGTTGCACCGTATAAGGCGGCCGGGCCTGCTGGCCATCCCGGAAGGTGGTGTCGGTGAGCAGCATCTGCTCCGGCGGCGCGGGCAAGACGAATTTGTAGTCGAAATCGATGCGGGCCACCTCGGTGTAGGGAAAGATATCCCGCATCAGATTGGGTTCATCCACTTCCTGCAAGCGATACTTCCAATGGGAAGAGTGCTCGTGATCCAATAACCGGCGTTCCTTATTCCAGCGTGCCATTTTTTTAACTTCCTGTTTTCTATTTTCTGTTATTGCGTTTGCCGCAGGGGCGAACACAAGGTTCGCTCCTACACTTCCAGCCGCAACCCCAATTCCAGCAGTTGCTCCAGATCCACCGCCGACGGGGCCTTGGTCACCAGGCAGGCGGCCTTCTGGGTCTTGGGGAAGGCGATCACCTCCCGGATGGATTTGGCCCCGCAGAAGATGGCCACCAGCCGGTCGAAGCCGAAGGCCACCCCGCCGTGGGGCGGCGCCCCATATTCCAGGGCCTCCAGGAGAAAGCCGAATTTTTCCTCTGCTTCCTCCGGGCCGATGGCCAGGGCCTGAAAGACCTGCTGCTGGATATCCCGGCGGTTGATGCGGATGCTGCCGCCGCCGATCTCGGTGCCGTTCAGCACCAGGTCATAGGCCCGGGCCCGCACCAGCCCCGGATCGGTTTCCAGGAGGGGGATATCCGCCTCGTTGGGCGCGGTAAAGGGGTGGTGCATGGCCGTCCAGCGTTCCTCGTCGGAGTCGTACTCCATCAAGGGAAAGTCGGTGACCCACACCAGGTTATAGACGCCTTCCGGAATCAGCCCTTCCTTCTGCCCCAGGTGCAGGCGCACCTGCCCCATGGCGGTGCAGGCAACCTGCGGGGTGTCGGCCACGAACAGGATCAGGTCCCCTTCCTGGGCGGCCAGGCGCTCGTTGACGGCGGCCTTGACCGCCTCCGGAAAATACTTGGCCAGGGGCGATTGCCAGCCGGCTTTCTGCACCTTGACCCAGGCCAGGCCCCGGGCCCCGTAAACCCCTGCCAGGTCGATGAGTTCGTCCAGTTCCTTCCGGGTCATCCTGGCCAGGCCCGGGCCTTTCAGGGCCTTGACCACCCCGCCCTGGTCCACCACTTCCCGGAACTGGCGAAATTCCGTGTCCTTCATCAGGTCGGTGAGGTCGCTGGAGACCCAGCCCGAAGCGCAGATCCGGCCGGTCCAGGCCGAAACGGTCCATACAATCCCGATAGGTCAGCCGGGGGAAGGGCCGGGGCACCTCGATCTCCAGCAGCTCTTTGAACAGGGCGGCGATCAGGCCTTCCACCACCCGCATGATGTCCTCTTCGGAGATGAAGGCCATCTCCATATCGATCTGGGTGAACTCCGGCTGCCGGTCGGCCCTGAGGTCCTCATCCCGGAAGCAGCGGCAGAGCTGATAATAGCGATCCAGGCCGGCCATCATCAGGAGCTGCTTGAAGAGCTGGGGCGACTGCGGCAGGGCGAAGAACTGTCCCGGCTGCACCCGGCTGGGCACCAGGTAGTCCCGGGCCCCCTCCGGCGTGCTCTTGGTGAGGATGGGCGTCTCGACCTCGATAAAGCCCTGGCCGTTCAGGAACTGCCGGGTCACCTGGGCGGCCCGGTGCCGGAAGAGGATATTCTTCATGACGCTGGGGCGTCTCAGGTCCAGGTAGCGGTACTTCAGCCGCAGGGCCTCGGAGACGTCCACCTTGTAGTCTTCGAGCTCGAAGGGCGGGGTCTTGGCGCTGTTCAGCAGGCGCAGTTCCGCCACCACGATCTCGATCTCGCCGGTGGGCAGGTTCGGGTTGATCATCTCCGGCGGCCGGGGATTCACCACCCCCCGGACGGCCAGGACGAATTCATCCCGCAGCACCCCGGCCTTGATGTGGGTATCGGGGTTGATCTTGGGGTCAAAGACCACCTGGGTGAGGCCGTCCCGGTCCCTGAGGTCCACGAAGATGAGGCCGCCGTGGTCCCGGCGGCGCTGCACCCAACCCATGAGCACCACTTCCCGGCCGGCGTCCGCCAGACGCAACTCCCCGCAGGAGTGGCTCCGTTTCAGGCCTTCCAGACTATCAAACATTGAGGGTTCCTTTGGATGAAGCCTGATAATTCATTCTCACGCCATGGGCGCAAAGGATGAAAATCTTTCACCACAAAGACCCTTGGTGTCTCTGTGGTTAAGTACTTTATTTATTTAATCACTTTTGGCCCGGGCCGCCAGCAGGCCGACCAAATCCTTCAGGGCCGCCCGCTCTTGGTTTCCGGTGGCCATGGTGCGGATCTGCGCCTCGCCGGTCTCCAGTTCCCGGTCCCCCAGGATGACGGTGAAGGCCGCGCCGTAACGGTCCGCCTGGGTCATCTGGGCCTTGAGCGACCGCCCTTCCAGATCCATTTCTGCGGCCACATTGCGCCGGCGCAGCTCCTGCATCAGGTGGAAGGCCTGATCACGGGCGGGCTCGCCCAGGGCCGCCAGGAAGACCTTAAACTCGTTGCCCTGGCCCAACTCCTTAGGCAACACCTCCAGCAGCCGGTCCTGGCCGACGGCAAAGCCGATGGCGGGCAGGGGCGGGCCGCCCAGTTCCTGAGACAGGCCGTTATAGCGGCCGCCGCCGGCCACCGCGTCCTGGGCCCCCAGGCCCGCGGCCACCACCTCGAAGGCGGTGCGGGTATAATAGTCCAGGCCCCGGACCAGTTTCGGCTGCTCCTCATAGGGCACGCCGAAGCGCTGGAGCAGCTCCAGCACCCGGGCGAAATGGGCGGCGCAGTCCGGGCAGAGATAGTCCCGGATCACTGGGGCGTCCTTTAAAATCTCCTTGCAATGCACGGACTTGCAGTCCAGGACCCGCAGGGGGTTGGTCCCCCGGCGGCGCTGGCAGTCCTCGCAGAGCCCTTCCCGGCTGATGAGAAAGAGGCCCAGGGCCGCCCGAAATTTTGCCTGGCAGTCCGGGCAGCCCAAGGAATTGATCAGCAGCCGCATCTCGCCGAGCTGCAGACGGGTCAAGATATCCAGCAGCAGCAGAATGACTTCGGCGTCCAGCTCCGGGGCGTCCACCCCGTAAGCCTCGCAGTTGATCTGGTAAAACTGGCGGTAGCGCCCTTTTTGAGGCCGTTCATAGCGGAACATCGGCCCCAGCGTATAAAACTTCTTGACCCCGGCGCCCTTGTCCAGGCCGTTTTCCAGCACGGCCCGGAGCACCGAGGCGGTGGCCTCGGGCCGGAGCGTCAGGGAGTCACCCTTGCGGTCGGGGAAGGTGTACATCTCCTTCCCGACGATATCGGTATCGGCGCCGATGGAGCGGGCGAAGAGTTCGGTGCGCTCTAAGAGCGGCAGCCGAATCTCCCGGTAACCGTAGAGGCCGAAGACCTCCCGGGCCACCGCTTCCACCCACTGCCACCGGCTGGTGTCCGGCGGCAACAGGTCCCGCATGCCTCGAATCGCCTTGATCATAACTGTCCCTTGTGAAACCTGGTTCAAAAGAGAAAATTTAACCCGCGGTGGCCATATTGTCAAGGCGATTTCCAGCGATGGAGGCCCGGCCAGGCATTGTCGATCCTTCCCGATAATCTTAATTATTGCATAAAGAGTTTTCTAAAAATTTTCTTAGATCACTCCTTTTATTTTATAAAGATGCTGCTTAAATTAATAACATGCAGCAAAAGGGCAATATCTTTTTGATCCGGGCATTCTCGTGAATCTGGCAATGAGGTGGTGTGGTTCTCCCTGGAGCAGAAAGCTTCTTTAACCGAGGTTACTTGCTGATGCAAGTCGAAGAGAAGGAGTAGGGCCATGGCACCAGATTTCAAAGATTTTATCAGCCTCGACTCTTCCCTGACTCCGGGCGTAGCAGGCGCCCTGACCACCAGCTTAGCGCTGCCAGTGGTCTCGAGTTTTACCATGTTAAAATTCACCTGGGTGGCGCTGGTCGTAAGTTTTATTCTATCTTTGGTCATTATTGCCGCCTCCAGGGAGGTCATCTCTTTAGGAAGGCGCTGCCTGTATTGCCTCCTGAATACCCTGATCATCTTTGCGATAGCTTTCGGGGCTTACAGTAAGATCGATAAGCCGCCGACCACTGACTTGATACCTCCGAATTTATATTCTCTCTCCTGCGAAATCCTGGATAAAACGCCAATGGATGACTCCAATAGGAAGCTGATCAAGTCGCTGCTGGCGGCCCATAGTGCGCAGCCTTCAGAGTTTTCCTGGCTAAACCTGCTGGGGCCTTCAGCGGCTTTGGCGCAACCGAGAGATGGTCAACCCCCATCTCCAGGCGGCGCAGGCGCCGGGAGTCCAGCGTCACCAGCGCGGGCTCACTCCGCACACCCCAGCCATTCATCCGTGCCCCAAGCGAGCCCAAAGGATTTGGAAGCAGCAAGGAAATACGAAATGCAGCAGAAAAAGATACGGCAAGAGCAAAAGAGATATAATTACCAAAGTACTTTTTAAACTTCGGAACAACCACGAAAGTCAGGGATTGCCGCATGGCTCCGGGCTGGGACGTTTTCCCTTGACAAGACTGGTTCAGGCCTTTAAGTTATTAGCAAAAACCTCCAGGCAATCCGGAACCCGGTGCGAATCCGGGGCGGTCCCGCCGCTGTAATCGGGGACGGAGGAGAGTTTAAGGCGCAAGCCGGCCACTGCCGGGGCTTATCAAAGACCCCGGTGGGAAGGCTGACTCTCTTTCGGCTGATCCGAAAGCCAGAAGACCTGCCTGGCGGTGAAGATTGGGCTACTCCTGATGGTAAAGGGAGTTCCATCCGACGCGATGGGACTCTTTTTTTGTTTGGAAGGACTTTATTGGGGTGCATTTGCGTGTGCGCCTTAATGAGGGCGGACACATAGGTCCGCCCCTACAAAAATTGGCAGAAGGAGTTGGTGGGCAGTGCCCACCTGCTGAAACCTAAAAGCAAAATCCCCCTAAATCCCCCTTTTTCAAAGGGGGACTTTAAAAGCGAGAACCGCCGAGGGCGGCGGTTCTACACAGGCGGGACGCCTGTGCTACCAAAGCAGCTTACACCCCGGCGGCCGCCCTTTTTGGCAGGCCCCGTAATCCACCGGAGGAAGGAGGACCCTTATATGTCAAAAGAATCGAGTAGTAAGAAACCCATCAGCATCCGCTACACCTGCGCCCCCAACGGCGACCAGGTGGGCCTGTCCCACTACCTGATGGCGGACGCCAAAAAGGCCAAGTAGGCTAATGGCATCCACAACACCCAACCTGTTGGGCCCGTCCTCGGTGGCAGTCAACGCCGGGGCCGGGCCCCACTTCGACGTCCTCGAGGTGGGCCACCCGGACTACGTGGCCCTGATCAACGCCGACACCGCCTTTTGGGTCCTCTCCCCCCGGGAGGAGGCCCTGGCCTATGTGCTGGGCAGCGAGTTGCCCCAGACCTTCCAGGCCAAAGAGGCCGCTTTGGCCGCCGACCTGAACAACGTGCGCTTCGGACTTCTGCCCTCCGCGGTTTACTTCAACCCCACCGAGCGCTGTAATCTGGATTGCGGCTACTGTTATCTACCCCGGGAGGCCCGTAAGGGCGGCTCCGACATGGAGCCGGGCAAAGTGCTGGAAGCGCTCTCCCGTCTGCAGGATTTTTTTGTCAGTACCCTGCCGGAAGGGGCTCGGCCCCAACTGGTATTCCACGGCGCCGAACCGCTGTTGGCCAAGGACACGGTCTTTCAGGGCATCGAGCAGTACGGCGACTATTTCCGCTTCGGGGTCCAGACCAATGCGGTGTTGCTGAACCAAAATGCCAAGGATTTCCTCAGGAAGCACGGGGCCGGCATCGGCATCTCGCTGGATGGCCCCACCGAAGAGATCGCCAACCGCACGCGGCGCACCTGGGGCGGCAGCGGCGTCTTCCTCCAGACCGTCAAGATCCTGGAGGAACTGCACGACTACCCCGGGCTGAATGTCATCACCACGGTAACCAAGGAAAACGTCCGGTCGCTGCCGGAACTGGTGGACTTTTTCCATGAACGAGGGGTAAGCAACGCCTTGCTCAACCCGGTGCGCGGCACCCAGCTCGGCGGCCGCAACCTGATGGCGGACCAGGCAGAATTGGCGCACTATTTCTTTGCGGCCATGGATCGGGCCTTTGAACTTTACGAAAAAACCGGGCGCAAGCTGGTGGTGGGCAATTTCGCCAACCTGCTTTTGGGGCTGGTGGCGCCGGGGGCGAGGCGGCTGATGTGCGACATCTCGCCCTGCGGCGGCGGCCGCTGCTTCTTCGCGGTGGGGGCCGGCGGCGAAGTGGCCCCGTGCAGCGAGTTCCTGGGCCTCCCCGAGTTCCATGGCGGCAACCTCTTCGATATGTCCGTAAAGGACCTGCTGGCTACCCCGGCCTTCAAACAGGTGACCACCCGGGTGGTGGAGCAACTGGACCCGTGCAAGCGCTGCGCGGTGCGCCATGTCTGCGGCGCCCCCTGCCCGGCCGAGGTCTACGCCATCAACGGGACGCTTAATGCCCCGGCGCCCATGTGCGACTTCTACGCCGCCCAGGCCCGCTACGCCTTCCGGGTCATCGCCCAGGGCCGCCTGGACGCCTACCTCTGGGACGGCTGGAAGGACAGCCTGGAGCCGATATTGGTGATGTAGGATTAAACCAAAAAACAAGATGGACTTGTAGGGGCGGCTCGCGAGCCGCCCCTACCTTATTTTGGTGCGTGAAACGCACCCTACACCTGCTTTTGGTGGGGCGGGCCTCCGTGCTGGTGGGGTGGGCGTCCCGCCCGCCATCCTCAAAGGCGGCCAGGGACGGCCGCCCCACCAGGCCCACCAAAGAATAAGGGCGAACCCGAGGTTCGCCCCTATGCAAATCTCGGCTTAGAGAACAGCCGAGGGCGGCGGTTCAACATTTTCCCTTTAAAACTGAATCTCAAACAGCGAGCTGATGGAATCCTCCGAGTGAATCCTCAGGATGGCCTGGGCGAAGATGGGGGCCACCGTGCGCTGGACGATTTTCGGGCATTTTTGAGCCGCCTCAACCAAGGGGATGGTATCGGTGACCACCAGGTGCTTCAAGGGAGAGTCGGTCACCCGCTGCACCGCCGGCCCGGAGAGCACCGCGTGGGTGCAGAAGGCCGTGACGCTACGGGCGCCATTCTGGAGAATGACCCCGGAGGCCTCGCTCAAAGTGCCGCCGGTGTCGATGATATCGTCCATGATGACCACTTCCTTGCCCAGGACCTCGCCGATGAGGTTCATGGCCTTGGCCTTGCCCGGGGCGTCCCGCCGTTTGTCGATCAGGCCCAGGGTGGCGGTCAGGCGCTTGGCATAGGCCCGGGCCCGGGGCACCCCGCCGGCGTCCGGCGAAACGATGGCCAGGTCGTTCTGGAAGTTCTCCCGGATGTACGGAATCATGATGGGCGAGGCGTAGAGGTTGTCCACCGGGATGTTGAAAAAGCCCTGAATCTGCCCGACGTGCAGGTCCATGGTCAAAACCCGCTGCGCCCCGGCGGTGGTCAGCAGATCGGCCACCAGCTTGGCGGTGATGGGCACCCGGGGATGGACCTTGCGGTCCTGGCGGGCATAGCCGAAATAAGGGATGACCGCAGTGATGCGCCGGGCCGAGGCCCGTTTCACCGCGTCGATCATGATGAGCAGCTCCATCAGGTTGCGGTTGGTGGGCGGGCAGATGGACTGGATGATGAAGATGTCCCGGCCCCGGACGTTATCACTGATCTCCACCCGGATTTCTCCGTCACTAAACCTGGTAACCAGGGCCTCCCCCAGGGAAAGGGAGAGCTGCTGGCAAATCTTGGCGGCCAATTCGGGATTGGCGTTGCCGGTGAAGATACGGATGTTGTTTCCGAGCATGGCAGCGTTCATAGTGGCGATTTCCGGGGAATTCCTTCGAAATTATTAGGATTGGGCTAGAGCTTGGTTTGTGAATAATTATGTTAATGCAAAAGGCAGGGTGGTGGCAAGGGTAATTTCCGGCGGCTCGATTTTTTCCTGGAGCACCAGGATGCCGACGCCCTGGGCCGCGGCCGCGGCCAGTTGCCGGGCGTAAGCCGGGTCCACCCGGACCGCGGGACGCATCAGAACGGCGTCCTGGCGCTGGACCACAAAGACGTTCCAGGCCTGATGGCCCTGGCGCACCAGGGCGGCCAGATGCTCCAGGTGGCGCCGGCCCCGGGCGGTGACCCCATCGGGAAAGAGGGCGACCCCGTCCTCCACCCAGGTGATGCTCTTCACTTCCAGAAACAGCAGCCCCGCCTCGGAATCCTGGACAAAATCCAGACGGCTGCCCTGGGGCACGGTCACCTCGGCCCGAACCCCCCGGGGGCGGGGCAGACCGGGAAGGCCGCCGCCGGCCAGGGCTTCGGCCACCACCCGGTTGGGCACCAGGGTATCGATGCAGGTCCAGCCGCCGTCCACCCGGGCAAAGCGCCAGGTATAGTCGGTTTTGCGCCCCGGCCGCCGGTCTTCGGTAAGCAGAATGTCGCCCCCGACCGGAGCGCAGCCGGTCAGGGCGCCGGAGTTGGGCACGTGGACCCAAACCTGACGGCCATCAGTCAGTTCCACGCGAGCCAGAAAACGCTTATAGCGCTCCAGAAAACGAGCCGGGATCAAGGGGGCGGAAAAGCGCACTGTTTCGGGAATTTTTTTAAGTGAGAATTCTCAGAAGGCGTACCAGACCCGGACCGAGCTCTGCATCCCGTCGGCGCCATGATCTCGGTTGCCGGTTTCCAACTGGGTCTTCAGGAGGAAGCTCCAGCGCCCCAGGTCGTATTTGATGCCGGGGCCCAGGCCCATGACCTGGTTGCCGAAGGGCCGCGCCAACGAGAGGTTGTCGGAGTCAGGCCGGTACAAGTAGGCATTCAGCCCCACTTTAAGGTTGGGCAGGAGATGGTAATCGAGAGAGGAGCTCATTAACATAGAGTCGCTGCGCTTCTGGGGCTCTAACTGGGCGGGTTCCCGATTATAATGCACCGAGATGTGCATTTCCAGGTTAAGGGGAAGTTTGAGGGCGGTCGCGCCAGCCTGGTCCAACTGTAAACCAGTGCCCGACAGGAGAGCGGCCCAGGGGTTAGCCGGCGCGGTGCGGGTCTGAAAAGGCTTTTCGCCCAGCATCTGGGCTTCCAGGGAAGACTGGGGACTCGCCTGGACCGAGGGCATGGCGCCCTTATCCCAGGTATCGGCGGCTGTCGCCGTCAACGGCAGAAAACTCAAGCTGACCGTTACCATCAGCGCTGTCAGCCAGCTTTTCCCCCAATTCCCCCACATGCCAGTTCTCCCCCAAGATTACCCGCAGCATTTATTTTATAATACCTAAAACGCCAAAAGTCAAGGAAGTTAAAGAGGGTGGGAGTAAAGTTCGGCGAGAATTTCCCGGCCGCCCAGGTCAAGCAGGCGGTTGGCCAGGGCCGTGCCCATGGATTGGGCCTCGTCGACGTGGCCGGAAAGACGTTCCCGTAAGTAATATCTGCCGTCCAGGTCGCTGATCAGGGCCTCCAGGGTTAAGGCCTCGCCCTCCACCTTCCCCAGGGCAGCCACCGGCACCACGCAGCCCCCCTCCAGGCGAGCCAGGAAGGCCCGTTCGGCGCTCACGGCGATGCGGGTCGGCGGATGATCCAAAAAGGCGATGAGTTGCCGGAGCCGATTATCTGCAGTGCGCACTTCCAGGCCCAGGGCCCCCTGGGCCACGGCCGGCAGCATCTCGCTTTCCGACAGCAGGCCCCGGTAAACGTGACTCAGCCCCAGGCGGTTCAGCCCGGCGGCCGCCAGGATCAGTCCATCCAACCCCAGGGTCTCCAACTTTTTCAAGCGGGTGTCTACATTGCCCCGCAGGGCGACGATCTCCAGGTCGGGCCGGTGGTGGAGGAGCTGCACCCGGCGCCGCAGACTGCCGGTGCCGATGCGCCCGCCCGCCGGGACCTCCGCCAGGCTGGCGGAGCGGGCGGAGATGAAGGCGTCGCGATGGTCTTCCCGGGGCGGCACCGCCCCCAACATCAACCCCGCGGGGATCTCGGCCGGCATATCCTTGAGGCTGTGCACCGCCAGATCAACCCGGCCCGACAGCAGGGCCTCTTCGATCTCTTTGATGAACAGGCCCTTGCCGCCCACCTGGGACAGCGGCACATCATGAATGAGGTCGCCGGAGGTCTTGATGATTTCCAGCTCAACCCGGCAATCGGGATGGCGCTCCAGGAGCTGCGCCTGGACCCAGCGGGACTGGGTCAGGGCCAGGGCGCTGCCCCGGGTGCCGATTTTAATCTCGCGGGCCAAACCCTCTCCTCAGTGACAGCTGCTGCAAGACCCGGAAGAGCAGCTGCCGCAGGCCGCGCCGCTCTTGGGGCTCGAGCTCGCCGTCATCTTCATGCCCACCTTGGCGTTGCAGGCGCTCATCAGCTTCTCCACCCTTTTCTGCCCGCAATGCGGACACTCCACGTCCGGATCGTTGCCAAAGACCAGCTTCTCGAAATTCTGGTCGCAAGCGTTGCAATGAAACTCGAAAATCGGCATACTCCACTCCTTTACAGAAAATACAGAAAATACAGAAAATATGGAAAAAGGGGCAGGGTGTCTGACCCCGGCCCCTCATCGATATATTCAGACTATTTATAATAATAACAAATTCTTGCCGGGCAAGCCAGTCCCCCTGGAAATATTCTGTCCCGCCGCCCGTAAAGCCTATCTCTTTTTCTATTTCTTCGCACCCTGGCGCCTTCGGGGACCAGTTTGAGGCAGCAGGGGTCGCCGTATGAGCCGGCCCACCAGGTTGACGGGGCTGGCCGGGCGGATCTCGCCTGGGACGCTGGCCGGGGTGAGGCCGAAAAACATACAGAAGGCCCGGCCCGTGGGCCAGTAGCCCAGGTCGCCCACCTGCACCACCGGCGTGGCGGTGTCGTCCAGGTCCGCCACCACCCTGGGCACCTGGAAGTAAATCTCGTCACCCCAGAGTTGGGCGTCGCCGGTAATGGGCAAGGCCTCGGCCAGGGCCCGGGCGGTGGGGGAATCGTTCAGCACGCCTTCCAGCTTCAGGTCACCTGCGGTAATCACGATTTCAGTGGGCATCGTTATCCTCCATCTCTTCGATAACCAGGGCGGCCAGCAGGGGCAAGAGCAGCTCATGATGCCCGGTCAGGGCGTAGCCCCGGCCCGCCCCGGCGGTGGGGCGCCGCACCACGTTGGTCAGGGGCCGGTAATGCTGGACAAAATCCAGGTTCACCGTGGTCAGGGGCGCCACCTTATGGCCCAGGTTGCGGGCCAGGGTCAGGGCCTTCAGAAAGACCTCCGGCAGGATTACCGCGGACCCCAGGTTGAGATAGACGCCCTCGTCCAGGCGGCTCACCAGGGCGGCAAAGAGCCGAAAATCCCGGTGGGTCGTGGCCCCCAGGGCCTCCGGGTTCACCGAGGGGTGCAGGTGGACGATGTCCGTGCCGATGGCCACGTGGACCGTCAGGGGCAGCTCCAACTCGGCGGCCGCGGCAGAGCAGGCTCAGCTCCTTAAAGGGGAAGCCGGAGGCCAGCAGGCGCCGGCCCACGGCCTCGCCCAGGCCCAGGTTTTGGTCGGCCCCCCAGGAGATGGCGGCGTTGATGAACTCCCCGGTCTCCCTGGCCATGCCGAACTGGCCGCAGCCCAGGACCTGGTCCACGTCCTCGGAGGTGCGGCCCACCATGGCGATCTCGGCGTCGTGGACGATGCCGGCCCCGTTCAGGGCCAGGCCGGTGAGGAGATGCCGGCGCATCAGGTCGATGATGATGGGATTCAGGCCCACCTTGATGGGGTGCGCCCCCATGCCCAGGAGGACCTGGCGGCCGTCTCGCCGGGCCGTCACCCAGGCCGCCGCCACCTGCCGCAGGGTCTCGCCCGCCAGGATATTGGGGAGCCGGTCCACGAAATCCCGCAGGCTGCCGCCACGCTCCCAAGGCCGGCCGAAGTCGGCCCGGCTCACCTTGGAGTGACGCTCCGACAAACTATAAGTCTGGATGCCCTCCAAAGAAAGGGGTTCGATCTTTTTCATCTGATGATTACCTCACGCAAAGACGGAAAGGCAGTAGCCAGTAGTCAGTAATCAGTAAAGGCAAGATGCAAAAGCCCAGCCGTTAAATGGTGTTGATAATTGGCAGGCTCAGCTTGGGAACGAGAAATACAAATCCCCCTAAATCCCCCTTTTGCAAAGGGGGACTTTTATCTGCCGCCGCCTATTCCGGCTCCGGGTCGGCCGGGGCCTCCATGGCCTGGAGGATTTCCCGGGCCCGGGCCTCGTCCTCCCGGTAGACCAGGAGGCGCACCCCCCGGATGAACTGGAGCGGGGGAAAGGCCCCGCTGGCGTCATCGGCCGCGACCATGGCCTCGACGCCCTCGGACTCCAGCAGGCCCGCGGCCATTTCCGCGGCAATGCGGTTGGGGAAGGTTTCCAGGACTATGGCGTCGTCGAGGTTCATATGCTTAATTTTATATTTTTGTCAATTGGACAAGACAAATATACGTCATGATAAACACTGAAAAAATTGCAACTATCAAAATAATAATCCCAATTTGGCTCCACTTTTGCGACTGAGAATAATTCGGTTCCGGCTTTTGTCAAAACAAAGCATGCTATCTCTCCCCAATCGTCGCTACCAATATATGAATTATACTTCTTACAATCCCAAACCATTGAATGATATAAATCTGAATATATCAATATATCATGAATGCTAAGCTTAAATGAAATATCTTTCTTACAATGAATTAACCCCAAGTTTTCAAGATGAAGGCACTCCCCATAGGTTAATATGCATCTTTCTAAGAAGCGCTCAATGTCTAACTGATCAATAGGCATAAAATAATAAGGTTCGTGATATTTTAAATCCTCCCAATCCAAAAAGTCTCCGATTCTGATCCAAATATATGAGCAAAACTCAGTAAATAATTCTGCATCTTCTTGACTTAAGTCTTTTAAAGTTGCTAAAGTTTTTCTAGAGCATGATTTTGGTTTTGTAACCTCTCCAGCTAAAAGTCGTCCCCAGAATTTGTGAAGCTCCACGTCTGAAACATCTTTACATTCATCAAAAAATCTGGATATCCAATCCTTATCTACTGGTTCCTCAGAAACCGTTTCTGGCAGACTTGCAGCGGCAGCTTGAATAATATTTTCAATATTTTCTTGCCTAGATATCTCTTGGAAGGTAAATCGGTTCACTGCCCTCTGCAACAATTCTTTTTTCTGAATATCTGCTTCGGCCTTTATAAGCGAGGCATCTGCTTTTGCTCTGGCTTTGCGGCGAATCTTTGTCGGTTCATATATAGTACCAATGCCTTGGCTAACGGCACCAATGAGCTTGCTAATGGGCTTAGATAACTTTCCAAGGTCAATTAATGAAAATTTAGTTTCGGTCATATTTCAGTCCGCTATATGGAAAGAATCAAGGTGGGCGGTGCCCACCCTACAAATCCACAGGCGAGACGCCTGCGCTACCATATTCAAATCTCCGGAAAAATCACCAGGTTATCCCGGTGGATGACTTCGTCGTAGCCTTTTTGGCCCAGGAATTGTTCGATTTCTTTGGTCTGGCGGCCCTGGATGCGGGCGATGTCCCGGGCCGAGTAGTTGGTGAGGCCGATGGCGAAGGGGCGGCCTTCCGGGTCCATCAGTTGCACGGCGGCGCCCTTGCCGAAGCCGCCGAAGACCGCGACGATGCCGGCGGGCAGCAGGCTTTTGTGGCGTTTGGTCAGGGCTTCCCAGGCCCCGTGGTCCAGCAGGATGGCGCCCTTGGGGTTGACGTTGTAGGCCAGCCAGTACTGGCGGCTCTTCAGTTTCTGGGCCTGGGGCAGGAAGAGGGTGCCGACATCCTCGCCGGCAAAGATTTGTTTCAGAATGCCCGGGGTGAGGCCGTTGGCAATGATGGTGGGGAGGCCGGCGGCGGCGGCCTTTTTGGCGGCCTGAAGCTTGCTGCCCATGCCGCCCCGGCCCAAGGCCCCGGCCCGTCCGGAGGCGGCCTTCTCGAGGTCGGCGTCGAAGGCCTCCACCAGGGGCACCAGTTTAGCGTCCGGGTGTTCCCGGGGGTCTTTATCGTAGAGGCCGTCGATGTCGGTGAGGATAATCAGCAGGTCGGCGCCCACCAGGTTGCAGATGAGGGCGGCCAGGTTGTCGTTGTCGCCGAATTTGAGCTTGAGTTCATCGGTGGCCACGGTGTCGTTTTCGTTGATGATGGGCACCACCCGCCACTGGAGCAGGGTGAACAGGGTATTGCGGGCGTTGAGGAAGCGCTGGCGGGACTCCAGGTCGTCGTGGGTCAGCAGGATCTGGGCCACCTTGAGGCCGAAGCCGGCGAAGGCCTCTTCGTAGGCCAACATCAAGGCGCTCTGGCCGGCGGCGGCCACCGCCTGCTGCTGGGGGATGCCGGTGGGACGGCTGCTCAGGCCCAGTTTGCGGCAGCCCGCGGCCACGGCCCCGCTGGAGACGATGATGAACTCCCGCTCACCGCCCTGGAGGGCGCCGCTCTCGGCCACCAGCCGTTCGATCAGGGGCAGGTTGAGGCCGTCGGGCGTGGTCAGGACCGCGCTCCCCACCTTGAGCACGATGCGCTTGGCTTTACTCAGATATTTTCGGCGCACCGAGGTCATGGCCGTGGCCCTGTTTCGAAAAGTTCAAAGTCAAAAAAATTAACCTCACGCAAGGACGCAAAGTCGCAAACAAGAGGCGCAAGAATATCAGGCAAGACGCAAAGGAGATAGAAGATGGCGGGCGAGAGGCCCGCCCCACAGGCTTTACTCAGGTATGGTGGTCTGACCGAGGTCATGGCTGGCGCGGCTGAACTCCTCCCAGATGGCGTCGCTCAAGGCCGTGAGCCCCAGGCCGGCGGCGGCGGAAACCAGCAGGCAGTGCCGGCCGGTGGCCTCATAGGCCTTGAGTACCTGCTCCCGGGGAAAATCCACGGGCAACAGGTCGATTTTATTTAACGCCAAAAGTCTGGGTTTGTCCAGCAACTTAGGGTCAAAGGCGCGAAATTCTTCTTCTAATTCCAGGAAGGGGGCGAGGGGCTGAGTCGGGTCCACGGCGCTGAGGTCAATGACCTGCACCAAAGCCCGGGTGCGTTGCAGGTGGCGCAAAAAGCGGTGGCCCAGGCCCTTGCCCAGGGAGGCCCCGTGGATCAGGCCGGGAATCTCGGCCAAAATCAGGGGATCCCGGTCATCGGCAGGCCAGAGAACCCCGAGTTGCGGGGTCAGGGTAGTGAAGGGAAAGACGTCCACCCGGGCCCGGGAGGCGGTGAGGGCCTTGAGGAGCGAGGTCTTGCCGGCGTTGGGGCGCGCCCACCAGACCCACGTCGGCCAGGATCTGCAATTCCAGGTGAATCTGGCGCTCCTGGCCCGGCTCGCCGGGTTGGGAGAAACGGGGGGAGCGCATCCGGGAGGAGGTGAAATGGGCGTTGCCTTTGCCGCCGCGGCCGCCCTTGGCCACCACCAGGCGCTCGCCGGGAATGACCAGGTCGCGCCAGAGCCGGCCCTCGGGAGTGAAGACCCGGGTCCCCATGGGGACCGGGATGATCAGGGTCTCGCCGCTTTTGCCGTGGCGGTCCTGCCGCTGGCCGCGCTTGCCGTTTTCCGCCTGAAAGACGCGGCGGCGCCGGAAGTCGGCCAGGGTGCGCAGGCGAGGGGAGGTTTCGAGGATGACGTCGCCCCCGGCCCCACCGTCGCCGCCGTCAGGGCGGCCCACGGGCTGGAACCGGGCTCGGAGGAAGCTGACACAGCCCGGGCCGCCGTTGCCGGCCCGGATCGTGATATCGACCTCGTCAGGGAAGGATTTCAAGTCGGAGGATAGACGCTGACCCGTTTACGATCTTTGCCAAAGGCCTCATAGGTCACCACCCCGTCGATCTTGGTGAACAGGGTGTAGTCCTTGCCCATGCCCACGTTGGTCCCGGGATGGATACGGGTGCCCACCTGGCGCACCAGGATGGTGCCGGCCTTGACTATCTGGCCGCCAAAGCGCTTGACGCCCCGGCGTTGGCCCGCGCTGTCCCGGCCGTTACGGGAACTGCCACCGGCTTTTTTATGTGCCATGGTAAATCTCCTCTGCCCAGGCAGGGCGAAGACAAGATTCGCCCCTACGGTGTTGCCGAGGCAGGCGAATACAAGATTCGCCCCTACGACAGATTAGACAATAATTTCCTGGATCTGCACGGCGGTGAACAACTGCCGGTGACCTTGCTTGCGGCGGTAGTTTTTGCGGCGTTTCTTCTTGAAGACCAGGATCTTTTTGGCCTTGCCCTGCCGCACAATCTCGCCCTTGACGCTGGCGTTTTCAACCAGGGGAGTGCCCACCCGGACTTCGCCGCCGTCGTCGGTCACCAGGAGAACCTGGTCGAGCTGCACTGCATCACCGCGCTCGCCCGGCAGACGCTCCACTCGGAGCACGTCGCCGGGGGCGACCCGATATTGTTTTCCACCCGTTTGGATGATGGCGTACACGTGTGCCTCCAAATCTATACTTTAGACATTTAAGCTTATCGTCTTTTTAAATCTTGTCAAGGGCCTTCTCAAAAAAGTGGTCAGGGGCCAGTGGTCAGTGGTCAGTAAAAACAAAAAAGGCAAAATATAAATGAAGCTCCAGTCACAGCCGAAATCGCCGCCGAGGGCGGCGGCGCTACATTCTTTTAATATATGGGGAGGCCGAGCGTTCATGATTCTGCGGTTATTCTTTATCGTGCAATCCCGCGGCAATTTCCTGCACCACCCGGCGGGCGGCCGCGGCCGGCTCGGGGGCCTGACGAATCGGCCGGCCCACGACGATATAGTCAGCGCCATTCCTAATGGCGTCATAGGCGGTGGTGATGCGTCGCTGGTCATCCCCCGGCACTGCGGCCCAAGCCGGCCGGATGCCCGGGCAAACCACCAGAAAATCCGGCCCGAAGGCAGCCTTGACCGCTTTGGCCTCGGTCCCGGCGCAGACCACCCCGTCGCAGCCGGCTTCTTTGGCCAGTTTGGCCCGGAGGAGCACCAGCTTGGTGGGTGAGGCATATTCTTTAGCAATTCCCATAGCTTCCAAGTCATCCGGCCCGAGGTGCGTCAGCACCGTAACTCCCAGAACCCGGGCTCCACTTTTCAAGGCCTCGACGCTGGCTTTCAGGGTTTTTTTGCCCTGGTCCACATGAACGGTGACAAATTTGGCGCCTTTCATGATCCGGGCCTTGGCGCTTGCCATGGTGGCAGGAATATCATGGAATTTAAGATCGAGGAAATAATCGACGTGGGCCGTGTCAGCCAGGTATTGCAGAATCGCCGGCCCTTCGGCCATAAAGAGCTCTAACCCTACCTTAAAAAGCCCAACTTCGCCCTTGAGCAGAGCGATGAATTTTACTGCTTCCGCCTGATTAGGGACATCCAGAGGGAAGATGAGGCGGTCTTGGGGCTGCAACATATCAACCTCTTTGGCACAAATTTCACATAATTATCCTTTTTTCAGCCTGATAGTCAATGGAATTGTCCCAACCGGGGACCGCGGAGCGGACCTTTAGTTGACGGCAGCGGCCCGCCGGATTAAGATGGCGCAAAACAATTGACGCAGCGGGAGACGCGATGGATCAATTACCGGCCAAGCCCGGACCGTTAGGATATGTGGTCATCCACGGCCATTTCTATCAGCCCCCCCGGGAGAACCCCTGGATCGAGCAGATCGAGGTGGAGGCCAGCGCCCATCCCTTCCACGATTGGAACACCCGCATCAATGCCGAATGTTACAGCCCCAACGCCGCGGCCCGGATCTATGACGGCCAACACCGCATCCTGGACATTATCAACAACTACGAACATATCAGCTTCAATTTCGGGCCCACCCTGATCAGTTGGCTGGCGGACAAGGCCCCGGAAACCTATGCCAGGATCCTGGAGGCCGACCGCCAGAGCCTCACGGCCCTGGGGCACGGCAACGCCATCGCCCAGGCTTACAGCCATGCCATCCTGCCCCTGTGCAACGCCCGGGACCGGGAAACCCAAATCATCTGGGGCCTCCAAGACTTCGAACAGCGCTTTCAGCGCCCGGCCGCATCCCTGTGGCTGCCGGAGACCGCGGTAGATTACCCCACGCTAACGGCCCTGGTGGACCATGGCATGAAGTTCGTCATCCTCTCCCCTTACCAGGCCAAACGGGTGCGCCCCTTGAGCGGCGGCGACTGGACCGCAGTCCAGGGCCACAGCCTCGACAGCACCCAGCCTTACCGCTGCTTTCTCCCCCAGGCGCCGGGAGAGACCGGCAAACGGCGCTATATCGACGTCTTTTTTTACAATGGCAACGTGGCCGCGGACCTGAGCTTCGGCGACCTGCTCACCGATAGTTATCGTTTTTCGAGCCGTTTGGTGGAGGGCTTCACTCCGGGCCGCTCCCGCCTCCAACTCCTGCACGTGGCCACGGACGGGGAAAACTACGGGCATCACAAGAAATTCGGCGACCTGGCCCTGGCCCACGCCCTGTCCCAGGTATTGCCCCAAAAGGGCTTTCAGCTTACCAACTACGCCGCTTTTTTGGAGATGGCCCCGCCCGCCCGGGAGGTTGAACTCTACCTGGGACCCGAAGGCGAAGGCAGTTCCTGGAGCTGCGCCCACGGAGTGGGGCGCTGGAAGGAAAACTGCGGCTGTTCCACCGGCGGCCAACCCGGCTGGAACCAGCGCTGGCGCACGCCCCTGCGGGAGGCCTTCGATTTTTTAAGCGCGCGCCTGGCCCAGATTTTCGAAACGGAGGGGCAGAAATATTTACCGGACCCCTGGGCTGCCCGGAATGCCTACATCCAGGTGATTCTGGACCGCAGCCCCCGGTCGCTGGCGGACTATTTCTCTAAACAAGGGGCACCCGGCCTGCCGGAGAGCCGATGGGTGCCGGCCCTGAAACTCCTGGAAATGCAGCGCCATGCCTTGCTGATGTATACCAGTTGTGGCTGGTTTTTCGCCGACGTCTCGGGTTTGGAATCCCAGCAGGTGATCAAATACGCCGCCCGGGCCCTGCAATTGGGCGAGGAATTCAGCGGCGAGGACCTGGAGCTGCCCTTTCTGAGCATCTTGGAGCGAGCCGTGAGCAATGTCCCCGAAGAGGGCAACGGCCGCACCATCTATTCCCGGCGCATCAAACCGGCGGTGGTGGATTATCCCAAGGTGGTCAATCAGTGGGTGATCTCCTGGTGCAGGGATCGGCTGCGCCAATGCCCCTCCAGTGTCTATCACTACCGGGCGGAGCCCCACGACCTGGAGGATGGGACCCAGGGGAGCCTGTTTCTGGCTACCGGCCGGCTGCGCCTCACTTCGGGTGTCACCCTGGAGACCCGGGAGCTGGCTTTTTTCACCGTCTATTTGGGGAGCTATCTCTATCGCACCCAGGTCAAGGCCGATCTGGCCGCGCCGGATTACCAGGCCTGGAAGAGCGAGTTCTTCGAGGCTCTGGAAAAGGCCCCTGAAGATCTGATCCCGCTGATGGTGCGGCGCCTGGGGGAGACCTACTACAGCTTCCACGATATCTTCCGGGAGGAAAAGCTCGGGCTCTTCCAAGACTTGCTGCACGATAACCAGGACGAGGCCGTGAGCCTGATCTCCCATAATTTTGAAGAGGCCCATGCCCTCCTCAAGGCCATGGCCTCCGAAGGCCTGCCCCTGCCCCGGCTATATCGGGCCCTGGGAGAGATCACCCTGAACCGCCGTCTGGTGGAACTGCTGCGCAAACTGGAGCCGGAGCCAGACCAGGTGGCCACCTCTCAGGACATCCTGGACCTGGTCCAGGATGCCGCCTTCCTGGGCTTGAAGCTGGAATCCGGGGAAGGGGCCCGGATTCTGGGGCGCATCTTGAAGCGATATCTGGCTGACCTGGCGGCGCACTTCCAGGCAAGCAACGTTGCCCGGCTGCGCCAGTTTGGCGATCTGGTGATCCGCATGCCCATCACCCTGGATCTGGCTGGAGCGCAGGATTTCATGTTCAACCTGATGAAGGAGCATTTTCCGGAGGTAGCGGCCCGGGCAGCCAAAGACCCCAAGGCCGAAGCCCTGGCCCGGCAGTTGATCGAACTGATGGAGGCTGCGTCCTTCAGCCCGGTGCGCTATCTGCGGCTGCTGGGATAAGTGGCGGTGGGGCGGCCATCCCGGCCGCATAGCAATGGTTGGCGGGCGGGACGCCCGCCCCACCTTTACAGGCCTAGGGGCGACCCGCCGGGTCGCGGGAAAGAGCGCAGGCTAAAGCCTGCGGCTACCAATTTTTATTACCTCAGACGTGGAGCCCTTATGGACCTGGTAGCGCGCCTGCAAGCGGCCGTAGATGAATCAATCGGCCTCAAGAAACGTTTCGTCGCCGCCCAGGGCGAGGCGGTGGTGGCCGCGGCCCAAATGCTGGCCGAGGTCTTTAAAGCCGGCGGCAAGGTCCTGCTCTTCGGCAACGGCGGCAGCGCCGCCGATGCCCAACACCTGGCCGCGGAATTCGTCAACCGCTTCCAGGTGGAGCGGCCGCCTTTGAGCGCCCTGGCCCTGACCACCGACACCTCGATTCTCACTGCGGTGGCCAACGACTACGATTTTATCCAGGTCTTCGCCAAGCAAGTGCGGGCCCTGGGCCGACCCGGTGACCTGGCCCTGGGCCTCAGCACCAGCGGCAACTCCCCCAACGTGGTGGAGGGACTCAAAGCGGCCCGGGAACTGGGGCTCAAGACCCTGGCCCTGAGCGGCCGGGACGGCGGCCCGGTGGCGCAGGCGGCGGAACTCGCCCTTATCGTGCCTTCCCGGAACACCGCCCGCATCCAGGAGGTCCATATCACCATCGGCCACGTGCTCTGCGACCTGGTGGATTTGCTTCTCTATCCAGAGAAATTTGCGTAAAATGAAGGCTAACAGAACCGGGCGTTTCTTTCATCCGGTTCTTGACAATCCTTCGGGCAGACGGTTATGTTCTCATTTTAGGGAGAAAACCCTGCCTTACAAGGTTTCCATTGTCATCGAAAAAGATGATTTTGGGTATTACGCCTACAGTCCTGAATTGGAGGGCTGCCAGACTCAGGGCGATACCTTCGAAGAGGTCATGGCCAATATCAAAGAGGCTATCGAACTTTATCTGAGTACTCTGTCCGACGAAGAAATAAAGGCATCACTCAGCAAGGAAATATTGACCACTTCCCTTGAGGTTCGGGTTGCCTAAGCTGGTAAGGCTGACGGCCTCAGAGGCAGAAGCGCTGCTCTTTGAGGCTGGGATTTCAGATGATCAGAAGCTCAGGCAGTCACAGGATTTACCTAAAAGCCAACAGAAGGATCGTCACCCCCTTTCATCCTGGAAGAAGTTTACATCCCAAGATCGTCAAACAAATATTCAAATGCATAGAGGATGTCAAATAAGAATATTTTCATCGGCAGCCTGCAGTTTCTCTCGTGGGCAATTCGAGGCGCTGAAAGCTGGCCGCTAATAGCTATGGTGGAGAAAACATGGACATCCCGGTGATGGTTCGTAAGCTGGCCCTGGAAGCCAAGGCCGCAGCAAGGCAGGTGGGGAACCTCTCCCGGCCCATTAAGGACCGGGTTATCCTCCGGATAGCCGAGCTGCTGGCAGAGCGCCGCCCGGCGATTCAAGCGGAAAACCGCGGTGATCTGGAGGCGGCCCGGGCGCAAAATTACCCCTCCGCGTTCATCGATCGTCTCACCCTGTCGGACCAGACCATCGCCTCCATGATCAAGGGGCTCAAAGAAGTGGCGGCTCTGCCGGATCCGGTGGGCGCGGTGACCGGCATGTGGCTCCGCCCCAACGGCCTCAAGGTGGGTCGGCAACGCATCCCTCTGGGGGTGATTGGCTTTATTTATGAGTCCAGGCCCAATGTCACCGTGGACGCCGCCGCCCTCTGCCTGAAGAGTGGCAACTCGGTAATTCTCAAAGGGGGCAAAGAGTCCATTCACTCCAATCTGGCCTTAGCCGCACTCATGCAAGAGGCCTTGGAGGAGGCCGGGGCGCCTCTGGCGGCGGTGCAGGTCATTCCCAGCATCGCCCGGGAGGCCACCCTGGAACTCCTGAAGCAGGACGAGTTGGTGGACCTCATCATTCCCCGGGGCGGTGAGGGTTTGATCCGCTTTGTGGCGGAGCACTCACGCATCCCGGTATTGAAGCATTACAAGGGGGTCTGCCACATCTTCGTGGATGCAGACGCCGACCTGGAGATGGCCGACACGGTCTGTTTCAACGCCAAGGTGCAACGCCCCGGGGTCTGTAACGCCATGGAGACCCTGCTGGTGCACGAGCAAATCGCCCCGGTGTCTCTGCCCAGGATGTTGAGCCGTTTCCGGGAGGCCGGGGTGGAAATTCGGGGCTGCCCCCGCACCAGAGAGATCGACCCCGCGGTGGTCCCCGCCAAGGATGAGGATTGGGGCTTCGAGTTCCTGGACCTGATCCTGGCGGTGAAGGTGGTGCCGGACCTGGACGCCGCCCTGGACCACATTGCCCGGTACAGTTCCAACCACACCGAGGCCATCATCACCCGGGATTATGACCGGGCCCAGCGTTTTCTGAAGGAGGTGGATTCCTCGGTGGTCCTGGTGAACGCCTCCACCCGCTTCAACGATGGCGGCGAGTTGGGTCTGGGGGCGGAGATCGGCATCAATACCTCAAAGCTGCACGCCTTCGGGCCCATGGGCCTGGAAGAGCTTACCACCACCAAGTTCATCGTTTATGGTGACGGCCAGATCAGAACTTGAGCCTAAGCTTAGACTGGGCCTCTTCGGTGGGACCTTCAACCCCATCCATTTCGGCCACCTGCGCGCCGCGGAAGAGGTCTGTGAAGCCTTGTCGCTGCACCGCCTCTGGTTCATCCCCGCCGCCCACCCGCCCCATAAAGAGGCCCGGGACCTCACCTCCTTTGCAGTGCGCCTGGCCATGACTCGGGCGGCCGTAAAGGATCATCCGTTCATGGAGATCTCCGACCTCGAAGGACGCCGTTCCGGCATGTCCTATTCCATCGATACCCTGCGCCTGCTTCAGGAGAATTTGGGACCGACCTGGGAGCTTTACTTCATCCTGGGGCTGGATGCCATGCTGGAGATCCGCACCTGGAAGGATTATCCCCAGCTCTTCAACCTGTGCCATTTCGTGGTCCTGGACCGACCGGGATATGATCGCCGCCGCCTGGAAGAGATTCTCACCCGGGAAGTTGAGCCGCGGTTTCACGCCCTGGAGGGTGGTGCCGGATTTCAGCGTCCTTCGGGTTGTAAAGTATTATGGCAGCAGACCACCCTGATGGATATCTCCGCCACCGGCATCCGCCAGCTGGTGCGCCAGGGTCGTTCTATCCGCTACCTCTTGCCGGAGCCGGTGCGAAGATATATAATCAAACATGATCTCTATAAGTAAGGAGGGCGACACGGCGCCTTCAACCCCTCTCACCCCAGAAGCTCTGGCGGAGCTGGCCCTCAAAACCTTGATGGACCACAAGGCCCTGGAGCCAGTGCTCCTTGAGGTAAAAAACCTTTGTTCCTTCGCGGACTATTTCATCCTCTGCTCCGGCGGCTCCAAGCGCCAGGTGTCGGCCCTGGCCCAACAGGTCGAAGAAGAGTTGGCCAAAGTCAAGGTCAAGCCTCTGGGGGTAGAGGGTAAGGAAGAAGGGCTCTGGGTCTTGATGGACTATAATGCCGTGGTGATTCACATTTTTTTCCGGGAACTGCGAGAATTTTACGACTTGGAGGGTCTATGGGCCGGGGCGCCCAGGACCTCGATGACGCCATCTCCTTCGGCAATGTCCACCACCGACCCTGTGCCAGAACCGCTTCAGAACCCGGAATCCGAGTCCGGGTCCTCTTCATGAATAATTTGCTTATCTTCATCAGGAAGTCTGGGTTCATCCTCTTCTTGGCCGCTTGCCTGCTCTTGGCACAAACCGAGGGGTCCTGGGCGCTGTTCGATGAATTCAAGGACCTGACCATTGAGCGAGAAAAGCAGATCGGCGAGCAATTTCTCTTAGAGATACAACAAGAAGTTCCTCTCATAGAAGACCCTTTCCTCACCTCCTATATCAATCATCTGGGACAAAAACTGGTGGCCCAAATGGGGCCTCAACCTTTTAAATATAAGTTTTTCATAGTTAAAGATCCCACCATGAATGCCTTTGCCGTGCCGGGAGGCTATATCTTTCTTCATAGTGGCATGATTATGATGGCCGAGCGCGAGGGTGAACTGGCTGGAGTAATTGCCCACGAGATTTCCCACATCTATTGCCGGCACATGGCCAAGATGATGGAAAAATCCAGGGCCGTTACCATCGCTTCCCTGGTTGGCGCCATGGCCTCGATTTTCCTGGGGGGCGCCTTGGCACAACCCCTGATCATGGGCGTCATGGGCGGAAGTGAGGCCGCCATGCTGGCCTACAGCCGGGACAATGAAGCTGAGGCTGACGCCCATGGATTCAGGTGGATGCTCAAAGCCGGCTATAACCCCCGGGACATGATAAGCATGTTCAATAAGATGAATAAACAGCGATGGTACGAGGGGGGGAAGGTGCCGCTTTACCTCCGCACCCACCCCTTCACCGACGACCGTATCGTGGAACTTTCTCACCAACTGGCCATGCATCAAAGCGAGGTCCCACCGCAAAAAACGGACAATCCTGACTTCCAATATTTCACTACCAAGTTAGAGGCTATCTGCGGCGACTCCAATCAACTCTTGCGGCGCATGACCCAAGATGCTATTCACGAGCCGCAGAATCCGGTCTTCCAGTATGGCAAAGGCCTGGCTTTGGCCAGCCTGGAGAAAGATAACGAAGCCACTGCCGCCTTTCAGCAGGCCCTGAAGCTGGCTCCTGGACAGCCGCTCATCCAACGGGATCTAGCCATCTTTTATTTCCACCAAAATCGTTTTCAGGACTCCCAGCAAGTCCTGGAGCAATTGGCGCAGCGCTTTCCCCAGGACGATGTGGTCCTCTATTTTCTGGGTCGGATCTATCAGGAACGCAAGCAGATTGATAAGGCCCTGCCCCTATTCGAGAAGGTTCACCAACTGAACCCCACCTTTAGCGAAGTTTATTACAATCTGGGCACCCTCTACGGCGAGAAAGGCCAGTTGGGTCTGGCCCACTACTATTTAGGATTTCACAGCCTCACGGCCAGGGCCCTGCCCCTGGCCTTGTTCCATTTTAAAATAGCCCTAAAGAACCTGTCACCAGGGGATACTCACTATCTCGAGGTGCAGAGGCAAGTGGCCCGCCTGGATAAGATGAAGGTCAAGAGGCGTGACTGAGTTTGACATTTTCCCGAAAGGATTAATCTAAACCTCGTTTTCAGGTCAGACACAAACATGCCCATTTATGAGTATCAATGCCAGGAATGCCACCGGGTCTCCGGCTTCTTGATCCTGAACCTCAACGAGCCTTTCACCTCCGTCTGCCCCAAGTGCGGCAGCCCGGCCCTGACCCGGGTAATGTCTCGGGTGCACGTACGCCTGTCGGAGGAAACTCGCCTGGAGCGCTTAGCCGACCCCAGCGCCTGGGCCGGGGTAGACGAAAATGATCCCAAGAGCATGGCCCGGGTGCTCAAGAAAGTGACCCAGGAAATGGGGGAGGAGACCGGCGACGAAGTGGATCAAATGGTGGAAGAAGCCATGGCCGGCGACGCAGGTCAATCCGGAGAGGACTCTCTTTAACCCGGCCCCTGGTTCAATCCCCAGATTGGTTTCCTCCCAACAGGCCTACCGAGTCCCAGCCCGTTTTCCTCTGCTCTCCTCCCATCCCGTCAACTCCGCCAAATTCTTTCAAATGTAGAGACTCACTGGTCTCCTTGCCGCGGCGGACTGACACGTCGCCGCCATCCCCAGAGGCGCAGCAATCCCGAGCCCAACAGGATGATGCCAGGCGGCAACGGAACTGCTTCCGGGATCGCCCCTATCTGGGCCAGGCCATCGGAAAAAATGATGTTGCCGTCGCTATCTTTTAAATAAAAGAGGGCAAAATCATTCCAGGGGCTCTGGTCTCCCGCCAGGAAGGCCCAATCAAAAGTGAAGCTGCTCCCGGGGGGGAAAGAGACGGCAGTCTCCAAGATGGAACCGGTGGTCCCCGCCTGCAAGCTGGCATTGCGAAACGCCGAGGTGTCGGGTCCAGTCCCCAGACCCATCTGATGGGAGAAGAAGTCCCCCTGCGTGGAGTCATAAACATTGCCGCTATAAGCGACTACCGAATTGGTGACCTCGGCAGCACTGTTCCCCAGGAGGCTGTAACCGGAATAATTTCCTGATTCAAAGCCGCGGTTGCTAGCTCCACCCCCTTGACTCAGGTTGTCCAGCAGCAGCTCCGAATAAGCGGAGTTGTCAATGACATTGCTTACCACAAAACCCGCCGTGCCGGTAAATCCGCCCGGACCCGCCAGGTAAATATAGGTCTGCCACCCTGTATCTCCCTGGTCAGGGACGGAAATCCAGGCTGCCTCAGAGATAGCAGTAGCAAAGAAGAACAACAAAGTTAAAAGAAGGATTCTTTTCATGGTCGTTTCCTTTTTCCTCACAGATGCACGCCTTAACCCGCGTGCTTATAAGGGAAAAAATTGATCTATTCGACAGTGCAATTCAATGACCACCTAGCAGAGACGTGATGCATCACGCCTCGCAGGACGCAACAAATTGCGTTCTTACCGGAAAGGCTGATTCGATTCCGGCATTACTCTCGCCACCACCCTTCGGCAGACCAAAGAGCATATTCCATGCCAGCGATTTGGAGGGTTAAAACGGGCAAAGTCTGGGTGTTGACTGGCAAAGCTTGGGGGTGAACCGTCGGTAAGGGAACAAGTCTGGGTCTATACCCGGCGGTGATTCAAGGCCATGATTTACTGCGGAATCAGGAGAAGCGGAATATCTGCTGGGGGGGTTGTCTAAACCTTAGGATACCGGCAGTCCTTCGCCAATGCGGCAAGGATCGGGTCCCCTTAATGAGACTGAAGCCCGGGGCTAGCTCCGGCGTTGGCGGCTTTTTCTTTTTTCTGGACCAGATGATCGCCCTCCTTAGAGGGCGTGCTCGGATTCTGGCGATACAGGGTATAAAAGGCGCCTTTGGCATCCTTACCCTGCTTCAGGGTCACCTTGACCCCTTTCTTTTGCAGTTCGCTCATCTTAGCTTGGGCCGTCTTGCTGTCCCGGAAGGTGCCTGCTTTAACCTGAGTGGGCTGAGGTTTGGCGGCGGTTTTCTCTTTTTTCTGGCCCGATTTGGGGGTGGAGTCGAAGCTGTTTTGGAAGGTGAGCTTGTTGGCCACTTCCTGGCGCTCCCGGTGCAGTTGATCTTCCCGGGCCTTCTGCTCCCGTTGGGCCTGGGCGACCTTGGCGTTCTTTTTGCTCGAGGCAGCGGCAGCCGGCGAAGGTAGCGGGGCCATGGAGCCGGCGATGGGGGCGGTATGGGCCACTTTGGCCGGGGTTGCGCCTGGCGCCGCCGGGCCACCTGGCAGTGAGGCCAAAGCGGGAGGAGACGGGGTCGCACTGGGAGCAGCCGCAGCGGGAGCCGTTGGGGCCGCGGGTGTCACAGGTGCCGCGGGGGCCTGGGGTGCAACCGCCTGGGGCATTTCCTGGGACACTGCTTTGGGTTCCGGGGTCAGCAATCCCCAGGAGTAAGCGGCCCGATAGATATCTCCCCGGCCGGCCAGGGCCCCGAGGGTGAAACTCAAACTCATCAAACCCACCACACCGATGCCGACGATGATGACGTCCATCAGCCCCAGGCTCAGATGCCACGCCGCTTTCTTGCCCTTTTTGCCCCGGCCTGTCTCCATCTCCCCCTCCTCGATTTCCGGTGTTGGTCTGGAAATTGCATAGCTTAACTGGGAGGGCGGTTCACATGGTTTCCGGCGCCTCTACCCCCAGAATCTTCAAACCGTGGGCCAAAACCGTCTTTACCGCCGCCACTAGCCACAAACGGGCCTGGGTCAGCCACTCGTCGTCGGTGATGAAGCGGTGTTTGTAGTAATAACTATGCAGTTGGGAGGCCAGTTCCGTCAAGTAATAAGTGAGACGGTGGGGCTCCAAATTGCGGGCCGCGGCTTCCACCAGTTCCGGATAGCTGGCCAGCAGCTTGAGCAGGTTAAGCTCTTCCGGCAAAGAGAGCCGCGGGAACAGGCTGGGGTCAGGCTTGCCCACAGGAATACCTTGCGCCGCGGCCTGACGGAGGACGCTGGCCAGGCGGGCGTGGGCATACTGTACGTAATAGACCGGGTTCTCGCTGCTCTGCTGCTTGGCCAGGTCCAGATCGAACTCCAGTTGGGCATCGGGACGCCGGGTGAGAAAGATGAAGCGGGCCGCATCCTTACCCACTTCGTCCAAAACCTCCCGGAGGGTGACGAAGGTGCCGCCGCGGGTGGTCATGGCGACCGGCTGCCCCTGGCGCAGGAGCGAGACCAACTGGACCAGAATCACCTTGAGTTGGCCGGAGCAGCCCAGGGCCTGGGCCGCGGCCTGGAGGCGGGGGACATAGCCGTGGTGGTCGGCCCCCCAGATGTCCACTACCAGGTCAAAGCCCTGCTGGAATTTGAGCAGGTGGTAGGCCACATCCGAGGCGAAGTAAGTGGTGACGCCGTTGCTGCGCCGCACCACCCGGTCCTTTTCGTCGCCAAACTCGGTGGCCTTGAACCACAGGGCGCCGTCCTGCTCATAGAGGAAGCCGCGCTCTTTCAGGAGCTCGAAGCTCTTTTCCACCAGGTCTCGGCGATAGAGTTCGGTTTCGCTGAACCAGACGTCGAAACGGACCCCGAAGTCCTCCAGATCCTGCTGGATTTCGGCCAGGATGGCGTCCCCGGCGTAGCGGCCCAACTCCCGCAGATCGTCCTCGTGGGCCGGTACCGGCGGCGGGGTCTGGCCCTGGGCCAGGTATTCCCGGGCCAGGTCCTTCATGTAGCCGCCCTGGTAGCCGTCTTCGGGGAACTCGATGACCTCGCCCTTAAGCTCCCGCAGGCGGAAGTAGAGGGATTTCCCCAGGGTGAGGATCTGGTTGCCCACGTCGTTGATGTAGTATTCCCGCACCACCTGGTGGCCGGTGGCGGCGAGCAGATTGGCCAGGACGTCGCCCAGGGCCGCGCCCCGGCCGTGGCCGATGTGCAGCGGGCCGGTGGGATTGGCGCTGACGAACTCCACCTGGACCTTTTGCCCCGCGCCCAGGTCGCTGTTGCCGTAGGCTGGGCCCAATTCGTGAATCTCCGGGATCACCCGGTACCAGAAGGCGTCGGCGATGAAGAAGTTGATAAACCCGGGGCCGGCGATCTCCACCTTCTGCAGCAGGTCGGAGGACGCAGCTAACCGGCTGACCAGTATTTCGGCCACCTTCCGGGGCGGCAGCTTGGCCTGCTTGGCCAGGACCAGGGCCAGATTGGTGGCCAGGTCACCGTGGTCGGCCTGCTTGGGGGCCTCCACGTCAAAGGCCGGCAGGGTGTCAAAGGTGAGTTCGCCCGCGGTGCGGGCGGTTTCTACAGCTTGGGTGATTAAGTCGCGTAAGGTCTTTTTGAGTCGCATTTAAGAAGGTTTTCCCGTTTTCCTATTTTCGTCAGCAAGATTATTTTTGGGCTAATTAATGGATAATTTTAGCCGCTGATTTTGGTACAGACGAGACAGTTGAGAATCCGCATGTACCGCAGCCCTCAAAGGTTGCGAGAATTGTGCCGCTTAGGTGCCGCTCAGGGCCGGGGGCGTTTGGCTGCCAAGCCCCTTTATTTCCAGGAGATTCCTCAGGAGCACCGCGGCCGATGCGGAACAAAAATCATTGCCTGCGCTTGTTTATAGAAACTGCGTGCAACTGTGCCACTTTCTATCTAATAAAGCAGACAGAGAGAAATTTCCAGAAAAGAAGAAATGGTTGACTTGCTTTCTGTCCCAGAAGGTAAAGGTTCAAAATTCAAAGTTTGGTGCGCAGTTCGCACCCTACGGGCTTTCTCCATCCGTAATCTGCAGGATAAACATCAGCCAGGAATCCGTACGGAGAAGTAAGGCTTTTAATTGTTCATCGTTTAAACCTGGCTCCAGCGTGTGGACATGGTTAAAGAATCTAAGCAGACTCAACAATGCCTGCACATCGTCCAGCAAAAAGTCCGACAGTGGCTTATGATTGACATCTCGGCAGATATATAAAATGCGAGCCTTGCGAGTCGGCCTTCCCTCGTGCAGATCTTCATTGGTTTTATCTGGAAGCCAGGTAATCACACGGTCGTCCGGTGCTATGGTTCGAAGCAGATGATTCCATAGCTCTCTCAGCGAGGCGAGTATATGTCTGGCTCTGTCCGCATTGCCCATTTTAAGTGCCCCATGAGCCCCAAGGTAAAGCTTGACCAATCCCGGATTGATTTTTTCCAAAAGGGGGAGACAGAGAGAAGTTTCCTGTTCAACCTCAGTAACGAGCAAAGCCTCGTCAGAGTCCTCCGGTTCGGGTTTGGTGATGTAAATCTTATGCAGCGCCCGCCCGGTCGTGAAAACTTCCCGGCTCGCTCCAGGGATTAAGTAGGCGGGTAACTCCACCAAGTTCGGAAGGGAGTTGATCGATGCGGCTAAATATTCATAGCTTGTGGTGAAATTGGCGCAACTACTCTCTAACTGAGCGATAATCGGTAAGGGTGGCGCTACAAGCTGCCGCATTTTATCGAAATCGATGCCGCCAAAAAGGCGTTCGGCAATGGTAACCTGATAACTTGCATCGATGAGGGATTTTTGGGCCAGCGCTTGAATTTGGTCCAGATTCCCCAGACCATTTTTAATCTGGTCCAGCCAGGTTGGATGGAACCTAGTCGATAATCAGCCAATAATTGGGTCTCCAACCTTGCGTTTTTTGCGGCGAGGTCAAAGAAATGCTGATTGGCAAGAGCAACCTCCATCAGGGACGAGGATGCAAAGGCTGAGGTCCCTTCAAGAACATTAAGATGGCTTAAGCAAGTTGACTCCAAGAGCTGAACCATATCGTTATGAATTCTCACGAAGGGGGACTCAGCGAGACCTTTCAGTCTCTCCATTTCCTCCAGGAGGCCGCAATAAGTTTGTCCGATGCCAGGCGGCGGGCACAGGCCGATGTCTGCTGGCTCCGTAGTATCCGGTTTTCTCTCCATCTCAGGCTCCCTGGTAGCGCCTCAGGTTGGCCGCGCCCAGCTGGCAATAAACCTCGTAGCTGATGGTGCCGGCCCAGGCCGCCAGTTCGTCGGCGCGGATTTGGTCGTCCCCGTCCCGGCCCATCAGGGTGACCCGGTCCCCCTCCCTGACGCCGGGAATGCCGGTCACTTCCGCCATGGTCAGGTTCATGCAGACCCGGCCCCGGATGGGGGCCCGGCGGCCCTGAATCAGAACCTCGCCCCGGTTGGAGAGGAGGCGGTTATAGCCGTTACAGTAGCCGATGGGCAGCACCGCCAGGTCGCACCAGTCGGCGGTGGTGAAGGTGCAGCCATAACTGATGCTGCTCCCCGGCGGCAGGCGCTTCACCTGGAGGACTTGCGTAGTCAGGCTCATCACCGGCCTGAGTTCCACCGGCGGCGGCCGGTCAGGCGAAGGCGGCGAGCCGTAGAGCATCAGCCCCGGCCGCACCAGGCCCAGGTGGGCCTCTGGCAAATCCCAGAGGGCGGCGCTGTTGCTGATGTGGCTCAGCGGCAAGGGCCAGCCCTGGCCCCGAACCGTGGCCAGAAGCTGGTTGAACTCCCCCAACTGCCTTAAAGTATACGTTTTATCTTCCAGGTCCGCTACTGCCAGGTGGGAGGTGAGCCCTAAAATCTCCAGCTGGCGGAATTCCCGCAGATGGGCGAGAAACTCCGGGACCTCGCCGGGAAGCAGGCCCAGGCGGCCCATGCCGGTGTCCACCTTGAGGTGCGCCTTGGCCTTCTTCATCTGGCTCCGGGCGGCGGCCGCCAGGGCCAGGGCCACGTCCTGACGATAGAGGGCCACTTCCAGGTCCGCGGCTACGGCCCGCTCCGCCTCCCGAGGCAGGATGCCCAAGAGCAGCAGGATCGGCAGGGTCAGTCCCGCCTGGCGCAGGGTCAGACCCTCCTCCAGGGAACCCACCCCCAGGTAATCCGCGCCGGCCTGGACCAAAGTCCGGGCCACCGGCAGCAGACCGTGGCCGTAGGCATCGGCCTTGACCACCGCCAGCAGCTTGACTTGGGGCTCACATAGGCCCCGCAACTGACGGTAGTTGTGTTCCAGGGCCCCCAGATCAATGCTCAGGTTCACCATGGACGTAACGATCATGTATCTGCCCCCTCCCCGTGGGGCCAGGAGAAATTTAGTCTTGGCCCTGGAATTCCTTGGGGATCTGCTCCGCCTGCCGGGCCACCTGGCGCTCCAGGTCCTGTTTGTGCTGCACCAGGACTTCCTGTAAGCGGGGATCGCTCAGGGCCAGGATCTGGGCGGCGAAGATGGCGGCGTTCCGAGCCCCGGCCTTACCGACGGCCATGGTGGCCACCGGCACCCCGGGGGGCATCTGCACCGTGGACAGCAGGCTGTCCAGCCCTTGAAGATGGGACCCGGCCAGGGGTACGCCGATGACCGGCAGGGTGGTCTCCGCCGCCAGAACTCCGGCCAGATGGGCCGCCATGCCGGCCGCGGCAATGATGACCTTCAGCCCCCGGCCGGCAGCCTCCCGGGCATAGGCCTGGACCTTTCGGGGCGCCCGGTGGGCCGAAGCCACCACCACCTCAACCGGAACCCCCCACTCCTTCAACAACAACGCCGCCGGCTCCACTTCGGGCCAATCCGAGGCGCTCCCCAAGACGATCCCCACAGCCACCGCCATGTTAGTCCCCTTTGAATGGTTTAGATGGGGGGAGGGGGACCGCGCTCAGGTGAGCCGTAGCGGTCCCCTGGCCCCTTTCCCGCAATAAAATCAATTTGCTCCCTGGCCCCTATCCTGCCCCTCAATACCAGCCAGCCAGGGTGAGAATCGTGTCCGCGTAAGCGTCGGAGTGATTATAGCTGAGCACGGCCCGGCGCCAGGAAGCCCGGTTCTGCCGCTGAAAGCCGCTTTTTTTCAAGTAGCAGGCGATGGAAAAGATGGCGTCGTCGTGGGTGAACAGGTCCACCGGCCCCTTGCCGCCGGCCGAGACGCCGCAGCTCTTCAGGCTGGAGGGCAGGAACTGGCAAAAGCCCATGGCCCCGGCCCAGGAGCCGCAGTAGGAAAAGGGGTCCAGATGGCGGGCGGCGCAGTATTCGAGAAAGACCTGGAGCTCCCGCCGGGCCCAGGCGGCCTTCTTTTTCAGGCGGTCCCGGCCCGCCGCGCCCAGGTCCAGGCCCTCGATGATTTCCGGGGTATCCATCACCGCCAGCGAGGCGAAGACGTTGAAGACCGGATACTTGCCGGTGTTGCTGCCCAGGCCGCTTTCCACCGTCAGGATGCCGACGATCACTTCCGGGGCCACGCCGTATTGGGCCTCAGCCCGGCTCAGGGCGGCCCGGTGGGCCTGGAGATAGGCCCGGCCCTGGGCCGCTACTGCCGGAGTCAGGAATTTCGCATAGATATCCTTGGGCTCTTTGCGCAGGAAGGCGATCTTCCGCACCACGTCGGGCAGGAAGCTGTCGCGGGGGTCGTCGAAGGTTTTGAAGACGTAATTCTTATCCAGGCCACGGCGCACCAGGTCATATTTCAGCCCCACGTAAGCCACGGGCGGGGCCTCGGCCCGAACCGGAGCCGCCAAGCCCACCAGGACCAGCATCATGACCCCGGCCACTATCCCCCAAAAGCACCGCTGCGCCATGCTATCCCCCGTAATTCGCTGGGCTAAAGCTACCCGTTTTCCCCGGGATTGTCAAGGCGGGTGGGGGTTCTGTGTCAAAGGTCAAGGAGAGAAAATCTCGCTAATTTTTCCCTCTTGACTTTGGAATAGTTTATATATATATAAACTATATCAGGCCCGATAGAGGATGTTGGTTTATCCTTGCTTAACGGAGAAGGGTTGAGCTAAGTTGGCATCATGCCGAAACCGCGGAGCAAACGGTCGCCTTTCTTAGAAGATATCTGGCCTTGCAAGGTTGACATAGTCTATTTTATCCATCCCAATGGGAAATGCCCGGTGGAAGATAATTTTTTTCACGATTCCAAGATAGTATCCAAAGCCGAAAAAGCCAGGTTGGTTGCCATGATAAGAAGATATGCCTTAGAAGGAGAACTCAAAGGGGAAACGCGGTTCCGCCGTCTAGAAAGGCAAAGTGAGAGATTTTTGGGAAATTAAGGCTCATCAACATAGACTTTTTTTCTTTAAGGAAGGGCAGGGGGTTATCGTCATAACTCATGGTTTTATCAAAAAAACTGACAACCTGAGACCGGAAGAAGAAGAACGGATGTTGGCTTATCGTGATAAATACCAAAACCAAAACTTATACAAGTAGAGGGTTTTGCCATGGCTGCTGCGATCATAAATGAGATATGCAAGATCCCGAATTTCGGAGATTGCTGGCCCAGGAAGAGCTTATCATGGAAGTTACCGAAATTCTTTGCGGGATTCTTGAAGAAGAAAAGATTTCCAGGAAAGAACTGGCCGAACGTTTGGGCAAAACCAAGGGGTTTGTCTCCCAATTGCTGAATGGCGGTCGGAATCTTACTTTGCGCACCGTGGCTGATATTCTGCATGTTTTGGGATATAAAGTTTCTCTCACGCCCGATTAAATGGAAGTAACCGCAAAGACAGGAGCGCAATAATATCATCGAACTTCCAGAATTACAGACGACATATCAAACGCGTAAAGACCCAAGATGGAGACATTGGAAGCAAAGTTAAGATATTACCCACAGGCTGACAATTATCGTAATATCAAAAATGGCCATTTTGGGTTAAGAGGTGATCTTATGGAATGAACGTGTTACTAATGCTATGTATACGGTAGTGATGATGATAACTATCGAAGCCGCCCGTGTTGCCCAAAAAGTTAGATTGAAAGAAATTTATATAGTTGAAGCCAAGGTCAGCCGGGAAACCCGGAGATTATTTATCCCGATAGTTCTTTCCCTTGAACATAAATGCTCCACGGAAATTATTTCTTGGGGAGGAGGTGAGGGAGAGGATGAAGACCACCTCCCAGATGCTATCAAGAAGTTGCCAGACGGCCCGCTAAAACAAGCGGCTATTATGGGTTCCTGGCGCATCTTCATATTTTCATCCTTTGTAATTTTAGGGTTACCGCTATTAAAGACTAAATGCCGGATAAACCCGTCATGAAAATTGAATCTTCTTTTTACACTATTTTATGATACTATGGTTTTGATTTTAATATAAAGATCTTAGAAGATAATGTTTTCTACTTTTCACGAATATCTTGGAATATACCATAACGATCATTTCCATCCCAATGCTTGGCCATACTGGCGTGAACTTGTGCAGAATATGAGCACCCGCATGGGATTTCCCGCATTGATAGTTCCCTTGCTTGAAGATCGTGCCGAAAAAATTGCGATGGACGAAATGATGAGTTTCAATAAGTTATGGGCTGTCTATGAAAGAAGTCCGCACCGGCGGAAGAAGATCAGTGACTGACCCTTTTCGTCTCTGAAAATTGTTATAATGGCCGCATAAAGACATGCGGCCATTTTTCATTTAGTGTAATTTTATAGCTAAAACCAGGCAGTTGTGTCATGCGTGATTCCAAAAATCAAAGCGGAGCCATTCTGGAAAACCAGCCCCTGGCGCCGCTGACCACCTGGAAGATCGGGGGGGCGGCGCAGTATCTGGCTGTTGCGGCCGGGGTGGAGGAGGTTTATCGGCTCATGGCCCTGGCGCAGGACCGGGGCTGGCCTTTGTGGTTCCTGGGCCGGGGCTCCAATATCCTGATTGATGATGCGGGGCTGCCGGGGATAACCCTGCACCTGGCCCGCAGTCTCCAGCTCTTACGCGCCGGGGCGACACGTCTGCGGGCCGGGGCCGGGGTGTCACTGCCGCGCCTGGCCCGGGCCGCGGCCGACCTCGGCTTTGCCGGCTTCGAATTCCTGGCCGGCATCCCCGGCACCGTGGGCGCCGCGGTGCGCCTCAACGCCGGCGCCGACGGCCGGGACCTGGCCGCGGTGCTGAACCGGGTCTGGGTGGTCACCCCGCGGTTGCAGCTGCTGGAATTTCAGGCGGCGGAACTCGGTCTGGGCTACCGCGCCTCCCTGCTCCTCAACTTCCCCCACTGGCTGGTGGCGGAGGCCGAGTTCAGCCTGACCACCCCGGCCGCGCCGGAGATCGATCAAGCAGCGTCTCCGGGATTTACAGGCGGCCCGCCGGGCCCGGCAGCCCGCCAATTATCGCAACTGCGGCAGCGTCTTCAAGAATCCGCCCGGGAGTCCCGGCGCGGGCTGCCTCATCGACCAATCCGGACTCAAGGGCCGCCGCCGGGGCGAGGCCCAGGTCTCCCGCAAGCACGCCAACTTCATCCTCAACCAGGGCCGGGCCAGCGCGGCCCAGGTGAAGGCCCTGATCAGCGAGATCCAGGAGCAGGTCTGGCGCCAGCAGGGCGTGGCGTTAGAACGAGAGGTGATCTTTCTGCCGGATGATTTATTAGAGGTGAGCAGTGAGCAGGGAGCAGTAAGCAGTTGCTCATGATCCCAGTGGCTCACCCGTAAATTATGAAAAGGTTGAGCAGGCTTCGGCCGGCGCGTGGTGCGCCTGGCGCACCATACCACGGCGGGCGAGACGCCCGCCCCACCAACGTGCTGCTGGTGGGCGGCGCCCACCCGACACAGGCCAGAGGCCTGGGCCACTAAGGCTAAAAACTCGAAACTTTTCAAAGCAGTGAACAGTGAGCGGTAAGCAGTAAGCGGAAAATGGGTCTGGACTTTCAAGGGGCCACTACTCCCAGGCCGGCGCAAATTAAGGCCAGAACCAGGAACAGGCAGGCCTCCCCGTAGAAATCATTTCTGCCCAAGGCGCGGGCGCCCCAATAAAACAGCGCCCCGAGCGTGGTGAAGATCACGGCGCCGCTCCAGCAGATACCCGCCAATGGTTGCTTCCTCCTACCCAATCATCGGCAGTTAGGATAAAATTCATCAGGATTATGGCGGGATAAATGGCCTAAAAAGGAGTGTAGTGATGATCCGCAGAGAAGCCTTATATTTCGACAAAGTGGGAGCCGAGAACACCCCGGCCTGTCAGGACTTGCTGGAGAAGGCGGTGGCCGAGGGCTGGCGCCACGCCGTGGTGGCCTCCACCACCGGGGTGAGCGGCGCCGAGGCCGCCCGGCGCCTGGCCGGCAAGGGCGCCAACCTGGTGGTGGTGGGCCACTCCGTGGGTTACAAAGGGCCCAATATCGACGAATTCCTGCCGGAGCACTACCAGGAGATCACCCGTCTGGGAGGCAAGGTCCTGAAGGCCACCATCCTCACCCATTCCCTGGAGGCCGCCCTGGCCGAGCAGTTCAAGGGCAGCGCCCCCACCCTGCTCATGGCCAACACCCTGCGGCGGCTGGGGCAGGGCCTCAAGGTCTGCTGCGAGATCGTCATGGAGGCGGTGGACGCCGGCCTCATCCCGGAAGGCGAGGAAGTGGTGGCGATCGGCGGCACCGCCCGGGGCTGGGACGCGGTGGCCATCATCCGGGCGGCTGCGTCCAAACGGTTTCTGCAACTCTCCGTCCTGGAAATCTGGGCCAAGCCCCGGGTGTAAGCTCAAGAGGCGGCGACGCGGCTGGCGCTCACTCGGGCGCTCCAGGGGGCATGGGAAGACGCTGCTTATGATCAAGGGATAACCATCCTGCGATTATGTAACCAATATCTTTTATCAGGAATTATTGTCATGCATAAGGTCTTTGATCTTCAGGTAAAAAATTAATGGTTAAAGCCGGTTAGACCGATTACCAGGTATAACCTTGACCCCTGCGGCGCAGAGGCAAAGGTGGCAACCTGGAGATCACGTGCGAAACCTCATCATCCTGGCAATTAGTCTGTTACTGGCCTGGCCAGCCCTTTCCCTGGCCGAAGTGGTGGGACATGTCACCCGGGTGGAGGGCCGGGTGGAACTGCTGAAGGGCGGCAAGCTGCCGGCCGCCGAGGCCAAGGCCCAAGACGGGGTGGAACCGGGGGACGTCATCCGGACCAAGTCGCTTTCCAAGGCCCAGATAACTTTTTTGGACAATACCACCGTGACCATCTCGCCGGAGGCCCGGATCGCCATCGAGGAGTATCTGTTCGACCCGGCCAAAGGCAAGCGCAGCGCAGTGCTGCAACTTTTCCAGGGCCTGGCCCATTTTGTGGTCAGCCAGGTTTACAAGGTGCAGGAACCTGATTTTATCGTGAAGACCCACACCGCGGCCATGGGTGTGCGGGGCACCGACGTGGGCATCCGCCTGACCCCCAACGACACCACTTTCTTGTGTTTTAAGGGGGTGGTGCGGGTGGCCAATATCTTCCCCGAGGTCAGCGACGCCGGCTTCAAACGGGCCGAGCAGACCGCCTTTGGCCTTCGGGAATGGTTTCCTGGACTTAAACGGCATGCAGGGCTCGGTGGTGGCCCGGGGCCTGCCACCTACCCTGGCCTTCACCCTTACCGAGCAGGACCGCCAGCTGTTTGACCGGGGCATGCAATATGGTCCGCAGGGACGCAGCAGCGGCAACAATGTCACCGGACCCAGCCCCTCAGGCCTCGCCGGCAACCTGCCCAGCGCCGTGAGCCCGGCCGTCACCAATCGGCTGGCCCAGATCATGAGTGATCTGACCATCACCCCGCGGCTGGCCGCGGCCGCCACTACGCCCACAGGCCCGGTAGTAACGCCCACCGTCAATTTTACCTTCTCGCAGATCTTTTCGGGCGGAACTTTTAGTTTTACGGTGGTGACCTCTACTACCGGCACTTTATCCGGGAATTTTAGCAGCATAAGTCGTTCAGTAGCCTACCCCGGGGTGTTTACCTCCAACTTGTTGACCGGTACGATAACTGCTACCAGCGGTTTTTTCCTAAGTGGCGGTTCGGGTTCACTGATCGTGGGCCCCACCAACAATTCTTTCAGTGTTTCCGGCCCGCAGGGCGGCACCTTGACCGGCACCGGCTCCCTGCAGGCAAGCGCGGTGAGCGGGGCACAAACGACTGCCATCAACCTTTCCGGGCCGGTGAGCATTGCCCCCACCGGGGCCATGACCTTCACCCCCACGGGCACTTTTACCGTCTCCGGTGGCTCTCCCACCGCTTCCGGCACCGTCACCAACGTCACCGCGACGTCACACTGATCTGTACATCTCGAGGCCCAGGGGTTATTCCTGAAACCGGAGCCTGCCCGCGCTCGCGCCCATTTTATTCGCCAGCACGGCTCAGCCGCCTCGCAAAATTAGCTATCACCTCGACCCCAAAACACGCTATTATCCCTTCAAAAGAAACTTATTTTTCCAGGGTAGTTTATTTCGTCGCCGCGGGCTTCAGCCTGGGCTGTTTGGCTGGCGGTCCGGCCTGCGGTGGCATTGTATCTGCTGAATTTGCGGCGCTTCAGCCTTCCCAGGCAGGAGACTCTCGAACCATGATCAGACGTCTGGCCGGCTTCTTGAAATCGCCCGTCGTCATTTGGGTAGGCGGGGTCACCCTGGTGATGTGGATCCTGCTCCTTTGGCGTCCCAACTTCACCGAGTTCATCGAACTGAAGCTCTACGACCTGAAATTCCGCTTCCGGGGAGAGCGGCCGCCGTCCTCGGAGGTGGTCATCCTGGCCATCGACGACGAGAGCCTCAAAAAGGTGGGCCGCTGGCCCTGGTCCCGGAGCGACATCGCCCGGCTGATCAAGATGGTGAAAGCCGCCGGCCCCCGGGTCGTCGCCCTGGACATTATCTTTGCCGAGAAAGAGGAAACCGGGGCCTTGAAGGCGGTGACCAGCCTGCGCCAGGAATTCACCCGAAAAGGCGTAACCTCTCCGGAGATCCTAAGTCTGCTGGCCCAGGAGGAACAGCGGGCCGACGTTGATCGCCAACTGGCCAAGGCTATCAAGGAAGGCCCGCCCACGGTCCTGGGCTTTTACTTCCGGGGGGTGGGGGGGACCGCCGGGGGCGTTACCCCGGAGAGGCTGATGGGCGCCAATTTTACCCGGGCTTCCACTTATAACATGGTGCGCTCGCTGGATAACGTGCCTTCCAGGGTGCCCCTCCTGGGCGCCGCCGGGGTGGAGGTCAACCTCCCGGAAATGCTTGAAGCCGCAGCCGGGAACGGCTATTTCAACATGGTGCCGGATGTGGACGGCACCGTCCGCTGGTTCCCCCTCACCATCCTCTACGGCTCCGACTTTTTCGCCCCCGAAGCCCTGGTCGCGCTGGACCATTACCGGGGCCGCCCGCCCCTGGCCATCACCCTGGCCCGCCTGGGCATAGAGGAGATTCGCGTCGGCAGGCAGTCCATCCCGGTGGACCGCCACGGCCGGGTGCTGCTCAATTATCTGGGCCCCACCGGGACGATTCCCACTTACTCGGCGGCGGCGATCCTGGACGGCAGTCTGCCGGCTCGGGTCCTCAAGGACAAGATCGTGATGGTGGGCGCCACCGCGGTGGGTATTTACGACCTCCGGGTCACCCCCTTTTCCGGCATCTTTCCCGGGGTGGAGGTCCAGGCCACGGCCATCGACAACCTGCTGAAGAACGACTTCATCCGCTACTCTGATTATGGCCTGCTGCGAATACTGCTGATCATCCTGGCTCTGGGGATCCTGTTGGGGGTGTTGCTGCAAAGGTTGTCAGCGGTTTGGGGGTTTATCGTCGCCCTGGGACTCCTCGAAATTTTTACGCTGATCAACTATTTCCTGTTCAGCCGATTCGACCTCTACCTGGAGCTCTTCTATCCCACGCTGGGCATCACCCTGATCTATGTGGGCATCTCCATGCAGCAGTTCTTGCATGAAGAGCAGGAACGGGAGCGGGTCCGCAAGGCCTTCGAATCCTATGTCGCCCCCGCCATCGTCCAGGAGATGCTGAAGCACCCCGAACAGCTCCGCCTGGGGGGTGAGCGCCGGCAGATTACCCTCCTGTTCACCGACATCCGGGGTTTTACCACCATATCGGAAAATCTGGAAAATGACCCTCAATCCCTGGTGAGAATGCTGCACGATTTTTTGAACCCCATGAGCAATATCATCATCAACCATGGCGGCACCATCGACAAGTACATGGGGGACGCCATCATGGCCCTGTTCGGCGCCCCGCTGATTCAGCCGGACCATGCCCGCCTGGCCTGCCGGGCCGCTCTGGATATGACCATCGCCTTGAAAAATCTGAACGCCCACTGGCAGACCATGGGTCGTCCGCTGATCAGAATCGGGGTGGGGGTTAACTCCGGACCGGTTACCGTGGGCAACCTGGGCTCCGACCGGCTGTTCGACTACACCGCGGTGGGCGACAACGTCAACCTGGCCTCCCGCCTGGAAGGCTTGAACAAGTATTACGGCACCAGCATCCTCATCAGCCAGACCACTGCCGAACTCATCGGAGGCGGCTTCATCCTGCGGGAAGTGGACCGGGTGCAGGTCAAGGGCAAGGCCCAGGCCGCCGGCATCTTCGAGGTGATGGGCGAAGGCGAGGCGGCCCCGGCATTGACCCGGTTCCTGGACTCTTTCCACCAGGGCCTGGCCCTCTACCGGGAGCGGCGCTGGCCGGAGAGCCTGGCCGCCTTCGCCGCGGCCCTGGAAGAGCACCCCGAAGACGGCGCTTCCTTGCGCTATCAGAAGCTGGTGCAGCAGCTTATCGCGGCTCCCCCCGGCCCCGAGTGGGAAGGGGTGACGGTGATGGACGGGAAATAAGTTTCGAGTTCCAAGTTTCTTGGAAAGCCTGGGCTGCCGGGTCCAGCAAGCGGTGCCTCTACCGGGTGGCAGGGAACCGGAGAGCACCCATTAAACTGAAAAAAACCGGAACTTGGAACTGTCCTTTTGTGGTCCGCCCCCGAAAATTTATCCCGGAACCATAAAAGCGCCTAGCAAAACGCCGCACCAGCTATCTAATTATCAGAAGCGGGAGATCTGCCGCTTGTTGGGAAAAAAATCCGCTTGGAGCCAAATATGAAAAAACTGATCACTCTCTTGATGTTGGCCATCGTGTTAGCCGGAGGCGCGCTCGCAGCTCTGCCGGCGGCCTCCCAGGCCCAGGGTTATCCGCCTCCGGTCGTGCGACCGGTCGCTACCCCCTGGGTCGGGCCCAGCACCCCGTGGGTCTTTTACAACGGCGACTGGTTCCTGAACGGCGTCCTGCAGTACAATTTCGGCCCCAGATACGGCTGGGCCCCGTATTACGCCTATCCTCAAACCTATGTCGTCAGACCCGGCAACTGGTACGGGCCCAAATGGCATGACTGGTATCGGACCCATCCGGTTTACTGGGACAATTTTAATCGCAGTTACCCCCATTGGCGCACCCACCAAGTCGGCCACCATTATGACCAGAATTTCTATGAGCGGTATCACCACGGTCAGGGCGGCGGTTGGCATTATGGCGAGCATGGTGAGCATGGCGGGCACGGCTGGCACGGGGACCACTGAGCAGACGACGTGACCCTAAATCCGGAGGAGGGTCAAAGGTCTTAGGCCGGTCCGGCCGACCTGCCCTCCTCCTTAGTCCCCGGAACCTTGGATATGATGGCAATAAGATTAGGAAAACCAGGAAGATTTGCCCTGGGCCTGGCCGGGTTGCTGGTCGCCCTGGTGGTTGGCGCGGGCTGTGGCCCATATCCACTGCAGCCGTCCCAGACCCAGGCCTATCCGGCCCAACCGTATCCGCCGCCGGCCTGGGGTACCCAGGCCCCGGTCCAGCCCCGGTCCCGAGGCTCGGTGGACCTCGGGGAGGTGGAAGACCGGATCTGGCGCTTCACCAATGAGGTCCGCCGGCAATACGGCCTGCCCCCGGTGGGGCGGGCAGGCGCCCTCACCAGGGTCTCCCAGGCCTACTCCTCAGACATGCTGGTCCGCCGCTTCTTCAGCCATACCAACCCCGAGGGCCTGACCGCCGGCGAGCGCCTCAAAGCCTTCTACTCCGGCCCCATTTACGGCTGGGGGGAGAACATCTGGGAAGGCTCCGGCCTGTCGGCCGGCGACCGCGAGGCCCTGGCCCGGCGCATCATGGATGGCTGGATGTCCAGCCCCGGCCACCGGCAGAACATTCTCTGCCCGGACTACACCCACCTGGGCGTGGGCGTCGCGGCCCGGGGCCCGGAGATCCGCGCCACCCAACTATTCGCCACGCTGCCGCCTCAGCACCAGGGATTTTAAAACTCCCGGGAATCTGCTTGTCCGGTTCCGCCCCGATCTGTTATGATCTGAAGAAATAAACCGCAGATCATCTGGAGAAATGGCTAAAAAATCGAAAATCAGCCAAGAGAAGAGTGGACCTTCGATGCAGCCGCCGAGCCGCTTCCGGCAGTATGAAGCCCTAATCTTCATCACCGGGGCCATCACCCTGTCCCTGGAAGTCCTGGCGTCCCGGATCATGACCCCCTATTTTGGCGTCAGTCTCTATATCTGGGCCGGCATTCTCTCCATCACCCTGATCTTCCTGGCCCTGGGCTACCAATGGGGCGGTCAGATTTCCCGGCGCCGGGACCGAGACGCCTTGCAGTTTTTAATGCTGGCCGCACCCCTAGCGGGGGCGCTGTCCATTGTCCTGGCCACGGCCATCTACCCCGCGGTCTTTCCCCTGCTGACCGCCATCAATCTGGTCATTGCCAGTTTTTTGGGAGGCACCATCCTGCTGGCCTTGCCGCTGATGGTCCTGTCCGCCATGAACCCGCTGCTCATCGCCTATGGCCGTGACGCCCGGGCCACCGGCGACGGCGGCGCCGGCCGTATCTTCTTTATCAGCACCGTGGGCTCGGTGGCGGGAGTCTTGCTCACCGCCTTCCTGATTATCCCCCGTCTCACCAATTTTCGGGCCCTGTTGTGGCTGAGCCTCGGCCTGGGACTGGCGGCGGGCGGCCTGGCCTGGTTCAATCGGGAGATCCCCGGGCGCCGGAAGCGGCTCCTGGTGGGCGGCTGCGTGCTCGTCGCCCTGCTGAGCGGCGGCCTGCTGGCGGCCCAGCGCCCTTATCTCCGGCTGCTTGCCGGGATGAGCGACATCGGCCGGGACATCAAGGTGCTGGCCGAATACACCTCGATGTTCGGCAATATCAAGGTCCTGGAAGTCTATCCCGAAAACCGGGAGAGGCAGCCGGCCAGGGCCTACCTGCAGGACGGCATCATTCAGAACATGGTGCAGGCCGACGGGACCGTGTTGGACCACACCGAGTTCATGCTGCGCCTGAGCCAGGCCTATGCCCCCAAGGCCGAGAACGCCCTGGTCCTGGGCATGGCCGCCGGCATCATCCCGCGCAACCTCCAGCGGCAAGGGCTTAAGGTCACCGCGGTGGAAATTAACCCCAACTCCCTGCAGGCGGCCGAGGAATTTTTCGACTTCGACCCCCGGCAGATCGACATCCATATCGAAGACGCCCGGACCTTCGTCCGCCGCCACCGAGACGCCTACGACCTGGTGATCACCGACCTGTTCCAGGGAGATTGCACTCCGGATTATCTATTGACCGTGGAGTTCTTCCGGGAAGTGCAGGCCTCCTTGCGGCCTCAAGGCGTGGTGATCATCAATACCTACTTTGATCCCAATAACGACGCGGCCGACGACACCATCATGGCCACGGTGGCCGCGGTTTTTCCTCACGTCCTGGAGCTGCGCTCCCCCTCTTCCGCCGGCCTGGTCAGCAGCGCCTGCCTGGTGGCGGCCAACAGCCCCCTCGAGCCCTCGGTGGCCGTCAACCTGGCCGACAGCGGGCCCATGCCGCCCAAAGATTATCAGACCCTGAAGGCCGCCAGGATCGTGGATCGAACCAAGCTGAAGGACATCCAACCGGTGACCGACGACCACAATATCTTTTCGATTGTATTTGCCAGCAGCCAATTGCGTTACCGCAAACAATTCAATCAGTTGCCCCCGAACCTGCTGGTTAATTAAGCCCCACCACCGCCGGCGTCTGAGACAGAAATCCCCCCAAAGTTACCCGCAATTCTCATCCAGTGCCAAGCATCCTGTCAAATCTTTCCTTTAGAAAAATTTTGTGCTATATTCCCGAAAGAATTAGCCCCGCAGAGCCTTGGAGTGAGTAGGTTTTTTCGGGGAAGGGCCTCTTTCGATTTGCGCTCATAGAAGTAAGAAAAGCTTCTAATCTCGGGGAGTACCTGCGTGTGCGCCCGCAATCAGGGCGGACACATAGGTCCGCCCTACAATACTGGTCGCCGGTGGGCGGCGACGGTGATTGACCGGAACGGGAAAGGAGAGGAGGATGCCGCAGCGTCTTGAAGACTTGCAGGATCAGTATGAGCAACTCTTTCGGGATTGCCAAATTGTTGATGCCGGCAAACAACAGGAGGTGGACAACGCCATCGCGGCCATGCAGGCGCCCCAGGCCAGATATGCCGCCCTGGCGGATCGGGCGGGCGTACCCTGGTACTTCGTCGCCGTGGTGCATCAGCGGGAGGGTTCGGGAAATTTCAGCCAGAGCGTCCGCGACGGCCACCGCCTGCCGGCCGGTCTCAGTTGGGAGGACGACGCCCTGGCCGTGATGCAGGAGCAGTGCGGCGGCTGGCACGATTGGAGTCTGCCGGGGCTGCTCTACCGGCTGGAAGCCTACAACGGCTTCGGCTACCGCCAATATCAGATCAACTCCCCGTATCTCTGGAGTTTTGCCACTTGCTATACCAAGGGTAAATTTGTGGCGGATGGCAGGTTTGATCCCGATCAGGTAGATAAACAGCCGGGAACGGCGGTCATCCTGCACCGCATGGTGGCGCAGGGTCTGATCACCATCCCGGGGGCCACGGTCTCTCCGGCGGGGGCCACGGTTTCCCCGGCGGCGCCCACCTCTGAGGCGCCCGCCATCCCGGCACCCGCCGCCCCGGCCGCTCCGCCCTCAGGCCGCACCTACGTGGTGCAGCCCGGCGACACCTTGTCCGGCATCGCCGCGGCCTATGACCTGTCCTGGCAGGAAATCTGGGAGGCCAATAAGGCTAAGATACCCAATCCGGATCTCATCCAGCCCGGGCAGGAACTCCTCATTCCGGGCGCCGCCCCGACTGGCGCACCCACGGAGACGCCCCCCGAAACTGCACCCCAGACCACGGTCTATACCGTCAAGGCCGGCGACACCTTGCCGCAGATCGCCCAAGACCACGGGCTCTCCCTGGCCGGCCTGCTGGAGCTCAATCCCAACCTGATCAAGGCCGGTATGGCGCTGCTGGTGCCGGCGCCGGCCACGGCGAAACCAGCGCCGGCCACGGCAGGACCAGTGCCGGCCACTGCGGGACCGGGGCCAGCGCCGGCCGGCGATGCCGTGCCGCCCTGGTTGTTGATCGCTCGTCAGGAGGTCGGGGTTCACGAAAATTCGGCGCCGGGCCAGGACAATCCCCGCATCCTCGAATACCTGGAGTCCACCACCTATGATGGCGGGCTGACCGACGAGGTCCCCTGGTGCTCGGGCTTCGTCAACTGGTGCGTTACCAAGGCCGGTCTGAAAGGCACTAACAGCGCCGCCGCCTCTTCCTGGCTCACCTGGGGCCAAAAGCTTGACCAGCCCCGACTCGGTTGCATCACGGTCTTCAACCACCACGTCGGTTTTTACGCCGGAGCCGCGGGGGATCGTTTTCTTTTACTCGGGGGCAATCAGAGCAACGCGGTCAATACGGAACATAAAGATCCAAGCGACGTGCTGGGCTACCGCTGGCCGGCCGCTACCTGAAGCCAGGGGCTTTTCCCCGGGGGCGGTTGGCGAACCGCCCCTATAAAAGCGGTTATCCCCGCACTGCGGCCGCCAACTTCTCCAGACCCTCAGGGTTCTCCACGTTGAAGAAGCGTTCCTTGGGCTCTTCCGGCAGGATCTTGCGCACCAGGCCGGTGAGGACGTTTTTGGGCCCCACTTCCACCCAGGTGTCCACCCCGGCGGCCTTGAGGTTCAGGATCAGTTCGGCCCAACGCACCGGCGAGGTGAGCTGCCCGGACATGAGCTGGCGCAGATGCTCCGCATTGGTTTCCGGCGCCGCGGTGGCGTTGAGGTAGATGGGCAGTTGCGGCGCTTTGAAAGTCAGCTTTTCCAGCAAGGCGGTGAAATCCGCCGTGGCCCCGGCCATCAACGGGGAATGCCAGGCGCCGGAGACTTTGAGGGGGACCACCCGGGCGCCCTCGGCCTTGGCCAGGTTGCCGGCCTTGGCCACCAGCTCCGGGGTCCCGGAAACCACCGTCTGCTCCCGGGTGTTGAAGTTGGCCAAGCCGATGGGGCCTTCCTTGGTCAGGGGGTGGACCAGGCCCGTCAGTTTCTCCGCCGTCAGGCCGATGACCGCCACCATGGCGCCGGGATATTTCTGGGCTTCCCGCTGCATCAGGCGGCCCCGCTCCCGCACCGCCGCCAGGGTGTCCGCGGCGCTCAGCACCCCGGCGGCGCCCAGGGCGCTGTATTCCCCCAGGCTATGGCCGCACACCGCCCAGGGGGTGATCCCGGCGGCTTGCAAGGCCTGAAAAACACAGAGATTGACCACCGTGATGGCCGGCTGCAGATTCACCGTCTCGGTGAGCTCTTCCATGGGGCCGTGAAAGATCAGGCGTCTTAGGGACAGGCCGGTGGTCTCTTCGGCCAGATGGAATAAATCCCGAGCTTTAGGGTCCGACTGGTAAAAATCCTGGCCCATGCCCACGTACTGGGAACCCTGGCCGGGGAAAATGAAAGCAATCTGGGACATGCTGCACCTCGACGAATTTAAGATAACGAGACAGCCTAATTTATCTCATACCGGACGGCGCCAGTGCAATAATTATGGAAGCCGCCGGCTTTAGCAAGAAAACCAAATCCCCCTAAATCCCCCTTTTTCAAAGGGGGACTTTAAACCCTACCTTTGAAAAATGGGAAGGGGGGTATTTTCATTCCCGGGTGAGACCAGCGTGGTTCATGAAGGTTCAGCCGCGCCGGAGCGCTGAGACAATCGCCTCCCTCAAGGCGCGGGCCGCGGCGCTGACGTCCGGGGCCGCGGTGACCGCACTCATCACCGCCGGGTGCCGGGCGCCTCGGGCCACCACCTGGGCGATGTTGCCCTGATTGATGCCGCCCATGGTGCTCCAGGGAATCTTGAGGTACGGGGCAAGGCGGGAGATGGCCTCCACTCCCAGGGCAACGGCCTGAGGCTTGGTGGCGGTGGGGAAGATGGGGCCGAGATTGACGTAACTCGCCCCGGCCTCCTGGGCCGCCAGGGCCTCTTCCAGAGAATGGCTGGAGGCCCCGATAATCAGGTCGGGCGCCAGGCGCCGGGCCGCGGCCACGGGCAGGTCGGCCCGGCCCAGGTGGACGCCGTCCGCCGCGGCGGCCAGGGCCATGTCCAGCCGGTCATCGATAATCAACAAAGCCCCGGCCGCCTCAGTCCGGCGGCGGTATTCCAGCGCCAACTCATACAGCTCGCGGCCTCCCAGGTCCTTTTCCCGGAGTTGCACAATTCCTACCCCGGCGTCCAGAACCCGATCCAGGACCTCCAAAGCGGTGCGGCCGGCGCAAAAAGACGTGGTGATGACCACGTAGAGGTCGGCTCGCTCAAAAGCAGCCGTGCGTTGGGCCAGGTCCATCAGCCGCCTCCCACCAGGCGCACCAGTTCCAGGACGTCGCCTGCGGCCAAAGGCGTGTCCCGGAAGGCCTCCCGGTCGACGATCTCCCGGTTGCGCTCCACCACGGTGCCTTGGGGGTGCAGGCCCAGTTCGGTGAGTAAGTCGAAGACCGTGGCCGCGCCAACTTCCCGGTATTCGCCGTTGATGGTCAGTTTCACTGCCTCCCTCCGTAGGGGCGCACCTGCGTGTGCGTCCGAGGGCGGACACATAGGTCCGCCCCTACAATGTTTTTCCCTATTCCACAAAGGCTGAGTCAAAATCCTTCCACACCGGGTCGTAGCCCGCCCGGCGGATGGCGGCCACCACCTCTTCCGGGCTGCGGCGGTCCTCGATCTCGAACTGCTCCAGGGCGGCGTCGTTGTCCAGGTGGGCGTAACCGCCGGGCCGGGTGGAAGAGCCGGCGCTCATCATGGTCACCCCCAGGGGGAGCAGGCGGTCCCTGAGGCCGGCGCTCTCCCGGGTGGAGAGGTTGAAGCCCACCTCCGGCAGAAAGAGCCGCAGGGCCAGCATCAACTGCACCAGCTCCCGGTCGGTGGGGAGATGCTGCACCTGGAAGCGTTCCGGGGCGTGGCGCAGCCGCGGGAAGGAGATGGCGACCGCGCTCTGCCAGCACTCTTTCTGGAGCTGGCGGGCGTGCAGGCCCATCCAGAAGCCGTCGGCCCACCAGTGGTAGAGGCCGAGCAGCGCCCCGATACTGAGCCGGCGCACCCCGGCCCGGCCGGCCCGGGCCATGGCCTCCAGGCGGTAGTCGTAATCGCGCTTGCGGCCCCGCTGGTGCACCGCGGCGTAGGTCTCCCGGTGGTAGGTCTCCATGTAGAGGGTGACCCCTTCCAGGCCCCGGTCTACCAGGGCGCGGTAGCCCGCCTCCTCCAGGGCGTAAATTTCCACGGATACGGAGGCGAAATATTCCCGGGCGATGGCCACGGCCTGGGCCAGGTACGAAACCGGCGCCACCTTCGGGGCCTCGCCGGTGAGCAGCAGGATGTTCTGGAAGCCGTGCCCGGCCAGGACGGCGCATTCGGCGCGAATTTCAGCCATAGTTAAGGTGCGGCGTTCACCGAGGCTGCCGGAGTGCAGGGCATAGCCGCAGTAGAGGCAGTCGGAGTGGCAGATATTGGAGAGATAGATGGGGGCGTAGAGCCCGATGGTGCGGCCGAAGTGCTGCCGGGTGAGCCGGTGCGCCGCTTGGGCCATGTCCTCCAGGAACGGCAACGCGGCCGGCGACAGCAGGGCCGCCAGGTCCTCCGGGAATAACTGCTCCCGGCGAAAGGCCCGCTGGACGTCGGCCGGGCCGGCGCGGTCGATGGCCTGCCGCAGCCGCGCTTCGGGCCAGGCATTTAATATTTCAACGAAGGGGGAATTTATTGATTTATCTTCCATAAAGGATTTTATCTCGTTCCCAAGCCTTGCTTGGGAAGGCATTTTCCGCCAAGCTGAGCTTGGCAAATCATTTTTGCGTTCCCAAGTGCAACTTGGGAACGAGTGGAAAGATAGTTAAACAGCAGCGAGCGCCATTAGGCCCCTGGTGCGCTCGGCTTCAGAGGGTTTCGCGTTCGCAGGAATCGGCCAACCATTGGAACGGTCCGACGTGCGCCGAAAGGCTGCCGGTAAACGGGCTGTCCAGCGAGAAGATGAGATAGAAGGCCAGTCCCACGACTGCGGAGAGACCCAGCAGCAGCGCCGCCCAGACTTCGGTTGACCTGGCAACAAACAGACCGTGAAAAGCGAATAACACGAAGGCGCCGGCAATGAGCAGAGGCCAGAGGGCCGCGGCACTGCCGCCGCCGACGCTTTGCAGCCGTTTGCGCCGGGCATCGAGCCAGTTGTTGAGCATGACGAGAGCCTGCTCGAAAACTGTGGTTTCCCGGGCGCTGGCGGGCTCGAGGAATTGCACGGCGCGAATCAAGGCCTGGGCGGACTCGCTGCTGAGATCCTGGGACACCACCGCCCCGCGGGCGACTTCGGCCAGCACCTGCCATTCGCCGATCACCTCGGTCGCATAGGCAATCGCCACGGTGCGGATTTTCTTGGTGTGCTCAGATGGAAAAGCGTCGACGATATGGATCAGGCCCAAGAGGGCAGCCGCTTCGGTCTGCACCGAGGCCACGGCGGCGCTGAAGTTCTGCCAGACTCCCGAAACCGCAAAGGCGAGCAGAATCGCATAGATGGTCCCGAGGACTTCATAGACGGCTAACGTCAGTCCGGTGTCCGCCACCAACTGGTTCAGGTCAAACAGGGCCCGGATGGCCAGCGCCGCGGCGAATGCCACAGTCACCGTAGCGCCGACGATAATCACGGCCTGCAGTTTTTCGGGTAAGGCTAAGAGGAACGGCCGGATTCTGGGCATCTCTGAGGTGACCTCTTGATTGCTCTTCTTTCTCGTTCTCAAGCTGGCTTGGGAATGTATTTACCCCGCCAGGCTGAGTTCGGCAACTATTGTCGTTTCCAAGTGCAACTTGGGAACGAGGGAAAACGAGGGGAACCCAACGCGAGGCTCATTCTCCTGATTTAGTCCGCCGGCTGGAGGGCTTGGTTGGTCGAGTCGATTTCCGGGCCAGTTCGATCAAGGAGCGCAGCGCCTCATTCACCGCTTCTTCAGTGGGAAAGGCTTGGGCCACATCCGGACTGAGCAGGACCAAATTAGTGGCGCCACGGGAAGCTTCCAGATACTTGCCGCGTACGCCGGGACCCAGGTCCTCACGGCGATATTCCGGACGCAAATCGTCAGACTTATCCTTCTTCATAGATTTGGTTTCATTCCTCAATTAATCCCACGATTTCATAAAGGTTGTATTTGCCGGTTTTGCCGGGGAGGGTGAGGCGGACCTGTTGGCCTAGGCGGACCTGGTCCTGGACCAGGGCGTAGGTGTCTTCGGAGATGAGGAACTGGGTGCCGGCTGCCTTGTTGGCGGTCTCGACGCGGCTGGCGAGATTCACCGTATCGCCGATGACCGTCAGCTTTTTATGGCCCGGGGAGCCGACCTTGCCCGCCACCACCTGGCCGTAGTGGAGGCCGACGCGAATTTGAAAACTCTGATGATATAAATCCTCCAGATAAGGCTTGAGGTTCTGGACGGCGTCCAGCAGCCCCAGGCCCGCCTTGACCGCCCGCAAGGCCCCTTCGGAGGCCTCGTCGGCCTCAAAGAGTGCCATGAAACCGTCACCCATATAGTTATTAATAGTCCCGCCATGACGTTCAATCACTTTGCCCGCTTGCTGGAAGTAGAGGTTCAGGACGTGAATGACATCGTAATGCAGCAGCTTCTCGGCAAAGGGGGTGAATCCCCGGATATCGGCAAAGAGGATCAGGAGATGCTTTTCGACCCCGATGGAGCAAGGATCCACGCCTTCGACGTAGAGGCTGTCCACATCCACATCTTCCAGAACATCGGTCACCATGCGCCGCAGTTTGACGTTCCCCGTGACCACGGTCTGGCAGGCCAGCCGCACCTGGGGCTCGAACTGCAACATGTCGGCGATGGCCTGCTCTTCGGCATTGCGGGGGGCGCAATTTTCCAGCCCCTCCAGAATAATGACGCGGCAGGTGGAGCAGCGGGCGCCGCCGCCACAGAAAGAAGCGTGCGGGATGCCGGCCCGGAGCGCGGCCTGGAGAATCGTCTCACCTTCATGGGCGTGAATCTTTTGGTTATCCGGCAGGAAGTTGAGTAGAGGCATATTGACCCCCCTTATTTTACTCTGGTTCTCAAGCGGAGCTTGGGAACCGGAAAAATCCCCCCTGCCCCCCTGTTTCAAAGGGGGGTTTTAAAGTCCCCGTTTGGAAAAGGGGGATTTAGGGGGATTGGCAGTCTTATAATGGTGCGTGGAACGCACCCTACACTTCACAGGCTGGAAGCCGGCGCTACCTGTCTAGAGGGGAGGGTGGCAACTGGTCGCTGTTGCCAACCCAAAGACGATACCACCCCCACCCTAACCCTCCCCCCTCGCAGGGGGAGGGGATTTTTCCGTCCTTCTCTGGATGGCAAGGATTATTCCCTTATCCATCGTCGGGCAAATATTTATGCTTCACGTATAAAACCACCCTACTCCAAAAATCCCGTTAAGGGCGAAGAAGCCGGAGCGGCCTGCCGCTCCGGGCCCAGGCCCGAGAGGTAGGCCAGGCGGCCGGCCTCTACGCCCAGGGCGAAGGCCCGGGCCATGGCGGCGTGGTCCCGGGCGTCGGCCAGGGCGGTGTTCACCAGCACCGCGTCGGCGCCCAGCTCCATGGCCTCGGCGGCGTGGGAAGGGGCGCCCAGGCCGGCGTCCACCACCACCGGCACGGTGGCCTGCTCGATGATGATGCGGATCAGGTCCCGGGTCCGGACCCCCCGGTTGCTGCCGATGGGCGCGCCGAGCGGCATGACCGTGGCCGTGCCCAGCTCCTCCAGGCGCTTGGCCAGGACGGGATCGGCCTGGATGTAGGGCAAAACCACAAAGCCTGCTTTAATCAGCAGCTCCGCGGCCTTCAGGGTCTCCACCGGGTCCGGCAGCAGGTACTTGGGTTCGGGGGTGAGCTCCAGCTTCACCCAGTTAGGCAGGCCCATGGCCCGGGCCATTTTGGCCAGGCGCACGGCCTCCTCGGCGCTGCGGGCCCCGGAGGTGTTGGGCAGGATCAGGTACTTTTGGGGGTCCAACACCGAGAGGATGCTGTCGCTGGCCGGTTGGCCCAGGTCCACCCGGCGCAGGGCCACGGTGACGATTTCGGCCTCCGAGGCGTCCAGGGCGGCCTTCAGGGCCGCGGCGGAAGGGAACTTCCCGGTGCCCACCATGAGGCGGGAGCGGAAGGCGCGGCCGGCGATGATTAGAGGATCATTCTTCATGAGATCAGCCAATAGCATAATTTTACCACCAAGGCACCAAGGACACCAAGAATTCACCAAGAAATGCCTCTGAAATTTGGCGCTGGAAGCGCCAAATTTCAGGATGTTATACTTGGTGGACCTTGGTGCTCTTGGTGTCTTGGTGGTAAATCTTTTTATGCCTCTCGTTATGGCGTCTTCGTCCCGCAGAGCGGACAGTCAGCCCGTTTTACCCGGTCCACGGTTTGAAACCTGCCCTGGAGTCCGTCATAGGCCAGGAGGCGGCGGCTCAGGTCCGATTCCCGGCCCAAGAGCAGCTTCAGGGCCTCCACTGCCTGGAGGCAGCCCATGACCCCGGCCACCGCGCCCAGGATGCCCGCCTCGTGTGCCGCAGGCACGGCCGCCGCCGGGGGCGTCTCGGGCACCAGGCAACGGTAACAGGGGTTGGCCGCCCCGGGCCATTGCACCAGAAGTTGGCCGTGCCAGCCGGTGGCCGCGGCCGACACCAGGGGAATCCCCTGTCGCCAGCAATACTCCGCCAAGAGGAAGCGAGTCATAAAATTGTCGCTGGCGTCCAGCACCAGCTCAAAGCCCGGCACGACTTCCCGGACGTTGGCCGGGTCCAGGCGCAGGTCAAAGGTCTCCAGCCGGCAGTGGGGGGTCAGGGCCGCCAAGGACTCCGCAGCCGAGGCCACCTTCCGGCGCCCCAGGTCAGCGGTGCGGTGGAGAATCTGGCGCTGGAGGTTGGACAATTCCACTGCGTCGCGGTCCACTATTCCCAGGCGACCCACTCCGGCGGCGGCGAGATAGAGCAGGGCGGCGGAGCCGAGGCCCCCGGCCCCCACCACCAATACCTTCCCGGCGCGCCAGCGGGCCTGGCCTTCCCAGCCCACCTGGTCCAGGAGGGCGTTCCGGGAATAGCGCCGGGTCTCTTCGGCTGAAAAGTCCGTTCCGGGTTTGGTCTGCATCGGTTAACCGACCTCGGGGCCGCAGTAGCCGGTAAATTAAGGATTGCCAAAAGCTGTTTCTGATTCCCCCTCACCCAAACCCTCTCCCCCCGTTGGGGGGAGAGGGGATTAAGAGGAAGGAACTTTTGGCAAATGCTATAAATATCTTATTCTAATTATAAACTTCCGCAAGTCATCAGACAATCTCCTTAGGGGCGCACCTGCGTGTGGGCGCTCAGGGCGGACACATAGGTCCGCCCCTACAATTCGGCCCCAAAAAGTCCTTAAAGGTCTTAAGGCCTTGCCTTGACAGACTTTCGCCATTTGGGTAACCTTCTAGAATGCCGGGAGGAAAAAAGTGGAATATGAGGCCGTAATCGGGCTGGAAGTCCACGCCCATCTGCTCACCGCCAGCAAGATTTTTTGCGGCTGCGCCACGGCCTTCGGGGCGCCGCCCAACACCCAGGTCTGCGAGGTCTGCCTGGGGATGCCCGGCTCGCTGCCGGTGCTGAACCGGAAGGCGGTGGAGTACGCCCTGAAGATGGCCCTGGCTACGGGCTGCGAGGTCGCGCCGGAGTCGGTCTTTGCCCGGAAAAACTATTTCTACCCCGACCTGCCCAAGGGCTACCAGATCTCCCAATACGAGCTGCCCCTGGCGGAGCACGGCCACCTGGATATCAAGGTCGACGGCCAGGCCAGGCGCATCGGCATCACCCGGATTCATCTGGAGGAAGACGCCGGGAAACTGGTGCACAGCGAATCCCGGCCGGTGAGTTTCGTGGACTTCAACCGCACCGGGGTGCCTCTGATCGAGATCGTCTCCGAGCCGGACCTGAAGAGCCCCGACGAGGCGGTGGAGTACCTCAAGGGCCTGCGCAACATCCTGCTCTATCTGGAGATTTGCGACGGCAATATGGAGGAGGGCTCCTTCCGCTGCGACGCCAACATTTCGCTTAGGCCGGTGGGCGCCAGGGAATTGGGGGTCAAGGTCGAGCTGAAGAATATGAACTCCTTCCGCTTCATCAAGGCGGGCCTGGAGTTCGAGATCAAGCGGCAGCGGGCCAATTTGGCGGCAGGCCGGGAGATCGTCCAGGAGACCCGCCTCTGGGACACGGCCCAAAACCAGACCTTCTCCATGCGGGGCAAGGAAGAGGCCCACGACTACCGCTATTTCCCGGACCCGGACCTGGTGCCGGTGCGCATCGACCCCGATTGGTTGGAATCCTTACGAAAAAACCTGGTGGAGTTGCCCAAGGCGCGGCTCCAGCGCTTCCAGGCGGAGTACGGCCTGCCGGAATACGACGCCGAGGTGCTGACCTCAGAAAGAGATTTGGCTGATTATTTCGAAAGGACCGTCCAGGAGTTTCCCCATCCAAAAAAGGTTAGCAACTGGATAATGTCAGAATCCCTAAGGGATTGGAGCAAAGATTTTTCGGGAATTACTTACTACCGGGTCTCCCCCACAGCGCTAGGGCAATTGCTATCTTTGATTGAAAAGGGCACCATTAGCGGGAAAATAGCCAAGACGGTGTTTGAAGACATGATGAAAACCGGCCGGATGCCGGATGATATCATCAAGGAAAAGGGCTTGGTCCAGATTAGCGATACCGGGGCCCTAGAGGCCGTGGCCCAGGAGATCATCGACGCCAACCCCAAGGAAGCCGCGGATTTCAAGGCCGGCAAGACCAAGGTGCTGGGCTTTTTCGTGGGCCAACTGATGAAGAAGACCAAGGGCCAGGCGAATCCGCAACTGGCAAACGAGATTTTTCAGAAACTGCTGGGATAGCTGTTTTTTTTAAGGAATTGGTGGGCAGTGCCCACCCTACATTTCTTCTGAACAGGAACCATTATGCCTGATCAAGCGGATAAACTGGTAATTCTCTGGACTTCCCAAGATAAGGAAGTGGCCCAGAAAATGGTCTTTATGTATGCCAAGAATTCTAAACTGCGGGATTGGTGGGGCCAGGTTTGTCTGATTATCTGGGGGCCTGCCGCCAGGTTGATGGCCACCGATGCGGAGTTGCAAGAAGAGCTGGAAGAGCTGAAACACGCCGGAGTGAAATTGCAGGCTTGCAAAGCCTGCGCCGATCAGTACGGGGTTTCGGAAAAATTGGCTGACCTGGGGGTAGAGGTTATTTTCATGGGATTACCGCTGACCAATTATCTGAAAGGAGATTGGGAAGTCCTGTCCATTTGATTTAATTTCCACAGGAATTTCAGAATAATCACCCTATGAGAGTGAGGGAAGACATGATCCCCTATTGCAGCATCTGCTGGGATGTCGACAAAATCAAGCTGCTCGATCAACGGAAACTGCCCCGGGAAGAGATTTATCTGGACATCCGGGACTACCGCGAGGTCATCGAGGCCATCAAGACTCTGGCCATCCGGGGAGCCCCGGCCATCGGGGTGGCGGCGGCCATGGGCGCCGCCCTGGGGGCCCTGGAGATTCAGACCGATGACGGCCGCGAGTTTCAAAGGCGGTTCCTGGAGATCTGCCGGGAGATCGCCGCGGCCCGGCCCACCGCGGTGAACCTCTTCTGGGCCCTGGACCGGGTGCAGCGCCTGGTCCAGGACCATGCCGACGAGCCGGTGCCGGCCCTCAAGGATTACCTGGTGATCGAGGCCCAGGCCATGCTGAAGGAAGACGAGACCTGCAACCGGCGGATGGGCCAGGCCGGCCAGGTCGTGATCACCGAGGGCATGCGGGTCCTGACCCACTGCAACACCGGGGCCCTGGCCACCGGCGCCTACGGCACCGCCCTGGGGGTCCTGCGGGCCGCCTGGGAGGCCGGCAAGCGCTTCTCCGTATGGGTGGACGAGACCCGGCCGCTGCTCCAGGGGGCCCGCCTCACCACCTGGGAGTTGGGCAAGCTGGGGATTCCCTATACCCTGATCCCGGACGGCGCAGCGGCCACCCTGATGCACCAGGGCCGGGTTGACCTGGTGATCCTGGGCGCCGACCGCATCGCCGCCAACGGCGATACCGCCAATAAGATCGGCACCTACAGCGTGGCGGTCCTGGCCTACCACCACGGCATTCCGTTCTACGTGGCCGCGCCCCTGTCCACCGTCGATTATGCCATCCCCGACGGCACCCACATCCCGGTGGAAGAACGCGCCGGGGAAGAAGTGACGCACCTCAGGGGCGAGCCGGTGGCCCCGCCCGGCGCCACGGCCCTGAACCTGGCCTTCGATGTTACCCCCAGCGACATGATTTCAGGTATAATTACAGAAAAAGGGGTGCTGAAGCCGCCCTATACTTCCAGCTTGAAGCCGTTCAGGCCGCATCAGGAGTGAGTTTATGCGTAAACTGGCCATGCCTCTGGCGATCTTTATCATCTGCAGCCTGGCGCTGCCGGCCTGGGCCGGCGGGCCTTTCAACATCCGGCCGCCCGCCACTAATGCCGGGGTCGATCCCCAGGCGGTGACGGTGATCGGCTCGCCGCAGCACCATATGACCAGAAAAGGCGAAGACCTGCTGGACGTCTCCCGAAAATATGACCTGGGGTGGACGGAAATCGGCGCCATGTATCGCCAGTGGGACCCGTGGCTGCCGCCGCCGGGCGTGGATATGCTCATCCCCACCATGTGGATCGTGCCCACCGGGCATACCGCCCAGATCGTGGTAAATACGGGGGAGATGCGCCTCTATTATTTCGTCAATAAAGGCACCCAGGTCTATACCTACCCCATCGGCATGGGGGTGCTGGATTACAAAACCCCCACCGGCAATTTTCACGTGAACCAAAAGATTGTGAATCCGGCTTGGCACATCCCCAAGCATCTGCAGGCCAAATACCAGATGGAGGTCATGCCCGCCGGGCCGGATAACCCCATGGGCGCCTTTAAGCTGGGTCTGAACTGGGGCGACTACGGCATCCACGGCTGCGACCTGCCCTGGGCCGTGGGCCGCCTGGTGAGCCATGGCTGCACCCGCCTCTATCCGGAAGATATCAAGAAGCTTTATCCCGCGGTGCCCATGGGCACCATGGTGGAGTACATCTATGAGCCGGCCAAGATCGGCTTCCGGAGCGGCCGGGTCTTCCTATCGGTGCACGACGACGTCTATTTCAAGATCCGCTCCATGATCCTGCACGTGCTCAGTATGATTGAGCGGCAGGGGCTGTCGAACCAGGTGGATATGCGCAAGGTGCTGCAAACGGTGGAGGAGCAGACCGGCATGCCCATAGACGTCACCCGGGGGGCAGGAGAGCAGCGGAGGCCAGATGAGTCAAAACTAGTTAGCCTGGCTACGGCTGAACTTTATCAGGACTCTGGGAGGGGCGGTTCCTAAACCGCCCCTTTTTTTTGCCAACGTTGCCCTCAGCCGTTGCCTTGGAAAATAATTGGCATACCGATTGGCGACCAAATGACTTTTATTCCGGTGACGCCGGCGCTCGCCAGTGCGACGCAGGCTAAAGCCTGCGGCTACCAGAGATAACCGTGGGGATGCGAGTAGAGCCGGCAAGTCAGCCGCCCCCAGGCTTGAAGGCCATTTCGGCGGCACGGTACGAGGGCCGTACCCTGCCAATGGGAAAGAGATGGACATGCCTTGCTTCCTGAACGCGCTCCGGCAGCCCAGGCGATCTGGACCGGGTCGCGGCCGGCAGGGGCCGGTGAAGCAGGGAAATCCGGATCGCCGGACCACCCGCAAAAAGACAGAAGGTGTGGTGGGCTCGAAGCCCAATCCACACCCTCTTCTTTGAAACCGGGGCATAAACCCCAAATAACTACTGTTGAATTACATTGCTTTTTTGGCCTTTTTGGCCGGTGGGCATTTGACGGCTCTCTTGTGATGCTTAGCCTTCTTATGGCCCTTATACGGTTTTACCATGGCACAGCACTTTTCTGCCGCGTCTTCGGCCCTGGCGGCGGCCGCTTCAGCCTTGTTGGCTGCAGCGGAGGCGCGAGGTACTGGGACTTTGGCATCTTGTGCGGCCGCTTCAGCCTTTACTACCGACGCGGCTGCCCGATCTGCAGAAGCCTTAGCTTGCTCCATGTACATCTTGCACTGATCATAGTACTTTTGGCAGCAGCCAGCAGGACCTCCCAGCACCAGGGCAAAGACCGCGAGGAGAGCCAAGGCATAGCCTTTTCTCATCGCCTTCCTCATCGATTACCCCCTTCGGAGAGAATTTTTCACTCTCCATCTAGTCTGTCAAACCCCGGGTGCTACTTCCGCATCTTCTTCATCAGGCAGGCCTCAGCCTTTGCAGCTGCAGCCTCAGCCCGATCAGCCGCCGCCTCAGCCTTGTCAGCCGAAGCTTTCGCGTCTGCCGCCGCCATTTCGGCGTTCCGTGCCGCGGTGTCTGCCTTAGCAGCCGAAGCCGCCGCTTGATCGGCGTACATCTTGGCTTCGTCTACGTTTTTCTTGCAGGCGTCGCAGCAGCCTCCCACCATGGCGATAACAAATGCCATGATGATGGCCAGAGCAAACCCCTTCCTTACCAAAGCTTTCCTCATCATCTATCCCCCCTTCTCAAAGAGATGGTTAAAGGTTAAAGATGCGCACATTTAATAACAGCGGACCGAAAATATCAAGAAAAATATGGCCCCGGAACGATTTTTTTTACGTTTAGCCTTTACCGGCGCTCATAAGTTCCTGATTCTGATAAAATATAAGAACGGGTTTTTGGAATTTCAAGAAAAATTATGCATAATGACAATTTTTTTATTCCGCCTAACCGGGGTTTAGCACTTATCTATTTGATTTATCTATCAATAAATTAATCTTGCCTTTTTTCATAGGGGGACATTTCCCCCCAATTTTTTCCGACCCGCAAATCCACCGCCAGGGGCACCTTCAGGTCAACCACCCCCGGCATGAGCCGGCGCACCAGCCTGGCGGTGGCCGCCAGTTCCGTTTCCGGCACCTCGAAGAGCAATTCATCATGGATCTGCAGCAGCATGTGGCCGGTCAGACCGGTGGACTCCAAGGCGGACTCCGCCGCCAGCATGGCCTCTTTGATGATGTCCGCGGCGGTGCCCTGGAGAGGCGTATTGATGGCGGCCCGCTCGGCCTCCTGGCGCAGGATGCGGTTGGCGCTTTGCAGTTGGGGGGTGCGGCGCCGGCGCCCCAGCAGGGTGGAGACCCAGCCCCGCTCCCGGGCCGCTTCCAGGGTTTCCTCCAGGTAGGCCTTGACCCGGGTGTGCCGGGCGAAATAGCGTTGGATAAAGTCCGCCGCCACCCGCTGGGGCACTCCCATCTGCTTGGCCAGGCCGAAGGGGCTGATGCCGTAAATGATGCCGAAGTTCACCACCTTGGCCTGGCGCCGCATTTCCGAGGTCACCAGTTCCGGATGGATGCCGAAGACCTCCGCCGCGGTCTGCCGGTGGATGTCGATCCCTTCCCGGAAGGCCTTCAAGAGGATCGGATCTTCGGAAAAGTGGGCCAGGATTCTGAGTTCCATCTGGGAGTAATCCGCGCCCAGGAAGACGTGGCCCGGGTCCGGGATGAAGGCCTGGCGTACCTGCCCCCCCAGTTCGCCCCGCACCGGGATGTTTTGCAAATTTGGGTCCCGGCTGGAGAGGCGACCCGTGGCCGCCACCGATTGCACGAAGGTGGTGTGAATCCGGCTGGTGGCTGGGTCGACCAGCTTCAAGAGGGCGTCCACATAGGTTGACTTGAGTTTGCCCATGGTGCGGTATTCCAGGATCTTGGCCGGCAGCGGGTGGGCCGCGGCCAGGGTCTGGAGCACCTCCACGTCGGTGGACAGGGCCTTGCCCTTGGTCTTTTTCTGGGGGGTGAGGTTAAGCTTTTCAAAGAGAATCCGGCCCAGCTGCTGAGGAGAATTGATCAGGAACTCCTCTCCGGCCAGGTGGTAGATTTCCCCCTCCAGGCGCTGCATGCCGGTTTCCAGGTCCTGGCCGAAGCGCCGGAGATAATCCTGGTCCAGACCTATACCTAAGGCCTCCATGCGGGCCAGAATGGCCAACAGGGGCAATTCCAGGCGGGCGTAAAGCTCCCATAAGCCTTCCCGCTCCAGTTCGGCCTTTAGGAGAGGCCAGAGCTGCAGGGCGGCTTCGGCCCGGGCGGCGCCGTAGACGCAGCCCAGGTCCGGGGGCAGGTCCACCGCGCCCAGGGGACGGCCGGCCAGTTCGCGGGGGCCGGCCAGATTGAGCCCCAGGTAGTGCAGGGCGACGTTCTCCAGGTTCTGCTCATAGCGGGCCGGGTCCAGCAGGTAAGAGGCCAGGAGGATATCGCCGGTGAGACCGGCGGGCTGGTGGCCGAAACGACCGGCGAGCAGCGAAGCCGCCTTGAGGTCTGGACTCACCTTGGCCACCGCCGGGTCGGACCATAAAGGCCCGAGGACCTGCCAGACGGCGGCGGCCGTCAGCTCGGAAGACGAGCCTCCGGACCTTTCGAAAAGCGGGCCTGCCGACAGCTCGTCGAGCGGGCCTGGCTCCGGCTCCGGCGCAAAGGGCACGTAGGCCGCGGCCCCGGCCTGCCAGGCCAGGGCCACCCCGGCCAGGGGCGCCAGGACCGGATGCTGGTCGCCCTGTAAGAAGAAGAGGCCCATGGTCCCGGCGGCGCGGATCTGCGCGGACAGATGCGCCAAATCCTCCCGGGTGCGGAGCAGCAGGCAGGTCTCCGGCGGCCGGGTGTCAAAGCCCAGCTCTTTGACCAGCTTGTTGAATTCCAACTCCACGAACAGCCGCCGCAGGCCCTCCCGGTCGGGCGGGCCGGGCTGCAGGGCCTCCAGGTCCACCTCCAGGGGAACGGCGCACTCCAGCACGGTCAGGCGGCGGCTCAGGCGCGCCTGCTCGGCGTGCTCGGTTAATTTTTCTCTTAAAGACTTTTGCTTGATTTCGTCGACGTGGGCCAGCAGATTTTCCAGGCTGTGATATTCGGCGATCAGCTTCAGGGCGGTCTTTTCGCCGATACCCGGCACCCCGGGGATATTGTCGCTGGCGTCCCCGGCCAGGGCCCGGACCTCGACGAGTTCCTCCGGGGTGAGGCCATACTTCTCCCGGATGGCCGCCGGGTCGTAGCGCACCTCCTTCATCGGGTCCCACATGTCCACCCCTTCCTGCACCAGGGGCAGCAGGTCCTTGTCGCCGGTGATGATCTCCACCTGGAAGCCCTGGGCCCGGGCCCGGTGCACCAGGGTGCAGATCAGGTCGTCGGCCTCGAAGCCCTCGAGGCGCAGGGAAGGCAACTGGAAGCCGTCGATGATCTTCTGGATATAAGGGAGCTGCATGACCAGCTCTTCCGGCATACCGGGGCGGTGGGCCTTGTATTCGGGAAAGTCGAGGTGCCGCTGGGTGGGCCCCTTGCTGTCGAAGACCAGGGCCAGGTAGTGGGGCTGGCGCTCCTTGATCACCTTGAGGAGCATGGTAGTGACGCCGTAGGCGGCGTTGGTGGGCAAGCCCTTGGAAGTGCTGAGCCCGCGGATGGCATGGAAGGCCCGGTAGAAATAGGAACTGATATCGATGAGATAGAGTATCCGGGGTGCGTCGGCCATAATCGCCCTCCGGTTCACTTATAATCCCCGCGCCCGATCTTTGTCAATGACTGCGGGGAAGAGATGGATCTCACGCCAAGACGCCAGGGCGCCAAGCAAGGCGCAAAAATGCAGAAAGGCAAGCCGGGCACTGAGGCCCGCCCCACCAAAGCTGATATTAATATGTGAAGGCCCGGATAAGCGTGGGCGTGCCCAGCAATTGGTCGACTTCCTGCTGAATTTTTTGCCTTTCCGGGTGCTGGAACCATTCCTGCCAGTGCTCCAAGGACTCCCAGGCGCTGATTACCAGGTAATGGTTGGGGTCATCCACCGCGTGCAGGGTCTCCCCGGAGATGTAACCGGGCTGCTGCATGGCCAGTACCCGCATCTGCCTCATCAATAATACGGCCTCCTTGACATGCTTGCCCCGGATCGTCCTCTCGAGCACCACCTTGATCATGGCTGCCTCCCGGCGTAGAGGTCTAATCGGCCTGCACCCCAGCCGTAATATGGCAGAGTGCGCCCGGCGCTCCAATAGGTGGCGGGCGAGACGCCCGCCCCACCAAAGCATTTTGGGCCTTGGCGTGAGGCCGATCTTCAAGTCAGCGGGGCCACGCCTGCTCAACCCGCCGCTGCCTCAGAATATAAGGATGATCGCGGGGAAATCCAGGGTTCGTTCAACTTCAAGCTATTGAGAGGGGCGCGGTCCTGTGTTATGATAAAAAATCGGGGAGTTGGGTGCTTTGATGGTCAAGTTAGCGGAACTGCGTCAAATTTTGGACCGGCAGGAGGAGGGGTGGCTCTCGCCCTACGCCGCCCGGTCCACCCAGGCCATCCGCCGGCGTTTTGAGGAGTCCATTGCCCGGGGCCACCGCCAGGATTTCGCGGTGGACGCCGACCGCATCCTCCACTCCCGGGCCTACACCCGGTACATCGATAAGACCCAGGTCTTTTACCTGATCGACCACGAGCACATCAGCCACCGGGTGCTGCACGTGCAGCTCCTCTCCAAGATCGCCCGGACCATCGGCAAGTTTCTGCGCCTGAACGAAGACCTGCTGGAGGCCATCGCCCTGGGGCACGATATCGGCCACCCGCCCTTCGGCCATGACGGTGAGCGCATCCTTTCGGCCCTCTGCCGGGCCCAGGGCATCGGTCCCTTTCTCCACAGCATCCAGGGAGTGCGGTTTCTCGAGCGCCTGGAGAAGAACGGCCGCGGCCTCAACCTGTCGCTGCAGGTGCTGGACGGCATCCTGAGCCATGATGGCGAGACCCATCTGGAACGCCTCTCGCCGGAGCGGGACAAGACCTTCGCCGACCTGGAGGAGGACATCCGCCGCAAGCTGGCGGACCCGGGGGTCTCCTTGAAGCCCATGACCCTGGAGGGCTGCGTGGTGCGGCTGGCCGACACCATCAGTTACATCGGGCGGGACCTGGAGGACGCCATCACCCTCAACCTGGTGCACCGGGAGGAGTTGCCCGCTGAGGTGGCCCTGCGCCTGGGCCGCACCAACGGCGCCATCATTTATGCCCTGGTGACGGACCTGATCACCCATAGTTTCGAGAAGAACTACGTGGGTTACAGCCCCGAGGTGGGAGCCCTGCTGAAGCGGCTCAAGGAATTCAATTACGCGCGGATTTATGACAATCCCCTCATCAAAGGCGAGACGGCCAAGATCGAGGGTCTGTTCGAGCGTCTGTTCCAGCAGTTTTTGACGGATATTGCGACAGAGCGCCGCGCTTCGCCCATCTGGACGGATTTTCTGGCCCCCATGGACCCGGCATATCTTACGTCCCACCAGCCGGCGGAAATCGTGCGGGATTTTCTGGCCTCCATGACCGACGCCAACTTCCTGCGCATCTCCCAGGAACTTTTCTTCCCGCAGCGCCTGCGCGAGGGGTTTGCTTGAGGCCGCCATGCTGGTCATGACCTTTAACCTCCGATTTGCCACGCCCCTGGACGGGCCAAATGAGTGGGAGCAGCGCAAGGACCTGGCGGTGGAGGTCATCCGGCGGCAGGCTCCCGACCTGCTGGCCACCCAGGAAGGCACCACGGCCATGCTGCGTTTCCTCGAGGCGGAACTGACGGAATACCGGCCGCTGACGGCCCAACGCCCGGTGGACGAGACCTGCCAGTATCCCACCATTTTTTACCGGGCCGGTCGTTTCACGGTGCATGAGAGCCGGGAGTTCTGGCTGTCCCAGACCCCGGAGGTACACCGCAGTTGCAGATTGGGGCAGCGCCTTTCCCCGGATGGTCACCTCCGGCCTCCTGCAGGAAGCGGGGCGGTCCGAAACCTTTTACTTGATCAATACCCACCTGGATAACGTCTCCCAGGAGGCCCGCCTCCGGGGGGCCAGGATGATCCGCGACTATTTTAAGCCATTGGGCCGGCCCCTGATCCTGGCCGGAGACTTCAACGAATCCCCGGATGAGGCCGTCTATCAGGAGTTAATCGGGGATGGCGGGCCTTTCCTCGACACCTGGCGGGCCCGGCACGCTCCGGGAGAGGAAGCCACCACCCAGCACTATTTTAATGGTGAGCCCCGAGGGGGCAGGATCGATTGGATCCTGGTGACCCCGGGCTTTCGGGTGCGCCGGGTGGCCATCATCACCGCTAATCGGGATAGCCGCTATCCTTCCGATCATTTTCCATATGAAGCAGAGGTGGATTATTAGATGAAGCGCTTGTGGTCATTATCCATGGTCGTGATTTTCCTGGCGGTGGCTGCCGCGGCGGCGACCGCCGCTACGCCGCCGCTCTACCATCAGGTGGTGGGCGGCATAGAGGAATTCGAGTACACGGGTAACCCCCCGATAACCATCCTGGCCGCGGAAAAAGGGGTAAAGGCTACGGTGGTGATTCGGCAGAACCGCATAAAAGGCCAAAGGATCAAAAAAGGCCAGTGCTTGAAGATCAACACCAGGCACATCGTCCCGACAGAGGTGGAAAACGGCTTTGTCATCAACCTGCCGGAGTTGTTGCTGTACCACTTCAACAATGGCGTTTACCAGCGGCGCTATACCCTGGCCATTGGCAAGCCGAGCTGGCCGACCCCCACCGGGACCTACAAGATCGAGGAGAAGCGCGAGAATCCCGTCTGGAATGTCCCGCCGTCCATCCAGGAGGAGATGGAGGAAGAGGGCCTGGAGGTGAAGGCCAAGGTACCCCCGGGTCCGAAAAATCCCCTGGGCAAGTTCTATATGCAGACCTCCGCCACCGGGGTGGGCATCCACGCCACCAACCGGCCCTGGAGCGTGGGCTCCTTCGTCTCCCACGGTTGCATGCGCATGCTGCCCAGCGAGATCTCCCAACTCTTTCCCCAGGTGCGGGTGGGCATGCCCGTAAAGATCATCTACCGGCCCATCAAGCTGGCGGTAACGAACGAGGGGCGGGTTTATCTGGAGGTCCATCCCAACATCTACCAATGGGAATTTAACCCCAAAGAGTATGTCGAGGATATGGCGGAGTATTATCAGATCAGCGACCGCATCGACTGGGATAAGGTCCCGGCCATCCTGAAGGCGAAGGAAGGCATTGCCCGGGAAGTCACCAAAGGTTCGCCGGCGCCCCTGCCCGACGCCCTGCCGGCGGCTGCCGGCAGCCCCAAGGAGGTCCGGCTTTCCCCTTTACAGGTTCCCAAGGCTGCGGTAGAATAAATTTTTAAACAAGGTAGGGGCGGCTTTAACCCCCGCCCTTGCTGCGCCGATGCCCGGAGAACTCCCTTGCCTTATTGGGATGACCCCAACCGGCGGCAAGCTATTCGGGAAGAGAACCGCAAGCTCCGATACTTACGGTTTGTGGTGGACCTGGCCCTGGCTGAAATCCGGGCCGGGAGCTTCACCCTGGCGCAGGCGCAGCAGGTGGTGGAAAACATCCGGAGCCAGGCCTTGCAACTCTTCCCCGGCAAAGAGACCGCCTTTGAGTGGATCTACCGGCCCCGGTTTCACCGGGCCATCACGGAAACCTTTAGACTCCATTAAATAAAGGACGCCCTATGATTCAGCCCCGCTATGTGTCCATCGTGTTCACCTGTTGCCTGCTCTTTGGGTTTATCGGCGTGGCCCTGGCCCAGACCCCGCCCCCAGCCCAGCCTCAGCCCGCGAAACCGGCCTGCGGTCCGGATCACAAGATCCTCTATAAGCGGGCCGTAACCCTGCTGGATAGCGCCGAGAAGAAGCTGAATTCCCGCTTCACCGCGGAAGCCAAGTCCATGGCTAAAGAGGCCAAGTCCCTGTTCGTCATCATCCAGAAGGAGTGCGGGCAGGATCAAAAAGAGCGGCCCCTGACCCCCAAGGAAGAGCAGCAGGAGGCCATCAATCAGAAGCTGTCGGCGGATGAGCAGGCCCAGGCCGAGAACCTGATGAAATCGGCTGAGGAAAAATTCAAGAAGGCCGAAAAACTGGAGACGACTCAGCCGGAGTTGTACTCCACCTTGATGCAACAGGCCAAGCTGGAGAATGAGCAGGCCCAGAAGCGCAGTATCAAGGCCATGATCTACTCCATGCGCACCGACCAGATGCTCTTTAGCTGGCTGGAGAAATGACCCAGAGGGTGAACCGTTAAGGGCGGGTTTTAAACCCCGCCCCAGCCGTTTTCACGGTGGCGTTGTTCTCCGGGGAGGGGCGGCCTTTGTCCCTAAGTATCTTCATGGAAGCCGTGGGGCCTTTTCGGGTGTTCACCTATCTGGTGGCCTGCCCGGAAAGTAAGGAGGCGCTTCTCCTCGACCCGGGCGGCCCGGCCCCGGTCCTGGCCAAACGCCTGGACCAAAAAGGCTGGCGGCTGCGCTGGATTGTCAACACCCACGGGCATGCCGATCATATCGCCGGCAATGATCTTTGGGCCGGGGCCACCGGGGCCGCCGTCGTCATCCACCGCTTGGACTGGGATTTCTTCCGCACGCCGGCGATGCAGGCCGCGGCCCGGGCCGAGGGCTTCCCGCCCCTGAGCCGGGCCGACCTGCTGGTGGCCGACGGCCACCGCCTGCCTCTCGGGGAGCATGAGGCCCTGGTCCTCCACACCCCGGGACACACCCCCGGCTCCATCTGCCTCTATTTCCCCGGCCACCTCTTCACCGGCGATACCCTGTTCGTCGGGGCCGCAGGCCGCACCGACCTGGCCGGGGGCTCGCTGCCTCAGCTCATCGCCTCTCTGGAAGAAAAAATCATGCCCCTGCCGGACGCCACCCGCGTCTGGCCCGGCCACGACTACGGGGAGACCCCCACCTCCTTCCTGGGCCAGGAAAAGACCACTAATCCCTACCTCACCGATTTCTTCTAACCCGATTTTCCGTTTCATCTTGCATTCGAAAAATTTAGGACATACAAATTAACTAATGGTTTCCAAGGAAAAAAAAATCGGGCGGCGGCCCCCGGCGGGACTCTTTACCCGTCTCCTGGACAGTCTCCGGGACATCTTCACCCTGGTGCTGGACGAAGAACGGCGCATCGTCTACACCAACGCCTCTTTCCTGGAGCACTTCGGCCTGAATTGGGAAGAGATCTACGGGCAGGACTGCCGCCATCTGGGAAGCCCTTTCATCGGGTACAGCGGCGAAGGGATGGGCTTTTGCCCCCTGGAACTCGGCCCCTATTTCCCGACCCGCCACACCCTCACCCGGGAAGTGGACGGGAAACCGTTAGTTTACGAAGGCACCTTCTATCATCTGGTGGACGGCAATGAATCCACCTGGACGGTTTGCACCTTCCGGGACATCACCCAGATGTTTAACCTGGAGTCTCAGGTGCGTCAGTTGGACGAACTGGAGCGCATGCTGGTGCAGGCTTCCATGGACGGCATCATCGTCAACGACATGCTGGGCAATATTCTCATCTTTAATGAAGGCGCCTCCCGTATCCTGGGCTACCGGCCGGAAGAGGTGGTTGGCAAGATGAAGGCCAGCGACTTTTATCCCGACAAGGGGGCCCATCAAATCAAACAGCTGATCTACTGCTCGAGCCACGGCGGGGTCGGCATCCTGGAAAATTATGAAACTGTGGGGCGGCACAAGGACGGGACCCTGGTGCCCATCTGGCAGTCGGCCCGCCTGCTCCGGAAAGACGGGCAGGAAATCGGCATCGTCGGTTATTTCCGGGACCTGCGGGAACGGAAGCGCCTGGAAGAGGAACTGGTGCGCAATGAGCGCCTGGCCACCCTGGGCAGGATGGTGGCCCATGTGAGCCACGAGATCAAAAATCCCCTGGCCGTCATCGGCGGCTTTGCCCAACAGTGTGAGCGCCAGGCGGACCTGCCTCCAGAAAACCGGCGGAAGCTGAAAATCATTCACCAGGAAGTGCAGCGCCTGGAGAAGTTTCTGGCCGATTTGGCCAGTTTCGGCCGCACCGCCCCCACCCAGAAGGTCCCCGGCGATATCCTGGCCCTCATCCAGGAGGTGACGGAGTTCATGCAGGGAGACTTTCAGGAAAAAGGGGTAGAAATCGTCTTCCAGGCACCGGGGAACCTGCCCCCGTTTCCCTTTGATCCCGGCCAGATTCGCCAGGTGCTCCTCAATCTCTTAAAGAATTCCCTGGAGGCCATGCCCCGGGGCGGGGTGATCACCGTCAGCGCCACGGTCCGGGGCGATCACCTGGTCCTCACCATCCAAGACACCGGCCAGGGGATCCCGCCGGAGCACCTGCAATCACTGTTCACGCCATTCTTCTCCACCAAGGAAGGGGGCACCGGCCTGGGTCTCACCATCTGCCGCGGCCTGATCGACCAGCACCAAGGGGAGATCGAATTCGCCAGCGAGGTAGACCGCGGCACCACCTGCACCATTCGCCTGCCCCTGACCGCAGCCTGAATACCAAGTTACAGCTCATGCCGGTAATTTTTCTCGTAGGGGCGGACCTATGTGTCCGTCCTGATTGAAGGCACACGCGCAGGTGCGCCCGTACAGGAAGAAGCCGGCATAAAATCGTCCACCCCGGTTTGCCGCCCCAAATAATCTCTAAAGTTTTTTCGACAACTGCCGATTACAGATGCAGCATAAGCTTCCGAGCATTCTCGATCTGTGAGGACTACCTTGCCCGGCAACGAACAGCTGACAAAAGCGTCGCGCCAGAGGGCAGCCCGCGCCGCAGCCCTGACCCATGAGGCCGTGCAGCCGGCTGCGGCCCCTCCCGCGGTCCGAAGGCGGCCGCAGACTCCTCCTGACTTCGGGATTCCCGAGTCTGTCCAGGTGGAGAATGTCCTGGACCGCTGTTTCCGCGAATTGGTCCGTTATTACCGCCACTCCTCCTGCGGCCAGCTCTCCCGGGGCCTCATCCACCAGATGAACAGCACCTTGCAAGTTATGTCCTTCCAATTGGAACTCCTGGAACAACGGTCCCAGGAGGAGACCCGGATTCTGGCGGAGGTTGCGAATCCCATCGGAGCAAAATTGCAGGTCTTGCAGCACTATCGGCTGCAAAAGACCAGCCAGTTTCGCCTGGAACTGGAAAATATCCGGGAACTGGCCCGCAATGTCATCCGGCAAGGGAGCTACGAGGAAGCAGAAGACCAGGTAGATATCGACTTGAATGAGCTTTGCCGCCTGGAACTTGACCTTTATGAGGCCCAGCCCTTTTTCAGGCATATGGTGGAGAAGCGCCTCCACTTCCAGGAGGGTTTGCCACTCCTCCGGGGACATTACCTTGACTTCAGCCAGAGTTTCCGCAACCTCCTGGAAAACGCCCTGGAAGCCATGGAAGACTCGGAGCGCCGCTGCCTGACGGTGAACACGGACCTGGAAGACGGCCGGCTGATTCTGCACGTGGGCGATACCGGACCGGGGATTCCTCCCAGGATCATGTCCCGGGTCTTCGAACCCTTCTTTACCACCAAGCGGGACCGGCCCCACGGGCGAGCCGGCTTGGGACTTTTTATGGCCCGGCGTCTGCTGGCCCCCTACGGCGGTGAGATTCGCCTGGACAGCGTCCCCGGCGAGACCTGGGTGACGGTGACCCTGCCGGCGGAATAGCGGTCAGGGGTCAGCTATCGGCAAAGGCCAAATCAAGGGGAGAGATTATTTAATACCGAGTTGCGGTCGCAAAAAGTAATATGGTCATGCTGAGCGCAGCGCAGAATCTAGATTCTGCGCGGCGTGGCGGTCGTTCAGAATGACAGCGCCAATAGAACCGGTTGGAACGGAACTGGGTATAACAGTGACGATTTCTGTTGATTTGCTTAGAACCCAGCCGAAAATGCCCTGCCTATAACTTGGTCGACCTGGCAGCGCTGGAAGGGCTTGGCTTTTGCCAGAAGCTGAAAGCTGACCGCTCTTTCACTGCGGGGCCGGCTTACGGTTGAGGTCCTTGGCCTGGAGGAAGATCTCCGCCGCCTGCCCAGCCTCAAAATACCTGGCCACCTTGCGCAGCCTCGTCAGCCGCTCCAGAGGCGGGGGGTGGGAATCGAGGAAATAATTGCCTTGAAAAGGATCATGAGATTGAGCCCCGGCCAGACGTTCCCAGATGGCTAACCCTTTATCGATGTCGTAGCCGGCCTGGAAGGCGTACCAGGCCCCATAGATATCCGCCTCCCGTTCGTCATCCTGGGAAAAGACGCTCTCCACCGCATCCCCGGCCACCCGGCGGACATCCGGCGAAACCGTGGAGTGCCGCCAGTCCATGAGATGGTTGAGGGACAGGGTGCTGAAGGCGGTAAAGGCGGCCCCGACAAATTTCCCCAATTCCTGCTGGCCGGCGCCGCGCACCAGGTGTCCCAGGGCTTGGTGAGCCAGCTCGTGACCTATGGTCAGGGCCAGTTCATCATCATTGAGGCAGAAATCTACGTAGCGTTTGGTCACGATGACCTTGCCGACGGCGGCGTAGGCATTGATCTGGGTGCTCTTGGTATCCACGAGAATGGCATATTCTGCCGGCAGATGTTGGGGGTAGAGAGTGCGGCGGAATTTCCGGTCCTCCCGCTGAATCATCAGCTCCACCGGGCCCGTGAGGTAGCGGCCCCGGGCTTCCAGGTCGATATGCTTTAAATCCAGCATCAGGGCCGGGAGCACCTCACCGGGGAGGCACATATAGACGTAATGCTGCAGCCTACGCGTGGAGCGCCGATATTTATAGGTCGTCTCATAGGTTTCCGTCGGCACAAAGAAGAGGAAACTGCCGAAAATATTCCGCACCGCCTGGATATCCTGGTCCCAGGCCGCCGCTTCGGTGGGTATGGGCCAGTTATTGACGGCCAGAATAATATCGCCCTGTTTCAGGCCGACGTCGGCGGCGGGGGAAGGATGCCAGACCTGATCCACTGCGACCTTGCCGGTGGCGGTGACCCACCAGTTGAAGCCCAGGAAGGGATAGGTGCGGCCATGGACCTGGGGCAGGCAGGGCAGCAGACGGAGAAAGACCCGGGAGACCCGCTCCCCGGACCAGCTCTGGTAGGGATGCCGCCGGGCCGCGGCCAATTGCGCCTCCTCCTGCTCATGGTCGGAGGGATCGGGCCGGTTCACCTCGGCGCAGCCGGCCGAGAGCAAAACCAAAGTCGCCAGGCCGACCAGGATAAATCCCCAGACCCGGCCGGCTGGTTTTTTTTCGGGCTTCTTCATAGCGTGAGACTTAGCCCAGGGGGGGTCGAGAACCGCCCCTGCCTCAGAATTTATATCTGAAAGAGACCCCGGCGGTCATGAGGCGGTAGTTGTCCACAAACTCCCGGAAATAGAAGATGTGCACGTCGGTATAAAAATTGGCGACAAATTCCCATTCCAGGGCGGCCATGCCCTGGAGGGCGGGGCCGAAGTCCCCGTGCTGGTTTACCCCCTGAACCGTGCCTTGCAGGATGAGGGTGGGGAGACGGTAGATCTGGCGGTCGAAGTCCAGCCCCAGGCCGAAGGCGTTATAGGCGTGGGGGCTGAAATAGGCTTGATGCTGCTGGCGGTAGGCCGCCAGGTAGTAGTGGGGGGTCAATTCCAGGTGCATCCGGGGTTCCCGGATCGCCTGCCAGGCCAGCCCCTGGTACAGGGTGAGGCGGCGGTTCTGGTCCGAGTAGAAGGCCCCGGCCACGGTGCCCCGCCAATCCAGGCCCGGCTGGAACTGATGGGTGTAAGCCAGGTCCGCCTGCTGGTAGGTGGTGATGCGGGCCTCCGGCAAATTCAAGATCGACTGGTAGAGGCGGGGATAGGCGTAGGGCTCCTGGTCGAAGATGTCCTGGCGGCTGTAGCGCAGGGTGGCGTCGGTCTTGGCCCCCAGGTTGAAGCCAACCTCCAAGGAGCCCAGCAGGCGGTTGCGGTCTTCCGTCGTGGTAAAATAGGCGTTTCGGTTAACCCCGGTTATAGTCTTGGGGTTAATAAATACCGGCGGAAAAAATCCCGTCGTAAATCCCGGTATGGTGAACTGCCCTTGTTGCAGGACGGCAAAATCGTCCCGCCGCCAGTAGCGCCGCAAGATCAGATCGCCGCTGAGGCGCAGCCGGTCGTCCACCGACAGGGGACCCAGGCCCAGGGAGGCGTCGAGGCGGCGCAGACGGCTGGCGACGTTGGTCTGCTGGGTATAGACCGGGTTCAGTCCCAGATTGAGCTGGCCCTGCTTGACCCAGCTCCGGTCCTGGTTGTATTCGCGGTATTCCATTCCCAGGTGCGCCGGCAGCATCTTGGTGATCCAGAAGCTGCCGGAGGTGCGCACCAGCCAGCCATAAAGCTGGTTGCTGTCGCTGAAATAGAGGGTTTCGGGCTGCACCACCGGCAGGACGTCGCCGACGAAGGCGGGCAGGTAGTTGCTCAGGCCCAGGCCACTGGGCTCCCGGCCGAAGCGGGAGAACTGCCAGGGCCGGGAGGCCTCCTCGGGCCGGCGCTCCCCCCGGGAATAGGGGAAGCCCCGGGAGGCCATCTCGGGCCGCATCTGCTGGCGAATGAACTCCAGTTCGTTCAGGAGCTCGATGTCCTGGGGGGCCTCCTTCAGAGCCACTTCGTAGGCCCGGTAGGCCGCGCCCCAATTTTTTCCGGCCCGGTCCCGGCGGGCCCGGGCCACCCGGGCCGCCTGGGAGTCGGGCTGGTCCTGGATGATCTGATCATAAAGCTCCCGGGCCTGCTGATCCCCCTGGCCCTCCAGGATCTGGGCCTTTTCCATGAGATAGTCGGCCCGGGTGATCTGGCCTTCCAGGGGCGTCAGGGCCTGCAAAGCCTCCGGATAGTTGCGCTCGCTCCGGCAGGCCTGCACCAGGAGCCGCAGGTAGGCGACCCGATCCGGTGAGCCGGCGGGAATCCGCTCGCCCATGGCCTTGACCCCTTCGTATTGCCCCCGCATCAAGTAGATGCGGGCCATCTCCAGGGGGGCGGCCGGGTTATCTTTCTGGTTTTCCAGGTTACCCAGGGCCTGGGCCCAATCTTTTTGGGACACCTGGCACTGCAACAACAATTGGGCAATATTGGGGTCGTGGGGCCTAAGCTTCTGGGACTGGCGATAATACTGGGCCGCGGCCTGGCGGTCGCCCACTTCGGTGGCCAGCCAGGCCAGCCCCAGGAGTTCCCCCGGAGAGTCCGGCTGTTTTTGCCGGCGATAGCCCTGGAGCACGTGCATCAGATAACTGAGTTTGCCGTCATGCCGCCCTAACTGGCCGTCAAAATAGGCCAGGGTCGTGCCAGGTCCGCCAGCGCCCCCCTGGGCTCCGGGGAGACGGTCCATTACATAATCCAGGTCCTCGTAGTGCGGCAGCCGGGGCAGCAGGGCGGTCATGATGAGCAGGGTAGGGTGGTGGTGCCGGTTTTTTTGCAGGTTGGCCAGCAGCAGGTCGCAGGTATGGCGCAGCTGCTTCGGGTCAGGGGAATGAAAATAACACCGGGCTACCAGGGCGCGTTCGTCCACGTTCAAGTCGGCCAGGGGCTCCAGTTCCTTGGCGGCCAGTTGCAGGGCCTTGGCATAATCCTTGAGGGTCAGGTGAGCCTCGACGGCCGCCGCCACTGCCGCCCTGGCCCGGGGCTGCTCCTGGCGCAGGCGGTTGAGCAATTCCAGGGCCTCCGGGGCCCGCCCCAGGTAGGTCAGAACCTGGGCCTTCTCCAGGCGGGCCGTGCCGTCCTGGGTCTTCTGCGAAAGCAGATCATAACGCTCCAGGGCGCCCGGCAGGTCCCCCAGCCAGACCAGGAGCCGGGCCTGCTCCTGGAGCAGATGAGGCTCATCCGGGATGGGGCAGTCATGCAACTCCTGGGCCGCTTCGTCCCAGCGCCGGCCTTCCAGCAACAGGCTGACCCGGCGCAGGCGGAGGCCCAGATCGTCCTTGATCTTCAGGATCTCACCATACTCCTTCAGGGCTCCGTTCTGGCTTTCGGGTGTTTTGGTAAAAGAGAGGGCCTCGGCCAGTTGCCGGCGCACCTCGACATCCCCGGGGTTCTGCTCCAGGTAGGCCGTGAAGCATTGAGACGCCTGGCCCCAGTGTTTTTGGTAGAAGTTCAGCTGGCCGGCAAAGAGCATGACCTTGGAGTCCCTGGGGGTCTGGCGGCGCAGGGGCTGGATGGTTTCCAGGGCGTCACCGTAACGGTGGGCATAAGAATAGGTGAGGGCGCCTTCCCAGCGCAGCTCCCCCTTCAGGAGCTGCCGCCGCCCGGCCTCATCCCACATGGCCGCGGCCTGGTCGAAGTGGCCTTTCTGGGCCAGGAGCCGGGCCAGGTTGATGATGGTTTCCTGATGGGTGTCCCCGGCCTGCCAGGCGGCCTGGTAGGCCTTCAAGGCTCCCGGGAGATCGCCGATGAGCAGGAGTTCCAGACCGTACTGGCGGCGCAGGGCGTAGTCCGGGTTGGCCTGCATCAAGGGGGCCAGAACGCCCGCGGCTTCCGCATGGTTGCCCTTCCGGGCCCAGAGTCGGGCCAGGGCCAGGGCATATTCCTTCTCGCCCCGACTGCGGCTGTAGAGCCAGAGGTAATGGGCCAGGGCCTGGTCAAGCTGTTGGCCCGCCTCGGCAGTCTTCGCCGCCTCCAGGCGCAGGGAGGCGTCGTCGGCCGCCTTCTCCAGCAGGCGCTGATAAATCCCGCCAGCCGCCTGGTAGTCCCGCTGCCAGTAATGGAGCAGGGCCAATTGGTGTAAGGCCTCGGAGTTGTTGGGAAACTGGGCCGCCTCCTCTTCCTGGAGGGGAATGGCCTCCGGGAAGCGGTTCAGGGAGATGAGTAACGCCACCAGTTGCCGCCGGACCAGCGGGTCTCGGGTCAACTGGTAGAGATGCTCGTAGCAGGTAATCGCCTGGGGCCGATCATAGTTCCCCTGGGCCGCCAGGGTCGCGGCCACCGCCAGCATTTCGGGGTCGTCGGGATTATCCTTGAGCCCCTCAGTCAGCAGATCCAGGGCGGCCTGCCGGTCGCCCAGGAGATCCAGGGCCCGGGCCTGGAGGGTCAACGCCGGGGAAGACCTGGCGTCCTGAGGGCTGAGCTGGCGGCTGAGATTCAGGGCCAGTTGCGGCTGCCCGGCCGCCAGATGGATCCGACCGAGTTCCAGAGCATATTGGGCATTCTTGGGTTCCCGGGCCATGGCTTTGCGGGCCAACTCCACGGCTTCGGAATAGTCTCCCCGCCGGGCCGCGTCCTGGGCCAGCCGCATCAAGGCGGGGGTGGAGCGCCAGAAATCATGATCCTGGTGCCAGACCAGGACCAGGATCAAGGCTACGAAGCCCAGGGGGACCGCCCAGATCAGGTAACGCCACTTGCTAACCATAAACCTGCCTCGGATCCATGGCGGGACTCCATTTGGGCTGGTCCAGCACCGCCACGACCAGGTCCCCCAAGATCCAAATGATGCCGGCCGAGAAGATGGAATTAAACAGGATCAGCTCGGGGAGGGCCCAACCCTGGTACAGGGAGATGATGGGCAGGGTAAGGTGCAGGGTGATGAACCCGAGGTGGGGAGCCACCTCCCACCACCGGCCTTGGTCGGTTAAGAGCAACCGGTTGTTGACCCGGTAAGAGGGTTTGCGCCCGGGGGGATGAAGCAGGGCCGAGACGATGGCCAGGGCATGCACCGGGAACAGGCTGCACAACATCTTGAATTGCCTCAGAGGCTCTTTTTGGAAGAACAGGAAATAGAACATCAGGATGGTGGCCGCCAAATAAGCGAGGCGCAGCACCCCGTAAGGCAATTCATAGCCTTGCAGGAAGGAATAGCCCCGGAGATAAACAAGCAGCGGGACGGCGTAGAAGATGGGAAAGGCCAGGCCGCTGGCCAGATAGCTCAGCATGATGATGAGAAAATGTCGCTTTTGGCGCCAGGTCAGTCCCGGTTTCCACAGGGGGTTGTCCCAAAAGAAGAGACGCATGGTGTCCAGACACCATTGGAAACGCTGGCGGTAAACACCGGGCAAGGTGGCGGGGGCCAGCCCCCGGGACAGAACATAGGGGAAGTAAATGGACCGCCAGCCGCGGCTTAAGATCTCATAGGAGGTGGTAAAATCCTCCACCAGGTTCCAGGTGGCAAAGCCACCCAGCTCCTCGAGGGCCTGCCGGCGATACACCACCCCGGAGCCACAGGAAATCACGGCATTGGCCTGATCGTTGCTCAATTGCATGGTTTCGTAAAAGACCCGGTCGGCGTTGTAAAAAGGATCGCCTTCGGGGAGGAAGAAGGCCTGCCGGCTCTGCACATAGGCCACCCGGTCCTGATTAAAGAAACCGACCAGCTTCTGCAGAATCTCCGGAGCCGGCACCTGATCGGCGTCCAGCACCAGGATCAATTCCCCTTGACTGTGCTGCAAGCCGAAATTGAGATTGCCGCTCTTGCAATCCTGCAAGGTGAGGCACGCCTCGAGCCTGGAAAGGTAATGAAAACCCAGGGACTCGGCCAGCATGGCCACCTGCCGGGAGGCGCCATCATCCAGGACATAAACCTCCATGGGCTGGTAGGCGATACGTTGGACGGCCAACAGAGTGGTCCGGATGACTTCGAGGGGTTCCCCGCAGCAGGGGATAAAGACATCCACCGGCCATTGACGGTCAGGACTGAGACCCTCGGGTCGATGACCCCGCAGATGCCAGACATCGACGGCCATCAGGCCGAGCAACAGGAAGGAGAGGGTTTCCGCCGCCAGGAAGAGGAAATCCGGGATTCCCCGGTTCTTGAAGACCAACGGAGTTAGCCAGAGAAGGTAGGCGAAGCCCAAAACCAGGGTCAACAGGGAAAAGCCCAGGGCGCAACGGCGGCGGGGGCGGTCTGGGCGGTCCAGGAACCGTCTAGGCGGGAGGCGACCAATCATGTCGGCTCCAAACAGCGAATAGAGGGTTGCTTCCCATAGCCCCCCTTCCTTGGGGAGCCGTTCCCGGGCCAGTGAATCAGGCCGGCCCGGGCCATTTCTATGCCATGCTCGAATTTGAACAAAAGTTAATAAGGTTCGGGCTGCAATTTTTTACCAAGATATTTATAGTTTTGTAAAGGAATTTTATTATTTATTTAGATTTAATTATGATTCATTAAGATTTTATTCACGAAATTCTCACAAAATCTTCAGGAGAATTTCATTGATGTCGCGCAGTGCCTAAGTCGGGAAGCAGGGAAGGGGGGTCAGGGGGGAAGAACTAACGGGAAGAGGGTGACGGCAGCAGGCAAGGTTGAAAAAATCAAGCTAACCAATTTCGGACCAGGAGACCAGATTTATCTCGGGGTGGGGCCTCCTAAATAACCCCTCGCAGCCTGGCCCAGGCCAGGCCCAGATATTCGTGCAGGGCGACCTCGAACCGTTGCAGGCTGCCGCTGCCGGGAAAACAATCGCCGGGAGACCAGTGCGGCGCTGGCCGCACCAAATGGCCCACGGGCGCGGCCAGCGGCAGCAGTCCCTGTTTCTGGAACATGGCCATGGCCCGGGGTAAGTGAGAAGCTGAGGTCACCAGGAAAAATTTTTCCCGGCCTAACATGGGTCTAAGCAGGCGAGCCTGTTCCTCAGTGTCCAGTGAGGCAGATTCCTGGATGATATCGGGCGGATTTACCCCCATGATCAGGGCAATACGGGACATGGTCTGGGATTCAGGGACCGGGTCGTCACCCCCGCCGCCGGACAGAATGAGTTTGCGGCCCGGCCCGGCTTTATAAAGTCTGACCCCTTCCAGGACGCGGTAGAGAGATTCGGTGCTAAGCTGGGAGGTCACCGGCAGGTTCGGGTCGGGGGTATGGCCCCCGCCCAGAACCACGATATACTTAAGGTCCCGGGCTGCTTTTGACCCGGCCTGGCCGGCGGCCGGATCAGCAACCGGCGGATACTGCCGTTCCAATGGCCTGAGCATTAGATCGGGGACGAAGGCATAACCGAAGATCAGCAGCAACCCGGCGCCGGCGCTCACCAGGATCTTCCCGGCCCTCTGCCTCCGGGTAAACCAGAGGAGAGCCAGACCGGCGAGAAGGAGTTCCAGACAGAGAGGCACGGGGAAAAAGAACAGGGGGATTATTTTTTTGAGGAGAAACATACGTCTTCACCTAAGATGCGCAACGAGACGGCAGGCTGAACGGCTCTGGCTCTTTTTCAGAAGCTTGAACTAAACGTTTAGGAATCTCAAGTGGTTCACCGGTACGGATGAAAATCCCCCCTGCCCCCCTTTTTCAAAGGGGGGTTAGTCTCCCTTTGGAAAAGGGGGATTTAGGGGGATTTTGCTTTTCACGATAAAAGCTCGGACCTTTTTATAGACTTAAAGCCGGATAGCCCAGCAGACGGTTGACCTCCTCCAGCAGGTGGGTGGAAGGGGTCAGGCTCAGGTCCGGCGGCAAGGCCAGGACGGCTTCCTCGCCGGGGTGCAGGAAATTCAGGAAGGCCGGCACCGGTCCGGCATGCCGGCTGAGGATTTCTTTGAGCCGGACCAACTGCTCCCTGGTCACGGCTGCGGCCCGCAGACGCAGGTCCAGCCTGGCCGGCCAGGGGGGCAGGGCGGTCTCCAGGGGGGCGATTTCCTGGACCCGGAGCTTGGGGCCGTTTTCTTCCTGGATGACGTTGCCCTTCACCCACAGGGGCAGGCTTTCCCGGCGCAGCAAGGCTGCGGCCCTCTCATAGACATCCGAGAAGACCAGGGCCTCGATGCTGCCGGACAGATCCTCCATGGTGCAAATAGCCAACCGGCCGCCTCTTCTCCCGACCTTTTCCTTCAGGGCGGTGAGCACCACCCCCAGGGTCACTTCCTGGCCGTCGGGGACCTCGGCCAGGTCGGCGGTGGTGGTTCTGACCCGGGTCTTGAGGAGGGTGCGGAAAGCGTCCAGGGGATGGCCGGAGAGGTAGACCCCCAAAGCCTCCTTTTCCCGGGCCAGTTTGACGGATTTTTCCCAGGGTTCCGCCTCCGGGAGCCAATCGTTGTCGTCTTTGGACTCGGCCAGGCCGCCGAACATGGACATCTGCTTAGTGGCCTGCTGCCGCTTCAGGTTCTGGGTCTTCTCCAGGGCCTCATCCAGACCGGCCATGAGGCGGGAGCGCCGTGGGTACACGGTGTCGAAGGCCCCGCCCTGAATCAACGACTCCAAAACCTTGCGGTTCACCTTGTTGAGACTGATGCGCTCCAGGAAATCCCGGAAGCTCTCAAAGCGGCCCGGACCCCGGGCCGCCAGGATCTCCTGGATGGCCCCCAGGCCGACGTTTTTGACCCCGGACAGGCCGTAGCGCACCTTGCCGTCTTCCACAGTAAAGTCCCGGTCGCTGCGGTTGACGTCCGGCGGCAGGAGCTCGATCCCCTGCTCCCGCGCCTCCATGATATGCCTGGCCAGGGCCGTGGTGTTGTTGATTTCGCTGTTGAGGACCGCGGCCAGAAACACCAGAGGATAGTGAGCCTTGAGAAAGGCGGTCTGATAGGCCACCAAGGCGTAAGCCGCGCTGTGGGACTTATTGAAGCCGTAGCCGGCGAATTTTTCGATCAGGTTAAACAATTCCGTGCCCCTGGCCTTGGCTACCCCCAGTTCCACGGCTCCGGAGACGAAGCGGTTTCGTTGGGCGGCCATGACCACCGGGTCCTTTTTGCCCATGGCCCGGCGCAGGAGATCCGCCTCCGCGAGGGAGAAGCCCGATACCGCCGCGGCGATCTGCATCACCTGCTCCTGATAGAGGATGACCCCGTAGGTCTCTCTCAGAATGGGCTCCATCTGGGGCAGGAAATACTCTACTTTGGCCTCGCCATGCTTACGCTTCACATAATCGTCGTGCATGCCGGTTTCCATGGGCCCGGGCCGGTAGAGGGCCACCAGGGCGATGATGTCCTCAAAGACCGTGGGCTTTAAGCGCACCATCAGGGCCCGCATGCCGTTGCTTTCCAGCTGGAAGACCCCGGCGGTGTTGGCGGCCTGGAGCAGCTGGAAGACCGCGGCATCGTCCAGGGGAATGGTGTGGATGTCGAAGTCGGCCTGCTGGCTCTTTCTGATCAGCCGCACCGCTTTGTCGATGATCGTCAGGGTGCGCAGGCCCAGGAAGTCGAACTTCACCAGGCCCACCTTCTCCACCCCTTTCATGTCGAACTGGGTGACCATCTCGCCCTTGTTGCCCTTGTAGAGCGGCAGGTACTCGATCAAGGGCCGGTCGGCGATAACCACCGCCGAGGCGTGGGTGGAGGCGTGCCGGGGCAGCCCTTCCAGGACCGCGGCGATGGCCAGAACCTCTCGGACCGCGGGGTTGCTGTCTCGCAGCTCCCGGAGGCGCGGCTCCATCTCCAGGGACTGCTCCAGGGTGATGTTCAGTTTCTCCGGCACCAGTTTGGCGATCTTGTCCACTTCCGGGTAAGGCACTTCCAGGGCCCGGCCCACGTCGCGGATCACCTGGCGGGTTTTCATGCTGCCGAAGGTGGTGATCTGGGCCACGTTTTGCCGACCGTAGGTCTTGGAGACGTAATCGATGATTTCGCCCCGACGCTCGTAACAGAAGTCCACGTCGATATCCGGCGGGCTCACCCGCTCCGGATTGAGGAAGCGCTCGAAGAAGAGGCCGTAGGCCAGGGGGTCCAGCTCGGTGATCCCCAAGGCATAGGCCACCAGGCTGCCGGCGGCGGAGCCCCGGCCCGGACCCACGGGGATCCGGTGCCGCTTGGCATAATTGATGATATCGGCCACCACCAGGAAATAGCCGGCAAAGCCCATCTTCACCAGGATGCCGATCTCGAATTCCAGGCGCTGCCAGTAGGCCTCCGTCGCCGGCCGGGGGTGGGAGGCAGAGACCGCCAGACGGGCCGTGAGCCCCTCCCGGGCCATGCTGGCCATGAGTTCTGCCATGCTCTGGCCCTGGGCCTGGGGGTAAACCGGGAAGCGGTAGGTGCCCAGGTCCAGGCTGACGTCGCAGCGGGCCGCGATCTCGGCGGTGGCGGCCAGGGCCGCCGGGTGCGGGATGGACCGGGCCATTTCCTCCGGGCTTTTGAAATAGAGCTGGTCGGTCTGGAACTTCATGCGGCCGGCGCTGTTGATCGTCCGGCCCGTCTGGATGCAGAGCAGGGCATCCTGGGCCCGGGCGTCTTCGGGCTTGAGGTAGTGCACGTCATTGGTGGCCACCAGGGGAATCCCCCAGCGGGGCGCCAGCTCGAACAGGGCCTCATTGACCTTGTGCTGCTCGGGCAATTCGTTGGCCTGGACTTCCAGGTAGAAGCGCCCCGGGAAAATCTCGGCATATTCCCGGGCCGCAGCCTCGGCCCCCTGGGGGTCGTCGTTGGTGAGGCGCTGGGCCACCTTGCCGTGGAGGCAGGCGGACAGGGCAATGAGGCCGCCGTTCAGCTCCTGCAAGAGCTCCTGGTCCACCCGGGGGCGGTAGTAGAAGCCCTCCAGATGCCCCTGGGTGACCAATCGGATAAGATTCTGATAGCCCTCATTATTTTCCGCCAGCAGCACCAGGTGGTTGTGGTCCCCCTTGCCCTTGCGGTCATGGCGGGACCCCTTGGCCACATAGACCTCGCAGCCTAAAATGGGCTTGATGCCGGCGGCCTTGGCTTTCTGGTAGAAATCCAGGACCCCGAAGAGCGAACCGTGGTCGGTGATGGCCACCGCTGGCATTGCAAAGGCCGCGGCCTGGACCAGCAGGTCCTTGATGCGCACCGCCCCATCCAGCAGACTGTAGGCGGTATGGACATGAAGATGGACGAACTGCGACTCGGACATGGTCACCCTTTTGGGAAGTGGTCAGTGGTCAGTTGCCAGTAGCCAGTAAAACTCGGGTATTAAAGTTAACTGAATAGAATTATAGCAAAAGTATGCAGAAAAGGAAGGTTGCCGCGGTTTGTCAGGCCATCTTCGGCGCCTACCATTCTTGGGTTGGAGAGCCGAGGATATATTACCTCGAATGGCCGGGCGGAGGCAAGGGGGAAGTGGGGTAAGGCTTGGTTCTTATGTCGAACTTGGAAACCGGGATGAAGTAAGGGCGAACACGCAGGTCCGCCCCTACCAAAAGTCTACTGCGCCTGGGCCGCGCTTTGCTCCAGGCGCTCCACTTCCAGGGCCATGGCCACCTGCTTGGCCAGGGATTCCAGGAGGCGCAGGCGTAACTGTTCCGGCAACAGCCATTGTTCGGATTGCGGGTCCTTGGGCCGCAGGGCCAGCACTCCCAGGACGCCGCTGGCCGCCTGGAGAGGGGCATAGAGAATGGGGGAGTCCGGGTGTTTTTGGGTCTCCCAGCCCGCCATCTGCCCGTTTTCAAAGGCCGAGCGGGCCACCCCCATCTCTTTCAGGATATCCTGGTGGAACACCGTGGACAAATCTCCGGCGGCCGCCTTCAATTTGCCCTGGTCGTCGGGCAACAGGGCCACCACCTGGCACTCGAAGATTCGGGAAATCTGGTGCACGGCGGCTTGCAGGATGTTGGCGACCCCGCGGGTGGCGGCGAGCTGACGGCTCAAGGCCAGCATGGCCGCGGTCTGGCGCTCCTGTAGACGGGCGGCCTCGGCCTGGCGCCGGATCAGGCCGGCCAGATGGCTGATGGCCACGGCAATGATGAACATCACCACAAAGGTGACAATATATTTGGCCTCGTCCACGGTAAAGGTCCATCGGGGCGGCACAAAACAGAAATCGAAGGCCAGCACGCTTAAAAGAGAATTGAGGAGGGCCGGCCCCCGACCGCAATGAATCGCGGTGACCGTCACCGCCAGCAGATACACCATGATGAGGTTGGGCAGGTCGAAGAAGGGATACATCAAAAAACAGAGGCCGGTGGCCAGGATGAAATATAGCAAGCCTGTTTCATAGCCCGGCAGGTGCACGGCCTTCGGCGCGGCGGCGGCCTCTCCCGGTTCGGCCGGCTCCCCGGTGACGACCCGGACCTCGATCTCGCCGCTCCGGCGCACCAGCTCATCCACGGGACTTCTGGCCAGCCAGTCTTGCCAGCGGGGACGGGGAACCGGCTTGCCGATGAGAATCATGCTGACCTGCCGCTGCCGGGCGAAGTTGACGACCTCGGCGGCGATATCCTGCCCCCGCAGGGTGATGGCCTCGCCGCCCAATTGCTCCGCCAGCCGCAGGTTCTGGACGGCGTGCAGGCGCTCCGCCTCCGGCAGCCGCAGCATTTGGGGGCTCTCGACATAGACCGCAAACCATTCGGCCTGCAAGCGGGCGGCCATTTTCCGGGCGGCCCGGATCAGGCCGGCGGAGGAAAGACTCGGCCCCACGCAGACCAGGAGCCTTTCCGTCTGAGGCATTGAACCTTCTGTCATCGCAGTCTCCCTTGGGTTTAGTCTCTTGTCTGATTATGAAAGATACATGCCAAAAGGGCTAAGAGTGGAAGATTTCTTCGATCGGCCGAAAAATTTACTTAACCCACTTTATCCTGAACTTCGGAGATAGACAAATTTTTGAAAAATGACCTATACTCAATATATGTGCCGTGGCCGAAAAATCAACGTAATGCTGCCCAAGGGAGCCGCCGAGGCGAGATGATGCCCAGTCTGGCCATTCTGGTGGTGGATGATGAGCCCAACATCCGCAAGACCCTGACCATTTCCCTGGAAGCCGAAGGTCATCGGGTCACTGCGGTGAGCAACTTTCAAGACGCGCTGGCCGAGGCCGGCCGCCGGTTTTTCGACGTGGCCCTGGTGGACCTGCGCCTGGGTACGGCCTCGGGACTGGAATTGATCCCGAAGCTCAGCACCCTCTGCCCCTGGCTCAAGATCGCGGTGATCACCGCCTACGCCTCCATCGACACGGCCGTAGAGGCCATGCGCCGGGGCGCCTTCGATTACCTGCCTAAACCCTTCACCCATGACCAGGTGGCGCTGTTGATGCAAAAAGTGGCGGAAGTGCGGGACCTGGAACAGAAAGTGGCCGTCTTGCAGGAAACCCTTCACGAGGCCCTGCCGGAGTCGGACCTGACCAGCCGCAGCCCGGCCATGCAACGGACCCTGGCCCTGGCCCGGAAGGTGGCGGACAGCGACGCCACCCTGCTGATTCGCGGCGAAAGCGGCACCGGCAAGACCATCCTGGCCCGGGCCATCCATACCTGGAGTCGCCGGGCCGCCCGGGGTTTTGGAGTAGTCTCCTGCCCGTCGCTGTCGGCCGATCTGCTGGAGAGCGAACTCTTCGGCCACGTCAAGGGCGCCTTCACCGGGGCGCTGCGCGACCACCCGGGGCGCCTCGCCGCCTGCGAGGGCGGCACGCTTTTCCTGGATGAAATCGGTGACTTACCCCTGGCCTTGCAACCCAAACTGCTGCGGGTGCTCCAGGAGAAGGAGTACGAGCGCGTCGGCGATCTGGTCACCCGCAAGGCCGACGTCCGCATCATTACCGCCACCAGCGTGGACCTGGAGGCGGCCGTCCGGGCCGGGCGTTTCCGCGAGGACCTGTTCTACCGCCTCAATGTAATGGAGATTATCGTGCCGCCGCTGCGGGAACGCCGGGAAGATATCCAGCCCCTGGCCGAACGCCTCCTGGCCTTTTTCGCCCGGCAAAACCACCGCAAGATGTTGGGGTTCACCACTGAGGCCCGGGATGCCCTGGTGATTTACGCCTGGCCCGGCAATGTCCGGGAACTGCGCAACGCCGTCGAGCGCGCCGTGCTGCTCAGCAACGATGACCAGATCGGCCAGGAGCACCTGCCCCTGAAACTCACGCCCCCGCTGACGGAGCTCCGGGTGGGCGACCTGGTATCCCTCGAGAAGATCGAAGAGCGGCATATCCGGCAGGTGCTGGCCGCCACCAAGTCTTTCGACGAGGCGGCCAGGGTCTTGGGGTTGGACCCCGTCACCCTGTGGCGCCGGCGGAAGAAATACGGCATCTAGGCCCACCCAAATAAATCTCCCGCCAAGACGCAAAGGTGCAAAGAAAGGCGCCAGAAGATAATTTGGGCGGCCCGTGGCCGCCTTAAGTTTGTCGGGGTTTGTGCCCCCTTTAGGTTGCATAATTATGGTATAAGGCCAGTCAGCTCTTGCATTTTGCAATCCGCCCGGCGGCCTCTCCTTGCATTCTGCAAACCCCGGCTATTCCAGAAAATCCTCTCTGACCAAATAAAATCAGCAAATCAAGCCATTAGCCTACCTTGTCATTCGGCACGGCGATTGCTATCTGTTTTACCAGGAGAAGTTTTCATGAGCATCAAGACCAAGCTGGTCTTGGCCTTCGGCGGCCTCATCGTCATCCTGGTGGTAGTCAGCCTCGTGACCTTCCACACTCTCAATGAGTCCAGCAAGGCCATTGACCGGATCATGCGGGAGAACTACCACAGCGTGGCGGCCTGCTACACGATGAAGGACGAAATCGAACGGCTCGATCACCTGGCCGAGGTCTTCCTTTGGGAGAAATTGCCCGGCTCCAGCCGCCAGAATGAAGCAACGATTCATGATTTTGAGCAGAATCTCAAATTCCAGCAAGGGAATGTGACCCTCTCCGGGGAGAAGGGACTGACGGATAAGCTCGCGGCCCAATGGCAGGTCTATCGTCAGGGCCTGCAAGACTATTATCAATTATCTGACCTGGGGGTCTCGCCGCGCGACTACTACCGTCAGACGCTGCTGCCCCGTTCCCAGGCGGTCCGGGATACGGCCCAAAAAATCCTGGAACTGAATTTAAACAACATGGTGGCCGCGGACGGCCAGGCGCACCTCAAGGCTGTGCAAACCAGGAACGCCATGTTGTTCCTACTGTCGCTCGGCATTGCTCTATCGGTGGGGGTCATCGCGGTCGTGGGGCCAAAAATCCTGAAGCCCATCGCCAGCCTGAGGCGGTCGGTGAGCGAAATTCAAAAGGGGAATCTGGACCTGGTGGTCAATGTGCCCTCCCGGGACGAGATTGGCCAACTGGCAGAGGCCTTTAATGAAATGGCCGCCAGCCTGCGGGAGTTCCGGCGCAGCGACCGGGCCCAACTGCTGCGCACCCAGCAATCGACCCTGCTGGCCCTGAACAGCCTGCCCGACGCCGTGGTGATCTGTGATCCCAACGGCCAGATCGAGCTGGCCAATGAGGCCGCCCAAAACCTGTTCGGTTTGCAGCCGCAAGCCGCCATCGCCGAGGCCGGCTTTGAGAAGCTCAACCAGTTGTTTTTGCAGGTTTATCAGGCGGAACGGCCGATCCATCCCAAGAGTTATGATGCCGCCATTCAGGTCTTTATCGGAGAAAAGGAGCGTTTCTTCCTGCCGCAAGGGGTGCCCATCTTCGATGAGCAACGCCGCCTGGTGGGGGTGACCCTGATGCTGGCGGACGTCACCCGTCTGCGCCGCCTGGATGAGGTAAAAACCGGCTTGATCTCCACGGTCTCCCACGAGTTAAAAACGCCCCTGACCTCGGTGCGCCTGGCGATTCATATACTGCTGAGCGAAAAGATCGGTTCCTTGTCCGACAAGCAGTCGGAGGTCCTGGAAGCGGCGCGGGAGGATAGCGACCGGCTGTACCGGGTGATTGAAGATCTGCTGGATATCAGCCGCATCGAGTCGGGCAGGGCCGGGATTCGCCTTAAATCCATGAATCCCGAAGACCTGGTGTTGCAGGCGACCGATAAGATGAGAGCGGCCTTCGTGGATCATGGCATCAATCTGAACATCGAGGTGCCCGGGGACGTGCCGCCGGTGCTGGCCGATCCGGGACGGATTCCCCTGGTGTTCGACAACTTGCTCAGCAATGCCCTGAAATACACGCCCATCGGCGGCCAGGTCAGAGTTACGGCCCGACGGGAAGACGGTCTGGTACGCTTCGCGGTGGAGGATACCGGCATCGGCATCGAGCCGCAGTATCTCACCCGGGTCTTTGAGAAGTTCTTCCGGGTGCCGGGGCAGGAACATATCGACTCGGGACTGGGGCTGACCATCGCCAAGGAGATCGTGGAGGCCCACGGCGGCAGCATCGAGGCCGCCAGCCAGGTGGGCAAAGGCGCCAAGTTTTCTTTTACGTTGCAGGCGGCGCCGGAACCCGGCGCCCAGAGTCAGACCGGCGCCTAAAAACCTTTTTTGGAGGACGGGTTTTAAACCCGGCCTGCCTAAAATGTCCATGTAAAGGAGCTGCTTAATTTATGGATATCGTTTGGATCATCATCCCCTTGATTTTCTTTGCCATCTGCCTGGTCTATGTCGGCTTTCTGGCCAAGGAGGGCAAGACATGGAAAACTTGATCGTCGGCCTGGTGGCTGCGGGTCTGATTATTTACCTTTTCGTGGTGCTGTTGCGACCCCACAAGTTTTAACGGGAGAACCCTGAATGAATGCCAATGGCTGGGCCCAATTAATCATATTCAGCGTCATCCTGCTGGCCCTCACCAAGCCCATGGGGCTCTACCTGGTGCGGGTGCTGGATGCCGAAGGCCGAACCTGGCTCGATCCGGCCTTGAAGCCGGTGGAGCGCCTGATTTATCGTTTTGCCGGGATCGATCCGGCCAAAGAGCAGGATTGGAAAGGCTATGCCATTTCCGTGCTGATCTTCAGCCTGGTCACCCTGCTCTTGACCTATCTGATCCTGCGGCTGCAATGCTTGCTGCCGCTGAATCCCCAGGGCTTCAGCGGAGTGGCCGGAGACCTGTCTTTCAATACCGCGGCCAGCTTCACCACCAATACCAACTGGCAGAACTACGGCGGCGAGTCCACCATGTCCTATCTGTCGCAGATGGTGGCCCTGGCGTCGCACAACTTCTTTTCGGCTGCGGCGGGCATCGCCATCGCCGCGGCCCTGGTGCGGGGCATCGCCCGGGACAAGGCCGCCACCCTGGGGAATTTCTGGACCGATCTGATCCGGACCTGCCTCTACCTGCTGCTGCCCATCTGCCTGGTATTTGCGGTGTTTTTGGTCTCCCAGGGGATGATCCAAAATTTTAAATCCTACGACACCGCCAAGGTGGTGGAGCCGTTTACTACTCAGGTCCCCAAGAAAGACGCTACCGGTAACCCGGTTAATGACGCCAAGGGCAACCCGGTGATGGAAGACAGCAAAGTCGAGACCCAGACGATCCCGCAGGGGCCCATGGCCTCCCAGGTGGCCATCAAGATGCTGGGCACCAACGGCGGCGGCTTCACCAACGCCAACGCGGCGCATCCCTTCGAAAACCCGACACCGCTGTCGAACTTCCTCCAGATGCTCTCCATCTTCCTGATTCCCGCCGGGTTGACCTATTACCTGGGCCGCATGGTCAGGAACCAGAAACACGGCTGGTCGGTGTGGGCCGCCATGTTTCTGCTTTTCCTGGTGGGGGTGCTGGTCTGCTGGGGGGCGGAATCTTGCGGCAACCCGCGGCTGGCCTCTTTGGGGGTTGACCCCGCCACCAGCGCCATGGAAGGCAAGGAAGTGCGCTTCGGCATCTTTAATTCCGCCCTCTTTGCCACGGTGACCACGGACGCCTCCTGCGGCGCGGTCAACTCCATGCACGACTCCTTCACGCCCCTGGGCGGGCTGGTGCCCATGTTCAACATCCATCTGGGCGAGGTCATCTTCGGGGGCGTCGGCGCCGGCCTCTTCGGCATGCTGGTCTTCGTGGTGCTGGCCATCTTCCTGGCCGGCCTCATGGTGGGCCGCACCCCGGAATACCTGGGGAAAAAGATCGAATCCTTCGACGTCCAGGTGGCGGCCCTGGCCATCCTGGTGCCCATCGTCTTTCTGTTGGGTTTTACCGCCCTGGCCGCGGCCAGCGCCTGGGGCGTCAAGGCCCTGAATAACGCCGGGCCGCATGGCTTCAGCGAAATGCTCTACGCCTTTACTTCGTGTATCGGCAACAACGGCAGCGCCTTTGCGGGCCTGTCGGCCAATACCCCCTGGTACAACCTGACCCTGGGGCTGGCCACCCTCATCGGCCGCTTCCTGCTCATCGTGCCGGTGCTGGCCCTGGCCGGCAGCCTGGTGGCCAAGAAAACCATTCCCATGAGCGCCGGCAGTTTTCCGGTCTCCGGGGTCATGTTCACGCTCCTGCTCATCGGCACCGTCATCATCGTGGGGGCCCTGACTTTCTTCCCGGCCATCAGCCTCGGCCCCATCGTCGAGCACTTTTTGATGACCAATTCCGCCAAACTGTTCTAAGGACTTAACCATGGCTGCCAAAATAAAAGAACGTTCATTGTTTGATAAGACGATCCTGATCCCGGCCATCTGGGATTCCTTTCGGAAGCTCGATCCCCGCCTGATGGTCCGTAATCCGGTGATGTTTGTGGCTATGGTGGGGGCGTTGGTCACCACGGCCAAACTCTTCTATACTCCTTTACACGGCGGCTCCTGGGGCTTCTTCCTGCAAATCGCCTTGTGGCTCTGGTTCACGGTGCTGTTCGCCAACTTCGCCGAGGCCATGGCCGAAGGCCGGGGCAAGGCCCAGGCGGCCACCCTGCGCAAGTCCCGCACCCAGACCATGGCGAATCGCCGCCTGCCCAATGGGGTCCTGGAAGCCGTGCCGGCGGAGTCCCTGCGCAAGGGTGACATCTTCGTGGTCCTGGCCGGGGAGGCGATTCCGGCCGACGGCGAGATCATCGAAGGCGCCGCCACCGTGGACGAATCCGCCATCACCGGCGAATCGGCCCCGGTGATCCGCGAGGCCGGCGGCGACCGCAGCGCGGTCACCGGCGGCACCAAGGTGCTCTCCGACGAGATCGTGGTGCGGGTCACCGCCAACCCGGGGGAGAGCTTCATGGACCGGATGATCGCTCTCATTGAAGGCGCCAGCCGCCAGAAGACCCCCAACGAAATCGCCCTGACCATCCTGCTGGCGGCCCTGACCATTATCTTTTTAGTGGTCATCGTCACCCTGAAACCCTTTGGCGCTTACGCCCAGGTGGACTTCTCCGTGCCGGTGCTGGCCGCCCTGCTGGTCTGCCTGATCCCCACCACCATCGGCGGCCTGCTGAGCGCCATCGGCATTGCCGGCATCGACCGGCTGGTGCAGCATAACGTCCTGGCCATGAGCGGCCGGGCCGCTGAGGCCGCCGGCGACGTGGACGTGCTGCTGCTGGACAAGACCGGCACCATCACCCTGGGCAACCGCCAGGCGGTGGAGTTCTTCCCGGCCCCGGGCATCGACGTGAAGGAATTGGCCAACGTGGCCCAACTCGCCTCCCTGGCCGACGAAACCCCGGAGGGCCGCAGCATCGTGGTGCTGGCCAAGGAATACGGCTTGCGGGGGCGGGACTTGCACGAATACCCTAACGCCCGGTTTGTGCCCTTCTCCGCCAAGACCCGGATGAGCGGCGTCGACCACAACGGCGACCAGTTCCGCAAGGGCGCTGCGGATGCCGTCCAGGAGTTCGTGGGCACGCCGATGCCTCCGGAAGTGGACGCCGAAATCCAGCGCATCGGCTTTCTGGGCGGCACCCCCTTGGTGGTGGCCAGCGCCGAGAAGATTTACGGAGTGGTCTATCTCAAGGACATCGTCAAGGGCGGCCTGCCGGACCGTTTCCAGCGTTTCCGGGCCATGGGGATCACCACCATCATGATCACCGGCGACAACCCCCTGACTGCCGCGGCCATCGCCAAAGAGGCCGGGGTGGATGACTTTCTGGCCCAGGCCAAGCCGGAAGACAAACTGGCCCTGATCCGCCGCCAGCAGGCGGCCGGACACCTGGTGGCCATGACCGGCGACGGCACCAACGACGCCCCGGCCCTGGCCCAGGCCGACGTCGGCGTGGCCATGAATACCGGCACCCAGGCGGCCAAAGAGGCCGGCAACATGGTGGACCTGGATTCCAATCCGACCAAGCTCATTGAGGTGGTGGAGATCGGCAAGCAACTGCTCATGACCCGGGGCGCCCTGACCACCTTCAGCGTCGCCAACGATGTGGCCAAATACTTCGCCATCATCCCGGCCATGCTCATGGCGACCTTCCCGCAAATCGCCCCCTTCAACGTCATGAAGCTGGCCTCGCCGGAGAGCGCCATCCTCAGCGCCGTGATCTTCAACGCCCTGGTCATCATTGCCCTGATTCCCCTGGCGCTGAAAGGCATCAAATTCCGGCCGCTGGGGGCCGCGGCAGTGCTGCGGCGCAATTTGCTGATCTATGGCCTGGGCGGCGTCATCGTGCCGTTCATCGGCATCAAGCTCATCGACCTGATCGTCGCGGCCCTGCACCTGGCTTAAAAGAGAGAAAAACATGAAGATCCAAGAACTGTTAAAGGAAATCAAGCTGGCGGCCCTGGCCACGCTGGGTTTGCTCGTCATCTTATGCGGCCTCTATCCGCTGGTGGTCTGGGGCATCGCCCAGGTGGCCTTTCCCGGCCAGGCCAACGGCTCCCTGGTCAAGGTTAAAGGGCGGATCGTCGGCAGCGCCCTGCTGGCCCAGAACTTCAGCGGGGCCGCGTACTTCCACCCGCGGCCTTCGGCGGCGGGCGACACCGGCTTCGACGGGACCAGCTCCGGCGGCAGCAACCTGGGGCCCCTGTCCCAGAAGCTCAGCGATCAGGTGAAGGAGCGGGTGGAGAAATATCGCACCGAGAATAATCTGCCGGCCGGGACCCTGGTGCCCGCGGACGCGGTCACCGCCTCGGGCAGCGGCCTGGACCCGCAGATCAGCCGGCAAAATGCCGCGCTCCAGGCCGTCAGGGTGGCCCAGGCCAGAAAGCTGAGCGCCAATCAGGTGAAGAACCTCATGGAACAATATACCGAAGGTCCTGACCTGGGCTTTCTGGGAGAGCCCGGGGTCAATGTGCTGCGGCTCAATCTGGCATTGGATGCTTTGGCGGAGAAGTAGGGGCGCAGCTTGCTGTGCCCTGATAACTTTTGCTATGAAGCCGGCAGTGGAGAGTTGTTTGGACCCAGCCATGCCCTCATAGCTAATTAATTCATGGCATTACAAGCTTCCCTGAGGGAGGTTACGGACGGTCGACGAAGCCACCCCTCACCCTAACCCTCTCCCCTCGAAGGGGAGAGGGGATTTGGTTTTATCGGTATAATATGTTGATTTATTTCAGATAATTATGGTCTAAAGCTCAATCGCAAGATAGAGTAAAAACTAAAAACTCGAAACCCGAAACTACTCATGGCCGATGACAAAGCCCTCAGCTTCCTCCGCCTGATTCGCCGCTCCCAGCGGGGCAAGCTCAAGGTCTATCTGGGGTATGGGGCCGGGGTCGGCAAGACCTGGCAGATGCTCCAGGAGGGCCACCGCCTGAAAAGGGAAGGCGTCGATATCGTCGTGGGGCTGGTGGAGACCCATGGGCGCAAAGAGACGGCCGAACTCATCGCCGGGTTGGAGGTCATCCCCCGGCGCCAGGTGCAGTACCGCGGCATCGTCCTCGAAGAGATGGACATGGAGGCGGTCCTGGCCCGGCGGCCCGAGGTCGCCCTGGTGGACGAACTGGCCCACACCAACGTCCCGGGCAGCAAGAACGCCAAGCGCTATCAGGACGTGGAGGACCTACTGGTGGCGGGCATCCACGTCATCAGCACCCTCAACATCCAGCATCTCGAAAGCCTCTATGATATTGTGGAAGCCCACATCGGCGTAAAAGTCCACGAGCGCCTGCCCGATTCCGTGTTGGCCGAGGCCGACGAGATCGTCAACGTCGACGTGGCCCCGGAAGACCTGCTGCAGCGCCTGCGGGAGGGCAAGATCTACCCCATGGAAAGGATTGGCGTGGCCCTGGAGAATTTCTTTCGGCGGGGCAACCTGGACCAGTTACGGGAATTGACCCTGCGCGAACTGGCCTCGCAGATCGACCTGAAACGGCGCGCCGCGCCGGAGTCCGAGCATGACGTCGCCCCCGACCAGGTGATGGTCTGTCTCAGTTCCCGGGGTCCCAATACCGCCGCCCTGCTGCGCTATGCCTCGCGGCTGGCCGGCCGCCTCAACACCAACTGGTACGCGGTCTATGTCCAGACCCCCCGGGAGGAGCCCACCGCCATCGACGCCGCCGTCCAGCGGCAGCTTTCCGATACCCTGACCTTGGCCAAGCAACTGGGCGCCCAGGTCTTTCCCTATAAAGGGGAAGATATCGTGGAGACGATCCTGCGTTTTGCCCGGGAATACCGGGTCGGCCATATCATCATCGGCAAGCCCGGGCCGCTGCCTTTCTATCAACGCTGGCTGGGTCGCAAGACCCTGGCGGAGCGACTGATCCTCCAGGCCCAAGGGGTGCACATTGTCGTGGTGGATACCGAAGTGAAGCCCGAAAGCGACCTCTATCCTTAAAGGTTTCGAGTTTTGAGTTCCGAGAACCGTCCCACCGTTGAACATGGGACGCGTCGGGCGCGAGGCCCAGACCTCAGGCCAGTCGGCCAGCCCCCGGTTGGGTAAGGGAATCTGTAGCCGAAAGCCTCAGCTTGTGCTAAAATCCGCTGGCAAGTCGGTAAACTTAGGAGGATATGATGATAAGCCGGCAGATAAAGAGACTTAACGCGGCAATCCTGTTACTCTTGCTCCCCGTCATGCTGAATGCCTGCGCCGGGCATGAGACCATGCAAACTAAGGTGGTTAACGAATATCTCCTGACCAGCGCGGGGTTCGGGAAGTTGGACGTGAATGCCACCACTCCGAATAGACAGGCGTTATGGGATGCCACCGTCAAGAACCAATTTGTGACCTATTATGTGGATGGCGTTAAACATTACGTTTATGCGGATAATACTTCCAATGCCCTATACATTGGAGACGAGGCCGCTTACCAAAAGTTCCTCTCCAAGTCGAGTGATAAGAAGCTCTGCCAAAGCCTGGACGCCTCGGACTCGTCGGCCTTCTGGTCTTGTTATCAGGAGTTCCAAAAGGGCGGCAAGCCCTAGATCATTCCCCCCATTCGGCGCAGGGACTGTACTTCTGGATGTCGAGGAGGTAATGGTAGGCGGAGAGGGCCGCCCTGACCGCGTCCCCGGCCGAGATGTTATTCTGTTTGAACGGGTCGTTGGTGACGTCACCCGCGGCAAAGATGCCCCACTTGGAGGTCTTGGCCGTGCGCTGATCCACCAGGATCTCCCCGGCGTGGTTGGTATCGACCAGCGACACGATAAAATCCGAGTTGGGCGACGAGCCGATCTCCACGAACACGCCGTTTACCGGCAACTCTTTGACTTCCCCGGTCTTCAGGTCGCGGTAACGCAAACCGGTGAGGCGCTCATCTCCCAGGATTTCCTGGACCTCCACATTTTTAAGGAGGTTTAACTCGGGAATCGCCGCCACCTTCTCCTGGACGACCGGATCGCCCTTCAGTTTTTCCCCGTGGATGAGCAGGTAGATGGTTTTGGCATAGGGGACCAAATCGATCACCGTCTCCAGGGCGCTATTGCCGCCGCCCACCACGGCCACGTCCAGGCCGTCGAAAAAGGGGGCGTCGCAGGTGGAACAGAAGGCGACTCCCCGGCCCTGGAAGCGGTCTTCTCCAGGAACATTGAGACGCTTGCGGCGGCCCCCGGAGGCCACGATCACCGTCTTGGCGCGGTATTTGCCGCCCCGGTCGGAACTCACCTCAAAGAGGCAGTCGGCCCCTTCCCGCACCCCCGTGACCCGTTCGGACAATCTGATCTCCACGTCCGGTTGGGCCCGCACGTGTTTTTCCAGTTTTTCAGCCAAATCCCGGCCGCTGATGGAGATTTCCCCGATCCAGTTTTCAATGCTGGCGGAAGCCAGGGATTGGCCGCCGAAGTCCTCGGCGATGAGCATGGTCTTCAGCTTCTTGCGGGCGGCATAGACGGCCGCGGCCGCACCGGCCGGCCCGCCGCCGATGATGATGGTGTCATAGGGCTCAGTCATGGGTCTTCCTCCCAGGGTGCCAGGGTACCTAAAAAGTAAGGCCTCGACGACAAAAGCCAAGGCCTGATCCGGCGAAATTATTCAACAGGGCACTCCTAGAGCAGATTCAGTCTGGTTCTTTCTCTATGTCCGGGCTTACCAGGCGATGCTCTTCGTACATCTTCAGGTGTTTCTGCAAGATATCCGGAATGGGCAGGCTGTAGGGACAGCGGGTGGCGCACTCCCAGCACCCTTCGCAGAGGCGCACCGACTCCATGGCCTTGACGGCGAAGGCCGCGGCCTTGACCGGCCCCATGCGATGGGCGACGATGCCGTAGAGCATGGCCGGCGTGACCATTACCCCCTGGGGACAGGGCTGGCAGTACTCGCAGCGCCGGCAAAATTGCTCGCCCAACTCTTCCCGGTAACGCGCCATGGCGGCCAGGTCTTCAGGGGTGACGACGTTTTCGGTCTCATAAAGGTCCGCCACCTCATCCACCCGGGCCTCCGAATCCCAGCCGGCCAGCGGAATGACCTCCGGAAACTGCCGCAGGAAGGCAAAGGCCACCCGGGCATTCTCCACCAAGCCGCCGCAGAAGGGCTTCATGGCCAGCACCCCCAGCCCCCGCTCCCGGGCCAGGGGATGGAGCTGCTCGGCGGCCGCCTCCTCCACGAAGTTGAAGGGGAACTGGATGGTACTGAACAGGCCGGTCTGCACCAGCCTGACGGCCATTTCCAGGCTATGCGAGGTCACCCCCAGATGCCGGATCAGACCTTGCTTCTGGGCCGCGACCACCGTCTCCAGCGCCCCATTGGGGCCAATAATCGTCTGAAAATCCGTCTCCTGGGAGACCATGTGCAGTTGATAGAGGTCGAGGTAATCGGTGCGCAAGCGGCGCAGGCTGAGTTCCAGGTCTTCCCGGGCGCCCTGGCGGTCCCGCTTCGAGGTCTTGGAGGCCAGGACCACCCGCGAGCGCAGGCCATCGAAGGCCTGGCCGATCTTTTCTTCGCTGTCCACGTACATATGAGCGGTATCGTAAAAGATCACGCCCCGATCCAGGGCCCGGCGCAGCACCGCCACGGCCTCGTCCAAAGAGAGGCGAATAATGGGGATGGCGCCGAACCCCACTTCGGAGACCATCAGCCCGGTTTTCCCCAAGACTCGATAGCGCATGGCAACTCCCGTTCTGAAAAATGGACCTCACGCCAAGGCGCAAAGACGCAAAGGAAAGGCACAAAAATAGTATAGGAGACGGCGGGCGGGGACGCCTGCCCCACCGGGGACGCCCGCCCCACCGATACAAGATAATGATTTTTCTTTAAATTACCACAATGGGTCGGGCGGGGCGAGTATTTAGGCGACCACCAACCTTTGAGAACAGACCGGCTTTGCACTTTGGCGAGAGGGCGGTTACAATTTCAGCATCTCTCGGCCTCAGGAGGCGGGCGGCATAATGGTTGATAAACCCACCAAGGTATCGCTCTATCAGCAGGAAGAACAGGAAGCGCTCTCGCTGGAAAGTAAATTCCATTTCCATTGTCATGCCGGACTGGCCTGTTTCAACCAGTGTTGCCGCACCCCCACCATCGTCCTGAGCCCGTATGACCTGCTGCGTCTGAAGCAGGCCCTGGGCCTCTCCTCCGGGGAGATCCTGGCGCGCTACACCATTAAGGGAAAGGAAGAAGCCTCGAATCTGCCCCTGGTCTTGGTCGACGCCTACCGCTCCCCGGGCAGCGGTTGTCCCTTCCTGAGTCCGGAAGGCTGCACGGTTTATCTCCACCGGCCGGCAGCCTGCCGCCTGTTCCCCATTACCATGGGCAGCCAACTGACGGAGCACGGCATCATGGACCATTACTTTTGCCGCCGGCTGGATTATTGTCGGGGATTCGCCACGGACCTGGAGTGGACGGTGGCCTCCTGGCAGGCCGATCAGGGATTTGCCGAGTTTGACCAGGGGCGCCGGGAGTGGCTGGAAATCTTGCTGCAAACCGGGCTTCAGGGTCCGGTGGCGGCCAGGGTCCATGACCTGGCGGCCATCGTGGCCTACGACCTGGACCAATTTCGCCAGATGATCGCGACCTCCGGTTTGCCCACCGCCCGGGGGTTGGCGGAGCAGCCGCCGGCAGAACTGCTGACGGATGACCTGGCCCTGCTTAAATTCAGCTACCGCTATCTGAAAGCACTCCTGAACGCCGCCCCCTGAAGCGAGATGCATTTCCGGCTCAGGGCTGCCCCCGCCCGCGAAAAAGCTGAACCTTACCTATAACTCAGAATCCGGCTGAACTCCTGCTGGCCCAGGCTTTCCAGCCTGGGCGGGGTTTCCGGCACAGCCTGGAAAGGCTGTGCTACCGATTAGAAATACTTGTGGTTAATGACGAGCTAGAAGGAAGGGCAGGAACCAGCGGCCCCTGCCCCTCAACCTCCTTCAACACCTCGATTAGTCTAATTGGCCATGGCCAGGTTGGAAAAGGCGCCGGCCACCACCACCCGGTCGCGGCCGGTCTCTTTGGCCCGATACAGGGCGGCGTCCGCGGCCCGGATAACGTCCTTGCCGTTGCCACCGTGATCCGGAAAGATTGCCACTCCGGCGGAAATGGTGATGGGCTTTAAGCCGGGAATGTTCTTATGGAGCTGCTTGACGCCCAGGTTCAACTCAGTGGCTCGCTCCAGGGCGATCTCCATGGGGGCTCCGGGCATAATCACGAGAAACTCCTCACCCCCAAAGCGGCAGGCAATGTCTTCCCGGCGAACCTGGTCCTGGATCAATTGACCCAAGGCGCAGAGGAGTTCATCTCCGGCATTATGGCCAAAGGTGTCGTTGTATTCCTTGAAATGGTCCAGGTCCAGCATAATTACTCCCAGGGAATTTCCCTGGCGCTTGCCCCGGCTCAATTCCCGTTCCAGGGTCTCTTCCAGATAGCGGCGGTTGAACAGCCCGGTGAGGCCGTCCCGGATGGCCTGGTTGCGCAGGGTTTCCCGCAGTTTCAGGTTGGCCAGGGCCATGGCCATGGCCTCGGCCAGGGTGGCGGCGAATTGCCCGATGTCTTCTACCTGCTCTTTAGAACCCGTAGTGGCCTTCCGCAGGTGGAAAATGCCCATAATTTCACCCTGGGCCATCATGGGCACGCACAGGTAGCTGCCGGGCAGGGAGGAGGAGACGTGCCGGCAGTTCATGGTGAGGCCGGAATCGGCTACCAGGTAGGCCCGGCTGCGCCGCAAACACCAGCATTCCTCGCTGCCGAAGACTAACTCCAGGGAGGCGGCATCGCCCCAGATGGCCGTCATCTCATAGAGATTCTTGGAGTTATTGAGGATATAGAGCGCGCCGCCGTAGTCGGGGAAAAATTTGGGCACGAAATGGGAGATGGCGCTGTAGGTTTCTCCGGAGGTCTGACAGGACTGGAAGACGTCGCTCATTTCCTGGAGCAGGGTCATATTGCGGTTGCGCTGGTTGGTTTCCTGCACCAGGGTCTGGAGCTGTTGATTGGCTTCACGTAATTTCGCTTCCTTTTCCTTCACCTCGGTCAGATCCCGGGCTACGGTGACGCTGCCCATATTTTTGCCCTGCTCGTCACGCAGCACCTTAACGGACAGGGAGCAAGGAAAGCTGCTGCCATCTTTCCGCCGCATGGTGATTTCGTAATTCTTCACAAAGCCGGTCTGGCGCAAATGAGTGATCATCCTGGCCAGTTCAATTTGATTGGCATAAAGATCGAAGGCAGACTTGCCCTGCAGGTCTTGATAAGTATAACCGTAGATTTTCTCGCAGGCCTTGTTCCATTTAGTAACCACCCCGAAGCGGTCAACGATGCCGATGGCTTCGGCGGAGTTATCGAAAATGTTCTCCATGTATTGATTAGTCTGCTTCAGTTCCTCTTCCGCCTGCTTGCGCCAGGTGATATCCCGGAAGGCTCCGGCCACCCCTGCTACCTGACCGTCTTCAAAAACGGGGGTAGTCACATAGGCTACCGGCAGGGGCTCGCCCAGCTTGGTCCAGAAGACGTCATCAAGTACCCGGCGTTCTTGACCATCGGTGAGAGTGGCGTGCATGGGGCACTCCTCCTCCAGGTGAGGGGAGCCGTCCGCTTTCTGGTAGTGGATAAGTTTGTGCAGGTTTTGGCCCATCAATTCCCTGGCCTCGAAGCCCAGCAGGTTGAGTGCGGCCGGATTGACGAAGGTGACCTCGCCGTCCAGGTCCAGCTCAAACAAACCTTCACCCAGGGAGTTTAAGATCATCTCGTTATGCTGCTGCAGCTTTTTCAGGGAGTCCTGCATCGCATGGTCTTTGGTAATGTCGGTGCAAGCCCCGGTAATATACTCGATCCTGCCGTCTTGATCGCAGACAATCTGGCCCCTTTCCCGAACCCAAAGCAGGTCACCGGATTTGGTTTTAATGCGATACTCCCGCATATAGCACCGGTTGCCCTTCAGGGCTTCCTTGATCTTCTCTTTGGCGCCTTTCAGGTCCTCGGGCAGAATGACTTCATTCCATTTCAGCTTGCGGGAATTAAAGTCGAACATGGCATAGCCGGTAGTCTTCTCCAGCTTGTCGTCGTCAAAGAACTCGACGCTCCAATCAGCGTAACCCTTAAAGACCACGGAAGGCAGGGCCTTAACCAACATGCGGAAATTCCGCTCGTTCTCCTGTAGGGTGGCGTAGACCCGATGTTCCATGGTGATTTCGGTACAGGTCCCGACGATAAACTCCACCTGGCCTTTGTTATCGCAAACGATGTGACCCCGTTCCCGAAACCAACGAACCGCCCCGGATTTGGCCCTGAGGCGATACTCCCGCACATAGTATTTGGTGGTCAGCAGGGCCAGCTTAAAGGCCTCTTTGACCCGTGGCACATCCTCAGGCTCGATGATGTCCTGCCATTTCATTCTCCGGGAGTTGAATTCCTCGACGGGGTAGCCGGTAAGCTCCTCGAACCGGTTATCAAAGAAATCGGCGCTCCCATCCAGATACCCTTTGAAGACGATGGAAGGGAGGGACTCGACCAACCGGCGGTAGTTTTTTTCGGTCTCCTCCAGGCACGTCATCTGCTGACTGACCTCTCGGATGCTGCGCCGATGCAAGAGGAGTATGCCCCCGATCAGGATGGCAAGCCCGGAAAACCCGAAAAGGCCGGTTAGAGTAAAGAGGTCCATCACCGTCGCTCCTGCTGATGCTGCGCTGTAAGCTCTGGCTGATAAGTTACCGATGCTTACCAGCCCAACGTCCCGGGATCATCTGGCTTTCTCGTTTAACGCAAAAAAAAACCTAGTGCTCCGCCACATAACGGACCCTAGGTAACAGAAGATTGCCATATTTCCATTTCGGCAATCCCGCTACCATTGCCCTAAGGCTTTAGGCCGGAGACTTTGCGTCCTACCCTTTCGGAGTAGTTTGCCCGTTCGATGATCTTGCCCGCATCTTGGGCCCTTTTTCCAGGCCGGTAAATCGGGGAATCCCTGAATTTTACAGGGTAGATCCCTTATATTCCGGAAATCCCTCCGAAAGCTCTATGGTTAGTGGAGGGCGGAATAAGCAGGCGCTGATCAGAAGAGAGCCGGTGGCCGGATAACTGCAGATTTTTCGCGACCATATTCAGATATTCCTTGTATATTTTCTTAGACTTAATGTTTTATTTTCGGAAAAAATTAGGCCTCCGGCCCCGCTGCGGAGGCCTATTTTTTTCATTGAGCCGTCGAGCTCGCCTGAGATAAACTGACCCTGGAGAACAGGAGATGCAGCGCTTTGTTGGCCCAATATCCAGATTCTGCCGCACTGCGGCCGGCCTGCGCCTGCTCATCTGCCTGTTGCTGGCGGGGACGGCCCTGGCTCCCTATGTCCAGGTCAAGGACCACGGCTTCATCACCTTCGATGACGACATGTACGTCACCGCCAATCCCGTGGTTCGGGCCGGGTTCACCTGGCCGGGAGTCAAATGGGCCTTTACCGCCATGCACTCCTCCAACTGGCACCCCTTGACCTGGCTGTCCCATATGCTGGATTGCCGCCTCTTTGGCATGCGGCCCCGGGGCCACCATTTGATGAATGTGGCCTGGCATCTGGCCAACACCATCCTCCTGTTCCTCTTCTGGGCCTGGGTGACCCGGGCCACGTGGCCCAGCGCCATGGTGGCGGCTCTGTTTGCCCTGCACCCGCTGCACGTGGAGTCCGTCGCCTGGGTGGCGGAAAGAAAGGACGTGCTGAGCACCTTTTTCTGGCTGGGCACCATGCTGGCTTACGCCGGGTACGCCCTGGCGCCGTCGTGGCGGCGTTATCTGCTGGTCCTGCTTTGCCTCACCCTGGGGCTGTTGGCCAAACCCATGCTGGTCACCCTGCCCTTGGTGCTGCTGCTCCTGGATTACTGGCCCCTGGGCCGGATACCGGGCGGCCCGCCCCCGGCGTCGGGCCCGGCCGGAGCCGACGGACCCCAACGGGCGCCGGCCGCGAAGGTTTACTGGCGGCTACTCAAGGAAAAGATTCCCCTGTTCGCCCTGGTTGGCCTCTCTTGTCTGGTTACCATGATGGCGCAAAAGGGCAGCGGCGCCGTGATGCCCCTGGCCATCCGGCCGCTGGGTCCCCGGATTGCCAACGCCCTGGTCTCCTACGTCGACTATGTCGTGAAGCTGTTCTGGCCCTACCCCATGAGCTTCTTTTATCAACTGGCCCCGGTGTCCTGGTGGCTGGCGGCGGGAGCCGGCCTGGCCCTGCTGGGGGTGACGGCTTTCCTGCTTTACGGGGCCAGACGCCGGCCGTATCTGGCGGTGGGCTGGCTCTGGTACGTGGGCACCATGGTGCCGGTGATCGGGCTGATCCAGGTGGGCGGCCAGGCCAGGGCGGATCGCTATACCTATATCCCGCTCATCGGCCTGTTCGTCATGATCGCCTGGGGGGTATCCGAGGCCACCGTCGGCTGGCGGCGTCGCCGGGTCCTGCTCTCCACCGCGGCAGCCGCGGCACTCCTGGCCTGCCTGCTGGCCACCTGGGTGCAGGTGGGTTATTGGCGCAGCTCGGAGACCCTGTTTACCCATGCCCTGCAGGTCGACCCGACCAACTACATGGCCTACCACCACCTGGGCATGGCCCTGGCCAATGAGGGCAAAATCGACCAGGCCATCGACATGTACCGGAAGACCCTGGCCGTAGCCCCCCAATATCCCTCGGCCTATAACAACCTGGCCATCATCTACGCCGAACAGGGCAGATATGACGAGGCTGTGACCCTCTTCAAGGCGGCCATCCGGCTCACCCCCAACAATATCAGCTTTTACTGCAACCTGGCCCTGGCGTACCAAAAGCAGGGAAAGGTCCCGGAAGCCGAGGCGGTGTGGGCCCAGGTCCGCTGGCTCTCCAGGGGGGGCCGCGGCGCCAAACCGATTGATCTCTTCTGATTTGTCCCGGAAGGTAATCTCATGCCACCGACGCCAAGGCGCGAAGCAAGGCGACAGATGTGGGGTGCGCCCGAGTAGGGCGGACACATAGGTCCGCCCCTACAATAATTTACGGCTGCACAGGCGAGACGCCGGTGCCACCATTTAAAGCTCTACCAGGCGGTTCTGGATGGCGAAGAGAGAAAGCTCGGCGTTGTTGCGCAGGTTGAGTTTGCGCAGCAGCCGCAGGCGGTAGGTGTGCACCGTGTTGGTGCTGAGGTGGTAGGCTTCGGCGATCTCTTTGACCGTGTGGCCCAGGGCCAGGTGCCGCAGGACCTGAATCTCCCGGTTGGAGAGGGAGTCCAGGGGAGTGCGGCTGCGGGGTCCGGTGGCCATATGCTGCGCCAGGGACTCGGCGGCGCTGTCGCTGAGATAGCGCCCCCCGGCGTGGACCTTGCGAATGGCATTGACCAGCTGCTCCGGGGCGGAGCGCTTGGTGAGGTAACCGCTGGCCCCGGCGGCGATGGCCCGCACCACGTACTGTTCCTCTTCGTGCATGGTGAGGATGAGGATGGGCATTTTCGGGTAATATTGGCGGAGCTGGCTGAGGACCTCCAGGCCGTCCAGGCCGGGCATGGAGATATCGACGACCGCCACATCGGGTTTAGTTTGGTGGACCCGGTCGATGGCCTCGCGGCCGTCGGCGGCCTCGGCCACCACCTCGATGTCCCCTGATTCCTCGACAATGCGGGCCAGCCCGCCCCGGACGATACGATGGTCGTCGGCCAACAGGACTCTGATCATGGGATAGCCTTGGTCACAAATTCCTTCGGACTGCGGTTCTCTGTAAATCCCCCTAAATCCCCCTAAATCCCCCTTTTTCAAAGGGGGACTTTTAGAGCCTTTTTGGATAAGGGGGATCCGGTTTTTACGATTAAGCCATTAAGAAACTAATTGGCATTAGTTTAGGGCCCCTCTCCGCTCATCCAGGGGCAGCCGGAACAGGACCCGGGTCCCCTTGCCAGGTTTGGACTCCAGGTCCAGGCGGCCGCCCAGCAGGCCGGCGCGCTCGCGCATGCCGGCCAAGCCCAGACAATCGGACTCAGCCAATTTTTGGGGCTCAAAGCCGCGGCCGTTGTCGGACACGGACAGGGTTAACACCCCCTTCCTGACCTGGAGGTCGATCTTCACCCGGGTGGCGAAGGCGTGGCGGGCCACATTGGTCAGGGCCTCCTGGGCGATGCGGTAGGCCGCGGTGGCCACGAGATCGTCGACCTGGGGCACATTGAGGTGCTGATAAATACAGGTGATGCCGGTGCGCTGGGCGAAATATTTGGTGTACCAATCCAGGGCGTCGATGAGGCCGAAATCGTCCAGCACCCCGGGGCGCAGCCGGGTGGCCAGGGCCCGCACCTCATCGATGGTCGTATCGATCAGGTCGCACATGGTCAAGGCCCGGGCCGCCGCCTGGGGCTCCTTGCCCTTCAGGCGCTCGCTCAGCCACACGGCATCCATGCGCAGAGCCGTGAGCACCTGGCCCAGTTCGTCATGCAGTTCCCGGGCGATGGCCGCCCGCTCCTTCTCCTGGCTGGCCATGATGCTGCCGGAGAGCAGTCGTAACTGCTCCTGGGCCTTCTTCAGTTCGGTGATCTCCGTGGAGATGCCGCATAAGCCGTCGGCGTTGCCCTGCTCGTCATACAGGGGAAATTTCACCGACAGATAGGTATGGACGCCGTCCTTGAGCTGCACCCGCTCCTCCACCTGGCGCGACCGCTTCTGGGTGAGTACCAGCAAATCGTTGGTCCGGAACTGATTGGCCACCTCCGCGGGAAAGATGTCGTGGTCGGATTTCCCCTGGATGTCTTCATTTTTGATGCCGAAGAGCTCCTCAAAGCGGGGGTTGACCAGGCGGTAGTGGCCCAGTTTGTCTTTGAGGTAAACCATGGCCGGGGTGTAGTGCAGGATGCTGTTGATGGCCCTGGTGCGCTCCCGGACCTGGCGCTCCAGGTCCCGGGAATAGCGCCGCAGTTCATCCTGGGCGCGCTTCAACTGCATTTCGTCTCTTTTTCGCCTCGAGAGGTCGCGGGCCACGCAGACGCTACCGATGGTCTCCCCCCGGTCGTCCTTGAGGAGACTGATGGAGATGTCCATGGTCACGATGCTGCCATCGGACTTCTTCATGGTGATCTCATATTCCCTGACCACCCCCTCGCGGCGCAGCTTGCCCAGCATGAGGTCCAGCTCGGCGGGGTCAGCATAGAGATCGAAGGCCGTTTTACCGGTCAAGGCCTGAAAAGGATAACCGTAGATTTCTTCGGCCCGCCGGTTCCAGAGAATAAAGCGGCCCTGCCGGTCGACGATGCCGATGGCGTCCACCGAGTTATCTATGACGTTTTCCAGGTATTCCTTGGTGCGCTTGAGCTCGTTTTCGGTCCGCTTGCGTTCTTCGATCTCCTGCACCAGGTGCTCATTGGCGCGGACGAGCTCGGCGGTGCGTTCCTCAATCACCTGTTCCAGGTCGTCATAGGCCTTTTGCAGGGCTTCCCAGGCGCGCTCCCACTGGGCCTTCAAGCCATCCATATCGAGGCCCGCGGTGGGCGGGGGCAGCATGCTCAGGTTCTTTTTCAGACTGCCTCTCTTATTCACCAGAAGTCTCTTGGGCTGTAGGGGCGCGAGCCGCCCCTACAATGCGAATGGGTCTGAACCAGGTTCAGGGGAGTGAGATTTTGTAACCATATCCTTGCATGAGAACAATTAAGCAAGCACCTATCCTGCTGCAGATAGATGCCTCCCTCCAGGGAAACTAAGGGAGTTGTTCCCGGGAGGTCAGGGACGCCTTGATGAATTCCCGATTGAGACGCGAGATATTACTGATGGAGATGCCCTTGGGGCACTCCATCTCGCACTCCTTATGGTTGGTGCAGTTGCCGAAGCCCACGGCGTCCATCTTGGCGACCATGGCCAGGGCCCGCCTGGCGGCCTCCGGACGGCCGTGGGGCAGCAGGGCGAGTTGGGAGATCTTGGCGCTGGTGAAGAGCATGGCCGAGGCGTTGGGGCAGGCGGCGATACAGGCGCCGCAGCCGATGCAGGCCGCGGCGTCCATGGCCAGGTCGGCGTTGGTCTTGGAAACGGGCAGCGAGTTGGCCTCGGGGGCCTGGCCGGTGTTCACTGCAATGAAGCCGCCTGCCATGATGATCTGGTCCAGGGCGGCGCGGTCCACCACCAGGTCTTTGACCACCGGGAAGGCCCGGGCCCGGAAAGGCTCGATGACCACGGTGTCGCCGTCGTGAAAATGGCGCATGTGCAACTGGCACAGGGTGGTTTCCCGCTCCGGGCCGTGGGGCCGGCCGTTGACCACCGAGCCGCACATGCCGCAGATGCCTTCCCGGCAGTCGTGGTCGAAGGCGATGGGCTCCTGGCCTTCCAGAGTGAGCCGCTGGTTGACAATGTCCAGCATCTCCAGGAAGGAGGCGTCCGTGGGAATATTATCAGCCTTGTAGGTTACCAGGCGGCCCGCGGCCTTCGACCCCGGCTGCCGCCAGACCTTCAGGGTGAGATTGATCGACTTGCTGCTCACTTGTAACTCCTCGTGGCTAATTTAACGAATTCAAAGTCCAGCGGTTCCTTATTGAAGATGGGCTCCTGGCCTTCGCCGGCATATTCCCAGACGGCCACGTGACTCATGTTGACGTCATCCCGCAGGGCCTCGTGATCCTCGGTCTGGAAGGCCTCATTGAAATGGCAGCCGCAGGATTCCCGGCGGGCCAGGGCGTCCAGGAGCAGGACGTCGGCGAACTCGATGAAATCCGCCACCCGGCCGGCGTTCTCCAGGCTCTGATTGAGGTCGGCATGGGAGCCCGGCACCGTGACGTTTTCCCAGAATTCCGCCTTGACGTCGGCGACGAGCTTCCGGGCCTTGGTCAGGCCCTCGTCGGTCCGGCCCATGCCGCAGTATTCCCACATGATATTGCCCAGGTCCCGGTGGAAGTCCTGCACCGTGCGCTTGCCCTTGATGCTGAGCAGCCGCTTGCACCTTGGCGACCACTTCCGCCTCCGATGCCTGGAAGGCCGCGTGGCTGTCGGTCACGTCGGCGAACTTGGTAGCCGGCCAGATAGCCGTTGATGGTGTTGGGGATGACGAAATAGCCGTCGGCCAGGCCCTGCATCAGGGCGCTGGCGCCCAGGCGGTTGGCGCCGTGGTCCGAGAAGTTGGCCTCCCCCAGCACAAAGAGGCCGGGGATGGTGCTCATCAGGTTGTAATCCACCCAGAGCCCGCCCATGGCATAGTGCGAGGCCGGGTAGATCATCATCGGCGTCTTGTAGGGGTCTTCGGCCACGATCTTTTCGTACATCTGGAAAAGGTTGCCGTACCGGGCGGCGATCTCCGGCTGGCCCAGCCGCTGGATGGCATCGGCGAAGTCGAGATAGACCGCCCGTCCGGTGGGGCCGACGCCCTTGCCTTCGTCGCACATGCGCTTGGCGGCCCGGGAGGAGATGTCCCGGGGGGCGAGGTTCCCGAAGCTGGGGTAGATGCGCTCCAGGTAGTAATCCCGCTCGCCTTCGGGGATGTCTTCCGGCCGCCGGGTGTCGCCGCCTTGCTTGGGCACCCAGACCCGGCCGTCGTTGCGCAGGCTCTCGCTCATCAGGGTGAGCTTGGACTGGTAGTCGCCGTGCACCGGAATGCAGGTGGGATGAATCTGGGTGAAGCAGGGGTTGGCGAAGCCGGCGCCCTTCTTATAAGCCCGAAAAGCCGCGGTGACGTTGCAGCCCATGCCGTTGGTGGAAAGATAGAAGACGTTGCCGTAGCCGCCGGTGGCCAGGACCACGGCGTGGGCCGTATGCCGCTCGATCTCCCCGGTGATCAGGTTCCGCACCACGATGCCCCGGGCCTGGCCGTCCACCAGCACCAGGTCCAGCATCTCCCGGCGGGGAAACATGGTCACCTGGCCGCGAGCCACCTGGCGCATCAGCGAGCTATAGGCCCCCAGCAGGAGCTGCTGGCCGGTCTGGCCCCGGGCGTAGAAGGTCCGGGAAACCTGGGCGCCGCCGAAGGAGCGGTTGGCCAAGAGACCCGCCGTATTCCCGGGCAAAGGGAATGCCCTGGGCCACGCAATGGTCGATGATCAGGTTGCTCACCTGGGCCAGGCGATAGACGTTGGCCTCCCGGGCCCGGAAGTCGCCGCCCTTGATGGTGTCGTAAAACAGCCGCCAGACGCTGTCGCTGTCGTTGGGATAATTCTTGGCGGCGTTGATGCCCCCCTGGGCCGCGATGCTGTGGGCCCGCCGGGGGCTGTCCTGGATGCAGAAGGTCTTGACGTTGTAGCCCAGTTCCGCCAGGGAGGCCGAAGCGGAGCCGCCGGCCAGGCCGGTGCCCACCACGATGATCTCGAACTTTCTCTTGTTGGACGGGTTGACCAGCTTCAAGTCGAAACGATGTCGATCCCACTTCGTTTCCAGGGGTCCGCCCGGAATCTTGGCATCAAGTAGCATCTACAGACCTCCTAGTGCATCGCCAGAATGGCGAGCGGCAGCGACCCGAAGCCGAGCGCCACGATCACGGCAAAGACGATGCTCAGCTTCTGAATAAAAGGCATATACTTGGGATGATTGGCCCCCACCGTCTGAAAGGCGCTCCAGAGACCATGCCGGACATGAAAGGCGACGACGAGTACACCGAGTAGATAAATCGCCAGGAAGAGCGTGGTTAGAGAAGACGGCTTCGGCGATCTGAAAGATGTTCCGGGTGGTCTGGTCGACGATATGATGGGAAAAGGTGGCCAGGTGCACCCCGATGAACCCCAGGACCAGCAGGCCGGTATAGGGCATGGCCTGGGAGCTGAAGGTGCGGCCGCCGCCGCTCTTGTCCACGGCGTACTTGACCGGCCGGGCGCTGCGGTTCTGGAAGAACAGGAACACCGCGGTACAGACATGGATGATTAAGGCCACGGCCATAATCACCTCCGCGGCCACCAGCAGGTTCCCCAAGGCGTGCAGGTGCTCGGCGTAGGACACGAATGAGGCGGCGCCACCATAGACGCTCAGGTTGCCCAAGAGATGCGTGGCCAGAAAGAGCAGAAACAGCAGGCCGGTTACGGCCATCAACTGTTTCTTGCCCACCGACGTGCTGAGGGTGCGGAAAAGCCAATTCATGAGGTTCTACCTTCTTATCTGTGCTTGCTTGATTTTGCCATGAGGAGCAGGACGGATCGGGGTATTCCCTGGGTAGACGGTATCAGCCTGACTATCATTTGAAAATCATACAATTTCTGATTCTTTTGTCAAAATTTTTTCGACAAAATAGGGCTGGTGGGGCGGCCGTCCCCGGCCGCCCGCGTTCTTCAAAAACTTACATATTCAGGTCATCCCGGGTCTTGGCCACTGCCGCCGCCGACTTCTGCAGCATGACCTCCTCTTCCTTGGAGAGCTTCAGGGTGATGATCTTCTCGATGCCGCCCGCCCCCAGGATCACCGGCACGCCGAAATAGATGTCGTTCAGGCCGTATTCCCCGGTGAGATAGGCCGATACCGGCACCACCCGCCGCTGGTTCTTCAAGATGGCCTCGGCCATCTGCACCGCGGCCGCGGCCGGGGCATAATAGGCCGAGCCGGTCTTTAACAGGGCCACGATCTCGCCGCCGCCCTTCCGGGTGCGGTCCACCAGGGCCTGGATGCGGTTCTTGGAGAGCAGGCTGGTCAGGGGGACGCCGGAGACGTTGGTGGCGCTGACCACCGGCACCATGTCGTCGCCGTGGCCGCCCAGGACCATGGCCTGGATCTCATCCACCGCCACCTTCAGTTCCATGCCGATGAAGCAGCGGAACCGCGCCGTGTCCAGGATGCCGGCCATGCCCATGACCCGCTTCCGGGGGAAGCCGCTCACCTTCAAGGCCACGTAGGACATGGCGTCCAGGGGATTGGCCACCACAATGATAAAGGCATTGGGCGAACGCTTCGCCACTTCTTTGGTCACCGAGGCCACGATGTTCTTGTTGGTGTTGATCAGGTCTTCCCGGCTCATCCCGGGTTTTCTGGCGATGCCGGCGGTGATGATCACCACCTGGGAGCCCTTGGTGGCCTCGTAGTCGTTGGCGCCCACCACGTCGACGTTGAAGCCGAAGATGGGCCGGGCCTGCATCAGGTCCAGGGCCTTGCCCTGGGGCATGCCCTCTAGAACGTCCACCAGCACTACATCAGCCAATTCCCGGGCCGCGGCCCAATGGGCGCAGGTGGCCCCCACGTTGCCGGCCCCCACCACGGTTATCTTCGGGCGAGCCATGATAGATTCCTCCTTAATGATGGTGCCCGTTCAGGCACTCAAAAGTGACGCTGCAATAATCTAATATCATCTCCCTAAATCATTTTTTAGGCAAGAGGGACTTGAACCGGAAATCGAACTTACTAATAGGTAAAGACCCGGGGCTGGGTGGGTGATTCCATGTAACCATCAATCTCGGCCTGGATTTTTTGCCGCTCCGAACTCCCCAGCCAGGCCTGCCAATGGGCCAGGGACTCCCAGGTGCTGACCACCAGATAATGATTCGGGTCATCCACCGCGTGGAGGGTCTCGCCGCTGATATATCCCTGCTGCTGCATGGCCAAGACCCGCATCATCCGCAGCAGCCGGATAATTTCCTTGACATGCTTGCCCTTGATGGTGCGCTCCAACAATACCTTGATCACCAAAGCCTCCTCAAGATAGGGGCGGCTCGCGGCCGCCCCTACGGCATACTCTATTTAGCGATGACCAGGATCACTGCGTCTTTGGCGACGCTGGCGCCGGGTTCGAAGTTGATGGCCTTGATGGTGCCGGCGGCGGGGGCGGGGAGGCTGTTTTGCATCTTCATGGCCTCGAGGACGCAGACCAGGTCGCCGGTGTTGACTTTATCCCCGACCTTGACGCTGTAGCTGATGATCATGCCGGGCATGGGGGCACGGAGCGGCACTTCGCCGGCGGCCAGTTCGGCGGCCGCGGCAGGCGCGGCGGGCCTGGGCGCGGCCGCCGGGGCTGGAGCCACCGCAGGCGAGACGCCTGCGCCACGAGGAGCCGCGGCCGGGGCGGGGACCACGGCGGTGAGCACCGGGGCTCCGGAGGTGCACTCCACCTCGACTTCATAGTACTGGCCGTCCACGAAGACGTTGAAGGTCCGGAGGCCGGCGCCCTTGCCCGGGGCCGCCTTTTCCAGGCTGTCGAGATACTCCTTCACCTGGGCGAAGATCTTCTTCTTTTTGATGGTGGTGTAGACCGTGTCCTCCAGCTTCACCTGTTCCAGGGTCTTGGGCTTGACCTCGTCGGGCACCGGCTCCAGGCCGTACTTCCATTTGAGGAAGCGGGCCCCGGTGGTGGGGTAGAGGGCGTAGATCAGGACGTCGCCGTCGTTTTTGGCCAGGCCCTTGGTGGCCGCCACCGCCTTGTCCCATTCCGGCTCCAGGATTTCGCCGGGCCGGACGGTGATGGGCGTCTCGCCCCGCTCGTAGCCCTTGAGGATGATCTTCTGCACCTTCTTGTCCATGGGCGCCGGGGTCTTGCCGTAGAGGCCGTAGGCCACCCCCTGGGTTTCGCCGCTGACCTTTTGGTAGCGGCCGAAGAGCACGTTCATCACCGACTGGATGCCGACGATCTGGCTGGTGGGCGTCACCAGCGGCGGGTAGCCCAGTTCCTTCCGGGTCTGGGGCAGGTCCGCCATCACCTCATGCATGCGATCCAGGGCGTTCATATCCTTGAGCTGGTTCACCAGGTTGGAGTACATGCCGCCGGGGATCTGGTGCAGGAGCACGCCGGTGTCGATCTGGGCCATCTTGGAGGTGTCGAGCAGGTCGCGGTACTTCACCGCCACCTTCTCCAGGTCGTAGCCGATCTCGATGAGCGCCGCCAGATCCATGTCGGTCTGCCGGTCGGTCTGCTCCACCGCCACCAGCAGGGGCTCGATGGCCGGCTGGGAGGTGCGCAGGGCGAAGGGGGACAGGCAGGTGTCCAGGATGTCCACGCCCGCCTCGATGGCCTTGAGGTAACTCATGGAGCCGGAGCCGGAGGTGTAGTGGGTGTGGAACTCCATGGGGATCTTGACGGTCTCTTTGACGGCCTTGACGATGGCGTAGGCGTCGTTGGGGGAGCACATGCCGGCCATGTCCTTCAAGACCACGGAGTCGGCCCCCATCTCCTCGATGCGCTTGGCGAAGTTGACGTAATAGTCGAGGTTGAAGATGGGACCGCCCAGACGCCGCTGGGTCAGGGAATAACACATGGCGCCCTGGAAGTGGGCCATGAGCCCGGCCTTCTTGGCGTCCATCAGGGCCTTGACCGAGACCTCCCAGTTGCGCATGTCGTTCAAGGCGTCGAAGACCCGGAAGATATCCACGCCGGCCTCGGCGGTGTAGCGCACGAAGCGGTAGGTCAGGTCGTCGGCGTAGTTGCGATAGCCCACCAGGTTCTGGCCCCGGAGCAGCATCATGGTGGGGGTCTTCTTCAGGATACCCTTGATGGTGCGGATGCGCTCCCAGGGATCGTCGCCCAGGAAACGGTGGGTGGTGTCGAAGGTGGCGCCGCCCCAGACCTCGATGGCCCAGTAGCCCATCTGGTCCATGCGTTCCATGAAGGGCACGATGTCTTCGCTGCGCATCCGGGTGGCCAGCAGCGACTGGTGGCCGTCCCGAAAGGTGGTGTCCGTGAACTTGATGGGGTTCTTGCCTGCCATGATATCTAGCTCCTTAGCTTATAGGGCGTGCTGGGCACGCCGATTGATGGCGGCCACAGGCCGCCCTATAATCGTTTGCCGTTGCAGGGTGCGTTCCACGCACCACTTTTTTGGCGTGGATAACGTCTGGTGCGTGGGACGCACCCGACATCATCTCAGGCTGCGGCGCTGCATTAAGAGCCGCATTTGCATGGCCTGGCTTCGGCCGGCCAGGGCCCAGAGGTTGAGGGGCGGTCCGGGCGCGGCGGCCGCGACCGCCACCTGGGCGGCCTGGCAGGCGGCTTCTTCGTCGGCGATGTAGGCCGAGACGGCCCCGCTGATGGCCGCGATGATTTTGGGGTTGATGGGCATGTTGTCCTCTCCTCTGGAAAAGCTGGCAGCGGTCAGCTTTCAGCCAAGTCCTTTAAATCCCCCTAAATCCCCCTTTTGCAAAGGGGGACTTAAAACCCGCTGCTGCCAAGGTCCGCCGGTTTTCCCCCTTGGTCAAAGGGGGGCAGGGGAGATTTTGCCGTTGTAGGGACGGACCTGCGTGTCCGCCTGAAGAGGGCGCACACATAGGTGCGCCCCTACAATCCTACACCGGGATGTTGCCGTGTTTCTTGGCCGGCAGGGTCTCCCGCTTGGACGCCAGGGCCGTAAGCGCCGCGATCAGCTTGGGCCGGGTCTCCCGGGGCGCAATCACCTGGTCCACGAAGCCCCGGGAGGCGGCGATGTAGGGGTTGTAGAGCAGGTTCTCGTAATTATTGATGATCTCGGCCCGCTTGGCCACCGGGTCCGCGGCTTCCTTGATCTCCTTGCGGAAGATGACGTTGGCCGCGCCGCTCGCCCCCATGACCGCGATCTCGGCGGTGGGCCAGGCCAGCACCAGATCGGCGCCCAGGTCCCGGGAGCACATGGCGAGATAAGAGCCGCCGTAGTCCTTGCGGGTCACCAGGGTGAGTTTGGGCACCGTGGCCTCGGAGTAGCACCAGAGGAGCTTGGCGCCGTGGCGGATGATGCCCCGCCACTCCTGGTCGCTGCCGGGCAGGTAGCCGGGCACGTCGGCGATGGTCAAAAGCGGGATATTGAAGGCGTCGCAGCAGCGGATGAAGCGGCAGGCCTTGTCGGCCGCGTCCACGTCCAGGCAGCCCGCCATGACCGCGGGCTGGTTGGCGATGATGCCCACGGGCCGGCCGCCCAGCCTGGCGAAAACGGTGATGATGTTCTGGGCAAAGTAGTGGGCCGGCTCGAAAAAGTCGCCGTCGTCCACGATGGCCCGGATGACGTCGTGCATGTTGTAGGAGGCACTGGGGCTGTCGGGGATGATGGCGTCCAGGGCCGGCTCCTCCCGGTTGGCCGGGTCAGCGCACGGGGCCAGCGGCGGGTCCTCCAGGTTGTTGCCGGGGAGGAAGCTCAGGAGCTTTTTGATCTGCTCGATGCAGTCGGCGTCGGTCTCGCAGGCGAACTGGGCCACGCCGGATTTGGTGTTGTGGGCCATGGCGCCGCCCAGGTCCTCAAAGCTGATCTGCTCGCCGGTGACGCTCTTGATGACGTCCGGGCCGGTGATGAACATGTACGAGGTGTTCTTCACCATGAAGATGAAGTCGGTCATGGCGGGAGAGTAGACCGCGCCGCCGGCGGTGGGTCCCATGATGGCCGAGATCTGGGGGATGACGCCGCTGGCGATGGCGTTCCGGTAGAAAATCTGGCCGTAGCCGGAGAGCGAGTCCACGCCTTCCTGGATGCGGGCCCCGCCGGAGTCGTTGAAGCCCACCAAGGGCGCGCCGGCCTTCAGGGCCAGGTCCATGACCTTGCAGATCTTCTTGGCGTGCATCTCGCCGAGCGACCCCGCCCGGGCCGTGAAGTCCTGGGAGTAGGCGAAGACCGGGCGGCCGTTCACCATGCCCAAAGCCGGTGATGACGCCGTCGGCCGGGATCTCGACCTTTTCCAGGCCGAAGTTGACCGAGCGGTGGGTGACGAACATATCGGTTTCCTGGAAGGTCCCGGGATCGAAAAAGAGGTCCAGGCGCTCCCGGGCCGTGAGCTTGCCGCCGGCGTGCTGCTTCTCCACCGCCTTGGCCCCGCCCATGCCCAAGACCTTGGCCTCCCGCTCCCGCAACTCCTTGATCTTCTCTGCCACTGTCTTCATTGACGACTCCTTTCACATAACCCCTCCTCGACCCAGACGCGGGCCCGAAAGGTGGGGGATGGAGCGATTTTTCAGAGTTTTTCGGATGTATCTTCCTTAAATAGGTCCAGGCAGTTTCGGGGAAAAAATAAGGAAGGTTACGCAGGATAGGGTATCAGGTGAGATTGCCAGGGAAAATCGCATGATTTCTGATTTTGTTGTCAAAAAATATACTACAGAAAAATCGGGTCAGGTCCAGGTTCAGGTGAAGAATAGGTTTTCCTGAAATCGGCTGGGGAGGGAATTTTTGACATGCGGCCATTGAGCAGGGGCCCGGAGATCACTCCCGGGCGGCATCCAGCACCTCCCGCACCTTGTGCCCCAGGGCCTCCAGCCGAAAAGGCTTCTGAATAAAGGCAATCCCGGGTTCTAAGACGCCATGATGCACGATGGCATTCTCGGTATGACCCGACATAAACAGCACCCTGGTTTCCGGCCGCCGCCGGGTCAGACGTTTCGCCAGGTCTTTCCCGCTCATCTCAGGCATCAGGACATCGGTCAGCAGCAACTGAATAGCGCCGCGGTGCTGGGCGCTGAGGGCCAGAGCGGCGGGACCGCCAGCCGCCTCCAAAACCTTATACCCTTTCGTCTCCAACATCCTACGGGTTACCCGGCGCACCACTTCCTCATCTTCCACCATTAAAATGGTTTCCGCCCCGCCTGCCCGGGAGGCCGGCCCAGACGGCAGGTTCGCCGGTTCAAGGACCTGGCCGATCCGGGGCAGATAGATTTTGAAGGTGGCGCCCTGTCCAGGCTCGCTATAAACCCAGATGTGGCCGCCACTTTGCTTGACAATGCCGTAGACCACTGAGAGCCCCAGCCCCGTGCCCTTGCCCTGCTCCTTGGTGGTAAAAAAGGGCTCGAAAATCCGTTCTCTGGATTCTGCCATGATGCCGACCCCGGTATCGCTCACCGCCAGCAGCACGTATGATCCCGGCTGGACCTCCAGGTGCCGGTCGGCATATTGGGCATCCAGTTCCACATTCCCGGTTTCAATGGTAAGTCTGCCCCCTTGCGGCATGGCATCCCGGGAGTTGAGGGCCAGATTGAGGATGACCTGTTCGATCTGTCCAGGATCGGCCATGACCAGGCCCAATTCGGTAGCCGGCAGGGTGAGGAGAGTGATATCCTCACGCAGCAAACGCCGCAGCATCTTATCCAGATTACTTATGACTTCATTGAGATTCAGCGGCTTGGGTTGGATGATTTGCTTCCGACTAAAGGCCAGGAGCTGCCTGGTCAGGGAAGTAGCCCGGTCCGCGGCCTTCTTGATTTCCGCCACCTCCTGTCGGTGAGGATCAGCCATCTCCAGATCGTCCAGGAGAAGGTCACAGCAGCCGCCGATGGCGGTCAACATATTATTGAAATCGTGAGCCACCCCGCCGGCCAGCCGCCCCACCGCCTCGATCTTTTGCGCCTGGCGTAATTGCTCCTCGCTGCGCTGCAAAGCTTCTTCAGTCTTCTTACGTTCGGTGATATCCCGAAAATATTCGATAACCCCGGCGATCTCCCCGGAGTCCGGATCTACCATGGGGAAGGTGTAGAGTTCCACCCAGATGGGCGCCGCCAAACTGGTGTTGGGGTTGAGAAAGACCAGGTGACTTGGCTCTCCGGTGGCCATGGCCTCAAGACTGGGACAAGGTTCACAGGGACAATCCCGGCCTTCAAAGGCGGCGTAGCATTTTTTCCCCGCCAGGGGCATGGCTTTGGCAAACCAGCGTTCGGCGGCTGGATTAATCCCTATTATATTCAAATCCTTATCCAGGATCGCCAGGCCATCCTGAATGCTGTCAAAAATGCTGGCCAGGAAACGCTTCCCCTGCCGGATAGTCTCCTGGGCCTGCTGTAAGCCCTCGATGTGTTGGTGGATGACGGACAGTAACAAGGCAAAGGCTTGCGCCAGAGTTTGGATCTCATTCCCCCGCCCCTGCCAGGACAAATCGTCACTGCTATACTCTTTGATTTCATTAAAGGCCAGTCTTTGCAGTCTCTTGAGAGGGCGGATAATATATAGGGTGAGCCCGGACCCCAAAGCCACCACCGCCAGGAATATGGGCAGAAAACTGGAAAAGAGTTGACGCCGCTTTTGGCCAAGCAACCGGGAGGTTTGGGTGAGGTCGGAATTGATAACCAGACAGAGCACTTCGTCTTCAACTCTTAAGGGAGCATACAGGAAGCTCAGATTATGGGCATAGTCGAGATTAAATAAAGCGGTTTTTTCCGTTACGCTCTGGCTCATCGTTCCGGGATTGACCAAGTTTTTTTGGGCGGGCGGCAGCGAACTGGCCAAGAATTCGGCGTCCAGACCAAAGGAGATAGCCGTGTGCGTGGCCGCGGCGATCCTTTGGGCGAACTTGTCCCATAAGCGGTCACCCAAGATAACCACTCCCTGGAAGACACCCTGGCGATATACCGGGGTCAGGGCCCGAATGGCCAGACCCAGCGGGCCCCGGGCCGCGGACACGATGGCCCGGCCGGTCAGGGCCTCATCCATCCCCCAGGCCAGATGAATATCACCGCGCTCGGCCGGGGCATTGGCACGATAAAGCACCACTCCGTGGACATCGGTTATCAGAAAGATATCTACCCCCAGTTGGGGATACAATTCATTCATCACGTCGATTAAAAGGCGGGAGTCGTTACCGGATTGGTAATAGAGAGACAAGGCGGTGGACAATTCATAGTTTTTGCTGACCATTTTCGATAATTTGGAAAGGGAATTGATATCCTCCTTAATTAAAGAATCGATGGTAAAGTAGACATTGTCAGCTCTGTCCCGTTCCCGCGCCTCGAGGGCGCTGCGCAAACTGTGAATGTTGATGTAGTAGCCGACATATAAAGTGCAGCAGGATACGACTATCAGCAGGATAATAATAGGTATGGCCAGACTGTTCTTTAATCTCATCATTATTTCGGCTCGGCGGGAATCAGCCCATCGTGCTCTATTCTGGTCCGGGCCTCCTTGGAAAAGACAAAATCCAGAAAATTTTGGGCTAATTCAGGCAGGGAGCCTGGCTTAGAGACCAGGGCATAAGCCATGGTGGCCCGGTAACTGCCATTCTTGAGGTTCGCGGCACTGGGTGCGATGCCGTCAAGGGCCAGGGCCTTGAGAGAACTCTCGGCGTGTATGCCACTCCCGGCTGCCATGCCGATGCCGTTTTTATATTTCTTCAGCAAATCCATCATCTCAGCATCGTGATAAGCCACTTTGCTCTCAGGCGCGAAGCGGAAATTTTGAAACTCCTTAAAATAGAACTGAATGGTGGTTAAGATGGCATCGGAGGGGTCTCGAATAATCACCCTGATGGGACCGTCGGCACCTCCCACGTCCCGCCAGTTATTGATCTTGCCAGAAAAGATTGCGACCAGTTGCGGTACCGTCAGACCATTAACCGCGACGTTGGCGCCCACGGCAAAAACCACCGAGTCCGTGGCAAAGCTCCGGTATTGCAAATTCGGGTCGAGTTCTTTTTTATCCAGCGGCATCACAATCCGAGCCAAGATGCATTGAGCGCTCGAAAGGGCGCGCAACCCACCCCGAGAGCCGACACTGGGAGGAATGCTCACCTCCAGGCCAGGGTGGGCGGCATTATAAGCGCCGGCCAGCTCCTGCAGGATGGTTTCGCAGGAGCCGGTGCCCGGGATCACCAGGGTTTCGGCCGCCAGCCCAGGAACCTGCCAGGTCAGCAGCCAACCCAACAAAAGAACCATTCTTGCCATTCGCCCAACCTTTCAAAGCCGGAATTTTCGAGCGGTTAGGTATGTAATCGGTAGGAAAAGAAGTGCACTTAAATCGAAAGATGCAGAAGGCGGCGGTACGAGGGGAGCAGCTAAGCGGGGGGCTGACAGGGGAACCGAAACCCCGCAGGTCCTAACGGCGTGGTTTTGCTTCGGGGTCTTCCAGGCGGTACTTGATGGCCACGGCCTCCGCTTTGGCGGCCGGAGCGATGATGATGGCGTCGGCCCCGATGGACTTGGCCTTGTTAGTGAGTTGGGCCAACTCGGTCGGAGAGACATCTCGGGGAGATTGAGAGGCAGGGCTTTGCAGCACCGCGAAGGCCTGGTATGGCCGGGAGGGCGGCTCTGAAAGGACCTCCACCGCCGAGGTGGGAGGATACTTAACTCCCATTAAAGAGGTGTAGGCTGTGAGGTCTACATGCTGGGGGGACATACACCCCACCCCCAGGAAATTGGCCTCATTGGCCGCGGCAAAATAGGCCTTGGCCTCGGCGGAAGGATATTTTTCGCTGACCCCGGCGCAGCCCCAAGCAGTCAGGGCCAGGAAGAGCCATAGCCCAAGGCGTTTCCCAGTATTCATCTCTCTTCCCCCCCCGAGTTAAGAGAAACGTTTTCTCCGGATTAGATCTTATTATTTATTGCATCTAAGCAATAATAAAAGAAAAAGTCAAGAACAAAAGTAATAGTCAAGGGGAAATTGGACAGAAATAGGAACGGCTAAAATCCCAGTTGGGGAGGTGGCGGTTAATTACAGGATTCGCCCTTGATGATCTTTTCGGGAGTGGTGGTAACCATAGCCAGGGCTCGAGTCTGGCCCACCAGGGAGGAGGCTGCCTCCAGGGCCTGGCTCAGCAGGGGAGGGCGGAAACTGGGGCTGTGGGCATCGCTGGCCAGAATATGGCAATAACCTTTCCGCAACATGTCCCGGGCGGCCCGGGCCACCTGTCGTCCGAAACCACCGGTCAGGCTGGCGGCGGTTAATTGCACCAGGCACCCCAGATCGATCAGGCGCGACAGCTTCTGGGGCATCTCCTGGAAGATGAAGTGGCGTTCGGGATGGGTGATGATCGGAGTGATGCCCTTGGAAGTGAGGCGGAAACAGATATCTTCGGTGGCCGGGGGCAGGGAGGAATCGGGAAACTCCAACAGCAAGAAGTGTCCGCCCTCATTGATGGTTAAAATCTCATTATTTTCCAGAAGCTGCAGGCCCTCAAAGCACAAGGGAAAATCGCAGCCGGGGAGGATTTCCAGGTCAAGGCCGGCGGCCGCGAGTTTTTGTTTAAATTCCCGGATTTTATCGAGTATTTCCCCTTTGGGGTTTACTTCGGCCAGGTTGATGGCGCGATGCCGAAACAGATGGGGACTGGCCACCATGGTGCGAATCCCGTCCGCCACCGCCATCCGGGCCATCTCCAGCGAGTCTTCCCAAGTGGCGGCGCCATCGTCCAGGTCCGGCAGGATATGGGAATGAAGATCAATCATGATATGGATAATTTACTGACCATAATTGTCAGGTTCATTTTTTATCTCAAAGTTAATCCGCAGCCAACCATAGTTCCCGCGGCTGATCAGGCGGTGAGCTGATAATGCGCCGCGGAGCAGTCCTTTAAGGCCTGATCGAGAACCTCGATCCCCAGACCCGGACCGGAAAGGATGGGAGCCAGGCCCCCATCCCCAAAAGCCAGCGGTTGGGCCACCGGTTCCCGGGCGAACAGGAAGGGCGAAAAAGAGCCTTCCAGATAGACTAATTCCGGGGATGAGGAGGCAAAGTGGCGGCCCGCGGCTGAGAGAATACTGGTCTCTCCCACGTGGCAGCCCAACTGGCAGCGAACTCCGGCCGCCGCGGCCAGCCGCCTGATCCGGTCGGCGGTCCCGGGACCACCGCATTTGGACAGGCGCAGATTGAAGAGGGCGCAGGCCTTGAGGTCGATCAATCTCCGGGCCTCGGCTTCAGTACACAAGGACTCATCAGCAATGACCGGCAGGCCGGTGGCGGCGCCCACCTCTTTCAAACCCTCAAAATCCTCCTTGGCCACCGGCTGCTCCACCGCACTGAGGCGGTATGGCGCCATCTCCCGGAGGCGGCGAATGGCCTCAGTGGCGGTCCAGGCGCAGTTGGCGTCTACCCGAATATCCACTTCCCAACCCAGGGTCTCCCGGGCCAGCTTCAGGACCTCCAGGTCGTCGGCCCCTCCCACCTTCAGCTTCAGAAAAGGCATGGCCATGCTTTTCACCAGGCCGAGCAGCCGGGCCATTTGCTCCCGGGGCGCCATGGGCAGCACCGCACTGTAAATCAGGACGTCTTGGCGGCGGGGCCCGAAAAACTCGTACAGCGGCAGGCCCCAGGCTCGGCCGGCGGCATCCAGCAAGGCGGTCTCCAAGGCACAGAAAGCCGCGGGATGCCGTTCTCCGGCGGTTTGCCGAAACAGGGCCGTCAAGGCTTCCCGGAGTTGAGGCGGAGAGGTAAATTCCAGGTCCCAGAGGCTGGGAATCAGGGTTTCCAGCAGGAAGGCCAGGCTACCCGAGAGGGTTTCCCCGGTGACGAAGTCCCGGGGCACCCCCTCGCCGTAACCCGGACGGGGGGTGTCGGCGGTCACCTTGACTACCAGGTTGGCCGAGCTGGTATGCGTGGCTAAGTTATGCTTGATCGGGGAGAGAAATGGCAGGTTCAGGTGCCAGATATCCACCTTCCTGATGATCATACCCGACCTCTCGGTAAGTTTTGATCATCTTACCAAATTCCTTCCATTGATACCACTGCTCCGGGTGGGCCCGCACCGCATTTTCCAGAATTTCGAGACACCGATCGCTAATGGGGAGATTTACCGGGGCGGCCTCTCCCACCGAGGTGAACTGGCAAGTATAGCGCCGGTGGTCGTCCCGCTGCAGCAGCGCGGTGACCACCGGAGCGCCGGAGCGTCGGTGCAAAAGCTCCAGGGTCCGGTCCTGGGGGAGCCGGTGCCGGAGAAAGTGCACCACCCGCCGCGGATCCGGCCGCCAGCTCTCGAATTCATCGCATTCGATGATGAGAATTCGCCCCGCCTTGAGGGCCTGCAGCGCGGCCCATAAGCCCTTGCCCCGGTCCGACTCGATCAGGTCCAGGCCGATCCATTGGGAGCGGCGGCCTTGGGCCTCCCGAAGCCGCGTGCTCTGGAACCGGCAGATCATGGAAGTGGGGAAACCCTTCAACGTCAAGGCTCCCGGCAATAATTCCACCGCACCGAAGTGACCCGTCACCAGGATGGCGCCGCGACCGGCCCGTAGTGCCTCTTGCAAGTTCTCCAGCCCCTGGAAATCCACCTGCTTCTTTAAGAAATCCTGCAAGTGCGGGAAGTTGGCATAACCCACAAAAAGTTTTTCGTGATAGTGATCGAAGATGCCCTGGAAGGCGGCCTGGATTTTGGCCTGGACCTGTTCGGCGGCTATCATCCCCTGGAAAACCCGCCTGATCGCTTCCCGAATCAGGGCCTGTTCCTGCTGATTGATCAGATAGTACAGACGCCCCAGGGTCCTGATGCTGCCTTGGGAAACGCCGAAGGGCAGGAACCGGAAAAGCATCTGGCTCCAATTCAGCTGGAGAAACTTGCTCAGGCTCATTTCGGATTTCCGGAGCAAAGCAAACCGAGAAGACATGCGCCTTTCCTTGGCTTTTTAGAATTAATTTTGTATGGAAATTTTAGCATAAAAACGCAGCAAAATACTCAATATATTTTTTAGTTATATTAAAAATATCTTTAGATATTATTCAATACTGGTTTACCCTGATTTTGCTGCAGGGAACCCCTGAAAATTCGTCGGCAGACCCCGACAGGCACCCTGCCAGGAATATTCCGGGCGGCGGCGGCCGGTTTCCGTTAAAATATTCGATAACTAATTTCTGAAGAATTATAAAAACAGTAAACTGAAAAGGAGATCATTGTTATAGTTGACTTTAATATCAAATCATTTATTATCGGAGCATCCGGTAATAGTTTTTTATTAAGTAGGCGAAGATGCCCAACTTCTGCTGTCATTTTACCCCGGTTGGGAGAGAGAAAGTAAATGTTGGAAGAGCGGGTTAAATTTTCCCGAGAAGAAAGATTTGCAGAAGACGGGCCGGCCGCGGAGGCGGACGGCCAGGAAAGTATGGAAAGCTGGCCGCTCAGAGTCCAGGCCTCGGGCATGATGGACGAAGAAGCGGCGTCCCGGCGTGAGCTCCGGCCCCTGATGGAAAAGCATCATAGCTGCCTCAATACCCGGGCCATCATCGAATATTTCCAGGAGAGTCTGCCGGAGGAGATAACCGGTCTCCTCGCCGGCCTGGGCCCGGAAATCGAAGGCCTGGGCAATCCCCAAGAATTTTTGATGGAAGTGAACAACTGGGTGTCCAGCGACGTGGTCACCAAGATGTTCGAAAATGCCAAGCGCTTAACCAAAAACAATCAGATCGCCTTCAAGATCGGCTTCGAATCCGCGGCGCGCAAAAAACTGGGCTACGTGCAGCGGATTATCCTGTTTTCCCACAAAAATCCCCGCCAGACCCTGAAACGGGTGCAGGCCATCAATGATAAATTCAACCGCAACAAAACCATCGAGCTGGTGGAGGTCAAGCGTGACAGCGCCGTCGTGCGGCTCCATTGGTTTAAGAATATCCCGGCCAACCGCGATTTTTGCCTGTTTAATCAGGGAATCTACTCCGGCATCCCCACCATCTGGAAAATGCCGCCTTCAACCCTGGAAGAAACCAAATGCTTCTTTAAGGGTGACGATTACTGTGAATACCACCTGAAATGGCAAAAGCGCTCTTTCCTCAAAGAGAGCTTTTTGAAGTTCATGGTACCCTGGCGAGCCCTCACTTATACCATCGAGGAGCTGGAGCGGGACAAGGAACTGCTGCGCAAGAAGTTCGATGAAATCCATCGGCTCAACATGCAGCTCAAGGAGAAGATCGACCAGCTTATCTGCCTCCAGGAGACCAGCACCGCCACCCTGTCGGTCCTCAACCTGGAGAAGCTCCTGCAGGTGACCCTGCGGTTGTTGATCAATTCCGCCCGGCTGGACCGGGCCGGCATCCTGCTGCTGGACCAGCAGGGTGAGGTTTTGGAGCTTACCTATGCCGCGGGCATCGACCCGGTGTTGTTCGAACGGGTAAAAGGTTACCAGATCCCCATTTCGAAGGTGGACAACGTCATCGCCCGGGTGGCCATGACCGGCATCCCGGTGGTGATCCAGGACGTGGCTCGCAGCAAGCTCAACGTCAAGAATCCCCTGATCAAGCAGTTCAAGCCCAAGGCCATCATCCTGGCGCCCCTCACCGTGCGCGGCAAGGTCATCGGGGTCCTGCTGGCCGACCGGGTGCACTGGGACGCCACCATCACCGAAGGGGACCGGGAGTTCATCGTCAGTTTCGCCAACCAGATCGCCATTGCCCTGGAGAACGCCATCCTCTACCGCAAGTTGGAGATCTCCGAACGCAAGTACCGGGGCCTCATCGAAAATGCCCACGAAGGCATCTGGATCATTGACGACAAGGGTATGGTGAAATTCGTCAATCGGCGCATGCGGGAAATCACCGGCCATGAAAAGCTGGAGAATAAGAATATTCAGGAATTATTCGACCAGGCCAACTGGAAGCTCATGAAAAAGGCCCTGGAAGAAAACCGCAAAAATAGCGTGGCCCAGCAGGAACTGGAGATTTCCTGTAAGAACCGCGGGATCGCCGCGGTGCTCATGAGTTCGGTGCCACTGTTCGAAAACGGCCAATTCAGCGGGGCCTTCGCCATGTTCAGCGACGTTACCGCCCTCCGGGAAACCGAGAAGCACTTTCGCAAAATCTTTGAGGAAGCCGCCATCGGCATGTGTCTGGTGGACATGGCGGGCTTTATCCTGGATAGCAATTCCGCCTTTCTGGAGCTGCTGGGGTATAACAAAGAAGAAATGTTTAAAAAGTCCTTCAAGGACTTAACCCATCCAGACGATCTCACCGTAAGCCTGAGTCTTTTTCGGGAGTTGGCCAGGGGGAACCGGGAATCCTACACCCGGGAAAAGCGTTATATCTGCAAGGACGGCCAGATCGTCTGGGGTCAGGTGACGGTCTCCATTCTGCGGGGTCCCAGGCGGGAGCCCCAGTATGCCATTATCATGACCCAAGACGTCACGCAGCGTAAAAAGGGCGAAGAAGAGATTCAGGCCAACCAGGAGCAGCTCCAATCCCTGACGTCGGAACTCTCCCTGACCGAGGAGCGGGAAAGGCGCCGCCTGGCCACCGACCTCCACGACCATATCGGCCAGGCCCTGGCAGTCTCCAAGATTAAGCTGGGGGTCATGCAGAAAAGCGTTGGGGCCTCGGAGCTGGCCACGCCCCTGGGTGAGGTGCGGGAACTCATCGAGAAGATGATCCAAGACACCAGGTCGCTGACCTTTGAGCTGAGCCTGCCGGTCCTCTACGAGCTGGGGTTCGAGGCGGCGGTGGAATGGTTCGCCAAGCAAGTCAGGGCCCAACATGGCATGCAGGTGGAGGTTCAGCGGGAGATGAAACCCATCCCCATGACCGATGAAATCAAGGTGCTCCTCTTCCGTTCGGTGCGGGAGTTGATGTTGAACATCGTCAAGCATGCCCAGGCCAAGCACGCCCGGGTAGCCATCGCTCGCCACGGCGACCGGGTGGACGTCGAGGTGATGGACGACGGCGTCGGGATCGCCGACTTCAAGGGTTTTGCCAAATCCGGGGGCAACGGCGGTTTCGGACTCTTCAGTATTCGTGAACGCCTGCATTATCTGGGGGGCAAGGTGGACATGGCCTCCACGGAAGGCAATGGAACCCGGGTCACCTTGACGGTGCCGTTAAAATACGCCAAAAAAATTCACATAGGGAAGGCAAGATGACCATCAAGATCGTGCTGGCGGATGACCATCAGATAGTGCGCCAAGGGCTGCGCAACCTCCTGGCCTTGGAGTCGGACATCAAGGTGGTGGCCGAGGCGGACAACGGCCGCTCGGTATTACGTCTGGTCCAAGAAACCTCACCCGACTTAATAATCATGGACATCTCCATGCCTGGGTTAAACGGCATCGAAGCCACCCGGCAAATCCTGGCCGAGTGCACCGGGGTCAAGGTAATCGCCCTGTCCATGCACTCCGACAGTCTCTTTGTGCTCAACATGCTGAAGGCCGGCGCTTCCGGGTATCTCCTGAAAGACTGCGCCCTGGAGGAACTGGTCAAGGCGATCCGGGCCGTGATGGCCCAGAAGACCTATCTGAGCCCCGGCATCTCGGACGTGGTCATTAAAGATTTTGTCAGCGGCTGGAGCAACGCCGGCGCTTCGGCCTTCTCCGTCTTAACGGCCAGGGAGCGGGAAGTCTTGCAGCTTATGGCCGAGGGCAAGACCACCAATCAGATTGCCGACTGCCTCTGCGTCAGCATCAAGACGGTGGAATCGCACCGCAAGCAGATTATGAACAAATCGGGGATTCACAGCGTCGCCGAGCTAACCAAATATGCCATCCGGCAAGGTTTGACCACTCTGGACGACTAGGCCGGTTGATCTCCGCAGTCACGATCTCCTTTCTTAATCAGGGAAAATCGACCCTAAGGTTTTCCCGCCCGCAGAATTAGGTTTTCCTTACCCCAATTTTAGGTTTTTCCTAAGTGATCTTTGCCTCCTAAAACCTGTATTGTTACGCAGGATTGATGATCGACTGACCATACCAATTTGCCCTAAAAATATGGGACTAGTTCTCGATCTGGGTGCGATCGGTGATGGTCGGGAAGGCCAGATTCACTCCTCGGAACCCGGAGCAGGTTGACCCCAGGGATGGTGGCATGACCATAAAAGTTATTTTGGCGGATGATGCCCAGATAGTTCGCCAGGGATTGCGGACTCTGCTGGCCGGCGAGCCCGACATCCAGGTCGTGGGAGAAGCCGACGACGGCCGCAAGACCCTGAAGCTGGCGCAGGAACTGGCGCCGGACGTGATCATCATGGACATCTCCATGCCGGATTTAAATGGCTTCGAGGCCACCCGCCAGCTCCTGGTCGGGTCTCCCGGTGCGAAAGTCATTGCCCTCTCCATGCATTCCGACAGCCTCTTCGTGTCGAATATGCTCAGGTCGGGGGCCCTGGGATACCTGTTGAAGGACTGCGCCCTGGAGGAATTGGTGAAGGCCATCCGCACCGTGATGCGCCGGCAGACGTATGTGAGCCCGGGAGTGTCCGACAGCTTGATCCAGGATCTCGCCTCCAATTGTGCGGCGGGATCCAGTTCGGCTTATTCCGTTCTCACCGCGCCGGAGCGGCAGGTTCTACAACTCCTGGCCGAAGGCAAAGGTAAGCGGCAAATCGCCGATTCCCTGGGCCTCAGCAGCAAGACCATAGAAGTCCACCACAAGCAGATCGTGAGCAAACTGGGCCTGAGCAGCGTGGCTGAACTCACCAAATATGCCATCCGTCAGGGGCTGGCTTCCCTGGACGAGTAGCCTGGAGAAGCGGTCAGCATCGCTGGCTAAAAAAAAGTTTTCCGGATGGATGCAATTAGATAACAGGATTAGAAAGGAGGGTTTGACATGCAACCGCAACTATCCATCTGCCGGAAGAGAGAAAATCTCTATCTCAAACTCACCGGCAACCTAAACGAAACTTCCTCGGAAGAGATCTTGCATGCCGTGAAGCGACTGGTGCTCACCTCCTTGCAGTTCTCCTCGCCGGAGGCCCAGGTGGTTTTCACCTTTCAAACCCATGCCAAAGGCGGTTCAGGCAAAGAAAAAGGAGATGAGCCTGAAAGTTTGGCCGATTAGGCCACGCCAGGCGCCGGCGCCACCGGGGTAGAGAAACCGCCGCGGTCCGGATCAATACCCCACCGGCAAGCGAAATAAGATGTCGGCCAGGCCGTCGGCGTCTTGCACCGGTTGATCAGTCTCGCCGTGTAGTTTCAAGCACTCCGCCCAAAGATCCGGCAAATTGCGCCCCGCGGCTTCCCACTTGACTTCGAGGGGAAAAAGCGGGTCGGCGGCCGTGGCCGCTTCCCAGGCCGCCAGGTCCGCCAGGCGCGGGTCAAGTCCCCGGGCCCGCGCAAAGGCGCTGTGGTCAATGTCCTGGTTGAAGCCGGTGCGCCAAAAGAAGTCGATCAGGGCCGGCACCGACTCGGCCAGGGGCACGCCTTCCAACATCTCCGGCCGGTAACGCAGGCAGACGCGTTGGCTGCCGTAGTGGCCCGGTTCGCCCCGGACATTGGGCAGGCAGGTGTGACACAGGGGGTCATCCGGGGCAGCCAGAGGCGAGACCCGGAAAAACATCTTCATCTCTTCGAAGCCATCCCGGTAAAAAGTCAGCAGATAGAGCACATACGGCAGGGCCAGCCGGTAGGCGCGGTAGCCGTCGTCGCCCTTTTTGCCGCCGCTCACCTTCAGGGTGCGGCATTGGGGCGGATGCTCCACGGCCAGCAGCAGCAGGTCTTTCCGCTGCCTAAGCCACCTGGCGCCCGGGGGCAGCACCGGCAAAGGCGGCGGCATGACCCGGGCGACATAGCGCAGGAGTGAATCCAGCGGCGCCCGCCGGGCCACCCGGACCTGGCCGGGGGCCTCCTCTGATAGCAGGATGACTTCGTTGCCTTCGATGATAATTTTGTCTTTGATGGTATCCTACCTTCTGCTGGCGGCGAAAAAGTCAATTATTAGTAGAAGTTAGGTAAAGAAAATCTATACATCAAGTAACTCATCAATATTATAGAGAATTTCTGATAAGGCGGCCATTTTTTCAGAGCTTTCAACCCCAAATCAAGGCTAAATGGGGCCAACCTGTGCCGGCACCTGAAAAATTTGCCGCAAATTGGTACGCAAAAGTAGCTGATATTTCTGGATTTAAGCCGCTGACGGCACGCTGCTGGAGCGCTGCGACTCCGCTAAATTGCCGCTGTTGTTCCGCTTTGGTACCGCTTAGAGGCCGGTTGGACCACGGGTGAAGCGGTAAATTACCCGTGCCGATAAAGTAATACCAGGTGAAAGAAATTTCCAGAAAGGCATAGACGATTGACAGGGATTCGATGGCACTGGGGCGCTTTTTAAATCCCCCCTACCCCCCTTTTTCAAAGGGGGAGAAAAAAAGCACTGCATTGTAGCCTCTTGCACAATTTTTCCGAGGCTGAAACTGTCAGAGTTTGCTTTCACCAAGAAATGGTGCCGCAGGCTTTCCAGCCTGGCTGGACAGGCCAAATGTTCATCGCCGATATCGGCCACCCGTCAGCTATGAAATCTTCCCTGCCCCCTTTTCAAAGGAGGGTTCTAAAGTCCTCTTTGGAAAAGGGGGATTTAGGGGGATTTGAAGTTCGTTCTGCTAACTTCTGATAAATGAACTGCACCACCGAATCAGTCTCTTTTAAAACTTGTCTGCTATCGATGCGCAGAACCAGTAATCCAAGTCTGCTTAAGAATTCGTCCCGTTCCCGGTCTTTTTCAGCATGTCCAGCTTCAAAATGTTGGGAACCGTCTATTTCTATTACCAGTTTTGCCTTGGGGGCATAGAAATCAACGATATAACCAGCAATCGGCTTCTGGCGGTAAAATTGGACACCGGATAGCTGTTTGCCACGTAATCGTTGCCATAAGACCCGCTCACTGTCAGTCAGGTTCTGCCGGAGTTGGCGGGAGTTGGCTTTCAGCTTGGGGTTATATTTGAGCATGGGACGACTTTTAAATCCCCCCTACCCCCCTTTTTCAACGCAATTATATACTTGACATAGCGCCAAAAAGGGTTTATATATAGAGCATAAGGAGTTAACAGCCATGTGCGACCTCACTAATCCAATCTTCACAGACGAAGAAGCCGCCAGAAAACACCTTGAAAATCTGCGCTGGCCTCATGGCCCTGTATGCCCTCATTGCGGTGCAACTGAGAAGATCACCAAACTTAAAGGCGAAAGTCATCGCCCCGGCCTGTACCAGTGTAACGGCTGCCGCCAGCATTTCACGGTAACTGTAGGCACTCTGTTTGAGGATTCCCATATTAAACTGCACAAATGGCTTTTGGCTTTTCACCTTATGGCCGCAAGCAAGAAGGGGATAAGCGCCCACCAGCTTCATAGGATGCTTGGAATTACCTACAAATCGGCTTGGTTCATGGCGCATAGAATCAGGGAAGCTATGAAAGCCGACTGGACTAAGACCGTTCTTGGTGGCAATGGCCCGGTTGAAGCCGATGAAACTTTTATCGGGACTAAGCCAGGGACGCAAAAGCGCCGTGGCTACGCTCATAAAAACGCTGTCCTGTCGCTTGTGGAGAGAAACGGCGAAGTCCGTTCCTTCCACGTTCCCGGCGTGAGCGCCAAGACCTTGAAGCCCTATCTCAAGTACCATATTGACCCCGAAGCCCACCTTATGACTGATGATGCCGGGCAATACAAGATTCTTGGTCCTGAGTTTGAGAAGCATGAGGTCGTTTGCCATAGCCAGGATGAATATGTCAGAGGTGAAGTCCATACCAATACGTTGAGGGCTTTTTCAGCATCCTTAAACGTGGTTTGGTTGGCATTTATCAGCATGTCAGCGTCCGACACCTACAGCGTTATATTACCGAGTTCGATTTCAGATATAACCATCGCAAAGATACTGACTTCCAACGTGCTACCAAAGCCCTTCAAGGGATTGAAGGTAAGCGTTTGACCTATCGGCGGATTAGTTGAAAATGAGCAAATCTACGCCGATGATAAGCCTTGGTTGAAGAAGAAATAATCCATGACCGCTAACCACCATTTTGTGCTATGGTGATTTTGCGAGAATCCCATATTTTGGAGGTTAGAGGCCATGGATATTGACAAAATTTGTCCCTTTAGAACACAAGAACTTATTCAAGGTGCCTGTAATTCCAATTGCCAACTTTTTGTTGCAGGCCCAAAGCCCCATGAAGGCAAATGTGCGTTATCTGCTCTGTCTCTCTTGCAAGAAGTGCAAAGAGCATTGGCTCCAATAAGTGGCCATTTATCAGGTTTAAACCAAATCCTTGTCAATATAGCCAGGACTATGCCAACAAGATAGGCATTTCAGCTAAAGCAATTGCTACCTCGTTAAACTGACTTGCTGGCGAAATTGAGCCAAATAAAGCCTCAAGGTCGTAAGGGGTAATTCCGCCCTCTGTTTTAATAAATTCTTTAACAAGGTTAATCACCTTGTCCTTGAGAAGTTCGCGCTTGTTTTGAGATTCACTCATGGCTTGTCCTTTTCTTTCTTTTTAGGCTTTGGTGGTGTCTCCAAAAACTTCTTGGCGATGTCGTCAGGTGAAATATTAGTAAAATCTATTTCAGATTCTTTGTCTTTTGGCTTTTTCTTGTCGGAGGTAGCCATGGTTGAAATGCCTTATGATATAGATATTAAATATTGTGCTATTGGTGGCATTGTTATTAACTGGGGTTTTATTGAAGAATTTATTAACAATTGTGTATTACTCCTTTATCATAAATGCGATGGGGAAAACACTAAAACTTGCATAAAATACGGAATGCCCCGTACCCAATTTAGTAGAAAATTAGCCTTTCTAAATGAAATATTTAAATCACCTATCCTTTCCAAATATAGTAATGAAGGATTGGGTCTAATTTGCCGAGCCGAACATCTGTCTAAGCATCGTGACACAATTATCCATAGTGCTGTTATAGAATTAAGACCAGATTCCTTAAAATTATCAAAACATACATATGATGAAAATGGTAAGAAAACAAACAAGCCCAAAATTAAACATTTACACTATACTCTCGATGACCTTAAGCAATATGGAAATATGATGATGGTTCTGGCAACTGATCTATCCCCGTTTGTTCTGAAACTTGTGAAGGAGGTCGGTGGCCAAGAACTTGATTTACAATGATTTCCGCTGCTTCCCCATATAGCATACTTTCATCTTCCCAATAATTGAGGAATTTAGCAACCCATTCTATGAGAACTTCCCTGTTAATCGCCGGCCTGTCGGTACAGATTATAACACCCCCGGACGGAAATTGCTATGTCAAGTATACAATCCCCTTTTTCAAAGGGGGAGAAAAAAAGCAAAACCACTACATTGTAGCCTCTTGCACAATTTTTCCGAGGCTGAGACTGAAGAAGTTGCTTGCATCAAGAACCTGGGGGCTCGGGCTTTTCAGCCTGTGCTGTACAGGCCAAATGTTCATCGCCGATATCGGCCACCCGTCAGCTATGAAATCTTCCCTGCCCCCTTTTCAAAAGAGGGTTCTAAAGTCCTCTTTGGAAAAGGGGGATTTAGGGGGATTTGAAGTTCGTTCTGCTAACTTCTGATAAATGAACTGCACCACCGAATCAGTCTCTTTTAAAACTTGTCTGCTATCGATGCGCAGAACCAGTAATCCAAGCCTGTTTAAGAATTCGTCCCGTTCCCGGTCTTTTTCAGCCTGAGGCTCTTCAAAATGCTGGGAACCGTCAATCTCGATAAGCAATTTTGCCTTGGGGGCATATAAATCGACGATATAAGGGCCAATCGGCTTCTGGCGATAAAATTGGACACCTGATAGCTGTTTGCCACGTAATCGTTGCCGTAAGCCCCGCTCTCTGTCAGTCAGGTTCTGCCGGAGTTGGCGGGAGTTGGCTTTCAGCTTGGGGTTATATTTGAGCATGGGACGCTTTTTAAATCCCCCCTACCCCCCTTTTTCAAAGGGGGAGAAAGAAATCCACTACATTGCGTCCAATATTAGCCTGCTTTCCCTGTGCCGATGATTGCGCAAATGAAGTCGTAAAGCTGGCTTTCCAAGTCGTCCGGGGCTTCCCACACGCTGGCATATCAAAGATTCCAGAAATGGTGCGTAGGACGCACCCTACAAAAACTTTGCGCCTTGGCATCGTTGCGTGAGAAAAATATCACGCCAAAAATTAATGTTCTGCCCCCTCATCGCCCCGGGCGGCCCAGGTCCAGACGCGGGCTGGGACGAAGCGGCGGGAGGAGCACTGGTTGAGGGCCAGGCGTTCCAGATGGCGCAGGACTTCCAGTTGGTGCGGCGGCAGGAAGTCGTCGATCACCTGCTGAAAGTCGGCGAAACTCACCTGCTCCCGGCCGTCCAGGCGGGAGCGGCGGTAGGCCCGGAAGACCAGCTCTTCGATATCGCCGCCGGTGATCAGCTCCGGATGGCGGCGGTCCAGGTAATCGACCACTTCGCGGAAATCGTCCAGGTCGCAGGAGATCTGGCTGCGCTCTGCCACCACTTTGAAGATCTGGCACTTTTCGGTGAAATCCGGCAGGAAAAAGGGGATGCGCTCGCTGGAGCGGCCGGAGCGCAGATCGGCCTGGTCCAGGCGGTCCGGCCGGTTGGTGATCCTGATCCACAGGACCTTGCCCTGGATGAATGGGTCGCCCATGAACTCGAAGCGCATCTGCCGCAGGCGGTTGCCCACCCCGGTGTCGCCGGAGTATTCGTCCCGGCCGTGCTCGCTCTGGTCGGCTTCGTCCTCGACCACCACCACCGGGGTCAGGCTGCGCAAGGTATTAAGGGCCTTGAAAAAGTTGCGTTCGCTCTCCCCCACCCATTTGGTGCGGGGATTCAGCAGCTTGACGAAATTGAAGCCGCAGTCCCGGGCCAGGGCTTCGGCCAGGGCGGTCTTGCCCACCCCGGGAGGGCCCATCAGGGTGATGCCCCGGGGCACCAGCCTGATTTCGTCGGCCTGGATGGCCCCGACTATCTGGGCAAAATAGTCCTTGATCGGCTCCAGCCCGCCGATCTCGGAGAGGCCGAAGCGCGGCTCGATGACCTCCACCAGGCCCACCAGTTCCTGGCGCAGCAGGTCCTTTTTCTGGCGGCGGACCATCTCCATGGTGAGGGGCTGGGCGAGGCTCCGGCGCAGCAGGGTGCGCAGCACCATGAGACTCAAGCCGGCGCCCAGGTTGGCCAGCTCCCGGGAAGTCAGGTCCAGGTTATAGTGGGCTTGGGACAGGAGGTAGGCGATGAAGTGGAGGCGGGCCTCCCGATCCGGAGGCGGCACGGCGATGATTTGCGCCCCGTGGCGGCTGAGGAGCAGATTGGGATTTAAATCCGCCAGATTGCCGGTGGTGAGCACCACCGCGTGGCCCTGCTCCGCGAGCTCCGCCTGGCGGGCCCAGCGCAGCAGGGTGACCAGGGCGGCCCGGTCCGGCTCGCTCATGGAGCCCAAATCCACCGCGGGGACGATGGTTTCGGCGTACTCCAGGATCAAGGCCAGGGGCTTGCAGGTTGGCTGGCCCGGGCAGGGAGCGGCCATGACCCGTTCCGCCAGTTGCAGCACCTCCCGGGGGCTTTGGGGCAAGGGCTTCGGGGCGGGTTTCTGCCTTTTCTGTCCTAGTGCATTTAAGGCCCGGGCCCGGACCCGGGAGACGTCCGCGGCTTCGTCGTCCGCGGCCGCCGGCTCCGGGGGCTCGAGGGCCTCCCGGAAGGCATTTTCGCCCGCGGCGTCGCCAAACTCCAGCCCCAGGCCCAGGTTGTAGAAAACCACGTGGCGCTCCTGGCCCAGCCATTGAGCCAGGAAATGACGAAAGGGGAGATAATCCCCATTCACGCGGGTGTAATCGTAGACCTGCCCGTGGAGGATAGAAAGGGCCGATTCCCCCTCCCTGAGACACTCCTCCATTGCCTGGGCCCACTCCGGCAACTTGGTCCAGGGCCCCATGATATTTCCTCACTGGCGCCAGACTCCACCCGGCGGGGGAGGGCGGCGGGCGCCCTGCCGCTTACGGCCAGGGGCCCATTTTGGGCCCCTGAACCGCCAAACTCTGCTACATCAAGGCCTTGATCATCCTCTCAAACTCTTCCTTTTTCCGGGTCCCCTCGATCTTGTTGACGATGTTCCCCTGCTTGTCGATGATGAAGGTGGTGGGCACCACGACCACGTTGCCGTAATCCGCGCCTACCTTATCAGTACCGTTCAGCACCGGGTAGGTCAGGCCCAACTGCTTCACCAAAAAGCGGATCTGGGTGGGATCGGAACTCAGGGCGATTCCCAGGGTCTGGAAACCCTTATCCTTGTTTTCCTGGTAAATCTTGTTGAGATCGGGCATCTCCTCCCGGCAAGGGCCGCAGAAGAAGGTGAAGAAATTGATCATCACCACTTTGCCCTTGAACTGGCTCAGGGAGTAATCCTGGCCCTGGAGGACATCCTTTAAAGTAAAATCCGGCGCGGCTTTGCTGGCGGCCCAGCCCGCCGTCGCCAGGGCCAGAAGGCTGAGGGTGAGCAGCAGGGCCACCGCGACCAGCCGGGTTCTGCCCAAAGACCTGTTAGTCATTCACGATCTCCTTGAAATGAGAGTAAAAGCCAACACTCATCATTAGATGATAATACCAAATCGGCCATTGCCAAGCAATTTAAGAAAAAAATGGCGTTTTAGGGCCTTGGAAGCACCTGCTCCGCCTGCCCGGAATCTGCCTGCCGCCGGTTGAGGGAGTTGAGCGGATCAAGCAATGGGAAAATCTCACTAAAAAAACTTGACCAAGCGCTCAGGAGATTTAGAATTTGACATATGTCAAACTATGCAGCTTTAGAAGTGCACCAATTCGCCGAGGTCTTCAAGGCCCTGGCCAATCCCAACCGCTTGCAGATCTTCCTGCGCCTGGCCTCCTGTTGTCCCCCGGGGACCGAATGCGACTCCGAGGCAGGCGGTGCGGCAATGTGTGGGTGAACTGGGCCAGGATCTGGAGATCGATCCTTCCACGGTGTCGCACCACCTCAAGGAGCTGCGGCGGGCCGGGCTCATCCGGGTGGCCAGACGCGGCAGGCATATCCTGTGTTGGGTGGACCGGGACACGGTGCTGGCCGCGGCGAGCTTGCTGACCGGCGGTTCGCCGGCGGATGGAGGGTAGGGGCGAACTCAGGTGGCGCCGCGGATAAGGGCGGACACATAGGTCCGCCCCTACGGTTCGATATTCAATAGCTGTTTAGTATAAGGAGATCAATTATGAAAGCCCCACGGCCTGAGGAAATCAGGGAGTCGGTAAGGAAAAGGTACGGAGAGATTGCCCAAAGTGGAGCATCGGGCTGCGGCGGTGCGGCCTCGGGGTGTTGTTCCGGACCGGCTGCCGCGCCTTTGGGCGGTTCCTCCCGGCAAATCGGCTATTCTCAGGAAGAATTGCAGGCCGTACCACCCGGGGCCGACCTGGGGCTGGGATGCGGCAATCCCCAGGCCATCGCGGCCCTGCTACCGGGGGAGACCGTTTTAGACCTGGGCAGCGGCGCCGGCTTCGATTGTTTCCTGGCGGCCCGGCAGGTGGGACTCACGGGGCACGTCATCGGCGTGGACATGACCGCGGAGATGGTGGCCAAGGCCCGGGAAAACGCCGGAGAAGCGGGCTATGCCATGGTCGAATTCCGCCTGGGCGAAATCGAGCACCTGCCGGTAGCCGACGCCAGCGTGGACGTGATCCTGTCCAACTGCGTCATCAATCTTTCCCCGGACAAGCTCCAGGTGTGCCGCGAGGCCTTCCGGGTCTTGCGGCCGGGAGGCCGGCTGGCCATTGCCGATATCGTGGCCCCGGCGCCGCTGCCTGAAGAGCTGCGCCACGATCTGGCTCTCTATGCCGGTTGCCTGGCCGGGGCCGCCACCGTCAACGAGCTGGAAAGCATGCTCCGGGAAGCCGGGTTCAGCGATATCCGCATCCAATTGAAAGAAGAGAGCCGCCGGTTCATCCGGGAATGGGCCCCGGGGCGAGGGCTGGAAGAATACGTCGTTTCGGCCGGCATCGAGGCGGTGAAGCCCCAATCCTGAAAATTGCTTTTTTTGTTTTTTTTGTTAAGGCAGGCGGCGCTTGGGAGTTTTGGGCCGCGGTGGCGATTCCGGTCGCCCCCGACGCTCCGGCCGGGGGGCGGGACCTGGCTTACCCCGGAGTGGCGGCCGCGGTCGTCCTGGCTGCCTGGGAGGCTCCGGCTTAGGCGGCCGGGCCAGGGCCGGCACCTGGCCCCAGGGGAGGCGTACTGTGGACCAGGGAGATCACCAGGGGGGCCACCCACTTTTGCTCAAACCAGACCTGATGAGGCGCCAGGCGCTGGGCTGCCTCCGGGAGGAGCAGCGCCAGATCACCTTCGATGAGCCAGCGTAGATTTTCGCCGTTCGGGACCGGCAGGTCACTTGCGCCCCGGGGACAGGTAGTCAGGGCCGGCAGGTGGTAGAGATAGCCCCAAAAGCTGCCCCGGGGCGCGGCCTGCACCAGGTCTTCCCAGTCCTGCGGCCCCCGTCCCGGAGGCAGACAAAGCTTGGAGACGCCGAGGTCCGTGGCGGCCAGGCGCGCCTGGGAATTTCTCACCCCCAGGGTCTGCTCCCCATAGATGAGGCCGCCCGCCTCCCGGACCAGGGCCACGCCCCCCCAGTCCCCCACCAGAAAGCGGGAAAAACCCCCCTGCTTCAAGGTCAGGATGGCTTGTCCGAAGAAAGCCAGGGCCGATTCCCGGATGATCGGCGGCAGGCGCCAGATAAACCGGCGAGGGTGCCAGTGGCGGTACTGGCCCAAAAAGGCCGCGTAATTCTCCGCATTAAGTTGCAGGACCAGAGGATCCCGCCATTCCTGGGCCAGGAAGGCGGCCTCGGCGTAGTCCCGGGCCTCCAACCAGATCCGGCCGGGACTGGGCGCGGTCTGGGGGCGCTCTCTTGAAGTCCGGGGGCCTGCTGCCGCCATGGCCGGTCCCGGTGGCGCCGGAGCGGGAAGGGGCTCCGGGGCAGGAAATTCCAGGTGAAACTCCGCCCCAAAGGCGGCCAGGACGTCCCGGGCCACGGCCAGGAGACGGGGCCGTTCCGCCGCGGTAGCCTCCCATAACAATTGGCACAATTCAATGACCCGGCTCAGGGGCTTGGCCTTTGAGAAGATCCAGCCCAGGCGCACGGCTGCCACCCCTAACTGGGCGAGGCCGGGGAGCATTTCCAGGGCGGCCGGGAGGCCGGCCGCCGGCTCCGGCTGCCACCGGGCTGGATGGCAGCAGGCAGGACAGCCGGCCCCCAGGTATTCATCCAACAGGCAGAGGTGGCCATAGCCGGGGCAAGGCCGCGGCAGCACTACTTCCAGCGGCAGGGTGGTTTGCCGCCGCATCAAGGCCAGGTCTTTCAGGTTAATCGGGCCGGCCAGCACCACCCGGCGGTAGCCCAGGCCCTCAGCCAGCCGCAGGCCCGGGGAATTGTGATAGCCGCAGGCCGCGGCGGCGTGGAGCACCAATTCCGGATAGCGGCTCCGGGCCTCCCGGCAGAGGCCGGGGTCCCGGAGGACCAGGGCGTCGGGCTGCAAGGCCGCGGCGTTGGCCAGGGTCTCTTGGGCCTGGGGCAACTCCGCTTCCCTGATCAACCGGTCCCAATGGAGATTAAACCCGACCCCACGGCCGCGGGCCGCGGCCTGCCAGGCCGCCGTCTCGGCCCACCACGCCTGGTCCGCGCCCCGGGGCAAATCGAGGGTCACGCCGTTAACCCCCGCCTCCAGGGCGGCGTCCAGGGCTTCGCGGCTAGTTATTTGTACGATTAAATCCATGGTTGGGTTTAATACCGAGTTACAATCAAAAAGTAATTATTGATGGCCGAGAGCTTTACCGTGAAAACTTCAAATCCCCCTAAATCCCCCTTTTTCAAAGGGGGACTTTACCCCCCCCTTTGAAGAAGGGGGGGATTTTTGCATCCCCGGGGGTGGTCGAAAATGGCCATGAATCTTAGGCCGGGGCCTGGTCCGCGCCCCGGGGCAAAGCGATGGTCACGCCGTTAACCCCCGCCTCCAGGGCGGCGTCCAGGGCTTCCCGGCTAGTTATTTGTACGATTAAATCCATGGTTCTTAGAAGGCCTGCGCCCAGCCAAGTTAGAAAGCAAGGGCCACCAAATATCTCCTCTCTCCTGCGCCCAGGAGCAGGGGGAATTTAACCAACTTCTTGAAACCCCCCTAAATCCCCCTTTTTCAAAGGGGGACTTAACAACCGCGTCCCAGTCTTTAGGTCGCTGACGAAATCACTCACAGCCTGGGAGAGATTTTAAATCTCATCTAAAATAGTAACCATTCTGGCTTTATAAAGCCAGAATGGAATCGGGGCTTCTGGGTAATGATTGATTTTGATAAGATATTGGTCAGCCTGACCGGGCAGTTGGAGGGCAGGCGGCCTGGCAAAGAACAGCCGAGGGCGGCTGTTCTCTATAAAATAAGACCCACGAAATCGCCAGAGAGGTCTGGTCCGAATAGAACCTTATGCACCCTATGAAAATTCAGCCGGAATGTCACGATTGCCTGCGGCGGCTGGTGGAGCTGACGGTGGCCCAGGCCACCGCGGACCCGGTATTGCAGGAGCAGGCCCGCCGGGCGTCCCTGGAGATCATGGCGCGGGAGTTCGGGCCGGAGGCCATTCCGGCCGGCATCGCCAACCAGTTTCATCACGCCATCATGACCATTACCGGCAACTCCGATCCCTTCGCCATCCGGAAGGCGGCCGAAACCGCCTATCTGGGCCGCAGGTTCCGAGAAGTCGCCGCCGGCTATGGCGCTGACCTGGAGTCCCTCCTGAAACTGGCGGCGGTGGGCAATGCCATCGATTTTTTCCGGGACGAAGCCGAAGTGACCCGGGAACTCGCCTCCCGGGTGGAATTCGGCCTCTCGGACTTGGAGCGCGGCCGCCGCCAACTGGAGGGTCCGCCGGGCCTCCTCCTCTACCTGGCGGACAACGCCGGGGAGCAGTTCTTTGATGCGCCATTGGTGGCCCACCTCCGGCGCCGCGGCTGGCGGGTCCAGTACGTGGTCAAACCCGGGCCGATCCAGAACGACCTCACCCGGGAGGACCTGGAGGCCTCCGGCCTGGGGGCGGCCCTGGAACCGGTAGTCGACAGCGGAGCCCGCACCGTGGGCCTGGACCTGGACCGAGCCAGCCCGGCCTTTCTCAAACTGTGGGCGGCGGCGCAGTTCATCCTGGCCAAGGGCATGGGCCATTTTGAGACGCTGAGCCATTTGGCGGACCCCAGGCTCTATTTCCTGCTGCAGGCCAAATGCAACCCGGTGGCCCGGGCCCTGGGCGTGGCGCGGGGCAGCTTTGTGTTCTGCCGGACCCCGGCAATTTCCCTTGACACTGGCGAGCCAACCGGGTAGCATAAGCCAACTTACAGGCCCCCTCGGGGGTAAAAAGGGAAGACGGTGCAAGTCCGTCGCGGTCCCGCCGCTGTGATTGGGGACGAAACCGGCAAGGCCACTGGAGCGAGACTCCGGGAAGGCGCCGGCGGTAGGATGATCCAAGAGCCAGAAGACCTGCCTGTGAGAGGACGGACCCGGGCTGCGTGTTACAGTCCCCCGGCCACCTGAGGACCAAGTAAGACGGGTGCAATCCTCAATTCCCAATTTTTGGGAGTTGGGGTTTTTTGTTTTTTTGGGGAAATTTTGTCGCAAGGGCGGCTCGGGAGCCGCCCCTACAAAGGACTTTTTTCGACGGGGCCTGCGCCCCTCTCCTTATCTGTGGCGCCCTGGCGGACCTGGTCCTGGGGTTCGGCGCAAATCCCCCAGGACCGGGGCCGGCAGGATTTTTCTCTTGGTTGGCAGCCCTGGCGCCCCTCTTACATCCCCGGCTGAAAATGATTAAAATGTTAGCCGCGGGCTTTAGCTGGCGCTAAAACCTTTAAAGCGATTTAATCCTCAGAGGAGTGACGAAAATGCCGGAAATCAAAGTGAAAGGCATGAGTTGCGGACACTGCGCCGCGGCGGTGACCAAGGCGCTGCAAGGGCTGCCGGGGGTTTCCGAGGTCCAGGTGGACCTGGACGGCGGCAGGGTGACCTTTCAGAGCGCCGCACCGGTGCCCCAGGCAGACCTGGCCCGGGTGATCAAGGCCGCGGGCTACGAGGTGGTGGCGTAGCCGCAAAGGCGTAGGGGCGGTGCGCTCACCGCCCCTACAGTCAGCTAATTGCTGCTTTGGCTGATCTGGCGGCCTCGACGTTTTGCCGAGGCCGCCAGAGTTTTTTCAACGACGGCCAAATCTCGAACCAAGCCGCTACTTGTGGTGCGCGCGCCACCGCCACCCCGCCGCCACTGGGCGCCGGGGCCGAGGGATGAGGAGCCGGAGCCGGAGCTGAAGGCCGCGCAGCCGGGGCAGAGGGCCGCGGGGCCGGCGCAGACATCCGGGGGGCCGGCGCCGGAGCGTGGAAGGACGGCGCCGGGGCCGAAGGCCGGACACTCGACGGCGCCCGCTGATACTGGCGAATCTGCTGGTGCATCTGCGGCGTCAATTCGTGGGTCGACGGCGGCGGCAAGGTCGTGCCCCTGGTTGGAGCCCGGAACTCCCTGGTCGGAGTCCGCGTCGCCCGTGCGGCCGGGGCCTGTTCATGGATGGGGGCCCGGCGGCCGGGGCTTGTTCGTGGATGGGACCCGGGCGGCCGGAGCTGTGGGACTGCGCCGCTCGGAGCCCGCGTCGGGGTCCTTAACTCGTGGGCCGGAGCCCCGGTCGTCGCCCGCTCCCCTCCCGGAGTGGTTACCCCACGGGGGGCAGAGGGCCCCCGGGGGGCGACCCCCACCCCGGTTGCAGCCCCACCTCTGGGGCCGGCGACGCCCGCAGCGCCGCCTCTGGCGCCGGATACGCCCGTGGCCCCGCCTCCAGGGGCAGCTACTCCTGTACCGCCGGCTGCTCCTGGGGTGTCACTCCCTTGGGAATCTCCTTGCTAAGGGTGGGCACGTTGCCTGGAGCTTTCATCGCACCGGATTGGGCCAACCGCCGCCCCGCCGTGGCCGGATTCGATACCCGCTGGGCTTGAAATCTGCCGCTTTCCCGCACCGAGTTCGGGATGGCGTCCCGGATCCAGGGGCTTCGGCCCTGCACCGTTGAAGAGGGCAGGCCGCCCCGGATGTTGCGAAAATTGTTCCGCCTGGCAAAGTTATTGATGTTAGTGATGTTGACATTGGTCACCCGGGAAACGTAGGGGAAGGAAGGCCCGTAGCAATAAAAGGCGTTGTGGGCATAGCCTGGATAGTAAAAGTTACTCAGGAACAGGCTGTTGGCGAACAGAAACGGCACATAATCGTAGGGCGCCAGGTAGCCGGTGTTGTAATAGGAGTAAGCCGGCTGATAAGGCTGGTCGAAGCCCGACAGAAAGTTGGCCGCCTGGGCGAAGACCCAAAAAGGGGCGCTCAAAAGGTCCGTTACCGGCTCGTCGGGATAATACCCCGCGGCGGGGGCATAGGCCGGCTCCGGCACGTAATCGGCCGGCGGAATGGGGGCCCAGCCGACATAATCATCGTTGGTGCGCCAGGCCGCGGTGGAGGGATACCAGGTGCTGCCCGGGGACCAGACCCAGCCGTATTCCGTGGTGGGCATCCAGTTGCCCCAATGGTAGGTAGCCCAGCCCCAAGGCTCGCCGGTCTCAAAGACCCAGCCGTCGTCGGTCGGCACCCAGCGGCCGTCCACATAGGGCCGCCAGTTCTGGGTCACCCCCTGGGTGGGATACCACACCGGGCCGTAGTTGCCGTAATCCACCCAGGTGCCGTAAGCAGAGAGGGCGTCGTAAAACATGGCCACATCTTCCGAGGCGGCCCGGGCGGGGGTGGCCGGAGCGGCAATCAGGGCCAGGAGGAGCAGCAAGGCCAGGCCAGTTACTAGACCAGATTTTTTTCCAGAGAGTCTCATCTCCAAATCTCCTTTTCTGCGGCTCAAGTGAATTTCCGCTGGATTGACCTGCCAATTCAGCCTTCCCTGGCCCAGGGTAACTATGTTGATATTTTGAAGATAATGACGTTCTAAGAGGGAATCAAGGTGAGAAGAAATTTTTTGAAAAAGGCGGAACAAGTTTTTAGGGTAGACGCGGCGCAGCCGGGAAGTCCGGGTGTCATCCAGGCGAAATCTTCCTAAAATCAAGCAATCTCCTGTCGTTCTCCATCGTTCCCTCGATCCCAAATCGGCAAAACCCGCGGCAATCCTGACACCTTCCCGGGTCCATTTTTTTCAGTCCCAAACTGAAGGTAATCGTGGTACTATTATTTTATGAGGCAACAAGTGCACAAACGAGCCTTTTGCCGGCTCCGAGTGGAAATAGGCCAGGGCGGCGTGCTTTCCCGAGGCTGGGATTGCCGGTGCCGAGTCGGGTCTAACCCACGTGTGCAACCGCTCTAGACAGGGGCATCACCAGGTCAGAAAAGCGAAGGAGGATCAGCGTGTTTGACAAGATCTTGGTTCCGCTGGATGGCTCGGAGTTGGCCGGCAAGGTAATTCCTCAGGCCGAGGATTTGGCGAAAACCTTTAACGCGCAGTTGGTGCTGTTGACGGTGGGCTCCGCCGAGATCGGCGAGTCTTCCCCGGAGGCTTTTAAGAGCGAGGCGGCGGCCAGGCTGCCGGAGGCCAAATATTTGGCGGCCACCACCGCGGCGCTGCAGGCCAAAGGCTTAAAGGCCACCTGGGCCTATAAGCAAGGCGCACCGGCCCAGGGGATTATTGATTATGCCATGGAGCACCAGATAGATCTCATCGCCATGGCCTCGCATGGCGCCGGCGAGGTCGCCTGGCTGCTGGGCAGCGTGGCCCACAGGGTCGTCAGCCATGCCCCGGTCCCGGTTCTCTTGATTCGGGTAATGCAGCCGAAGCTGCCCGAGCATAAAGACGAACTCGATTATTTTTCCATGTAACCGGCCTTGGTGGCCCCAACCGGACCAATTTGAGGAAATAAGAAAGCAGAGGAAGGGACATAAATGAATGCATTGACCTTGGTTTTCGTGGCGTTATGCGTATTCGCTATTGGCTACCGGTTTTACGGCCTGTTCATCGCCAGAAGGGTCCTGGAACTAAAGGTCGACAGGCTGACGCCGGCGGTCAAAATGGCCGACGGCATCGATTATGTCCAGACCAATAAGTTTGTCCTGTTCGGCCACCATTTCGCCGCCATCGCCGCGGCCGGGCCGCTCTTGGGACCGGTGCTGGCGGCCCAGTTCGGCTATCTGCCCGGCGCCCTGTGGATCATCATCGGGGCGTGATCGCCGGGGCCGTGCACGACATGGTGGTGCTCTTCGCCTCGGTCCGCCATAAAGGGCAGAGCCTGGCGAACATCGCCGAGAGTGAAATCGGCACGACCATCGGCGGCGTGGCCTCGGTGGCCGTCCTGTTCATTCTGATCCTCACCCTGGCGGGCCTGTCCATGGCGGTGGTGAACGCCATGTTCGCCAGTCCCTGGGCCACCTTCACGGTTTTTTCCACCATGCCCATCGCCTTGTTGATGGGAATTTATCTGCACGTCTGGCGGCATGATGATGTCCTGGGGGCCAGCATTATCGGCGTCGTCCTGCTGGCTGTGGCAGTAATGGCCGGTCCTTATGTCGTGGCCAATCCGACCCTGGCCTCGCTGTTCACCCTGATCAAGAAACAGATGCCATCATCATTCCCCTCTACGGCTTTATCGCCTCGGCCCTGCCGGTCTGGCTGCTGCTCTGCCCCCGGGATTACCTGTCCACCTATCTGAAGGTGGGCACCGTCGCCATGCTGGCCATCGGCATCGTCTTTGTCCGGCCGCAATTAATGATGGAGCCGATCACCAAGTTTATCCGCGGCGGCGGCCCGGTCATCCCCGGAGCGGTGTTTCCCTTTGTCTTCATCACCATCGCCTGCGGCGCCTTATCCGGCTTCCATGCCATCATCGGCACCGGCACCACCCCCAAGATGATCGGCAATGAACAGGATATCTTGTTCATGGGCTACGGCGCCATGCTGGTGGAAGGCTTCGTGGCCATCATGGCCCTGATTGCCGCCTGCGTGTTGGTGCCGGCCGATTACTTCGCCATCAATGCCCTGCCGGCGGTGTTTGCCAAACTCGGCATGACCCCGGTGCATCTGGCCGATCTGTCCCGGGAGGTGGGGGAAACCGTCCAGGGCCGGCCCGGCGGCGCGGTGTCCCTGGCCGTCGGCATGGCCTACATCTTCTCATCCATCCCGTTCATGAAGGGCCTGATGGCGTACTGGTACCACTTCGCCATCATGTTCGAGGCCGTCTTTATTCTCACCGCGGTGGACACCGGCACCCGGGTGGGCCGCTTCTTTCTCCAGGAAATGGTGGGCGAGTTCATCCCCAAGTTTGACGAGAAGAGATGGATGCCCGGCATCCTCATCACCAGCGTTCTGTTCGTCCTTTCCTGGGGCTATCTGGTTTATACCGGCGATATCTCCACCATCTGGCCGTTGTTCGGCATGAGCAACCAGCTCCTGGCCTCCAGCGCCCTCATCATCGGCACCTCCATGATCATCCGGATGAACAAGGCCAAATACGCCTGGATCACCGCCGTGCCGGGGATTCTCATGGCCTTTATCACCATGTATGCCGGATACCAGAATATCGTGAACTATCTCCCCAAACAACTTTATCTGCTCGGCACCCTCGCCATTATCATTATGGTTCTCATGCTCATCGTCTTCGTGGGAGCCATCAGGAAGTGGGCCGAGCTGCTCAAGATTAAAACCCCGGTGTGGGACAAGTACGGCGACAAGGTGTTGGAGGTCGTGCCGGAATAGCGGCTTCAATAATACCCGTAGGGGCGGCTCGCAGCCGCCCCTACGCCACTTCATCTAGTTCCTAAGCTCCACTTCTGCATCATTTGGTTCCCCTTCATTAACCAATTTCGCCACAGTTGATGGCGTCTCAACGGAAAATTTAATTCTTTCAAGTGTTCTCTCAAGAGGGCTTTGTTGAGATGAAGGAGGCATTGATTGCTTTTAAAGGCGGCCAAAATGCATAACCTATCTCGTAAAACCTTTAATCCCGAGGTCATGGGAGGAAAACCCTGCATTCGCGGAATGCGAGTAACGGCGGGAACTATTGTGGGATTGATCGCTTCCGGAAAACGGTTGATGAAGTGCTTGCTGATTATCCATACCTGGAGCGAGAGGATATATTGGAGGCACTGACCTATGCGGCATGGCGGGCCGAAGAAAGAGAGGTGCCGCTGGCCTTGTCATGAAAATCTTGATTGACATGAATTTGCCTCCCCGGTGGGTGCAGGTGTTTGCGGAAAAGCCGGCTGGGAAGCAGTGCACTGGTCCCAGGTGGGCCCGACCACCGCCAGCGACCGGGAGATCATGATCTGGGCCAGAAAATATGGGCATATAGTCTTTACGCACGACCTCGATTTTTCCGCTTTGCTGGCTGCCACGCAAGAAGAAGGCCCGAGCATTATTCAGGTCCGCACGCAAAATGTCCTCCCGCAAGCTATTGGGAATCTGGTTATTAATGCGCTGAACCAATTCCAAGACGACCTTGAAAAAGGTGCTAGAATAACCCTTGATCCAGTCCGGGCCAGGTGCGTATATTACCTTTAAAATGATGCCGACCCATTTCCTGGGACTACTGATCCTTGCTTATCTGCTGGGCTCCATCCCCTTCGGGTTGGTGGTGGCCCGGGCCCTGAAGGGGCCGGACCCCCGCGGCCTGGGCAGCGGCAACCCGGGGGCCGCCAACCTTTACCGCCAGTTGGGCCTCAAGGGCGGCGGCCTTACCCTGCTGGGCGATGCCCTCAAGGGCGCGGCTCCGGTGCTCCTGGCCCGGTTTTGGCTCATCCCGCCAGGGCCCTGGCACGAGGCGGCGGTGGCTTTGGTGGGGGCGGCCGCGGTCTTGGGGCATGTCTTTCCCCTGTACCTGGGTTTTAAGGGAGGCAAGGGGGTGGCCACCGCCCTGGGGGTGATGCTGGCCCTCTGCCCTCTGGCCGGGCTCAGCCTGGTGCTCATCTACCTGGCGGCGATTTACCGGACCCGCATCTTTTCCATCAGCGCCCTGATCGCCGCCTGGCTGAGCCCCGTGGCCATGGGTTGTTTTTCCGCCTCCAGGGCCGATCTCCTGCTGGCCGGGGCCCTGTCCGGGCTGATCCTGGTCTGCCATCGGGAAAACCTTAAACGGTTTTTCCGGGGAGAGGAGCCACGGATTTAGGGGGCAAAGAAAAAAAGATTCACCACAGAGGCACAGAGAGCACAGAGAGTCACAGAGAAATTAACCACCAAGAACACCAAGGGCACCAAGGTTCACCAAGAAAAATCTTGGTGTTCTTGGTGTCTTGGTGGTTCATCTTTTCCTTTATCCTAACCCCGGATTTGTGTTAAATCTTGATTGCCAAAACCCAGACACCGGGAGAGAAAACATGCTGATCAAAGACTGGATGACCAAGGACCCCATCACCATCAGTGACGAAACCTCCATGATCAAGGCCATCCACATCATGAACGAGCACCGGTTCCGGCGCCTGCCGGTGGTGAGCCAGGGGAAGCTGGTGGGGCTGATCACCGACCGGGACCTGAAGGAGGCCTCACCCTCCAAGGCCACCACCCTGGATGTGCATGAACTCTACTATCTCCTGGCGGAGCTGCAGGTCAGCGAAATCATGAGCCGCAATCCCGTCAGCGTCTCCCAGGACGACACGGTGGAGCGGGCGGCGCAGATTATGCTGGAGCACACCATCTCGGGACTGCCGGTGGTGGATGCGGCCGGCAAGCTGGTGGGCATTATCACCCAGTCGGACATCTTCCGGGCCTTCATGCACATCAGCGGAATCCTCCAGGGCGGGGCGCAGTTCGGCCTGCGCCTGGAAGACCGGCCCGGCATCATCAAAGAGGCGGCGGACCTGATGCGGGACCGGGGCGGCCGGATGGTGAGCCTCCTGACTTACTACCGCAGCCCCGAGGAAAACCGCCGGGACGTCTATCTCCGGGTGAAGGGCCTCTCAGCCGAGGCGGTGGCGGAGATCAAGGCGGAACTGGAAAAGAGATTCGAAATCATTTACGTCATTCCGGAAGGGGCGGGGGCGCAGTAGGAAGGATTCACCACAGAGGCACAAAGGACACAAGAGAATCACCAAGAGAAAAATTAAGGCAGGATCGGTGAGCCGATCCTGCCTTTGATATTCTTGGTGAACCTCTGTGCTCTTGGTGTTCCTGTGGTTAAGATTTTTGCTTACATATGGTCGATCAACCCCTGCCCGAAGGCGGAGCAGGAGACTTCCTGGCTGCCGGGCAGCAGGCGGGCCAGGTCGTAGGTGGCGACCCCGGCCTGGAGGGTGCGGGGCAGGGCCTGGTGGATGAGCTGGGCCGCCTCGGCCCAGCCCAGGTACTCCAGCAGCATGGTCCCGGAGAGAATGAGGGAGGTGGGGTTGACCTTATCCAGGCCGGCGTATTTGGGGGCGCTGCCGTGGGTGGCCTCGAAGATGGCGCAGTTGTCGCCGATATTGGCCCCCGGGGCCATTCCCAGGCCGCCCACCTGGGCCGCCAGGGCGTCGGAGATATAGTCGCCGTTGAGGTTCGGGGTGGCGATGACCTGATACTCCGCCGGCCGGAGCAGCACCTGCTGGAAGAGGTTGTCCGCCAGCCGGTCCTTCAGGAGCACCGTGCCCTCCGGCACGGTCCCGTGGTAGCGGGTGGCCAGTTCCCCTTCGTTGGTCACCCGGTCGCCGAATTCCGCGGCCACCTCGTAGCCCCAATTCTGGAAGGCCCCCTCGGTGTATTTCATGATGTTGCCCTTGTGCATCAGGGTGACGGAGGCCCGACTGTGCTCCACGGCGTATTTCAGGGCCATGCGGATCAGACGCTTGCTGCAGCGCTCGGTCATGGGCTTGATGCCGATGGCCGCAGTGGGGTCCAGGGAGCAGCCCAGTTCGGTGTTCAGAAAATGAATCAGCTTCTGGGCCTCGGGGCTGGTGGCCGGCCACTCGATGCCGGCATAGACGTCTTCGGTGTTCTCCCGGAAGATCACCATGTCGATCAACTCCGGCGCCTTCATGGGGCTGGGCACCCCGGGGTAATAGCGCACCGGCCGGATGCAGGCGTAGAGGTCCAGGACCTGGCGCAGGGTGACGTTCAGGGAGCGGAAGCCGCCGCCGATGGGGGTGGTCAGCGGCCCCTTGAGGGCCACCCGGAATTCCCGCAGGGCCGTCAGGGACTCCACCGGTAAATAACTGCGGGTCCGCTTAAAGGCCTTTTCCCCGGCCAGGACCTCCTGCCAGACGATTTGCCGGGGCTTGCCGTAGGCCTTGGCCACCGCGGCGTCCAGCACCGGCCGGGTGGCGGCCCAGATATCGGCGCCGGTGCCATCCCCTTCGATGAACATGATTATTGGGTTATCGGGGACTTGCAGTTCCCCGCCGGGAATCTGGGTAATCTTTTCACCGTGAGCCATAGTCTCACCTCTTTGAAAAATGTCCTAATATTTCAACCCATTTTTGCCGGCGGCGCAAGTCATTCATGCAGATTTACCACTGCGATTCAGGAGATTTACCTCCGGGCGGGTCAGGGAGGTTCCGATGGCCGCGCCCTCTCGCTCCTTGCTTCCCCTCCAATAGTACATATAAATAAGGCATATCGTCAGAGAAGATCAAAACCTAAAGAACCGGAGGCACCGAAAATGAGCGATAAAAAAGAGAAAATTTTCTGGAAATGCAGCAAGTGCGGCTTTAACGTGGTGGCGCCCACTCCACCCGAAGTCTGCCCGGAGTGCAAAGAGCCGTGCGAGTTTAAGAACGTCACCTGTTACTTGCCGGATTGCGGCGGGCCTGGCAACCCAGATACGCGCCTGTAGCCTAAGTGGCTGATGCCAAGGAAATCGAATAGAAGGAGCTGGCAGCTCCCCGGAGTTGGCCGAGAGCCTCAAGTAGAATTTGGCGGTTAATCATAAGAAAAACGGAGAGCCGCGAAGATCATCAAGGCCTGGATGATGAGGGCCGCGGCGCCCATGAACAGCAAGGCAATCACCGGATAGGCGACCAATCTCCACCGGGGCCGCCGACGTAACGCAGCCTGAAGGCGCGGCCACCACTGCTGGAAATCCTCGGAAAGGAAAATAGAGATTAGAAAAAAGCCGGCGAAAACCAGGATGGTTTCCAGGACATAGTTCCCCATAGGTCTTTGACCCGGGCGGGTGCAAACCGGCAGAGAACGACCGGCTGCCGAAGTCTACCTGAGACGCGGGTGCAGGTACCGGTTAGCCGCCTTTTTTCCGGACCTGCGGCGACAGCAGGTTCCAGATAAGGACGAGTAGCGCGACTAGCGCTACTGACAGGATGAGATGGCCGCTTAGCTCATCTCTGGCCCTCGACCAGGCCAACTCCAGGGCATACCATCCTTGGTTCAACAGATCGCTCATCTGTTTGCCCTCGATTGAGATTAGTTTGTCTATAACCCATATAATAAAAATCACAAAAGCACAATGATTTTTTCCGGATAATCAGCCAGCCAGGGGCACCAGCTCCACCCGGCCCCAGGCCCCCAATTTGTCACCCACGATGACTACGGCTCCCAGGACTTCCGGCACTTGTGCGGCCCACTCCAGGGCCGCGGCAATATCCCCGGCCTGCTTGACCCGGTTGCCCAGGCCGCTGGCCGCGGCGTCCGCCAGGGCCGCGCTGGGGGCCAGGATACAGGAGGCATCGGCTCGACCGAAACTGAGGGAAGGGCCCACCGTGCCCGAGGAGGTGCAGACCCCCAGGGGGGACAGAGCCGGGTCGATTTTCAGGCCCACCCGGTGGCTCAAGGGCGATTTGCCAGCAAAGAGGGAAACGGTGGCCGGGGAGGACACCTGCAGATAAAGGTCGCCGCCGTTCTCTACGATGATCTCGCCACTTAAGGACGCCAGGGCCCGGCCCACCCGCTCGGCCAGGGCCCCGGCCACCGCGGCCATGGGGCCCACCCCCACGGTCCGGGCGGCCTTGATCATCTGCCGCACCACCGGCGGGGCAAAAGGGTCCTCCGGCCAGGGGACCAGGGTGGTGCGGAATTCCGGGTGCCGGCCGATGTAGGCCTCCAACTGGCGGCGTTCCTGGAGCACCACCTCCCTAACCTCCGGGGACAGATCCCGGCCGGCGAGGACCCAAAGGTCCGTCTCCTTGACGGCCACCTGGAAGCCCACCAGGCCCGCCCGGGCCATGCGGGTGCGGTAGGTGCGCGCCTCGTAAGTCATAAGCAGTGAGCAGTGAGCAGTGAGCAGTGAGCAGAAAAAATCATGAACAGGTCTCCAAGGACATCTTGATCTCACGCCAAGTCGCAAAGCCGCCAAGAATCATTATTTATCTTCCGCGCCTTGGCGTGAGGTTAAGTCTTGGTCACTTCAGCCATTTTATTACTCAAGGCTACGAACTCCGCCAGGTCCAGGGTCTCGCCCCGGCGGCCCAGGTCGATGCCCAGCTCTGCCAGGATGGCCCGCAATTGCTTCGGGCTCAGCCCAAAATCAGCGGCCCGGGCCGCCAGGGTGTTGTTCAGGGTCTTGCGGCGCTGGCCGAAGGCGGCCTTGACCACCCGGGCCAGGAGATCGGGGTCCAGGGCCGCGGGCGAGGGTACGGTGGGCGTAAGCTTCAGGACCACCGAGTCTACCTGGGGGCGTGGAAAAAAATTGGCCGGCCCCAGGGAAAAGAGGCGCTGGATAGAGAAATGATAGCGCAGCAGCACCGAGAGGATGCCGTAATCCTTGGTGCCCGGACTGCCCAAGAGGCGCGCCCCCACCTCCTGTTGCATCATCAGCACCGCCCGGCTAACGGCCTGCCGTTCGGCCATCAGCTTGAAGAGCAGGGGCGAAGTGATCTGGTAAGGGAGATTCCCGGCCACCGCCAGGGGCCGGCCCACCTCCCGGCTGAGCCCCAGGAAATCAAAGCGCAGCACGTCCTGGCAATGCACCTCCACCATGGTCACTCCGGCAAAGAGTTCCTCTTGTAAAAACTGCGCCAGGGCCGGGTCCCGTTCCACCGCCACCACCCGCCGGGCCTCTTGGGCCAGAAAGACCGTCAGGGCCCCCAGGCCGGCGCCGATCTCCACCACGGTGTCAGCGCCGGTCAGCTCCAGGGCGGCCACAATGCGCCGGGCCTGGTGGGCGTGCACCAGGAAGTTCTGGCCCAGGGTCTTCTTAGGCCTCAGGCCCAGACGCTGCAGGAGGGTTTTGGGGGAGGTCGAGGACATGGGCAACCTTGAGCGCCTTGAGACGGCGATAGCGCGTGATGATCCATAAGGTCAGAAAATATGAGAGGATGGCCGGGGGGATGGCGATGATTAGCCCGCCCACCTGCAGGGCCAGGCCCCCATGGCAGATCAAGTGCAAAGAGCTGGCCCAGGTATAAGTCTCGGGGAGTCTCAAGGGCGCCCCCCGGAGCAATAAAAAATGCCCCACCTTGAAGGCGGTCAGATAAAGGAAAGCGATGGTCAGCGGATTGCACAACTGAGTCCCCAGCACCGCGGTGATCACGGAGACCCGCAACAGGGGGGCCAGGGTCAGAACGGTGATAAAATGGAAGGGAACGGTGGGAGTGACGCCCACGAAGACCCCCAGGGCCATACCCCAGGCCAGCTTCCGGGGATCGTCCTGGAGGCGGAGGAACTTGAGCCAATGATAGCGTAGAATGCGTTTGACCGACATCAAATATGTCCCAGGCCAGCCTAATCCGAATTATCCTCTAAAGGAAATCATATTTTGGCAGGTTTTTCCTGAATTATTTTTACTTGATAGGCGCCCATTGCCGGGCCTTGATGCAGTGGTCCGCAGACCGATAATTCTTTTGCATTATGGTAAATGTATGATATGTATTAAGTTTCAGATAATTATTCGATAGCGGCGTACAAGCTTGAATCTCGGACCTGGAACTTTGAACACTCCGATGGACGGCTGGGGTTACCTCGAAGATTTTTTGCAATACCTGCGGGTGGAGCGGCAGATGTCGCCCCACACCCTGCGGAGCTATGCCCTGGACATCAGCCAGTTCCTGGGTTTCTTGCAAGAGAGCCGGGAGGATGTTGTTCTCGGGGAGGTCAGCTACCCGGACCTGCGGGCCTTTCTGGCTCACAGCCTCAAAGGGCGACGCAAATCCACGGTGGCCCGGAAGCTTTCGGCCCTGCGCACCTTCTTCAAGTATTTGCAGCGCCAGGGGGTGGTTACGGTCAACCAGGCCAAGCTGGCCCCCAGCCCCAAGCTGGAGCAGACCCTGCCCCATTTCCTGACGGTGGACGAGGCCTTTCACCTGCTGGACACCGTCGGCGGCGACGACTTCGGGGCCTGCCGGGACCGGGCGATTCTGGAGGTCTTTTACGGCGGCGGCCTCCGGCTGTCGGAACTGGCCGGGCTGAGCCTGAGCGATCTTGACCTGAGGGAAGGGGTGCTGCGGGTCTGGGGCAAGGGCGCCAAGGAGAGGCTGGCCTTTTTGGGCAAGCCGGCGAAAGAGGTCTTGAAGGAATATCTGCCCCGACGCCGGGCGCAGTTGGAGCGCACCGGGGCGCCGGAGCAGGTGGCCCTGTTCGTCAATCGGCGGGGCGGCAGGTTAAGCAGCCGCTCGGTGGCCCGGCTGGTGGGCAAGTGGGCGCAAGTGGCGGGCCTCTCCCAGGCCCTGACGCCCCACGGCCTGCGCCACAGCTTCGCCACGCATATGCTGGAGGGCCAGGCCGATCTGCGCACCGTGCAGGAGCTGCTGGGGCATAGCTCGATTTCCACCACCGGGCACTATACGCACGTGAATCTGGACTATTTGATGGAAGAGTACGACAAGGCGCATCCGCGGAGTAAATGAAAAGAAGCTGTCAGCTGTCAGCAGTCAGCTTTCAGCCAGAGAAAAACCGCGAGGATTTGTGCTGGTTTCCAGGTTGTACTTGGGAACGAAATAATGACAAATCCCCCCTGCCCCCCTTTTTCAAAGGGGGGTCAAAGTCCCCCTTTGAAAAAGGGGGATTTAGGGGGATTTGCAGTTTTCCCGGGAAAGCCTGGGGCTACAGAACCGCCGAGGGCGGCGGTTCTACATTATTTTTTGCGTCTTTTCTTGGCGCCTTGGCGTGAGGTTATATTGATGGACTCTTTTGGAAAATTTCGCGGCACCACCATTCTGATGGTGCGGCGCGGTGATAAAGTGGCGGTGGCCGGGGACGGCCAGGTGAGCCTGGGCGACACGATCATGAAGCATAAGGCCAAGAAGGTGCGCCGGCTCTACCACGGCAAGATCGTCGCCGGTTTTGCCGGCTCGGCGGCCGACGCCCTGACCCTGTTCGAGCGGCTGGAAGCCAAGCTGGAGGCCCACCAGGGGAACCTGACCCGGGCGGTGGTGGAACTGGCCAAGGACTGGCGCACGGACCGTATCTTGCGGCGCCTGGAGGCCATGCTGCTCACCGTGGACGCCAGCGGCTGTTTTCTGATCTCGGGCACCGGCGACGTCATCGAGCCGGACGAAGGGGTGATGGCCATCGGCTCCGGCGGGGCTTACGCCCTGGCCGCGGCGCGGGCCTTGATGGCGCATACCGAGTTGAGCCCCAAGGATATTTGCCGGGAGGCGATGGCTATTGCGGCGTCGTTGTGTGTTTATACGAATAATGAGATTGTGATTGAGGAATTATAGATTTTATAAGTGGATAATTTAGCAACCATGACTAAATGTAGTGCTAATATAAAACTAGAGTGGGCAAAAATTTATATGTACATTGTACAGCAGAGAATTAGATTTGTTAAAAAATTGCAACAGCAAATTACTTATTACTCAGTTGCTCTAATGAGCGGAATTTATGTGATTATTAAGAGTAACATCGCTTCTGATAATTTAATATTATTGATAAAATGGCTTATAGTATTGATAATGGTTGTTGCAATTATTTATATCGTTTACATAAACTATAAAGGAATTATGGTTAATAGGCGTTATTTGGATAGCATCAAAAATGAATATCCTATAATATCTAGAATTATTAATGAAATGTCAAATGAGAGGCAAAACGATATGGCCTGGCGTAAAGATATATTTTTTCTTGCTATCTTTTAGATTAAAAATTAAATGGAGAAGACCCAATTGAACATTACAATAGAATAGAAGAAGTGGTAAATCCAAAGAATAAGACTGTTGTTTATATTAGTGATGATGAGTTCACTTAATATTTCTGAAATCATAACAATAATGGTGGGCAGTGCCCACCCTACATTTTATTTGCTTTTGGCTGAAAGCTGACAGCCCAAAAAAGGACTTATAATCATGGAATTGCTCAAGGCGCTGCGGGGTTCCGGGGATCAGTTGACGCCCCGGGAGATCGTGGCGGAGTTGGACAAATATATCGTCAGTCAAAAGGACGCCAAGCGCGCCGTGGCCGTGGCGCTGCGCAACCGTTGGCGGCGGCAGCAGGTACCCGAGGCTCTCAGGGACGAAATCGCGCCCAAGAACATCATCATGATCGGCCCCACCGGGGTGGGCAAGACCGAGATCGCCCGGCGGCTGGCCAAGCTGGCCCAGTCGCCCTTTCTGAAGATCGAGGCCACCAAGTTCACCGAGGTGGGCTACGTCGGCCGGGACGTGGAGTCCATGGTCCGGGACCTGATGGAGCTGGCGGTGAACCTGGTGAAGGCCGAAGAGCGGGACAAGGTCCAGGCCAAGGCCGCCGAGGCGGTGGAGGAGCGCCTGCTGGAGCTGCTGCTGCCCGGCCCGGCCCCGGGCCAGGAGGGCGAAGGGGAAGGGGAGTCCACCACCACTCGCGAAAAATTCCGGGCCATGCTGCGGGACGGCAAGCTGGAAGACCGCTTCGTGGAACTGGAGACCACCCAGCGGAACACCCCGGTGGTGGAGATCTTCTCCGCCGCAGGTATGGAGGAGATGGACTTCAATCTGAAGGACATGCTGGGCAACATCTTTCCCGGCAAGACCAAGCAGCGTAAAATCAAGGTCTCGGAGGCCCGGGAAGTGCTGCTCCAGGAAGAGGCCAGCCGCCTCATCGACATGGACCGGGTGGTGGAGGAGGCCCGGCGCAAGGTGGAGCAGCACGGCATCATCTTCCTGGACGAGATCGACAAGATCGTGGGCCGGGACCACGGCCGGGGGCCGGACGTCTCCCGGGAAGGGGTGCAGCGGGACCTGCTGCCCATCGTGGAAGGCACCACCGTGACCAGCAAGTACGGCATGGTGCGCACCGACCACATCCTGTTCATCGCCTCCGGGGCTTTTCATCTGTCTAAGCCCTCGGACCTGATCCCGGAGATGCAGGGGCGCTTCCCCATCCGGGTGGAGCTGCAGTCCCTGGGGGCGGAGGAATTCCGGCGCATCCTCACCGAGCCGGAGAACGCCCTGATCAAGCAGTATCAGGCCCTGATGGAGACGGAGGGCATTCGCCTGATTTTTGCGCCGGAGGCCATCAGCGAGATCGCGGCCCTGGCCACCAAGGTGAACGAGCGCACCGAAAATATCGGGGCCCGGCGGCTGCACACCATCATGGAGAAGCTGCTGGAGGAGATCTCCTTCACCGCCCCGGAGCTGAGCGCCCGGGAGATTACCATCACCGCGGAGTATGTCAGGGAGCGGCTGGATAATTTGATCGCGGACGAGGATTTGAGCCGGTATATTTTGTAGGGGCGCACCTGGGTGGACGCCCTAAAGCGGGCGGACACATAGGTCCGCCCCTACTGCTGAGAGCTGCTTATGACCGAAGAATACATCAAAAAGGCCGAAGTCCTGCTGGAGGCGCTGCCGTACATGCGCCGCTTCCAGGGGCAGACCGTGGTGATCAAGTACGGCGGCGCGGCGCAGTTGGAGCCGGAACTCAAGGCCGCTTTCGCCCGGGACATCACCGTGCTGCAATACCTGGGCATCCACCCGGTGGTGGTGCACGGCGGCGGCCCCCAGATCGGCAAGGTGTTGGCCCAGATGGACATTCCCACTCGCTTCGTCGGGGGCCAGCGGGTCACCGACGAGCGCACCATGGACGTGGTGGAGATGGTCCTGGCCGGCAAGATCAATAAAGAGATCGTGGCGCTCATCAACACCGCCGGGGGCACCGCGGTGGGCCTGAGCGGCAAGGACGGCCGCCTGCTCACGGCCCGGAAGCTCAAGTTCTATAAGCCCCGGGAGGACGAGCCCCCGGAGATTATCGACATCGGCCTGGTGGGGGAGGTGACTGCGGTGAACGCCGCCCTGATCCGCACCCTGCAAAATGAGCATTTTATCCCGGTCATCGCCCCGGTGGGAGTGGGTGACGCCGGGGAGACTTACAATATTAATGCCGATACGGTGGCCGGGGCGGTGGCCAAGGCCATGGGCGCGGCCAAACTCATCCTGCTCACCGACGTGGCCGGGGTCCTGGATGAGCACCAGCACCTGGTCTCCAGTCTGGACCGGGACCGGGCCCTGGTCATGATGGACGAAGGCACCATCAAGGGCGGCATGATCCCCAAGGTCAACTGCTGCCTGGAAGCAGTGACCGGCGGGGTCGGCAAGGCCCACATCCTGGACGGCCGCAGGCTCCATTCGGTGCTGCTGGAGATCTTTACGGATACGGGGATCGGCACGGAGATTGTGGGGTAGTTGCCAGTTCCTGGTTCCCAGTTCCCAGTGAAAGGAAGGAAGGGTTTTAGTCTTTTACTGGCAACTGGGAACTGAGAACTGGCAACTTGAAGATAGACTTCGCAGGAGAAAGCAAGTGGGTAATAACTGGATAGAACGCGCTGAATAAAGTTGTGATGAACACCTATGGCCGGCTGCCTCTGGTCTTGGTCAAGGGCGAGGGCTGCCGGGTGTGGGATGACACGGGCAAGGAATACCTGGATTTCGTGGCCGGGCTGGCGGTGTGTAACCTGGGCCACGCCCATCCGGAGGTGGCTGCCGCGGCGGCGGCGCAGTTGACGCAGTTGGTGCACGTCTCCAACATCTACTACACCACCCCCATGGTGGAGCTGGCGGAACTGCTGGTGCAGCCTGTCCTTTGCGGACCGGGTCTTTTTCGCCAACAGCGGCGCCGAAGTCAACGAAGGGGCCATCAAGCTCTGCCGGCGCTACTCCCGGGAGAAGTTCGGCCCCGGCCGGCACCGCATCATCAGCGCCCTGAATTCCTTCCACGGCCGGACGATGGGGGGACTCTCCGCCACCGGCCAGGAGAAGTTTCATCAGGGCTTCGAGCCTCTGCTGGAAGGGTTTGCGTACGTGCCTTTTAATGATCTGGAGGCCCTGGCGACGGCGGTGGACGAGAGCGTCTGCGCCGTGCTGCTGGAGCCCGTTCAGGGGGAGGGCGGCGTCTGCCTGCCGGATGCCGATTATTTCAAGGGCGTGCGGCGGTTGTGCGATGAGAAAGGCCTGCTGTTGGTGCTGGATGAGGTCCAGTCCGGCCTGGGCCGCACCGGCCGGCTGTTCGCCCACGAGCATTACGGCATCCGGCCCGACGTCATGACCCTGGCCAAGGCCCTGGCGGGCGGCCTGCCCATGGGGGCGCTCCTGGCCACCGAAGCAGTGGCCGCGGCCTTCGTGCCCGGCACCCACGCCAGCACCTTCGGGGCCGGGCCGGTCATCGCCGCCGCGGCCAAGACTGCGGTGGGCCTCTTGAGTGACGAAAAGTTGCTGGCCGAGGTCCGGGCTAAAGGCGAATATGTGCAAAAGGCTCTGAGGCAGTTGCAGGCCAAGTTTTCGGTAATCAAAGAAGTGCGCGGCCTGGGTCTCATGTGGGGCCTGGAACTGGCCCAGGAGGGCGCGCCGGTGGTGACCGCCTGCCTGGAACGGGGCCTGTTGGTCAACTGCACCCAGGGCAACGTCATCCGGCTGCTGCCGCCGTTGATTGTCGGGATGGCTGAAATCGACCGGGGCTTGGGCATTCTGGAAGAGGCGTTGGGATTGTTGTAAGCCCGTAGGGGCGCACCTGCGTGTGCGCCCAGAATTAGGGCGGACACCATAGGTCCGCCCCTACAACCTAAAGAAGCGCTCATATGAAACGTGACCTGTTGACCATATTGGACCTGAGCCGGGAAGAGATTGTCACCCTGCTGGCCCGGGCCCGGGATTTGAAGGCCCTGCACCAGCGTGGCGTGGAGCATACGCCGCTCACGGGCAAAATTCTGGCCATGATCTTCGACAAGCCCTCCACCCGCACCCGGGTTTCGTTTGAGGCGGGCATGGCGCAGTTGGGCGGCAGCAGCATCTACCTGCCCCCGGGGCAGACGCAGATGGCCAGGAACGAGCCCATCCCCGACACCGCCCGGGTCCTGTCCCGCTACGTGGACGGGGTGGTGGTGCGCACCTTTGCCCAGGAGACGGTGGAGGAACTGGCCCGGCATGCCAGCATCCCCATCATTAACGGCCTCACCGACGCCCACCATCCCTGCCAGGTCTTGAGCGACCTGATGACCATGGAGGAGCGCTTCGGCCGGCTGGCCGGCCTCAAGGTGGCCTGGGTGGGCGACGGCAACAACATGGCCAACTCCTGGATCACCGCGGCCATGCACCTGGATCTGTGCCTGTATCTGGCCTGCCCGCCGGGCTATGAGCCCGACGCCGCCTTAATGGCGCAGGCCAAAAAGTTGGGCCGGTGCATCAACCTGGGCGCTGACCCCGCCTGGGCGGTGAAGGACGTCCACGTGATCAACACCGACGTCTGGGCGAGCATGGGCCAGGAAGACGAAGCCGCGGCCCGGCGGGAGGTCTTCAAACCCTACCAGGTCAACGCCGGGCTCCTGAAACGGGCCCTGCCCGAGGCCATCGTGCTCCACTGCCTGCCGGCCCACCGGGAGGAGGAGATCACCGCCGAGGTGCTGGAAGGCCCGCAGTCCGCGGTCTGGGACCAGGCGGAGAACCGCCTGCACTTCCAGAAGGCGCTGCTGGAGTGGCTGTTGGGGTGAGGTGAGGGAAGAAACGTGGGGGAGGTGCAAGGGACTCAGTCACTTCCCAATTCCCCCAAACTCCCTGCCCAAGCCCGTGTAAGGTTTGGTGGCACAGGCGTCTCGCCTGTGCATGATGCAAGTGTTAAATGGATATTCAAGCTTACATTAAAACCTCATTACAGATAATTGGAAAGATCATGTCATGGTGGTGACAATGGATAATCCCTGGCAAGGAATTTCTTCCTATTGTAGATACTCACAAGTAGAACCAATTTTAAAACGCTATGAGTCCCGGAACAATATTATAATCAAGACTTGCAAAAATGAATATGATAACTATCCAGATTCAAGAGGTCTATCATTTCGTCGAAGTATTGGATAATGAGATGAATTAAAATTAACAATGCATATAAGTGCTGTATGAAATTATAAATTATTTGAAAATCCTGACCAGCCTTTGTTGCTGGCACAGATATATTAAAACAACTTACTGGAATTACTGAGATACATATGACTACGTGATATCGTTTTATCTATGCCATTAAAACCAACAGAACCTGATTTATTTGCTTACAAGAAAAGGGAAAGTGAGGGCACTAAATATGATATGCTGTTTATCGAGGTTAAGAGAAAAGATTCGGTAGCTGATAAGCAATATTTGGGAATCAATTTGATTGAAAAGTATTTAAAGATACCGTGCAGAATTGTTCGCTATAAAGAAATAATAAAATAGGACTAACTTAAATGACCAATATCAAAAAAATCGTCCTGGCCTATTCCGGTGGGCTGGACACCTCGGTAATTCTCAAGTGGCTGAAGGAAACCTATAAGTGCAAGGTGGTGGCCTTTGCCGCGGATTTGGGGCAGGGCGACGATCTGGCCGAAGTGGCGGCCAAGGCCAGGGCCACCGGCGCCGACGAGGTCTTCGTCGAGGACCTGAAGCAGGAGTTCGTCTGGAACTTCGTCTGGCCCATGTTCCGGGCCAACGCCCTCTATGAAGGGGCCTATCTCCTGGGCACCTCCATCGCCCGGCCGCTGATCGCCAAGGCCCAGGTGGAGGTGGCCAAAAAGACCGGGGCCGACGCGGTCAGCCACGGCGCCACCGGCAAGGGCAACGACCAGGTGCGCTTCGAGCTCACCTACCAGGCCCTGGCCCCGGATCTGAAAATCATCGTGCCCTGGCGGGAGTGGGACCTGCAGGGCCGGGCCGATTGCGTGGCCTACGCCAAGAAGCACGGCATCCCGGTGCCGGTGACCAAGGAGAAGCCCTACTCCAGCGACGCCAATCTGCTGCACATCAGCTTCGAGGGCGGCATCCTGGAGGACCCCTGGGCCGAGCCGCCGGCGGAGATGTTCATCCTGACCAAATCGCCCCAGGAGGCCCCGGACAAGCCGCACTACCTGGAGATCCACTATGAGCAGGGCGACCCGGTGGAGGTGGACGGCCAGCGCCTCAGCCCGGCCAACCTTTTGGCCGTGCTGAACGAAATCGGCGGCGAGCACGGCGTCGGCCGGGTGGACCTGGTGGAAAACCGCTACGTCGGCCTGAAATCCCGGGGGGTGTACGAAACTCCGGGCGGCACTATCCTGCGGGCGGCGCATCGGGCGGTGGAGTCCATCACCCTGGACCGGGAGGTGATGCACCTGAGGGACAGCCTCAGCCCCCGCTACGCCGAACTGGTCTACAACGGCTACTGGTTCGCCCCGGAGCGGGAGGCCCTGCAAAAGCTCATCGACGAGGCCCAAAAACCGGTGACCGGCACCGCCCGGCTGAAGCTCTATAAGGGCAACGTCACGGTGGTGGGGCGCAAGGCCCCCAAGTCCCTGTACCGCCCCGACCTGGTGACCTTCGAGGCCGGCGGCGACTACCAGCAGGCGGACGCCACCGGCTTCATCCGCCTGAACGCCCTGCGCCTGAAGATTCGGGCGAAGCTGGAGGGGAAGTAGGGGCGAATCTTGTGTTCGCCCACCGCTTCAGGGCGAACACAAGCAGGGCGGACACACAGGTCCGCCCCTACAAACAAGGGAGGCGGTGATTCCTGCCCTACTCGCGTTATCTGGTCTCGGGAGTCTGCTGGGGGCTGGGGCTGCTGATGCTTTTCTGGCGGCCCGGCCGCAACCTCTGGGTCGGGGTGCGCCTGCCCTGGACCCTGGCGGACGCCGCCATCTGGAAGAAATCCTGGCGCCTGGCCTCCCGGCTCCTCATGGTCATGGGCGTCACGGTGCTCATCTCCTGGCGGGCCTTTTGGATTTCCACGGTCCATCTCGTCGGTTTGAGCTGCCTCTATACCGTGATCTTGTACCGCTGGAAATACGGCACCTGGCGGTTCTGGAAGGAGATCGGCTGGATCGACTATCGCCCGGTGGTGCGCTGCGCCCACTGCGGCCATTTTCAAAAGCTGCGAAACGAAAGCGAGGCGCCCGTGGTCAGCTGCGAGGCCTGCGGGCAGCTTTGCCGCCGCCGGGAACATGGGCGTCATCCCATCGTGGTGCTGGTCCAATACCTCCGGCGCACTTTATCCACCCCGGGGCGGCGGCCCCCCAAGAGTCCGCCGGAGCCCTGAGTCTCTGACCGCAAAGGAAAGGCCATGAAAACCAGACTGATCGTCGCCATTTTGATTTTATTGCCGTTGCTGCCGGTAAATAATCTGTACGGCAGCGAACCCGCCAGCAGATATTATCCGCTCAAACCGGGATTGACCTGGACCTATACGGTGACTTCCGAGAAGATCGACAACGGCAAGATAGTGATCACCAACCTGCCGGCCAAGGAGATGGGCGGCGTCACCGTGACTCCCAGGAAATGGGATATGGGCGGCGCGGTTAAATATTCTCTGATGGCCACGGATAGCATGGGTATCTACCGCTACGGGGAGCAGAAGGATGAAAATGCCGAGCCCGTGCTCACCAAACCCAAGGCCTATTCCCTGAGGGATCCGGTCGCCATCGGCACCACCTGGGAGATGGCGAGCAAGCTGGGCGAAGATGAGCTGACCATTAGCCTGACGGTGGAAAGCATTACCGATAGCGTCACGGTTCCGGCCGGCACCTATAAGGACTGCGTCAAGATTAAGCACGTGGGGAGCAAAGAGGGCGCCCCCATATCCTTAGAGGCTTATGAGTGGTATGCTCCTGAGGTTGGCTTGGTGAAGAGTATGGCGACGATCACCCGGGTGAATAAAGACAAGTCCAAAACTGCCGAACATCTGAGTTATCAGTTGGAAGCCTTCAAACCTTGAAGACGGATGACTGAAAAAGAACCTGGAGAACCGCCGCCCTCGGCGGTTCAGGGCACCGGCGAGGGCGCCGGCGCTACCTTTTAGATTTTTTCAGATTTTTTCAGATTAAAGGAGTGGGCATCATGGCGCAAAAACCCTGGGGCGGGCGGTTCGCCGGGGAGACCGAGAAGACGGTGGAGGACTTTACCACCTCCCTGAGCTTCGATCAGCGCCTCTATCGCCAGGATATTGCCGGCTCCATGGCCCATGCCCGGATGTTGGGCCGCCAGGGGATCATCAGCGCGGCGGAGGCCGACGAGCTCGTCCGGGGCCTCACCGAAATCCAGGCCGAGATCGAGGCCGGGCAGTTCGACTTCGACCCGGCCCTGGAAGATATCCACATGGCCATCGAGACCCGGCTCACCGCCAAGGTGGGCGAGGTGGGAGGCAAGCTGCATACGGCGCGCAGCCGCAACGACCAGGTGGCCCTGGACGTGCGCCTCTATCTGGCCGGCGAAGTGGAGGCCCTGATCGAGGCCTTGACCGAACTGCGCCGGGCCGCGGTGCAGGCTGGCCCGCCATCATCTCGAGACCATCCTGCCGGGCTACACCCACCTGCAGCGGGCTCAACCCATCCTGTTGGCCCATCATTTCCTGGCCTACGACGAGATGTGGCGGCGCGACCTCCTGCGCCTGGGCGAATCCCTGGCCCGCATCAAGGTTTCACCTCTGGGGGCCGCGGCCCTGGCCGGGACCACCTTCCCCATCGACCCGCAGTTCACCGCCGACCAACTGGGTTTCCCGGAGGTCTTTCGCAACAGTCTGGACGCGGTGAGCGACCGGGATTTTTTGCTGGAATTTCTCGCCCACGCCTCGATTATCATGGTGCATCTGAGCCGCCTCTCGGAGGAACTCATCCTCTGGTCCTCGGGGGAGTTCGGTTTCGTGGTGCTGCCGGACGCCTACGCCACCGGCTCCTCCATCATGCCCCAGAAGAAAAATCCGGACGTGCCGGAGCTCATCCGGGGTAAGTGCGGCCGGGTGGCCGGGCATCTGATGGGCCTGTTGATGACCGTCAAGGGCCTGGCTTTGGCCTACAACCGGGACCTCCAGGAGGATAAGGAGCCGCTGTTCGACACGGTGGATACGGTCAAGGCCGCGGTGACGCTCATGGCCGGTCTGCTGGCTCAATTGGAAGTGCGGCCGGAGCGGATGGCCGCGGCGCTGCACGGCGGTTTCCTCACCGCCACCGATATGGCGGACTACCTGGTCACCAAGGGGGTGCCCTTCCGCACGCGCCCACGAGCAGGTAGGCCTGACCGTGCGCCACGCCGAATCCAAGGGCAAAGAGCTCTGGGAGTTAAGCCTGGACGAAATTCACCAATTCGCCCCTCTGGCCCAGGCCGATTTATTTGACTGGCTAAAGATCGAGAACTCCGTGGCCCGGCGGCGCTCCCCCGGCGGCACGGCGCCGGAGCGGGTGACCGAGGCCCTGGAACGGGCCGAAGCGGAACTGGGACTGAATCCGTATGAACAGAAGATGTGACCAGGGACGGGGGACCGGAGACCGGGGACCGGGGTGTGGGTCCTGGCGTCACCAGTTGATTTTCTCAGCTTCCGGGTTTTTTGGCTTTGCCATGAAAAATGCAAATCCCCCTAAATCCCCCTTTTTCAAAGGGGGACTTTTAACCCCCCCTTTGAAAAAGGGGGGAAGGGTGGATTTCTGGATAACGGTCAACCGAAAACTGAAAACCGAAAGCTGAAAACCAGGGCTTTCCTTCTTTTCCTGGCCATAGCCCTCGTCATCCTGGCTGCCGCCTGCGGCAAGAAGATGATGCCGCTGCCGCCGGACCAGGTCCTGCCGGCGCCGGTGCGGCAGTTTCAGCTCTCCCAGGAAGGCGACTCGCTGGTCTTGAGCTGGCTCCTGCCCCGGGTCAACCTGCTGGGGCAGCCCTTGACCCAGGTGCAGGGCTGCCGGGTCTACCGGGCCGAAGTCAGCGGGGTGTCGGCGGAAACCCCCTGCCCATCCACCAGTTTCGTGCTCTATGCCGACATCGACCTGGCCTATCCCCAGAAGGGTGAGGTGCATGGTGAGGCCCTGCTCTTCCAGGACCGGGAGCTGGCGCCGGACCACCGCTATTATTACCGGGTGGCGGCCTATGACCAGGACGGCTACCTGGGGGGCTGGTCTCCCACCCTGAACCACGTCTGGGGCTGGCTGCCCCGGGCGCCTAAAGACCTCAAGGCGGTGGCTGGAGACAAGGTGGCGGTGTTAAGCTGGCCGCCGGTGACCCAGCTCAGCAACGGCTCGCCGCTGCGGGACCCGGCGGGTTATCTCGTCTGGCGCCGCTCCGGCGAAAGCGCCTGGATTAAACTCAGGCCCGAGCCGGTAACCCAGACGACTTACCAGGATGTGGCGGTGTTGAACGAGGTGGAATATACTTACAAGGTCCAGGCGGTCCGCCGTCTGGGGGGTGAGCTGCTGGCCAGCCTGGATTCGCCCTTACGGACGGCCAAGCCGGTGAAGCTGACGCCGCCGCCGCCGCTGTTGGGCCTGCTGGCCGTGGCCGCCGACCAGGGGGTGGAGCTGCATTGGGAGCCCAGTCCGGCCCGGGACCTGGCGGGCTACCGGGTCTACCGGCGGGGGCCGGGCGAGGCAGGGCCCGCCCTCCTGACCACGCAGTTGCTGACCAAGCCGTATTTCGTGGATTCCCGGGTGCAGCGGGGCCGGACCTATTATTACTCGGTGACCGCGGTGGACAACAGCCCCCGGGCCAACGAGAGCCTGCCGTCGGAGGAGGCGGCGATAACATATTAGGGGCACGAATTAATAAAATCAACCACCAAGGGCACAGGACACTAAGATGCACCAAGAAAGGAATCTTTCCCAAGAGTGAGACCCTTGGATAAGATTCCTTGGTGCTTCTGGTGTACTTGTGTCTCTGGTGGTGAAATATTTGTCTAAAGGTCTGAACTAATGCACCATTTCAACTACCAAGCAGGCGAACTCTATTGTGAAAACGTCCCGGTGCGCCGCATTGCGGCCCGGGTCGGGACGCCCTTTTATCTATACAGCACCGCCACCCTGGAGCACCACTTGCGGGTCTTCGAGGCCGCGTTCCACGGCTTTCCCCACCTGGTCTGCTTCGCGGTGAAGGCCAACGCCAACCTGGCCATCCTGCGGCTCTTCGCCAGGCTGGGGGCCGGGGCCGACATCGTTTCCGGGGGTGAACTCCACCGGGCCCTGGCGGCCGGGGTGGACCCGGGGAAGATCGTCTACTCCGGGGTGGGCAAAAGGCCCGAGGAAATCCGGGCGGCCCTGAAGGCCGGCATCCTGTGCTTCAACCTGGAATCCTCCCAGGAGATGGAAGAGATCAACCGGATCGCCGGCCGCCTGCACCTGAAGGCCCCGGTGTCCCTGCGGATCAACCCGGACATCGACGCCCGGACCCACCCGTACATCTCCACCGGGCTCAAGAAGAACAAGTTCGGCATCAATCTCGAAGAGGCCCTGGCGGACTACCGCCGGGCCCAGGAGCTGCCGAACCTGGAGGTGGTGGGGGTAGCCTGCCACATCGGCTCCCAGATCACCGAGGTGGCGCCTTTCGTGGAGGCCCTGGAGCGCCTGAAGGAGCTGATCCGGCGCTTGCAGGAGCAGGGCATCGGCATCCGCTACCTGGACCTGGGCGGCGGCCTGGGCATCCAATACGATCAGGAAGAGCCGCCGCACCCGCGGGAGTATGGGAGCGAGCTGATGAAGCACCTGCAGGAGCTGGAGGTCACCCTGATCCTGGAGCCGGGCCGGGTGCTGGTGGGCAACGCCGGCATCCTGGTGACCAAGGTCCTTTATACCAAGGAGAGCGAGGCCAAACATTTCATCATCGCGGACGCGGGCATGAACGACCTGGCCCGTCCCAGCCTCTACGGCTCGTATCATGGGGTCTGCCCGGTGGTGCAGCGGCCCCGGCCCCTGGTGACCGCCTCCCTGGTGGGGCCCATCTGCGAGTCCGGGGATTTTCTGGCCAAGGACCGGGAGATGCTGGCCTTCCAACCGGGGGAGCTGGTGGCGGTGATGAGCGCCGGGGCCTACGGCTTCTCCATGAGCTCCAATTACAACGCCCGGCCCCGGGTGGCGGAAATCTTGGTGCAGGACGATGAATTTTATGTTATCAGAAAACGGGAGACTTACCGCCAACTTACCTGGGGGGAGTCGATTCCGGAGTTTTTGAGATAAAAATTTTCACCACAGAGGCACAGAGAGCACAGAGAGAACACAGAGGAAAAATTCTCTGTGCCCTCTGTGTCTCTGTGGTGAATCATTAATTATTTCATATGCATATTCCATTTTACAAAATGCACGGCGGGGGCAACGACTTCGTGCTCATCGACCACCGGGAGCGCTTGATCCCGGAGGCCGAGCAGCCCGGGTTTGCCCGGCGGGTCTGCCACCGCCAGGTGGGCATCGGGGCCGACGGTTTGATCCTCCTCGAAGGCTCGGATCAGGCGGATTTTCGCTGGCGCTTTTACAACGCCGACGGCTCCGAGCCGGAGATGTGCGGCAACGGCGGCCGTTGCGCCGCCCGGTTGGCGGTCATGCAGGGCCTCGCCCCGGAGAATCTTGCGTTCGAGACCCTGGCGGGCATTATCCACGCCGAGGTCAAGGGCCGCCGGGTGAAATTGGCCATGGCCGGGGTAGGGGATTTTAAGCTGCATCAGACCATCCCCCTGGATGAGATTAACGTTACCGGCCATTTCGTGCGGGTGGGCGTGCCCCACCTGGTGGTGCCGGTGGAGGATTTGGAGGCCGCGCCGGTGACCGAATGGGGCCGGCTGCTCCGCTTTCACCCGATGTTTCAGCCGGCCGGGACCAACGTCAATTTTGTCAGCTTTACCGGACCCCAGGCTCTCGCCATCCGCACCTACGAGCGCGGTGTGGAGGATGAAACCCTGGCTTGCGGCACCGGCTCGGTGGCCGCCGCCCTGGTGGGCGCCTGCCTGGGCAAGCTTACCTCGCCGGTGGCCGTGCAGACGCGGGGCGGCGAGATTCTCAACGTGTACTTCGAGCCCCAGGCCGGGGCTTGCAGCGCGGTCTACCTGGAGGGCGACGCCCTGGTGGTCTATCAGGGCGAACTCTGGGTGGAGGAACTCAAGTAAGGAGGTAGTATCATGCTCAAGGGAGCCATCACCGCCATCGTCACTCCCTTCAAGAACGGCCAGTTGGATGAAGCGGCCTATCGGGAACTCGTCGAGTTCCAGATCCAGGGAGGCATTAACGGCATCGTGCCTTGCGGCACCACCGGCGAATCCCCCACCCTGTCCCATGCCGAGCATAAGCGGGTGGTGGAGATCTGTCTCGACCAGGTGAAAAAACGCGTGCCGGTGATCGCGGGCGCGGGCTCCAACAATACCGCCGAGTCCCTGGACCTGACCAAGCACGCCCAGGCGGCCGGGGCGGATTATGCCCTGTTGATCACTCCTTACTACAACAAACCGAGCCAGGAAGGGCTTTATCAGCACTTTAAAACCATGGCGTCCCAGACCAAGATTCCCATTGTGGTCTATAACGTGCCGGGGCGCACCAGCGTCAACCTGCTGCCGGAAACCATGGCCCGGCTGGCGGAGCTCCCCAACATCGTCGGCCTCAAGGACGCCACCGGGGACCTGAAGCAGGGCGCCAAGACCCTGGAACTCTGCGGCGATAAGATCACCGTGCTCTCCGGCGACGACTTCACCACTTTCCCGCTGCTGTGCGTGGGCGGCCATGGGGGTGATTTCGGTGATCTCCAACGTGGTGCCGGGCGATATGGCGGGCATGTGCGCGGCGTTTTTCAAAGGCGACCTGGAAGGCGCCCGGAAACTGCACTACAAGATGTGGCCCCTGATAGAGGCCATGTTCTACGAGACCAACCCGGTCCCGGTCAAGACGGCCCTGAAGCTGATGGGGAAGATCAGCGGCGAGGTGCGGCAGCCGCTGTGGTCCATGTCCGACGCCAACACCAACAAGCTGCGTAACGTGATGCAGAAGTACGGGCTCGATTAAGTGATATGCGTTGTAGGGGCGCACCTGCGGGTGCGCCCTATCAGGGCGGACACATAGGTCCGCCCCTACAACGATGGAGGACCTCATGATCAAGGCCATCGTTTCCGGCCCGGCGGGGCGCATGGGCGGCCGGATCATTCACATGATCGAGGCGGCGGAGGGGATAGAGTTGGCCGGGGCCTTCGAGCGCCCGGATCATGCCGCGGTGGGCAAGGATATCGGTGAGGTGGTGGGCCTGCCGGCCAAGGGCCTCAAGGTGGCCGGCACCCTGGCCGAGGTCCTGGCGCAGGGTGACGTGGTCATCGAGTTCACCCATCCCGAGCCCTCGCTCGGCCATCTGCATGAAGTGGCAGCCGCTAATAAGGCCATGGTCCTGGGCACTACGGGTTTTTCGCCGGGGCAGATCGCCGAGATCCACGCCCTGGGAGCCCGGACCCGCCTGGTCTTCGCCCCCAACATGAGCGTCGGGGTAAACTTGATGTTCAAGGTGGTGGCCGACATCGCCAAGGTGCTCTCGCGAAGGCTATGACGTGGAGATCGTCGAGGCCCACCACCGCCTGAAAAAGGACGCGCCCAGCGGCACCGCCCTGAAACTGGCCCAGGTCATCGCCCACGCCCTGGACCGGAACCTGGAAGAAGTCGGGGTCTACGCCCGCCACGGCATCATCGGCCAGCGCACCGATAAGGAGATCGGCCTCCAGACGGTGCGGGCCGGGGATATCGTCGGCGAACACACCGTGCTCTTCGGCGGCATCGGCGAGCGCCTGGAGATTATCCACCGGGCCCACAGCCGGGACAATTTTGCCAAAGGCGCGGTGCGGGCGGCCCAATGGGTGGTGACGCAGCCGCCGGCCTGCTATGACATGCAGGATGTGCTGGGGTTGAAGTGAGCAATGAGCAGCAAGTTGTGAGCAGTTTATAGGGCGGCCTGCGGCCGCCGCAATTTGTATTTTAAGTTCCCCTTTGAAAAAGGGGGATTTAGGGGGATTTTGAGATGGTGTGAAATCCCCCCTAACCCCCCTTTTTCAAAGGGGGGAACAAATAGGGCTGAGATAAAATGCGCATCGTCCGCTTTGAAATGCAGGGCCGGGCGGGGTATGGCCTCCTGGCAGGCGAAAAAATTGAGGTCTTGTGGGGCACGCCCTATGACGGCGGCCTGGCAAATACCACCGGGGAGGTGGTGTCGCTGCCGGAGGTAACGCTGCTGGCGCCCTGCGAGCCTTCCAAGATCGTGGCCATAGGCTTGAATTACCGGGATCACGCCGCCGAATTCGGGCACCCGCTTCCCGAAGAACCCCTGATCTTCCTGAAACCCAGCACCGCGGTGATCGGCCCGGACGAAGACATTGTCTATCCCGAGATGAGCCGCCGGGTGGACTACGAGGCGGAACTGGCGGTGGTCATCGGCAAGACCGCCCGGAACGTCAAGGCAGCGGACTTCCGGGACTACGTCCTGGGCTACACCTGCATCAACGACGTCACCGCCCGGGATTTGCAAAAAAAGGACGGCCAGTTCACCCGCTCCAAGAGCTTCGATACCTTTGCGCCGCTGGGGCCCTGGATCGAGACGGAGATTGCCGATCCGGATAAGCTCACAGTGGAATGCTACCTGAACGGTGAGCGCCGGCAACACGGCAACACCGGCAATATGGTCTTCGGGGTGGCTCACCTGGTCGCCTTCATCTCCCGGATCATGACCCTGCTGCCGGGCGACGTCATCGCCACCGGCACGCCCTCGGGTATCGGCCCCATGCGGCCCGGCGACGTGGTGGAGATCAGGGTGGAGGGCATCGGGACCTTAAGAAATCGATTAGTGTGATATATCATCATTGATAGCATATTTAAAAACCCCAGTATTTTTACCCACTTTTGCAAAAGGGTGGGCTGGGGGATTTAATTAGCCTCCTTAAATCCCCCTAAATCCCCCTTTTTCAAAGGGGGACTTTAACCGCCCATTTGCGGTTTTTTACCTGGTTAAGGATAGAGTATGTTCGGAGCACCGAAAATTTGCAGGATAAGGTAGAATAGATGGCAGATTTTTTCAAACCCGCGGCCCGTCTGAGCCTGATTCCGCCTTATCTCTTCAAGGCGATTGACGAAAAGAAGGCTGAGGTCAAGGCCAAGGGGGTCGATATCATCGACTTGGGCGTGGGCGACCCGGATCTGCCCACCCCCGGCTTCATCGTGGACAAGATGCTGGAAGTGGTGCAGGACTCCGCTACCCACCACTACCCGGCCTACTCCGGCCTGAATCTCTTCCGGGAGGCGGTGGCCCGCTGGTATCAAAAACGCTTCGGAGTGGAACTGGACCCGGGCCGCGAAGTCCTCACCCTCATCGGCTCCAAAGAGGGCATCGCCCACCTGCCCCTGGGGATCAACGACCCCGAGGACATCAACCTGATGACCACGCCGGGCTATCCGGTCTACCAGATGGGCACCCTGTTCGCCGGCGGCTTCTGCCATTTTGTACCCCTGCGGCGGGAAAATGCCTTTTTGCCGGATTTGCATGATATCGATCCCCTGACCGCCCGGGACGCCAAGCTGTTCTTTTTCAATTACCCCAACAACCCCACCGCGGCGGTGGCGGACAAGGATTTCTTTGCCAAGGTAGTGGATTTTTGCCGGGAGCACGAAATCATCGCGGTGCATGACGCGGCTTACACCGAATTGGCCTACGACGGTTATCAGCCGCCCAGTTTTCTGGAGGTGCCGGGGGCCAAGGAGATCGGCATCGAGTTCCATTCGCTCTCCAAGACCTACAACATGACCGGCTGGCGCCTGGGCATGGCGGTGGGCAACGCCGACGTCCTGGCGGCCCTGGGCAAGATCAAGAGCAATATCGACTCCGGGGCCTTCGACGCCATTCAGATGGCGGGCATCGCCGCCCTCGATTCGGATCAGAGCTGCGTCCGGGAAAACTGCGCCATTTTGCAGGAACGCCGGGACCTCCTGGTGGGCGGCCTGCAAAAGCTGGGCTATGACGTCATCCCTCCCCGGGCTACCTTCTACGTCTGGCTGCCGGTGCCCCCAGGGATGACCTCCATGGGTTTCACCACCCACCTGCTGGAGCAGGCCGGCATCGTCACCATCCCGGGGCATGGCCTGGGCGAGCCCGGCGAAGGTTACGTGCGCCTGGCCCTGACCGTGCCCAAGGCGCGCCTGGAAGAAGCCCTGGCGCGGCTGAAAAAGATTGGCTGAGGATTTTGGGAGGTCACCGGGTAGAGCCGACGCCCTCGCCGGCTCAAAAGGCCGGAGTGGCGGCGTTTCCACCTCTTAATTCCAAGCAAAAAATAGGGCGGCCCGTGGCCGCCATTCTGGCATGATTCGGCGCAGCCTTCCAGCCCGGTTCTACACCGGCCGGCGGCCTGGGCCACTAAAAGAATTGCGCATCCCATGAGCAGCGACCGTACCGGCAAAAACTGGTTTGAGCGTCATCCGAAAAAGATCATTTTCCTCCTGGTATTTTTGGTGGTCTGCACCTTGACCCTGGCGACGGAAAAGATCCTGGCCTGGAAGGCCGGCAACCTGCGGCATCCCCAGGGGGTGAAACGCTATATCGACCTGCGGGAATTCCCCCCGGGTTACTCCGACATCCTGCTGCCTCCCAAAGAGGCCCTGACCGTGTCGGACACCCTGGTCCGGCGGGATTACCTCATCCGGGTGGATGACCACGGCTTCATCATGCCGTCCAAAGTGCATGAGCACCCGGACCTGGTGCTGGCCTTTTTAGGGGGCTCCACCACCGAATGCATCTATGACGACGAAAATAACCGGTTCCCTTATCTGGCCGGCCACTTGCTGGAGGAAGAGACCGGGCTCAAGGTGAATTCCTACAATGCCGCCAAAAGCGGCAACGATTCGCTGCACTCCCTCAATATCTTGCCTGAATAAGGTGGTGCCTCTCAAGCCCGATATCGTCAGTCATGATGGACAATATCAACGACCTGAGCCATCCTGCTCTATGAAAAGACTTACTGGAACGACCACCCGACGCGCTCGCCCCTGGTGGTGAAACAACCCTGCTGGAAAACGGTGGGCAAGGATCTGGAGGATACCTTCCATTTGGCCCGGGACCTGGTGATTCCCAACCTCTACGGCGTCATACATCGGCTGGTGCAAACGGAGAGCAAATTCAAAAAAGATGAGTTTAAGCAGGTCCGGGGCCGGAAAATCGAGGTCAATCAAGACCGGTTGGTGCCCGAATTCACCCTGAATCTCCAGACCTTCATCAATATCTGCCGGGCCCGGGGAATTACCCCGGTCCTCATGACCATGCCCAGCCGGCTAAAGGATGCACCCCGACCCCTTGATCGCCCGGCTGATGAAGGGCCTGGAGGTGCAGCAGGGCATCACTTATCGGGGAATTTAAGGGGGCCTTTGACCGGTTCAACCGGACCATTTTGGAGGTGGGGGCCAAGAACCAGGTGTTGGTGGTGGATCTGGCCCGGGAAATCCCCCAGGAAAAAGAGTACATGTCCGACGTGGCGCATTACACCCCGGCGGGCTCCCGGCTGGTGGCCCAGAAGATCGCCGCCGGCCTGGGGCCGCTGCTGGCCTCTTTGGGGAAGCGCCCGACGGTTAATTAGCAGTTAAGTGGCACAGGCCTCTGGCCGGTGATAGACTCAGGCTGGAAGCCTGTGCCACTAAAATCATAGGGAAGGATTTTCTTTAAAAACATGCCCCTGGGATATCCTGCCATCACGGAGACCAAACCGGTGCTGGCCTATATCGGCCTGGGGGCGAACCTGGGCGAACCGGCGGCGCAGTTGCGCCGGGCCCTGGCGGGGTTGGCGGCGCTGGACGAAGTCGAGGTGCTCCAGGTCTCCGGCTTTTATCTGAATCCGCCCCTGGGGCCAAAGGGGCAGCCCTGGTACGTCAACGCGGTGGCCCAGGTGCGCACCCGGCTGACCCCGGAAGAATTGCTGCGAGCCCTGCACCGTCTGGAAACCATCCTGGGCCGGGTGCGGGGCGAGCGCTGGGGTCCCCGGGTCATCGACCTGGACCTGTTGCTCTATGACGGTGAAATTATGCAGACTGCGGAGCTGGTTCTGCCGCACCCGGAGATGCACCGGCGGGTCTTTGTCCTGGCGCCGCTGGCGGAGATCGCCCCGGACGCCTGGCACCCGGTTCTTAACCGCAGCGCCGCCCAACTCCTGGCGGAGTTGGACCCGGCCGACCGGGAGGCGCTCAAACCTTTAGCATCTGAGGAAACGGCATCATGTCCCGTTTAATTGGCGGAATAATTATCGGCTACCTGATCTATCTGGTGGTCAGAAAAGTGGCCCAATCCCTGGGCCTGTGGCCCCAGACGCCTCCCATCACGTCGAAAAGGCAGGAGCCGGACGTCCTGGTCCAGGATCCGGTCTGCCAGACCTTCATTCCACGCCAGGAGGCCCTAAAAGCGGAAAAAGACGGAAAAGTCTATTTTTTCTGCTCCGAAGGCTGTTTAAAGCGGTTCCGGCGTAGTGGCAGCAATTGACTTTTATGGTATGATGAGAGGTCATTATGAAATTCTTTATCGACACTGCCAATTTGGACGAGATTCGCGAGGCCCACAGCCTGGGCCTGGTGGACGGGGTGACCACGAATCCCAGCCTGTGCGCCAAGGCCGGGATTAAGACCGACCAAGAATTTGCCGAGCTGATCCGCCAGATTTGTGAACTGGTTCAGGGTCCGGTCAGCGCCGAAGTGACGGCCACCGACGAAGCGGGCATGCTGGCGGAAGCCCGCCATCTGGCCAAGATTCACGAATGGGTGGCGGTCAAGATCCCCATGACCGCGGCGGGCCTCAAGGCCACCCGGGTCCTGGCGGCGGAAGGCATCAAGGTCAACGTCACCCTGATTTTCCAGCCCCTCCAGGCCATGCTGGCCGCCAAGGCGGGCGCCGCTTACGTCAGCCCCTTCATCGGCCGCCTCGACGATATCAACCACCGGGGCATGGAGATTGTGGAGCAGATCATCACCATCTTCGAAAATTACGGCTTCGACACGGAAATCATCGTGGCCTCGGTGCGCTCTCCCCTCCACGTCCTGGAAGGCGCCCTGGCCGGAGCCGATATCGCCACCATACCTTACGGCGTGCTGCTGCAGTTGCTGAAGCATCCCCTGACGGACTCCGGGTTGAAAAAGTTTTTGGAGGATTGGGAGAAATCCCGCAAGTAGAGGCGAACCAGGGGTCCGCCTTGCCTAAGGCCGTACACCCGGGAGCGCCTGTGCTTCTTGAAATATGAACCAGGTAGAGACCAACCTTTGGAGCACTCCCAATATGCTCACCGGCCTGCGCATCGCCGCAGTGCCGGTGGTGGTGGTCCTATTGCTGTTTCCCGGAAAACTGGCGAGTTTACTGGCGGGGCTCTGCTTTGTGCTGGCCGGGGCCACGGATTTTCTGGACGGCTTTCTGGCCCGGCGCTACCGGATCGTGAGCCGGGTCGGCAAATTCCTGGACCCCCTGGCGGACAAATTGCTGGTCTCGGCGGCCCTAATTATGCTCATTCCCCTGGGTCGGGCGCCGGCCTGGATGGCCTTTCTCATTATCGGCCGGGAACTGGCGGTCACCGGTTTGCGAGGCCTGGCCGCCGCCGAAGGCATCATCCTGGCCCCGGACCGCTGGGGCAAGACGAAAACGTTATTGCAAATGGCGGCCCTGACCGGCTTGATTTTGCATTACCCTTACGGCTCTTTTAACTTTCATCAAGTGGGCATGGTGCTGCTCTGGATGGCGCTGATTATCACCCTGGCTTCCGGGGTCTGGTATTTTCAGGCCTTTTTCGGAGGGCAACCGGCAGGCTCTAAGCTTGACAAAAACGGCTCTTGAATAGATATTGTAGGGAGCAATTAACGGAGGACGACATTGGCCAAACACATTTCCGCCCTGAAGCGGGCACGACAGAATGAAAAACGGCGGCTGCGCAACCAGAGCCGCAAGACCCGGGTGAAACGCGCCGTGCGCGAGGTGCGCGCCGCGGTGGTCCTGAAGAACGTGGAGGCCGCGGCTACCGCCCTGCAAAAGGCCGTGCCCACCATCGCCAAGGTGGCCGGCAAGGGCACCCTCCACTGGCGCACCGCCGCCCGGAAGATCTCCCGCCTCACCCGGCAGGTCCAGGCCCTGCAAAGCGCCTAAATAAAGCTCGCCGCAGAGACACTAAAGGCACAGAGAATTATTTTTCTGTGCCTCTCTGTGTTCTCCGTGTCTCAGTGGTAAATCTTTTCATCCCGGTCCCATCTTCAGCAGGGCCCACTCCAGCCACAGCCGCGGCGAGCCGGCGCTGGTCTTCAACTGCACATCGATCTGGTGCAGCAGGAACAGGTGGGCGCGCAGGGCGGCCTCGGAGAAGCGTGGGGCCTGCTGCGCCAATCTCTTCATGTCCCAGGGGGACAAACCGGGAGCTTTTTCTTTAAATTTAATCAGCAGGCGCAGTTGCCGGGCCAGCATCACCAGAATCTTGGGCTCCTTCTCCCCCAAGTCCAACAGATGCCCCAGGGCCGTGAGGCGCTTGTGGGGCGAAGGTTCCCCCAGGGCCTCGACCAGGGCGAAGATGTTGAAGGAACGGCTGTGGGTGGCCAGCTGGTTGACCAGGTTGGGGGCCAGGGTCTTTTCTTCCCCGGCATAAAGGGCCAGCTTCTCCAGTTCCTGGCTCAACTCCGCCAGGTTGTCCCCGACGATCTCCACCAGGCGCTGGGCCGCGGCCAGGGCCAGGGTCTTCCCCAGGCCCTTCGCCTCCTGATTCAGCCACTGGAAAAGCTCCGCGTCCTTCAGACGGTAAAACCCGAGGGCCGCTTCGGCCTTTTGCAGCCGAGCCCAGACCGGATTTTTCGCCAGGTCCCTGGCCTTGGCCCCTTCGGCCAGGAGCACCACCCAGGCGTGGGGCGCCGGATGGTCCAAGTAACCGTTGACGGCCTGGAGGGCCGCGGCGTTGAGCTCCAGCCGGCGCAGCACCAGGAGCTGTCCCGGGCCCCAGAGCGAGGCCACCCGGGATTCGGTCAGGAACTCCGGCAACTCTATTTCTTGAGCCTCTCGCACGACCTTGGTGGGAGCCTCGCCCCACTGATCCGTGAGCCCTTCCTCCAAACGCGCCAGGGCCCGGTCCATGAGGAACTCCTCATCCCCATAAAAGACATAGAGGGGCTTGACGGCCCGGCGTTCGAGATGGCGTTCGATATTGGGATGGGACATGGTAGTTAGCTGTCAGCTTTCAGCGATCAGCTTTAAAACCTTCACTAAGGTTACGGTTGCAGAGAGGTTGCTGGCCAGCAGGCAACATTCCAGAATCTATTACTGAGAGCTGACCGCTAAATCACCATCAACACCTTATCCAGGACCTTGCGGGCCATGTTGACCGCGGCCCGGCGCAGGCCCTCGGCCTTGGTGGCCTCGCCGGCGTGGTAGTTGGGGTCGACCACGTAGTCTTCCTGCAGGATCTGGGTATCCTTCCACAGGACCTTGCCGCTCTCCTGTTTTTTCAGGGTCAGCTCCACCCGCACCGTCACCCGCCGCACCGTGGAGTTGGTGACGTCCTGATAGGCCACCGAGGTATTATCCACGGAATGGACCTTGCCTTCCAGGATCAGGTCGGCGCCCTCCTCGTAGGGCGTCACCTTGACCGCCCGGGTCTGGGCGAAGGTGTTGATCAGGGCGTTGGCCAGGACGGCCTCCAACCCCACCTCGGTGGAGCGGTTGGCAAACAGCGGCACGGCCAGGGTTTTCCGGGTCGGGCCCCCGATGGGTTCGGACCCCATGGGGTGATAGCCGCAACCCATCAGGAGCAACAGCAAAGCCGGGAGGAACCAACGGCCCAGGATTTTCATGTCGGGGTCCTTCAAATGACGATGTTAATCAGTTTGCGCCGGGCCAGCACCACCCGTTTGGGGGATTGGCCCTGCAGCCATTTTTCGACAGCCGGATCGGTCAGGGCCATCTCTTTGATTTCTTCATCCGTGGCCGAGACCGGCGCGGTCAGGCGGCTGCGCACTTTGCCGTTAACCTGAATCACCAGGGTGAAGGCGCAGGCTTCCATGGCCTCGGCCTGGGCCTGCGGCCAGCAGCAGAGTTGCAGGGATTGGTCGTGTCCCAGGGCCTGCCACAGCTCTTCGGCCAGGTGGGGCACCATGGGGTTGAGCAGCAGGAGGATGTTCTCCACCGCCTCCCGAAAGACTTTCCGGGTGACGGCGTCCCGCTCCAGGTTCTCGGCCGCTTGATAGAAGCTGTTGACCAGCTCCATCACCGCGGCGATGGCGGTGTTGAAATGGAAGGAGTCTTCGATGTCGTCGGTGACCTTTTTGATGGTCAGGTGGACCTTGCGGCGGAATTCCTGCAAATCCGGCGAGAGGCCGCGGCCTTCGCCGGCGTAGGCGGAAACCCCTTGCAAATCCGGCAGCAGCGAGTGCACCAGGCTCCAGAGGCGGTGCAGGAAACGGTTGGAGCCGGCCACCCCCTGGTCGCTCCACTCCAGGTCCCTTTCCGGCGGGGCGGCAAAGAGCATGAAGAGCCGCGCGGTATCGGTGCCGTAATTCCTGAATGAGGTACTCCGGGTCCACCACGTTGCCCTTGGATTTGGCCATCTTGGCGCCGTCTTTGAGGACCATGCCCTGGGTGAGGAGGCGCTGAAAGGGCTCGTCGATCTTGACCAGCCCCAGGTCCCGCAGGACCTTGGTGAAGAAGCGGGCGTAGAGCAGGTGCAGCACGGCGTGTTCGATGCCGCCGATGTACTGGTCCACCGGGGCCCAATAATCCACCCGGGCCTGGTCCAGGACGCCCTCGCGGTAATCGGTGCAGGCGTAGCGCAGGAAGTACCAGGAGGACTCCACGAAGGTGTCCATGGTGTCGACTTCCCGGCGGGCCGGGCCGCCGCAGGTGGGGCAGGCGACCTCATAGAAGCTGGGCAGCTGCGCCAGGGGCGAGCCGCCCTCGCCGGTGATCTGCACGTCCAGCGGCAGGACCACGGGCAGGTCCTTTTCCGGCACCGGCACCATGCCGCATTTTTGGCAATAGATGATGGGGATGGGCGCGCCCCAATAGCGTTGCCGGGAGATGAGCCAGTCCCGCAGACGGAAGTTGACGGCGGGTTTCCCCTGGCCCTTGTTCTCCAGGTAATCGGCGACGGCCTCCTTGGCCCGGGCGCTGGTCATCCCGGAGAAATCCCCGGAATTCACCAGGATGCCGTCGTCTTCATAGGCCGCGGTCAGGGCTGCCGCCTGCAACTCGGCGTCCGGCGGTTGAATCACCACCTGGATGGGCAGGCCGTATTTCCGGGCGAACTCGAAATCCCGCTGGTCGTGGGCCGGCACTGCCATCACCGCGCCGGTGCCGTAGCCCATGAGGACAAAGTTGGCCACGTAAATGGGCATCTGCCCGCCGGTGACCGGGTTCAGGCAGTAGCGCCCGGTGAAGACCCCCTCCTTGGTGATCTCCTCCAGGGCGCCCCGGGTGCGGTTCTGGGCCGACCAGTATTCCACGAAGCGGCGCACTGCGGCTTCCTGGGCAGTGCCGCGGGCCAGTTCCAGGGCCAGCGGGTGCTCCGGGGCCAGGCTCATGAAGGTGGCGCCGAACAGGGTGTCGGCCCGGGTGGTGAAGACCTTAACGGCCTCGCCGCCGTCCGCCAGGGGAAAGAGAATCTCGGCCCCCGTTGATTTGCCGATCCAGTTGCGCTGCATGGTAAGGACCCGTTCGGGCCAGTCCTTGAGCAGCTCCAGGTCGGCCAGCAGTTCCTCGGCATAGGCGGTGATCTTGAAGAACCACTGGTCCAGTTCCTTCAGGTGCACCGGCGAGTCGCAGCGCCAGCAGAGACCGTCCTCCACCTGCTCGTTGGCCAGCACCGTGGCGCACTTGGGGCACCAGTTGACCGGGGCCTCCTTCTTGTAGGCCAGCCCCCTGTCGATACATCTCGATGAAGACCAGCTGCTCCCAGCGGTAGTAATCCGGATCGCAGGTGGCCAGTTCCCGGCGCCAGTCGTAGCTGTAGCCCAGGGCCTGGAGCTGGCCGCGCATGTAGGCGATGTTGTCGTAGGTCCACTTGGCCGGGTGCAGGCCCCGGGCCATGGCGGCGTTTTCCGCCGGCAGGCCGAAGGCGTCCCAGCCCATGGGATGCAGGACGTTGAAGCCCCGCATGCGTTTGTAGCGGGCCACCACGTCGCCGATGGTGTAGTTGCGCACGTGCCCCATGTGGATGCGGCCGGAGGGGTAGGGGAACATCTCCAGGACGTAATACTTGGGGCGAGCGGGGTCCTCAAAGGTGTTATATAGCTGCTGCGCCTGCCAAATTTCCTGCCACTTGGCTTCCAGGCGCCGGGGTTCGTAACGGGGGACCATGGGAACTCCTGCCACGTCTATTTTATCCTAAATAAATTATCATAGATATACTAACATAGATGACCACGGGCGACAAACGATAAAGGGGCGCCCGAACCACTTCGGCCTATAATCAGCAATCAACTTCTTTAACCTGGAAGGGGAGGCCGCTAAAACTCTCCAACAGGCCGGCGATAAACCCCTCGTCGTATTTGCACATTTCATAGTGAAGCTCCGGTAGACCGGAGTATTCCAAATCTTCAGATACGGTCAGGATGAAGGAGCCGTGCTCGATATCCAACTTTTCCATGCGCAGGACCCCCATCCCAAAATCTTTGAACATCTGTTGCAGATGCTTGATGAATTCATGGAAGTCCTTAAGGTGATCGAGGTACTGTGGTAGAAGGCAACCCCTGCCAGCTTGCCGGCTCGGTAAAACAACTGGTCGGTTTTCTCGGTGCCGAGATCCTCCTCCATCACATCCCGAAAGGTGAATTGCATCATTCGATAAACCTCAACCCTGGTAAAGGGTCCCAGGTTTGGGCGACCCAACTGCAGATCTCCGATGAGGTTCCAGGAAAAACGATATTTCCTCACATCTCTCCTCCGCAGTCACCAGGGCTAAGGAGCTTAACCGAAATTACCTCCGGCCCTTGATTATCTTTATATTACTTTAGGCAAGAGGTAATTTAAATTAAAATTAATTAAATTAGGAGGGAAATAAGAATTGAATTTTCCTGATTTTTTGATAACTTCTCTTTATGTCGGCGCAAATTCCGGTCAGCGTCATCATCCCCACTTACAACCGGGCGGCCCTGGTGCAAAGCGGCGGTGGCCTCGGTGCTGGCGCAGACCTGGCGCGAGTTTGAGCTGATTGTGGTGGACGACGGCTCCACCGACGACACGCCGGAGGCCCTGGCCCCTTATGCCTCCCGGATCAGGCTCTTACGCCGGGGGAAATGCGGCGGCGTCTCGGCGGCGCGCAATGCCGGGATTGCCGCGGCCCGGGGAGAGTGGCTGGCCTTTCTCGACTCCGACGACCTCTGGCTGCCGGAGAAGCTGGCCCACCAAATGGCTTATCTTTCGGCCCACCCGGCGCAACTGTGGTGCCAGACGGAAGAGACCTGGGTGCGCCGCGGGGTGCGGCTTAAGCAACCGCAGACCCACCGGAAAATCGGCGGCCGGATTTTTTTTCAGTCGTTGGAGCGCTGTATGGTGAGTCCGTCGGCGGTGATCCTGCACCGGCGGCTCCTGGAGGAGCACGGCGGCTTCGACGAGATTCTCCCGGCGGCGGAAGACTACGACCTCTGGCTGCGCCTGAGCTGGCGCTATGAAATCGGCCTGGTGCCGGAGCCCCTGGTCATCAAGCGGGGCGGCCAGGCCGACCAGCTTTCCGGACAATGGGGCCTGGACCGCTACCGCATCCGGGCCTTGCTGAAGCTGCTGCAGGAGCCCGAGTTGCCGGGCTCCCACGCCCGGGCGGCCCGGCAGGTGCTGGCCCGCAAATGCGCCATCTATGCCCAGGGCTGCGAGAAGCGAAAAAGACGGACGAGGCCCGAGTTTACCGGGGACTGGGTTGCCGTGCTGCCGGAACCGAGGTCTGGAACCAGGAAGGCACTCAGGTTTCTATCCCAGGCAGAGGCCATGGCGCTGCCGTCGGGCCGGCGATCGGGTAATTGGCCGGAGAACAGAAAATGATAAAATGTTCCAATGAAGCAGGTAATTTTGCCACCCTGGTTACCAATGGCCGCCACCAGGCCATTTGCGATGTCCGGCGGCCAAAGGAGGCGGCGAGACCGGCTTTGGGCCCCATGAATTCCTGGGGGCCGGCCTGGCCGGCTGCCTGAACATCTGGCTAAGGATCTACGCCGCCAATAACCGTATTCCCCTGGCCGGGATCACCACTGAAGTCTCCGTACAGCGGGATTCTCCCGGATTGGCCGTCTTCGCATACGCCATCGAACTGAGCGGGGACCTCACTGCCGAACAGCGCCAGGAATTGCTGCAAGCCGCTAAATCCTGTCCGGTACATCAAACCCTGTCAGGTCAAATTTCCTTTAAATCGTTGATTGGCTGAGGCCAACCAGGGAGCTAAAGGAGGAGCCATGGACGTCTATGCCGCCATTCATCAGCGCCGCAGCCATCGGTTCTACCGGGCGGAGATGCCGCCCCGAAAAAGCCTGGAACGGATCATCGAGGCGGCCATGTGGGCGCCCTCGGGGGCCAATCTGCAGGGCTGGGCGATTACCGTCATGGCCGGCCAGGTCCGGGATGACTTTGTGGCCCTGATCAGCCAGGCGGTCAAATACCTCATGCCCCGGTTGAAGCAGGCCAACTACCCCGAAGAGGCCCAGAAACAGGTGATGCAGTTCTTCAAGAACCTGGGTGGCGCCCCGGTGGTGGCGGCGGTGACCATCTTCAAGGCCGCGGACGAATACGCCAACAGGTCCATGATCCAGAGCGGCGCCGCCCTGATGCAGAACCTGCTGCTGGCGGCCGCAGCCGAGGGCCTGGGCACCTGCTGGATGGCCGGGGCCAACTATCTGGAGGACGACATCCTGAAGTTCCTGGGGAAAGAAGACCAGCAAATCCTGGCCATAACCCCCATCGGCTACCCGGCCAAGGAACCGCCGGCGCCGCCCCGCAAAGGGCGCGAGGTGCGCTGGCTGGGGTTTGAATAGAGCTTTCAGCTTTCAGCGGTCAGCTTTCAGCTAAGAACAAAGCAACAGCCGAAACACGGTCAAATTGAAAGCGCGATTATTACAGAAATGACGTCACGAGAGATAAAGACAGACTTAAGCCCTAATGGAAAAGGACGTGGCCGGCCGCCTTTGCTGAAAATGCATAACGCCAGCGTCGTCAGGAACGGCAAACGCATCCTGGACGGCCTGACCCTGGAGATCCGGGAGGGCGAGCATACCGCCATCCTGGGCCCAAACGGCGCGGGCAAATCCTCCTTTATCCGGCTCATCACCCGGGAGGATTATCCCCTGGCCAGCGACGATGGCACGCCGCCCCTGTTATTATTCGGGCAAGAGTTGTGGAATGTCTTTGAATTGCGGGCTCATCTGGGTATCATATCCGCAGACCTGCAAGCCCACTTCCTGAACCGGACGCTCCCCGGACGGACCCGGGGCCTGGACGCGGTGTTGTCGGGCTGGTTCGCCAGCTACGGCATCTTCCGGCACCATAAAGTGACCGGGGCCATGCGGGAGCAAGCCTGGCGTTCCCTGGATTTGCTGGAAGCCGCCCACCTGGCGGAGGCCTTCATCGAGACCATGTCCACCGGCGAAATCCGGCGCATCCTGATCGCCCGGGCCCTGGTGACCGAGCCCCGGGCTTTGATCCTGGATGAGCCCACCACGGGGCTGGACCTGCTGGCCCGGAGCCGCTTCCTGCAAACCTTGCAGAATATCGCCCGGCACGGCAAGACCATCATCCTGGTGACTCACCGGGTGGAGGAGATCTTCCCGGAAATTGACCGGGTGATCTTGCTGAGCCAGGGCCGTATCACGGCTCGATGGCCGGAAGCGGGAGGTGCTGACCTCCCAGCACCTGTCGGCCATGTTCGGGGCGCCCATCCGGGTGCGGGAGAGTAACGGCTACTACACCGCCAGCAGCGGTGAATAAAAGTCGATGTTTTTCCCCTCTCTTCTATAGGGGGGAAGGGGCAGGGGGTATTGTAATAGCTTTTTAAAATCCCCCTAAATCCCCCTTTTTCAAAGGGGGACTTAAATACAGAGAGAGACCAATGGCAGAAGACCAACAAAAACCCCTGGTAGAGCAGGTGCGGGCCGCAGGCTGAGCCTCCAAGATACCTCCGGGGGTCCTGGAGGACGTCTTAAAAAGCCTGCCATTCAAGACGCATCCTGACTTGTTGGTGGGCCTGGAGGCCGCCGACGACGCCGGGGTCTATCGTCTCACCCCGGAGCTGGCCCTGATCCAGACGGTGGATTTCTTCACGCCCATCGTCAACGATCCCTATCAATTCGGCGCCATCGCCGCGGCGAACGCCTTAAGTGATATCTATGCCATGGGGGGCCGGCCCCTGATGGCCTTGAATATCGCCTGCTTTCCCTTGAAAACCGTCGGCCCCGAGGTCATCAAGGCGGTGCTCCGGGGTGGTTTGGACAAGGTGCACGAGGCCGGGGCCCTGCTGGTGGGCGGCCACAGTGTCGATGATCCGGAGATGAAGTACGGCCTGTCGGTCACCGGGGTGGTGCATCCCGACCGCATCTTCACCAAGGGCGGGGCCCGGCCCGGCGATCTGCTTATCCTCACCAAGCCCCTGGGCACCGGCATCATCGCCACCGCCCTGAAGGGGCGGCTGGCCTCCAAGGAAGCCGAAGACGCGGCCATCCGGGTGATGAGCGCCCTCAACCGGGAGGCGGCCGAAGCGCTGGACGGCCTGGAGGTGCACGCGGTCACCGACATCACCGGCTTCGGCCTGCTGGGGCACGGCTGGAAATGGCCAAGGCCTCTAAGGCCGAACTGACCATTTATGCCTCCCGGGTGCCGGTGCTGGCCTGGGCCCGGGAGTACGCCGGCATGGGCCTGGTGCCGGCCGGCAGCCACGCCAACCGGCGCTTTTGCGAGAACCACCTGACCCTCGACCCCGGGGTGGATCAGATAACCGCGGATCTGCTGAGCGACGCCCAGACCTCCGGCGGGCTTGTTCATCGCGGTGGCGCCGAAGGATGGCGGAGATTTTGATGAAGCCGCCTTAAGGATGCGGGCGTGACGGAGGCGGCCATTATCGGCGAGGTCACCGGGACCGGCGTCGGCCGAATTTGCCTGCGGCAATAATTTGGAAGGAGAACTTTAGCAAGTGCGACCTGTGGAAGAACAACTGGCCCTGATCAAGCAGGGCTGTCACGATATCATCCGGGAAGAGGAGTTGAAGGCGCGGCTGGAAAAGGCCCTGGCCACGGGGAAGCCCCTCCGGGTCAAGGCCGGGTTCGATCCCACCGCCCCGGACCTGCACCTGGGGCATACGGTGCTCATCCAGAAGCTCAAGCATTTCCAGGACCTGGGCCATCAGGTGATCTTTCTCATCGGCGATTTCACCGGCCTCATCGGCGACCCCTCGGGCAAGAGCGAGACCCGGCCGCCGCTGACGGAGGAACAGGTCAAGGCCAACGCCGCCACCTACGAGCGCCAGATCTTCAAGATCCTGGACCCGGAAAAGACCCTCATCGACTTCAACAGCCGCTGGATGAAGCCCATGCAGGCCCAGGACCTCATCCGGCTGGCGGCCCGCTATACCGTGGCCCGGATGCTGGAGCGGGAGGATTTTCATAAGCGCTACACCACCCAGACCCCCATCAGCATCCACGAGTTTCTCTATCCGCTGATCCAGGGCTATGACTCCGTGGCCCTGGAGGCCGACGTGGAGTTGGGGGGCACCGACCAGAACTTCAACCTCCTGGTGGGCCGGGATTTGCAGCGGGAATACGGCCAGGCGCCCCAGGTGGTGATCACCCTGCCGCTCCTGGAAGGGCTGGACGGGGTCCAGAAGATGAGCAAATCCCTGGGGAACTACGTGGGCATCGACGAGCCGGCCGGGGTCATGTTCGGCAAGATCATGTCCATCTCCGACGCCCTGATGCTGCGTTATTTTGAGCTATTGACGGACATCAACCCGGCGGACTTGGCTGGCCTGCAAGAGACCTGGCCCGGGGCGCAAGCACCCCCGCCAGGTGAAGGAAGATCTGGCGCTGGAAATCGTGGCCCGCTACCACGGCCGGAACGCCGCGTGGAGGCGGCCCAGGAGTTCGCCCAGATCTTCCGGGAGAAGGGGCTGCCGGAGGAGATCGAGGAGGTAACCGTCAGGGCCGAGAGGGAAAAGCTGTGGCTGCCCAAAGTCATGGTGGAGGCGGGCCTGGCCGCCGGCACCTCCGAGGGCCGGCGCCTCATCAGCCAGGGGGGGGTATAGGTGGACGGGGAAAAGGTGACTGATGCCAACCTGGAGCTGGCCGTCGGGAAATCGTATCTGCTGAAAGGTGGGAAAAAGGCGGTTTATGAGGGTGGTTCTTTCATATTAAACAACACAGGGCTGGAAAGCCTGTGTTATTTTTACTTGGTAAAAAGGCTGGTGGCAACAATCGAAAGTCATTTGGGCAAGATGGACTAACCATGATAAAACCAAAAGGAAACGTTATTGTATTGGCTGGTCCATTCGAGATAGTGGACTTCCACCATCTTCTTGCCATAATACATGACCGGATAGAAAAAAGAGGGTATCAAGATGTAGTACTTGATTTCTCTAATTGCACTGCAGCTTTTGCAGGCCCTATGGTTGCAATATGTTCTCAGGTTTGTAAATTTCGCTGTGAATTTAAAGAATTTGAACTTATCCTTCCGAAGAAAGAAAACCTTGGGAGATTATTTAAAAATGCAAATTGGGCTTATCTGATCGATCCAGTGAGATATGAAAAGTCCAGTTTTAGAGGACTAAGTCAAGTCCCGATAACACAATTTTTCAAACCAGAAGAGCAGACCGCAGCAGTAAATAGTATCCTGGACAAAATACTTCGCTCATTAACTGGGATCCACAAAGGATGACTTGGCTGCTATTGAATGGTCACTTAATGAAATTACTGATAACGTTATCAATCATGCGCATTCTGATGTCGGTGGGTTCGTGCAGATTTCTATTTTTAGCAGAAATCAGAAGCGTGTTGAATATGTGGTATGCGATGCAGGAATCGGAATCCCAAATAGCCTTAGAACAGCAATGCCTGATATAATTTCCGACACCGAAGCACTCGACTTTGCAATTAAAGAGGGCCACACCAGGGATAAATCGTCTAACCAGGGCAACGGCCTGTTTGGGGCTTATGAAATATTTCACGTTACGTGAGGGGTTCATGGAAATACATTGGGGATATGGCTGAAGCACAACAAAAAATCTGCAACAACTCTTATTAAAACTGAGCCAATTCCTTTCAATGGTACGTTGATAATTTCAAGCATCGATTATTCCAATCCTGGATTATTGGGGAAGGCCCTCAGGTTCGGAGGCAGAAAGCATCTTCCTGTTGGTTTCATCGAGACCAAGTTTGAGGACTCTTCGGGAAATCGAGTGGTGTTCTCTATGAAGGATGAGGCATTGTCTTTCGGATCCAGGAAGGCTGCGGAACCAATAAATAAAAAGCTGCAAAACCTTGCGGCTCTATCTGGCAATTCTAAAATATTTATCGATTTTACGAACGTATTAGTAGTTTCAAGCAGTTTTGCAGATGAGGTTTTTGGCAAACTTTTCGTGTCAATTGGGCCAATTGCCTTCATTCAGAAATTCGAGTTTATGAATCTTAACGATACAGTTAGGAGTTTAATCGATAGGGCCATAACACTACGGAGCGCAACAGATAATTAAGATACAAAACCTCCCCTAATCATCTATTCCTC